>JBBCJQ010000001.1:0-325919 GCA_037190885.1 Chitinophagaceae bacterium
GACATAGTTCTGGCAAATGATCAATATCGCCCTGCCGATCGCTTTCATATCGTTGTTTTCAGCAGATCGAGGGTTCGGAACCAGTAGTGTCCGGTAAAAATTTTTAAAAATAGATGAAACCCGCTCTGGACGTGTGTTTAGCCGTTTTTCAGTCAGCGAGGGCCTGCGATAAGGAAAACGAGGCCAGTAAAGGCTTTTGATACTTTCCCCGGACAACAGTGGTTTCCAACCTTCCGAAGGTTGGAAATCTTTGTTCCTGCGTCCACCTGGGGGCTGGCGTAGCCGACCCCTGGATCGGCAGGTGTTCGTTTTTATGAAAGCGGTAGAGCAGAAAATAAGCTGATGCGGATCGGGGAAGTGATGTAGCGTTCCATATCTCCGGGGTCGGCGCTGCCAGACCCCTTTTAATAAAGACTGCTATCAATGCAAATCCCTTGTCACTTCCGATCCTGATCCGCCTCTCAGGTTATCAAGATCTGCGCCCAGGTGCGCCTGCTGCACATGATCTATATATATTTTTACATATCCCCTGTCTGCCATGGGAGCGGGCGGTGTCCAGGCGGCTTTCCGTTTTGCAAGCTCTTCATCGCTGATATGCAGGTGCAGCTTTCTTTGCTCCACATCCAGCTCTATGATATCACCGTTCTGAACAATTGCCAGGGTGCCACCTATGGCCGATTCCGGGGAGACATGTAATATAACCGTGCCGGCTGCTGTGCCGCTCATGCGTCCGTCGGAGATACGCACCATATCTTTCACGCCGTTTTTCAGCAGCTTCTCCGGCAGGTCCACATTACCTACTTCAGGCATTCCCGGGTATCCTACCGGCCCTACGTTTTTCAGCACTATAACCGAGTTTTCGTCTATATCCAGCCCGGGGTCGTCTATACGTGCATGATAGTCCTCCATGGTTTCAAATACGACTGCGGGGCCTCTGTGCTTCATCAATGCTTTTGTGGCGGCAGACGGTTTGATGATGGCGCCGTCCTCACAAAGATTGCCCTTCAGCACGGCTATCCCGGCGTTTTCCTGCAGCGGCGCTTTCAACGGTGCGATCACATCTTCGTTGTAGCAGATGGCAGAAGCGTTATTATCGCCCAGGGATTTACCGTTTACGGTAATGACATCATTGTGCAGATATTGTTTCAGCTCTTTTATGACCACCGGTAAGCCCCCTGCATAATAATAGTCTTCCATCAGGTATTTACCGGATGGCTTGAGGTTTACCAATAACGGGATCCGGCTGCCGATCGTATCGAACTCTTCAAGGGAGAGGTCTACGCCGATCCTTCCGGCGATCGCCAGCAGGTGGATGAGGAAATTGGTAGAGCCGCCTGCGGCAGCATTCACTACGATCGAATTCTCGAATGCCTGGCGGGTAAGTATTTTTGAGAGCGTCAGATCTTCTTTCACCATTTCTACGATGCGCCTGCCCGATAGTTGTGCCATTACTTTTTTCCTGGCATCAACGGCAGGTATAGCTGAAGCGCCGGGGAGCGTCAGTCCCAATGCTTCCACCATGGTAGCCATGGTGGAAGCCGTTCCCATCGTCATACAGTGCCCTGCGCTCCGGGCTACTCCGATCTCAGCTTCCAGTATATCTTCAGGCGTGTAGTTGTCCACCAGCATTTTTTCTTTCACCATCCAGTTGAAGGAGCCGGACCCGAGACATTCACCCCGGAATCTTCCGTTCAGCATGGGTCCGCCGGGAACGACTATGGTAGGCAGGTCAACACTGCAGGCGCCCATCAGGGTGGAAGGCGTTGTTTTATCGCAACCGGTGAGCAATACAATGCCATCCAGCGGGTTGGCGCGGATGGCTTCTTCCGTATCCATGGCAGCCAGGTTGCGGAACAGCATGGTAGAGGGGCGCATGACGGTTTCTCCCAGGGAAGAAACGGGAAACTCAAAAGGTACTCCGCCTGCTTCAAGTACCCCGCGTTTCACTATTTCCGCAAAATCCCGCAGGTGCCCGTTACAGGGTGTCAGCTCGCTCCAGGTGTTACAGATACCGATCACGGGGCGCCCGCGGAAATAATCATCCGGGTAACCCTGGTTGCGAAACCAGGAACGGTGTACAAACCCCATTTTATCATCTTTGCCGAACCATTCGGTGCTTCTGAGTTTCTTTTTCATGACTGATCATTAGTTGCTAATACGCATATAAGCCAGGTAAAGCTGACCAACGGTTCAGCCGGTATTATCCGAAGATCTGTTTGATCGTTTGTTTCTTCGTTTTCCGGTAGTACGTTTAATGTAAGGCATATGGGTTTGCCCGTTTCCGGTCATCTACGATGAATCGGTTCGCCGGACGAAAAACAGCCTGTATCTTTTTCCCGGTATCATAATTTTTCGTTTCTTTAATTATGTTTTGAGCTTCGATGACCCTTTAAGACGTATTGCAAAGTATTTCAAAATCCGTTGTTTAAACTACCAAAAAAACACAGCGCAGAATATTAAACAAGTAACCTGGCGGCAGGTTTTATCAGATATAACGATTCAACAACGATTGCATGAATCAATGCCTCTATACAAAAGAGTCCGGGGAACTTCAAAACTTCCCGCATATCGTTGAATTTGCCCTGCAGAAAATAAATACGATCCGGTTTGATTCTTTTAAAAAAGATGTTTCCGGTTTTTTGCGGTTGTATTTTGTTATTGACGGGCGATTCTCCTGGGTGATCGGGGATAAGCAGTATGTATTGTATCCCGGTGATCTTGTCATCGTGTTGCCGGGGCAATGTATCGGCGGGGAGAAGGATTTTTTTGACCTGGGTACTTTATCATGGATCCACCTGCAGGTTGGCGCATCCGGGCAAAATGGTAAAGCGGATATCGGGAAATGGTATCAGTTTACAGAAAATGAATACCGTACCATCAGCCGGATATTATTTTTGAATACCGATCCGGTCCTGTCGCGGTTTAAGGAAGCGGGGAGGGTTATGCAAACCATACAGGCCGAGCTCCGGTCACAGGAGTTAGGTTTTACAACGCGTATCAACCAGCTGCTGCAGGAGCTTCTTATCCTGGCTACCAGGCAGTTGACACAACAAAACAGCTCCCGGCGCGACTTTCCCCAAAGCTTCCTGAAGCTGGAGCATGCGCTTCGTGATAATCTTTTGCACCAATGGACGGTGGATGAAATGGCGGCAATGATGGCGTTGGGCGCTACTGCTTTTTCTGAAAAAGTAAAAAGCTTTACAGGATTTTCACCGCTGAATTACCTGATCAATATCAGGATATCGGAAGCCATACGATTGCTGAAGCAAACAGAGAGGTCCGTAACAGATATAGCGTTGGACGTGGGCTTTTATTCTTCTCAGCATTTTGCAACAACCTTTAAAAAGTTCACCGGCTATACGCCCAGCGCGTTTAGAAAAAATAACACCGATAATTAAATACATATGGATTGCATTATTACTATTGAAATAGGAACAGGCGCTATCAGGGTGGCGGGGTTTGACCTGCAGGGAAACCTGCTGGGTTCTTCTAAGGGCACTTACCCGACGTTTCATATAAAACCCGGCTTTAGCGAGCAGGATCCCGAACAGATATTCATTACCATGCTGTATATCTTAAAGAATTTTCTCAATGAAAGGATCTACCGGTCGGGTTATAAAGTGAACCGTATCTGCTTCAGCTCGGCTATGCACAGCGTATTGCCCATCGATAAAAAGGGCGTTCCTTTGGGAAGGGCCATGGTTTGGTCGGACAGTAGGGCAAAAAAAGAGGCGAAGGACCTGAGTAATCTGGAGTTGGGAAAGTTGTTATACACAGCTACCGGTACACCCATTCATCCGATGTCGCCACTCAATAAGATCACCTGGCTTAAAAACAATGAATATGACCGTTTCGCGGCTGCCAGTAAGTTTTTATCGATCAAGACATATATCATCTACCAGCTGACGGGCGAATATCTTATTGATTATAGCGTTGCCTCGGCAACCGGCCTGTTGAATATCCATACGCTGAAGTGGGAAACAAATGCGTTGAAGCATGCAGGCATCAGCGAATCCATGTTGCCCGACCTTGTTCCCATTTTTTATTCCCCCGCAAAGCTAAAAAAGGAGTATTGCAGGTCTCTCGGGGTACCCGATGATACCCGGCTGCTGATAGGTTCCAGCGACGGTTGCATGGCTACCCTGGGCGCCGGGGTATATGGCGATGGCAAAGCCACGGTGACGCTGGAGGAAAGCGGGGCGGTACGTGTGATCGGCAGGGAGGTATTGCAGGATGAGAAGCAAAGGTTATTCAACTACCTCCTTACAGAGGGTATTTATGTTTCCGGCGGTCCAACCAATAATGCAGGTTCGGTGTTTGAATGGTATGCTACCCAGTTCGGCGATTTTAAAAAGGCGTTTGACCTGGAAGATTGTATAAATACCCTGATCTATGATGCTGCCCGTGTGGCGCCGGGTTCGGAGGGGCTTATTTTCCTGCCCTACCTCCAGGGAGAAAGAGCGCCTATCTGGAACCCGGATGCAAGGGGACTGTATTTCGGATTGAATATAAAACACGAGCAACGTCACATGGTACGGGCAACCATTGAAGGGATCATGTACGCAATTTTCAGTATTGGCAAAACGCTGAAGGAGCACAGGGAGATAAACAGCCTTTCTGCCAATGGCAGTTTTGCTTCCTTCCCTCTGTGGACACAAATGATGGCTGACATATTTGATATGCCCGTACATATAAAACCCGGAACCGGTTCGGACAGTGTAGCGTTGGGTTCCTACCTGCTAAGCGCAACCGACATGGGTATCTATACCACGCTGGACCAGGCCGCAGAGAATGTGCAGCTACCTGATACGTTTGAACCCAACAGGGACAACCACAAGGTTTACATGAAGCATTTTTCCATTTTTGAAAGGCTTGCCGTAAAGCTCAGGGATGAATTCGCAGCTATTGCGGCGCTCCAGGAGGAAGATAACCACTGATCCATATCATACCGGTGGTTTACCGGGCAGAGAACTTATAGACCGTTGTGGTTTTGTAAGTTTCACCCGGCTTCAGCCCGGTTGAAGGGAATGCCGGTTGATTGGGCGCATCGGGGTAGTGCTCTGTTTCCAGGCAAAACCCGGAACGGTGCTGATACGCAATCCCTCCTTTTCCTGTAACTGTGCCATCCAGGAAATTGCCGGTATAAAACTGGGTAGCCGGTTCGGTGGTAAACACTTCCATTACCCTGCCGGAGCCCGGTTCATATACAGTGGCTACCTGCTTCAGGGTGTTGCTGCTGTCTGCAAATACCCAACAATGGTCGTAGCCGCCACCAAATTTTATTTGCTGATCATCCGCATTGATGTCAGCGCCTATTTTTTTTGCTTTTGTAAAATCAAACGGTGTGCCGGCAACAGGGCGCAGTTCACCTGTTGGGATCAGTGTCTGGTCTACCGGTAAAAAGCGGTCGGCTTTTATTTCTACTTCGTGCTCCAGCACGTCTTTGCTCATATCGCCGGATAAATTGAAATAGGCATGATTGGTGAGATTCACTACCGTGGGTTTGTCGGTGGTAGCGGAATAATCTATTGAAAGCGCATTGTCTTTTCGTAGTGTATATGTTACTTCTGTTGTAAGTGTTCCGGGGAATCCTTCTTCTCCGTCAGCCGAAACATAACGAAGTTTTAACTGCGGCTCTTCGCCGTCTAAGGGCGTTGCCTGCCACAGCGCTTTATCAAAGCCTTTTATACCCCCGTGCAGGGAATTGGGTCCGTTATTTTTGGCAAGCGTGTACTCTTTGCCGTCCAGTGTGAATTTGCCATTGGCGATGCGGTTGCCAAACCGGCCCACCAAAGCGCCGAAGTAAGGAACCCCTTTCAGGTAGCCGCTCAATGAGTCGCAGCCCAGGGTAATATCCGCATACCGGCCTTCTTTGTCCGGGGCGGTCCAGTGTGTGATGATGCCGCCGTAATTGCTGATCCTGACTTCCATGCCGGCGGCATTTTTAAGTATATACAGGTCAGCTTCCGACCCATCGGGTAAGCTGCCGAAAACGACTTTTTCAATGTTTTTTACTTCTTCCTGGCCGTCGGTGGTCTTGCGCTCTGCATTGTTTCCTGAACCGCAGCTTTGCATGGTCGCGAGTGCACTCATATACAATAATATTTTTTTAAATTTCATAATATGCCATTAAAATTCGTTTGACAAAAAAATCAATAGCTGCTGACAAGTAGCCGCCATTGCCCGGATAGCAAAGGACGAATTTACTTTAAACCATTCTTTTTTCATTGAAAATATTACAGGGCATCATGTAACTGCCCTGATAGTTCACTCCATAGGGATTCCTGATTGGCAATCGTTTTGTACTACAGTTCAATCTGCATGTTCCGGAATGCTGCGCACCGCATGTAAAGCGGACTTTTCCTGATGCTCTCTTGTCCACAGCAGCGGGTAATTGGTCCTGCCGGGTATCGGGTAACCATTTTTCCAGCTCATATCGTCTGTTACACCCCAAAGGGTAATGCGATTTATTTTTTTCCTGTGCTTGTAGAAGATGCCGAATAGCTCTGCATACCTGTTGGTCAATGCCTGTTCCACATCTGCCGGTAAGCCATGGGAGTAGGGGTCCAGGAATTTTTTAAACTCCTCCAGTTGAAATTGCCTGTCTGTAAAACACTGCCCGATGATTTGTCCTTCACTGGTCAGTGGCAGCACATCCACATCCAGTTCCGTGATCATCACTTTTAACCCGGTAGCAGCATATGCTTCTATGGCTTCTTCTATATAATGGTTCTCAGGATAATTCAATCCCCAGTGACCCTGCATGCCGATGCCGTCAATGCGGATGCCTTCCTGCTGCAGCATTTTTATCAACCGGATGATGCCATCCCTTTTCGCAGGACGCCAGGTATTAAAGTCGTTGTAGTACAGCTCCGCATCGGGTGCATATTGTGCCGCAAATTTAAAAGCGTATTTCACCAGGGTGTCGCCATTGCCCAAGGCTTTTACCCAGGCAGTATTTTCACGATAATTTCCATCTTCACCCACCACTTCATTTACCACATCCCAGGCATGCACCCTTCCGCTGTACCTGCCGGCAAGGGCTTCCGTAAAGCTTCTCAGTCTTTCGATCTGTTCTTCTTTTGTATTGGGTTCGCCTTTGGCATTTTTGAAAAACCAGTCCGGGCATTGGTTATGCCATACCAGCGTATGACCAATGATAAACATTTTGTTTTTTTCGCCGAATGCCACATAGTCGTCCGCCGGAGCAAAATTGTACACGCCCGGCTCCGGATTCACCAATGCTGCTTTCATCACGTTTTCAACGGTAATGGAATTGAACTGATCAATGACAATATCATGTGAGGCTTTGTTCCTGCCGGAAGTAATACCCGGGTTCACCGCCGCCCCGATCAAAAAAGCGCCCTCATAGGCGTCTTTCAACGATGTATGCGGACTTGTTGGTCCCCCGCCTGTTTGCCTGCACCCGTGCAGGCAGAAAAAGCATATCGCCAGCATTACAATCATCAGATCTCTCATGGCTATCGCATGGTTTTAATTTGGTTGTCTGTTGTAATTGAGCATTTTATTTGTCCACGGAATAAAATGCAGGAAACTGGACGTGTCCGTATGTCAGCCATCATGCTGTTGACAGGCAAACTGTCCATTGAGCAATCCCGTTGTTGACCGGCGCATTTTCTCTTTCATGTGGTCGTTCGATACACCCACGTATTTGTCAAATATTTTCTTTTACGGAAGGATCGGTCTGTATCATCAGCTGCTTAAAAACGAGGTTCAGCTTTTCCATATCATCCGGAGCAGGCTGTACAGTTTAAATATAGATAAAAAATCTAAATAATGGATCAGCTCAATAAGAAAAATCTAATATTGCCTCATATGAAAAAGTGAGCTTGCCTGTCACTATTATTTATTCCGCATTAAGCCTGTTTGCCGGGGACGGTTACCGGTTATAGTTGTGTTTTGACCGGGTAAATGATCCCGCTGTTTTGAATACAGGAATACTTTTAACGGGGTGTAACTCGCAGCCTGGCTATTCGGGAACAATTCACTTTCTATAGGTTATTGATTTTACAGTGTAACCGACCCACGCAATCCACCCGTAGAATACGGGTTGGAGCGCAGCAGATCGAAAAGATCTTGTTAATCTGCGTCATTTTAAGAAAGACGACCTGTTCTCTCACTGATTCCTGTAAATTTGTAATTACCTGTAACAACGACAACAGCGCCTATGACAAGAACGATTATCATGACCTGCCTCACCTTGCTGATAGCCTGTGGCAAAAAAGAAGATCCTGTTTTGCAGGAAAGCTTCAGGGTAAATGCCATACAGGTGGATAGTGAAACAGGTGATAATATTTCGATGGTGAGTGGAGAACCCACTATAAATATCAGTTTTACGCTACCTGTTGACAGAGTGGCGGCCACTGCTGCCATATCCCTGCTGAATGATCTGAATGAGCCTGTCGGCGTCCAGTTGCAATTTGCCGGAGATGATAAGGAAGTAGTATTGATCCCGCAGCACAGGTTGGAAGGATTATCCCGTTTTTTAATTTCGGTAGACAGACAATTGCGATCGGTGGATGGAAAGCCTTTGTTGGCTGCCGCTACTGCCAGGTTCTCCACAGGTATTGATTCCTCCCGGAAATTCCCGGTGATCTCCGATGATGAGCTGTTAACAAAGGTGCAGCAGCAAACCTTCGGGTATTTTTGGGATTTTGCACACCCGGTATCAGGTATGGCGCGGGAGAGAAGCAACGGAGACAACAACCTTGTTACATCAGGTGGGTCTGGCTTTGGCGTAATGACCGTGATTACCGGTATCCATCGGGGCTTTATTACACGGCAGCAGGGACTGGAAAGGATCCAAACCATTGTTTCGTTTTTAAAAAATACCGCGCAGACATTTAAAGGGGCTTATCCGCACTGGATGAACGGAACTACGGGCGCTGCCATCCGCTTCAGCGAGAAAGATGATGGCGCCGACCTTGTAGAGACTTCCCTGCTGATGCAGGGCTTATTATGCGCCCGGCAATATTTTGACGGTGCCGGCGCGGAACAAAGCTTACGGGATGATATAAACGAAATATGGCACCGCGTTGAATGGGACTGGTTCCGGCAGGACGGACAGGACGTATTGTACTGGCACTGGAGCCCTGACTACAATTGGGAAATGAATTTACCGGTTAAGGGCTGGAATGAATGTTTGATCACCTATGTACTGGCAGCATCGTCGCCCACGTATGGCATCCCCCCTGAAGTATATCACCGGGGATGGGCATCTGACGGTAATATGAGAAACGGCGCTGCCTGGTTTGGCTTCACGCTGCCACTGGGTCCCAATCTGGGTGGTCCGTTGTTCCTTTCCCATTATTCGTTCCTGGGTATCAAGCCGGGGGGCTTATCAGATACCTATGCAGATTACAGTATGCAGACAACGAACCATGCCATGATCAATTACGCCTATTGTGTAGATGATCCGAAAGCTTACGGCTATGGCGATTCGTGCTGGGGACTTACGGCAAGTGATATCCCGGGTGGCTACACAGCCAGCTCACCGGAAAACGATGTTGGGGTAATAGCACCCACTGCTGCCATATCCTCCCTGCCCTACACCCCTGAAAAAAGCATGGCTGCATTGAAGTTTTTCTATTATGTGCTGGGCGATAAGCTGTGGAAGGAATACGGGTTTATTGATGCTTTTTCGCTGACAGATCTTTGGTTCTCCAATTCTTTTTTAGCTATAGACCAGGGACCTCAGGTTATCATGATCGAAAACTACAGGAGTGGCTTGCTGTGGGATCTGTTCATGAGTTGTCCTGAAGTAAAATCGGGATTGAATGCCCTGGGGTTTGAAGGACCGGGACTGTAAGCCTTAGCCTTTTACCAAAAAAATATAATTATGAAGAAGCTGATGCTCATTACCTGTTTACTCGTTGGCGGCATAACGGTGCAGGCGCAGAAAAAGAAAACGCCTGCTGCTTTTAACCCGGCGGACCGTCCCAAAAACCTGTCGGACAGCGCGCTGCTGGACCTGGTGCAGCGGCAGACCTTTCGCTATTTCTGGGATTTTGCGCATCCCGTCAGCGGTTTGGCAAGAGAACGAAGTAACATTGCTTATAACTATGGGGACGAGGTAGTAACCACCGGCGGAAGCGGGTTTGGCATCATGTCCGTGATTGTGGCAACAGAGCGCGGCTGGATAGGAAGGGATACGGCAACTAATTTTCTATTGAAAATGGTGAAGTTCCTGTTGAAGGCAGATGCTTACCATGGCGTATTTCCGCATTGGCTGCACGGCGCTACGGGCAAAACGATTCCGTTCAGCCGTAAGGACGACGGTGCAGACCTGGTGGAAAGTTCTTTTTTATTCCAGGGCTTATTGTGTGCCCGTCAATACTTTAACGGGGATAACCCTGCCGAAAGGGAACTGCGTAACCGGATCAGCTCCTTATGGAATGATATTGAATGGGACTGGTTTACGAGAGGCGGACAGGAAGTTCTGTACTGGCACTGGAGCCCGAATAACGGCTGGGCGATGAATTTTCCTTTGCGTGGTTTCAACGAGTGCCTGATCACTTACGTGCTGGCTGCCAGCGCGGAGCGATACCCGGTTCCCGCTTCCGTATATCACAGAGGCTGGGCACAGAGTAACTTTTTTAAAAACGGGAAAAAATTCTATGATATTGAATTGCCGCTCGGGTTTGACTATGGAGGACCCCTGTTCTTCTCTCATTATTCTTTTCTCGGCTTAGACCCCCGCGGTCTGAAAGACCGTTACGCTGATTACTGGATGCAGAATAAGAACCATACGCTGATCAACAGGGCTTACTGCATTGATAACCCTAAAAAATTCAAAGGCTATGGAGAAAGCTGCTGGGGGCTCACTGCCAGCGATACCTATAGAGGCTATGCTGCCCATTCGCCCACCGAAGACCTGGGTACTATAACACCCACTGCCGCGTTATCGGCCTTTCCTTACACACCGGAATATTCCATGCAGGCGCTCAAACATTTTTACTACAACCTGGGAGATAAGCTATGGAGCGAATACGGTTTTGTGGATGCCTTTAATGAAACACAAAACTGGTATGCCTCCAGTCATCTGGCCATTGACCAGGGACCTATTATTGTTATGATAGAAAACTACCGGTCCGGTCTGCTATGGAACCTGTTTATGAGTTGCCCGGAAGTGAAGGCGGGGTTGAAGAAGCTTGGCTTTACCACTCCATCCCCATAGGTCTGAAATAGAAAAGGAAGAAAAGTCCTCCTTTTAATATCGTTATGTCTTTTCATCGCTTTTGCTGTCGCCGGTATCGCCGTTGTGTTTTTTATTGTCATTCTCTTTACGGTTTTCCGGCGCTGCTGCTTCGCTTTCCGCTTCGTCTCTAAGCCTCACATGCCGGTTTCGCAGTCTTACGACGGGGTTGGTCATAGGGCTTAGTCCCGGGCGGTCATCACCGAGCAGCACGCCCCAATGCTTGAACTCTTCGGTATGGTCAAATATTACTTTTAAGATGGCCATGATGGGCAGTGATAAGAACATGCCGGAAACACCCGCCAGTGTGCCACCGATGACCACGCCGAGGATACTGACCAATGCATTTATCTTTACCTTGGAACCCACGATCTTAGGCATCAGGATATTATTGTCGAGGAACTGAACGGCCGCAATAACACCTAATACAATTACTACCTGCCACAGGTCATTGGATGTGGTGAGGGTAAGCAATACACCGATCACGTTCCCGATCAGGGCTCCTACGTAGGGTATCAGGTTCAGGAAAGCAAATATGACAGCGATCAGCAAAGCGTGTTTGATGCCGATCAGCAGGAGGGTGATACCCAGCAGGAAAGTCATGTAGGTGATCTGGATCAATAGGCCTACCAGGTAGCTTTTTACGATCATTTCTGTTTCTCTCAATGCGGATTCTACCTGGGAATGATCTTCTTTTTTAAACCATAGAAAAATGAACCGGAGCAAAAGGTTTTTATAAAAAAGGATCAGGAAAATATAAATAGGCAGCAGACCCACGAATACAAAAACACCGGTCAGGGAAACGGCTGCGCCACTGAGGTAGGAGCCGGCATTTTCCAGCAGCTTATTGCCCTGGTCGCGCAGCATATTGATCTGCTCATCCAGTGAGATCTTAAAAGTGCCGGTTATCCAGGCGCTCAGGGTGTGCCAGTGTTCGTTCAGGTTCTTTTGAAGTTGCGGAAAATCCCTGACGAGCGCGGCTATCTGGAATGAAAAGAACACCAGTACGCCGATAACCACCAGCGAGGCAGCGAGTATTACCAGCACGATCGCTATCAGCTCCGGTATTTTGATCCGGCGGAAAAACCGGTACATGGGCAGCAATAACAAGCTGAGAAAAAAAGCCATCAGCAATGGCATAATGATCTCATTGCCTACATAAAACAAAACCAATATCAGGCAAATTCCCAGTAATTCTATAGAACGTCTTACGGTAAGAGGAATAAACCGCATATATAAAAGTTTGAAAGTTTGTATGAAGGTAAAAGAAAATGCGAAAGTTTACACTTTTCCGGCCACAGGTCTGCAGCAAATATTCCTTTTGTATATCCTGAACGCAGGTACGGAATTTCCATAATTCGAAAGCCGGTTTTACATTTGCATGACAAAACTTCTGGTAAACACTACTATCATTGTATTATTCAACTCGTAAACGATCATTGCTTTGCTGTGTGCTGCATCATTATAAATATATATGATAACAGGTGATGATAAATTAAATATGGTTTCCGGCAACGACTTATGCCGGTTTCATAAACCCCGGAACCTCAGGTATGACGCGTTGTTTGGACTGGCGCCCGGAGACATCATCGACCGTGATGCTACCCGGTACTGGGATACTTCGAGTTATTGCAGGGAGTTTTTGATGCCGGGCATTCACTTTATGCATTTTTCTTTTCAGGCGCCCGGTGTGGAAAATGTGATCCTGAAAAGCAGCGAACCCTATGTCAGCATGCTGTTCTCGATCAAAAACAGGTGCCGGCATACCAACCTGGAAAGAAAAACCAGTTTTGCCGGGATCGGCAGCAACCAGCACGGTTTGTTATACATTTCCAACCAGGATATCAATATTCAATGGCAAAGTGAAGAAAACGCCCAGGTGTTTGTAATAAACCTGACCATTGAATATTTCCGCCGGTTCCTTACGCCGGAGCATCCCCTGTTCAGTTTTTTTGAAAGCAGCGAATATGAAAATACACCTGCCATCCTGGGGGAGCAAAGCCTGCAGATATCACCCCGTATGTTCACTATTTTACATGACCTGGCCAACTGTGAATACAAAAATCATTATAAAAAGCTCTTCATAAAGTCAAAAGTAATAGAGCTGCTCCTGCTTCAGTTTGAGCAGTATGAGCATGCGCTGGAAAATGCGGAAGCCGCCAGGCATGAAAATGTGCATCTCGAAAAAATGCATAAAGCCAGGGAGATCATCGCTTCCAACCTGGCCAAGCCCTGTTCCATACTTGACCTGGCGCAGCAGGTTGGCACCAACGACTGCTACCTGAAAAAGCAGTTTAAGCAGGTATTCGGTACTACCGTTTACGGGTACCTGCAAAAAGAACGGATGGAAAAATCAAAAGAGCTGCTCCTGGAAGGAGACAAAAAAATATCGGAAGTGGCCCGGTTGACGGGGTATAAGCATGCATCTCATTTTACTACCGCTTTCAAAAAATATTTCGGATACCTTCCCAACCAGATCCGGCTTATCCTGCTGTCTTTGTCTGCCTCTCCGGAATTTGTTTTGCTGTCGGAAGTCTCCCTTTGAGCCGGTGCCGGCCGATGAATATCGTTCCGCTTGCCCGGTGCCAATAAAGTATATTTTCCAGGTAACCTCCTACAATAAAAAGATAAACCGCTTTACCCAAATAAGGTATAAATCATTTACTTTTAGTGCTTCATTTCCACAGTCTACTAATAATAACGATGAAAAGAAAGAAGTTTCATTATTGCTTATCCGGCCTGTTGGCCGCGGTCATTTTATTCAGCGCTTGTAAGGATAGTAAGCCGGTTTTATCCATTAAGAAAAACAGCCGCATTACACTCATCGGGGCTAATCTCGGTTCCCGCATGATCCATTTCGATCACTTTGAAACAGAACTGCAGTTAAGGTACCCGGACAGCAACCTGTTGGTCCGCAACATGTGTGACGGTGGTAATACACCCGGTTTCCGGCCGCATTCCGGCAGAAAGGATCCATGGGCATTTCCCGGTGCGGAGCAATTTCAGACAGAACTGGCAACCCCGTCTCACAGTGAAGGGCACCTGGAATCCGAGGACGAGTGGATGAAGCGTTTGAATACCAATATTATCATTGCTTTTTTCGGATACGTTGAGTCTTTCCGGGGAAAAGAAGGACTGGATAACTTTAAGGCGGAACTGGATGCCTTTATCAAACACAGCAAATCGCAGCGATACAGTGATGATTCGCTGCAAATGGCCATCGTTTCTCCCATTGCTTTTGAAGACCTGACGGATTCACTGGATTTACCGGACGGAAAAAAAGAAAATGAAAACCTGGCACTGTACACACAGGGTATGAAGGAAATAGCGGAACAAAACGGCGTGTTGTTTGTAGACGCGTTTACGCCCTCAAAAAAATGGTATGCCGGATCTAAGCATGCATTAACGATCGACGGGTCGCAACTGAATGAGGAAGGATATAAAAAGCTGTCATTATTGTTGGCTGACGAAATATTTGGAAAGGCAAAACCCCAAAACGAAGCCAACCGGGCATTGGTGAAGGAGATAGTGGATGAAAAGAACTGGATGTGGCACAATGACTTCAAGATACCGAACGGGGTACACGTGTTTGGACGTCGCTACAACCCGTTTGGCCCGGATAATTATCCTGCGGAAATAAAAAAGATCCGCGAACTGACTTCTATCCGCGATACCGCCATCTGGCTGGCTGCTTCAAAAGGGGAGAGAAAAGACCTGGGCGTTGCAGATAAGCATACCAGCGCTTTGCCGGAAGTGGTGACCAACTATAACCCGGAAAAAAATGGCAGTCTTACCTACCTGTACGGACAGGACGCCCTGAATAAGCTGAAGGTGCCGGAAGGCTATAAAATAGAGCTGTTTGCTTCTGAACAGGAATTCCCGGAATTGGCCAAGCCCATGCAGATGTCATTTGATAATAAGGGACGTTTATGGGTTGCCACCATGCCCAGCTACCCGCATTACAAACCGGGAGATACCAAACCGGATGACAAGATCATTATCCTGGAGGATACAGACAACGACGGAAAAGCGGATAAGGTGACGGTTTTTGCCGATAGCCTTCACCTGCCGGTGGGCTTTGAGATCGCACCTGAGGGGGTATACGTATCGCAGGGCACCGATTTTAAGCTGTACCAGGATACGGATGGCGACGACAAAGCGGATAAAGTAACGATTTTGCTGAGCGGCTTTGATGATCACGATACCCATCATAATATCCATGCCTTCACTACCGATCCTTCCGGCGCCATATACATGGGCGAGGGGGTTTTTCTCCATACAAACGTAGAAACTTCCTATGGTGTGGTAAGGGGTACCAACGGCGGCTTTTACAGGTATGCGCCACAGTTACATAAGCTGGAAAGAACGGCACAGTTGTCCATTCCCAATCCCTGGGGCATTGCTTTTGATGACTGGGGACAGCCGATATTTGCCGAGACTTCCGGCCCGGATGTAAGATGGATGTTGCCGGGCACCGTATTACCCCGCTATGGGAACGCTACACACAAGTCGTTCAACCTGATCGAGGAAGCACATAAGGTACGCCCTACTTCGGGTCTTGAGTTCGTATCAAGCCGGCACTTCCCCGATGAAGTGCAGGGGGATATGATCATCAATAACACCATCGGCTTTTTGGGTACCAAGCAGCATGCCGTAAAAGACAGTGGGACGGGCTTTGTTACCAGACACCGCCTGGATCTGCTGGTGAGTGAAGATCGCAATTTCAGACCCGTGGACATGGAGTTTGCACCCGATGGCTCCCTCTATGTAATAGACTGGCATAATATACTCATCGGGCATATGCAGCATAATGCCCGCGATCCCTTGCGCGACCATATGCATGGCAGGGTATACCGGATCACGTATCCTTCGCGGCCGCTGGTTACCCCCGCCAAAATAGACGGAGCATCGATTGAAGAATTGCTCGATAACCTGAAGCTGCCGGAATACCGTACCCGCTACAGGACCAAAAGAGAATTGAGAGGAAGGGATACCAAAGAAGTGCTGGCTAAGCTGTCTGAATGGGTAGAGAAGCTGGATAAGAACGATCCGAAATATGAGCACAACAAGCTGGAAGCATTGTGGGTAACCTGGGGAATGAACAAGGTAGATGAGAAGCTGCTTCGCGACATGTTGAAGGCAAATGACTACCGCGCCAGGGCTGCCGCCGTATATGTATTGCGTTATGTTGGTCACCAGGTGAAAGACCAGGCGGAACTGATGATGGAAGCCGCCCGGGATGAGAACAGCAGGGTGCGTTTAATGGCAATTGTGGCTGCTTCCTGGATGGGTAAGGAAAAAGGGCTGCCCATACTGGAAGAAGCGGCTAAAATGCCTTTGGATGAATGGATGGTATATGCCTATGAAACCGGAGTGGCGCATTTGAATGACCGGGCAGTGGAAAGAAGGGAAAGACCCAAAGATGCCGTGGCATCGAATTTGAAAGGTAAAGAGCTGGAATTGTACAATGCCGGAAGGCAGATATATGCCAGGGAAGGATTTTGCATTACCTGTCACCAGGTAGACGGCAAGGGGTTGACCGCTTCCGGTTTTCCACCTATTACCGGTACCAAGTGGGTAACGGGCAACCAGGACCGCCTGATAAAGCTGGTGCTGAAAGGTTTGATGGGCCCCATAGAAGTGAACGGTGTAAAATACCCGGGACAGGTACCCATGACGCCGTTCGGGGATATGCTGACCGATAGCGAAGTGGCGTCTGTACTCACCTATGTGCGAAATTCATTTGGCAACCAGGCTTCCGCTATCACGCCGGAGCAGGTGAAAAAAGTGAGGGACGCTATCGTGGATAAAAAGGATTTTTATACGGCAGACCACCTGCTGAAAGAGCATCCGCTGGAGAAATAGTATTTTCAGATAATAGAAGGCCGCCGGAGAGATCCGGCGGTTTTTTTTAAGATTGCCTGCAGCCCGCAGCAGGGGCCGCCTGATAAAACCTCCGTTTCCTGGGAATGATAGAAACGCTTATAAATACTTTTATAAGAATATTTTGTTGGCTCCATAAACCGAAAAGTTCACCATACAATATCTGGTATTTGTAACGACCTTTACCGGTCAGCTCCGATAAAAAGAAAAATGACAAATACTACAAATCAGCAGAAAAAGAGAAGTGAAGAGATCACGATCCGGTATTTTGCGCTGCTGGATAGCCACCTGGATGATCTGTTGAAGGGTAATGCGACAAAGATGTTTGAGCTGGGAGATATTGCCAGGATACTGTGTATTTCCCAGAAACATCTCATCAAAATCATCCGTGAAAACAAAGGAAACCACCCCTGCCATTTTTATGTACAGAAGATACTGGAACAGACAAAAGAGCTGCTCTCCACAACGGACTGGTCAATTGCGGAAATAGCATTCAGGCTAACCTACGACCCGTCCAACTTTACCAAGTTCTTTAAAAAGCATGAAGGCATAACTCCCTCAGCCTACCGGGCTTCGAAAAAAACGAAAAGTTCACCATAACCGGATGAGCCGCCAACCGGAACTTTGCCATAATTTTTATTTAAAACAACCATGTTATGGCACGTAACGACATCAAAGGAAAAGTAGTTTTGATCACAGGGGGCGGTAAAAACCTGGGTGGACTTTTAAGCAGGAACCTCGCGGCAAAAGGAGCAAAACTTGCTATACACTACAACAGTGAAAGCTCCGCAGCCGATGCAGCACAAACGCTGACCGATGTGCAGACCGCAGGAGCAGAAGCATTTCTGTTCTGGGGCGACCTGACAGATGTAAAAAATATTACCCGGTTCTTCGATGAGGCAATTGCCAGGTTCGGGGGTATCGACATTGCGATCAATACCATAGGCAAAGTGCTGAAAAAGCCGTTTGTGGATACAACAGAAGCAGAATATGACAGCATGTCTGATATCAACGCTAAAATTGCTTATTTTTTTATGCAGGAGGCAGGTAAAAAGCTGAATGACAACGGTAAGATCTGCACGATCGTTACATCTCTTCTTGCGGCTTACACCGGCTTGTATGCTACATATGGAGGTCTGAAAGCACCGGTAGAACACTTCACCCGGGCAGCTTCCAAAGAATTTGGTGGAAGAGGTATCTCTGTTACAGCCGTTGCACCCGGACCTATGGACACACCATTTTTCTATGGACAGGAAAGTGATGATGCGGTAGCATATCACAAGTCGGCCTCGGCTTTGGGTGGTTTGACTGATATCAAAGACATTGCGCCGCTGGTAGAGTTCCTGGTAACGGAAGGCTGGTGGATCACGGGGCAAACGATCTTTGCTAATGGAGGATATACCACGAGGTAATTGTTAAGTATCATTTGCGGTGGCGGGTTGCAGTTAATTACAGTATCTTTATTGACAACCTGCCACTGTTACCTTAAAAAAAATTACCGGTGATCGTTAAAATAATCAATTCCATACTCATACTGTTTGCCGTATTTATGGGCTTTAAACACGGATGGAGCATGCTTACGGCAAAACCGGAAATGCTGGATATGTTCGGGAAATGGAATTTTCCGAAAGCAGCTGTAATGGTAAATGGCATTGTATTGCTTGCAAGCGCTGTTATGATATTGTTTCCGAAGACTTTTGTCTGGGGAAATTTCCTGATGGCTGCCGGGATACTGATGATCATCTGCCTGCAGTTGTTGCAAAAAGACCTGAAAGGTGTAGCGGTTGAAATTCCTTTTCTGCTGCTCAATCTTGTTATTATTTACCTGCAGCACCCTTTACATAAGATGGGGCAATGAAGCATTGGATGACCCTCATAGCATTATTCATTTCTTTTGCGGCTTGCGGACAAACGCCCTCAAAGAACATCCCTACAAATAAAACAGCAGATAAAATGGACCTGTCAAAAATTACGAATGATACTGTAAGAAAAGCCATTGAAGCTTTACAAAATAACGATAAGCAGGCATGGTTTTCGTTTTTTACGGATGATGCTATATTCACCGATGACGGCAGAAAGCTGGACCTGAGGTCTTTTTTTGACAATGCTTTTGATAAAAAAGAAAAGTTTTTAAGTCTTGACAAAGCAGAGAATGATGGCAGGGATCTGTATGGTAATTTTTATGCCGGGCAGTGGGGAACTTTTAAAGTGTTTTTTAAGTTTCATATCCACCCGGAAGGAAAGATACACCGGTTGGACATAGGGCAGGCGAAGCAGTAATTTCTTAAAGGAAAAAATTTGGATGTACAGGAAGCGATAGCGCTGATTGAACCTGCTTTTGGTTCTCAAAACGCTTCCCGGATCTGGGCGGACCTGGGTTGCGGTACAGGTGTCTTTACCCGGGCCCTGGCGTCTTTGTTGCCTTCCGGCAGCAGGATATTGGCCGTAGACCGGCAGCCGCAGCGTTTGGGTCAGATAACAGGCAATAATGTTGCTGTCTTGTTTCAGCAAGGCGATTTCGAAAATGAAGCGTTGCATCTGCAGGCATTGGATGGGATCTTAATGGCCAACTCATTTCACTATATAGCCGATAAAGCATTGCTGATAAATAAGCTGGAAAATTACTTTTCAGCAGAGCCGGTATTTTTGATCGTTGAGTATAATACCAGTGCGCCCAACCGATGGGTACCCTATCCTATCTCTTTTCAGGAAGCGGAAAACTTTTTCAGGGGTTTGGGCTATTCCACTGTTGATAAGCTGAATATGAAGCAATCGGCTTATGGTGGAGAAATGTATGCTGCGCTGATCTGCCGGTAGTATGTTTACATCCGGCTTCCCCGTAACAGATGTCCTGGAGCCAATACAGCACAGGGCAATGCCGGGAACTTTTTATTCAACCCCCGGAGTTCATTCGGATATTTACGATACCTTCCATATTAAATATTGCAACGTATGATGAACAGAAGGTATTTTCTGAAACAATCTATCCTGGGTGCGGGTGCATTGCTTGTGAAGCCCGGACCGGGAGTGCTCCCGGAGCAAAACAAACTGAAAATTTCCCTCGCCGAGTGGTC
This sequence comes from Chitinophagaceae bacterium, assembly GCA_037190885.1. Lineage (GTDB taxonomy): Bacteria > Bacteroidota > Bacteroidia > Chitinophagales > Chitinophagaceae > Agriterribacter. Next base: position 20,173 of record JBBCJQ010000001.1, read on the forward strand.
GTTGCACCGCATGCTGCAAAGTGGAAAGCTTGATCATCTTGGCTTTCCGGCAAAGGCAAAAAAAGATTTTGATATAGCTGCCGTGGAATATGTAAACGGTTTTTTCGGTGGCAACAAAATGGATTTTAAAGCTGCCGCTAAAAATCAACCCTATTTAAACGAATTGCTGAAACGAAGCAGGGATGCGGGGGTATATAACCACCTGATCATGATAGACAAGGAAGGCTCCCTGTCTACGCCTGCAGATAAGGAACGGCATCAGGCAGTGGACGATCATAAAAAATGGATAGAAGCTGCAGCCTTTCTCGGCTGTGCGTCTGTGCGGGTAAACCTGCATGGCGAAGGAGATACGGCGGCAAAGAAGGTTGCCGCTGTGGATGCCTTATCTCGGTTAGGGGAATTCGCCGGAACCATGAACATCAACGTTATTGTGGAAAACCACGGCAGCGACTCGTCAAAAGGAGACTGGGTGGTTGACGTTATGACTCAGGTGAACCGCTCCAATGTAGGTACACTGCCCGATTTCGGCAATTTTTGTATCTCACACCCCTGGGGCACTACGCAGGAGCCTTGTGCAGAAGAATACGACCGGTACAAAGGTGTAGCGGAAATGCTGGCTTTTGCAAAAGGGGTCAGTGCAAAAACCTACGACTTTGATAACAACGGGGAACAGCCCCTGATAGATTACAAACGCCTGATAGACATCGTAAAGCGATCCGGCTTTGAAGGATACATAGGAATAGAGTTTGAAGGAAAAACACAGGATGAAGAGGAAGGGATACGGCAAACCAGGCGGTTGCTGGAAAAGTATTTGTTTCCCAAATAAACATTGGGGTAAAAGTATATATGTTAGTTCCTGTCTAAATACTGCGGCGGTTGCTCCTGATTAACACTATGTTATGGCTTTATGTGTAACCGGTATGGTATTTTTGTTGTTAAGAAAAGTGATAGTGTATGACCAGATCGTTCCGGTTCCTCCGGTTGTTTCTGCTGCTGGCGATGGTCGGCGCTGCCGCTGCAGGCTGTAATAAGGATAGGGTGCCGGTAGAAGCAGTGATCGACGTGAAGGAGTTCCAACTGTTTAACTACTCCGGCGGGAGTGCCGTTAATGCAGGCTTTTGTAAAATAGAGCACCTGGAAAGTGGCAATGCGAGGGTCACTGTCCAGTTGAATGAAGCGTTCCGGCAGCCCCAGATCAGTTTTTCAGCTTTGATAACCACCACGCTCCCGGATGATAATGAGGTGGTATTTGCCCAATTGGGATCTGTTCCCGGCGCTTCCGGTAATCTTGTGGTCAATCCCGTGCTCAAGCTCGGGTCGGGGCTGCCATTGAAGTATTCAGAGCTGGCAGGTACCACCGGTTATTTCGTCAAGGTAATGAGCGGGGCCAATGTGCAGGCTACCGGTGAAATCAGGTAAAATGCTTACTTTTCCCGGGTAGCAACCGGTATTTTTATAAATATGACGGTTTTATTTTGTTTTTTCCCGGTAAGCCGCTTACCTTTGCCGTCCTAAAAATTAAAGGTTAAGAATGCCTACAATACAGCAATTAGTAAGAAAAGGGAGAGAAATTATCCGGGCAAAGAGTAAATCCAGAGCCCTTGATCAGTGCCCGCAGCGGCGCGGTGTATGCACCCGTGTGTACACTACCACGCCCAAAAAGCCTAATTCAGCGCTGCGTAAAGTGGCAAAAGTAAGGCTGACCAACAAGGTGGAGGTGATCGCTTATATCCCGGGAGAGGGACATAACCTGCAGGAGCACTCTATCGTTCTGATACGCGGGGGTCGTGTGAAGGATTTACCGGGGGTACGTTACCATATCGTGAGAGGCAGCCTGGATACAGCCGGTGTGAAAGATCGTAAGCAAAGCCGTTCCAAATACGGAACCAAAAAAGTACAGCCGGCAGGAAAAAAATAGCAATAAAAAGATAATACTGTAATAATATGCGTAAAGCACAAGCGAAGAAATTACCATTAGCACCTGATCCCAGGTATAATGACAAGCTCGTTACGAGGTTTGTAAACAATTTGATGTGGGGCGGAAAGAAGAGTATTGCGTATGAAATTTTTTACGACGCGCTGGAAAAGGTAGCCAAAACTTCCGGTGAGAACGGGTACGAAGTTTGGAAGAAAGCGTTGACCAATGTAACGCCTGCAGTAGAAGTGCGCAGCCGGAGGATCGGCGGTGCCACTTTCCAGATCCCTGCCGAGGTTCGTCCTGACAGAAAGATATCCCTGAGTATCAAATGGTTGATCCGCTTCAGCCGGGAGAGAAATGGTAAAACAATGGCGGATAAGCTGGCAAATGAGATCGTTGCCGCCAGTAAAGGTGAAGGCGCGGCTTTCAAAAAGAAAGAAGACACACACCGTATGGCAGATGCCAACAAAGCATTTGCTCACTTCCGGATATAAAATATTTTGTTAGTTGTTTTAACCTGCTGCATTTGTGGCAGGTTTTTTTTTGCCGGCAATGGTCAGTTGAATCGCCTGATAACACCCAATAGCAGGTTGATGATATACAAAAGCTGGGATAAAAGAGCGGAGATAATAAAGAGGGGAAGCGTAAGGCGAAGTGGTGTACCCCTTGTTTCTATATGCCCCCTGGCATAGGCGCCGTAATAAAAAAGAAAAAAGGTAACGCAGACGGTTGTCACCAGGGTAACGACAATGTGCAGACCGGTGAGTATACGGGAAAAAAGAATATTTTGTGTGAACCGGTACAGCAGCCAAAGCAGTATAAGGAATAATGCAAGTGCTCTGAGAATTAATACGCCGCTTAGAACCAGGTAAGTATCGGTAAGATGCAGGTCCAGCGTGTTGGTTTCGGCAATGAACAGCGACAACAGGATGAGCAGTATGGCGGTTACGAAAAGTATGTTATATAAGCGGAAGCCCATTGCCCGTAAAATTTAGTGCAACCCGGAAATAAAAGTTGTTTTTGTACGCTACGCGAAAATAGAAATTGTTCGTGACCGGCCCGACCGGCTTTTGTAAAAAATATTGATATATGGAAACTGCATATGCGTATTTCTTTTGTCAAACAGTGAATTAATTAACGAAATTTGCGGACAAATACAGGAGATCATTCATTTTATGAAAGAATATACAGAAGAACTGGCAGGATGGGGAAACTACCCGGTTGTGGCTTCCAGGGTGGCGGCCCCACGCGATAACAGGGACTGGCAGAAGATCATTGGCCGTGGGGAGCTGATAGCAAGGGGGCTGGGCAGAAGCTATGGCGACCAGGCGACCAGCCGGGAAGGAGTGGTAGCTGTCAGCACCGATATGCATCATTTTCTGGACTGGAATGAAGCGGAAGGCATACTGGAATGTGAGGCCGGGTGCAGCCTGGAGGAGATCATAGCCTGCTTTGTACCCAAGGGATGGTTGCCTATGATATGTCCGGGCACCAAATTCGTAACGATAGGGGGTGCCATCGCCAATGATGTGCACGGCAAGGCGCATCATGCCGACGGCTCTTTCGTGAATTGCGTGGAATCATTTACCATTATGCTGGCGGATGGGAGTGTGGTAACCGCATCCAGGGATGAAAACCCGGACCTGTTCATGGCCAATTTCGGCGGACTGGGTTTGTTGGGCGTAATACTCACTGCAAAGATCCGGTTGCGGAAAATTGAAACAACCTACTTTAAGCAGCAATCCTTTAAAGTGAAAAACCTGGAGGATATGCTAACGGCGCTGGATAAATACCAGCATTATAATTACTCCGTAGCCTGGATCGATTCCCTGGCAAAGGGGAAAAACCTGGGCAGGGGCGTATTGACGGTGGGTGAGCAGGCCTACCTGCGCGATCTGTCGCCCCGGCTGAAAAAGAAGCCGCTGTCGGTACATAAGATATCCAAACTGGGGGTGCCCTTTTTTCTGCCTGCCTTTATATTGAACAACTTTTCGGTCAGCATACTGAACCGCCTGATCGGCTTTGTTCAAAATTCATCTAAAGAGTTTGTGCATTACGAAAAGTTCTTTTTTCCGCTGGATATGATCAATAACTGGAACAGGGGATATGGTAAAAGAGGCTTCATACAATACCAGTTTGTGATACCGGAACAAAACGGGGAGTCCGTGTTGCGCAGGATCATGGAAAAGATAGCAAGAAGCGGCTGTACACCCTTTCTGAATGTATTTAAAAAAATGGGAGAGGGGCAGGGACTGTTATCCTTCCCGTTTGTGGGCTATACCCTGGCGATCGACTTTCCGGTAACACCGGCTTTGAAAGCATTTACCAGACAGTTGGACGAGGAAGTGCTGGCAGCAGGCGGCAGGATATACCTCGGAAAAGATGCCATGCTGGATAAGGAGATGTTCCGGCAAATGTACCCGCAATACCGCGAATGGCTGGCTATCAAGAAGAAATACGACCCGCAGAACAGGTTCAGCTCAGATATTTCCCGGAGACTGGGGCTGGAGGTATGAGTGTCTCTCACAGATAGCACAGATACACACAGAAAAAAGTTATATCTGTGCCTATCCGTGTGATCTGTGAGAAATATAGGATGGAGGTTACCTGTCGGAAAAGAAGTACCTTGAGATAGAAGGTTGAATTTATTGGATTGCACATGTCGTGTGCATGCTAAAAATATTTGAGACTATGGGTAGAGTACAGAGAAAACAGATGCCTACCGTGCAGGAAAAAGCGAAAGAAATAATTGAGGAAAAGGAACGGATAATCGCTTCAGAAAAGGACAGCCGGATCTTTTTCGATTGCTCTACAGGCGGTGTCCCCACCCGCCTGCGAAAAATCATAAGTTTGTTTGAAAACATTACCTGAAATATCAATCGTGCAGCATGCTGAGGAAATGGATGAACTCATCGCCGTATTTGAAGAGGTGTTTGAAATGGTAGATTGTAAACGGCCTGACCAGGCTTATTTGGGAAAATTACTAGGGAAAGACAGCTTCTTTGCTGTGGTTGCCAAAATCGACAAGAGGATCATCGGAGGGCTGACAGTGTATGTGCTGCATCCATACTACTCGCAAAAACCTTTGGCATATATCTATGACCTTGCTGTGAAAAAGGATTTTCAACGGCAGGGTGTGGGCCGCAGGCTGATGGCATACACGAATGATTATTGCCGGGAGCATGGCTTTGAAGGAGCATTTGTGCAGGCAGAAAAAGCAGATGATTATGCTATTGACTTTTACCGGTCAACAAAACCGGCAACAGAAGAGCCCGTTGTTCACTTCTACTATAGCTTTATAAGCGAAAGGTGATAAAGGCGGGGATCATGCGCTTTTTTCTTCCCGGACATTCCGGATCTCAGATTCCATTTTCAGGTGGTTGATGCTCACATTCAGCTCAAAGCCGATGAGCAATATCAGTGAATTGAAGAAGAACGAAGACATCAGGATGATAACAGTACCAATAGAACCATATACCTTATTGTAGGTGCCGAAGTTATTGACCCAATAGCCAAACAACATGGTAATGATGATGATCAGCGCGGTTGCCAGTATGGTACCGGGTGAGTTGATGCTCCACTTTCTTTTTACTGCAGGGGCAAACCTGTATATCACGCCAATGGCATAGTATATGAGTCCTAATACGACTACCCACCGGATAGAGCCTACCCATATTCTTGTATTTTCATTGTCGATATTCAGCCATTGCAGTACGGCCGTTAAGATGTTTCCCTGCATGACGAGCAACAGTATAGACGCTATAAATATCATGGAAAGGAAAAAGGTCAGTTGCAAAGCGGTACCTCTTTCCTGCAGAAAGTTCCTTTTTTTCCGGTAATGCTTGTGCAGCGACCGGTTGAAGGAGTTCATAATACCCAGCATGGCATTTGACGCGAAAAAGCCTGCAAACACAAAACCCAGCGATAGCAAGCCTCCCCGCGGTTTGGTAAAATCTATGATAAAGTCACGCACCCATATATACGTTTCCTGGTTGGGGGTCAGGTCTTCAATAAGGGTCAGCAGTTCCTGTGTGAAATGCCGTTGACCGGGTATATAAGGCACCAGGGTAAAAAGAAAGATAAGAAAGGGCGGAATGGCCATCAGGAGGTTGAAGGAGATGGCGGCGGCCCGCATGTTGATCCCTTCTTTGCTGATCTGCTTCAGCAGAAACAGCACCACATCGTATAGCGGAAGCCCCTGGAAACCCGGCAGCATGATGTGCTTTGATCTGTTGATTACAAAGGCTATCGGTTTCCAGTCGAGTATTTTTCTTTCGAGCTTCGTCATGTAGCTTTAAAAATACTTATTTTATATTTAATCGGTTGAGCGCCCGCTGGTAAGCCCGCGCATTGATCATGTGTTCCTGGTAGGTGCTGGCAAAAGAGTGGTATCCCGAAAAATCGGCTTTGGCGCAGAAATACAAATAATTGGTGGAAGCAGCATTCAGCACCGCATCAATGGTTTTAATAGAAGGGGTGCAGATAGGACCCGGCGGTAAGCCTTTGTTCCGGTACGTATTATAAGGATTGGATGCACTTTCGTCGATCATTTTAAAAGTTACTCTTTTAGCGGCAAAATTGCGTGTGGCAAACTTAACGGTGGGGTCTGCTCCAAGCGGTATGCCCTGTTTCAGCCGGTTGATATATACGCTTGCCATTAAAGGCATCTCATCATATTTGTTGGTTTCTTCGTTTACGATCGAAGCCAGGGTGTAAACCTCCCGTGGTGACATGGAAAGGTCCCTGCTTTTTTGCATTCTTTCCTCGTTCCAGAATTTTTCCTGTTCGTCGTATAATCGTTTTATGATCCGGGGCGCCGAAGTATTCCAGAAAAAAGTGTAGGTATTGGGAATGATGGCGGTTAACACCGTATGGGAATCCAGCCCGAGGGTTTTGAGTGAGTCTGTGTTGGTCAGCCAGTTGATCAGTTGAATGGAGTCAGCTTCCAGGTTCCTGGATGCCAGCTTTGCCAGGTCCTCAACCGTCCGCAGCTTATTGATCACCAGGTTTACCGGTGTCTGGGCGCCGCTTTTGAGTTTCCGCACAATACCCAGTATAGAAGCGCCATGGTCTATCTGGTATTTACCGGCTTTAATGGATTGGGGCAGCTTCATTTGTTTGGCCACCATCAAAAATAAAGCAGGGTCTTTCAATACCTCGTCTCTTTCCAGCGTTTCCATTACGTCGTTAAAGTTGCTGCCGGTTTTGACATACAGAAAGTATTTTTTTTCTGTAAACCTGGTATTCCTGCCGGTTATTTTCCAGGCAAAATAGCCGCCTGCAATAAGACAGACCAGCAACAACAGCGATAATATGAGCGTGATTTTTTTGAGCATGGCGTGTTATTCATTTACCAACCGGACAAAAATAAAAAACCCTGTCGCTAAACAACAGGGTTTAAAACTATTTATACAATATTTTATTGTTCTGCAGGCTCTTCGGTCACGGGTGTCAGCGGTTCCTGGGGAACTATGGGAACGGTTTGCTGAGGCTGCCCGCTGGTATTGATATCCCGGATAAACCTGTCTCCGCCCTCAGATCCCATAAAATAAGTGGAAGCCAGGCACAGCACGCCGATTAGTCCGGAGAAGATCCAGGTGCCTTTTTCAAGGAAATCATTGGTTTGCTTCACTCCCATGAACTGGTTGTTAAACCCGCCGATGGTACCGGCCAATCCTCCGCCCTTGGGGTTCTGGATCAGTATAACAGCCCCCAGCAAAACACACAACAGAACGATCAGTATCAAAAACAAAAGCGGCATATCAGGATTCGTTTAATTTGGAAATTTTGGCTGCAAAGTAAGCGCTTTTATCGGGATTCTGCAAACTTAATTTTTCGTACACATCGATCGCTTTATGCTTTAAACCCTGCCTGGCAAACACTTCCGCGATGGCTTCCGTAAGCACTTCTTTTGATTTATTAGAATTTTCGGCAATGTGTTGAATGACGGTCTGCACCTGTTCGGGTGAAGTCTCCAGCTTTTCGGGGTGAATGCGTTTCATGGTCTTCAGCCATTCGGTAAAGCTCTTTAGCTTCAGGCTCAGCTTATCCTGTCCTGCGTTTTCAATTTGGCTGAGTTTTATACCCTGGGAAGCGAAATAATCAACGGTATGCAGCGGTTCTACCGGGATAATATTTTCATTGGGATCAACGGGTTGCTTCCAGATATCCGAGAGCTTTGTTCTGCCTTCCAGCGTGCCCATCGTTCCCGTTGGCGCTTCAGGGGTTGCGTCTATTTCTCCTTCATCCGCACCTGTTCCTTCTTCGGTATATGAGTGCGTAGGTTCTGCCGTTTCAGCTAATGGCTCCTCGATGCCTGCTTCTTCAATGATGATCGGTTCGGCTACGGGCTCTGTGGGGAGTTCCGCGGGTTGCTGTTCAACTTTGGGGAGTTCCTCCTGTGTCGTGATAATTTCCTCTGCTATGGTTGTATCTGCGGTTCCCGATATTGGTTCCGCGATGCCTGTTTCTTCGGTAATGGGTTCGGTTACGGGCTCTGTGGGGAGTTCCGCGGACTGCTGTTCAACTTTGGGGAGCTCCTCCTGTGTCGTGACAATTTCCTCTGCTATGGTGGTATCTGCGGTTTCCGATATCGGTTCCCCGATGCCTGTTTCCCAGGTAACCGGTTTTGCAGGTTGTTCCACCGGTTGCTGTTCAACTCCGTGAATTTCTTCCGTTGCGGAGACTGTTTCATCCGCTACGATTGGTTCCATTGTTTCCGGTGAGGGCTCTGTGACACTTATTTCTTCCGTGGCGGGCTCCGCTGCGGACTCTGTTGTCTGTTCCTCAGGTACCGGGATCGTTTCGTCTGTCAGGATTGTTTCCGCCGGTTCTGATAATGCCTCCGAAACGTCCGTTTTTTCTGCCGCCGGTTCTGTTACCGGCGCTGCTATACCGTTTTCATGTGCTATTTGTTCCGTATTCACGTGCTGCCCGGCAGCAGCTCTCAGGTTTTCCTGCAAGGTGGCGATCAGGTCATCTGCTGCACTTCTTCCGGTTGTTCCGGCAAGCTGTCCGGCGGACGCTTCATCCGCTGTTTTTGCTTCTTCAGGTGTATGATGGGCAACCTCGGGGTTTTCAGATGAAAGCCCGGGTAATGTGTCGGACGCTTCCCCCGTATCATCCCGCAGCAGAAGATTCAGCCAGTACGGGTTATTGAAATACACCGTGGCTTTCGCAGCCTGCCCGTTGAAATCGCCATGTTGCAATTGCCTGTATTTCCTGGCCAGTAAAAACTGGACAACCGTGTGATAGGGATATTCATCGGCCAGCCGTTCAATATCTTCCACCGCCGTTTCTTCCAGCGAATGGGTGTTAAAATATTGCCGTAGTATGTTTTTGACAGGAAAATTCATTGGCATGAAGGTACAATGTTTACCAGTCAGAGAATATTTTATTGAATATATCTTCCGATACGTTCTTTAAGATCTCTTCCATCAGGTTGTTCTGGGCATCCGTAAAGCTCATGGAGCCGGGGAATGGGAAGTTGCGGGTAATATCGGACTCAAAATCCTTCTTGGGATTCAGCCTGTTTTTGAAAACCAGGTGCACGGTCACGTTCAGGTTATTGCTCGATACCTGGTTGCCCGAAATACCGGATGTATTAACAGAGAAGTCAGAAATATAGCCTCCAACATCGTAATCGGCCTCCTCATTGTTAATGATCGTTAACCGTGTTTGGCTGATAATTTTCTGCCGTAGCTTATCGGTAAGCTGCGGACTCAGTTGCGGGTTGATGTACCTGGCCTGATTTTCAATATAGTTCACCCGGATGGTTTTTACCTCCGGCGGCACGCTTGTATCGTTGACGGATAATCTACAGGTAGCCTGTATGGAAATGATTGCCAGGATAAGAATAAAAAAGCGATACTTCATAATTATTCGTTGATGTCGTATTCTTTTAGTTTCCGGTACAGGGTTCTTTCGCTGATCCCCAGGTCTGATGCGGCATCCTTTCTTTTACCCTTGTGCTTTTTCAGCGCTTTTACGATCAGTTCCTTCTCTTTGTCCATTATATTCAGCGACTCCTCTATTTCTTCGTGCTCCTGGATATCGTTGTGACTGAGCAGCACCGCATGTGCCGGTTTGGTCAGCACCGAGGGAGATACCACCGTTTCTATTTCATTATCCCCGTCAAAGTCGCTTAAAAGGTTTTCTTTGGCATAGGTGGCGGCAGCGGCAGTCCGTTGCGGGTTTTGCAATATATCCACAAACATTCTTTTCAGTTCGGTGACATCCTTCTTCATGTCGAAGAACAGCTTATAGAGTATCTCTCTTTCACTGGCAAACTCTGCATGTGATACATTTCCATTGGACGATGCCAGCACAGGCATCAGGTTATGTTTCACTTCCGGTAAAAAACGGACCAGTTGCGCGGCGGTTACCTGCTTGTCGCTGGTCAGTACGGATATCTGTTCGGCAATATTCTTTAATTCGCGGACATTACCGGGCCACGGATAGTTAATTAACAAGTCTTTGGCGTCGTCTTCCAGTACAATGGAGGGCGTTTTATACCGCTCCGAAAAGTCTGCCGTAAATTTCCGGAATAGCAGTATGATGTCTTCTTTTCGTTCTTTCAGCGCCGGCACCCTGATCGGAACCGTATTTAAGCGGTAGTACAGGTCTTCGCGAAACCGTCCTTTGTGGGTGTACTCCAGCAGGTCTTTGTTGGTGGCGGCTATCACTCTTACATCTGTTTTCTGCACTTTGGAGGAGCCCACCCGGATGTATTCGCCGGTCTCCAGTACGCGCAACAATCTTGCCTGCGTACCCAGGGGCATCTCACCTATTTCATCCAGGAAGATGGTACCGCCGTTTACGGTCTCGAAATAACCTTTGCGGCTGTCCACCGCTCCCGTAAAGGAGCCTTTTTCGTGCCCGAACAGCTCCGAGTCGATAGTGCCTTCGGGGATGGCGCCGCAGTTAACGGCTATAAAAGGATTGTGCTTTCGCGCGGACAATGCGTGGATAACCTGGGAGAACACTTCCTTGCCCACACCACTTTCGCCAAATATCAGCACGGTCAGGTCGGTATTGGCCACCTGCGTCGCCACCTGCAATGCATAGTTGAGTGCCGGCGCATTCCCGATAATACCAAACCTGTTTTTTATTGATTGCATATCCATTTCCAAACGTATGTTTTTGTCTGTTAAGAAACCATTGTTCCCAACAAGGTGGCTTTTGTGCAGTCTGTCACTTTTACCATCACATAATCACCTGCTTTCAGCGCCCGGTTTTCTTTGGGGAAAACGATCACTTTATTTTGCGAATTTCTCCCCATCCAGTCGGCATCGCTTTTTTTACTGTTTCCTTCTATCAGCACCTTATAGGTTTTGCCAAGGTCTTTTTCGTTGCTGTGCCTGGACAGCCTGTTTTGCAGGTCTACTACTTCCTGCAGCCTTCTTTTTTTCACGTCCTCCGGTATGTCGTCTGCATAGCGGCGTTGTGCCAGGGTACCCGGCCTTTCACTGTAAAAGAACATATAGCTGAAATCATAGGCGCTGTATTCCATCATGGAGAGGGTATCCCGGTGGTCGTCTTCTGTTTCGGTGCAGAAGCCGGCTATAATATCGCTGCTGATACCACAATCGGGGATGATCTGCCGGATGCGGTTTATCCTGGCCATATACCATTCCCGGGTATAGGTCCGGTTCATCAATTGCAGTATCCGGCTTGACCCGCTCTGCACCGGCAGGTGAATATACTTGCAGATATTTTCGTGCTTTGCCATTGTATGCAGCACCTCATCGGTAATATCTTTCGGATGCGAAGTTGAAAAGCGAATGCGCAGGTCGGGAGAGATACCGGCTACCTGCTCCAGCAACATTGCAAAGGTAACAGGAGCGTCATTTTCTTTTGTATAGTGATAGCTGTCTACGTTCTGCCCCAGCAGGGTCACTTCCTTAAAGCCCCTGTTGTACAGGTCCCGGCACTCGGCAATAATGGATTGCGCGTCCCGGCTTCTTTCCCTTCCCCGGGTAAAGGGAACCACGCAGAATGAGCACATGTTATTACATCCCCGCATGATGCTGACAAATGCGGTAACGCCATTGGTGTTCAGGCGCACCGGTGCGATATCGGCATAGGTCTCCTCCCGGCTCAGCAATACGTTCACGGCTTTTTGCCCGGTTTCAGCTTCTTCCACCAGTCCCGGCAGGCTCCTGTAAGCATCCGGGCCTACTACGATATCCACCAGCTTCTCCTCTTCCAGGAACTTTGATTTCAACCGTTCAGCCATACAACCCAGCACACCCACCAGCATGCCCGGCTTCTGATCTTTGGTTTTCCTGAATTCGCTCAGCCGCTTCCGGACAGTCTGCTCCGCTTTTTCCCTGATAGAGCAGGTATTGATCAGCACAAGGTCGGCCTCCTCGTAATTCCGGGTGGCGCCAAAGCCCGATTCATGTAAAATAGATGCTACTATTTCACTGTCGGAGAAATTCATCTGGCAACCATAGCTTTCTATATAGAATTTTTTTGTATATTGATTAGGGTCACCGGCAAAGGGCGCATAGGCTTCCCCCTGCCTTTGTTCGTCCGTATATTTATGCGCCATCAGATCCACCATCCTGAATTTTTAAGAGAGCAAAGATAACTAAAAGCCGGTGAAAAATGCCAAGTTGGCAGGCGAGATAATGGTTAATTGATAATGGTTAGTGGTTAATGCAAGTAGGAAGTCGGAAGTGGACAGTAGGAAGTGATAAGTAGTTGGTGGCAAACGGCAGAAGGTGATTAATGGCGAATAATGGCGAATCATTAATGCAGGATATTGTCTACCGTTTTAGAGAACTGTCCTGTTCCAGGAGAAACTGCTCCTCCATCTCCCTTGGGAGAGGGCTGGGGTGAGGCAAGACGCAGGTAATCTGCCGCTCTGAAGGTCCGGAGCAGAAATCATACATCAGAAATCATACATCAGAAATAACTACTATTGTTTCCGCAACAGTATCTTGGCGGTATTAAAATCAGAAGCTGCTTTGATCACGGCGGTCAGTTGCTCCCACTGGCTTGCTTTTTCAAAGGCGTGGCTGTACACCTTGGTCACTTTCACGCCCAGCCTGTTACCCTCCACTTTTGCTTCCGTAACAAATCTTCCGGTTTCATTGCTCACATTGCTTATCAGCTTATCTACTCCTTCCACCGTATATCCTTCCGGTATATCCAGGGTAATAATGAATTCGAAGCTGCGGGCAAACGGCATGTACACATCCACCGATCTTTTCAGTTGTTCCGGTTTTAGCTGCAGTTGTTCGCCGATGAATTTGCCGATATCTACAATATAGTTGTTACCTCCTTTTTTCACCCAACCGTCTATCGTGAAATTGGTTTGGTAAATTAAATCAGGATTGTTGTGGCGGAGCGCCATATTGACGATTTTGTAATTTTTCAGCTCTTTTGGCTTGGTGCCGAATTGTTCTGTCACTTCATTCATGAAATAATCTTTCTGCTCGTTTCTTGCTTTTTTAAATGCGGCGGTATATTCATCAGCAAGGGCTTTGTTCTTCCGGCTGTCGGCAAATTCTTCCATAAAGGATTCTTTTATGGCGAAGGCCTTTCTCTCACTATCATAATAATCTTCAAACAGCAACAGCCTTTTTTGTTCACCCCTGCGCATGTGTCCTTTCAAAATAGTTTCCCGGTTGATCAACATATCCTCCATGTTCTCTGCAAGTTTCAAGCTCAGTTTTTCTATCTGCACATTTTTACTGAAAGCAGTCACAGGCAGCTTTTCCATTGCTTCATTCTGAAAATCCAGACCGTTTGATCTTTTAGCAACGGGGGTGAGTGTCGGGCTTTGTTGACCTTCGTATGCAGCGGGAATATAGTTGCTATGTGTAAACACACCTTCGGCCGACATATAGATTGGTTTTCCTTCCGTCGTTTTAATCACATAGTCAAAATCGCTGGAAAGAATGGCTTGTTTACTATCCGGCCCGTAAACGGATGGCGCCAGGATGATCTCGTTTTTGATCTTCATACGCTTCAACACGAAACTCAGCATTAATAAAAATCGTTTGCTGTCGGCTTCCTGGTAGTTGCGCTCAGCCCCGATAATTATTTTATCCTGCGGTCTTACCGTGTAGAATACCCGGTAACGGAATGCATAATACACATAATAAGGAAGGCTGTCTTTGGGAACCGGGTCTTTTTTGCGCGCCTGTTTTATCATACGGTTCAGTTCACCGGCATAATATTTGGTGGCAGCATTCAGGTCATTTCTGAAATAATCGCTGCTCATATCGGATTTCGCTTCCGATATCACCGTCCTGAAATCCGGGTTTTTAGTTACCTCGCCCTCTTTCTTATTTGTTCTACGCGAGTCACCCATGCGGATGTTCATGCGAAGAAGGGGCAGTTGTCGGAAGGGAGACATCCACAGATCTACCGGCGCCTTTGCCAGGTTTTTCATTTCCACATCAAGTATATTGTCGCCATCGGCGTCCTTCTTTAATTTGAAATCGGGGGCGCCATTCATAGACCTGTATTCCACCGAGCAGTTGGCGCCTATTTCGCAATGCACGGAATAATGCATCACCGGTTTATCGTCGCCCATTACAAATACGTAGGGTTCAAACCTCGAATTGGCCGCTTCTTCATCGTGCTGGCTTACAAAATAGTCGAGTATATCGCCGACTTCCAGCCCGGAAATGGCAATTTTATTTTGTTGTTCGTTACGGGTATCGGTGGTCAGCACTTCTTCGCTGATATCCACCTCCTGCATTTTCCCGTCGGGTTTGATGATCCGCACCCCGATAACGGAGATCCTACCTGTCAGCTTCCTGGAGAAAAAGCGGTTCAACCGTTTGTATTTCTGGTAGCTCAGTTCGGAGTATTCTTCCAGGGTGGCCTTGTCATTGATCTTTACCATTTCCCGGTAGGTGTTGGTCAGGTATATTTCCTTGTATTTGGCCGCAGTGATCACCAGGAACTTAACTTTGGTTTTGCTAACGGCTTTGATTTCCTGGTGACGCGCCAGTATTACTGCCGGCTCGTTGGCCAGCGAATCGGGCACCACATAGTTTTTAAAAGCGGGGATATCCCAGTCCCATATTTCTTTGCGGATCTTTTCTGCTCTCGCTTTATATTCCGCGTCATTCTGGGCAAATAAAGGAAGGCTGAGTGCAATAAACAATGCGGCAAGTAAAGACGTAGATAATTTCATGGTGAAAATAGTTGTCGGGAGTTAGGGGTTATTGTTTTACAAGGGTTACCTGTTCGTTGTATGCTTTTTTTAATTGGCGGATATCGGCGTTCCATTTTTCGAAAGCGGCTTTCCGCAAATGGGTTTCTTTGAATGTGATCTCTTTTCGGTACAACACCCTTTTTCCCTCTTTTTTAAAATCCAGCCGGAAACTGTAGCCCGGTTCATCTACCAACAACGCTGCCGGTACCTGTGAAACCGTATATCCCTCGGGGATGATGAGTTCTGTTTCGTATACCAGGTTCTGCTTATAGGGAAAGAGGATATCGTGCTTTCTTTTTTCAATGTCTATGGTGGCATTCTCGAAGTCTCTTCTGTAGTCGAGATCAATATAAAATTCATCGCCGAAGCTGCCTACGGCATCCACATGGTTGAGTTGGTAAGCGATGGTCAGTTCCTTGTCGCGGCTGTTGAGCTCCGATGTTTGCAGGTTGCCGATCACATATTTTTGCTTACCTTCAGACAGGTAGGATTCGAGTGCCGATGACAGCTTGTCCTTTTTCATACCATGCAGCCTGGTGAGCAGCCATTCCCTGCTCTCCCCGTTCAGGCGATGCTCCACTTTACCGGTAAGGGCGGTTCCTTCAATGCTCACCACTTTTCTTTCATAGTCTGTATTTTGCACGGGCGCACGCAACGGCACTCTTTCCAGTATGTATTTGTCGCCGTCTTCTATCAGCACCTGCCTGCCCTGGATCCGTTCGGCGTACTGATCGAACCCGATATAGGTTTCCGTCGCATCCAGGAAATACAGCTTTCCCTTGTGGTTCAGTGCACAGATCATATGGTTATCTACAGAAAGAGAAGGGGTAGAATAGTCGTAAGCGATGCGGTTGGTGCCGATCCAGCATAGCCTGGCATCAAACCCCGCCGCCCGCAGCAGCTCTTTGGTAAGATTGGCCATCCCTTTACAGTCGCCGTATTTTTTGTTCAGCACTTCCTGGGCTTTTTCCGGCATAAAGCCGGCAATGCCATCTTCGAAGGCGATGTAGCGGATATTATCCTGCACATAGTGGAAAATGGCTTTTATTTTGGCGGTATCGGTTTCCAGACCTTTGACGATCTCACCGGCTTTTTGCTTCATTGCCGCGACATCGTTCTCCACCCGCTGCACCAGTTGGCGATACCAGCCGTACTGGTCGTCCAGCGTATTGAAATAAGTGATCTTTTTCCCGCCCGGGCTGGCGTATTTGCTCATGACCAGCAAATGCGGGTATATATAAGAAGGACCGGGGCTGCGGGACTCTGAACTTCTTGCTTCCACCTGCCGGATGGTATAGGTGTACACCGTTGATGTCCCGTTTTTTTCCTTTCGCCTGCTGATGGTATACCCGTTGAAATTCATTTCCTTTATTTCCACCGCCATCCAGTCCGGTACGATAAAAGTCACTGTCTTGTTCTCCGTATAATAAGCTTCGGTAAAATAAACGCTGGTGAGATAGCGGGGGTCCTTTATGGTCTTATTTATGACTACTTCGCTCTCCGAGCCTTTTTTCTCCAAGGGAACCGGGAAATGACAGACCCTGGCGTCGGAATAGAAGATATTGTCAATGGAATAATATTCATGATTGGGGGCAACTTTTGCTTTCTTTCCGCTTACTTTCAGTTGAACGTCTTCAATACCGGTCTGCTCATCATAAAACTCAACATACCGGATATCGGTCCGGAAGCCTTCACAACGGTAGGTGGTGCTGATCTGGCTTTTAACGACGACAGGGTTATCGGCCGTACCGGCAGTAAATTCGTATTTTTCCTGCTTATTGCTGATTATCACGTTTTTATCATCAGTTTGGACGCCACGGGGGTGATGGGCGCCGGCAAACAGAACGGGAAGCAGGTACAGGACTGCCGAAAACAGGGCTGCTTTCTTCATGGGTCTGGGGTTCATACTGTTAAAACACCGCCCGGGGTATTTTTGTTGTTGAGATTTGCATATTTAATACCCGGCAGTTTCAGACAGTTGCTGGATAAATTGCATTTTTGCAGTGAAATATTACAATTTAGCCGTTTTTTTCCTGAACCTGCCGGTTTACCATAATTTCTTCCTATCTTTGCGCACCTTTTTAAAGGATGCCTGGTTTTTTCAGGTATATATTGCCCCAAAGGCTCCATAAGTATCCTGTCTGTTCAGGGTCGCCCCCCGGGTATAACTTAAATACGAATTATTACCATGCCAAAGGTAAAAACCAATTCAAGTGCCAAGAAGCGGTTTAAAGTGACTGCCACAGGTAAGATCACTCACCAGAAATCTTTCCGTCGTCACATACTGACAAAAAAATCCACTAAACGCAAACGTGCCATGAGAATTGACGGCGTTGTGCACAAATCCAACATGGACTTTGTAAAGCGTTTGTTGCGTTTGAAGTAATCATTTTTTAAAACAGTAGCGGACAGCCGTCCGTTTTAAACCTGATAATTATGCCTCGTTCCGTAAATGCAGTCGCTTCCAAAGCACGCAGAAAAAGAGTTTTAAAAGCCGCTAAGGGCTTTTACGGCAAACGTAAAAATGTATATACCGTTGCCAAAAATGTAGTAGAAAAAGGTCAGACATATGCCTATGTTGGCCGTAAGCTGAAAAAGAGAGAATATCGCTCTCTGTGGATCGCCCGTATCAATGCGGCCGTTCGTGAAGAAGGACTTACCTACTCTGAGTTCATTCATAAGCTGAACCAGAAAAATGCAGGGCTGGACAGAAAAGTACTGGCCGACCTGGCAATGAATGAGCCTGAGAGCTTCAGGAGACTGGTTGCATCCGTTAAGTAGAACCACGTTAATTCAGTAAGGGTTGAAACAAATCCAGCATCTAATTATGAATACCGGTGGCGATTATAAATCGCAGCCGGTTTTTTATTAGCCCTGATCATATTTCATTCCTTATTTTGCAAGTTATTGATTACCGATAATTCCCTATCAAGAAATGAACAATACATATACCGATCTTGTTAAGCAGACTTTCTATTTTCCGCAGGAAGGTTTTGATGTACAGGAAGGGTACCTTCGTTTTAACGGGCTTGACCTGAAGGCGCTGATCGACAAGTATGGCACGCCCATGAAGCTCACCTACCTGCCCAAGATCGGCATGCAGATCAATAAGGCGAAGGATATGTTCAAAAATGCTTTTAAAAAGCATAAGTACGAAGGGAAATATTTTTATTGCTACTGTACCAAAAGCTCTCACTTCTCCTTTGTAGTGGAAGAAGCGCTGAAGCATGAGATACACCTGGAAACCTCGTATGCATACGATATTGAGATCATCAATAAGCTGTACGAAAAAAGAAAGATCAACAAGGATATCCATATCATTTGCAACGGCTTTAAGCAGAAAAACTATACTTCCCGTATTGCACGGCTGCTGAATACCGGCTTCAAGAATGTGATCCCCGTGCTGGATAACAAAGCAGAGCTGGATGCTTACCGCAAGTCGGTGAAAGTGCCGTTCAAGCTGGGCATCCGGGTGGCTGCGGAAGAAGAGCCCAACTTTCCCTTTTATACCTCCCGCCTGGGAATACGCTCCAAAGATATCCTGGAGTTTTATGTAGACAATATCGAAGGGAATGAAGATAAGTTCCAGTTGAAGATGCTGCATATTTTCCTGAACAAGGGCATCAAGGATGATATTTATTACTGGAGTGAGCTGAACAAGATCATTCACCAGTACTGCCAGTTGAAGAAGATCTGCCCGGAACTGGATTCTATTAATATCGGCGGCGGCTTCCCCATCAAGCATTCGCTGGGCTTTGAATACGACTACCAGTTCATGATCAATGAGATCGTACGCAATATCAAAAACGCCTGTAAAAAAGCCAAAGTGCCCATGCCGAATATCTATACCGAGTTCGGAAGCTTTACGGTAGGGGAGAGCATGGCGCATATCTACAGCGTGGTAGCGCAGAAGGTGCAGAACGACCGCGAGACCTGGTATATGATCGATTCCTCCTTTATTACCACGTTGCCGGATACCTGGGGCATCGGCGAGCGCTTTCTGTTGTTACCCATCAACAAATGGGACCAGGAATACCAAAGGGTGGTGCTGGGCGGTATGACCTGCGACAGTCATGATTACTACGATTCGGAGGAGCATATCAATGAGGTGTTCCTTCCCAAAATAAACAATGGAGAGCCATTGGTGCTTGGATTCTTCCATACCGGTGCTTACCAGGATCAGATCAGCGGATACGGTGGTATCAAGCACTGCCTGATCCCTTCTCCCAAGCACGTAATAGTAGAATACGACAAGAACGGCAAGCTGGTGGATTGGTTGTATGCAAAAGAACAATCCGCGCAAAGCATGCTGAAGATACTGGGGTATATTAAGTAAGGGATCATCTGAGAAGATCGGGTTCCGAACCCCTCACTTAAAAGACGCGGGTCCTTGCGAAGACCCCACCGAGATATTAGTTTGCTGCGGAAAAGCCAGCAATACTCTTCCTTCCGTTCACCTGGGGTCTTGCGTAGCCGACCCCGGGATCGCAGCGTGTTGTAGATATGATGATACGGATCTTGGAGGTATAATGTGTAAAAGATGCGGGAACCCCGTTGTGACATAAAATAATGAACGGTATTGCATCAACTGCCGCCCATCCCATCGGGATGGAAGGTTTGTAGACAAACAATAGAAATTTATATGCGTCCTGTAAGGACGCCAGGTGATCATCTGAGAAAAGATTGGGTTCCGAACGTTCAAAACCTTATTACATTAGTAACGGGTCACTAAGACCATCTGTTCCACCTTATTAGCTTCAATAACTGCTTGCTTTTTCTTACATCTGTGATATCTGCAACCTGCACAATTAAGCGGAGCGGTCACGATGATTCATTGGTATCACTGAAGGTAATAAGGTGAGCTTGCTGCGTAGGTATGTTATTAAGGTGAATAAGGTTACTTCCTTTCTGCGAACCTGGCACAAGTGTTCGGCTTGCCGATCACTTGTGTCTTTTAATTCACCCTGATTGTATCAGGCACAAGTATACCCAACCCCGGACGCAGTCCGGTAGAATTGAAAAGCAACAAGTCATCCTTCGGAAGACTTGCGCCAGCATCGTTTTCAACCTGCACAGTTAAGCGGAGCGGTCACGATGATCCATTGGTATCACTGAAGGTAATAAGGTGAGCTTGCTGCGTAGGTATGTTATTAAGGTGAATAAGGTTACTTCCTTTCTGCTATCCTATACTGCTTTTACATTCCGCATCTTCAAATAACGCAGGCACCTCAGGCATTATCTTGATGATCAGACAGCTTTTTCCCGGACAACAGTGGTTCGGAACCCTATCACGGAATATCCAGGTACTTATGCACCTGCAGGCTCAGTTGCCATTGCGGATGTGCCTTGATGTAGTCGATGATCAGGGGCGTCATTTGTGCGGCTTTGCTCCACTCGGGCTGCAGGTAGAGCTTACAATCTTTTTTTGTCTGAACGGCATATTGTTCTGCCCAGGCAAAATCCGACCGGTTATATACGATGATCTTGAGCTCATCCGCCAGCGGCAGGTTCTCCGGCAACGGGGCTTTGAATTTTTTGGGAGACAGGGTGATCCAGTCCCAGTCGCCGCTCATTTCGTTACTGGCCGATGTTTCGATATGGGTGCGAAAGCCGGCTTTTTTCAAAGCAGCCGTCAACGCATCCAGGTTATGCATCAGGGGCTCTCCCCCGGTCACCACCGCCAATACGGTTCCGGGGGCAGTGTCAACCGGTATGGCGGCGTGGGCTTCCGCTACTATTGCATCAATGGTATAATGCGGATGGGCGTCTATGTCCCAGCTTTCTTTTACATCACACCATACGCAACCCACATCACATCCCCCCAACCGGATGAAATAAGCCGCCCGGCCCTGGTAAGCCCCTTCGCCCTGCAGGGTGTAAAAGGCCTCCATTACCGGTAAGCTATGGGTTATATGTATGTCAGTTGCCTGCAAAATGCCTGAATATTACATAGTCAATAATGGCGATCGTAGCGGAGATCACATTACCGATCAGGAAGTAATCGTTGGATACTTTTGAATCCTGGTGTTCTTTTAAACGGGTACCCAGCTTCAGCGCTCCGAAAAACACGATAACGGTCGGAAGGTCGCAGCACAGTCCCAGGAAGATCATGAACCGCTCCAGTATCCCTTTTACCAGGGTGCTGGCAGATCCCCGTATTTTTTTACCCTCGTATCTTCTCCTGACAAAATAAAATACAATGCCGGCCACTATTTCACCGGCCACAAAAATACCGGTAAACCACAAAATATTAACCAGGTACAGCGGCATCATCCAGGATCATTTGTTTAATAATATTGTATTCTCTGATCTTCAGCGATCTTTTCCGTTTCCACATCTGGCTCCAGGTCTTATTGTTTTTATCAGCCACCGTTTTATAATCATCGTATTGCAGAAAATCGCTGATCAGCTTGCTGTCTTTGATGTTCCAATCGTCCTTTACCGACTGATACAATACAAACAGCTTGTTATAATACCCGTCATTTTCCGTACCAAAGATCAAAAACCGGGTATCTTCTTTTTTCAACCCGTTCAGCTTTTCCCGGGTTTCGGTCAACCCCCTGCCCAGCATGCCATGCGCCAGCTTTTTGTTGATCGGCGTTTGGATGGGTCCCCTGCCCAGCACATAGCGTAACCGGAAGGGAATTTCCCGTTCCAGCATCATCTCCTCCATCAGGATGATCATGCGGAGGCCTGCCTGCTTGGATGCCGGAATGCCCTGGAACTCATCCCCCAGCGTAACAGTGAACGGAGACAATATATCGGACGCCAGCCGACTGTTTACATCGGTGGTTAACCGTTGAAGGTGGCCGGCAATTATGTTCCCGGTATCGTTCCTGCTTTTTATTACATCCGCCATCAGGACGGGATAATTCTTCATTTTTCAAAAATAATGAAAAATTATAATTTTTTCAAAAATAATGAAAAATCAATCCTGCAAAGATGCTGCCAGGTAGGTATTCTTCATCAGCGCGGCAATGGTCATGGCGCCTACGCCACCCGGTACCGGTGTAATATAGCTGCATTTGGGCGCCACTTCGTTAAACGCCACGTCGCCTTTAATAGCATATCCTTTCTTTTTGGTAGGATCTTCCACACGGGTAATGCCCACATCAATTACAACTGCTCCTTCTTTTACCATATCCGCTGTCAGGAATGCCGGTTTGCCCAACGCTGCCACAATAATATCTGCCTGCAGCGTGATCTCTTTTAAGTTATGGGTATGAGAGTGACAGATGGTAACGGTACAGTTGCCGGTGGGTGTGTTCTGGCTCAGCAGGATGCTCATCGGTCTGCCTACGATATTGCTGCGCCCGATGACCACTGCGTGCTTACCTTTGGTTTCAATCTTATAGTGCGCCAGCAACAGCAACACACCATAAGGCGTTGCCGGGATATAGGCAGGCTGTCCCTGCACCATTTTACCGATATTGGAGGGGTGGAAGCCATCCACATCCTTTTCGGCAGCGATCGTATTGATCACTTTCTCTTCCGATATATGGCGGGGCAATGGTAACTGCACCAGGATGCCGTTCACATCTTTCCTCCCGTTCAATTCCCTTATTTTATCCAGCAGCACGGTCTCTTCCACGCCGGCGTCAAAACGGATCAGCGTGGAGATATATCCTATTTCTTCGCAGGTCTTTACTTTTGCCGCCACATAGGTTTCGCTGGCCCCGTCATTGCCTACCAATACCGCGGCCAGGTGGGGCGATGGTTTCCCCGCTTTTTTCAGCAGATCCGTTTTTTCTTTCAACTCGTCTTTTACAGCCTGTGCCACCAGCTTTCCGTCTAAAATATTCATGCGGCAAAGGTAGAGCAAGAATCGAAAAGTCAAAACGCAAAGCAAGCCTGTGCAGCAAAAGTTGATAACTTTTTTGAGGGCTGCTATTGGAAGCGGCTTCTGTATATCTTTGTATTATGTTATCAATCAGTAAAAGGGGAGAAATAATGCCGGCTTCGCCTATACGGAAGCTGGTACCATACGCAGAAAACGTCAAAAAAAGGGGAATTAAAGTATATCACCTGAACATCGGGCAACCCGATATAGAAACACCGGTTGCCGCTTTGGATGCGGTAAGGCATTCCGGTTTCAGGGTGCTGGAATACAGCCATAGTGCCGGGAATGAAAGCTATCGCCGTAAGCTGGCAGCCTATTACGAAGGGATCGGTATAAACGTTGATCATACGCAGATACTGATAACGACCGGCGGTTCCGAAGCCATTTTTTTCGGTATGATGAGCTGCCTGGACGCCGGGGATGAGGTGATCGTTCCGGAACCTTTTTATGCCAATTACAATGGTTTTGCCGTAGAAGCGGGCGTTACCATCGTACCGGTCACTTCGGGTATCGATACCGGTTTCGCGCTGCCTTCCATTGCTGATTTTGAAAAGAAAATAACCTCCCGTACCCGGGCCGTGATCATCTGCAATCCCAATAACCCTACCGGCTACCTGTACAGCAGGGAAGAGCTGGAAACACTGGCGGACATTGTGAAAAAGTACAGCCTCTACCTGTTCTCTGATGAGGCCTACCGGGAGTTTTGTTACGATGGCGGGCATACCAGCGCGCTGCAGTTACCCGGTATTGAGCAAAATGTGGTGCTGATGGATACCATTTCCAAAAGATACAGTGCGTGTGGCGCCAGGATAGGGGCGTTGGTTACTAAAAACAGGCAGGTACTGGATACCGCTTTAAAGTTTGCCCAGGCCAGGCTCAGCCCGCCTTCCTTCGGACAGATAGTAGGTGAGGCCGCGCTGGACCTGCCCCATGATTATTTTGACGCCACCAAAGCGGAATATAAATTAAGAAGAGATACACTCGTTAAACGCCTGAACGGCATACCCGGTGTGGTTTGTCCAACCCCCGGCGGCGCTTTTTATGCGATGGCTAAACTGCCGGTAAAAAATGCCGATAATTTTTGCCAGTGGTTGCTGGAGTCTTTCTCTTACGAAAATCAGACGGTAATGCTGGCGCCGGCATCCGGCTTTTATAGTACACCCGGGCTGGGACTGGATGAAGTACGCCTGGCCTATGTGTTGAATACAGACGCGATCAACAAAGCAATGGACTGCCTGGAGAAGGCTTTGGAAGCATATAAGAACTGAAGGTGAAAAAGTCTTCCGAAAAACCTCGGGTTACCTGGCAGCAGGCAGCCTGTTTAACTCATCCGCGCTTGTCAGCATGATATAGCTTTTGCCGGCTTGCATCCTTTCCTGTTGATGATATATCACTTCTATAGTAGCGGAAGCGCTGGTATACCCGGCACAGGTAGTAACGAACCATGCATGGTTCGCTTGCGGAGAAGGCCGGTAAGCACCTGCCGGAAGAACAAAGGGGTTTATTTTCTTTTGCAGCGAAAAGAAGCTGCCTGTCAACACAATGATCAGCCCTAAAAGTAACAGCTCTGTCATGGTACCGTTTTTTATATGATCCGGCAGTATCTCCGGTTGTTACCGGGGTAAAATGTTTTTGAGGGTTAGGCCATTTATGTCTCTCCGGGGGGCAGCGCCGACCCCGGAGGTATGGAATGCCACATCACTTTTCCGATCCGCAGCAGCTTATTACATGCTGCTCTACCATTTTCATAAAAAGTAACACCTGTAAATCCCGGGGTCGGCTACGCCAGACCCCGGGTGGACGCAGCACTATTTTGGCAATTAAATCTTTGAGGATCAATTTTAATAACTGGCTGAAGATCGGTTGTCCGGTAAAAAAGTTACTTTTGTTCATTGGTCTTTTTTTGTGTCGTAACTCAAAAATACCAATCCGGGAGGTCGAAAGACCTCCTTTTTTATACACACAAAAATATTTTAACCGGACAACAGTGGTTCGGAACCCTCAATATAAATATCCATAAGTTTTCAATGCTTGCGGTAAATTTGCAGCTTGCTTCATTTAGACAATATATCATTGGTGCAGTTCAGGAATTATGAGAATGTACACTTCTCATTTCCGAAGAGAATTACAGGTATAGCCGGGAAGAACGGGTGTGGGAAAACCAACCTGCTGGATGCCGTGTATTACCTGTGCTTTACAAAAAGTTACTTCGGTAAAACCGATGCGCAGAATGCCCGGTACGGGAAAAAAGGGTTCCGTGTGGCCGGCACTTTTATGCAGGCACGCAAACCTTATGAAACGGTTTGCGTGGTAAGGGAAACCGGGAAAAAGGAGTTCAGTGTGAACAACGAAGCCTATAGCCGGATGGCGATGCATATCGGGAAATTTCCCTGTGTGATGATCGCTCCGGATGATGTGGCGATTATAACAGAAGGAAGCGAGGAACGGCGGAAATTCATAGACTATACTATATCGCAGATGGATGCCGCCTACCTGCAAACCCTGATCGACTACAACAAATTACTGCAGCAAAGGAACAGCCTGCTGAAACAGTTGGCGGAGCATGGAAAAATGGATGAGGCTCTGTTCGAGGTGATCACCGCTCAACTGGTGGAAGCAGGGAATATCATTTTTAAAAAACGCACGGCTTTCCTGGCTGAATTTATACCGGTGGCCACCGCCTTGTATACAGACATAGCGGGCAGACATGAAAAATTGTCTGTACGGTACGCCAGCGGACTGCAGCATACCGGCTTTGAAGCGTTGCTGCAGCAAAGTCAGCAAAAAGACCGGCTGCTGCAGCGTACTACCCAGGGCGTTCATCGTGATGACCTGGAGTTTGACCTGGATGACCAGGTTTTCAAAACAGTTGCTTCACAGGGCCAGCGCAAAAGCCTGCTCTTTGCTTTAAAACTGGCGGAATTTGAGATGCTGTTGCGGCATAAGGGATTTGCGCCGGTACTGCTGCTGGATGATGTATTCGAAAAGCTGGATGAGGAACGCATGCATAACCTGCTGACAAGGGTATGTGTAGCCAACAACGGCCAGGTGCTGATCTCCGACACACATAGCGGCCGGCTGAAGGAGGCGCTGGAAAAATTGTCCGGCGAATACGATATCATCCATTTGTAAACAATTCTATGCTTACCTTAGCGCTGATATGGGTGAATATTCAATAGGAGATGCTTTAAAGGTTTTCCTGCAGAAAAGCAGGCTGCGGGGCGGTATCCGCTCACTGCAGATCACGGATGTATGGGAGCAGTTGATGGGCAAAACCATAGCCCGTTACACAGATAAGATACAGATCATCAACCATACCCTGTTCATCACTACTACCGTAGCGCCCCTTAAAAACGAACTCCTCTACCAGAAAGAAAAGATCATCCAGCGGGTAAACGAAGCCCTGGGAGAAAAGCTGGTGCACGAAGTAGTGATACAGTAGGGTATTATGGCTATCCTAAGTCTCCGACTTAGGATACACCATGTTCTTTCCCGTTTGTAACGGGCTTAAAGTTCTCTGTCGGAGACAAAGAAGAACATACGCTATACGAAGTCGGAGACTTCGTATAGCGTATAGCATTGGGAGGACTATTGAATTTTATTAAACCTTAAGCGCATAACCCTTCCGTCATTTACTTCAAAACCGGTTATGGCATTATGGCTGTCTGTAATTATTTTGAGATGACGCATCCACCAGTGATCAGTGAAAAGATGATCATTACCTACTCTTTTTATTTTGGTGTTGGGGTATTTGTTACTGGTCAATAACAGTTCGTTATTTTCCAGGATGATAGCATACTTGCAGTCCAGTTCAGGAGAGTGGTATACTCCTACGTATGCTTCAGGCCGGATGGTCAGGTCTGTTATGGAATGTTCAAGTATGCGTTCTGCCCCCGGCCAGTACTGATGTGCGATATGTTGATTGCCTTTGCGAACAAAACTGAATCGCACATCAGGAGCGTTGACAACAACAAAGCTATCCTTCCCTGCCTGGTACAGCAGGTCGCTGTTGCCATACCGTTCCCAGTAAAGTCTACTGTTCTTTAAAATAAAACTGAATAAAGCCCCCTCCCCGGATACATAATCACCGGTAAATTTTTTAATGTGTATAGTATCCCGCAATACAGCCCTGCCGGAGTCCACAACCGGTTCCGCTTTTGGAGAAGCAACCGCGGTGTCCCCGATGAACATATCTGCCAACCGGTAAGTTTTTTCATACACATTTATCTCAGGCAGGTTGCTGAAGATCATGAACCCCATCTTTAGTTCAGGAAATACCGTAAGATAGGTTCTGTAGCCGGCATCACCGCCGGAATGCGAATATTGCCTGTATCCTTTGTAAGTGTCCGACATGATCCCGAGTGCATAGTCTATTTCGGTGCCGTTATTGAGCACCCCGTTCTTTACCAGCAGGTTTATATCTGAAGCAGTGCCGCTGACGGGTTGATAGAAATTAACAACCCATTTGGATAGATCTTCAACGTTGGTAAACAAGCTGGTGGCGCCGGCAGTAGAATAGGAAAGGATGCTGTTGGAGAATGAAAAAAGGTTTTTCCGCTGATAGGAGTAAGCGCGGTTTTTGACTACTTCGGTATAATCGTCGTGAAAATGGGTGTTGATCATACCCAGTGGCTTGAAAATAGCGGAGTCAGCAAACTGCCGGAGTGTTTTTCCCGTGACAGACTTCACGATTTCGGCAGCCATTGTATAACCGCTGTTGGAATAATAATATTTTTCACCGGTTGTAAAGTTGAGATCCTGCTGCCGGCTTAATATTTTGATGATGTGCTCCTGCGTGATGACATCATCGAGACGGGTGCCTGCTATTGCCAGCAACTGCCACTGATCGCGGATACCGCTG
This sequence comes from Chitinophagaceae bacterium, assembly GCA_037190885.1. Taxonomy (GTDB): domain Bacteria; phylum Bacteroidota; class Bacteroidia; order Chitinophagales; family Chitinophagaceae; genus Agriterribacter. The sequence continues at coordinate 47,972 of JBBCJQ010000001.1, forward strand.
GTATGGTTAAGTATATGACGTATGGTGATCTTTTCTTTCAGGTCGGGAAACCAGGGAAGATATTTCCTGACATCATCTTCCAGCTTCAGCCTGCCCTGGCTTGCCAGCAGCACGATACTATAGGCAGCAAACTGCTTTGATACCGATGCCATATGGAAAATGGTTTGCTGCGTAATGGGAACTGCATATTCCAGGTTGGCCATTCCATAGCCTTTGGCAAAGATCAACGAGTCGTTTTTTACAATGCCTACCGCGCAACCCGGTGTCTGGTTGTTCCAGGCGCTGAATATACTGTCGATCTTTTTCGTTACCGAATCGGGAAGGGATTGTGACCGGGTTGAAAACGAGATGGAGCATAAAAAGACGGAAACCGTCAACCATTTGAAAAAGCCGGAGGAGCGCATACCATATATTTTATCAACCAAAGATACCTGAAATTAAGCCGGCAGGCAGACCGTATATCCGTTTTTATTGCCGTACCTATGCTATCCTGAGTCTCCAGACTTAGGATATACTATGTTCTTTCCCGTTTGCAACGGGCGGCTAAAGCTTTGTCGGAGACAAAGAAGAACATAGGAAATACGAAGTCAGAGACTTCGTATAGCGGTGATAGCGGTGTCTGGTATACTTTCACCTGCAATACCGTTTTATTTCTTCCAAAGCATCTGTATTACCCAATACCTTTGATTTCTGGAAACTTTCACAGGCTAATATTTTATCCCTGTAAGACAGGTATACAAACCCAAGCCAGTAATAACAATCTGCTACCATGTATCCACTTTCAAGCGCTGTTTTAAGGTCGTTATAAGCCAGTCTGATGCTGTCGTTATAGTAGTGCGCTATTGCGCGCTCAAATATTATTTCGTAACCAGGTACATCGCTGGGATCAGGATTAACAAACCTGTTGGGGTGCCAGTCCACATATATCCCGTCGCCCTTGGTTGCCATCGCCTTATCGTAGTAGCCGATAGCTGTCTCAAAACTGTCCAGCCTTTTGTAATTATTTCCAATATTGAACAGTGCAAGTGTATTATCGGCTTCAATAGCGACGGCAGACTGGTAGTCTCTAATGGCTTCTAAAAATTGTCCTGTTGCAGATTTGTCTGCACCGCGATTGATATAGGCGCTCACCAGTTGAGGATTCTTTGCAATTGCTTTGTCGAGTAGCACAATTGCCTCGTGGTACTTTCCTTGCTCGGAAAGCCGGTCAGCCTCCCATACATAATCTTCGGCTGACTTGCAGCCTGTCAGCAATTGCACAAGTACTAGAAATGGCAACCAGGGTTTCCTTTTTACACCTTCGTACCAACGGGCAACAGACCGTAAGGTTACCAGATCAACTTCAAGCGTATTCATGCCGGTAGGTTTTTTGTTCACACATATCATCGCACTTTCAACTCCTTTTCTATATTCGCACCTAGTTTCCGTATTTCATCCACCACATTCCCGTACCTGAAAAGCTTGAATTTCTTGTTGTTCTCTACCTTCCACAGGTAGCTCAGCAGCAGTTGCTTTTTCTCTTTTGTGAGACCCACAGGCGGGTTCAGTTGAACCAGCCTGCCTTCTGCATTGAATGTCATATACGGCGATAGTATTTCATTGGTGGGCGCAAAGAAGTTTTTAAAGTCCTGCATTTCGGCTACCTGGTCCTCCAGCTTTTCGAGGATCGTGTAGTAATAATCGTACAGGTTGATAAGCTGGAACCTGAGCGAGTCATTGGTGATCGTTTTTATATTGGTTGCCTTTAAGGACTCATACCCGGATTTGTGGATAATAGGAGTGAAATTTCTAAACAGGACGTCATAAAATAATCCCATTGAATCCTGTGAAGAAGATCTACCGGCAAGCCAGTCTCTCATAAAGGAGATAGCCCTCAGACTTATGGTATGGCCGTTCATGTTTGCCTGGAAATCTTTCAGGTCGGCATTTATCCCGTTATTGATCTCCATCAGTATCTTGGTTTCAGACAGTCTTTCCCCCCTTCGCTGGCTCCATTCCGTTAGTGCAAAAGCTATTAAAACGCTGATGAATATTAACAGGGATTCTATTAACCGGCTTTTGGCGGCCGTCAGTAGTCTTCCGAAAGTGTTCTTTTTCAAAGCCAGAGATTAAGATAACTACTCGGGGAATCCATGGATGCCAGGTTCTCCCGGTTAGTACAATAGGTTTTCCTAAATGAAGATAAGTACAATAGTTGACAGTTGTTCTTTCTATGCTGGGGCTGACCAAAAAGCTCATGGAACGTCTTTGCGAGGGAGGAACGACCGAAGCAATCTCTTTTAGTAATAAAGGTTTAAATATTTGAGATTGCTTCACTTCGTTCGCAAAGACGACCTTTTTGGTCAGTCCCATACTATGTTCTCTCCCGGTTGTAACGGACTCGTAAAACTTTGTCGGAGACAAAGAAGAACATAGGAAATACGAAGTCGGAGACTTCGTATAGCATCGTATAGCAATGAAGTCTAGTTACCCAGTATTTCTTCCAGCTTTTCGTGCAGCTCCTGGCCGCGTAGATTTTTGGCAATGATCTTTCCTTCGGGATCTATCAGCAGGTTTTGTGGAATGGATTGTATGCCATATAATTTTGCTACGGCGTTGTTCCAGAATTTCAGATCGCTGACATGGGTCCAGGTAAGCTGGTCATCATAGATGGCTTTCAGCCACATTTCCCTGGCATTGGCCCTGTCCAGTGATACACCGAGCACATCAAAGCCTTTGTCTTTGTATTTCTGGTATGCTGATACCACATTTGGATTTTCTATCCGGCAGGGCTGACACCAGCTTGCCCAGAAATCGACCAGCAGGTATTTACCCCGGAATGACGATAATGATACGGGGTTGCCGATGGTATCGTTCTGCGTAAAATCTGTTGCCACTCTTCCGATGGCTGTTCTGCCAACGATATCGACCCTTTCTTTCAGGCTGACGGCGGAAGGATATGCCTGCACCTGCGGAGACAGGGCAAGGAACAGCGGCTCCACTTTTTCGATATCTATCTCGGGATTGCTGCCGGTATATTGTTGCAGGGCAAACAAGGCTACGGCAGAACCCGGGTTCGCCTGTATGAAGGGAACCAGCACAGCATCTTTTATTTTTCTTTCCAGCGCCACTGCCCGGATCTCAATGTTCCGCATGGTACTGATATCATTGCTGTCCCGTGCTTTTGTATAATCACGAACGAACTGCTGCATAGTATCGCCATACGGTTTCAGCATATCTTCAAATGCTTTATACACTTTCATCTCTTTTGAACCTTTGAATCCTGCATTGGAGAACGAGTCCTTACTGGTAATGGTTACCTTACCGGCTTCAAGGAAAGCGACCAGTGTGTTTTCAGATGCGCTGGCCAGAGTAGTGTCCCGGGGTATTGCCTGCAGGCGGAAGAAAGTCGGTTCGGTGATCTCACCGCTGAAGCTGTATTTTCCTTTTTCCACTTTGGCGCTGTCCGTTACCTGGTTGAGCCCGTTCATATAGAACAGGTGTATCCATCCGATCTCATCTTGCACCTTTTTTACGTTGCCGGATATCCTGAAAGACTGCTCTTGCTGGGCATGCAGAAAAAAAGGTAACAACATCAGTAAACTGGCGACGATCCTGCTCATCCGTGCATAATTTTCCTGCAAATTACGCATAAAAGGGCGTAGTTTTTTACTTCCCGGCTTCTCAGGTAAATGAATGTGAACCATTAAGATATTGAGGAACATTAAGGTATGCTTCAACCGATCTTTTCTACCAGTGTGCAAAATCCGTTTCGTAGTTGCCGTGGATCCGTTCGGCGGGCGGATTGAAATAACCGTATTTTACCTGCGGAAATTCTTCGCGGATCAGCTCCATCATTTGTTTGATCCCCATGCACTCACCGGTATCATACTGTCCGATCTTCCCCATGTACCAGTCGGGATCAATGTTGAAGTTCCGCCATTGTATCATATTCAGGCCGGTATCCTTAATAAGCCGGCGTAGTGCTTCATACTCTTCCACGCTATCGGTCATGCCGGGGAATACAAAATAATTGATGGAAGTCCAGCCGTTATAGCGCCGCACTACTCTCAGGCTTTCAACGATGTCTTCAAACACATAGTTGTTGGGACGGTAATAAGCTTCATAAATGTATTTGCGGGCGGAGTTGGTGCTCACCCGGATGCTGTTGAGCCCGGCTTCGCAAAGTACCTGCACAGCAGCCGGCTTAGAGCCGTTGGTATTGATGTTGATGCTGCCGTTGGGCGTGTGCCTGCGGACCTCGCGGATGGCTTTGGCAATGGTTTCCCACATCAGCAGCGGCTCACCCTCACAACCCTGCCCGAAGCTGATGAGCGGAAAAGGTGCTGTTTGCAGGTGGGGTACCGTGAATTCCACTATTTCTTCGGCCGTAGGCTTAAACGTTAGCCTGTCCTGGGTAGCCGGTATCATCTCATCTTCCGGCTGAAAAGAAATGCAGCCTACGCAATTGGCATTGCAGGCAGGGGAGGAGGGAACAGGGCATTCCCAGCGGCCCATAAAATAATTTCTTGCGGCAGGACAGTGATAGGTGTTGCAGCAATTGTCTGCAAGGTGCTTTACCAGCCGGTTATGCGGGTAAGCTTTCAGCAACTGCTGTACACCGGTCTCAATGCTGTTGCTGTCGTAGCCCCGGCATTCCTGCCGTATATCCTGCTCTATCCGTAGGGCGGGCACATAAAACTTATCGTTATGCCAGCCGGCAGCGGTATAGCAGAAAAGCGGCAGTGTGGGTGCATCCGGCTCCGATTCGTATGCCGAGAGATACAGTCCGGTATGCGCGGGTGGTATAAAAGCGGCTACCGCCCATCCTTTGTCGCAAAGCCGCATTTCCCCGTTTGTCACATCGATGCCGATACCCCTTCGTCCCGGCAGCTCGTACAGGGATCCTCCCTCAGGCAGCTCTATCCAGTCTTCTGCAGCTACGGGTATAGCATCCCAGCCGGTTCTGCCGACGGCATAAAGAGAAGTATCCTCAAATATATTACCCTTACCGTCTGAGTATAATAGGTATGGAGATCCGTGTAATGTCATTCAATCTCTTTCAATTATTCAATTTATATCCCTGCTACTTACTACTTATCACTTACTACTAACTACTTATGCCTTCAAACTAAACAAACTGTCTACAAACTCGTGCTTATCAAATACCAGCAGGTCTTCCATTTTTTCGCCCACGCCGATGAACTTTACGGGTATTTTAAACTGGTGGGCTATGGAAAGCACCACACCGCCTTTGGCCGTTCCGTCCAGCTTGGTTATGCTCAAAGCCGTCACGTCGGTGGCGGCTGTAAATTGTTTTGCCTGTTCCAGCGCGTTCTGCCCGGTAGAGCCGTCCAGCACCAGCATCACTTCATGGGGTGCATCGGGAATTACTTTTTGCACTACTCTTTTTATTTTGCTGAGCTCTTCCATGAGGTGTGCTTTGTTGTGCAACCGGCCCGCCGTATCAATAAGAATTACGTCCGCGTTTCTGGCAACCCCGCTGCTTACGGTATCAAAAGCAACGGAAGCCGGGTCACGGCCCATTTCTTTTTTAACGATCGGTACGCCTACCCGTTCACTCCAGATGGTCAATTGGTCTACCGCTGCGGCCCTGAAGGTATCGGCGGCGCCCAGCAATACGGATTTGCCGGCTTTTTTGAAATTATGCGCCAGCTTGCCGATGGTGGTCGTTTTACCGACACCGTTAACGCCTACTACCAGTATTACATAGGGTTTGGCAGGCAGCTCGGAGTCGAATCCATAGGCATTGGTTTCCGGCGCATCCACCAGTATGTTTTCCATTTCCTCCTGGAGGATGGTATTCAGTTCGTTTGTATTGAGGTATTTGTCGCGGGCAACCCGTTCTTCAATTTTTTTGATGATGGTCACCGTGGTGGTAATGCCCACATCGGCGCTTACGAGGGCTTCTTCCAGATTGTCCAGCACTTCCTCGTCTACTGTGCTTTTGCCGGCAATGGCTTTGGTGATCTTCGATAAAAAACCCGTTTTGGTTTTTTCAAGTCCCTGGTCAAGGCTCTCTTTTTCTTTTTTGCCGAATAGCTTTCCAAAAAATCCCATAGTCTCTGTTTAATAATAGAGGTCCAGGCGCATTAAAAAATCGTCCTGCTCTATATTCAATGCAAAATTAAATATTGTGGTGTCGAATACCACAAATCCTGCTTTCTGGTAAAACTGGATAGCCTTGCTGTTTTGCTGCCATACCTGCAGCCATATTACTTCATAGCCGTTGTCGATGGCCATTTGTATGCAGCTATCCATTAATTCCTTACCAACTTTCAGCCCCTGGTATTCTTTCAATACGTATATCCGTTCTATCTCCAGGGCTTTTTTACCGGTTATACCTTTTACCATACGGTCGTTTCGCAATTTGGTAAAGGCTACCGGTGTATCGTTTACAAAGGCCAGGTAAAAATCGGTGTCAGCCTGTTCCAGCTCAGCGCTTATCTTTTGGTCATTGAACTTTTCTTCTACATAGGTATCCAGGATACCGTTCAGCCCTGCTTCGGAATAGGTTTCCCAAAAGGTTTTTTTACCAATACTTACCACTGATTCCACATCTTCCGTACCTGCCTTCCTGATAAAAATAGTATCGCTCATATTATTTATAAAAATAACAAAAGCTGTCCCGGTTTACCGTGACAGCTTCCAATTTATTTTGAGAACAGAACTATTTCTGGGCTAAAAAATCTTTCACTTTATCCTTGTGCACAATTGCTTCCTTGAAAGTATAGGCGCCGGATTTGGGGCTGCGTACAGCCTTAATTACTTTTGTCCAGTTTTTTGCCTCAGCGGCTGCTTTCTGGTCTTTTGATTTTATCGCGGTTTTAGCTGCTTTTGCCATGATACATAATATGAAAATGTGAATCGGCCGCCCGTGAGGTCCTCACGGCGCCCTAAACTTATTTTATTTCTTTGTGAACTGTAACCTTCTTTAAAATAGGGTTATACTTTTTCAGCTCAAGACGCTCAGGTGTATTCTTCTTGTTTTTAGTAGAAATATACCTGCTGGTGCCCGGCTGACCGCTTGTTTTATGCTCGGTGCACTCCAGAATCACCTGCACCCTGTTACCTTTCTTAGCCATAGCTCTATAAATTTAGATTGTTATCAGATTTTTTCTCCCTGGGCACGCAGTTCCTTTACTACCGTGTAGAGCCCTTTTTTGTTAATGGTCCTCAAGCCTTCTGTAGACAGCTTAAGGGTGATCCACCTGTCTTCTTCTGCCAGGAAAAAACGCTTGGTCTGCAGGTTAGGTAAAAACCTGCGTTTTGTTTTAATATTTGAGTGCGATACATAGTTTCCTGTGATGGGAACTTTACCTGTAACCTGACATACTCTAGCCATAATCCTGTTTTTTTGGGAGTGCAAAGTTCAGTAAAATATAATTAATATCAAAAAGAATTTGCCGCGTATGGCAGGAAATGGCAAAAATAACTGTTCCCATACATTAATAAGGTATAAAAAACGTTTCCTAAGGGTCCAAAGTTCCATATCCGATGAAAAGAATACCACTTCTGTTGAGGTACATCATTTTTTTATTATCTTTTGTTGTTATATGTATTTCAGCGAACGCCCAGTTGAATTGCGCTGGAAGGCTCTTTTCCGGCGACAGCATTATTATATGCGACCGCAGCGATTACCGGTTACAACTGCCTGATATGCACGGGACTGTAAGTTACCTGTGGGAAGATGGACAATCCACCAGCTATATCGACATTACCGAAACCAATATGTATAAAGTGGAGGCCAGCGACGGCATCTGTACGGTGAAAGACAGCGTGTATGTTATTTTTAACTCGCTGATACAGGTACCTGCCAAACAGGACGAATTGTTGTGCCTGAACACAACCGCGCCCCGGCTGACCGCCTGGGGAGAGTCGCTGAAGTGGTACAGTACGCCTGTCAGCCAGGATGCCAGCCCCACCGCACCGGTACCTTCCACGGCTGATACCGGTACCTTTTATTATTATGTATCCCAAACCATCCTCGGGTGTGAAAGTCCCAGGGCCCGGCTGGTTGTGGAAGTAATTGACAAACCTTATTTCAATCTCGGAGAAGATATTGTGATCCCATGCGGCGCACCGGGTGTGGTGCTGCAGACCGTGGAACAAAAATACACCACTTATGCCTGGCAGGACGGCTCTACCCGCCCTGATTTTACGGCTATTGAAGCCGGGAAATATGTATTGCGTGGAGAAAATATCTGCGGATCCCTGATAGATACTGTTACAACGGTTACCTGCAATACCCGCTGTGTCAACTTTCCGACCGCTTTTACGCCCAATGGCGACGGGCTGAACGATGTTTTCAAAGCGGGCGCCTTCTGCCCGGTTTCCAGCTATCACCTCGCGGTATTTGACCGTTTCGGGCAAAAAGTGTTTGAGACTACCGACCCCGTAAGGGGGTGGGACGGGAGGATCTATGGTAAAAAGGCCGACCCCGGCGGCTACACTTATTTTTGCGTGTACTATGATTTTATGCTGAAACGCGAATTGACCCTGAGGGGACAGGTGACACTTTTGAAGTAAGATGGTAGGGACAGTAAAATGGTAAGAGAGTAAGATGTTAAGACTGTAAGATGTGTAAGGTGGTAAGACAATGTAAAATGGTAAGACAATAAGATGGTTTGATTGCTGATTGTATGTATCAGGGTCGGAATCATATCCTTCCGATCCATAGCGACAAAATCCCAAATCTCAAATCAGAAATAACCTTATCCGCTATCAAAAACCTACATTTGCCAAAAAAGGAAACTACCTATGGCAGAGGAAAAAAGCCTGAATTTTATTGAAGAAATTGTAGAAGAAGACCTTAAAAATAAGAAATACCCCCGGATCATTACCCGTTTTCCGCCTGAGCCCAACGGATACCTCCACCTGGGACATGCCTCCAGCATATGCCTCAACTTTGGTTTAACGGAAAAATATGGCGGGTATACCAACCTGCGTTTTGATGATACCAACCCGGTTACCGAAGAAACAGAATATGTGGAAAGCATAAAAGCCGATGTAGCCTGGCTGGGATATACATGGGGAAATGAATTGTATGCATCCGATTATTTTGATACCCTGTATGAATATGCCATAAGACTCATCAAAAAAGGACTGGCATACGTGGATGACAGTACCTCAGATGAAATGGCTGTGCTGAAAGGAACACCGACAGAGCCGGGGCAAAACAGCCCGTACCGGGACAGGAGCGTGGAGGAAAACCTGGAATTGTTTGAGGGTATGAAAGCAGGTAAGTTCCCGGATGGCTCAAAAACGCTGCGGGCTAAAATAGATATGGCGCATCCGAATATGCTGATGCGGGACCCTGTATTGTACCGTATCAAACATGCACATCATCACCGCACCGGCAACAAATGGGTTATCTATCCCATGTACGACTTCGCACACGGGCAAAGCGACAGCATTGAAGAGGTCACCCATTCTATTTGTACACTGGAATTTGTGCCACACCGTGAGCTGTACGACTGGCTGATCGAAAAGCTGGAGATCTTCCCGTCAAAACAATATGAATTCGCCCGCCGCAACGTAAGCTACAGTATTACCAGCAAGCGTAAGCTGATGCAACTGGTGAATGAAAAAGTGGTGGATGGCTGGAACGATCCGCGCATGACCACCATCAGCGGCTTACGCAGAAGAGGCTATACACCTGAAAGCATCAGGGATTTTTGCGACCGCATCGGTGTGGCAAAACGGGAAAACGTGGTGGATATGAGCCTGCTGGAATTTTGCATCCGCGAGCATTTGAACAGGATCGCCCAACGCCGCATGGCGGTGCTCGATCCCGTCAAAATGGTGATCACCAATTACCCCGGAGGGCAGACCGAAGACGTGTATAGCGAAAATAACCCCGAGGAAGAGAACAACGGTGGTACAAGAGCTATCCCGTTCTCACGCGAGCTGTGGATAGAAAGAGAGGATTTTATGGAAGTGCCCGCAAAAAAATGGTTCCGGCTGGCGCCCGGCGCCATGGTACGCCTGAAGAGCGCTTACATTGTCCGGTGCGACGATTTTATCAAAGATGAGAACGGCAACCTGTCAGAACTGCACTGTACCTATATTCCTGAAAGCAAAAGCGGCAACGACACCTCTGATATTCACGTGAAGGGTACTATACACTGGGTGAGTGTACCTCATGCCGCCGAAGCGGAAGTACGGCTATATGACCGGTTGTTCAATGTGGAAAACCCGGCGGAAGAAGAAGACTTTCTGAAATGTATAAACGAAAATTCGCTGCAGGTGCTGAAGAAGGTCTATATAGAGCCTTCGCTGGCAACGGCTCAGCAGGGAGAGAAATTCCAGTTTATCCGTAAGGGATATTTTACGCCGGACATATCATCTGCTCCGGGGAAGCTGGTATTTAACCGGACCGTTACCCTAAGGGATACCTGGGCCAAAGAGAAGAAAAAATAAGCAGGTTACCCTGGATCGGTATCGGTTTGGGGACTAGCTGCTAAATAGCTACTTTGCAGGCATAAAACGGGTAACAGTCATACAAAATGGAAGATATATTATTACTGATACCACAGCGGCCGCCCTTCGTAATGGTGGAGGCACTGCTGAGAGCTGATGATACGTCGGCTACGACCCGGTATGAGGTGGAGGCAGATAATATTTTTGTGAAGGACGGTTTGTTAACCGAACCCGCGCTCATTGAAAATATCGCACAAACCGCTGCGGCCAGGATGGGACATCTCTGCCGGCTCCGGAAGGAACCGGTGCCCGTAGGCTTTATCGGCGCCGTACAGCAACTGGAACTGGTGTCGCTTCCCGCCGTAGGGGACGTGCTGGAAACAACTATTGTTATCAAAAACCAGGTATTTAACGTGACAATTATTTCAGGTACCGTAAGTTGTAAAGAACAGGTGCTGGCAAAATGTGATATGAAAATATTCATTGACCCCGGTAAGTAAATTCATTAAAACGAATGATATGAAAAAGCAAACAGGTTTATTCAGTTGTGTTTTTTTATTTGTGATGGTAATAAGCCAATCGCTGTCAGCCCAAACGCTGAAAGATTTCTTTAATGCTACCGAAACACCGGCTACCTGGCTGGGTGTGGACTTTACGCAGGTAAAAGTGCTGAATGAGCTGACCGGTACGCCTTCGGGCATCAAGGAGCAGTTTAACAAGATCAATCAACTGATATTGAATGAGCCCAGAAAATACGCTGTTGACCGGTCGTTCAATAAGCCGGATATCGCGAAGGATATCCGTTTTACCATCGCGAAAAATGAAGCAATAGATCCGGAAAAGATATCGGAGTTCAGCTCGGATGATGTTCGGTTTAAAAAGGAAACAATTGAATCGATCGTAAAAGGCTATGATTTTGAAGACAAGAAGGGACTGGGCGTTATGTTCATTGCCGAAACATTGAATAAGGCCACCGTTGCGGGGGCATTTTATGTTACTATTATTGATATGGGTACAAAAAAAGTACTGCTTACGGAAAGAATGACCGGTAAGCCGGCTGGTATCGGCTTCAGGAATTACTGGGCTAAAACGATACACGACATCCTGCTGCAGATAGAGCGTGGAAAATATAGTGAATGGAAAGCTGCAAATGGATAACTTCGCCCCAAAACGAACTAGGAAAACAGCTAATGCAGAAAACGTTATCAGGAAAAATAGAAGTAAATGTCAGGTTTAACGAAGCGGATCCCCTGGGTATAGTATGGCACGGGCATTATATCCGTTATTTTGAGGACGGGCGGGAATCTTTCGGTATAGAACATGGCATTGGTTACCTGGATTTTTACAAAAATGGTTTGGTGATACCTGTAGTGCATGTGGAGTGTAACTATAAACGTTCGCTGAAATATGGAGAGAAGGTAGTGGTGGAAACCATCTTTAGTCCTTGTGACGCGGCAAAGCTGAAGTTTGATTATCAGTTGTACAACGCCGATACGGGCATTTTGGTCGCCACCGGGTCATCCACACAGGTCTTTCTTGATAAAGAAACATCTACCCTGCAATTGACCAACCCGGCTTTTTTTGAAGAGTGGAAAAAAGCAAAAGGATTTTAGACTATTTGAAAATGAGGCAACCGGTTTATTTAATTGCAGAAAATATCATATCTCCGCTGGGCTTTACCGCCCGGGAAAACCTGGAACAATTAAGGGAAAATAATACCGGTATCAGTCTGCATAAGAAACCTGCTTTTTCACCGGTTCCGTTTTATGCTGCATTAATGGAGGATGATATCGCTGTACCCGGGCTGGAAAGCTATACCCGGTTTGAGCAGTTGCTGATCAGGTCTGTAAAAGACGCGCTAAATGGTGCTGCCATAACCGCCGGTAATGCGGATACCATTCTTGTTATTTCATCTACCAAAGGTAATATCAGCCTGCTTGAACAACAAGCTCCGGTTAACGCAGCGCTGAAAAAGCGGATGACACTGCATCATGCTGCAAAGCAGGTAGCAGAATATTTTGGATTTGTGCACCGACCCGTTATTGTGAGCCATGCCTGCATTTCGGGACTGGTAGCTATTATTACGGCGATGCGTTTGCTTCAAAGTGGAAAGTACAAACATGCCGTAGTGTCCGGTGCAGATGTTATTACCCGTTTCGTATTATCCGGATTCCAGTCGTTCCACGCGGTGAGCGATGAACCCTGTCGGCCTTTTGATGCGGATAGAAAGGGGATCAATCTTGGAGAGGGAGCGGCAACGCTGGTATTATCGGTAGAAAAAAAGCCGGATGCCGTCCGGGTAGCGGGTGGTGCTGTCAGTAATGATGCCAACCATATTTCAGGTCCTTCCCGTACCGGCGCTGAGCTCTTTCAGGCTGTTACCGGCGCCCTCGCCGAAGCGGGCATAGATAAAAAAGAGATTGACTGTATTTCAGCCCACGGCACTGCCACCCTGTATAACGATGAAATGGAGGCAAAGGCAATGAACCTGGCCGGATTGCAGGATGTTCCCTTGCATAGCATCAAAGGATATTATGGCCACACGCTGGGAGCAGCGGGGTTGATAGAAACGGCAGTGGCGGCGCTTTCACTGAAAGAGAAAATTTTTTTACCGACAAAAGGCTATATCCGTCCCGGCACTACGCAACATGTGCAGGTTAACAGTATCTTGCAGCGCGGCAATTTTAACACCTGCCTGAAAGTGGCATCGGGGTTCGGCGGATGTAATGCTGCATTGATATTACAACTACAACAACCAACATAAAACAACAGGAGGAAGATGGATTTTTACAAAAAGGATACAAGGACGGCGCTGGAAGCAAAAGGACTGGCACAGTACATAGCATTCGGTCCCGTCGTGTTCCAGGTGGCCCGGATCATGAGAGATTCGGGAATACTCAGCATCATTGAGGCAGCAGGCAGCACCGGTATTACGATCGGGGATATTATAGAGAAAACGGGTATGACCAGGTACGGCGTGCGGGTATTGCTGGAGTCATCCCTGGGAATAGGACTGGTATTGGTAAACGATGATAAATACACCATAGCCAAAACAGGTTATTTTATCCTGCACGATCCGCTGACAAAGGTGAACATGAACTTCGTGCACGATGTATGTTATAAAGGTTTGTTTTGGCTGGAAGAAAGTATTAAGGAAGGAAAGCCGGAGGGATTGAAAGAGCTGGGTGACTGGAATACGGTGTATGAAGGTCTGTCGCAACTGCCTTCGCATATCCAGAAAAGCTGGTTTGCGTTTGACCACTATTTTTCCGATATCGCTTTTCCGCTCGTATTGGAGCATGTGTATAAAGATGGCGTGAAGAATTTGCTTGAGATAGGCGGTAATACCGGTAAGTGGGCTATGGCATCGGCAAAATATGCGGATGATATACACGTAACCATTATGGATCTGCCGGGACAGTTGAATGTGGCAAAAAAGAAGATAGAAGAAGCCGGTATTATCGACAGGGTATCTTTTATCCCCGTAGATGTGCTCGATGAATCGCAGGCTTTCCCTACCGGTTTTGATGCCGTTTGGATGAGTCAGTTCCTGGACTGCTTTTCCGAAGAGGAAATTATATCCATTATGAAAAGGTGTGGAGCTGCTATCGGGGAAGATGGATATATTATGATACTGGAAGCTTTCTGGGACAGGCAGCGGTTTGAAACAGCGGCTTTTTGCCTGCAGCAGACTTCCATCTATTTTACGGCCATTGCCAACGGCAACAGCCAGATGTATGATTCAAGGGTATTTATAAAATGTATAGAAGATGCGGGTTTTGAAGTAGCGGAGATCGTAGACGGGATAGGACTGAGTCACACCCTGCTCAGGTGTAAGAAAAAGAAACAATAACTGTAAACGGATTATATGCAAACAGAAAAAACAGATGTGCTGGTCATCGGCGCCGGACCTGCAGGTACGGTGGCCGCTTCCATTGTACACCAGGCAGGGTATAAGGTGCGGATCGTTGAAAAAATGAAATTCCCCCGGTTTGTAATAGGGGAGAGCCTGCTGCCCCGGTGCATGGAAGCCCTGGAAGAGGCGAAGTTCCTTGACGCGGTAAAGGCCCGTGGCTTCCAGGAGAAGAACGGAGCCAAGTTCGTGAAGAACGGGAAAGTGTGTGACTACCAGTTTGCAGACCAGTTTACCAACGGGTGGAAATGGACCTGGCAGGTGCCACGGGCAGACTTTGATGCCACACTGGCAAATGCGGTGGAAAAAATGGGAGTGCCGGTGGCATACGAAACTACCGTGACGGACATTAAGTTTGATGATGACGGACGTTCGGTAACAACGGTAGAAGACGCCGCAGGGAATATAAAGCATATCGAAGCAAAATTTATTATAGACGGCAGCGGTTACGGAAGGGTGATTCCCCGACTGTTCAATATGGAGAAGCCATCCAACCTGCCATCCCGGAAGGCATTGTTTGCTCATACGGTAGATAAAAAGCGGCTGATGTCGGATGAGCCCAACCGTATTACCATCGTGGTACATGAAAAGGGCGTATGGATATGGATCATCCCCTTTTCCACCGGCATCACTTCACTGGGTTTTGTAGGAGATGCTTCCTTTTTTGACCGGTTCAGCGGCACTCCTGAAGAGCAGTACCGCGCCATGCTGGCCTCACAGAAAGATATAGCCGAAAGGTTTGAAAACGTGGAGCTGGTATTTGAGCCCCGTACATTGCAGTCCTGGTCTTCTACCACGGATCGTTTTTACGGCGACGGGTTTGTGCTCACCGGTAATGTAACAGAATTCCTCGACCCGGTTTTTTCATCTGGTGTAACCCTGGCAACCGTATCCAGCCAACTGGCGGGAAAGCTGGTGGTAAGAAGGCTGAAAGGGGAGACAGTGGACTGGAACACGGAGTATATGGACATCATGATGCAGGGTGTGAATACATTCCGCTCCTATGTAATGGCCTGGTACGAGGGTACGCTCGACACCATATTCTTTGCAGATAACCAGAACCCGTTGATCAAAAGCCAGATCTGTTCGGTATTGGCCGGCTATGTGTGGGATACTACCAATCCTTATGTGAAGGATCATGATACTGCCCTGACCAAGCTGGCCCGCATTATTACAATAAGGGACAGCCTGGAAAATTGATTTTCTTTATCACAGGATTTTTCTGCAAAATTGTATTCAAATATTTTATGATATGCGTGCAACGCTTTTGAACAGGTGTTTGTCATGAAGACGAACATGATATTCTTTTCATAAAATTTGGTTTATGAAGCATCTGGTTGCTATGCTGGTTTTCCTGTCATTTATAAGTGTTGGTTGTAAAAAAGAAAAGCAGGCTGAAGCACACAACAACCCTCCGGTTAACAATGATTCATATTTACCGATGGAAGTGGGTAACTACTGGAAGACTAACGATCAAAACTATACGGAGATACGGGGAACAAAAACGATCCATGACCAGCTTTTTTATGAGTTTTTCTCGCTGGTAGGAGGGGATGCGGTTTCGGTTCGATACCTTAGGATAAACGAGAACGGAGATCTGATTGAAATGTACCCGGATGGATCATCAACAGTGTACACGCACGCGAAATTCAATGCAGAAGTGGGGGATATTTTTTATACTACCGGTGAAGAGGATTGGAACGACTATATGGTAAAATTGATTGAAAAAGAAGATGACGTTATTAAGTTCGAGTGGGATATGGCATACCATCCTAACCTGAAGGGACATAAATTCTACCATAGTTATAAAAAGGGCTTCGGTTATTTTGGGCACAAAGAGATAAAAATAGGAGACGATATCTACCGGTTTTAGCGGGCTCCATGCTGTTCGAAGTCTCTGACTTCGTAATCCATATGTTCTTCAAAGTTTTCAAACTTTGTTATAAGTAATGTAATAACAATTAATTTCCTCTGCCACCTGATTATAAAAGCAGTTTCCTCTTCTCCTTATGATCAAAAAACTGTAATGAAAAGACTCTTCGTCATTGTCTGTTGGTTGATCACTTGTCCTTCTTATTCCCAGGACTTCTCGTTTGTTTTCATGACAGACATCCACGTAAAACCGGAAAACGATGCTGCCATTGGCTTCAAAAAGGCAATTGATACGGCCAACAAGCTACCGGCAGATTTTGTAATTACGGGCGGCGACCTGGTTTTTGATGTGCTGAGAGGAAACAAGCCGAGAGCGGATTCGTTATTCCAGTTGTATAAGTCTTCGATACAGCATTTTCGTATGCCCGTGTATAACTGTATCGGCAACCATGAGTTGTTCGGGATCTACACGGATGAAAGCGGATTGGATTCAACAGACAGGGATTATAAGTACGGTATGTATGAACGATACCTTGGCCCCACTTACTATTCCTTCGATCATAAAGGTTGGCATTTTATCGTGTTAAATTCAATTGAAGAAAATAACGGGAAGTATATAGGACTTGTAGGACCCCGGCAGATGGAATGGCTGAAGAAAGACCTGTCAACCGTTGCCGGTAATACGCCCATAGCAGTAGTTACACATATACCGTTGGTATCTTCTTTCCAGCAGATCTTCCCCTCTCCCGACAATGCAACCGCTGCCGGCGGACAATGGATATCCAACCGGGACGAAGTACTGTCATTGTTTAACAATAAAAACCTGCGTCTTGTACTGCAGGGACACCTGCACTGGCTGGAGGATATCAATGTGAGAAATAAAACCCGGTTCATTACAGGCGGCGCTGTTGCCGGCAGGCCTACCTGGCGCGGAACCCGGCACAATGAAGAAGGCTTCCTGCATATAAAAATTAAAGACGGAGAAATTTTCTGGGACTATATTGATTACGGCTGGGAAGCGATGAAGTAAAAGATTCGAAGTGCTGTTTGAAGTCTCTGACTTCGTAACCCATATGTTCTTCAAAGTTTCTAAACTTTGGCATACGAACCTTGTTCCAAAAGGACCAAACCGCTATTGCCTTCGTTGATTGGAAAAGTGCAATGGTTTTGCCGGAGACTAAAAGAATATAAGCAAGCTTATATGGGCTCGTCGGAGACGGGGAAGAACATAGGAAATCCGAAGTCAGAGACTGCTGATAGCAGATAGCAGCCGCTTCGCACTTTTCAAAGGTTGGAAACCTTTGAAAAGTGCGAGAGTCGTTGTTTAATTTCTCCTCGAAATGGAGCTGGCGCCGCTGCTTTTGATATTTCTTTGTACGGGCGACCCTTTGTAATAGATATCGCTGGCACCGCTGGCAGAAGCGGTAATTTCTTTGTTAACGGTTATCTGGATATCGCTGGCGCCGCTGGCAGTGGCTTCGCAGTAATTTACTTCCAGTCCGTATCCTTTTACATCACTGGCGCCGCTTACGTCAATGATCGCTTTTTCTGCCCGGCCGCTGATATGCGAGTCGGAGCTGCCACTTTGATCCAGTTTCAATTCACCAACATCCACTGCCCCCTTAAAGTCACTGCTGCCAGAGATCACCAGCTTCAGCCGATCACCCCTGATCACCCCGTTGGCATACACATCTGATGAGCCGGAAGCCTTTATGGAATGCAGGTTTTTGAATGAAATATATGCTTTCAGCTTCTTGCTGCCGGACGAGAACTGGACCCCTTTATCGTTGTAATAGATCCTCAGCACCCCATCGTTCACTTCAGTCATGATCCTGTCCCGGTATTTGGGTTCCGAAGCGCTCACCACCAGCACTTCCTCATCACTTTGTGATAAATAAATATCGATGGCCCCCGATACGGAAATGGCTGAAAAAGAGCGGTTAAGCGTACGTTGTTCCGCATGCTTATCTCTTATTACCACCGTTTCCTCCTGTGCGTTTACAGCATTTGCCAGTAATATTACGGCTATACATAAAAATATCTTTTTCATTGCAGCTTAATTGTATAAGTGTTCAGGAATCTATGACCGTATTACGGACAATGAAGGCAAAAGTTACAGCATTTGGAAATTATTTTAAAACTCCCTTACCTTTGCAGTACAATAACCGCGGTTAATGTTATTTTAACCTCAGTGATTCCCGGGGTGTTCTCCGATTGATATCGGAGGGCTGAGATCAAACCCGTAGAACCTGATCAGGGTAATTCCTGCGCAGGGAAGGATGAGTCCTCACATCTCACCTTTCCTGTTTTTGTACATCCGGTTTCAGACAAGTGAGTGTACACGGTACACGTTTGAGCCGACAACAAAAACAGTATGAAGCAATTGTATGCTATAGGATTAGCATGTTTGTTACACATGGGCGCCATTGCCCAGACCATCAGTGGCAGGGTATCGGAGAAAGAAACCGGTCTGCCGGTTGCGAACGCCACTGTCAGCACATCAAAAAGTCATTACACCCTTACCGATGAAAACGGGTATTTCAGGCTGCCCGCGTCAAAAGACGCCGTAACGCTTGTGCAGGTCTCGGCCGTAGGTTATAAATCGCTGCATCAACAGGTAAGCGGTACGGAAGCTGAATTTCAACTGGAAAAGATCCACCTGCTCCTGCAGCCGATCGAGATCAAAGCGGTACGGGCAGGAGAGCGCAGTCCCTTTACCAAGAGTAATATCAGCCGGAGGGATATTGAGAAGATCAACACCGGGCAGGACCTGCCCCTGCTGCTGAACCATTTGCCATCGGTAGTGGTCAACTCCGACGCCGGAAATGGGGTAGGATACACAGCCATGCGCATCCGTGGTACGGACGCTACCCGCATCAATGTTACCCTGAACGGGATACCCTATAATGATGCGGAATCCCAGGGCAGCTTTTTTGTGAACATGCCTGATTTTGCTTCTTCTGTAAGCAGCATCCAGGTGCAGCGGGG
Organism: Chitinophagaceae bacterium; assembly: GCA_037190885.1. Lineage (GTDB taxonomy): Bacteria > Bacteroidota > Bacteroidia > Chitinophagales > Chitinophagaceae > Agriterribacter. Next base: position 67,167 of record JBBCJQ010000001.1, read on the forward strand.
GGTAGGCACCAGCAGCAACGGCGCCGGCGCCTTTGGCGCCACCATCAATATGAGCACCAATGAATTTATTGAAAAACCATATGGAGAGTTGAATAACAGCTACGGTTCCTTCAACACCTGGAAGAACACGGTAAAAGCCGGTACCGGCCTGATTGACGGAAAGTTTACCGTGGATGCCCGCCTCTCTTCCATCACCAGCGACGGGTATATAGACAGGGCTACCAGCAACCTGAAATCCTTTTATGTATCAGGTGCGTATTTTACGGGAAATGCCTCTTTCCGTTTGAATGTGTTTTCGGGAAAAGAGAGAACTTACCATGCCTGGAACGGCATACCTGAAAGCATGCTGACAACAGACCGTACCTACAATTCGGCCGGCACCGAAAAGCCGGACGCTCCCTATGAAAATGAAACCGACAATTACCAGCAGGATCATTACCAGTTTTTCTATAACCAGGACATCAACAGCCGGTTTAGCTTTAATACCGCGCTGTTCCTGACCAGGGGGAAGGGATATTACGAACAGTATAAGGAGGGCCGCAGCTTTTCCGGCTTCGGTTTGCCGGATATAACCATCGGCGACTCTTTGATAACAGCAACAGATGTGGTGCGCCAGCTGCACCTGGATAATTATTATTATGGCGGCATATTCTCCCTGCAATACAAAAGCGGCGGTACCCAATGGATCACCGGCGGCGGCTGGAACCGGTACGATGGCAAGCATTTCGGCAGGCTGCCCTGGGCGCAGGTAGGCATCCCGGTCAACTACAAATGGTATGACCTCGATGCTTTTAAAACCGATTTGAATTTTTATACCAAGCTGCAGCAACGGATAGCTCCCTATTGGGAGGTGTTCGGCGATATCCAGTACCGGACGGTCAACTATGAAATGAACGGCTTCAGGGACAACCCGCATCTTATGGTGGACGAGCAGTACCATTTTATAAACCCCAAGGCCGGCATCAGCTACAGCCGGCAGGGCTGGAACGGGTACTTCTCTTATGCACTGGCCAATAAGGAACCCAACCGGGATGATTTTGAAGCAGGTGCTGCTACCCGCCCCCAACACGAGACCCTGCATGATCTTGAATTGGGACTGGAGCGGAGAAATACCGTTTTTAGCTGGGCAGCCACTTTGTTTTATATGAAGTACACCAATCAACTGGTACTGACAGGAAAAATAAATGATGTGGGGGCCTATGCCCGTACCAATATACCGGACAGCTACCGCGCAGGTATTGAGCTGCAGGCAAAATGGCAACCGGCATCGTGGATGAGCATTGGAGGCAACCTGGCGCTGAGCCGTAATAAGATAAAAGATTATACGGCCTGGTATGATGACTATGACGATGGCGGACAAAAAATGGAGACGTTCAAAGAAACCGATATCTCTTTTTCCCCATCGGTAGTGGGTGGCGCAGACATCAGTTTCACACCGGTGAAAAACCTGGAGATCAGCTTCCCGGGTAAGTATGTCAGCAGGCAGTTCCTCGACAATACCGGGAACAGGAGCCGGTCGTTGAACCCCTTTTATGTGCAGGACTTCAGGGCCATCTACACATTAAACAATATTGTATTCAGGGAAACCAGCTTTATTCTGCAGGTAAATAACCTGTTCAATAAGCGGTATGAGCCCAATGGTTATACCTTCAGCTATATTTACGGCGGTAGCCTGGTCAGTGAGAATTACTATTTCCCGATGGCGGGAACCAATTGTATGTTCGGTGTGAATATTAAGCTGTAGCGCCACCGGTAAAGTGGTAAGATAATAATGGTAAGATCGTAAGGCGGTATTCTTATGGTCTTACCATTTTTTCGTCTTACATATTGGACATATTGAATTTTCCGATAAGTTTCCTTTTTGCGTAACAGTACTTATAACACTGGTATATAGATACATTTGTTTGCACTCATTCCTTAACCGGCATATTTCCAAAATCAGAATTTACGGATTTCGTAAACGATTCTTTCAGATCGATAATTAAATTGCGCATCGCGTTGAGCATGTTGCAAGAAACATTATATATCAGCGAAGATAATTTTGAAACGATCTTTCGTCTTTATGCACCGAAAGTATATGCCGTTGGTATGTATCATTTACAGAACAGGGAGCTTGTGCGTGACATGGTGCAGGACATTTTTAAATCGCTCTGGGAAAGAAGAGAAAGCCTGCAGATAGCCGGTTCTCTGGAACACTACCTTACCAGGTCTGCAAAGCTGAAAGTGCTGGAACATTTTCGGCGGGAAGCAATACACAGGAAAAACCTGCAAGCAAATTATGTTTTTTCTGAAGAGGATAGTTCAACCGTTCGAAAGATCTATTTCAACGATCTTTTAAATAATACGTGGAAAGAATTACGTCCGTTACCAGCCAAAACACAACAGATTTTCCGTCACAGTCGTGAAAAGGGACTCAGCAACAAAGAGATTGCCTGTAATATGCAGATTTCAGAAAAAACGGTGGAGTACCACATTTCACGGGCTCTGGATTTTCTGCGAAAACGATCGTTATGCAACGGTTGATCTGATATTCCTTCTGTTAAACCCGCGCATTATAGTTTTTATATCATTCCGTTGCTATCCGGGAGTATTTCCGGCTCATTTTTTCTTGTTTAGGGTAAACGATAGGCTTATGCAACTTCTGGTATGAGAAGGTGATTGGATCATTTTCATTTTTTATCTTATGCGGATAGATGAAGCGTTGATACATAGATATCTCGTCGGGGAATGTAACTTGGAAGAGAAGCAGGCTGTTGAGGCCTGGCTGGAGGATAATGACTCTGTCGATGTACAGCTTTCGGGTATAAATAAGGAAGTACTTACGGAGGATATGGAATGGATTAAGAATAAACTCCCGGAACGTATTATAAAAGGCGTCGACAAGATTCCTTCTAACACCCGCAGTCGTTCAATAATATATAGCATAGCGGCCAGCTTATTGATAATGTTGTGTCTCTCTTTGTATGTAATTACTACTGTTCGCCGGAGCTCAGATAAAGCGTCCATTCATTGGAAAGAAATGCATAATACCGGTGAAGGAATGCAGCGATTTTCATTATCAGACGGAAGCGACATAACATTATATCCCGGAGCTGTCGTTTTAGTGCCGGATAGTACCGTCAATATGCAACGCAGGCTGAAGATTGTCCGGGGCAAAGCCCTCTTTAACATAAGACACAGTGCTTCATCGACATTTAGGGTAGAAACCGGCAGATCGGAGATAGAAGTATTAGGTACGACTTTTATTGTAGATCGTAATCATGCAGGCGATATAGTAACACTGCAATCCGGACGTATCAGTTTCAGCGTTCCGGGAAAGCCTTTACAGGTACTGGTCCCGGGACAGCAGGTGAGCTATGACAGCGCTACCGGAAATATCCGCATCACGCAGGTTGCCTCCCGGCAGGAACAACAACCGGTTAATATGAACTTCAGTAACGTACCGTTGCACACTGTTTTCAGCCATATGGAGACAAAGTTTGATATACGCATAGTGTTAAAAGATCCATCGATCGGTAATCTTAGATATACCGGAAACCTGACAGGAAAATCGCTGGAAGACATGAAAACTATTTTAACGTTGTCTGCGGATATCCGGTTCCGGGAAGACAATAATATCTTATATGTTTCACAATAGAAAACACGATTATACTATGGAGCTCAACTCTTCTTAAAACCAAATGATTACCAAACAGAAACGGGTGTGCTGCTAACACACCCGCGGAAGTGTTCTCAATACCTCACCATTTTTCAGTATTAAAAACAATTATACAAAGAAATGAAATTATCCATTACCAAAACAGGTGTTGTTCTACCTGTTGAGTGCCTGCTGATCATGCTCCTGACTTTTTTTATTCCATGCAGCCTGGCGGCCCAAATACATAAGGGCAAAATGATCCAATTTTCTTCCCCGGCCATCTCCGTAATAAAAATTATTGATGAAGTACGCTCGCAAACCGGTTATACCTTTTCATATGTTGAGGAATATGCGGATCTCAATAAGACGGTTTCACTTACCAAAACAACCTGCACTATTGATGAATTGATCCCCGAAATAATGGCACAAACGGGGCTCAGCTTCTGGCAGAAAGGCAATGTTATTATTGTTCGTGAGAAACAAAAGGGAACAGTTAAAGGCAGCGTATCTACCTCCGATGGTAATCCTGCAGGTTTTGTTACTGTCAGTATTCCCGGTCAGCGCAGCACCCAGACCGATCAGGATGGGCTTTTTACACTGAACAATATTGAGTCCGGAACTCATACGATCACAGCCAGTTTCGTAGGCTTGCATACCCAGCGACAGCAGATAAGCGTGGAAGCCGGTGGCGTGGTTACGGTAACATTCACGCTTAGTGAAAATGCACAGACCTTACAGGAAGTGGTGGTTAAAAGCGGTCAGAATGCTTATGGCAGAGTTCAGCCTTCATCCTCACTGCGTATTGAAACGCCATTCATCAAAACACCGCAAAGCATCGTTTCTATTGGCAGACAAACACTGGAGGACCAGCAGGTGCTGGTAATGACAGATGTAGCCAGGAACGTAAGTGGGGTAACCACTATTTTTCCTTATGTGGGCATTTATACTGATTTTAATATCCGTGGTACACGCGCCACGCAAAACAGATTAAGGAACGGTATGAGCACCAGTGGCTGGGGAGGTGTGCAGGAAGATATGAGTTATGTGGAAAGCGTGGAGTTTATTAAAGGTCCTGCCGGTTTTATGCTGGCACAGGGTGAGCCGGGTGGTATGTATAACGTCGTCACAAAAAAGCCTTTGGGTCACCGTCACCTGTCTGCCGGTTTCACAACGGGAAGTTACGGCTTGTACCGGGCAGCAGTCGATTTTGGGAGTACCATAGACAAAGAGGAAAAGATGGCTTACCGCGTCAATCTGATGAACCAATTCTCAGGCACACATTTTGACTATGGCGTTAATAATCGTTTCTCACTTGCCCCGGTATTGCAATATCGTATTAACGATAATACGACCCTAACTGCGGAATATAATATGGACCTGGCAAAAGCGAATGGGGCCTTTAACCAGGTAATCTCCCGCAACCGGCAGTTCTTACGAAGGAGCTTTACGGTAGAAGATCCGTCAGTTGACCCGGTAGAAATGAGATCACACTACGGCTACCTTAACCTTCAACACCGTATTAACGATCAATGGAAGCTGACTGCACAGGTGGGTACGCAGTCTTCACGCTGGAACGGGTTTATGTTTTATAGCTGGGCTGAAATCGATGAAAATGGAGATCTGCCCAGAGACTATATATACTACGCGCCTAAATCTTTCAATACTACCGGGCAAATTTTTTTAAACGGTAAATTCAATACAGGAAAGATAATACATAACACTTTGTTCGGTATAGACGGTGGTATTAACAAAAGTAGAAGCATCTATACCGGTGTGTATGGAGTGTTGCCCATCAATGTGGACAATCCTGTATACGGGCTCACTCAGGGCATTGATACCCTGATTGACAAATCAAGCCTGGTCTGGGGGCGTCCAAGTGAAGTCTTATGGCAGGCGCTTTCTTTCCAGGATGATATCTCTTTCACCGATTGGCTGCAACTTACTGTTGGCGGCCGGTTTACTCATTATGAAAATGGTGGTTCAGGTGAAATACTGAAAGATGATGTGTTCACGCCGCGTGCCGGATTGGTTGTTCAGCCGTTTGCGAATACATCGGTCTATGCATTGTACGACCAGTCATTTATAGCCCAAACGGGAACTAATTTTGCAGGAGAGCGTTTTAAGCCCCTGACCGGAAACAATATGGAGATCGGTATAAAGAGAGAATGGTTTAACAAACGCCTTCTTACCCAACTGGCATTGTATAGAATTATTAAAAATAACGTATTGACATCTGACCGGGATCATCCGAACTTCAGCATACAAAGAGGGCAGATGCAGAGTAAGGGAATTGAACTGGATGTACTGGGTGCGGTTACGGAAAATTTGAATATTATAGTCAATTATGCCTATACCGATGCCAGAATTACCCGGGATACGGATCCTTCTGTGGTTGGTCAACGTGGCGAGGCGCCCCGGCATGCCTACAATGTATGGGCGAAATACCAGGTTCCGCGGGGCGCATTGAAGGGGCTCGGGTTGGGGCTGGGCGGCTCGTACTATAAAGATCAATATGGAGGCTGGACAACTAAGAAGAATCCTGGTGACCCGGAAGTACTTGTCGACTATAAAAGCCTGAATGCGGCTCTTTACTACCGGATTGGCAAACTGAACATTGGTCTTAACGTTGACAATCTGACCGACGCGTTTAACTTTCTGGGGAGCTTTAATTACAATATGGGCGCCGGTGGAGAGTATATGTATATTGCTTTGCCGGGAAGAAATTGGAGATTTTCTGTATCTGTAAAGTTCTAGAGAATATTTCACTGTCCAAGATTTGATTGTGGACAGCACAGTTTTTAACAGGTTGAAAAGGTTTGCTTTTTTCAGAAAGGGCATTTTCCGATAAGTTTCCTTTTTGCGTAAACCGGTTTTCTTTTTGCGTAACAACTGCTGCGTGTCTGTTATATACTTTTGGATCTTTAAACCAACTGCACGTACGTTTTACAGTCCGATTATATGTACACCTTGATCATAGCCTGTTGCTTCCTTGGATTCTTTGCGTTGTATAACACTTCCCGAAAAGCCAAATTGTCTAAAACCGGCAGCATGGAGAAATGGCTGCAGACGCATCCCGCACAGGCAAAGCGGGTTGGGGCGTTTTTGATCGTGCTTTGTATCGTAGCCCTGGTGTGGAAAGACGGATGGGGAGTAGGTAGCTTTACCGCTTCCCTGTTGATCATGACGGTAGGAAGCCTGGTAGTGGCCATTGCCCCGATGCAGTATATCAGCATCCGTCACCTGGCTTTGCTAACAGGAATGTGTTTTCTTTTTGAACTGGTAATCTTTTAATATGCCGGCCAATAAAAAATATTTGAGCTCACCGGGACAGCGGGTTTTAAAAGTATCCGCTGCATTGCTGGGCGGCTATATGGTAACATCGGGTTTTCACCTGTTTTTGCTGCTGTTTCTTGAGAAGAAACCCCTGCTTGTTACAATGTATTTCTCTACTTATATACTGTGGGCGGTGCTTATGGTATTCGCCTTTCTGGCGAAGAATGGCTGGAAGATATGGATATGGTACCTGCTGATCAGCTTATTCTTTTTTGCTCCATTTCTTTACCGGCACTGGTTCCAATAAATCAGCATTACGAAGATGAACCTCAGAAACTACAATATTTATTTCCATACCCATACCATCAGCGGTATCATTATCACAGCGGTATTGTTCGTTATTTTTTTTGCAGGGTCTTTTTCTTTTTTCAAAAATGAAATCACCAACTGGCAGAAGAACACGCCGGCGTCTGAAAGAAAGGTGAACTTTAACCAGGTAATGGATTCGCTGGGAGAAAAGTATAACCTGTATGGAAGGGAGGTGTCGCTCTATATGCCGCCGCATGCTGCGAGGATAAACGTGTATGTGTCCGATTCAAAAGATACCGTCAACAATAAGGAGAAAGGTTCTTTTTTCTATCTCAACCCTGAAACGTTTACCACCCAGGATTACAGGACATCTTACGATCTGGGCGAATTTTTGTACCGGCTGCATTTCCTGGCACAGATAAAATATCCTTACGGGTATTATCTCGCCGGCGGCGTAGCTTTCATTTTCCTGTTCGCTTTGCTTACCGGGCTTTTGGTACACTGGCAAAAGATCGTTTCCAACTTTTATATCTTCCGTCCCTGGGAAAAGTTGAAAACCGTCTGGACGGATCTGCATACGGCGCTGGGTGTCATCAGCTTTCCTTATATGTTTGTATTTGCCGTAACGGGTGCCTTTTTTCTCATCAGCTACCCGCTGTTCACAAAGCCGGTAACAGCCTTACATTTCGGGGGCAGCCAGGACTCCCTGTATGCGGCGCTGGGGTATGGAGGGCATGATTTTGAACTGGAGCACAAACCGGTAGAAAAAACGGTCAGCCTGAATGATTTCGTGGAAAAGGCAAGGGAAAAATGGGGTAGTGATGTCGCCATCAATCATGTGGAGGCTATTAACTACGGAGACCAAAGCATGCAGGTGCATATAGGTGGTCTGACAGATATTAAAAAGAAATTTACAGGCAGCGGGGAACTGGTATTTGATGCGCAGGGCAATATGCTGAAGCATACCGATCCTAAAAAGCCTTCCTCCTATTCGGATGTTGCGCAAAACCTGGTCTATACCTTACATTTCGGAGACTATGGCGGATATGCCCTGAAGATATTGTATTTCCTGCTGGGTATTTCCGGCTGCGTGGTGATCATTTCGGGTGTATTGATATGGTTGGTGGCCAGGGATAAAAAGAATATCCCTGAAAAGAAACGAAAATTCAACTTCTGGTTGGCCAATATATACCTGGGTATCTGCCTGAGCATGTTCCCTGTTACGGCTGCCACCTTTATAGCCGTTAAGCTGAACCCGGATGGGGGGATGAGCTTTATCTACCCATTTTATTTTTACACCTGGCTGGTGGTCAGCATACTGCTGATCGCCCGGCGGAACCTTTATAAGACAAATCGTGATTGTATGTTGGCGGGGAGCCTCATCGGCATTTGCATTCCGGTGGTAAATGGTTTTGTCACTCACAACTGGATATGGAATACTTACCGGAACGGCTATTTTGACATACTGCTGGTGGATGTATTTTGGATAACCGTGTCCGTTGGTACATTTATCTGCTGGCGGCTGATCGTTAAAAAGAACGAAAAGCCTGTTGCCGTCGCGCCGTCACCGCGTCCTGCCACCAATATTACTGCCCCGGAATTGAGCTAGTGTTATGCCAATGAAAATGTGATGAATAAACCTCCCGCAGATTTCGGGATTTTCACAGAAGCTTAATAAAATCAGCGCTTATCTGCATAATCTGCTGGAAAAAGAACAGACATTATTGCATTGACTTAACACTGGATTTTCTCAAAACAAAGTCAGTTGCTGTACTTTGGGCTGCACCATGCTTTTTGCAGGTGTTTTACCCGGGGTTGTATGGCTTGCTTTCCCGTCTATGTGGTAAACAGGTGTTTCATTGTACCGGGAAGCGATGATGATCCGGGTATTGCCTGCATAGCCGGCAAAAAGACTTTCTACCAGCTCGGGCCGGTTGTTGTTTTTGGAGAGGTGAGACAGGATCAGGTGGCTGAGGAACCCCGCGCGGTGCTGTGTAAACAGCGCAAGGGCTTCATCATTGGAAAGATGCCCCGAGCCGCCGCTGATGCGTTTTTTGAGCGGCCATGGATAGGCGCCTTTCATCAGCATGTCGGAGCAGTAGTTCGATTCCAGGAAAACGCAATGACAGTTGGCAAAATGGTGCATCACTTTATCGCAGGCCCTGCCGATGTCTGTGAATACGCCTACGTTTACCTGGTTGTGTGATATCACAAAGCTGTAGGGATCGGCCGCATCGTGCAGCTTTCTGAACGGCTCCACCTGCAGGTTGCCGATGATAACCGGGTCTTCCGCTGTAAAATGCCGTACCAGTTCCGGTACGATTGGTAAACGGGACGCCTCTAAAGTGGCAGGACTGATATAGACGGGTAGCTTGTATTTTTTAGAAATACCGGCAACCCCGGTAATATGATCGGAATGCTCATGCGATATGAAGAGGGCGCGCACTTTATCCATCGCCAGCCCGAGCCGGATCATTCTCCTGTCTATCTCCCGGGCGGAAATCCCTGCATCTACCAGCACGGCATCAGTATCGTTGCCGATATAGTAGCAGTTGCCGTTACTGCCCGAATTCAAAGAAGTGACATAAAGAGACATGCAGCAAATTTAGGGAAATGTGCTTTTCTTTTCTTTATGGTGAAATGGCTCGTTAGCTGCTGACACGAAGATGGATCTTTTAACGGGCGAATGGGGCTGACCAAAAAGGTCGTCTTTGCGAACGAAGTGAAGCAATCTCAAATATTTAAACCTTTATTACTCAAAGAGATTGCTTCGGTCGTTCCTCCCTCGCAAAGACGTTCCATGAGCTTTTTGGTCAGCCCCGTTGGTTGATTTTTGAATGACAGGATAATTGCAGTACAAGCTATCGAAAGCATGGGTGAGGGGAAAAGGGTCTGAAAAACTATTTGTTATGGCGGGTGATCTCAGGATCAAAAAAAGAGCTGTTGCCGAAAACACAGCAACTGGAAATCCTGAAAATGTATTGCCCGGGATAGTTGAAAGCAATTATATACATAACTTATCCCTGTCCACCCCCTGCGACCTGCATCTTGCGACTTGAGGCCTGCCTCCTGCAACCCACTCACCCTTCCGGCAATGTAGAATCTTTGATGTCTATCACATAAGTATTCGACCACTTGTCGTGCCAGGGAAAACAGGGCGAGCCTAATGCGCTGAGTGCTTCAAAGGGAACGATCCGGAAAAACCCTCTTGCGAAGGCGGTACCGGCTGATATGGGAGTGCCATCCAGGTTAACCGTTTTCGTGCCGGTCAGGTACTTGCCAACGGTTCTGCCTTTCAGAAGCGTTTCGGAAAGTCCGAAGAAAATAGCCATGATCACTGCCCACAGGATATTGTCCAGTAAGTTGTCGACGGGGTTGTTGCTTTCTGCCAGGTCCAGGGAACCCGGGAATATGGAATAATATACAAAGCTGAGAATGAATGAAAATATAAGGAAGACGATCACATCGACAATATAATTTGCAAACCGCTTGCCATGCGATGCCTGCACAAGATGGGTTTCCAAAGCCAGGATATGTGATTCTTCGGTCATAGGTCGTTTCTGTAAAAAACGCAAAAAACGCCGGAAAAGTATACTGACTAATCCCTGTTTTTCAGCGTTTTATTGAACCACCAGTAAAAGGGAACGCCGATAAATATCAATGCCAGTCCTATGCCGGCTTCCCGGGGGCGCTCTATGATGGTATTGGCGATCAGCAAAATACAGAAAATGATAAAGAACGCAGGGATAACGGGATAGCCCCATACCTTATAGGGACGGTGGGCATCCGGCATTTTTTTACGCAGGATAAACACCCCCACGGTGGTAGCACCGTAATAAAGGAAAGCTGCAAAAATGAGCATATCGGTCAACTGGTCAAATGAACCGGACATGATCAGCATGCAGGCCCAAAAACCCTGAATAACCAAAGCATTGCCGGGCGCCTGATCCTTATTTAAAACCCCGGCGCCTTTGAAGAACAGCTTTTCCCCGGCCATGGCATAATAGATCCGTGCGCTGCTGTAGATGGTGGCGTGGGTGCATCCCAGCGTGGAGATCAGTATCAATACCGACATAAACAGGGCGCCCCCGTTGCCCCAGAATACTTTCATGGCTTCCACCGCTGCTATGCTGCCGGTATTATGGATACTCTGCAGGGCAGACATGGGCAGCAGGGACAGGTAAGCAATGTTGGCCAGTAGGTACACCGTGATCACGGCGATCAGTCCCAGGGTGATGCTCCTCGGCACGTTTTTGTGGGGTTCTTTTATTTCTCCGCCCAGGTAGCCCACCGAGTTCCAGCCCTCGTAGGCCCAGAAGGCGGCGAGCATGGCGGTGAAGATGGTGCTGAAACTTACTGTAGAGAGTCCCTCCGTGTTCAATTCAAAAGCACGGCTGATATCGGCTTCCGGACTGAGCAGCCCGAATATTACCAGTACCGCAATGCCGGCCATAATGATCAGTACAATGGCGGAGCTCAGCCAGGCGCCGGCTTTAATACCCCTTGTATTTAGAAAGGTCAGCACCAGCACCAGCAGTATCGCCACCAGCTTGGTATTAAAATCTTCGAATGGGTGGAAGATACCCAGTATCTCTATAGTGCTCCAGGATTCCAGCACGGGCGGAAGCGCAACAATGCTGTTCAATGACTGGGCGAATACATAGGCGATACCCGAAATGGAGGCCGTCTTTATAGCGGAGAAATTAGACCATCCATATAAAAAGGAGAAAAAGCGGCCATATATCTTTTTGTAATAAGCATACTCACCCCCGGTGTCGGCCATCATCCCGGCAATTTCCGCATTGCTCAGCGCACCGAAAAGGGTGATGATACCACCCAGTAACCAGCAGATCAGTATCCAGCCGGCGGAGTGCAGGTCGTTGGCCATGGGCGCCACTTTTTTGTAAATTCCGGAGCCGATGATATTGGCTACTACTATTACAATGGCCAGCCTGAGACCTAACGTACGGTTCAGATAGGATGAATTGCTCATAAGGTTGTTAGTTAATAATAAGAGGGTAAAGTACAAAAAAAGTGTGAATGTAAAGGTTGGAAAAAGTTAAGAGCGTATTTATCCGCTGTCAGGAAAATTCATTTTTGAGCCGGCGGGTGGTGACACCCGCCAATAGAGCATACGGTAAGCAGGGGTCCGAACCCTGGCGACCCGTCGATTTTTTCGAAACCTGCTCGCAAGGGTCCGGAATCCTAACGGTCACCCGGAACCAATTCAAACGGTACGTGAGGACACGTAACGGGGGCGGCGGACCGCCCGGTTGTGTGTCTGCACGCAGTCTTCGCAGCCTGACTGTTGGAGATAATTCGGCTTTACGGGTTTTGTAGCATCACCGGCAAGCCTGAAACAATCCCCGGCAAATTTTCCCTCAATCATTCAATGCTAATTAATTTAATATATAAATATTTTTAAAACAGTTTATTGTATCTTTTTTAGCTTCCCGTCCGTTTCTTTTTCTCATACCACCCTGTTTCTCAACTTGTTTTATTAGCTTTGCGCCCTTTATGGAAAGGGTTATTTTATAATATCCCTTCTATATATTTTTATATTCAGTATAATAATCGTATCTTTGCGCACCCAAAAACAATATGGCAAAACAAGCACTCATTAAACAGGATGGAATTATCGTAGAAGCCTTATCCAACGCGATGTTCAAGGTAAAGCTGGAAAACGGTCACGAGATCCTGGCTACCATTTCGGGAAAGATGAGAATGCATTATATCCGGATTTTACCGGGTGATAAAGTGGGAGTAGAGATGAGTCCATATGATTTGAGCAGGGGAAGAATAATATTCAGGTACAAATAAAACTCAAAACAATGAGAGTAAGAGCATCCATTAAAAAGCGTAGTGCCGATTGTAAGATCGTGAGAAGGAAGGGCGTGTTGTATGTTATCAACAAAAAGAACCCCCGCTTTAAACAAAGACAAGGTTAATAATTAATTTGAAATTTAAAATTTAGAATCTTTATGGCTCGTATTGCCGGTGTTGATTTACCTAAAAATAAAAGAGGAGAAATAGGCCTTACCTATATCTATGGTATCGGTCGCTCCACTGCTCAGTACATTTTGACCAAATCTAATATTGATTTGAACAAAAAGGTGCACGAATGGGATGATGATGAACTGAATGCTATTCGCAGCACTATAACCAATGAGCTGAAGGTAGAAGGTCAGTTGCGTTCTGAAGTGCAAATGAACATAAAGCGCCTGCTGGATATCGCCTGCTATCGCGGACTGCGTCACCGTAAGGGATTGCCTTTGCGCGGACAGCGTACCCGTACCAACTCACGTACCCGTAAAGGTAAACGTAAGACAGTAGCCGGTAAGAAGAAAGCAACCAAGAAGTAATAAATAGAATAGTCGCCGGATCCGGCCGCTTCCCGGGGAGGGACTGTTCAACCAAGTAACAAACATTAAAAGATTACCTAAGTAAACAACTATGGCTAAAGGACAGCAAAACAGCGCAAAAGCCGCTGCGAAAAAAAGAGTAGTAAAAGTAGACGCTTACGGCGATGCACATATCTCTGCTACTTTCAACAACATCATCATCAGCCTGACCAATAAGAACGGACAGGTGATCAGTTGGAGCAGCGCCGGTAAAATGGGATTCAGAGGATCTAAGAAAAATACACCGTATGCGGCACAAATGGCTGCCTCCGATGCGGCTAAAGTGGCCCTGGATGCAGGATTGAAAAGAGTGGATGTATATGTAAAAGGACCGGGTGCCGGTCGTGAAGGTGCTATCCGTGCGATCGCTTCCAGCGGTATCGAAGTAAGCACCATTAAGGATATTACACCGCTTCCGCACAATGGTTGCCGCCCTCCCAAAAAGAGAAGAGTATAAGGGATTGCTGATTGCGGATGTATGATTGCTGATTTGGTTTAAACCGGTAGTCATTCAATCAGCAATCATCAAATCATAAATCAGCAATTAAAAAGGGTGTACGATTGATTTTAGATTTTTAATGATCGTGCACCGAAACTAAAAAATCAAGATAATAACTATGGCACGTTACACAGGCCCAAAAACAAGAATTTCACGCATTTTCGGCGAGCCCATCCTGGGCAACGGTAAGTGGCTTACCAAAGGCAGTTTCCCTCCCGGACAACACGGTCCTTCCAAAAGACGTAAGGCCCCGGGTGAATATGCGCTTCAGTTGAAAGAAAAGCAAAAAGCAAAATATACTTATGGTTTGCTGGAGCGCCAGTTCCGCAAAACATTTGAAGAAGCTTCCCGTTTGGGTGGCGTTACCGGCGCCAACCTGATCAGGTTGCTGGAAGCAAGGCTGGACAACGCCGTATTCCGTTTGGGTATTGCGCCTTCCCGCCCCGCTGCCAGGCAGTTGGTATCGCACAAGCATATAACCGTAAACGGGGAAGTGGTAAACATTCCTTCTTACAGGTTGAAGGCAGGTGATGTGATCAGTCTGAAAGATAAAAGTCGTGGAAATACGGCTGTAACCAGCCAGATAAAAGGGAAGAACCCCAAATTCAACTGGCTTGACTGGAATGAATCTACTTTAACCGGTACATTTATTACTTATCCTGAAAGAGAAAGTGTTCCTGAAAATATCAAGGAGCAACTGATCGTGGAGCTGTATTCTAAGTAATAGCAGGGCGCATCCCAGCATTTGTAAGATAGTTTTTCTATTATTCATAATATCCAGCGTACAACAACGGGGATATAAAACTTAAAACTGAAATTTAAATATGGCCATTTTAAATTTCCAAAAGCCGGATAAGATCATACTTCAAAAGGCAAACGAATTTGAAGCATCTTTTGAATTCCGCCCGTTAGAGCCGGGATATGGCGTTACCATCGGGAACGCGCTGCGCAGGGTTTTATTGAACTCTCTGGAGGGATATGCTATTGTGGGAATTTTTATTGAAGGCGCAGATCACGAGTTTGCAACCCTGCCCGGGGTTACGGAAGATGTAACTGAAATTATCCTGAACCTGAAGCAGGTTCGTTTCAAGAAAATCCTTGATACTGATGTACACCAGGAAAAGCTTACTATTTCTATCAAAGGAAAAAGTGAGTTCACTGCTGCCAATATAGGAGAAGCTACCGGCTCATTCCAGGTAATGAACCCGGAATTGCTGATCTGTACACTGGATCCCTCCGCCAAGCTGAATATCGAGATCACCATTGGTAAAGGCAGGGGATACGTACCTTCTGAAGATAACAAAGTGAAGGATGCACCCTTTGGATATATTCCCACGGATGCTATTTTCACACCCATCAAGAACGTAAAATACAGCGTGGAGAACTTCCGTGTGGAGCAAAGGACTGACTACGAGAAGCTGTTGATGGAAGTGCAGACAGACGGAACCATTCATCCCGAAGAAGCGGTGAAGCAGGCTTCCCGTATACTCATCCAGCACCTGATGATCATTACTGATGAAAATATCACGTTCGACAGTAAGGAAGATAAGAAGGAAGATGTGGTGGACGAGCAGGTATTGCAGTTGCGTAAAGTATTGAAAACACCGCTGGAAGATCTGGATCTGAGCGTGCGTGCTTTCAACTGCCTGAAAGCGGCAAAGATCAACAGCCTTAGCGAGCTGGTACAATACGAACAGGAAGACCTGATGAAATTCCGCAACTTCGGTCAGAAATCCCTGGCTGAAATTGAGCAGGTGCTGGGCGAGAGAAGCCTGCACTTCGGAATGGATCTTGCCAAGTTGGGGCTTGATAAAGAAGAATTATTATAATTACATAATCTGTGCCCTGCACAGAGCCGCCTGTAAATCCTTGACACGGTACAGGGGGTATTATTAACCAGGTTTGAAGAAATGATTGTGTTGGTAGTAAGACACCAGATTTTCAGATTTTCAGATTTTCAAATTAAACAGTCATGCGTCACGGAGACAAAGTCAATAATTTAAGCAGAACGGCTGCGCACAGGAAAGCATTGTTGAAAAACCTTGCCAATGCCCTGATCACCCACAAAAGAATTGTAACCACCCTCGCAAAAGCAAAGGCTTTGAGGATATATGTGGAGCCGCTGATCACAAAAACAAAGAAAACGGAATCTACAGAACAGATCAGCCACAACCATCGCCTGGTGTTCAGCCATTTGCAGAACAAGGAAGCAGTGAAGGAACTGTTCACAGTAGTAGGACCGAAAGTAGCCGGTCGCCCCGGCGGATACACCCGCATCATTAAGCTGGGTAAACGCCTTGGAGATAATGCCGAAACTGCCCTGATCGAGCTGGTTGATTTCAACGAAGTGTACGTTAAGGGTACGGAGAAAGCGGCTGCTACGAAGAGAACCCGTCGTGGTCGTTCTTCTAAAAAAGCAGACAATGTTGCTAAAGCGGAAGAGCCTGTGCAGGAAGCCGCAGTGGCACCGGCGGAAGAAGCAGCCGGCAATGCCGAAGAAGCAAAAGCTGAGTAACCACTTCTTTTTACATAGTACAAGCCGTCCCGGAACCCGGGGCGGCTTTTTTATGCAGATCCAGGACAGCAGGGTTCCGAATCTCTGGTCCATAAATTCAATCTGCATCAAACGGAACGTGGGGACACGTTCCGGGGCGACGGCCCGCCCGGTTGCGTGGGGACACGCAACCTTTGCGTCCACCTGGGGTCTGGCGCAGCCGACCCCGGGATCACCGAGCACTGCTTTTTCCACAAAAAAGCAGAGGGAAAGCGGGACGTTTGGAGTTAAAAGAAAGATCGTGTTGCATCAACAGGTTAATATTTCGCCGCCGCGCCTGAATGGCTCAGTCGGGCAGGCGCTGCGGCTCGATATAACCTATTCTATCTTACTACAAATATTCGCGGTGCGCTGCACTTTTTAAACAGATTGTGCACAAAAACTTCGGGAAAAGCCGGCTGAAATCGCTTTCTTTGCAAAATTTTCATAGACAATGGCAGGTACGGTTCCCCCGAAAAAAGCGGTTTTATTACTGGAAGACGGTAATATCTTTTATGGTAAGTCATTTGGAAAGATCGGCGTCGCCACAGGCGAGATATGCTTCAATACCGGTATGACCGGCTACCAGGAAGTATTTACCGACCCCAGCTATTACGGGCAGATAACGATCATGAATGCCGCTCATATCGGCAACTACGGCGTGAAAGCCAATGATGTGGAAAGTAATTCCGTGAAAATAAGAGGACTGATCGCTCGTAACCTGGAAGAAAGATACAGCCGTTTCCAGGCAGACAACTCTCTACAGAACTACCTGGACGATCAGGGTATCGTAGCCATTCACGAAGTGGATACCCGCGCCCTGGTAGCGCATATCCGCACCCGTGGTGCAATGAACTGCATCATCTCCTCCGAAGATACAGATGTGGAAAGCCTGAAAGCCAGGCTGCAGCAGGTGCCTTCCATGGAAGGACTTGAGCTGGCATCCGCTGTATCTACCAAAGAAGTATATGAAGCGGGGAACCCGCACGCATCCGTCCGGATCGCCGTATATGATTTTGGCGTGAAAAGAAATATCCTGAACTGCCTGACAGAAAGGGGCGCTCATATAAGGGTGTACCCGGCTAAAACCCCTATTAAAGAAACAGAGGATTTTAAGCCGCACGGCTATTTTATCTCCAATGGTCCCGGCGATCCTGCTCCCATGGAGTATGCGGTGGAAACAGTGAAGACGATCCTGGAAAAAAATATACCGCTGTTTGGCATTTGCCTGGGACACCAGTTGCTGGGGCTGGCAAACGGTATCCCTACATTTAAGATGCATCACGGGCATCGCGGGCTGAACCACCCGGTGAAGAATATTATCACCGGCCGCAGCGAAATTACCACGCAAAACCATGGTTTCGGCATCGACCCGGAAGCAGTAAAGAAATCAGACCGCGTGGAAGTGACCCATGTTAACCTGAACGACGACTCCATAGAAGGTATCCGTGTAAAGGGCAAACCCGCTTTTTCCGTGCAGTACCACCCGGAATCTACGCCCGGTCCCCACGACAGCCGTTACCTGTTTGACGACTTTATCGCTTTGATGAAAAACTAAGCCGCTTTTCCGATCTTAGTGAAGAATTAATCATCAAAAATGCACAGGGTATGAAAATAGCGATCATAAACGGACCCAACCTGAACCTTCTCGGAAAACGGGAGCCGGGAGTTTACGGGAGTACCGGTTTCGGGGAATTCTTTGAGACCCTGAAAAAGAAATACCCTGCCGTTGAGCTGCACTATTTTCAGAGCAATATAGAAGGGGAACTGGTAACGGAGATACAAAGGGTTGGTTTTGAATATGATGGAATTATAATAAACCCCGCGGCATATACCCATACTTCTGTAGCCATAGGTGATGCTATAGCCGCCATAAAAGCGCCTGTAGTGGAAGTGCATATCTCCAACGTACATGCCAGGGAAGAATTCCGTAAGCTCTCCCATGTGTCTGCAAAGGCGGCAGGAAGCATTATCGGGCTGGGTCTAAAAGGGTATGAACTGGCTGTGGAATACCTGTTGAATAAATAAATAGCCCATTTTTAGAATTTCTTAACGAGACTTTTATTAAATTTGAATTCTTAAATAGATAAAGGGTATAGAAAAAATCTACACAAGATGCCCGGCATTTTCTAGTGCCGGGTTTTTCTTTTTGTCAACAACAATAACAGCTCCCGGGCGTTTTCCGGTGATAATCATTGTTTATGAAAAGAATGGTATTCTTTGCCATTTGCTGCAATATCCTCCTGGGCTGCAAAAAAGAAACGAAAAACGACCCGGAGGACAACAAATGTGGTACGGGACTGGCAGCCGCCGAAGCCATCCGTATTTTTCCTGCCGATAATGCCTGGAACCGGGACATCAGCCAGGCGCCGCTGGCAGACAACAGCGCGCAAATTGTAGCAACCTGGTCCTCTAATGGTATCAAAGCGGATTTTGGCAGCGGAAAATGGGAAGGCAGTCCTATTGGCATTCCTTATGTGGTGGTTTGTAAAGACCAGCCGTTGGTGCCGGTGGTATTTACCGACTACGGCAATGAGAGTGATCCCGGCCCTTACCCGATACCGTTGAATGCGCCCATAGAGGGTAACGGCGTGGGAGATGCCCATGTGATCGCTGTAGATGTGGACAACAAAAAGCTGTACGAGCTTTTTTATGCAAAAGTGAAGGATAATAAATGGCATGCCTCTTCCGGCGCCATATTCGATCTGACCAGTAATGAGTTACGTCCCGATGGATGGACATCTGCTGATGCCGCCGGCCTGCCCATTTTCCCCGGGTTGGTACGGTATGAGGAGATACTGAAGGGGGAAATTGATCACCCGATACGGTTTACATTGCAGAAACATCTTATTCAACCCGCTTATGTGCACCCTGCCCGCCATAAGGTAAACAGTACCGGTGGTGCTAATGCATTGCCGATGGGCGCCAGGATCCGGTTGAAATCAGATGTAGACATCAGCGGATACTCGGCCACCAACCGGGTGATCCTGACTGCTATGAAAAAATACGGGCTGATATTGGCCGACATCGGCAGCAGCCTGTATATCTCCGGCGCCCCGGATGAAAGATGGGACAATGACGATCTGCGAAAGCTGGGAGATATCAAAGGCAGCGACTTTGAAGTGGTAAAGTTCTGATAAGGAGTTATCAGGATTCAAAACTCATCCAAACGATGCCTGGTGAGCATGGGCCGGCCGCAGGTTTGTCCGGCTGTAAGCATTCCCTGTTTTCGAGATCGGGAAAAAATTTGGACCGTCGGTCAAAACAGCCCTGTTTTTAAGCCATTTCCGCCTTTTACATACGGTTTTTCCCGATATGTATATTTAAATTCCTCCTCCCGTAATTCGATTGATGGAACTTCGCGCCTGAATTTATAAAGGCATTAACAATGATGTTCAATCCGGGCCGGAAGATAAAAAATAAAATAAGCTGCTGGTGTTTGCTGGCAATCGCTGTTTTTTTCATTGTTCCCAGTTATGCGCAATCGGTAAATACGGGATCGGTCGCCGGCGTTGTGAAAGATGAAGATGGGGCACCTATAGGTGGCGCCACCGTAAGTGCAGAAAATACCGATTTCCTGGCTATAACAGATGATAAAGGAAAGTTTACGCTTACACTACCCGTTGGGAAGTATGCGATCGTTTGCAGCTTTGTCGGGTATAAAGACGGACGAAAAGAATCTAATATCCGGGCTGAAAAAAGCGAATCAGCCAATTTCCTGCTGGTGAAGGATGATGATAAAAGCATGAGCGAGGTGGTGGTACAGGGAATGACCAAAAAGCGGAACCTGGAAACACAGGGGTTTGCGGTGGCGATGATCGAAACAAAGGAGGCTTCCGTAAGGAATTTAACCACCAATGAGCTGCTGGACCGTTCGGTAGGCGTACGGGTCCGTCAGAACGGGGGCATAGGATCCCGGGTAGAGTATAACCTCAATGGGATGACGGGAAGTACGGTAGGACTGTTTATTGACGGTATTGAGATTTCAACCTATGGCTCCTCATTTAACCTGAATAATATCCCGCCGTCGATGATCGAACGGATTGAGGTATATAAAGGAGTATTGCCATCGCATTTAACGGGCGACTATGTAGGAGGTGCTATCAATGTGGTAATGAAAAAAGATGCTTCGCAGAATAATATTACAGCCGCTGTTTCCTACGGATCGTTCAATACTTTTCAATCGGATATCGGTGGTATATACCGGCATAAGAAAACCGGGTTTTCCACCAGGGTTTCCGGCTTCTATACATATACAGATAACAGCTTTACTACCTGGGGCAGGTCAACTACTTACGTGGATTACCAGGGCATTGTAACCCGCCCTTTCAGAGCCAAAAGGTTTAACAATACTTATAAGTCGATCGGTGGGCGTTTTGAATTCGGTTTTACGGATGTGAAATGGGCCGACCAGTTTTTCCTGGGATATAATGTATCTGATACCTATAGTGAAATACCGCATGGTACAACGATGGCGACACCGTATGTGGGCAGATTTACCGAATTCCAGGCACATGTAGCCAGCTTAAATTATAATAAGAAAGATCTCTTTGTAAAAGGACTGGCCTTAAATGTAAATGCTGTTTACAGCAGCCGCAGCACTTACCTGCAGGATACAGTGGGGTGGGCTTACAATTGGGATGGTACCATCCGGGAGATCATTCAGTACGGCGAAAGAGTAAAACTGAAAACTTCCGGCGGGGGACAGCAGGGAGCGAAAACCATCACGCGGGTTGACAGGCAGATCATGAATGCCCGTACCAATTTGGGTTACACCATTTACGCCGGACATCGCGTTTCTTTAAATCATAAGCTGGAACGTACCGGCAGAGACGACAATGATCTGTTAAACCCTATCAATAAAGATCTTGTAACGGTCAGCACCATAACAAAAAATATTGTTTCCTTCAACTATGAAGCACAGACCTTAAAAAACAGGTTACGAACCAATGTTCTTGTTAAATATACCGCTAACAAAACAAACCAGGTAAGGCCGGAAATCGTAAATGAAGGTGGTGTAAATAAGCTGGTTCGTCACAATCAAAACGGTTTTGACGACAATTGGGGATACGGGGCAACTGTCTCCTACCAGCTGATCGATAAGCTTTTTATTATTGCTTCCACTGAGAATTCTTATGTAATGCCAACCGAGGAGCAACTCTATGGACATCCGGAGAATAATATTTTACCGAATCTTGATTTAAGCCCTGAAAAAAATATAAACTATAACCTGGGGTTCCGCTATGGCATGCTGGAGTTTGGAAAGCATAAACTCTCTTTTTATGCGAATGCTTTCTGGCGTAACGGGTTCAATAAGATCACCCGGGAAGCCGTAGACAGCGTGCAGACAGAAAATGATGCGGATATTCAGACAACGCGGTTTATCAACCTTGGTAAAACACAATCAAGAGGCTTTGAAACAGAAATTATCTACATATACAATAACAGGCTGAACGCATCCTTTAATGTTTCCAGGTTCAATGCGCTGTATAAGCGGGAAACCGATGCAAATGGTGCAAAGGATGACCGGTACAATCTGCAGATTCCCAATGAACCCTTCTTTACCATCAATACCAATATCCAGTATCGGATAAATAATGTTTTTCAAAAGCGCTCCATCCTTAATGTATACTATAACACGGGGTATGTAGCCGCTTTTGCTACGGTGTGGCGTAAGCCCTCCTGGTCTGTTACGCCTTCACAATTTGCCCATGATATTGGTGCGAGCTACCGGTTCCCGAATGAGAAGCTGGTGGTCAGCATCGATGTGAAGAACCTGCTGAATGCGGAGCTGTATGACAATTTTGCCGTGCAGAAACCCGGGAGGGGCATCTACCTGAAATTAAACTATACGATAAATAAGTTTTTATAAATTAAAATCAAACAATGATATGAAAAAAGGTCTATTGAAGCCGGTTATGTATGGTGCTTTGGGAGTTGCATTGCTTCTGGGAAGTTGCTCTAAAGACAATGATCCCAATCCTAACCCCGATCCTGATCCGGATCCTTCCGGAGAAACCCGCTGGGTTACGCTGACAGCAGCATTAAAAAGAACAACTGATGGTGATGGTGATGGAGGAACGTATGCATATGCTGTTACACCCGAGCAGGCTGCCGATCCGAATCACACGGTAAGAATATTTGACGCCGGTCAGGGCTACCATTTAAAATCGGAGCGTACTGCGCGTGTACAGGCTTCAGAAGATGGTCAGTACCTGTACAATATACAATATGTAGGCGCTGATGGTGGTATATTTAATAAATACAAAATATCCGGCGCCGGCAGTTTTGAAGAAATAGGTAATGAAGTAAATACGGCTATTATTTTGGGTACGGCTCCCCGTTGGACCAAAGCTACAGAAGGTATTGGAGTGGGAGTATATGCCAGCGCTCTGACAACATTTACGGGTACAACTGTTGCAAATTATGCCTTTACCGGTATTACAAGCACGGTACGTATTGCTACTTTAGATCTGAATAACCCCAGTATTACCAATACTGCTGAGTTTGAATTTCCGTTTACGCAGGAGCTTATAGATGAGGGGTATTCAGTAAGTCGTATTGACATACCTATTCTGAATCAGGCTAAAAACAAAATATTTATCGGATGTCAGGTAAATAAAGTGGATCCGACAGGAACGCCTACTGTCGGTACGAACGGTCTTCCAGCCTGGCCGAATGATGCCGAGAACAGAACATTGGGTACTGTTACCCTGGTGGTGGATTACCCATCCCTCAGAAATCCAACATTTATAGAGTCAGGCATTACCAATCTGAATAATCACAGTTATCGTACCATGACGCAACATCTGGCTACAGATGGACATGTTTATCAGTCAATTTCATTTACAGGCGGCGGCGGCCCCTATATTCTCAGAATTGATAAAAACACCAGTAAGTACGATGATAGCTATGAATTCAATTTAGACGATGCCCTGAACGTAACCGGGTCCCGTATCCGTTCATGGAGATATATTAAAGATGGGGTTGCGGTTGTTCTGTATGATACAGGCAGTGGCACCGGTGGTCACCTGGCAATTATAGACCTGAATGCAAAAACGGGAACAAAATTGTCAACTGAACTGGAGGCCGAGTTGGACTTCCAGCAGCAGCAGGGTATCGCTATTGTCGGAGACAACGTATACCTTCCGCTGACGCCGGTAACAAAGGATGGTAATGTATATGTTATCAACTGGAAAACAAAATCAATTACAAAGGGCGCCAAGCTGGTTAATGGTACAGGCCACCGTTTCATCGGGTCCTATTGATCCTTTCAGTTAAATCTTATTGGGACGGAGACAAAAAAGATTGTCATCCGGATAATAAAAAAATACAGCGCTACAACAGCGCTGTATTTTTTTGGGTATATATATCTTCAGATCTTTCATAGCAATATAAAAGTTGACCTTTTTATCGCTACAGCTATCCCGTACCGGGAAGCATTTCCGGTGATATAGAAAATGATATGCCTTATAATAAAAAGCATGGGGCTGAACTTTTGTTTAACCCCATGCTTTTTTGATATGAGAATTGTTTTACAAACTATCAGGTGTTTCAGACCGTTCCGCCCATGCGCTCCAGCAAGGTTTTGGTTTTTCTGATCCCCTCGTATTCATCCAGGCTGCTTCCTTCATATTCAATGCCGATATACCCGCTGAAGCCGGTCTTTTTGATGATTTCCATTACCTTTTTATAGTCTGTTTCAATACAGTAGCCTTCCGCGTCAAAGTCGTAAGTTTTAGCGCTGGCGCCCTTTGCATAAGGCATAAGCTCTTCCACCCCCTTATAGCGGTCATACTCCTCCACGCATTTGCCGTTTGCGCGTTTGATACAGAAGTTGCCGAAGTCAGGCAGGGTACCTACATTCTTCTTATTTACATTTTTCATAACGCCGGCCAGCCATTGCCCGTTGGAGGAGTAGCTGCCGTGATTTTCCACTATGATATTGATGCCCTCCTTTTCTCCGTATTCACCCAGGCGACCCAATCCGTCAATGGCAGCTTTCTGCACATCCTCCGCGCTGCCGGTACCGAAGCTGTTCACCCGGATGGTGCTGCACCCGAGATATTTGGCGGCATCTACCCATTTATAGTGGTTTTCCACACTTTGCTTTCTTTTTGCGTCATCCAGTTCTGCCAGTCCGCCTTCCCCGTCTACCATGATCAAATGATTTTTTACCCCGTTGTCATTTACCCTTTTCATCAATTCATTAAGGTATTTTGTATCATTTGCTTTATCTTTAAAAAACTGGTTCACATATTCTACCACGTTGATACCAAATTCTTTTTTGGTAATGGCGGGGAAATCCAGGTTATCTATTTTCTTACTGAACAGCGCTTTGTGTAACGACCATTGTGCCAATGAAATTTCGAAAAAAGATTTCTTACCCGCAGCAAACGAATGCAACGGTAAGGTTGAAACGATCCCGGAACCGGCCAGCAATGTACCCATTTGTTTGAGAAAGACCCGACGATTAGAGTGCATAAGAATAAATTTTTGAATATGAAGGCAAAATACAGAATTTTCAGAGGTTTAGGCAAAAGAAATGTATTGACAGGAAGGCTCCTGCTGCTTTCGGTGCTCACGTGCCTGATGCTGGTAACGACGGCGCTGCCGCCTGCGCCTTTCCTGGTAGGCGCTGCGGAAGCAAAGATCAACCCATCAGACCCTGTGTACCTGGCCGGATACCAACATAACCGAAAAAGCACGGGTATACATGATGACCTGTATGCCAAAGCGGTGGTTGTTTCCAGTGGCGAGAATACCATCGCCATCGTATCTGTAGACTGTATCGGGCTTCCATACCCGTTGGTACAGCGCATCAGGGACATGGTGGAGGTACAGATACCCCGGGAGCGTTTTAATGCGGACAGAATAGTTGTTTCTTCCACGCATACCCATGCAGCGCCGGACGTTATCGGCCTCTGGGGAGAAAATGCGATGCACAGCGGTACAGACAGCGCTTACGTGGAACACCTTGTTCAGACAACAGCCGGGGTAGTGGTGAAGGCATGGAAAAACCGGATCGCAGCCTCGGCCCGGTATGCTGTCACGTCATTCGGTGAAGGTTGGGTGGAGAATGTATCAGAGAAAAACGAGCTGGACCGGGAAGTGAGCATCCTGCAATTCGTAAACCGGCGGGGAAAAAACATAACTTCCCTGGTGAACTTTGCATGCCATCCTACTTTTTTAGATAAGGAAAATACGCTGGTGAGCGCTGATTTTCCTGCCGGTCTCTATAAAAAGCTGAAAGCAGACCTCGGTGGGGTAAACGTATACCTGCAGGGGGCTATCGGTGGCTGGATACAGCCGGAGAAAGTAGCCCGGACTTTTGAAGAGGCGGAGAAAAGAGGTATGGCGTTGGGTGAAGCCGTTTCGGCTGCGCTGAAGAACGCGATCCCGATGGAAGGAGGTTCCCTGCAGTTCGCTGCACGGATATTGGAAGTGCCGGTGACCAACCGGAATTTCCTGGACCTGGCGGCTGCCGGCGTTATAAGAAGGGATATAGCCGATGGCATACTGACCGAGCTGGTTTGGTTTTCGATCGGCGATGCCAGCTTTGTTACTCATCCCGGCGAAAGTTCTCCCCTGTATTCAATTGAAAGCAAAAAGCTGATGCGGAACAAGGGACCGAAATTTGTGCTGGGGTTAGGTATGGACGAACTGGGATATCTTTTAAAGGAGGAATTTTTTGAGCCCGGCACAAAATTACATGCGGCGCCATACCTTACCGGCATGTCCCCGGGCAGGGACGCCGGACGGGCTATGATGCGGCTGATCACAGAACTTTCAGAGGATAATCAGTGAGGATCTTCAGGCAAATACCAGATGCTGTCAATCGGTGGTTGTAAAAAATGTGTTAGTATTAAGTTTACAATAAAGCAACGTATTATTGTTCGCGGCTATACAACTACTATTTGTGCACGTTGTACGACAAACGCCGCAAGGTTTCAATACGCTGCTGGTACATGCAAAAACATGTCAAGAAACAGTAGATGTTCTTGCACCCGCCAGCTGCAGGCAGTTCAGGCAGGCGAACTTTGTTAAGTTTTTTAATCTTAATTTTCTTAACTCCTTAATGGTTCTTATAAGAACTAAATAATGTTCTCGTGTACCTGTATTATTTTTTTGACAAAAAAGCTGCAGGATTTTTTTATTCGGAAAAATATTCTGTACATTTGATATGTACGTACATATAGACAAAGCATCATTACAATGACAGATTTTGCGATAGACCATAGCAGTGCGGTACCCTTGCACATGCAGGTAGAAGATATGCTCAGGAAGCTGATTGAAAAGCCGGAATATAAGAGTGGTAAGTTGTTGCCCAACGAAATCAATATGGCCAAGCGGTTGGGCGTTTCGCGGAGCACGGTAAGGCAGGCTACCAATAAGCTGGTATATGAAAGCCTGTTGATAAGAAAAAAGGGTGTGGGGACCCGGGTGGCGAAGAATAATATTTCTACCCGCCTGAACAAGTGGACGAGCTTTACCCATGAGATGGATGAAAAGGGAGTGCCTTTTAAAAACTACAGCATCAGGCTCCATATGGTAGTACCGGATAAGGAAATACAGCAACTGTTCAATATAGCAAAAGGCGAAAAAGTACTGAAAATGGAGCGTTTGCGGGGACCGGAGTCGGGACCTTTGGTGTATTTCGTATCCTTTTTTCATCCCCGTACCGGTTTGTCCATGGAAGATGATTTTTCGAAACCCTTATACGAAACCCTGGAAAAAGATCACCACATTGTAGCATCCGTGTCCAAAGAAGGGATTAGTGCGATACTGGCAGACGCCAGGCTGGCTAAAATACTCACTATCAGGAGCGGAGATCCTATCCTGTTCAGAAAAAGAGTGGTATGCGATCCGGGCGATCGGCCTTTTGAATATAACCTGGGGTATTACCGGGCAGATAGATTCACTTATACAATAGATATAGAAAGAGGCTAAAAAATTTTCGAAGATGTAATAATTTTTTTTGTAGTTTTATATGTACGAACATATATACATATATCATACATACGGTCCACTTAATTATTGAATCATTTTTAACGATAAACGATGATGCCTGTAACGATTAAAAAGCTTGCTGCTTTATTGTCTGCTGCTGCCTGCCTGCTATTGCATAGCGGCCTGACAGCGCAAACCACTACCAAAACCATCCGTGGTACGGTAACCAATGTATCGGGAGAACCATTAGCCGGTGCGAGCATTTCCCTGAAAACGGATCCTGCTATCAGCACCACTTCCGGCCCGGACGGCGTATTTACCCTTAATGTTCCCGGCGAAAGGTTTACGCTGGTAATATCTTATACAGGATATGTAGGAAGGGAGATCGCCGATGACGGTCAAACCACATTTGATATCAGGCTTACAGAAAACCCCGCAGAACTGTCCAATGTGCTGGTAATAGGATATGGAACCAGCAGGAAAAGTGATCTGACGGGTTCCGTAGTTTCCATTAAATCAGATGAACTGAAAGCGGTGCCGGTTACCTCGCTGGACCAGGCCTTGCAGGGAAGGGCGGCCGGAGTACAGGTGACACAAAACTCGGGAAAGCCCGGTGCGGAAACATCTATACGTATCCGTGGTACCAGCTCTATTAATGCCGGTAATGAACCTTTGTATGTGATTGATGGTATGCTGGTCAGCAGCGACGGTGGCGATATCAGTGCCGGTGGCACCCGTGGCCCCCGTATCAGCCCGCTGGCTTCTGTCAATCCCGGTGATATTGAATCCGTAGAGATCCTGAAAGATGCTTCTGCTACCGCTATTTATGGCAGCCGGGGCGCTAACGGCGTGGTGCTGATCACCACTAAAAAAGGGAAATCCGGAAGGGGAACATTAAGCCTGGAAACCTATTATGGCGTACAAACTGTTGCCAATAAAGTTCCGTTGCTGAATGCAGCGGAATTTGCACACCTTGTGAACGAAGCGAAGTTGAATGCCAATCAAACTCCCATTTATGTAAACCCGCCTAACCTCGGTTCAGGAACAGACTGGCAACAGGAGATATTCCGCCAGGCACCGATGGCGAATTACCAGTTGTCTTTTTCAGGCGGGGATGAAAAAACAAAGTATGCCATTTCCGGCTCCTATTTTGATCAGCAGGGTGTAATCCTTAATTCTGATTTCAAACGCTTTTCTTTTCGCACCAACCTGGAGAGAAAAATGACGAACAGGTTGACCATTGGTAACACTATAACTTATTCCCGCATCAGCAGTACCGGTGTATTGACCAACGCGGGACAAATTGTGCCGGGAGTAGTAACCTCTGCTCTTTTATTTAACCCGGTATTGCCGGTGTACGACTCCACTGTGGAGGGGGGTTATACTTTCGAGAATGACCGGGGAAAGATACTCGGTAACCCGGTTGCCGAAGCAAGAGAATATACTTCTACCACGGTTTTGTCGCGGGTACTGGGCAATGTTTTCCTGAACTATGATATCGTACCCGGCCTTCGCTTCAAAACCAGCTTTGGTATGGATGCATTCACGAATGAGGAAAGCAGCTTCGGACCTAATTTTTTGAAACGCACACAGGCCAGTATGGGGGAAGCCTCGCTGGGTAAGGCTACTGGGCTGACTTGGCTGAATGAAAATACCCTGACCTTCGACAGAACATTCGGCGATCGCCATGCGGTGAATGCGGTCGCGGGATACACCCTGCAGCAATTTAATAATGAAAAGCTTTTTATATACGCATTTGAGTTTCCGGATAATCGTACCGGTTACCATAATATCGGCGCCGCCTTAAAGCCGCAGAAGCCGTCCAACTCGGAATCCTCCTGGAGTATGGTATCCTATCTTGCCCGGGCTAATTATACATTCGACAACAAATATCTTTTTACGTTCACCGGGCGTGTAGACGGGTCCTCAAAATTTGCTGAAGGCAATAAATACGGATTTTTTCCTTCGGCAGCGGCAGCCTGGCGGGTATCCAACGAGAAGTTTATGGAGTCAGTACATGCGGTATCGGATATGAAACTGCGAGCCAGCTATGGGGTTATCGGCAACCAGGCAATCCCGCCTTATCAATCGCTGGCACTGATAGGACCTTATGGAGAAGGTGTTTTTAATACAGCCAATGGTTCGGAAGTGTACACCGGACAGGAACCCCTGTCATATGTGAACACTGCATTGAAATGGGAGACTACCCGCCAGCTGGATTTTGGTATCGACCTTTCATTGTTCAATAACCGTGTAAATTTTACCGGCGACTACTATAAAAAGAAAACCTACGACCTGTTGTTGTCCAGCCCGATACCATTGACCACCGGCTTTTATACTACCCTGCTAAACATCGGTAATATTGAGAACTACGGCGTGGACCTGGATTTGAGAACACTGAATGCCATCGGCAAATTTGAATGGACCACAGCCGCTAATTTTTCCTTGAACAGGAATAAGATCACGCAGATCAACAGTGAAACGGATGTTATACTGCAGAACGCCATTTTATTAAGAAACGGTGTTTCCATCGGTACCTTCTACGGGTATATTTTTGACGGCATTTTCCAATCGGATGCGGAAGCTGCCGGCAGTGCGGTGCTGGTGGGGCAGGAGCCGGGTAGTCCCAACCCGGCATCTGTTGCCAGGGCTGGCGACCGCAGGTACAGGGACATTAATAAGGATGGTAAAATAGATGCTGACGACCGGACGATACTTGGTACCGCAATGCCGAAATTTACCTACGGACTGACCAATACCTTCTCTTATAGAAATATCGACCTGGCTGTATTTTTCCAGGGCGCCTATGGCGGTAAGATGGCCAACTTTAACAACTATGATCTGTTGAATTTTACCGGTCAGAATAACGTGACGGCAGAAGCCGGTTTAAACCGGTGGACGCCCGATAATCCCGGCAATAAATATCCCCGGGCATTGGCTGCCGGTAGCCTGGACCAGGGTATTTTTTCAACTGCTATCGTGGAAGATGCTTCCTACCTGCGGTTGAAAAATGTTACCCTCAGCTATACCCTGCCTTCGTCAACCGTATCCAGGCTGAGAATGTCCAACTTGCGGGTATATGTAAGCGGCACGAATCTGCTTACGTTTACTAAATACTCCGGCTATGACCCGGAAGCTAACACATTTGGACAAAGCACAACGCTGGTTGGTATAGACCTGGGCGGTTACCCGCAAACAAGGATTCTGCAGATAGGACTAAACGCATCTTTTTAAAATTACAAGCCTGCAAATATGAAATACAATAAACTTTTTACGATCGCTTGTATTACTCTTTTCAGCGGTACAATTACTTCCTGTAAAAAATTCCTGGAAGAGAACCCGAAAAGCCAGGTTACAATAACCAATTATTATACAACGGAAGGCGATGCGATATCAGCCGTTAATTCCATTTACGCATACCTGAACTCTACCAGCAGCGGTACTACTGCAGGGGTGTATCACAGTACATTTTGGGTAGCTATAGGGTTGGCCTCAGACGAACTGCTGAATAACCAGGTTGCGGCGCCGCAATATGATCAGTTGGGTACCTTTACTTATACCCCTCAGAACAGCGCCCTGGAAGAAATATGGGCAACGCACTATAAAACCATTACAATAGCTAATACCGCGATAACGCGTATACCGGGTATAACCATGAACGAGACGCTGAAGCAACGGCTGGTGGGTGAGGCCAGGTTTCTCCGGGCGTTGATGTATTTTAACCTGGTGCGTATGTATGGCAAAGTACCTTTGCTGGTGGAGGAAAACAATCCTTTAACGCCGGCGCCGTCCGAGGTGAGCGATATTTACCAGCAGGTAATAATCGACCTGCAGTTTGCGGCGGATCATTTACCGGACAGTTATAATGCAGGAAACGGAAGAGGCAGGGCGACCCGCGGTGCGGCGAATGGTTTGTTGGCAAAAGTATATCTCACGCTTAAGCAATGGGACAAGGCAGCCGTAGCGGCGAAAGAAGTGATCGACTCGCAGCAGTACGAACTCTGGGAAGATTTTGCAGATGTATTTAAGCTTTCCAGCCGCAATGGCAAGGAAGCCCTTTTCTCGGTTAGCTTCGGTGATGCCGGTGGAGCCATTATTTTCTGGGAGGTAGGTCAGTTCCTGGTAAGGCTGCTGCCAACAGCTTTAAGTGTGGAAGGGGTTGTAAACGCACAGGGCTGGCAGTTTCCCACGCAGTATATATATGACCGTTATGATGTGGATGACCGGAGAAGGGCCGTTACATTTATCACGGAGATCAATGACCCGGTAAATGGTCCTTATACCATCCGTCCGTATATACAGAAATATTGGGACAGGGAAGCCGAGCCGAAAGGTAATGAAACGTCCAATGATTTTCCCGTGCTGCGTTATTCGGATATCCTGCTGATGTATGCAGAAGCCAGTAACGAGCTGGATGAACCTGCCCTGGCAGCAGAATATATTAATAAGGTTCGGCGCAGGGCGCGGTTTAACGGTACGGAGTACCTGCCGACGGTGCCCGACTATGCCGGATTGAGCAAGGAGCAAATGCGGGAAGCCATTCTGAATGAAAGAATGCTTGAATTTGTTGCAGAGGGGCAACGGTGGTTTGACCTGGCCAGGACCAACACACTGGAAGCTAAAGTGCCGTTGGCGAAACCGGGTGTAACACCGCAGGCACGTAATTATTTATTT
Source organism: Chitinophagaceae bacterium (assembly GCA_037190885.1). Taxonomy (GTDB): domain Bacteria; phylum Bacteroidota; class Bacteroidia; order Chitinophagales; family Chitinophagaceae; genus Agriterribacter. Next base: position 99,443 of record JBBCJQ010000001.1, read on the forward strand.
CCGTTGCCACTCCGGGAAGTTGACCTGAACCCGTCACTCATCCAGAACAATGGCTACTAATATTAATATTTTTTAAAGGCTGAGTTTTGAAGCATTCAAATTTTGAAAAGTTTCCGTCGGTAAAGGTAGCCGGCTACAATATAATGCCGGGTTGGTCATCCGTTGCCGAAACAATTAAGGCATGTCTTGCCGGGATCAGCAAGAAGAAGAAAGTGATCGTGATAGAATGTTACCAGGGGGTGTTGATTGATCCATTCCTGAAATTGTTGAAAACTGAAATACCCGGTATCATCGTGTTAGATGCGGAACAGGTTTTTGATCGGGAGGAAAGGATTAATCAGCTGGTATATCCGTTTGTGACGGATGATCCTGTTTTTGGATATATGGCTCCATTGGCACTTACCGACTTCTTCAATACCGAAAAGCTGGAGGAAGCCAAAACACAGGTTGCCACATCCGTTGCAGAAATAATCTGCGTGTATGGCGCGGGTGCATCACTTGTGGCGCCGGATGCTGATTTGTTTATTTATGCTGATATGCCCCGGTGGGAGCTGCAGCTACGGTTCAGGAACAATCAGATCAGTAACCTGGGAGTGTACAATGCGAACGATGATTTTTCTTATCAGTATAAACGGGCCTTTTTTGTTGACTGGCGTGTGCTGGACAGGCATAAGGTAAGCACATTCAATAGTTGGGATTATGTACTGGATACAACCGACGCCGGTTGTCCTAAGATGGTAGAAGCGGCGGCTTTGTTTGAAGGACTTTCTGTAGCGGCTTCCCAGCCTTTCAGGGTAGTGCCTTTTTTTGACCCGGGTCCCTGGGGTGGGCAATGGCTGAAGGAAGTATGCGACCTGGATCGTACAGAAAAGAATTTTGCATGGGGCTTTGATTGTGTGCCGGAGGAAAACAGCCTGCTGTTGAATTTTGATAACGGGTTGTTCGAGACGCCCGCCATCAATCTTATTTTTTACCGCCCGGAGCAATTGCTGGGTAAAAAAGTATATGAAGCTTTCGGGGCAGAATTTCCTATACGGTTCGATTTCCTGGATACCATGCAGGGTGGAAACCTGAGCCTGCAGGTACATCCGCTTAAGGAGTATATCAGGGAAAAATTCGGTATGGCGTATACGCAGGATGAAAGTTATTATATCCTTGAGGCAGAAGAAGGAGCGGTTGCTTACCTGGGTTTAAAAGAAGATATTGTTCCTGAAAAAATGCTTACAGCGCTTGAGCATTCCCAGGAAACCAAAGCGGAATTTCCCGCAGAGGATTATGTGGCGCAATGGCCGATAAAAAAACACGATCACCTGTTGATACCGGCGGGCACTATTCATTGTTCGGGTGCAAACAGCGTAGTGCTGGAGATAAGTGCTACCCCTTATATATTCACGTTTAAATTATGGGATTGGGGCCGCCTGGGCCTTGATGGAAAGCCGCGGCCTATTTCGCTGGAGCATGGCAAAAAATCCATTCAATGGAACAGGACTTCCGCCTGGACAAAAGAGAATATCATTAATCATATAAGGAAAACAGATGAGGGAGACGGCTGGATAGAGGAGGTCACCGGTTTACACCCGGATTCATTTATAGAAACCCGCAGGCACTGGTTTACAAAAAAAGTTACGCATCACACAGGCGGAGTAGTGAATATTATAAACCTGGTAGAGGGAAAAGAGGTGATCGTAGAAAGCCCTACAGCTTCTTTTGCACCTTTTGTTGTACACTATGTTGAAACCTTTATTGTGCCGGCAAGTGTGGGCGCCTATACCATTCGCCCATATGGCGAAAGCCAGGGGCAGCAATGTGTAACCATGAAATCATTTGTGAGAAAAAATAACCTGATCGACTATAAAATCAACTAACAACCCATGGAGCGTAATTTAAAATATGTGTATCAGTATACCGTGGTGGCGGCAGTTGGCGGATTGTTATTTGGTTATGATACCGCGGTGATCGCCGGGGCCATCGGGTTTATCGAGCAGAAGTTTCAATTATCAGCGGCAATGACCGGCTGGGCGGCCTCCTGCGCTCTTATAGGTTGTATGATTGGAGCGATGGTAGCCGGTTGGCTTAGCGATACGTTCGGAAGAAAAAAAATATTGCTGGTATCGGCAATCGCGTTTGCCGTATCGTCACTGGGTATTATTCCGCACCTGGGCCTGGTTAGTTTCGTAATATTCAGGATGATAGGCGGCATCGGCATCGGCATCGCTTCCATCGTGTCGCCGATGTATATTTCGGAAATAGCGCCTGCCAATATTCGCGGAAGATTGATCTCTATTTATCAATTGGGTATTGTATTGGGTATTCTGCTGATCTATTTTGTGAATGCCATGATAGCCGGTTTGTATGATGAAGCATGGAATATTGAAACCGGCTGGCGATGGATGTTTGGCTCGGGGTTGGTTCCTTCGCTGGCTTTTGTACTATTGTTGCTGCTCGTTCCGGAAAGTCCCAGATGGTTGGCACAACAAAGCCGGTGGCAGCAGGCGGAAGATGTATTGAAAAAAGTGATCGGCGCCAAAGCGGGAGAAGAGATCGGTAATATCAGGGAGTCTCTGAAACAGAAGGAGGGGAGCTTTGCCGAATTACGAAAACCCGGGCTGCGGAAAGCATTGGCGATCGGTATTATCTTATCAGTGCTGTCCCAGGTGACGGGTATAAATGTAATAATGTATTATGCGCCCGAGATTTTCAAATCTACCGGTGATGGCACTTCTTCCGCATTGATGCAAACAGTGCTGGTAGGCGGCATCAATGCATTGATGACGGTTATTGCGATAAAATATGTAGACAGGCTTGGCCGTAAAAAACTCCTGTTGATCGGTTCTGCCGGCATGGCGGTATGCCTGGCGGTTATCGGACTGGCATTCTACAACAATATGACGGCGGGGTATTGGGTGTTATGCGGTATCCTGTTGTATATATGCTTTTTCGCCATTTCTTTAGGACCACTGACGTTTGTGGTGGTTTCAGAAATTTTCCCGACCCATGTGCGTGGCCGGGCCATGAGTGTAGCCATTTTTTTCCTGTGGCTTTCCGTTTATGTGGTATCTCAAACATTTCCCATGCTGCTGGATGCCATCGGTGCTGCCTATACCTTCTGGATATATATGGTAATGGCGGTGATCGCTATTGTGTTTGTATGGAAACTGGTGCCCGAAACAAAGGAAAAAACACTGGAAGAAATAGAACTCTTATGGAAAGCACACTAAACCGGATTATGAACTTAAAAATAACGACTATGCTTCGCTGTAACCTTTTACTACTATTATCGGGACTGTTGCTGGTCTTTACGGGATGTCAGAAAAATACGGACGACAAAAGTGGCCCGCTATTGAGGCTCACACCGGATAATGTTACCGGTAAGTCAGGTAGAACGATAGAGGCTACCCTGTTTATTGAGAGCCCGAGATCCGTTAAGAACATTGTAATTTATAAAACGATCAACCTGCAAAGAGATAATACTTATGGAGGTAGCGGTACAGAAACGGTTGTGCCTGTCAGTACCGGCAATAATACCTATGAATACCATTTCTCCTACCAGTTACAGGGAGAGGAGGTAGATAAGCTGGTTGGTTTCAACTTCAGGGTGGAAGACGAAGCGGGCGGCGCTTCGGAAAAGGATTTGACAGTGAATACCACTACTTCCGGGCAACAGATCATTTACAGCAGAAAATGGAAACTGGTATCCCGGATGTGGATATCAATTTCGCCACCCGCGGAAGACATGAAAGATTGTGAAAAAGATAATATTTTTTCCTGGAACGAGGACAGTACCTATAGTGTGAATTTTGGTACAACGCCCTGCGACTTTGATGGCTTTAATGTGTATGACACGTGGGCTCTCAGCGAGGATGAAAAAACCTTCACCCAGGTATATCACTCCCTCTTCGACCCTTCGAATATAACAACGGAGACATTTGTAGTGAAAAGTCTCACGAGCACTAAACTGGTAATGTCGCAGATCATTGACCTTACGGTATTTGGCTTGACAGATAAGGAGGAATTTGAATCTACGTTTGAACCGGCACCATAAATAATTATTATGAAGATATTAAGCAGCATTACCATTTTGGCAGGTATGATAGTTATCACATCCTGCGGCAACAAAGCAGATAACAGCCGGACGCCGGCTGACGACAGCGCGGCATTGTCTCACCTGGATTTCACGGTGGAAAAGGCCGATGACTGGTCGCAACTTTTTTTGAGGAAACATGGCTGGTTTGGCGGTGATGGTATTTTTGCCGTCACAGAAAATGGAGTGGAGAAACAAGGCTCGGCCAGGAACAGTGAAACACTGATCTGGTTTAGCGATACCATGTTTGGAGACATTGTTAACGATTCCCTGCAGGATGGATTTGGGATGATCAATAATTCCGTAGCCTACCTGCGCGATGGAAAACCCGACAGCACCCGTATTAAATTCCATTGGGATCACACAACGGATGGTAAGCCGGCTTCCATATTCGTTCCGCAAACACCGGCTACCGGCCCCAATGATTATTACTGGCTGGGTGATGGCTTTGTAAACCAGGAGAAGAACAATGATATTTATATATTTGGTTACCGTATAAGTAATATTCCTGGGGTGGCCACTTTCGGTTTCCGGGAAGAAGGTAATACCCTGATCGTGATTCCCAAGGGTTCACGGCCGCCTTATGGGGATAAACGCCAGTTGGATATTCCTTTTTTACTTAACCAACCCGTTGATTCCGTGGGCTCATTCGGCGCGGGTATTTTGGTAAATACAAAAGAAGCAGGTGCCGCTAAGCCGGATGGATATGTTTATATCTATGGCGTGAGGGGTAAAACCAAAGAAGTAATGGTAGCCCGGGTGAAACCGGTAGATATAGAAAGCTTTTCTGAATGGCGTTTCTGGAACGGCGCTGACTGGACGCCCAATGTGGCAGAGATTGCTGCGGTTACAGACAGGACTTCCAACGAGTTGAGCGTGACACCACTCGCAGACGGGAGATATCTGATGGTCTTTCAGAAAGACGGGCTTGGTCATTTTGTAGGAATGAGGATCGGCGCCTCTCCGGTTGGTCCCTTTGGTCCGGTAATAGATGTATATAATGTAAGCGACGACCTGAAAGACAGCCCGGATATATTTCCGTATAATGCAAAAGCGCATCCTGTCATTTCGGAACCGGGAGAACTGCTGATAAGCTATAATATCAATTCGTTTAAGTTTGACCGTGATATCAAATTATTCCCCAATTTATACCGGCCGAGATTTATCCGTTTGAAATATACGCTTGATTAACCTGGTAGCAGAAATCTCTTGCAATGGGAAATATTAAAAAACTGGAAAATGAGGTTGCCAGCCTGGAAATTGTGCAAACCGGCGCTGTTATCAGTTCGTTTTGCCTTCATCACAACTCCGTTAATCCTTTGAGCTTTGTGATGGAAACGGAGCCGGGATCAGACACTTTTTACCGCGGGCATTTTGTTTGCATAGGCAGATGGGGTGATCCTTCTGAGGGTGAAAGGAATAAAGGCGTACTGAAACATGGAGATTTTCATCAACTGAACTTTTCCGCGACCCGGACCGGAGACAGGCAGCTTGTGCTGCAGGCACGAAGTGGTACCGAGGGGTTGGCAGTTGAAAAAACAGTTACACTGGATTCCCAAAACGCCTGTTTTAAGGTGACTGAAGTGGTTGCCAATACCATGACAGTTTCCCGTTTGTGTAATGTTGTGCAGCATCCCACCCTTGCCGCTCCTTTTCTGGATATCGATACAATAGTCAATTGTAATGCTGCTACCGGCTTTGCATATACGAAAAAAATACAGAACGATCCTGCCTTGCAGCGGTGGCCGAATGCGCCGGTAGAAGAAAGGATTTTGCCGATTGATACAGCCGTACCCGGCACTACGGGCGTTTACAGTTATGTGGTCAATCCTGCTGACAAATGGGGATGGATAACCGCATACGCTCCGGCCCATCATACCCTGCTGGGGTATTTATGGAAAAGGGAAACATATCCCTGGATCAACCACTGGCTGCATTGGCAGAATAATACACTACAATACAGGGGGTTGGAATTTGGAACCACGGGGTTGCATCATAGTTATCCGGATATCGTGGCTGCAGACGCATTGCACAGGTTGAATGAGAACACCTGTTTTATGCTGGATGCAGGTGAGAAAAAAACCTTCAGTTATATCGGCTTTATCATGGAAGTAAAAGAAGGCTTTGGTGGAATGGAATCCGTAACCCTTGAAGAAAGCGGTATAACATATCGATCAAAAGGGGATCCCGCCGGCCATGTACTTAAAATAGAAAACGCTTTGCAATTATGAGTAATAAAAGAACCATTGTTATAACAGGAGGTAATAAAGGCATCGGCGCCGCCTGCGTGCAGCTATGCCTGGAGGAGGGGATGAATGTGGCAGTAATGGATATGGATACCCATAATCATCTGCCTGCAGAGGTGTATTACCAGGTATGTAATGTGTCTGATGAGCAGCAGGTGGCGGAATGTATACAGAATATTGTTAAACGTTTCGGAACTGTTCATGCATTGGTAAACAATGCCGGTATCCAGCGATACGGAACCGTGACAGAAACCAGTTCAGCGTTGTGGGATGAGGTTATGAATGTAAATCTCAAGAGTATGTTCTTATGTGCACACTATGTATTGCCGCACATGCAGCAACAGCAGGATGGTATTATAATCAATATATCCAGTGTACAGGCCTTTCACAGCCAGCCAAAAGTGGCGGCCTATACTACTGCTAAAACGGCTATACTGGGATTAACAAGAAGTATTGCGGTAGACTACGCACCGCATATCCGGTGTGTAGCTGTTTGCCCGGGCACGGTGGATACACCGATGCTGCGGGATGCTATCGCCTTGTCTCCTGACCCGGCTGCTGTGCTGAAAGAGTGTGAGGATATGCACCTGTTGCAGCGTATTGCGCAACCAAAAGAAATTGCAGAACTGGTGATATTCCTGTGTAATAATAAAGCCACATTCATAACAGGACAGGCTATCCGTGCAGACGGAGGGCTTGGTGTAATGATTGAGGGAAGTAAAAAAGACTGATTGTGCGTATAACCAATATAAAAGCCACGACAGTAGCGGTGCCGCTGCAGGCGCCCATCCGGCATGCTAACGGCTGCCACTGGGGAAGGTTTATCCGTACCATAGTAGAGGTGGAAACCGACGAAGGCATTACAGGGCTTGGTGAAATGGGCGGCGGTGGTGAATCTGCAGAAGCAGCCTTTAAGTCGTTGAACAATTATCTTATCGGGCACGACCCGATGCAGTTGGAAGCCCTGTACTGGAAAATATGCAATCCTACCGCCTCCCTTTATAATAACAGGCTGCAGCTACACGCCGCTATTGAATTTGCCTGTATGGATATTATTGGGAAAAAGCTGAATGTTCGCGCCTGCGATTTACTCGGCGGTTCCTTAAGAGACAAGATACCTTTCGCTTCTTACCTTTTCTTTCGCTATCCTTCTGACGACGGAAAGACAGGGGGAGAAGAAACGGCGGAAGCTATGGCGGCACAGGCGGCAGACCTGCACCGCCAATATGGGTTCACATCGCATAAATTAAAGGCCGGCGTTTTTCATCCCGATCATGAGGTAGAAGTGATGAAGGCTATTGCCGCGGCGCTGCCGGGCCACAGGGTCCGGATAGACCCTAATGCGGTTTGGAGTGTGGAGGAATCGATCCGTATTGCAAAGGCAATTGAACATTTACCCAATGATTATTTTGAAGACCCTGTGTATGGTATGGAAGCCATGCAACGGGTAAAAAGCAGGATTCGTATTCCCACAGCAACCAATACGGTGGTGGTGAATTTTGAGCAATTGAATGCCTGCTTCCGGAACAACGCCATAGATGTGATACTGCTCGACACCACTTTTTGGGGCGGGCTGCGCCAGGCCTGGAAAGCGGGTGTATGTTGCGAAAAAATGCAGCTAAGCATTGCCGTACACAGCTCCGGAGAACTGGGTGTACAACTGGCTACCATGCTGCACCTTGGGGCAGCGCTTCCCAATCTTTCACTGGCAGCAGATGCTCACTATCACCATCTGACTGATGATATCATAGAAGGCGGTAAAATGAAATATGCCGATGGTTGCATAGCGGTGCCTGACGGACCGGGACTGGGTGTAACACTGAACCGGGACAAACTGCGGCAGTACCACGAATATTTTAAAGAAACAGGTGGTTATATGTACGACAGGGACCCATACCGGGATGGTTGGTACAGCCTGTTGAACAGCAGCAGCCGGTGGGCGTCATTAAAACAATAGGGGATGGAAAAAAACATAACTGATGTAACTATTTTCGCGGAGGGGCTTGACCACCCTGAATGTGTTGCGGTACACCCAGATGGTTCCGTTTGGGCGGGTGGGGAAGCAGGACAGATATACAGGATATCGCCGGACGGAAGCGAAGTAAGGGAGGTGCATAACACAGGAGGTTTTGTTTTGGGTATTGCCTTTTCTTCCGATGCTTCCTGGCTGGCCGTTTGCGATCTGAAGAATAAATGTGTATGGAAATACCATATTGCTTCTGACGTGCTAACGGTATTGAGTAAAGGAACTTCTGACAACCCAATGAGTATACCCAACTACGCGGTTTTTGACAGGCAGGGTAATTTGTATATATCGGATAGTGGCGCATTCCGGCAGGTTAACGGACTTATCTATAAGATCACTATAGACGGACAAACACATATCTGGCATGCCGGTCCGTTCAGTTTTGCGAACGGTATGGCGCTTTCCGCAGACCAGGATAAACTGTATGTAGTATGTACCTGGTTACCGGGTATTGAAGTCCTTCACCTGAACAAAGACGGTTCAGCCGGCAAAAGGGAAGTGGTGATCCGTGTACCGGAAACCTGTCCTGACGGAATTGCGGTGGATACATCCGGTAATCTGTACCTGAGTTGTTATGCACCCAATACCATTTACCGGATAGATCCGCAAGCCAGGCTTACTACGGTTATTCATGACTGGGAAGCACATACACTCAGCAACCCCACCAATATAGCGTTTGGGGGTAAAGATCATCAACAGTTGTATATCGCGAACCTGGGACGATGGCATATCTCCAGGGTGGATATGGACATGCCGGGTATAAAACTATACGAAGCATAAAAAATACTACCGATGTTTTCACTCAAACAATATTTTCTTTTTGGATTACTTTTTTCAGTCGTTACTGCTTACGGAGGGCCGGGCAATATCGCCGGCAAGGCAAAGGTGACGGTGTCTACTCAACTCAATGATGATTTTTCAGGCAACAAGGCTATTGATGGGATTATTGGTATAGACGGTGCGGGTGAATGGGCCTGTGAAGGTGTCACTACCGACTGGGGATATATTCGTTTTCCATGGATACAACTGGAGTGGAATGCACCACAGGTTATAAACCGGATTGTGTTATATGACCGTTCTTCGCCGGAAGAAAATATTGCAGGCGGTAAACTGCTGTTCAGCGACGGGTCGGAAATCTGGATCAATCAGTTACCGGCTGACGGAACCGGCAAAGCCATCCATTTCAGCAATAAAAAAATCAACTGGGTACGATTTGTTGTTACCGATGGTACCGGCGCTGATCTGGGATTGTCTGAGATAGAAGTATTTCCTTCTCCTGTGCAGACGGAAAATGACTATATATCCTGGGTGGATCCCTATATAGAAACCAACCGGGGGCGATATTTTTTCTTTATTACCGGCAGCACTCCCTTTGGGCTGGCAAGCAGCGCACCGCTTACCCGGAATAAAAATCAGAACGGTGGCGGATACAACTACAACGAAAAGGAAATTCTCGGTTTCGAGCAGATCCATTCCTGGATGATTTCTGGAGTGGAGATCATGCCGGCCACCGTTGAAGAAAACCCGGCATTGGGACAGAAAGGGTGGAAATCTTTTTTCAATCATGACGATGAAATAGTACAACCCGGCTACCACCGGGTAATGCTTCAAAACAATAAGATATGGGTAGAGCAGACCGCTACGGAAAGGGTTAATTTTTACAGGTTCACTTATACCCGGCAGTCAGATGCACGCATTATTATAAACCTTGGTGGTTTTGTGGCTAACAGCAGGATGACAGATGCTTCGGTAAAAAAAATAAGTGATGTGGAAATTGAAGGGTCATTCAGTAGTGTTGACAGATATTGGGGAGGTCCGCGGGATGTAAAAATATTCTTTGTCATTCGTTTCGATAAACCCTTCCGGTCGCTGGATGCGTGGCAGGGGCAGAATAAACAAACCAATATTTCGGTTGCTGCCGGGGATAGCCTCACGCTGGCGGCCGGGTATGCACTGGACAAGGGAGAGACCCTGCAAATGAAGGTTGGGCTTTCTTATACAACTATTGAAAATGCAAGGAAGAATCTCAGCGAAGAATGCAGCACCTGGAACTTTGACGAGGTAAGAGATAATACACAGCAAACCTGGAATGACTGGCTGGGAAGAATAGCCGTTAAAACAGCTATTGAAGCAGATAAAATAAAATTCTATACCGATCTGTGGCATGTGCTGTTGGGACGCCAGAAAATAAGCGATGTCACGGGGGATTATCCCGACAGAACCACGGGCAAAAGAGAAGGGACTTTTACGGATGCCGTGTTTAAAATTAAAACTGTTCCAAAGGATACAGATGGTAACCCCCGGTTTCATATGTACAATTCTGACGCATGGTGGCTGACACAATGGAACCTGAATATACTTTGGGGGCTTGCCTGGCCGGAGATGATGGATGAATTTTCTGCTTCTATGATAGAATATGCCAATAACGGGTACCTGCTGCCACGGGGACCTTCCGGTGGTGGATATTCGTATATCATGACCAGTTGCCCGGCATCCAATCTTGTTGTAAGCACGTACATGAAAGGGCTATTGACAAAGGTAGATGTAGCACATGCATACGAAGTGGTAAAGCGAAACCATATGCCGGGCGGTATGCTCGGCAGCAGGGATGAAATTAATTTTTATACCAAAAAGGGCTGGTGGCCGGATAATGCAGGCATTACTATTGAAGCGGCGTTCCAGGATTGGGGGATTGCGCAGATGGCTTATAAACTTGGTAAAAAAAGCGATCACAGGTTTTTCAGTAAACGTTCGGAGAGCTGGATAAACAATTTTGATCCGGAAACAAAATGGATATTTCCGAAAGACAGAAAAGGACGTTTCATACACAAAGACCCGTTAAGTGGCAAGGGCTGGGTGGAAGCCAATGCCTGGCAGGCTACCTGGGGCATATCCCACGACTTACCCGGACTGATTAACAAAATGGGTGGCCGGGATAGCTTTTGCCATCGCCTGAACTACGCTTTTGAACAATCCAGATCCAGCAATTTTGTTTTCGGTTATACGGAAGGGTATGTAAGCTATGCCAATCAACCCGGTTGTTCCAATGCGCATGTGTTCAGTTATGCGGGTAGACCCTGGCTTACCCAGTATTGGGTGCGACGGGTAAGGCAACAGGCGTACGGTGATATAACGCCCGATATGGGTTATGGTGGCCACGACGAGGACCAGGGCCAAATGGGGGGAGTAAGTGCACTGATGGCGATAGGATTATTTAGTGTAACCGGGACGCAGTCGGTAACACCCATATACGAAATTACCTCACCACTGTTTGACGAAATACGGATAAAGCTGGATAAGCGATACTATGCTGGAGAAAGCTTTAACATTGTAGTACACAACAACCAGCCGGAAAATGACTATATTCAAAAAGCTGAGTTGAATGGAAAGCGTCATGACAATTTCTGGTTTACGCATGATGTATTTTCTAAAGGCGGAAAACTGGAGTTGTGGTTGGGCGATAAACCGAATGAAAACTGGGGCACAGGCAGTTTACCTCCGCTCAACCCATAATTAAATCTTTTGCCATGAATGTGATCGCAGGTGTTGATATCGGAGGCACGCATATTACGGCAGCATTGGTGAACCCGGACAGCAAAAAACTGATTCATTCTACCTTCATCAGAAAGGCTGTCAACCCGATGGCAGACAGTGAGACGATCATCCGCAACTGGTGCGACGCAATCCGCCTCAGCCACGAAGCAGGTGGATGCAATATTGAAAAGATCGGTATTGCCATGCCCGGCCCTTTTGATTATGAAGGGGGTATTAGCTGGATTACCAATTTGAATAAATTTGAAAGCCTCTACGGATATAATGTCAAATCACTTTTGGCAGAACAATTGTTCATTTCAACTGAACAGATCGAATTTAAAAATGACGCACAGGCTTTCCTGGCAGGAGAGTTGATTTGCGGCTGTGCGGTGGGACGCAAGAATGTGGTGGGCATAACCCTGGGAACAGGACTGGGGTCGGCAACATTTTATAACAATAAGCCCGAGGAAGGTTTTTTGTATCGGGCCAGGTATAAGGAGGGTATTGCGGAAGACTATTTGTCAGCACAATGGTTTGTCAGCCAATACCGCGAAATGACAGGCTGTGAGATAAAAGGCGTAAAAGAGCTTGCGGAAAATTTTGAAAAAGATACGGTCGCTTCTTTATTGTTCGAAACCTTCGGGGCAAATCTTGCTGAAGTGCTGAACAGTAACTACAAAAGCCAGGAACCTGAAATGATTTTCATTGGAGGAAATATTACGAAAGCCTGGGACCTGTTTATTCCGTCTTTCACCAGCACATTGAAAAAATATGGCAGTAGTTTTAAAATTGAAAAAGCTGCTTTGGGCGAAAGCGCCGCTTTGATTGGCGCCTGTTGTAAAATTTGATTATTCAAATGCAGTAAGGAAGCGGAAAGGCAACCTATGGTCTATGATCCCCAAAAAAGCCTGCAGCCATTTGGTAGTTTCTGCAGCAGGCAGTCGTGCAAGACGTTTTACCTAAGACCCATTCGTGGCACTAAAATAACAAGCCCTATTTAATACAGGTTATGCCGAATATAAGCAATGTTTCCGTCGGAGGGATTACTGTCCGGTGATGGGTCTGCAGGTATTTATTGAGGGAAGTCGATCAGTTTCTTCAGCAAAGCAATTTTAACCAGTTCAGCCGTGTTTCTGGCCTGAAGCTTTGCCAGCAGGTTGCCCCTGTGCGTATCAACCGTGGTATTGCTTACAAAAAGCGCTTTGGCTATTTCACTATTGGTTAGTCCGTTGGCGATCAGTTCGAGCACTTCTTTTTCCCGCCGCGTAAGTATGATCTCCTGTGTTTGATTATCTTTCAACCTGGAAGCAGCTTCATCACTCAAAAACTCCTTTCCTTTGATGACAGTTGTAATGGCTTCCATTAATTCCTCACGTGTTGCATTTTTTAATACATAACCCGATGCGCCATTATCCAGCATTTTCCTGATAAAGCTCTGCTGGTTAAAGGTGCTGAGTCCTATTACAAAAACGGAAGGGTATTGATCTTTTACCTTTTTGCACAATGCTATCCCGTTTTCTTCTCCGAGGTTGATATCCATCAGGATAATGTCAGGTTGCTTCTGCTGCAGGAACGCCATGCAGGAGGCGGTATTGGTAGCGTGGCCGCATAGCTCAATATTTTTTTCATTTTGAAGCAGCGCGTGTATGCCTTCGATTACCATGTAATGGTCATCTACTATAAATAACTTTATTGCCATTATATTTTAAATTCAATTAAAACGGAAGTTCCTGCGTTTTCATCTGATTTTACATCGAGCCTGCCTTTTAAAAAATCCACCCGGCTCTGGATATTGTTCCAGCCAATTCCGCCCGGTTGTTGCAATACGGATGTATCAAACCCTTTCCCGTTATCTTCTACGGTAAGGGTCAATTTTCCCCGGGTATGGTCTATCTGCACAATAGCTGAAGTGGCGCCGGCATGCTTTATGGTATTATTTACCAGCTCCTGCACTACCCGGTAAACAGTAATAGCGGTTGTCTGATCTGTCACTGCATCATTAAGTCCGTTGGAAAGGTAATTGACCTTTAATACACCACTTTCGTTAATATCATTACAAAAATCTTTCAACGCTGCGTCCAGCCCGAATTTAACCAGCGCTTCCGGCATCATATTGTGGGCTACACGGCGCATTTCTTTAATAGAGCTGTCCAGCATGTCCATACTGCGTTCAAAAGCCTGCTGGTTTTCCGGTGTCATTATAAGGTTACCTTTCATCGCCTGAAATGAATACTTGATACCCGATAACATACCGCCGAGTCCATCGTGCAGATCTTTTGCCAGGCGGGTCCTTTCCTGTTCCTCCCCCTTTATGACCGCTTCTGTAGCCATCAGCATTTTTTGACTTTCCAGTTCATTGATACGATGAAGGTGAATTTTATGTTTATGTTGATCATTGCGGTATAAAAGGAAAGAAATAACGGCAAGTGTTACAAGTCCCCCAACAAGAAACCAGATCGTAAACTTTTTTTCCTGGATATCTTTTTGCTGTATGGCCAGGCGGGCTTCTTTTTTTTGTGTTTGGTACCCGGCTTCCAGTTCCATTACCATTTTCCGGTTATTTCGTTGCTGTAATGTATCACTTACGGTTAAATATGCACGCAGGTACTGGTTACTTTCCGCTAAATCCCCTCTTTTTTCATATGCATCGGCTAAATCTTTAAGCGTATAAAACAGGACCTGGTTCAGATCCAGTTGCCTTGCAAGTTCTGTCGCTTTCCTTAAATAAATGACCGAGCTGTCATAATCTCCCCTTTTCAGATATATATTACCAAGATGCTGCAATACCAGCGCCTGATCAAAGGGAATGCGGTACGAAGTAAATGTATCCAGCGCGGTTTGATAATGCCAGATGGCGGAATCATACCGCGCGTCATTGTCTGCATAATATTGCCCCATAAGTGCATGGAACTTGCCTGTTGCAAAGGGTATCTTCAGTTGATTTGCCGCCGGCATACCCGTTTGGGCGATCAACAGCACACTATCAGGTTTTCCGGCAAGCGCAAAGGCCTCCCCTAATACAATCAGGCTACGCAACAAATAGACCGGGTCATTTTTTGCAAGCGCGATCGCCCGGGTCTGACGGGCATAGCTAAGTGCCCGGGTCGTATCATTTAAATACCGGTATATGCCTGATATATTATAGAAAGCCACAACTCCTTTCTCTGCATATCCGTTTTCTGTATAAGCGGCAGCAGCCTGCAAATAATAATAAATTGCGGAATCGGTGTTTTGTTGCTGTTGAAATAAGGCCGCTTTTCGCATCAAAAGTGATGCATGCAGATTCTTCGATGCTGAATTGGTTTTGTCTGTAAGTGAAGCAAATGCCCGTTCCAGTAGGAGGCTGCTGCTATCAAGCTTCATTTCATAAAAGTACATTCCCGACCGGAGGGAGGCAGACATAGCCAGACCGTACCCGTAATTTAGTTTCCCGGAGAGACTGTCTGTCAGGTTCAAAATAGAGATGGCATTTACCGGGGCTGCAGACTGGATTTTTTCCGCATAGTCGTTAAGCTGATCCACTTTAGCGGTATCATCAGGCAAACCCAGCAGCCGGTCTGCCTTCTGTTTGTCGAAATACTCCTGCCCCCCGGAGCGGGTTGACAGAAGAAGACAACATAATATGATGATAAGTCTGTATTTTCTCATATAATGAATTCAACCGGCATCGAAGTGCCTTTGCCATTATCTTCTACTATCCTTATTCATCAACATTTGACCGGGGGACAGGAGTGCAACATGTAAAACCACGGTCAATATTTATGATGCTCATAATCAGGATATTTCTATTCCAATCAATTTACAAATAAACGTATTAGCCCAACTAAAAGGGCTCCCCTTTTTCCATGATTTTTATGGCGGATAACCACAAATGGTCTATAAAATGATAGTCACGAATACACGAATGGATAATTCCGTATTCGTGCATTCGTGGCATTTTCCAAATATCCTGTTTTTCGGGGATAGGAAGAAATTACAGGAGGGATCATATTTGAGTTCAAAAAACGACGATATGAAAAGAATAATTTACACGCTGGTCATACTTACAGTTTCAGCCTTAAACGCCCATGCCAAAATATGGCGGGTGAACAATACTACCGGCGTAAACGCCGATTTTGCACAGATCTCAACTGCCGTGGGGGCTGCCCAGGTGCAAAACGGCGATACCTTATACGTAGAACCAGGCGCTACGGACTATAACGGCTTTACCCTTAACAAACAGCTTGTGATCATCGGGCCGGGCTATTTTCTCGAACCTGATAATACAACCACGCCTTATAATCCGGGGCTGCAGGCAACGGTACAGCATGCTGTCATATCAAGCGTTACATTGGGCGCCGGGGCGGGCGGCAGCAAATTCAGCGGGCTGGTTTTTAACAGCGTATTCAATGTGAGCGCGGCTTCCAATATACAGGTGGAACGCTGTTATTTCACCGGTTATATTCTCATGCACGACAATGCTGTTACCAATGACAATATTACTGTTCGCCAGTGTTTCTTTTACAACAATGGTGTAAGTGCTGCAGCCGGGAATTCTCCGGTTACCAATTTTATTTTTGAGAACAATATCATGTATGGCAATTCGAATGGCAGGTTGAATATGCCGCAGCTTACCGGAAGCGGTAACCTGGTACGCAACAACACGTTTTATTATACCCCGGTTAACTGGGGGCATAATGTTATTGCCAACGCTTATGTGGCCAACAATATATTTACGTCCAATGAGCAACAGACCTTTACGGATTGCGTGGTCAAGAATAACCTGTTCCGTTTCAACCAGAGCCTGCCCGGTACAGCTGTCAATAACCAGGTAAATGTCGGGGCCGCTATAGAGAATGTATTTACGGGTGGCGACGGCAGCCTTGACTCAAGGGTAACATTACAGGGTGGGTCGCTTGCCAGTGGCGCCGGTGTTACGATTAGCGGCTACACACCCGATGCGGGCGCTTTCGGTGGCACCAATCCTTACAGGCTATCCGGTATTCCTGCCATACCTTCTGTTTATAACCTGAATGTTCCCCTGTCAATTCCGGCAGGAACCAACTCCATGAATATCACGTTGAGTACCAGGAATAATAATTAGCAGCCCCTCCCCGGCCCTCCCCAAAGGGGAGGGAGGGTTTATAGTTTGGAGTTAAACCCGGAACCACAAATTGTAAACTCCAAATAACAATGTTTCATTGGCAGCCCAAACATACCACGATGAAAAAAATGCTACTTTTTTTATTGCTGCAGGCCGCAGTTGTATATGCGTATGCGCAGGACCCTCCTTATCCCGTAGCGCCTGCAGCACCGCAAAACATAGTGGCCGCAGAATATTTTATTGATATTGATCCCGGTTTGGGGAGCGGCGTACCTATAGCGGTTACGCCCGGTGTAAATATAATGAACAGCAGTATTGCCATTAATACTACAGGGCTTACCGGCGGTGTGCACCGTCTGGCTGTCCGTACGCGGAGTAACGAAGGAAAATGGAGCATTGCGGTGCTGAAAGAGTTTGTGGTAGATCTCGATCCTGCCTATCCTGCCGCGCCCCCCATCCAAAATATTATTGCAGCTGAGTACTTTATTGATACGGATCCCGGGGCCGGCAACGGTACGGCCATTTCCCTTACACCCGGTACGGATATAAATGACCTGCTTGCTTCCGTTAATATTTCAGGGCTTCCGGCCGGTGTACACAAATTATGCCTCCGCACACGCAGCGCAGACGGGCGCTGGAGCCTTACCAATATTAAAGATTTTACGGTGGATTCAGACCCTCCTTATCCCACGGTATCGGCCGCACAAAACATTGTAGTTGCGGAATATTTTATCGACACAGACCCCGGGTTTGGTAACGGGACGTCCATTTCCATTACGCCCGGTACGGATATAAATGACCTGATTACTGCTGTTAATACTTCAGGACTTTCCGATGGAATGCACAGGTTGTGTATTCGAACGCTCGGTGCAAACGGGCGCTGGAGTCTTACCAGTATCAAAGATTTCGCAGTGGATTCCGATCCGGCTTACCCTGCTGTACCGGCCGCACAAAACATTGTTTCCGCAGAATATTTTGTTGATACCGATCCCGGTTTTGGTAATGGCACAGCCATTTCCCTTACACCTGGTACGGATATAAATAATATGATCACCTCTGTTAATACCACGGGACTTGCCAATGGGATCCATCACCTTTACCTCCGTGTGCTGAACGCTGAAGGACGGTGGAGCCTTACCAATGATAAATATTTTGAAGTGAATGATGACCCGGCGTATCCGCCACCGCCTGCAACTCCGCAAAACATTGTGGCCGCGGAATACTTTATTGACACCGATCCCGGGTTTGGCAACGGAACGCCCGTTCCTCTTACGCCGGCCACCGATATAAACGATCTTCCCATCACGGTTAATACCGCCGGACTGAGTAACGGCAGCCATACCCTGTTTATACGCAGCTTAAGCCAGGAAGGAAAGTGGAGCATCAGCAGCCGTTCCGTATTTCTTACCGGTGAGCTTGTATCCTGGACCATTACTCCCGCCGACGGGCATGATTACGGCCCGGTACAGGTAGGAACCGGCGCCGGCCGCACCTTCACGATCGAAAATACCGGGATTACCGATATTACGTTGAGCGATATCACTGCCGGTGATCCCGCGTTTACGCCCGTCTTCACTGCAGGCACAGTGATACCCCCGGCCGGGTCGTATAATTTTACGGTAACCTTTACTCCCGATGCTGTTGCCGCCTACGCCGCACAGCTAAACATTCTATCTTCCACCAGCGGCATAAACCCTGTTACCATGCCGGTAAGCGGCAACGGGTACAGTCCCGGAACGCCACCGGCGCTCAGCTATGTTCCGGCCGCTCCCTATAACGGTAACAGCGGTGTAAACCCTCCCGCCGGCCAAACAGGAGCTTACACCTATAAAATATTGTACCAGTCGGCCAATAACCTGGCGCCACAGCAGGGGTATCCCAAAGTGGGCATCGACCTGAACGGAGACCAGGACTTTACCGACCTGGGAGAAGGTTTATACACCATGACTCCCGAAAGCGGCGGTACCGATTATGTATCAGGCGTAGTATACACTTATACCTTTACGCATAACCAGAACGCACTGGCAGCAGGGTACAGGTTCTTCGCCACCGACGCCAACGGCAATGACGCTACGGGACTCTCCTATATATCCGGGCCGGTGGTAACCGACGACCAGGTAGACCTGCGTATTTTCGCCAACAATATCAGCTTTAGTAATGCCAACCCCGATCCGGGAGACACTTTTACACTCACCGCTACCGTAAGCAACAGCACCAATTTCCCGGCCAGCAACGTGCCCGTCAGGTTTTACAGGGATACCATTTACCTGGCTGACGGTGTTATACCTTATATCGGGCCCCGTTCATCGGCCACCATCAGCCACGACTTTACATTTCACGCCGAAGGTTATTACCCGATAAAAGTATGGGTAGACAGCAGCAATACCCTGGGCGACATTAACCCGCTGAACAACTATGCCATCCGGCCGGTGGTAGTGGGTGCACCCGTATTGCCGGGAGGTATTACAGCTACCACGTCGGTTTCCGTACAGCAATGCCCGCAGCTGCAGGTAATTATATCGGGCAGCGCCGTTTATTATGGTACGGATAAAGCTACCGCGGTGGCGGGTGGTACGGTAACTATTATCACGCCGTCGGCTACCCTCGTCACCACTACCGATGTAAACGGTAATTACTACTATGTGTTCACCGGGGCTATGTGCGGCGTTAATTTCGAGCATAGCGTAACCGTTACGGATTATACGTTCACAAGCCAGGCTGTCAACAGCATTACTGGTCTGCCCTGCCCGCCGCCCGGCGCCTGCTCTCCCCCGCCATCGGAAGGGGGCATCGGGACCGAATATCCTGCGAACCCCTGTGAGCAGATGGTGGGCGATACGCTGAATGTGCATATCACCTTACAGTTCAGAGAGCGTAATCCTCTTAGCTCGTACAGCTACCTGGATTATATCGCCAATGCTTCCGCATCGCTGTACGTAAACGATACCCTTCACTATAATATCAGCGGCGATTCGCTTATCGCCGAACCGGGCATGGTAATAAAATTACCACCTGTAAAAGTGCTTATGAAAGACCAGGAGCCGATAAAAGTACTGGCGAAGCTGGAATACGACTATACGGCATTCAACTCCCTGGGCAATGCAACCACTACGCATGTGGTCAGCTACAGTCCCGAGAAAACAATTATTCCCAATCCCAAGCTGCCCGACCTTACGATACAGGGCTTCAAGCAAACAGGGGCGACGGAATTCACCTTCGACGACGCCAACATCAGGTGCGTGGAAGCAAACGCCCATCTTGTAAGGATATATGATGTTCTGCCGGATGGAACGGAAGTGCTTCTCAGGGCCCAAACGGTATTCCACATGCAGCCGGGCGAGGCGGTTCCTATAACCTACAACGATGTAACCCTGAGTCCCGGCATCCACAAGATAAAAATTGTCACCGATGTGGATGACGATGTAGATGAGGTTAACGAAGGTAATAACACGTACATTGGAACGATCAAAGTGCCTATGCCTGACCTGACCGTGCAGAATATCTCCGTGCATCCGGCCAGGCTGGATGCGGGATCGACAACCTCTGTCCGCGCTACCATTAAAAACAGCGGAAAGGCGATCGGCGCGTTTAAAGTACGGTTCGCCATAGATGGCTTCCAGGTGGGCGACCTGCTGGAAGTGCCGGGGATCAATGAAAAGTTCTCTATAACCGTTATCTCCAACGAGTTTACGGTTCCCTCGGATGTTAACACCTGCGGAGGCATCATCACCGTATACGCCGATGTTGAAGACGTTATAACGGAGCAGAATGAAGACAACAACGAAGATACCGCCGTTTTTGCGGCGGACATCAGGCCCTACCAGTTACCGAACGAAAAAGGCTCTTCCGCCTCCAATCCCGTAGTAGTACGGGTAAATACCTCCAACCAGTTCTCACCCGCTATCCGCAACGTTGGGCTGCGCGATGCGGTGAATGTAACGGTGAAGTACACCCTGGGCGGAGTGAAGATCGGCGCCGGGACTGTTGACTGGGTTCACCCCGGCGAGATCTATGCTGCGCATGGTTCCTTCACGCACGAGTTTAGCGCTCCGGGTATGTATGTGGTGCAGGTAGCGACTGATACGGCGAATACGATATGCGAAAGCGATGAAACCAATAACCAGGGAGACTTTTATATTCAGGTGGTGGATAGCGACCCCGATCTTGAAGTGCTGTCGCAATATATCTCACCCGGCAGCCTTAACCCGGCGATAGATCAGAATATTACCCTGGTAGGCACGGTGCGGAACAGCGGCGGAAAGGTATCGACCCCCAGCAGGCTCCGTTTCCTGGTAGACGATCAGAAGATAGGGGCCGATGTAGCCATCGACGCCCTGCAGCCCGGGCGGGATACCACGGTAGCCGCTACGGTTACGTATTCATCCGGCCTTCCCGGCGTTAAGATCATCCGGCTGGTGGCGGATCCCGACAACACGATGGCAGAAGAAAGAGAAGACAACAATGAAGCTACCCGTGCTATTATCGTAGGCGATGCCCCGGATATGGCCCGCAGCCACGCAAACGCTATCAGGTTTGATCCCGGCGGGTTTAGCGCAGGCGACAGCGTGCTGATTTCCTTCTCCGTTACCAATAACGGAACTATGGCCGGCACGGCATGGGTGAAATTCATAGTGCTGGATCACAACAACGCGCTCAGGGCGATAGACAGCGTGCAATTCACGCTCGCGAAAGGCGCCAATGCGGTCATTTCTAAAAAAATGCTGTTCGCTATCGAAGAAGGGACCGTTATAACGCAGATCGTGGGCTCCAGCCCCGTGGAATACGACCTGCAGAACAATAGCGATACCCTGCCGTTCAGCAAGGTGGCGATGGTTCCCCGCAGCCTTATCATAAACGGCGACCTGGATATGATGCAGGGACTTCCCGATGAGCTGCCCGGCTGGATAGGAGGGAAGCTGATGCTGGGCGACTACGATCTTACCATCAACGGCAACATTCTCAACGCGGATAACGAGCATTTCATTGTTACCAACGGCATCGGTAAGCTGACACTGGTAAACAATAACGCTGAAAATATCTTCCCGGTAGGAGTGGATACAAGCCGCGGCAACTTCGTGAAAATAACCAATGCCGGCACGCCCGACAACTTTAGTGTAAGAGTAGCGTCCTATGTATTAAGGCATGGCGATTCGGGAGATACGGTGAAGACGGGAAATGTAAACCGTACCTGGTTCATCAACGAACAAACCCCGGGCGGCAGCAATGCTACCATTCAATTCCTGTGGGATGCTTCCCATGAGCAGCCTTCCTTTGACAGGCAGCAATCCATGGCGGCTCATTACACTACTGCATGGCAAATGGGTGATCCGGCGGCGGCTTCGGTTGATACCGCCGGCAGGTTTACCAAAACCCAAAGTGGTTATACTCATTTTTCACCGTTTACGGTTACCAGTATCAATGCGGCATTGCCACTAAGACTGCTATCATTTAGTGCTACAGAAAAGGACGGGAATGCATTACTCTACTGGACAACTACAGATGAAGTGAATACTGCTCATTTTATCGTTGAGCACAGCCGGGATGGCAGAACATTTGAAGCGATAGGAAAGGTTGCCTCACAAAACAGCCCGGGAACGCATACCTACCAGCATACACATTTGCAGCCGGGAGAAGGTATTCATTACTATCGTTTGCAGATGGTGGATATTGATGGAACCTATACGTATGCACCGGTGCAGAAAATTGTAGTAGCCAAATCCATACACCTGAACGTATATCCCAATCCTGCTACAAGGAATGTAGTTATAGCCGGGGTACAGGCAGGCGGTATAGTACAGTTGTTCACCATGCATGGCAAACAGGTACGTCACTGGCAGGCAACGGGCAATACCCTGGATGCTGATTTGGGCGGGCTGCCTTCCGGCGTGTATATTTTGCGCTACCAGTTCAAAGAGGTCATACAGCAATTGAAAGTTTTAAAGGAATAATGTAAAAGAGGACGGATCATTAAAACGGGATGCTGACCAAACATCGTAAGTCCGGGCTTGTTGTAAAATAAGTACCGGACTTTTATCATTTTTGAGGTGGGTAGTGACTCACGGATCTATGCCTTCATTTTTATATTCCGCCAAAACTCGTATTTTTATCCAGTTTTGGCGAATTATAAATTTATCAGGATTCCAGGAGAACTGTTATATCCAGCGCCTGCTGCACCAGCTCCCTGCTGTATTCATTTTCTTTCAAACCATAGGTGGTGACCATTACCAGGAAGATATTCTTCCGTGTACGTGTCTCCTGCTGCAGCTCGGCAATCTTGTTTTTGAGGTTTTGATAATATTTTTTGTCAATGACAAATGGAGCGTTGTAGAATTTCATTTCACATATATTCATTACATTGTCATCGCGATCTATCAGCAGGTCTACCTGGGCATTTTTATTGAACCAACTGCTGTTGGTTGAAAAGATAGCATCAATGCGAAGTCCTCTTTTCACCTGGTATATATGTTTCAGGCATACTGTCTCGAAGCTGAAGCCGGACCAGGATGCATAGGACTGGGTTTTATGCAGCCGCTGCCAGGTACCGGCTCCGCCGGTCTTATTGTTCCTGATAAACTTCAGGTAAAACCTGGAATATTCATCAGAAAGCCGGTACAGGGATAGCTGCTTCTTATTGCCATAGTAAGAATACTCACTTATAAAGCCGGATTCTTTTAATTCCTCCAGCTTCAGGGAAAAGTCGCCACCGCTCGGGATGCCGCTTTTTTTTATCAGCTCCTGCCGTGTGATCCCTTTGTTGGAGGCTGCCAGCGCTTCTATGATGGACAGGTGCTTTCCGGAGTCCTCAAACAGCGAGGAATACAGTTCGTTGAATTCATCTTTAAGAATACCATCTTTTTCAAAGCAAAGCCTGTCAATATTCTGGGCCACGCTTTTACCTCTCCGCAGCTTTTCAAGATAATGCGGAACACCACCCATGATCATGTATACCTGTAAAACATCATAAGGCGTATATTTAATATTCCGGCTTTTTAAAAATAGCCGGGTCTCATGCAGCGTGAAAGGCAGCAGCCCAATTTTTTGTGTTACACGATTATGAAGTCCGCCTTTATTCCGGATGATTTGTTGGATCATATAAGACGCCGCAGATCCGCAGATGATTACCACCAGGTCCTTACGCCGGCTACAGTAATGGTTCCAGAAATTTTCGAAAGCCATCAGGAACTTTGATCGGGCGGTGGCAATCCACGGAAACTCATCAATGAATACCACTTTCTTCCTGGATGATCTGAGGCTGTTCAGGTAGTTTTCGAGCAGAGAGAAGGTTTCGAGCCAACCGGCAGGTGCAGACAGCTTTTTTCTTTTGAAACGTTTTGATATCTCTCTGGTAAAGTTTTCAATCTGATCTGCCATGCTTCCCTTATGCAACCCCGTTACCTCAAATATAATATTACGCTCAAGATATTCACGTACCAGATAGGTTTTCCCTACCCGGCGGCGTCCGTAAATGGCGATCAGCTCCGACTTGTTGCTTTGAAGTGCTTCATGCAGCAGCTCTGTTTCATGTTTTCTGCCTACGAGCAAGTGTCTTATTTTATATTTCGCCAAAATTACTAAAAAAGGCGAGTTTTGGCGGATTATAATAATGCCGCGTATTCTGCTTTCAAAAGGAGATTCAGGTGAGGGGTGAATGCTTTATTGAACCACCCCGAACGATCTTTCTTACCTGGTAGGTTTTTTTTCTGCCGGATTCAAAATAAATACGAATGCTTATTTCCGCGAGGAAGCCGATGGTGATCAGCTGTATGCCGCCCAGGAGTAAAATAACGCCTAAGATCAGCAGTGGCTTACCCCAGAGATTTTCGCCACCTATTTTCAGGACCAGCAGGTAGAGGTTGATGATCACACCGGCAAGCAGCATCACAAAGCCGATGGAGCCGAAAAGGTGCATGGGCTTTTGAATGTATTTCCGGAAGAAAACCATCGTGAACAGGTCGGATATCACCCGCAGGGTTCTTCCCAACCCGTATTTGGATTTACCCATGGTACGCGGGTGATGCTTTACAGCCACCTGGCTGATGCGTGCGCCCTGCAGGCTGGCCAATACGGGAATAAAACGGTGCATCTCCCCGTAAATCCCCAGGTCGTCCGCGATCTCTTTTTTAAAGATCTTCAGGGTGCAACCATAATCTTTTATATGAACGCCGGTAGCCCTCCTGATCAGGTAATTGGCAATATTACTGGGTATCTTCCGTATAATAAACCCGTCTTTCCTGTCTTTACGGTGACCCGCTACCACATCCCAGTCTTCTTCCTTGAGCTTTGCCAGCATAGGCGGGATATCGCTGCTGTCGTTCTGCAGGTCACCGTCCATCAGCACAATGTATTTGCCGGATGCATGTTCAATGCCTGCTGTCATAGCGGTGCTCTGACCATAGTTTTTCCGCAGCTCAAGTAACACGATATGTTCATCGGCGCATTCCCTGATGCGCTGCTGTGTTCCATCTGTAGAGCCGTCATCCACAAATACAACTTCGTAGTCCAGGTCTTTCAAATCAATCCTCAGCTTGTCGATCAGCGGACGAATATTGTCTACTTCGTTCAATACGGTTATCACAACTGATATTTCGGGATGCATGCTACTCGGTTTTGATCAGGTAAATGGTGTCAAGGGTGTTAGGTCTTGTCGCCGGGTTCAGGAATGAGGCTTTCAACCTTGTGACCCGGTATTGGGCAGCGGAATCAACGACGGTAAGCGTTATGCCACCGGACCGGAGGCTGTCGATACCAGCTGCGTCTGTGACAAGCCATTGTTGTTTTCCGGCCCGTAGTTCCTCCGCTTCTGCAGCCGGGTGCAGATACGCCGTTGCAAAATCGAAAACAAAACTATGTGTGTTGTAAAATGCCACCTGCCCGTTGGGAATTGCCTGCTGTTGTACCGTTTTCGCCAGGGTATAACCTGCCTGGTATTGCATCAACGCGGGATAAAAGTTCCCATTCAGCAGTATATTGATGACCGCTATACCGGCCATATTGGTGATGAGCAACTGCCGGAGCAGCTCCGCTCTTTTATAGAAGAGGAAACCGGTAATCATAACGGCGCCTGCCAGTATCCAGGATAGATACGACTGTACAGGAAAAGCATAGCTGCATAGCAGGGCAACCAGTATCACAGCCGTAACGATAACGGGCACATGTATATTTCGCATTATGCGGAGCGTTCTCCATTTTTGCCGGCTGTGCAACTGCAAAAGGCATACGGCGGTAAGGATGGCAAAAAACGGGAAAAGGATATTCAGGTAATGCGGCAGCTGGAATTTTGACAATGAAATAAGCGTAAAAACCGTCACGATCGTTCCGGCAGTGAGAGCTTCTTCACCCGGTATGTATCGAAAGCGGTCTTTCCATAATGCTTTTATCTTCATGCCGGTGGCATAATAAGCCAGCAGGCTCCAGGGTAGAAAAGCCCATAACATCGTGTGCAGGTAGAAAAAATAATCCCTTTTACCGCCACCCCAGTTGCCCCCGTCGAGGCGTTCAATATTTTGTCCCCACAGGATAAATTTCACGCCGGAAATACCCGACATGCCCCGGATCGTTTTGGTGGGGTGCAGGTCAAACTGCAGGTAGTAGCAATAGAGCACCGGGCTGATAAATAAAACGACGAGTGCTAACAATGCCAGCCATCGTATATGGAACATCTGCCGGAAGTCCCTTTTGTACAGCAGGAAGAAGAAAAGAGCCACCCCCGGCATTACCAGTCCGATCTGTCCCTTGGTGGCGAAGCCCAGGGCCATAAACAATGCAGCCAGCACAAGGTTATACCATTTTTTGTAAATCACTGTTTCAATAAGCTGCCATGTTGCCAGAATGATATTGGCGGTCAGCAATGCATCCATCTTCACATCCATGCAGGCCAAAATAAATGCCTGTGCCGATACCAGTATGAATGCCGCCAGCTTACCCGTTTGCGTATTGTAAAGCAGTGTGCCTAACCGGTAAGTGGCAAAGGCGCCGGCAATTGAAAACAACAGGGAGGCTATTTTATAGGAAAATGCCGATACACCCAATACCTGGTAGGACATAGCCGCCAGCCAGAATAACAGGTGCGGTTTATCAAGATAATCGTTTCCTTTATCCACCAGGTGCACATAGTCGTTCTGTAAATACATGTGCAGCGCGATATTGGCATGATGCGCTGCATCCGCATCCATTAAAGGCACAAACAACCCTATCAGGTATGCCAGCGCGATGCTTCCGGCAAGGAACAGGTTTATTTTGTCAGACCCGTGTAGTACTCTCCCCATCTGCGGTAAAATAATTAAGAAGGCTTCTGAAAGCCTGTGAGCATCGAAAGTACGAAACCCCCGATGAACTTTGGTCTTAATAATGACAAAAATATCAGCATTGCAGCAGTTGAACAAATGCTGCAAAATACCGGACCAGGAATTATTTTACCATATCAAGATAAGGCTTTAATTCAATAGGTGTGCGTTGCTTTTTGCTTTCGTCAGCCGCTTCCATAAAAGCGTATATCTCGAGGGTTTCATTGATATCTACGGGAACGATCCCGGTATTGAAGAATTTCACGATTTCCAGCAGTAAAGGCTTGTATCCGGAATACTCGCTGATGATCATATTACCGGTTTCACCGAAGGCAATACCACCGTATTTATGTTTTCCCTGTCGCGTACCTCTGAAAGAGCCCAGTCGCCCGTCATTCCAGGTACCCACAACTACATCCATATTCGGGGTATTTATCCGGTTTACACTTGTACAGCCGGTACCCATTGCCGTAAACAGCATTTCCACGCCGTGGATGCCATACCAGTAAAAGTCGGAGTGTGAAGGTTCCAGCACGGAAGGGGAGTAGGTGTCTGCGCCATGTACTTTTCCGATAAGACTGCCGTTCCTGATGGCCGCCAGGTTCTCTACATACCGGAGAGAAGATGCTGAGAAAAAGGGGGTATTATATTGCCGGGATGCTTTGAAAATGGCTACTACATCTTCGTACTTTGCTGCAATCGGCTTATCGATAAACACCCGTTTGCCGGCTTTAAAAACCGGGAGTGCCTGTTCCAGATGAAGCTTGCCATCGTTAGTCTCCAGCATGATAACATCGCTGTTGGCAATCACTTCGTCTATGGAAGCTGCGATCTTTACGCCGAATTCTTTTACGGTTTTCGTGTATCCTTCAATGCGGGAATAGCTGCTTTCTATATCGCGGCTGCCGTGCGGGTAAGCAATGGTGATGGTATAGCCGTCAAATGCCTGCCCGGCATCTTTGGCATTCATCGCTTTTACAAATTCTATGCAATGAGAAGTATCCAGCCCGATCATGCCGATGCGCTTTTCCGCCGGTTTGCCGGTGTTGAAAGCAAAACTGTTTGTGCCCAATCCCATACCCAGTCCAAACAGGGAGGAAGCCCGTAAAAAATTTCTTCTGTCCATAACGGATGTCGCTTTTTATTAAGCGTTAAATGTACTGAATATTTCTGGTATCGGGAGGCGGTCTGAGCTATACCTGACAATCGTTATTTCGAGTACCTAATTAGGGACTTGTCAATCATTGAGCTGTGGTACGTTACCATCTATGATAAGTTGGCTGATCGCTTTATCAGCGTAATGTATCAGGGTTCTATAGCTGATCCACAGCTTACCTCACATGTGTTCAATATAATGCAGTATTCCGAACGTTCGGAATAGAGATATCCCGCACTTTCATGAGATATCTCTCTTAACCGGAGGTCAGGATCGAGATGATTTTTGATTACCAGTTCGTTGCAAATATGTATTGGCAGCTGTCACACAATCAAATACTCCACCAGTAATTGAACTTCAGCACCAGTGCTCTTGTTTTAACAGCCCATGGCCCGGGAAGATAGTTGTCTGTATATACAAGGAACAGGTCTGATGCAGGCTTGTAGCGCCACTGAAACCTTGCATTGATGTTCATATTATCCATTTGCTGGTTGTACTGAATATAAGTGGTAAGAAACAGGGTATTGGTAAACGTTACATCAATGCGCGGGCCTATCAGCAGGAAGTTGTTTTTGCCCCAGGGGTCCGGCAGGTTCAGCCTGTTGTAAGTGGTATTCAGGGTTATGTTAACATATGGCTGAAACCGGTAGCCCAACTCACCTCCTATGGTCAACAATTTTCCATCCGCATAATAACCGCCATACCTGAGAGATGCTGTATAGGTAAAAAGATGCTGTGGCGCGGATACATAATCAAATCCTGTGGTCCACCACCGGTGTTGTGTGCCGGTTTGCAGGGAATCTTTACCGGTATTGGTAGGATCGAAGGGGGTGAGCAGCTTTACATAATCCTGCTGTATCAGCGGGGTCAGCGTGGCCTTCGACCGGAAGGTGATCAGGTAAGAATAGATATTGGTGTGGTCTGTTTCTTTCAGATCCGTATTGAAGAAATAGGTGCTGTTGATGACGGGACCATGACTCAGGATATTACCTCCTTTGGGGAGAAAGAAATAGGACAGCTGGGGATTGAACTTAACATAGCCCCGCCGGGGTGTATAGCCCACTTCGGGGTTAAAATGTTCGCCTACATATTGCAGTTGCCCATATAGCAGCCATTTGCGGCTGCTGTACTGCAGGTGCCCGGCATAGGTCCAGTCTTTTTTGTCTGTCCCGGGCTGAAATGTTTTCAATACCATGGCTTTCCCGGTCCACCGGTTACTGGCGGAGGCCAGGTTGTATTCAAAACCCAGGTTCCGGTTATATCGGGAGTAAATACCCTTCAGGCTGTCTGCTGCATCCGGATGATAGTCCAGCGAACTCTTATCAATATACATCACTCCGATATTGGAGCGTTTCAGTATTTTTCGTTGAAGAGAGAATACTGCAAAGTTTTGTGCCGGTAAGGCTCGCTCTCCTACTTTAGCGGTCTTCATATCCATTATACCTATGCGCCAGTTCTTATCCAGCTTGCCGCTGAGCCTGGCGCCAAAGTCTATGGGAACGCCCAGCCCGATACGCCGGGAGAAAAAGGGACGGATATCTGCATACCCGAAATTGGCAAAGAGGTCGCCGTTCTCGAGAAAGAACTGCCTTCGCTCGGGAAAAAACAGTTCAAAACGACTGAGGTTGGTCACCTGCTTATCCACTTCCACCTGTGAGAAGTCCGGGCGGACGGTAAGATCCAGGTTGAGGGAAGGACCGATAGATACCTTTATATCGCCGCCGATATCTTTTGTATAAACCGGCCTGGTGCCCTGTTCATAGTTCCTTGCTATACCGCCCAATACAAACGGTATCACCGAAATATTGGACCGGGGTGCCGGCGGTGCTTCATCCCATATGAGCGATCCGGTATAGGCCAGGGCGGCACTCGGGAACTGGCGCGGGATAGGCGTCCAGCTTGATTTCTCTGTTGTTTTCAGATCGTTCCGGCCGAAATTGATGCCCCAGACTTTTGCGTTTTTTTTATAGCGGATGGTTTTGAAAGGAATAGCAGCTTCGAATACCCATTTGTCTTCGTAATTTTTTACGACGGATGTCCATTTACTATCCCAGCTTAAGTCCACTTTACCTCCTTCGTACATAATGCCGTCCCACTGGGCGCCAAAGGCATTGGCGCCAAAGGAAAAGCCGGTCGTGAGATCATCGAAAGTGTCCATGAACAGGAGAAAGTTATCATTTTTGAGGAAGGAAAAATCCCGGCGAAGAGATTCCACCATATGCGGGCCGGTACCATTGTTGAAACATTCAACCAGCAGGTAGAGATTGTCATTATTGTATGTCATGCGCACGTCGGTCCGTACATCTGCCAGGCTGGTATCCATCGGCAGCATCATATAAAAATCGGTAGCTGTTGCTGCTTCCTCCCAGGCTTGTTCATCAATGATGCCGTCAATAACAACGGGTGAAACAGCTTTTTTTATATGCAGTTGGAACGCTGCGTTTTTCTTTTGCGCAGATACATGGAAAAATAAGATAAGCGAAACGAACAGCAGCGAAATCGGTTTCAAGAGAAGAAAATTAAGCGTGCAAGGTAGGAGATTTCTGCCTCTTTTGATCAATCAGGCGGTGGTTATTGCGGCGGAGCAAACGAATGTTTGTATCAGGGACATCCACACTTTCCGGCGTCATTTCGCGGCGCCGGCCTCCCCGGCAATCTTCCTATTCACTGTTTTTTGCTGATTGTATATCCAATCCTATGGACCTCGTTTTAATCTTATGCAGCATCAGCCGGGCAATGTTGGCAGCCCTCAGCTTTGCCTCATGTGCTTTTTCGCCGGTAAACAGCTCATCTACCGTTTGGGTAAACAGCAGGAGCCACTCACTGAACTCTTTTTCTGCCAGGGATGTCTTTTTACTGAGCTCAATATGCGTGCTCATGGGATGACCCGAATACGAATGTTCACCCAATAGAATACTGCCCCAGAAGGCGTACATTTTCGGCAGGTGATGTTCCCAGTCTACGTTGGCAACGTCGTTGAAAATATAACCGATAACAGCATTGCTCCGAACTTTGTCGTAGAAGGTGTCCACCAATAGCCGGATGTCTGCCGCATTTTCTATATCGGGTCTCTCCTTTCTTTTCTTTGCCATAAAAATGAATGTATAAAGATAATCCAACCCTGCAGTATCCTGTATGAGTATAGTCAGTTAAAGCAGGATATGAATGATTTCCCTCATTTTATGATTCCAGTCATATTAGCCTGTGCCTGCTCACTGGTAGTTTTGTAACTCGTTCAACGAAACGAAAGGCGATTTTTCCACGAGAAATAGGCCAGATTTTTCCGGGCGGTCGTCTGTACGGAAAGAACCTGCCCAAAGGTAAGGGGTGGGCTTCATATCATTTGAAACAAAAAAAATTTAATTGATGAAAAAGTCCTTCATTACAATGCTTAGCCTGTTGGTAGTCCTTCTTTTTATTATTTCCTGCGGCGGGGGATCAGGGTCGGGTTCCGAAACCGGATCTGCGGAAACACCACGGGCCACATCAGATCCATCCTCTTACGACCCTACCCGGGGTGAGGGAAAGTTCGATGAAACTAACACACCTGCAGGCCCGTTAGACAAAGCAATGGCAGACAAGGGGAAAGCCATTTCTGCCACCAAATGTAATTCCTGTCATAAGATGACAGATGAAAGGCTGGTAGGTCCGGGCTGGAAAGGGGTAACAGAAAGAAGAACGCTGCACTGGCTGATGAATTTCATTGTTGATCCCGATCCGATGATCGATAAAGATCCCGAGGTACAGGCTCAATTGGAGCTCTGCCTGGTTCGGATGCCGAATCAAAACCTCAAGGAAGACGAAGCGAGGAGCATTGTGGAGTATATGCGTGAAAATGACGGCGTAAAATAATTAAATACGAACAAAACCATAAGTATATGCACAAACATTCTCTCATTATTGCTACATTGCTCATAACGGTTGTTTCGGTAATGTCCTGCAAACCTAAAAGCTCGGGTAGTGCTGTAAGCGGTAATGCAGCTTCCAAAGTGTACGTTCCCCCGGGGAAATATGATGAATTTTACAATTTTGTTTCCGGTGGCTTTAGCGGTCAGCTAAGTGTCTACGGTCTGCCCAGCGGACGCCTGCTGCGCGTGATTCCGGTATTTTCTGTTGACCCTGAAAAAGGCTGGGGCTTCAGTGAAGAAACCAAACCCATGCTGAATACCTCACATGGCTTTGTACCCTGGGATGACCTGCACCACGTGGAAATGAGTATGACCAATGGTGTGGCTGACGGAAAATGGGTATTCGTGAACGGAAATAACACGCCCAGGCTGGCCCGTGTTGACCTGCGTACCTTCCGTACCGCAGAAATTCTTGAGCTGCCCAACAGCGGCGGCAACCACAGTTCTCCCTTTGGTACCGAAAACTCAGAGTATATTGTGGCCGGCACACGTTTTAGCGTGCCTGAAGACGGCAATGCCGATGTGCCGATTGAATCCTATAAAGAAAACTTCAAAGGTCATATCAGCTTCGTAAGCGTAAACAAAGAGAGCGGTGAAATGGATATTGCGTTCCAGTTGAAAACTCCGGGTGTTAATTTTGACCTGGCGCGTGCAGGCAAAGGCAAATCACACGGATGGTTCTTCTTTAGCTGCTATAACACCGAGTTGGCCAACACGCTGCTGGAAGTGAACGCTTCCAAAAGAGACAAAGATTTTATTATGGCAGTGAACTGGAAAAAAGCGGAAGAATATATCAAGGCAGGAAAAGGAAAAAAACAATCCGTACGGTATGCGCATAATAAATTTGATGAGCATACCCACACCGGCACTTCTGTCATTAAAAATGAAGTTACCGTGCTGGATGTGGCTGATTTCCCGGACCTGGTATATTTTATTCCCTGTCCCAAATCTCCGCATGGCTGCGACGTAGACCCCACCGGTGAATACATTGTAGGAAGCGGTAAGCTGGCGGCCCTGCTGCCTGTATTCAGCTTCGATAAGATCCAGAAGGCCATTGCTGACCAGGATTTTGAAGGAGAGAAATTCGGCGGTATCCCCGTTATCAAATACGAATCGGCATTGTATGGCGAAGTAGAGAAGCCGGGTCTGGGACCATTGCACACCGAATTTGATGCCACCGGAAATGCCTATACTTCTTTCTTTGTTTCATCGGAAGTGGTGAAGTGGAACATCAAAGATCTGAAAGTGCTGGACAGGCAGCCTACTTATTACTCAGTAGGACACCTGATGGTGCCCGGCGGCAACACCAAATCTCCTTTTGGAAAATACCTGGTGGCATATAACAAGATCACCAAAGACCGTTACCTGCCTACCGGACCGGAATTATCGCAGAGTGCACAGCTATATGATATCAGCGGCGACAAAATGGAGCTGATACTGGATTATCCTACCATTGGTGAGCCGCACTATGCGCAGGCAGTGCCCGGCGACCTGATAAAGGATAAACAGTTGAAGATATTTGATATTAACGACAACAAGCATCCTTATAAAACCAACGGTGAAGGAGAAGCGAAAGTAGTGCGCCAGGGAAATAAGGTGCATGTATATATTACTACCATCCGTTCTCACCTTACCCCGGATAATATTGAAGGCGTCCAGGTGGGAGATGAAGTATATTTCCATGTTACCAACCTGGAGCAGGATTGGGATGTGCCGCACGGCTTTGCTGTAAAGGGTGCCGACAATGGTGAGCTGCTCATTATGCCGGGAGAAACGACCACTATCAAATGGGTGCCCGACAGGGTAGGTATTTTCCCATTCTATTGTACAGATTTCTGTTCAGCATTGCACCAGGAAATGTCCGGTTATGTGAGGGTATCTCCTAAAGGAAGTAATGTGCCGCTGAAGTTCTGGCTGGGGGATGATGCCAAATAGTTGATCACTATAAAAGACTTTCAGAGGGGCAGTTGTTTCACATGATGCACTGCCCCTTTGATTTATAAACGACGCCAAAGCAGACTGTCTGATCTAATACAAAATGGATTTTTATTTGAGACCTGTATATTTCCGTATAATGTCCGAACGGCTTCAGCCGGGCGGACAGGCCGCCGCTACAGCTGTTTAGACTAATGAATCGGGTCTGTTACAGATGTGCGAGCGGTATAAAATAATGTAAACATGAAAATAAAAATATCGGCAGTATCGAAGCTATTACTGGTATTATCCGCCCTGATGCTTTCGGTATCCATTTTTGTTCCTATATGGCAGATAGAGCTGGATGCACCACAATACCCGGAGGGGCTGGCATTGCAGATATGGGCAAATAAAATTGCGGGTGATGTGGAAATTATCAACGGGCTCAATCACTACATAGGAATGAAGACACTCCATACAGAAGACTTTGTGGAGTTTACCCTGCTGCCGTATATTATAACAGCGTATGTGTTTTTATTTCTGCTGGCCGCTTTTGCCGGTCGCCGCCGGCTGCTGTATATAGTATTCGGCGCCTTTGTTGTGTTCGGCATCGTAGCCATGGTGGATTTCTGGATATGGGAATATAATTACGGACACAACCTCGACCCCAATGCTGCCATCAAAGTGCCGGGCATGGCTTATCAGCCACCCCTGATAGGGTTTAAGCAATTGCTTAACTTCGGTGCGTATTCTGTACCGCATATTGGTGGCTGGCTTTTTGTAGGGGCCGGTATTCTTACGCTTATTGCTGTATTAAAGGAAGCCGGTGTGTTGAAGCGGTTGAGGAAGCTGAAAAAAACGGCCGCCGTTGCAGTAGTATCCGGCATGCTGTTGCTGGCATCTTCCTGCAGCAGCGAAGGCCCGCAGCCGATACGATTGAATAGCGACGGTTGTGATTTTTGCAGGATGACAATTGCTGACGGAAAATTTGGCGCCGAAATTATTACAAAAAAGGGCAGGGTATATAAATTTGATGATATAAGCTGTATGATACAGTTTAAAAAGGACCTGGAAAAAAACGGCGTCAGGGGGCACTACGTTCATGATTATACGAAAGATAATGCACTCATTGATGCTACAGCAGCCTGGTATGTTCAGGACGAAGCCCTGAGAAGCCCCATGGGTGGAAATACGGCTGCATTTGGCACAAAGGAGGAGGCAGACACGTTTGCCGCAAACGATAAAGTAGTGAAGCTGTGGAACGATATCATCGCAGGGCAATCAAAGGAACATCAAAATGAAGGGGAACATCCTTAGAAATTGTATATGGCTGGTGTTGCTTCTGCCGGCAGGTGGTCAACTGTTTGCCGCTACCATTTATGTGGGAGCCGGGCAGCGATTCGCAACCATTAAGGAAGGGCTGGCAGCTTGTGCAGATGGGGACACGCTGGTGGTGAGCGCCGGCGTGTATAAGGAGGGAAATATCATTGTGGATAAGTCTGTCTGGATGCTGGGGGAAGGACTGCCCCTGCTGGACGGGGAGTTTAAGCATGAGATGTTGTCTGTAAAAGCTAACCATGTCGTAATAAAGGGGTTTCGGCTCCATAACTCCGGAAGAGGAACCCTCGATGATCCGGGTGCTGTTAAAGTGTACGATGCTTTGCATGTAACCATTGAAGACAATGAGCTGCAGGATAATTTTTTTGGTGTTTATATACAGTACGGAAAGCATTGTATTATCAGGAACAATATTATTAAAGCTTCTCAAAAGGAAGAATACCGTTCCGGGAATGGCATTCACTGCTGGAAGAGCGATAGCCTGCAGATAACCGGCAATTTTATTGAAGGGCACAGGGACGGCATATATTTTGAGTTTGTTACCCATTCGGTTATCTGGAGAAATATAGCAAAGAACAATCTCCGGTATGGTCTTCACTTTATGTTTTCCAACGATGACGCTTACATTTCAAATTACTTCAAAAATAACGGGGCAGGAGTAGCCGTGATGTTTACAAGAAGAGTGACCATGCTGAATAATACTTTTGAAGAAAACTGGGGGGATGCGGCTTACGGGGTTTTATTTAAGGAGATATCAGACTGCTATCTTTCAGGAAACAAATTTTTAAAGAATACAACCGGTGTTTTTTTAGACGGTTCCAGCCGTATTGTGATGGAAAATAATCTGCTGCAGGCGAATGGCTGGGGACTGCGTATTCAGGCCAGTTGTATCGACAACCTGATCTCGGATAATAATTTTATTGGAAACACTTTTGATGTAAGCACCAACGGATCGCTGACCCTGAACAAATTCAGTGAAAATTACTGGGATAAATACGAAGGCTATGACCTGGATAAGGATGGTGTAGGCGATGTGCCGTACCGTCCCCTGAGCCTGTATTCCGTAATTGTGGAGAAGAACCCGCCGGCAATGTTGCTGTACCGCAGCTTTATGATCAGTTTGCTGGATAAATCCGAAAAGCTGTTGCCGTCGCTTACCCCCGAAAATTTTATTGACAACAGGCCCAGGATGAAACCTTATGTGCGATGATCGAGATCAGGAATATATACAAACGTTTCCGGAAACTGCAGGTGCTCAATAACGTGAGCCTGCAATTGGAGAAAGGAGAATGCGTGGCACTCATCGGTCCCAACGGCTGTGGCAAAACAACCCTGCTTAAATCCATTCTTGGAATGGTGTTACCGGATAAGGGGGATATTTTTTTTAACGGAAAAACCATCCGTCGTGACAACCGGTACCGTGCGCAGATCGGGTATATGCCGCAAATTGGCCGGTACCCCGAAAATATGACCATCGGACAGGTGATAGATATGGTAAGGAGCATCCGTAACAGCGCTGAGCCGGAAGACAATGACCTTTACGACCGGTTCGCCATCGATACCATGCTGGATAAGAAAATGCGGACGCTTAGCGGTGGCACTACCCAGAAAGTAAGTGCTACGCTGGCCTTCATGTTCCATCCGCAGGTATTGATACTGGACGAGCCTACCGCAGGCCTTGACCCCGTTGCCGCCGAGATCCTGAAGGAAAAAATTATGGATGTGCGGGAAAGAGGTTGTCTTGTTCTTATTACTTCGCACCTGCTGAGCGAACTGGAAGAACTGGTAAGCCAGGTGGTTTTTATGCAGGACGGTAATCTGGTTTTACATAAAGAGGTGCACGAACTGAAAGAAATGACAGGACAGGAAACCCTGGCAAAATCGGTTGTTGAACTTTTGAAGGCATAGCACATGAAAAGAATACTGAAATATGTAGCGCTGGACATCCTCAAAAACAGGATAGTGATCGCCTATGCATTGATGCTGGCATTGTTTTCCTGGAGCGCTTTCGGACTGGAGAGCAATGCTTCCAAAGGGATCCTCACCGTGCTGAATATCATATTGCTTACTGTACCGCTGGTGTCCGTATTGTTTGCCACTATATATGTATACAACAGCAATGAATTTATAGAACTGCTGGTAAGTCACCCGGTAAAACGCAGCATGATATGGAAGGCCTTGTTCGTTGGCGTGTCACTCAGCCTGGTAGTGGCTTACCTGCTGGGAGCCGGTATCCCCATTTTATTGTTTGCAGATATTCGCACGGCTGTCATGATGATCACGATGGGGTCGTTTCTTTCTGTGATCTTCGTTGCCATTGCTTTTTTGGCAAGTATTCTTACCCGTGATAAAGCCAAAGGAATAGGTGTTTCCATCCTGTTGTGGTTGTATTTTTCCCTGCTTTTTGATGGGCTCGTCCTGTTCCTTTTCTTCCAGTTTTCCGAATATCCTATCGAAAAGGCAGTGGTGCTGTTAAGCGCCTTAAGCCCGGTAGACCTTGGCAGGATACTCATATTGCTGCACCTTGACGTTTCAGCCATGATGGGGTATACGGGCGCTGTTTTCAGGAATTTTTTTGGTACCCAATGGGGCCTGGCATTATCGTTTGCAGTGCTTACCCTCTGGGTAATAGTACCCTTTGTTATATCTCTCCGGAAGTTTAACCGGAAAGACCT
Source organism: Chitinophagaceae bacterium (assembly GCA_037190885.1). Classification (GTDB taxonomy): domain Bacteria; phylum Bacteroidota; class Bacteroidia; order Chitinophagales; family Chitinophagaceae; genus Agriterribacter. Next base: position 137,687 of record JBBCJQ010000001.1, read on the forward strand.
TTGAAAAGCCGGATTGTTCACGGAATTCTTTTGTTAGCATGCCCAAACACAGGTATATGAAAAAAGATATTCAAGATAGAAGCGATATTGAAAGGGTGGTTACCCTTTTTTATGACAAGGTGAAAAATGACAAGGAAATTGGTTTTTTCTTCACGCAGGTAGTAAAGATAAACTGGGAGACGCACCTGCCCGTAATGTGCTCCTTTTGGGAGAATGTGCTTTTTTTTACAGGTAATTATGATGGCGATCCGTTGACAACCCACCGGAACGTACATCAAAAGTATCGCACGGGTGCAACACATTTTCAGCGGTGGCTGGCATTGTTTGTCCAGTCTGTTGATGATCTGTATGAAGGTGCAAAAGCCGAGGCAATGAAAGAGCATGCAAGAAAGATCGCCGCGGTGATGTTGAAGAACATAGATGGGGGGTAGGGGTCGCAGAATGCAAGATGCAAGTCTCAGGTCAGACACAGGATGCAGGTCTAAGGTCCCTCGATTATCATTTCTCTTCCAACCGCAGGCCGGGAGAGAAGTCCCGTCACCAACGCCGCCATGCTACTGTTTATCAGCTATCTGATAATCAAAAGGGGATAGGAAAATCCAGGCTGCACTCAGCAGCAGTACTACGGAAGCGCCAAAGAGCAATTCGTTGATATAGGGGATAGCTATATACGAAAAAGCTCCTATCCCCTGGATCGTCAGCAGCAGTTCATTCAGCATTACTCCCGCAAGAAACAGGAAAACAGCGTTCCTGGTGCGGGAAGCAGGTCGGATGTATCCCTTTTTCAGGAGGTAGGCGATAATGAACAGGCTGTATATCCCCAGTAATACAAGATGGAGATAAGCGATAACGATCGGGCGGAAGCCGAATACCAGTTGACTTAATGACGGAATAACCGAAACGGTCTGCAAAACAAATTTGATCGTAAGGGCTATAACCACCGCATAGAAGAAGACAGCCACCCAGGTGATGCTTTTTTGCCTTGCCATGCGATATAGCTTTTGTACAATTCCCATCCAGGCTATTAATTGAATGACGGTAGCTATTACCGTAATGACATACAGCCACACCGGCATTTTGGTCCAAAGGGTTGATAAAAAGAAGGTAGGTATTACCGTTAGTGCAAACGGCAGAAAATATTTTTTGAAGAATTGCAGTTCCGGGAACAGGTGGAGCGCAATTGCAACGGAGCCAAAGAAAAACCAGCCATTGTATTGAAAGTGCAGGTAGTAGTAAACGGAGCCGAGGTATAGCTCGTGGTGTAGATTTTTGCTTGCGATCATATAGGCCAGGTAAAAAGGCCCGGCAGCGGCCAGCACATTCAACAGCAACCCTGTGATCGCCCAGGGGCGTGCTCCTTTATGGAGCAGGTGTTTGGCATCTCGTATAAAGTTCCAGGCAAAAATGGCAGCGATGACGATAGAGAGGGTTGAAAATGTTATGGACACCACTTTGTAGCCCTGCATCGTAAATGACAGGAGCATTCCGTAAGCGCTCAGCAGGTTAGCCGCGATCAGGAGATTGTATATACGTAGCTTCTTCCCCGGCAGCGCCGATTGCAGCATCAATAATAATCCCGTGTATAGAAAATGACTCACCCAGGCGCTGAAGGCGAAGTGAGAATGTGCGTGCAACAGGTTTCGCTGATCAAAATAAGGAAAGTCAAAAGCTATTTTATAACGCATGGTCATGCCGTACAGTGCCACTATAACCAGGTTGAGTAAACCTATTTTGAACCAGTTAGCTGCTTTCATTCCTTTAGATTAAATATAAACTTTATGATCTGTAATCTTTATTTTCTTTTCCTTGCTCATCCTGATGAGGGTGCGTATAACCGTTTCCACCCTTAGTCCTGTAAAATCTGCTATTTGCTGCCGGGTATAAGGGATCATCATGGCGGACTGGCAATCCGACTCCGCTTTCAGCTTCGCAAAAAAGCTGCTGATTTTATCTTCGGGTGACTGGTTAAGCCATATCTGTACCGAGGTGGCTTTATCATATAGCCTTTTGGCAAAGGTGTACATGAACCGGGTGTTCAGTTCCGGGTAGTCCTTCAGTATATTCATGAATCGTTCCCGGATCACTTTTACTATGATGCATGAAGTATGCGCCTGTGCGGTGCTTGGGTAAGGCTTCCCAAGCAGCAGGGGAGGCTCGCCAAAGCTCTCCCCGGTTTTGAATATACCCTGGATCAGGTCTTTACCTTCCGCATTGGTGGAAAACATTTTCACCTCTCCTTCCAGCACCTGGAAATAGAAATAGGGAGAATCTCCTTCGCGAAAGATAATATCTCCCTTATCAAATTTTCTGGCAAAGCCTCCGTAAGCAATCAGCATGTCGTAGTCTATCGGCATGCTGGTTGTAAGTGTACCCATAATCAATATTAATTTTGATATTGCATGTTCAAATGGTCTTTGCCAGCTGCTTCTTTAACCAGTCATTGTTTCCTCCATCCGGATCGCCTTTGGAAAAAGGATGTTGTTTTCCAGGTGGATATGCATATGCAGATCCTCTTCAAACTCTTTCAGCAATGCGAATGTTACCCTGTAGGTATTGCAGGCATCTGCAGGTGGTGTATAATCGTCGGTCAGCGCGGCTATTTTTCTGAACCGTTCTCCTTCTGCGTCATGTTCATGAAACATCATGGCTATAGGCTGTTGTACGGAGCCGAATGGTGCTTTTACCGGTTTGCCATTGCTTTCCGTCATCTTCCTGATAAAAGGGAACAGAACCAGCTCCTCTTTTTTCATATGCGTTGTCAGTTCCCCTGCTGACTCGTTAAACAATACCGCCACCTCTGCCAGCTCCGGATGCCGATCTCCGTGAACCGTAACGATCTTTTCCAGGTAGGGCTTTATTTCACGGATCTTCGCTTCAACGTAGCGATGGTGCTTTTTTTCTATATAATCAGCCAGCAGATCAGCCGGCCAGGAGGCATAATTTACAGCATTTTTTTCATTCCGCAAAGCGGATTCCTTCAGATCTTCGATCAGCGTACCTGTTTCGATGTTCTTGTTGCTGCATGCTTCGGTAATGGTGCGATTTCCGTTACAGCAAAAATCTATCCCGTGCTTTTTGAAAACGGCGGCGGTCCGGTAGTCTTCTGCTACCAGCTCCCCGATAATGGTTTTGTCTGTGATGTTCATAATGAGTGTATTTTATTATAATTTTTCTGCCATTGTGGCAATAGCGTTTATATGTACCCGGTATACCAGCTCTTTGCTGAGACGGGAATGTTTCATCGTATGCTGTTTTTACCTGCTATACCTTTAAAGAGTGAAATCCCAAATATGAACAGGCATATTATTTTGATGGCTTCCGCACCTACATAATAGAAATGCAGATTGGATGGCGGCACTGTCATACCTTGTATGTGTAATTCAGCCCTTGTATCGAGCGCAGGCAGTAACCAGGCAGTTTGCAGGGCTACCAGTATCACAGGCGCCAGGAATAACAGGTTCCTGGGACGGAAAAACTTTTCCCCCGAGAAAAGCAGGCTGAGCACTATAGCCAGGGCCAATATCCATTCCACCTTATTGAGGGCGTTAAAAACCAGCCTCCCGATACCCAGTCCCAGGGGCAGGGTGATCCCCGGCGCATGGAACTTGAGCCAGGCTTCCATGAAGCTGATGGCGCATACAAAGCCGATCCATACAAAAGTGCAGATGATAATTACGGGATAGTGCTTGCTTTTCATTCGCTTTTTCGTTTACAGGGTTATAGCAGGGGAGTGAAAGGGCTGTTGCGGATATCCTCGATCCTGGAGAGGAACATAACAGCCATTTTGCCGCCTCTCCATTTTGCTTCGTCAGCCGTTGCACCTGAAAAAAAGCGGTCGATGGTTGCATACCATATCTCCAGCCAGACACTGAAATGCTGTTGCTCAAGTGGCATGGCGGCATGCGGTCTGAAGGGGCTGCCTGAGTAGGTATGCTCATCCAGCAATACCGTTTGCCAGAACCGGTACATTTTTTCCAGGTGCTCGGGCCAACGATCCTGTATCACGCCTGTGAATATCGGACCTATCAACGGGTTCTTTTTTACTGTGTCATAAAAAGTGTTTACGAGCAGTTGAATATCCTCTATCGTTTCTATGTCTTTTTTTGTTTCCATATCCGTTATAATTGACCGGGCGCCGAAAAATACCTGATCATATAATACATTGCCCAGCCGGCAAAGCCGATGATAAGCATCCATACCCAGGCCGGGATGCTTTGCGGTGTTTCGCTGCCTTCTATGATAAAAGTTTTTGAATCGCCCTTTCCATAGGCATTGATCATTAAAGGCAATACACCGTCTACCACTGCATTTTCACGGATACCTTCCACGGCTATTGCCGGCCCGTTGCGTACCACAAAGGGGATGGTGCGGATACCTTCCTTGCCGGTCGGGTCCTTGCTCACGATCTTCAGCACATGCGCTCCGTCGGTAAGCTTCCGGGTATCCAGCTCAAAGCTTACCGGCGATACTACCTTTGCTACCGGTTGCGTATCCTCATCTAAAAAAATGAATATGGTGGTTTTGTCATTCATATTATTGTTCGTTATATAAGATCATTCTCTTGATATGCCTACCGGACTTTTCGCCCGGACGTATCAGCCATTTTACCGAAAAAAATAAAGTAAGCAGCACAATGACAACTGTTGTCCATACGATCACGTAGTCCCATTGGCTTTCGGGGCCCGCGCCATGTGTTATTCCCTTCAACGCCGTGGGCTGGTTCCGTTCGCAAACCGGGCATGCCATGGAAGCAGCCGTTATCAACAGGAACAATATACCGGTCACTGCTTTTTTCATACACCTGTTTTTATTGTTATCAATGTTATTTCCATACCTTTCACTATTTGGCTTTTTGCTGTATAGCATCCATTATCTTTTTTACCTCCTCGGGGGTTATCGTTGATTCGTTGTTACCCCAACTGGTGCGCTCATAATTAATGATGGCTGCAACTTCCGGCTCTGTCCATCCCAGGCTGCTGCCAACCGGTGCCATGGCTCCATACTCAGGTCTCGCGTCATACCCGTTCAGGATGATATCAACATACAATTCCATGTTGTCGCCGGTAACGACCGGACTTCCTTTCAACGGTGGAAAAGCGCCCGGCAACCCTTCACCGTTTGCCTGGTGGCAGGCCTGGCAATTTGCAACGTACAGCGCTTTACCATCCAATCCCTGTATCGCTTCTGCTGTACCGGCTGCTATCCTCTCTTCCCGTTTATAAAGAAAGTCCGGTGCAGCACCTTCCGGCAGCGGTGTTTGCTTCAGGTGTTGCAGGTAGGCTACCAGGTGCAGGGCGTCCGGGGTGGCTACTACGGTACCGCTTTTTCCTTTTTTAAATCCATCCGGCACATTTACCACTACATCTTTTTCAGCAGGCTCGTCCTTGAAAGTGAACATCCAGGGATAAGCGGGCATCATCGATTCCTTCACTACGATACGCGGATTGTATAAATGCACCAGGTGCCAGTCGGAGCTGGGTTGTCGGTTACCTATATCCGTAAGGTCGGGGCCGGTTCGCTCGGTACCCATCAGGGTGGCGGTATTACGCCAGAAATCGGTGCGGGTAATGCCTGCATAATCAGCAGGCAGTCCGGGGCGGCTACCCCAAACCCGGTCCATCTCCACATTACGTACCTGCTGTGTATGGCATGCTACACATCCATTGGCTATAAATAATGCTTTTCCTTTTATGGCTTCCGGGCTCATTTCCTCCGCACCCGGCAACGGGCGGTTCCTTTGCTGGTTGTTGATGGCCGGCATGATCGCCACCAGCAGCGTAAGCCCCACAAACAGGATGGTGGCAGCGCCAAAAAGCTTTTTATGATTATCAAATAATTCCATTTTCCGGTTCTGTGTTTTATACTACGGACGAAGGCGCGTTGGTACGCTCCTGCAGCTTTTGAATCGCTGCTTCCTTAATGTCTACCGTATATGTGTTTGCGATCATTTTATACATGTTGTAAGCAAAAAACAGGTGAGAAAGCCACATGAGGCTGCCGCCGATAGCGCGCCATAACCAATAGGGAAACATAACGGATACGCTTTCTATAAAAGGTTTCCCCTCCAGCCACATCATGCCCCGGATAGTGCCGCCGTACATCAGGGGAACGGAATAGAACAGCAGCCCGATCAGGGCCAGCCAGAAATGGGCGCCGATAGTGATCTGCGGCGCTTCCCTGCCGGTAAGCCGGGGCACTACGGCATATATGCAGGCCCATAAGAAAAAGCAAATGATGCCATACATGGTGAGGTGAGAGTGTGCAACCGTAAAATCAGTAAAATGCCAGATCAGGTTGGTAAAGCGAAAGGCTTCCGCCGTTCCCTGCATGGAGCCGGTAAAATAAAATATGATACCTACCAGGAAGAACGGTAACGTATAGCTGTCATGTATCTTATACCAGGCGCCTTTGAAGGTCATCAGGAAATTGGTAGTGCCTGCTATGACCGGTATGGCCATACCGGCACTGCCCACGATGGCTACTGTTTGCAGCCACCAGGGAATGGCGCTGAAAACAAAGTGATGCGTACCGATAAGGGTATAGAACAATATCTGTGTCCAGAATGCCAGTATACCCAGGCTATAGGAGTATATGGGCTTATTCAATTGCTGGGGCAAAAAATAATAAACGATACCCAGTGTAAACAACATAAACCACATGCCTACTCCCTGGTGCATATAATACCCCTGGATAATGGTCTCGCCCAATCCGTTCTGCCAGTAAGGGATATACGCTGCCAGCGAGATCACGATCGTAAAAATGACGGCAGAGACCATATACCAGTTAGAAATGTATATTTCCTTTGTAGTGCGCTTTGCAATGGTTTTAAGATAATTTACCAGTGTGAGACCGAGTCCTACCCCGAACAGCAGCATTACCGGCCATATATATTCCCGGTATTCGCCGCCACCGTTGTTGATGCCCGCCATCAGGCAAATGGTACCGATGATGACGGCGGCATTGATCAGGTACAGGGTATACCAGCCCATTTTCATGCTGGCTAATTTTACATTGCTGACCCGCGGAACGATGTAATAGCCGAGTCCCAGCATGCCCAGGGATGCCCATCCCCAGAAAACCGCGTTGGTATGTACCGGGCGCAGTCTGCCGAAGCTCAGCCAGCTCAGGTGGTCCGCATCGGGCGCAATGAATTTCACGCCAATATATTCTCCTACCGTAGTACCGAACAGGAGCCAGAAAGTGGCACATCCCAGGTACCAGATCACGAGCTTTGATAAAGCAGGGTCTATATTGGGCCGCGGCAGGGCTTTCTTTTTAACGGCAACAACAGGCAGGCCGGCTGACCTGTTGATATGCAGCAAACCCTTTACGTCTTCAGCCGGCCGGTTGCCTGACAACTCAAAATGAGTTAGGGAATAGTCCAAAGCAGTTTTTCTTTTCTTCAGCGCTGTACCTATCTCTTCTTCCGGCAGGGTGGCCAGGTATTCCGACAGCTTTTCTGCTTCCTCCATCCGGAGCGCATTCTTTTGCCGGTTCAGCGCGTGGCTGATCTTAATAAACAACAGGGCAAGTCCTGCCAGTATCGGTATCAGGATGAGTATAATGGTAATAATGATGCCGCCTTCTCCCAGCAGCGACTTATTTTCCACTGCCTGCGCAGACTGTGCCATAGCTGTATTACCGGTAAAAAATACCGGGATGGAAAGGATCAGTAATGCAATTGCCCGGAGATTGCCGGTTTTTGGTTTGCTCCGGCATTGCATCAGCTTTTCAAGCTGGTGACTGTTAAGAGTGTCTATATAGTCCCGCAGCTTTTCTGTATTTTTTTCCTTTCCTTTTCTGCGGTAATGCTTTCGCAGGGCAGCTACTTTTTCTTTGAGCGCAAGGGAAGCGATCAGCAATACAATGGCTGCTGCAAAAGCCACTCCTATCCATGCGTTGGTGGTATGAAAGGTGAAATCCGATGGGTGCATTTCACCGGCATATCCGCTGCCCGCAAATGTCAGCAGCACGCATATTGTTGTTATCAAGCTTAAACTGCCTTTCATAATAATAAGATATTAATACCTTTTTATCTTTTATTATAATAAAAAAAATTATCGTCTCAAAAACGTCTGGATCTCCAGCTCTTCCGTAAAAGTGCCCACTTTGGCCTTTTCCAGCATCTGGGCCAGCTGCTTTCGTATTTTCTTGAACTCGTGATGTATGGGGCAGGGGTGCGATTCGGAACACTGGTTGAGTCCCAGCCCGCAGCCAAAGAATATATTATCCCCGTCTACCGCCTTTACAACATCAGCCAGGGAATGTTTCATAGATGCTTTATCAAGATAAAACCCTCCGTTAGGACCTTTTGTTGACTGCAACAATCCCTTCCTGCTCAGTTCCTGCAGTATTTTAGCAATAAAATACTCCGGGGAATCGATTCCCTTTGCAATATCCCTGATACCGATCTTTCCACCTCCCTTTGTTTTCTGCGCTATGAAGATCATAGCCCGTACAGCGTATTCACAAGTTTTTGAAAACATCGTTCTTTTTTACAGGGCAAAGATACAGGCTTATTTCAAATAAAAGAGAAAAAACTCTTTTATTTAGAGTCAATGAGCAGGCTCATTATTGTACATTACCTGCGTCATGCGCGAACGGACTTTAATCAGTACCTTTGCACCCGAATTATTTAATTAAACAGCGTTTTATGAAGTTTCGTATTGAATCTCCCGGACACAGACTGAGTCCTTCTTTAAAAGAATTTACCACCAGCAAGCTGAGTATCCTCGACAGGTACTATAAAGATATACAGGAAATAGAAGTTACGCTTCTGCATGAAACCAAAGGGTCAAAAGAGATCGTGAACTGTACACTGAACATTCGTGTACCGGGTAAGGACGAATACATCAAGTCTAAATCCACCATTTTTGAAGATGCCATTCTGAAGGCGCAGGATGCTGCCAAAAGAAGGCTCCGCATCAGGAAAACGCAGTTGCAAATAGCCCGCAAGAAAAAAAGTCCTAACAGGAAAGTAGCCGCGAAGAAGGCGTAGTGTTTTACACCTAACAGGTTTTCAAAACCTGTTAGGTGTAATCATCATCTTTCGTATTTTCGAGATACTTCTTTAGCAGCTTTATTTCCTGCTGGTAATCTTTAATATATTGCATAAAGGGCTCCCTCCCTCCGAACCATTCCAGTACTTCATCTCTTGACAAGTTTGTTTGCTGACGGGACAACAGGCTTTTCCAGGCAGCGTATGGGTAGGCATCCGCTGTTGTGCTATAACCATGCTTAATTGCATTGGTTAGAATATAACCGATTATTCCGGTAAAATAGGCATCATATGTGATCTCTTTTCTGCGGAACCTTTCCTGGAATAAGCTTCCGGTACGGTTATATCTCTTGTTAAACGCTTTGGCATAGGCATTGAATAAATTGGAAAAGCTGCGGGACACCACAGCTTCGGACAGCATCTCGCAGGGTTCAATCTGTGAGAACCGCTCCAGCCTTACCCGGATAAAGAAATGAAAGTGATTCGGCAATAAAGCATAGCAAAAGGTGGCGGCTACAGGATGAATGTATTTTTCCCAGAGAGTTAAAAAATAAAAATAATTGCCAGGCTCCTTAAATATCACTTCCTTGTTGTTCCCGCGATTGTAAATATGGTAGTAATGGCCGGGCTGTAATTTTTGATAGGTGTCCTGGTGTAGCATGTTTTTCTTTAGTCTTTACAGATCTCAAAATTTGAGAAGACTAAATATCGTCAAAATTTTTTGAGCAGGCAAATCTTACACCTAACAGGTCTCCCAGACCTGTTAGATGTGAAAATCTAATTTTTCAGGATCGTAAACTCCACCCTTCTGTTCAGTTGTCTTCCTTCATCCGTTTCGTTGGTGGCCACGGGCTTCATTTCGCCGTATCCTTTAGAGATAAGCCGGCTGGCGTTGATGCCTTTAGATACGATATAATTCAATACAGACCGGGCGCGGTGATCACTCAGCGTATAGTTGTAATCATCCGAACCTTTGCTGTCTGTGTGTGCGCTGAGCTCGATCTCTATTGCCGGGTTTTCATTCAGCAGTTTCACGACCCTGTCCAGCTCTATAAAAGACTCCGGACGGAGGTCCCATTTATCAAAATCAAAGAATACATTGTTCAGGCGTACCACCTGCCCGATCTCTATCGGCACGAGGTACAGGTCTTTATGAATTTCTTTATAGCCTTCTTTTATCAGTGAATCCAGGTTGAGGTTCTCTGATTGCGCGAAGAACTTATCAGAGGTGGCACGTATCAGATAGTTCCTGTCGTAGGGCAATACGATCTGGAACGAGCCGTCTACCGGACTTGACAACCCGTTGCCTGCCTCTGTACCGTCCGGCAGGATTTCATACACCAGGGAAGCGCTGATCGGCTTTTTGGTTTTTGCATTGTACACGTTGCCGCTTACCAGCACCACCGGATCGGGTTTTTCTTCCTCCAGGAGCGCTACCTTTACCACATCGCTTTCTCCGTACGTATTTTCGTATGTGGTCAGGTAGGCGTATTCCCCTCCGGCGTCCAGTGTGAAAAATGCATCCCAGCCATCGGTATTGATCGGATTGCCAAGGTTCACCGGGTCTGCCCATTTTGTCCACGAATTGTCCAGGCGCCGGGTCATCCAGATATCATTGTCACCCAGTCCACCCGGCCGGTCGCTGCTGAAATACATAGTAACGCCATCGGCTGCCAGGTAGGGCGTCATTTCATCATAATCCGGCAGGTTAATTTTTTTGCCGATCGATTTGGGTTCGCTCCAGTATCCCTCAGGCAACAAAAAGCTCACGTAAATATCGTTATAAGGACTGCCGGATTTGGGCGTCATGTACATCAGCAGCGTTTTTCCGTCATGACTCATAGTGGCTCCTGAGTGGCGTCCCTTATCATATTTGTAGTAGTTTTTTATGGGAAGCTGATGCGGCACACTCCAGGTACTGTCTTCCTGCATGACACACATGCTCAGTCCCTTTCCTAAGAAAGCGCCCTGGTCGTATGCACCCCGGATCAACAGCTTGTTCTTATCAGGAGATATCCAGTAAACGGCGTTGTAATGAGCGGTATTTAACGGGTATTCCATGTGTATGGCTTCCCCCCAGTTACCCATACTATCCCTCACCGAGTACCAGATGTCCTGTGCATTGGGCACTGCCCTGTATTTTGTATTGGCCGGATGGTTTTCGCAAATAAAGAACAGCAGGTTACCATCTGCAGATACGGTGGGCCGCAGTTCGGGAAGGTTGGAATTGACCTTTACGCCCAGGTTCTGAACGGTAACGATGGTGGATTCTGTTATAATATTCTCCTTTTGCTGCACCAGCTTTACGGTAGTGTCACCCGCAAAAGGCTGGGCACTGGCAGCGTATGTACAGGTCAGTAAAAAAGGAATAAGTAGATGTGTTTTCACCAGATATTGTTTTCTGGTATAATAACGCCAGCAGGTAGGGAGCCATTTTACAAAAGCTCCGAACCTAACAATAATCAACGCCTGTTACTGCAACACCCGGCGATATTTTTGATAAATGATAAGCGGTGGTACTTCTTTTGTCATTCCGACTAATCTTCCTTTGTCAGATTAATCGGAATGACAAAAGAAAAGAGCGGGGATCGGAATGACAATAAAGGGGTGGATGAAATGCTAATTGAGGGGATGGTTGAATACGATCAGGGATTACTCTGCACTGATAAGGCGACTCACTTCCACACGCCAGTCGGCGCCGCTTTTGATGCCGTATTTTTCTGTAAAGCTATCCAGGTTGATCGCAAAGGAGAGTTGCATAAGGCTGTTCAGGTAGGCAAGCACTTCTCCTTCGGCAACAGCGCCAAACGTTGGCACAAACGGCATATGGTGGTTGTATGCGAGACTATCCCCGTTAAATATTTTCACCCGGAGCCGGTCTCCGTAGCGAATACCCAGCTTCTGCAGTAAGGAGGCTTCTATGTTCGTCCATACATTACCGTATTGAATGTCCAGTATGGGAATGTTCCCTTTCAGCGTTTTCCCTTCTATAGCGGCTTCCTGGTACGGGATGCGTACCACTTTGCCGGGCAGCAGGTTACCCACTTCCCTAAATGAGATAGTGCCCGAAGCCAGGCGGGCGCCGGTATAGGCATACACGTCGCGGCCGTGAAAGGTATAAGACTCCCGCTGGTCTTTTCGCCTGTTCACGGCTTCGTTTATTTCACAAAGCGAATCAATCCCGAGAGAATTAGCCACCAATGTTAGTGTACCGTTATCAGGCGTTACAATAAAATGACCGGTCTTCGTTTTTAACACTACCGATTTTCTGTCTGTTCCCACACCCGGATCCACTACCGACACAAACACAGTACCTGCCGGCCAGTACCTTACTGTCTGCTCCAGGCGGTAGGCCGCTTCCCAGATGTTATAGGCGGGGATGTCATGGGTAAGATCATACAGCTTCAGATCGGTTGACACGCCGCTTGCTACCCCTTTCATAGCAGCCACAGCGCCATCCTTTATTCCAAAATCTGACTGAAATACCACGATCCCGTTTTGCCCCGTTCCGTGAACGGCTATCATCATCCCCAATAACAGCAAATAACCTTTCATATGCTATGGACTGATCAGGTTTACAGGTAATACAAATTCAACCTGGTGCGGCAGGGTATGCCCCGCCCGGGTATAGTCCGGCAAATAGCTGTAGCGGAAGCCGAAGCTCACCGGCTGCTGGTTCCACCATTTGGTATCAAAGAACAATTCGCCGCCCATGCTCCGGTAGGAGTCCAGGTCATGAAAAGTAGTATTGCGTACATACGCATAATCGAAAAACAGATTGGCACGGATACGCTGGAAATAGACCAGGTTGCCGAATCCCCAGTCGGGGTAGAATAAAGGGAAGTGATAATTGATCCCCCATTTGAACATTTGCGGGCTTTCCACATCCCTGTATCCCCTTGCAAAGGGAAAGCTGTTGCTGAAACGGTACCGGTTCGCCGTATCCCGTTGCTGGTAGGCGCCGCTCAGCACAAGACTGTTGCTTTTGGTGATGCCCGGCAGGTATAAGCTTCCGGAAGCCAGGAACTGGTTGGCCGTATGTACGGACACAGACCGCCTGTAACGCACAAAAAAGCTTTGTGCAAGTCGTGGATGAATATGCTGCACTGCCGTTTGCACCTGGCTGCTCCAACTGGCCGAGGCCTGTACGTACTGCAACATACGGGTCTGGATGCTGTCTTTGTAAACTCCGGTGATGGATTGCTGTAATACATTGAAGGTAGACGCCAGCGTCAGGTATTTATACCATCTTCCCCGTGTAAAATTGAGGGGTAACTGTGCGCCTGCGCCTGCATTCAACTCATTCCAGAAAATATGCCGGTCGTTGCTTATGGCATTACGGTCTAATGCATAGGACACCCCACCTGTCAGCCAGGGATACCATGCACCCAGCATTGCATCGAAGCCCGCTGTGTGGCTGCCTTCATTTTCATTGTAAGTATACTGCAGGGTAGACTGGAAGTTATTGAGTATATTCTGACCATAGAGGGTGATCGACCATTCCGGTTGTGTATAGTAAGGACGCCAGCTATGAAAATTAAATGGGGCTGTTATTTTCCTGTATCGCTTTACACTGTATTCCCCTTCCGGGATTCCAGGCAGGGCGTCTGTTCCTTTTTGCAGCGTGCCCGGCAGGTACAGGTCGGCAGCCTGTGTCACGGCCGCGCTCAGCAGCGGCTGCCAGTCGTCGCCGGTCAGTTGCTTTTCCTGCAACCGGTATCCGTTGGAGGTAAAGCTGCTCCATACCAGTTTTCCCTCTTCGTTTATGGCAGGCTGGTAGGCGCTCATAAGCTCGCTGGTCAGCCTGGAAAGATCTTTAGTTTTGATGTCAACGGCCCATATATCATCAAAATAACCTTTGCTGGCAGTAAAATAGACGGTATCACCTTTAACAACAGGATAGCCCTTTATTTCATAGCTCCAGGCGGTGAGATTATCCATTGCCCCGGTCGCTATATCGATCAATGCCACGTTCATCAGTCCGTCCTTATTTCTTACACAGGCTACCAGTTGCTCTGCATTGTAAAACTTCGGGTAGGTGTACACGGTGCCTGGCTCCGTCACAGGGATCTCCCGTAGCTTTTGACCGCTTTGCGCATCCAGTATGTGTAGCGCGGTGGACTGGTCAGGCAGATATTCTACTGCTACAATTGACTGTCCGTCTGCAGATATATCCGGTAAAAAATATTTGCCCCGGCGGGCGATGTCGGTCACTTCACCTGTGTACACATCCAGCAGCTTTATAACACTGTAATTGCGCTGGCTCCACCGCGCATCGGGTTCATACGCGGTGTACACTACCTTCCCGTTGTTATAGGAATAATAGTCATCCAGCCCGATATCCTTTGTCCGTATACGGTATTCTTTGCCGTTTACCAGCCAGTACCAGGCAGGGATATCCCGGTAGGTTCTTTTCAATACCAGCAATGAATCTTTTCCTGCAAAATGCGGCAGGGTATAATGAGAAACGTAGCGACGGGTGGCAGGCGTAATAAATTCCCCCGAACCGGCTGCAGCCTGTTTGGTGGTGGAAGGTACTTGTGCTGCCGGGTATGCTTTGTAATAGGTCAGTGCGTCTTTTACAAAATGTTTGTATCCTGTACCGCTGTGCTTTTTCACAGCTTTTTGAAAAGGATAAAAAACACCCCTGAAACGGGCGGCGTCATCTGTCACCTTTGCCCAGAAGTCATCGCCGTATAACTCACGGCCATAACCGGTCAGCAGGTACCCGAGGGCGTAATGATCGGGCACGTAATGCTTCATCGATCCGTTCCGCAGCTTCATAAAGGAATAGTGCCTGTTATCTGCCCACAGCGAACGGTAGCCGTTGAAGAAAGCCGGTACCCTGCCGCGTCCCTGTCCGCTCAGTAATGTTTCCTGTAAAACCGCATCCCCTTCGAAAAACCAATCCGGTATGGAGGCGCTGTTGGCAACTGCCTGTCCCTCTTCGCCCAGGATATAGTAGGCTACTTTTGACAATCCCTTCCGGAAGTTCATATACTGCTGCACATGCCGGTACTCGTGCAGCGCCAGGCTTTTCACCCAGGGCAGGCTGCCGAGCTGAAAGCTGTTGAGTTGCGGCGTCATGAAAAACTCGCTCCGCCAGGGCGCCAGGGCTACAAAGCCGTTGGAAACCGTGGTCTGGTTCTGGAATACGATGTTGATCTTTTTCCGGGAAGACCCCATGGTCGCAGCGGTGACGCTGTCGGCATAGCGGATAATATCGGCTGTACTTTTGGCTTCCTGCGCTAACCCCTCCGGGAAAATGATCTTTGCCTGCGGCGTATTGATCTGCTGCCATTTCAGGGAAGAAGGGATGCCGCCGAACTGCCCATAACCAGATACAAAAAAACCGATACAACCCATTAAAAGAAAATATATCCGCATACGGGGATTTTATCCCTAAATATACAATAATGATGCATACAGGAGTTGTACGGGAACACCTCACGGGTTTTGAAAAACTGTTAGGTGTATGGGGAACGGGAGCCCCGGCATACTGTTTTTGCTGCCCGTCACCGGTGCCCCTTGCTGGTATACAGATTATGTTAATACCTCGATATCCCGGCTGCCGGTGTCGCAAATAAATGTCCTGAAACCTTATTTTTGCAGCTATGATACAGTTTCTGAAAAAGACCGGTCGCCTTGCCGTCCTGCTGGTTTTTACCGCTTGTAACGGTAGCAGCGACTCCGGCAACAGCCCTGCCACCGATATCCCTGTTAAAAGCGCTATTCCGCCGCCCGTAAACATCGGCTATGAAGTATTGAACATATATCCGCATGATACGATGGCCTTTACACAGGGACTGGTGTTTCATAATAACCAGTTATATGAGGGAACAGGACACAAGGGGCACTCTTCTCTCCGCAAAGTGGACCTCACAACCGGTCGCATAGACAAGCGGATCGACCTGGAAGCATCCCTGTTCGGCGAAGGCATCACCATCATGAATGATACGATCTACCAGCTTACCTGGGAAGAGCATATCATACTGGTTTACTCCCTGAAGGACATGAAACTGGTCAGGAGGGGTTTCTGGCAGAACGAGGGTTGGGGCATCACACATGACAGCACCAACCTGATTATCAGCGATGGCTCCGATAAATTGTATTTTGTGCGCCCCGGCGATTTTAAGCTGGAACGTGTTTTAAATGTAAACAGTCATGTAGGACCGGTGGATAAGCTGAATGAACTGGAATACATCAACGGCTATATATACGCCAATCAGTGGGGGGCAGATCATATACTCAAAATAGACCCGGCTACCGGCTATGTGACCGGGATGCTCAACTTCAAGGATTCATTGAAAAAGCTGGTAAATATCAACCTGGACAGGAAAGCGGTGGAAGAAGGCGCGGTACTGAACGGCATTGCATGGGACCCCGCCACGGGCAGGGTGTTCGTTACCGGTAAAAACTGGCCGAAGCTGCTTGAGATCAGGATGAAGTAATAACAGGGCGTTTTAATTATCTGCGGCATACTATTCAATGAGCTTCATTTCGATGGTCCCGGGGAAAGAAAAGGTGTTTGGCAAAGGAGGATGAAGAAAGATCTTCATCTTAGGAAGACTTCCACGGCCGGGAGAGAAATGATCAAAAAGCTTCTTCTCCGAACGCCCCGGGGTGGAAAATGATGTTGTTCGAAGTCCCTGACTTCGTAACCCATATGTTCTTCAACGTTTTCAAACTTTATTATATGACCGGGGCAGCCTGATTTAAAAGCCACTAATGATAAAATAGGTGTGTTTTTTACATGCTGTAGCCGGTAAAAGCAATAAATAACCTGCTCCCGCGATTTGAAAAGGGCCTGGGTACGGAATAAAGCTGTATTCCAGATTTTTCGCGCTGTACAAATTTTCCGGCCGGTAGCGCATACTACAGGCGGGTACCCGCCTGCGAAGATTTGAACTTTTTCACCGCAGGTAAATGCGGCTGTGGAATTAACATATTGACAGGGTAAAATATTATACCTTTAATATGGCATCATTGTTGGTATTTTAATGTTGCTTCATGTTTAAAATGCTCGTTATGCGACACTTAATTATAATGACTTTATTGTGTTCCTGTCTTACAACACAGGCGCAGTTGAAGAGTTATATTATTTCCCCCAGCGGAGACACTTTAAATATGGTAGATGCCAATAATGTGAAACAGGGACCATGGGTGATGCGGGTAGAAGACCTTAGAGGAGAGCCCGGTTATGAAGAAGAAGGTTTTTTTGTGGATGGTAAAAAAGAAGGCCCCTGGAGGCGGTATACCCTGATGGGCGATCTTACCGCCATTGAGAACTACAAATGGGGCGAAAAAGACGGGAAACAACAATATTTCACAAAAATGGGTGATCTGCTGCGCGAGGAAAGCTGGAGGGCTACCAACCCTGATAATCCCTATGATACCCTGCAGGTGCAGAACCCGGAGGACCCTGATAAGTGGGAAACAAAGATCATCAAAGTGGAAGTGTCCACGGTGGCGCACGGTACATGGAAGTACTATGAACCCGGCACCGGGTTTATTACCAAACAGGAGACTTACTTTTTCGGACAACTGGATAAAAATAGTGTGATCGGTGGCACAGGCGGCGCAACTGCTGACAAAAAAGCGCCCGAAAGGCCGAAAGAAGTAGAAGAATGGGAAAAGAAAAATTCGGGAAAGAAAAAGGTAAAAGTACGGGATGGCCGCACCGGCTTCTGATAGTGTATTTGTTCATACTTTTGCACAATAACAAAATCCAACATGCTAAAGAACGTTTGTCTCCTTTTTAGCTTTATTATATTTTTTTCCGCCTGCAGTGATGATACCTATCAAAAGCCCGATGATCCCCTGGAAGCGGGCATGGACTTTATAAGATTTGCACTGGACGGGGATATGTCCCAGGCAAAAACATTTGTATTGCCTGATGCCGACAATGAGAGCCTGTTCAGGGAGCAGGAGAAAAACTTTGCCGGAAAAAGTAAGGAGGAAAAAGCGGAATACAAAAACGCCAGCATCAGGATAAAGAAGACCGTACCCCTGAACGACAGCACCGTGCTGATCAGCTATTCCAATTCTTACAAAAACAAAGACAACGAGATCAAGCTGGTGAAAGCAGGTGGAGAGTGGTGGGTTGATTTTAAATACACTTTTACCGGGGAAAATGCACTGGATTCTCTTTCCCAATAGACGTCGCTACAAACCCAAAAACAAAATATGCAGACAGTTTTACATCCCTGGCATGGAATCGCCACCGGAGATAATGCTCCCAGAATTGTAAATGCCGTAATAGAAATACCCCAGGGTTCCAGGCAGAAATATGAAATAGACAAACCCAGCGGCTTGCTGAAGCTGGACCGTGTGATCTATTCCTCTTTCTACTACCCTGTCAACTACGGTTTTATCCCCAAAACCTATGGTGATGATAAAGATCCGTTGGACATCCTGGTGATCAGCAGCGTGAGCATCCAGCCCTTGTGCCTGGTGGAAGCCAAGGTGATAGGAGTGATGCAGATGATCGACAGCGGAGATGCGGATGACAAAATCATTGCGGTGGGAAATAACGACCCCGGCGTGAACTATATCAACAATATAGAGGAAATGCCCAAGCATTTTTTCAGCGAACTCAGGCAGTTCTTTGAAGAATACAAAAAACTGGAAAACAAATCGGTGAGCGTGAATGAGTTCCAGGACAAGGCCACGGCCCTGAAGATCATAGAAGAGGCCATGCAATTTTACAATAAGAGTTTTGGCGACAAATAGTGCTGTTGCTTTTTGTTAAATCGGCGAGCTTTGTATGGAATTTCATGATGGCGGCATCTGATATATTAAAGCCTGACTGAACGAGTGACATATTCTCAATATAACCATATAACGGATGCCGGCTTATTGGAAAATTTCTACCGGGAAAAGGATAATGAGTGGCTGGGTATTTTGATGCAGCGTTATACGCTGTTATTATACGGTGTATGCATGAAATACCTGAAGGATGAAGAGGAAGCCAGGGATGCGGTGCAACAGATATTTCTGAAGGCCATTGCAGAATTGCAGAAATACCCGGTCACTTATTTTAAAAGCTGGATATATATGATAGCCCGTAACTATTGCCTGATGCAGTTGCGGGATAAAAACAAGATACCGGTGCCGGTGACGGAACGAATGCTGGTGGACACCCAGGAAGAAGAGAACGGGACGCAGGCGCACCGGATGAAAGATGCCACGTTGGAGATGCTGGGTGAAGCGCTCAACGAGCTGAACGAAGACCAGAAAAAATGTGTGGAGTTGTTTTACCTCCAGAAAAAATCGTACAACGATATAGCATCGATCACTAAATTTTCGTTATTACAGGTAAAAAGCTACATACAAAACGGAAAAAGGAACCTGAAAAACCTGGTAGAGAAAAAAATGAATGCTATAAAAAATAACGGCGCACGGATATGAACAAAGAGCTGTTAGACATATTATCTGAGGCAAAGGGGACAGACCAGCAGAAATTGCTGGACTACCTGCAGGGCAATTTGTCTGAAGAGGAGCGCCATGAGATTGAAAAGCTGCTGCTGGACTCCGACTTCGACAGCGACGCCGCGGAAGGGTTGGAACAGGTAAGTGACAAAACAAAGTTGCCGGTTGTTATGAATGAACTGAACCGGCAACTGGTAAAAAAGCTTGCCAAACGGAGGAGGAAAAGCAATCGGCCCATCAACCTGATGGTGCCCGTAGTGACTACTATCATTATCCTGCTGCTGGTCCT
Organism: Chitinophagaceae bacterium; assembly: GCA_037190885.1. Lineage (GTDB taxonomy): Bacteria > Bacteroidota > Bacteroidia > Chitinophagales > Chitinophagaceae > Agriterribacter. The sequence continues at coordinate 157,405 of JBBCJQ010000001.1, forward strand.
GATGTTTTACCTGTACATCAGGAGCAAGGGACATTAGCTGGTCGCCTTTTTTTCTATTTCCTCCACTTCTACAATAAATTTTCCTATCCGCTCATCTGCATAAGCACCATAGGCATCCGTGATCATTGCTTTGACGCCGTCATTTGTCTCGATGGCATACAGTATCGCACTGTCATCCGGGTTACTGGCTCCTTCAAAACGGTAAAAGTTCACGATCTTTACATCTTCCGGCTTATAAAGCTTCTTGGAAGAGACCGATATCATACCGTTATCAGCCGGCTTCAACTCATCCGTATATCCCTCCCGTATAAGCTTATTCATACATCCGGAAAGGGTGGTCATTTCGTCTGTTTGTGCATTCTTTATCATTGTAAGCGGTTTTAGTTAACAAATGAGTGCATGCTTAACAGTTGTAAAAACCGTACCAGTCAGCACGTCCACCTATGCTTATTTTCCAAAAAATAAACCGGGAACGGACTATAACTTTTCTTTGACAATTGACTTCCGGGTAAGGGGTTACTCCGGGTTCATTTTATACATGCTTTCCCTGAACTCTTTAGGGGTCTGCTTTACGATCTGCTTGAAAAAGTTAAAAAAATTGACCGGGTTATTATAACCGCATGTATAACAAATATCCTTTATCGTATAATTTTTATTCTGCAGTAATTTTTTGGCATGCCCTATCCTGATCTCGTTGAGAAAAAGGGTGAAGGTTTTCTGTGTTTTTTGTTTAAAAAAACGGCAGAAGGAATTAGGGGTCATATTACAAATGCCCGCTACTTCCTCCAGAGAAATATCACGCTGAAAATTTTTCAGTAAGAACTGGTAAACATCATTGAACCGGTCGACATCATTGAAGTTGAAGGATTTTTTATACCCCACACTGGCCAATACTTCATATTCTTCCGAACGGGCCAGTATATCGATCACCTGTAAGAATATACCCAGCTGCAGCAGTCCTTTGGACTCAACCAGCTCTTTCAGTTTTTCAGTGACGATGGACTTGGTTTCTCCAAAAAAACGCAGTCCGCGTTCTGATTTTTGAATGAGATCATTGTACAGGTGGATGCTGGTTTCATCATCAGAAACCATATCGGCCAGCGCATCGGGGAAATATAAACCAAATGCCTCGGTATACAGGTCCTTGTTCCCGTTGTAATAAGCGGCATCACATTTCCATAAATGAGGGAGCTCAGGACTGACAAGAATGACTTCTCCCGGTGAAAAATTACCGACGTAGTCGCCTATGATCAGTTGACCCCTTCCTTTTTCCACCCATGTAAGCTCACACAACCTGTGAAAATGAAAGGGATGGTCAAAATGAGGCTTGCGAATCTTCTTTACCCAAATCTTCTTTTTCCCGATAATGGGTGCATCCACGATTAATTCAGGTTTCATAGCAATCTTTTATTCAGTCAATTCAAAAACCGATATTGGATCAGATCAGGTGGAAATCATTCGGTATGGAATGAATCTATGAATGTAAGAAATTTTATCTTATCCGGCAACTTAAATAATTATAACAGGGTTTGCATAACGCAGCTACCTGAGCTATTATATTAATATAGTATAATGGCCGGGTAATATTGCTTACTCCGGTAAGTCCCGGGATAAAAAACTTTATAAACACATTAAAATGCACAACTTTATTTTTCTTCAATCGGGATAGGTTTGTCGGGATAATTTTTATCGGTCACAAAAAAATAATTCGATATGCTTGCAACCAAAGCCTATCCCTTTGCCGGAAGGACCAGGTGGCTACCTGCCTCGCTGGTTCGCTGCTTATTGTTATTTCTTTTTACAACATTTTTTTACGAAGGCCTCCTGGCAGGTTCCATACCCTTTAAGAGTATCTCGGGTACGGTTACGGATCAAAACAGCGATCCCGTAGTGGGCGCATCCGTTAAGGTCAGGGGAAAATCCGGCGGTACGCAAACCGATGCTACCGGCAGGTTTACCATTGATGCAGACGACAACGATGTGGTTGAAATTACATCGGTGGGTTACCTGCCCGCGGAATTTGTAGTGGGCGCCTCGCTCAGCTACGACATCACATTGGAGGAAGACCTGTCTGAACTGGAGCAGGTGGTAGTGGTAGGATACGGCACCCAGAAAAAGGTAAACCTTACGGGATCCGTTTCGCAAGTGGGAGGTGCGGAGCTTACTAAAAGGCCCGCAGCCAACGTACAGAACCTTCTGCAGGGCAAGGTCACCGGCTTGCAGGTCACCCAGGGTTCCGGTAAACCGGGAGGAGATGGTGCGGAAATGATGATACGGGGTACCGGTTCCTTTGGAGGAAGTGCGGCGCCATTGGTTTTAATTGATGGTATTCGGGGCGATATGATGACGCTGAACCCCGACGATATAGAATCCGTTTCTGTTTTGAAAGACGCGGCTTCCGCTGCCATTTATGGCGCCCGTGCGGCCAACGGAGTGATACTGGTGACCACCAAAAGAGGCAAGGCCCGCGATCTGACGGTGTCATATCACGGTAACGTACAGGCGCAGCAGGCAACGCGCCTGCCGAAGCTGCTGACCAATTCTGCCGACTACATGATGTACTGGAACCAGGCAAATGAACGGGCGGAAATGCCTACTTATTTCTCGCAGGCAACCATCGATGCATTTCGTAATTCCAACGACCCGGTACGATATCCCAATTTCGACTGGGTGGATCATGTTTTCAGAACAGGCATGGCGCAAAATCATCACCTGAACGTAAGCGGCGGTACCGAAAAAACGACTTACAACCTGTCCCTGGGCTATCTCGACCAGGATGGTATCATGAGTGTGTATGATTTCAAACGTTACAATTTCATGTTGTCCGTGGATTCCAGGGTCAATAACTGGCTGAAGTTTGGAGGACTGGTTCAGTTCACCAAAAGAGATATCATGGAGGACAACTTCGGGGACAATGACTATGTGATGAGCGCTTACTCCGGGCCTAACTATACGCCCACTATGACCCTGCCGGACGGCAGCATTGGTCACGTAGCCCGCTACAGCGCCTCTATTGGCGAGTGGACGGTGCGTAACCCGGATGCTCTGAATGCAAGCGGTTTCCGGAAGATCAACTCCTACAATATGCGTCCGCAGTTGTATGCGGATGTGAAGCTTACCAAAGACCTGACCTGGTACACCAAGGGCGCGATTGATTTCACGAATGGCTTCAACAAACGTTTTGAGCATGCCGTAGACAATTACTATTTTGACGATGGCAGCTATGCGCATAATAACTCCGTATGGCAGGAGGGTGTAAGGGATGAAATGACCCAGAACTATGAAACCACTTTGTACTCCACCTTGAACTATATTAAGACGATTGGCGATCACGATATCAATGTGCTGGCGGGTTATAACCAGGAAACCAATTATTACCGTCGTTTATACGGTTCCAGGATTGAGTTTCCTGTAAACACGATCCCTGAGCTGAATGCAGGTGCTGCCCTGGCACAGTCAACTGCGGGTTTGGCAAGTGAATGGGCTATTCAGTCATTCTTCGGAAGACTTGCATACGCTTATAAGGAAAGATATCTGTTTGAAGCCAATATCCGGCGCGATGGTACTTCCCGTATTGCGCCTGAAAACCGCTGGGGTTCTTTCCCTTCCGTATCTGCGGCATGGCGGGCATCTGAAGAAAATTTTATGCGTAATATTACCTGGCTGGACAACCTGAAGTTCAGGGCATCCTGGGGAAAGCTGGGTAACCAGGAGATCGGGCTTTATCCGTACCAGGCAGTATTGGAAACTACATCTTATCCATTTGACGGACTTAACCCTGCAGTACGGTTGGATTCATTGAAACAACGTAACCTGAAGTGGGAAACCACTCAAGTTCTGGACTTTGGTATAGACCTGAGCATTAGAAATGGCTTGTTTACCCTGACAGCGGATTGGTTTAATAAAACAACTTACGACATCCTCGCCCAGATACCGATTCCTGCCGGCATTGGTCTTGTTGCGCCGGTAATCAACTATGGTAAATTAAGAAACAGGGGTTGGGAGTTTGAAGTTGGCCACCGCAATCGTATCGGAGAAGTGGATTATGGTATAAATTTCAATCTGACTACTGTTAAGAATAAAGTGCTGGATATTCCTAATACAGTATATAATAATAATGGTACCAGAATTGCACAGGTAGGCCTGCCATATAACTCCTACTATCTCATTGAATGGGACGGTATCTTCCAGAGCCAGGATGATATTGACAGGTCGGCCGATCATCCTTTTGCTCCGAAACCCGGCGATCTGAAGTATAAGGACGCCAACGGAGATGGGGTGATCAACGCCGAAGACCGGGTAATGGTAAATGGCGCCTATCCCAAATTCTTTTATGGCGGCAGCCTGAATGTAAGCTGGAAAGGATTTGACCTGACAGCGTTTTTCCAGGGGGTAGAAGGGTTTAGCCACTACGTGGGCGGTTCGCACATGGCATGGGGCTATACACCCTATACGCAGGGTTCTCCTCCCACACTGGACTTCATCAAGAACATGTGGACCCCGGAAAATCCTTCCAATACCACACCCGCCATTTACCAGTCGCAGTACAGGCCGAATACCGGTACGCCTTCTACCTATTGGCTGCTGGACGCCTCTTACATACGGTTGAAGAACCTGGCGGTCGGCTACACTTTCAGGAATGGCATTCCGCAAAAGTTGGGACTGAATGCATTGCGTGTATATGCTTCCGGCGATAACCTGTTCACTATTACTGATTATCCCGGCGCCGACCCTGAAAGGGCTTGCGCAACCTGCCGGTTCAGTGTATATCCGCAGGTAACTATTTATACGGTAGGTGTGAAAGCCTCTCTTTAACCTAAAAGCAGCAGCATTATGAAGCAGTATATAACAGTATTTTTATTGATAACACTCGGAGTCTCTATGAACTCCTGTTCCAAATTCCTGGATAAAAATCCATTGGACAGAGTATCCAGTGAAACATTCTGGACCAACCAGAAGGAAGTAGAAATGGCATTGGCCGGTGTTTACTCGCGGCTACTGACAGGTACTTTTGATCACAATACCATGTTCTGGGATGTAATGGGCGGCGACCTGGCTACCAACCAGGGCTCGGCTGTCATTCCACTGGCGCAGGGTTTTATAGAGCCCAATTCCGGCAGCCTGGTAAGCTCGGTATATGCCGAAGCCTACCGCGGGATCAGCTCCTGCCATTTCTTCCTCGACAATGTGGACAATGCACCGATATCCGAAGAATTAAAGACAGTGTATAAAGGGGAGGTATTGTTCTTACGGGCGCTCTTCTATTTTACACTGACTGAGTTCTATGGCGGTGTGCCGCTGTACACCAACCTGGTGACGGTAGACGAAGCCAGGGTAAGGCAAAGCAGCAAGGCCGATGTAGTAGCCCAGATACTGTCTGATCTGGATGCCGCGATCGCCAGCCTGCCCAATACTTCGTACAATGGACACGCTGTAAAGGGGGCTGCCCTGGCCTTGAAAGCAAAAGTATTGTTGCATAACGAACAGTGGGGGCCTGCCGCTGCCGCCGCAAAACAGGTGATAGATGACGGACACTTCAGCTTATTCAATAATTACCGTACCCTGTTTTTAGCTACCGGGCAATCCGGTAACCCGGAGATCATGTTTTCTGCACAATACCTGAACCCCGACAGGGCTGCCACCGGGCCGGACATCCAGTTTGCATGGCATGGTACCATTAACCCGCGTACAGAATTAGTGAACGATTATGAGTGTATAGATGGATTGCCTATCACATCATCTCCGTTGTATAATCCTTCAAACTGGAAGGCAAACAGAGATCCAAGATTGGTGTTAACCATAAAAACATTTGAAGAAAATGTGATCAACTCATCCGGACAGGAAGTAGGGTTTGCCTACAATGCGCCGTCCGGCACAGGCTATATGCCCGTAAAAGGACTCAACTGGGATGCCCTGCCGATCGATTACAGTACCAGGAGCGAGCAGGACTGGATACTGCTGCGCTATGCAGAGGTGCTGCTGATCTATGCGGAAGCAAAAAATGAAGACAGCGGACCGGATCAAAGCATTTATGATGCCATCAACGAAATAAGGGCAAGGCCGGGCATTGAGATGCCTCCCATACCCACCGGTCTTTCCAAAGATCAGATGCGGGAACGTATCCGCCACGAAAGAAGAATAGAGCTGGCACTGGAAGGAAAAAGATACTGGGATGTAAAGCGTTGGAAAACTGCTGAAACCTATATCCCCACGCTGGTTGATCCCGGTGGCGCACAGCGCCGGTTCGATCCCTCCAAGCATTATGTATTTCCTTTCCCGCAAAGTGAGATCGATACAAACCCTAACCTGGAACAAAATCCTAACTATTAAAAGAAGCTTTCATAGCAACAGTTGGTTTTTTGATATGGCGGCTTTTGTAGCACCAGCTAAAAAGCTGCCATTCTTTTCATTTTCCGGATGAACAGATCCAGTACAACAGAAATACACAAAGATGAAACTACAGCTACCATTATTCCTATTATGTATTAGTTTGATGGCCTGCAAACAGCAGCAGGCGGATCTTTCTTTTTCTTCCTACGAACAGGCGAAAAAGCATGCCCTGCATTATGACAAGCCTGCTGTTGATTTTTTTGAGGGAGCGCTGCTGGGGAACGGTGGCATGGGAGTAGTGGTCACTACAAGGCCGGATGGCATCATGTTGTATTTTGGACATAACAACGTTTGGGACATACGGATAGCAGAGAAGAACCGGGAAGAGATAGGAACCTTTGATTATGTATTTGATAAGGTGAGTAAAATACCCGACACGCTAAAATTGCTGACGGATGACCCCTGGTACAAAAAGTACAGTGCCATGGCACAGGAAAACTACCGGCAGCCTTATCCCCGCCCATTCCCCTGTGGCTCGGTATTGCTGGGCTTTGACAGAAGAGATGCAGAGCTCCTGGGGCATTCGCTTGATATCTCCAACGGCTTATGCGAAGTGTACCTGCTGGATGCAGACAAGAACAAAATAAAGCTGCAGGTCTTCACAGATATGAATGAAGATAAGCTCTGGATGCAGTTGGTGAATGAAAAGGGTGAAAAAGCGCCTAATATTTTTAAACGTATGCGGATCATGCCGGATCCTTCTACGCCAAAAGAATTTCCCCGGTACACCGTTGATGAGGCATTGACAGAAGGCGCGCTTTCTTTCAGGCAAACCCTTCCGTCGCAGGAGCCGGACGTATACAAAATTGAAAAAGGACATCCGAAAGACAAAGCATTCCGGCTGACTGCAAGCACCAACCTGGGGCTGAAAAAAACAAGCCGCATCAACTGGGACGGTAACCCGGAAGAGATGCAGGAACTGGAAGCCGCTTTTGAGGACGATGGAAAAGAGTTTGTTGTTACCGTGGCGCTCGAAGAAGGAATGGACGCCGGTGTAAGCAGGCAGCCGAACATACAAAGACCCGATTTTGATGCATGGAATCGGTCCAGGGTAACCTCCGACGATTCCTGGAAAGAATACTGGTCCAGGTCCGGTGTCAGGCTGAGCGACCGTTTTCTCGAAGAGATCTGGTACCGGAATCTATACTTTTTTAACTGTGCTGCGAAAGATGGTGTCACCACACCGGGTCTCTTCGCCAACTGGAGCTTTAATAAGATCGGCACGGCATGGCATGGCGACTATCACATGAATTACAACACGCAGCAGCCATTCTGGATGACATTCTCCAGTAATCACCTGGAAAAAAACCTTCCCTATGTAAACCTGATCGAATTTTTAATGCCGGTCAGCCGGATCTGGGCGCAGGAATATTACAAGCTTCCGGGCGCCTATTTTCCGCATTCCGCATACCCTGTGGAAATGACCATGAATCCCTATCCCGTGCCGCACTGGGGCTGGGAGATCTGTGAAACGCCCTGGTCGGTGCAGGGGCTATGGTGGCATTACCTGTATAGCGGTGATACAACTTATTTGAGAAACAGGGCCTATACGCCCATTAAAGAAGCGGTGGAATTTCTCGTTGCCTATATGAAACGGCCGGAAGCACGCGGCGGCGCCAGGTGGGATGATGATAAATACCATATTTTCCCCACCATACCACCTGAAATTTATGCGCTGCGGCCGGGATTCAAGTATAATTATGATTGCAACGTAGACCTCACCCTGACCAAATTTATCTTTAAGGCATTTGTAGACATGGTAGAAGTGCTGCAGACCACTGCAACCGATCAGGTTTTGACAGAAGATGTTAAGGATATATTGAACCACCTCCCGGAATATCCAACGGCCATATCGGAAAAGTATGGAAAAGTGCTTGTATCTGTACCGGAAGAACACGACCAGGTAGTATACAATGTTCCCTCGCCCCTGATGAATGTTTTTCCGGGTGAAGACCAGGGCTTGCATTCCGATGATTCAACGATGCAGATCTTAAAAAACACCTTCTATAACCAGCAGAATGAAGGTGGAAATGACCTGGTATTTATCAACCTTCAGGCCGCCCGGCTGGGTTTGCTGGATATAGAAAGGTTCAAAAGACATGTAAACTATTCCCTGTTACCGAACGGAACAGCGACAGATAAAGTAATGCAGGTGCATGGGCGATATAATGACCAGACCAGATACGATTACATGGGCGCTATGGGTATATGGTTCGAGAATTTCGCACTACCGGTAGTGATCAATGAATGCCTGATGCAGAGCTATAATGGTATTATCAGGTTATTTCCCAACTGGGATGTTAAGCAGGATGCCGGGTTTTTTAATCTGAGGGCTGTCGGAGCCTTCCTGGTAAGCGGTTCGGTAAAAAACGGAGATATCCGGGTATCCATTTTCAGCGAAAAAGGAGGAAAGCTGCGGATATACGCTCCATGGGGGGCATCCGGGAAAATTAAAAAAGGAAATAAAAGCAGTAATATAGATAATGAGCTGATAGAAATAGATACGGTTCCGGGTGAAACCATTATCCTGGAAAACTAAGATCAGATAAGCATTGAGTATATATGCTGTAGCGGGCGCTCGTTTTCAGTAAGCAAGTGTTTGGCGAGTGACCGAAACCAACTATGACAGCAAAATGATCATACATGCAGTTACCCTTACAAAACATAACCGTACTGGAGATCTGTCAGTACTTATCCGGCCCCTGTGCAGGTTTAAGGCTGGCAGACTTTGGCGCCCGCGTAATTAAAGTTGAGCCGGTAAAAGGAGAGGCGGGACGAAAGCTGGCTATAAAAAACATGTGGGTAGACGACAACTCTCTTTTGTTCAATACTATCAACAGGAACAAGGAGAGCTTCGCCATAGACCTTAGTGATCCTGAAGATATGCGCTGGCTGAAAAAGCTTATCGGCAATGCGGATATTCTTATTCACAATTTCCGGCCGGGCGCTATGGAGAGAAAATCGCTGGGGTATGAAGACGTGATAAAAATAAACCCGTCTATTGTCTATGCGCAAATATCAGGATACGGTGAAACGGGACCCCTTCAAAAAAAGCCGGGCCAGGATCTTTTGGTTCAATGTCTTTCCGGGGTAACCTATACTACCGGCAGTGCACCGGATGCACCCACCGCTCTGGGGTTGGGTATCGGAGATTATCTCTGCGGTAACCAGGCTGTTCAGTTCATCATTGCGGCTTTGATAAAATCAAAAAAAACGGGAAACGGCACTTTGCTGCAGTTGAGCCTGCTGGAATCATTGATCGATTTCCAGTTTGAGTTTTATACTACTTATTTCCAGTCCGGTAAAATGCCGGAAAGAGCTGGTTTTAATAATGCGCATGCACTGTTAGGTGCACCGTATGGTATTTATAAAGCAGCCGACGGGTATATTGCCATTGCCATGGTTCCGATCAGGAAGCTGAATGAGATCCTGCAATGCGAAGTACTGGAAAAGTATGAAGAGCAGGATGGCTTTCAGAAGCGGGATGAAATAAAAAAGATCATCGCAGGCAGGATTGCTACAAAAGACAGCCGATACTGGATAGAAAAAAGCAAGGAGTTGGACCTGTGGGTAATGCCGGTGCTCAACTGGCGACAAATGAAAGCCAGCCAGGGGTATCAGGTGCTGGATATGGAGCAGACCATACAACTGCCGGAAGGTGCAACCTTTGTTACCACCCGGTGTCCCGTTCGGTTTAATGGTAAAATAATAAAGTCTGGTAAGCCGGCTCCGCAGGTTGGTGAAAATAATGACTGTATCAAAGCATCGTTGACGTGACACTATGAATACATTGTTGGAAGATATTTTAGTAATAGACTTCAGCCAGTTTCTTTCAGGACCAAGCGCCGGTTTGCGTTTGGCCGATATGGGCGCCCGTGTGATAAAAGTGGAAAAACCCGGTTCAGGTGATATATGCAGATCGTTGTATGTATCTGATGTTAAATTGGAGGGTGGAGAATCGACCATATTTCATGCTATTAATCGCAATAAGGAAAGTTTTGTAGCAGACCTGAAGGAAACAGCTTCTCTTGCATCCGTTAAAAAATTGCTGGCAAAAGCCGATGTTGTTATCCATAATTTCCGGCCGGGTGTTATGCAGCGATTGGGACTGGATTATGAAATAATAAAAGCCATTAATCCTTCCGTTGTATATGGAGAGATCAGCGGCTACGGACAGGAAGGGGAATGGAAAGACCTGCCGGGGCAGGACCTTCTTGTGCAGGCCGTTTCAGGTATCACCTACCTTACGGGTAATGCCACAGATCAGCCTGTTCCCATGGGGGTTGCAGTAGCAGATATTATTGCAGGCACGCATCTTGTACAGGGTATACTGGCAGGGCTGTTCCGGCGGATGCAGACAGGTGAGGGACTTCTGGTGCAGGTAAGCATGCTCGAAAGTTTACTGGATTTCCAGTTTGAGGTGTTAACCTGCTTCCTGAACGACGGGTATGCGCTTCCATCCAGAAGCACGGTGAATGGTGCACATGCGTATATTGCGGCGCCCTACGGTATCTATAAAACCGCAGACGGTTACCTGGCAATCGCCATGGCGCCTATCGAAAAGCTGGCAACCCTATTACCACTGGAAACATTACACGGTTATACAGACCCCCGGGACTGGTTTGATAAAAGAGACGAGATCAAAGCGCTCCTGGCAGAAGCCCTGATCAGGAAAACCACGGCGGAATGGTTAGCCATACTGGAACCGGAAGATATATGGTGCGCCGATGTATATGACTATGATGATCTGATAGCGAGCGAATCGTTCAGGTTGCTGAAAATGGAGCAATGGGTAATATCCAATGGCCTGAGGGTAAAAACAACCCGTTGCCCGGCAAGAGTGAACGGGGCTGTGGTAACATATGAAAAAGGAGCTCCCGGGCTGGGCGAACACAGTAAAAAAATAATGAAGGAGTTTGATCTGTAACAGATCTTCAAAAAAAAGCACGATATGAAAAGAAGACTATTGTTATGTTTTGCGCTGATGATGATGGGGGCTTATGATTCTTTTGCCCAGCAGGTTTCGGACTTTAACCTGAAGTTCTCCGACAGGGGTATTGATTCCTGGAGCTCACTTCCGCTGGGCAATGGGGAGATCGCAACGCAGGCATGGACAAATGAAGAAGGAAAAATACAGTTTTACCTGGGTACCACCGACAGCCGCGATGGAATGGACAATGTCATCAAAATAGGTAAGCTCACCATCGGCTTCGAACCGAATATTCTCGTAAACGGTACTGCCTACAGTGAAGAGTTGCGCCTTAACGAAGGAATCTTGAGCATTCAGAATACACTGGCGGATATTCAAATAAGAGTGGATGCCAATAACCCGGAGATAATAGTGTCCGGCTCATCAAAAGTGCCCGTAAAGATAACCGTAACAAACAATATATGGCGGAACGAGACCAGGCCCTGGAGCAAGGAAGAATACGTGGAAGAATATGGCGATCACCAGATGCCTTTTGCTCCTTTTATGGAGGCAGATAAAACAATAGCCGCCGGAGAGGGTATTCTCTGGTTTCACCGGAACGGGAACGAGGTATTCTGGAACGAATTGATGAAAGCGAATGACCTGCTGGATGAAGGAATTGCCAACCCACTCAAAAACCGGACATCAGGTGCCTTTGTGCAGGGAACCGGTTTGAAACCATTGAATGATTCGATGCTGGTTTCCGGATCGGCGCAACGAAATATCTTCATTACAACAACGGTGCTGGTACAGCAAACCGATACCGAAGCCGAATATATTAGCGCACTTGAAAAACAGACAACAAGCCCGGACAAAAAAAGAGAAGCCACTATGCTTGCTGCACACAAAAAATGGTGGAAGGATTACTGGAACCGGAGCTATGTATATTTTAATTCAGATATCCGGTCGGTAAACGATACCCTGCAACTGCTGAACAGGGGCTATGTATTGCAACGTTATGTAAATGCCATCGGTGCCAGGGGAAAACTACCGGTGAAGTTCAACGGATCCACGCTGGTGCTGGATACCTACCGGCAACCGATAGGAAGGGTTTCCGGTAAATCTGCAGACGCCCGTCTTTGGGGGGGCGCCTACTGGTGGCAGAACACAAGAGTGATCTACTATCCTATGCTGGCTTCCGGCGATTTTGACCAGTTGCAGACATTTATCCGCTTTTATATAGACGACCTGCTGCCGGTCATGAAAAAAATGACGAAAAAATTTTATAAGATCGATGGCGCCCGCTTTATCGAAACATCTCATTTCTGGGGTGCCTGGCGTGGTGGAGATATTAGCTGGAACAGGACAAATCTCCAGCCGGGCATGTCAAACAACCCATATATCAAAGACCTCATCATTAACGGGCTTGAAATGGGGCATTTTCTGCTGGATTATTATACCTACACAGCGGATGAAACAATGCTGCACGAAAAAACACTGCCGTTCATCAGGGAAGTGCTGCTGTTTTATGACCAGTTTTACCACCGCGACCTGTCCGGTAATCTGCTGATAGCACCTGCACAATCGCTGGAAACATATATTGAAGGCGTAAACCCGACACCCGATATCGCAGGGTTGATGGTGGTCATTCCCAGGGTTATTGAATTGGCTACAGACACGGCGCTGGTCAACTTGTGCAAAAAGCTGCAAAAAGAAATTCCGCCCATACCTACAAAAATTAAAGACGGGAAAAAGCTGATCGCCCCGGTCCATGCTTATAAAAGGATCATAAACGTAGAGTACCCCGAGCTGTATCCTGTATTTCCTTTCAGGATGTATGGCGTGGATAAGCCGGACCTGGAGCTGGCGATCCATACTTTTAAGGATAAACCACGGGCCTACCACGGATGGCAGCAAACCGGCATGCAGGCAGCGCTGCTCGGGTTAACGGACAGTGCTGTAAAAGTGATAAAAATGAACGGGCTTGCTTTTGACAAACGTTTTCGCTTTCCCGGGTTCTGGGGCCCCAACTACGATTATACGCCGGATCAATGCCATGCCGGCAATTATATCAATACCATACAGCTTATGTTGCTGCAAACAGAAGGAGATAAGATATTCCTGTTGCCCGCATGGCCGAAAGAATGGAACGTAAAATTCAAATTACATACGCCTGGCAACGGGCAGGTGGAAGCAGAATGGAAGGGTGGTAAAATGATCTCAACAAAAAAATATCCCGCAAACAATGATGCAGAGATCATTGTAGGCTTCCGGTAGGATAAAACTAATGCGGAACGAAGGGAATAGGTGCAGGCTCCTTGATTCCATTTTCAAATTTTCAAATCACTCCATTTTCAAATTCATAATATGAACCCCAATAACGACGCTTCAAAACATAAGGACATACCCATCTGGAATGCCGAGGATTGGTTCTATGAGGATATAGAGATCGGAAAACGCATCCGATCCATACGGAGGACCATCAGCGAAGGAGAAAGCATGCAGTTCAACGCGCTGGTGCTGGATATGCATCCCTATGTGGCTGATGAAATATTCGCCAGGGAACAGGGCATTTTTGGCAAACGCCTGGTGGCAGGCGCATTTGTATTCAGCGCCGGGTTAGGGCTGGTAGCCACCAACTGTGTGAATGCATTCAGCTATGGCTACGACAAGCTGCGTTTTATCAAGCCGGTTTTTATCAACGACACCATTTATACCATCAAAACAGACCTGGACAAGCAGCCTAAGTATAAAGAAATGGGACTGTACCGCGCCAGCTATGAAATTTTTAAAAATGAAGGGGAACTGGTATTATATTGCGAGCACATACAAACCGTAAAATACCGCAACCCCGGACTATTCAAACAATCGTAGATATATGTTTACGAAAATATATTTCGAAGACTACCGGGAAGGCGAGAGCCGTGAAACCACCGGGCGTACCATTACAGAAACCGACATCGTAATGCATGCCGGGCAAACCGGGGATTTTTTCCCGCATCATATGGATGCCGAATGGTGCAGGACGCAGCCTTTTAAAGAACGTATTGCCCATGGAACGCTCATCTTCAGCGTAGCGGTTGGCATGACAGCCTCCCTGGTCAATGAAGTGGCATTCAGCTATGGTTATGACCGCCTGCGTTTCATCAAACCTGTGTATATAGGGGATACCATTAAGGTGAGAGTTTCCATCGGGGAGAAAAAGCCTTACAAAAAACCAGGCATGGGCCTGGTAACCGAGCTGGTAGAAGTATTCAATCAAAAGCAGGAATGTGTAATGGTTTGTGAACATATTTTGCTGGCACAATTAAAACCTGTTTAGGATGCGGGAGAAGATAGAACTAAAGGGAATTACCTGGGGACACAGCCGTGGCTACACACCGTTAGTCGCCTGTGCCCAGCGATACTCCGAGCTGCATCCGGATGTCAATATTACCTGGAAGAAAAGAACCCTCCAGGAGTTTGCGGATTTTCCCATAGAGCAACTGGTGCATGACTACGACCTGCTGATCATTGATCATCCCTGGGTGGGCTGCGCTGCCGCTACAAAATGTGTGCTGCCGCTGGATCAGCATGTTTCAGCAGCCTGTCTCGAAGATCAGTTGCGGTATTCTGTTGGCTGGTCGCATCAGAGCTATGCGTATGACGGACATCAATGGGCACTGGCTATTGACGCTGCCACGCCGGTTGCCAGCTATAGAAAGGACCTGTTGGAAAAAAATAATACAAAACTGCCTGCAGACTGGGAAGAGCTGATCGTACTGGCGGAAAAAGGGAAAGTAGCGGTACCGGGTATTTCCATCGATCTGCTGATGAATTTTTATATGTTCTGCATTGCCCTCGGAAAACAACCCTTTGCAGACGAAGCGCAGGTGACAGACACGGCGACCGGCATTGACGCTCTGACGTTGATGTCTGATCTGTGGGGCAGGGTGAATAAAAGAATGTTTTCCTGCAATCCCATTGCGGTAGCAGAGCTGATGACATCGACCGACGATTACTGGTATTGTCCTTTCGCGTATGGATACGCTAACTATTCCCGCGAAGGATATGCGCAACATATATTGCACTATACGGACCTGGTAAAGATCGGTGATACCAGGGTCAGCAGTACCCTGGGCGGGACAGGTATTGCCGTATCGGCCTTTTCTTCTCATCAGGAAGCGGCGGTACGTTTTGCGGAATGGGTGGTATCTCCCGAAATACAAGCCACATTGTATACTGAAGCGGGAGGACAGCCGGGGCATAGAAAAGCCTGGGTGTCTGAGCGTACGAATTATTACACAAATCAATACTTCCGGAATACGCTTCCTGCGCTGGACAGGGCTTATGTGCGTCCCCGTTATAACGGTTATCTCCACTTCCAGGACCGCGCCGGTGATCCCATACAGCATTATCTTCAGCATGGCGGTCATCCCGGGGAAGTGCTGGAAAAGATAAACAGGTTATACCGGGCTTCTTTGCAACGGGTAGTGCTATAACAGGGGCTAAAATTATCATAATGGTGGAAAAATATATTATTGATACACATATTCATATCTGGGATCTGCAGAGAGCACGATACGCCTGGCTGGAGGGAGATACCAGTATCCTTAACCGCACTTACCTGCTGTCAGCGTTGCTTCCGGAAATGGCAGAGACACCCGTTGCATCAGGAATACTGGTGCAGGCTGCCAACAACCTGGAAGATACTGCGCTCATGCTGGAAGCAGCGAGGAACCATCCGGAAATTACGGGAGTCGTAGGCTGGCTGCCATTAACGGATCCTCAAAAGCTGCAATCCTTGCTGGAGGGGCAATTTTCAGAAGAGCCTTATTTTAAGGGTGTAAGACACCTGATACATAACGAGTCCGACCCGCAATGGCTGCTGCAGGAAAATGTACTCGAAAGTCTGGGGATACTGGCATCCCGTAATATCCCGTATGATATAGTGGGCATACATGACGATCATCTCAGAACAGCGATCCGCGTTTCTGAAAAAATACCTTCTCTCAGGCTGGTGCTGGATCATCTGAACCAACCGCCCATAAAAGCGGGTCACAGGTTTGGAGAATGGGGAGTGCTGATGAAAGAGATTGCAGCTAACAGTAATGTATACGCTAAAATTTCCGGGCTTGGAACAGCCTCCGGTAACCCCGCTGGATGGACAGCAAATGATATAACACCTTATATCGGGTATGCACTGGAAACATTTGGCACGGAGCGTTGCTTTTTGGGCGGCGATTGGCCCGTTTCAAAGCTGGCCGGTAGTTATACAGAACACTGGAATAGATATGCTTCCATCATCCGTTCTTTACTGGATGTTAAAGAAGCCAACAATGTGTATCACCGGAATGCGTCTGCATTTTACAACCTGTAACACTGTTGCTTTGCAGCAGGCTTGCCGGTTTTAAAAGATCCAACAATGAATCTGATATCAGGAGTCGCTTTACATTTTATCGGTGCCTTTTCGGCATCCGTATGCTATACGCCGCAGAAGAAAACAAAAAGCTGGTCCTGGCAGACCTATTGGTTAATGCAGGCTGCCATATGCTGGCTGCTTCTGCCGGTATTGGTAGCGATCATCACCATTCCGCAATTACGGCAGGTGTTGGCAGAAGCCCCCGCCGCTGCCATGAGAAGCTCCTTTTTCCTGGGAATGCTGTATGGTATCGGCGGTACGGCTTTTGGTATTGCCATACGCTATGTTGGCTTTTCACTTACCTATGCTGTTTCAGTGGGCATCTCCTGTGTGCTCGGTACGTTGCTTCCCCCTTTATATGAAGGAAGGCTCAGCGCCGTTTTAAGCGGAAGTGGCGGAAATATCATTATAGCAGGTATTATAGCAGGAGCTTTTGGGATTGCCTTGTGCGGTCTGGCTGGCCGGCTTAAGGAAAGAGACTACCGGGAACAGCACCTGAAAAAAGATAACTATTCTTTTTCCATAGGCATCACCCTTTGCATCCTGTCAGGTATCCTTTCCGCATTATACGGGTTCTCTCTTTTCAGGGGACAGCCTATTGCTGATGTAGCGGCGAAATACGGGGCAGGTGATCTTCAGGGAAACGTAATATATATTTTTTCGAATACGGGCGCTTTTGTAACGACCGCTTTATATTGCATATATCTTCATAGTAAGCATAAAACATGGTACGAGTACAGGGCGGTTGCGGTGGACAGTGCCGGTAATATAAAACGGTTGTGGGCGAATTATTTGTTAGCGGTGCTAACGGGAGTATTGTGGTATACCCAGTTTTTCTTCTATGGGATGGGGCATAACCGCATGGGTGCCTATAAGTTTACAAGCTGGGCGATACACATGATCATGCTGGTGCTGATAAGCGCGCTGATCGGGGTCATTATGAAGGAGTGGGCAGGCGCCCGGAGATATACCACCCGGGTGCTGATAGGGGCAATGGCGGTATTGATATCTGCTGTGCTGATTATTACATATGGAAATCATCTTGGAGGAAATGAATGATGCGTAGTTGTGAACATATCCGTTTTGAAATACCTGTCATTGGAGAAACCTGCCCGGTAGTGATCATTGGTGCTGGTGGAATTGTGGAGGGAGCGCACTTGCCTGCGTACCGGTTAGCGGGTATTCCCGTCAGCGGTATTTTTGACATTAATCGATCCAGGTCTGAAAAACTGGCTTCGGAGTTCAATATCCCCCATGTGTATAACAGCCTCACACAACTGGTCGCCGAAAATTATAATCATTGCCTTTACGATATTGCTGTTCCGGGCAACAGGATTACGGAAGTAATAGAACAGCTCCCCGATAACAGCTTTGCGCTGATCCAGAAGCCAATGGGAGAAAATGAACGGCAGGCAGAAGAAATACTGGCGCTATGCAGGCAAAAGAATATTACGGCAGGGATCAATTTTCAGTTGCGGTATGCTCCCTATGTAGTAATGGCCAGGCAAATGATCGCAGAAGGATTGCTGGGAGATATCTGCGACTTTGAAGTGTATGTGAATGTGTATACCCCCTGGCATTTATGGGATTTTCTGCAGACCGCCCCCAGGGTTGAGATCCTTTATCACAGCATTCATTATATAGACCTGATCAGGAACATGCTGGGTGAGCCGGAAGGTATTTATGCAAAAACAACCCGCCATCCCGGGATGCAGCAGCTCCAGGCAGTACGGTCGAATATCATTATGGATTACGGCGAATTTGTAAGAGCGAATATTTCCACCAATCATGTACACAGGTTCGGATCGCACAACCAGGATGCTTTTATAAAGATAGAAGGCACAAAGGGTGCGGTTAAAATAAAGCTCGGGCTTATGATGAATTACCCGGAGGGAAAAGAAGATGCTTTTGAATATATTTTACTGGACGATGTCCCGGAAGGGTGGAGGTCATTGCCCATCAACGGCTCATGGTTCCCGCATGCCTTTATCGGATCCATGCATGAGGTCATCAAATCCCGGCAGGGGATCATCTCCCGGCCGGACAACTCTGTAGAGGATTGCATACACACCATGCGGCTGGTAGAACAGGCGTATGGGAAACCGGCGCAGTAGAGATTACTCACCTCGATCGTCATATCGAACGTTCGGGGGAGATATCTAACGACCGTGTAAGTCTTTAGTAAGCGGGACACGCCACACCTTCGGAAGATTTCTCCTCATCCTCCTTTGCCGGACTCGAATACATACGGGAGTGCTGAACCTTCTCTTCATTCTCCTTCACAGGATTCATGGTATGGCGCTGACTGAGGAATATGATATTGACCACCATTCATTGCAGGTAGTGATAAGAAACCTACTGCTTAACGAGGAAAAACCTGCCCCTGCCGGAAGTGTTCTCCCCTGCTCCCCATGTGCCTTCCTGGAAAGTAAACTTGTCATTGACCGTTGACCTCGTGGAGAATGTAGCACCACCGACACCGAAATAGGTATACTTGGTGGTGACCGTGGATCCGAGTATCGAATAGATACCTTCGGCGCGACCGACAGCCTCATTTGTGGTATCCGTACCATTGAATACCCTTACCGTACCATCACCGCGAAAAAGAAAAATATACCCGTTAATGGGATATAATTCCGCTTCGCTATACTTGCCCTCCCAGAGGCCCACAAGGGTGGCCGGCTCAGGCTTGTCCTTTTTACAGGACGATAAAATAACCGTGAACAAAACAATAAACAATGTTCCCGGCAATAAATAACCAGGTTTTCTCATAATTATAATTTGAATGTTTATTACGCAATTAAAAATAGCGGCAATATAACCAGGGACCTTCACCACAGTTCACCGGCTACCTCATCATCCTGCGATCCTCCCCGCAAGCGTACATGGATCTTCTGCAGTGCCGGCTGAGACCGCTTTTCCTGATATATACCTATCACCCGGTAGAAAAGCGGACTCGCTTTCATAAATATAACATTTACCCCCTGAATTTAAAACAAGTAACAGGCAATCATTGAACCGCAACTGCCGGGAAAATTTTGCAAAAGGATACGGACGTACGTGATGGGACAGGTTATGCGATCTGTATAAACATAATCGAAGATAAAAATATTCCCGGTTATTCGGGAATATTCAGCAGGGCACTTATCTGGTCGTAAGACATTGCTTTTAGTTGAGAAATTGTATAGGTGTCATTGTCTATCGTTAGTTTCTTTTCCTCCTGTGCGACATTGCGCCCGGCGGCTGTTTCACCCGGTATCAGGATATACCGGATCTGTATCGCGCCGAAGCCCAGCGTTCCGGAGTTGTTATGTGTAAACCGGGTAATATAGAGCGTCCCGGGTTTGGGAAGAAAGCTGACGGTATTTGCCAGGCTTCCCGCGTAGCTGGTGTAGGGTAATGGCATTACGCTGGTAAGGAACCTGAAATAGACCAGCACCGTACCCCTGTCGATCATTGTCTGGGTTAGTTGAGGCGCAGGGATATGGTTAACTTTCAGTTTGGAGTTGTCTATCGTTGTGTCCCGCTGTGCCTGCTGAAAGCTCAGCCAGTTGCTGTAAATAACATTTGCTGCGCCGGTAGGCCCCTGTGGTCCGGCAGCGCCCTGTGGTCCCTGGGGCCCTGTATCACCTTGCGGACCCTGCGGCCCTTCTTTTGTACAACTTATCATAAGGAACAGGGTAGCCAGTGCCGGCAGTAAAAATCTGAACGGTTTCATAATTGTATTTTTAAATGAATATGTAATGGAATAAAATCCCGGTATAGTTCAGTTTGTTACCTTTCCGTTCATAGTCGCCTTACGACCAATCTGAATCTTTACATTTGCAGCAGAATATTTCAGAGGATCACTTTAAAATCCGTAGCAGCAGGGTTTTAGAAGGATGGGAAAGTACTTTGAGGAAACGCTAAAGCCTTTATATCTATAAAACTAGTAAAAAAATATAATTTATATGTATTTTTTTTAAAGTGTTGTTTGTTTGGAAGTTATCATAAACATATTGATATATGATACAGAAAAAAAAGCCGGACGTGGATATTGTAATGGACCTTTTGCAAATGGTAGCGGAAGCAAAGCCGCATTCTGCTTTTGTAAAGAGCCTGCTGTTTCAATACCAGGAACGGGGTGGTTTGAGCAAAAAACAACTGGAAGGACTGTATTTTAAGGCAATGGAAGTAAAAGACATCCCCGAAAAAAAGCTTATTACCCTGCAGGCGATCATTAAAAAGAAGCCGACAAAGTTCAGGTCTGCTCCTCCGGCGCCTACACCGCTATACACCAGGGACGAAGAGACCGGTAAGCTGATAGACAGCATCCTTGCAAAATACCCACAGCATAAGCGGGTATTATTTTTAAAGGCACGGTACGACAATAACGAAACACTAACACCGGTGGAAGTGGCGGAACTGCAAAAATTTCGTAAGTTGCTTACCTGAGCTTTCAGGCATATGGAGATAAAAAAAATACATAGAACATGGTTGAACAGTTCGTTGCTGTTTGTGCTGCTGCTGAGTGTATTGTCCTCCTGCGCTCAGAAAAAGAGTTCAACAAAAAAAGATATGAGCACATTACAAGAGATACCGGTTCCTGCGGAAGGAACAGAAACAGCTTTATTGGGAAATGGCTGCTTCTGGTGCACGGAAGCTATCTTCCAGCAGTTGAAAGGTGTATATACAGTTACCAGCGGTTATAGCGGCGGACATGTGAAGAATCCCACCTACGAACAGGTCTGTGAAAAGAACACCGGGCACGCGGAAGCGATCGAAATTGTATACGATCCCAAAGTGATCACCTATGATGAACTGTTGGAAGTGTTCTGGCAAACACATGATCCCACTACGCTCAACCGGCAGGGTAACGATGTGGGACCGCAATACAGGAGTGTGATATTTTACCTGAATGAATCGCAGAAGGAAAAAGCGGAACACTATAAAGCCGAGCTGGACAAAAGCGGCGCATTCAACAAGCCCATCGTAACGGCAATAGAACCGTTTACCAACTTCTACCCCGCCGAGGACTACCACCAGAACTATTACAAGCTGAATGGTAAAGCCCCCTACTGCTACTATGTGATCAAACCGAAAATGGAGAAGTTTGAAAAAGCCTTTAAGCATAAATTAAAGGAATGAATTTTCTGGATATCACGCCCGATCCATCCATAGCACTGTTCGTTAAGGATATATGGGTGTTTGAAAATGAAAACAGCCTTCAAACTTCTTTACCGTTTTTCGCGGACGGGTATCCGGGATTGATGTTTCAACAGTCTGAAAATGGCTTGACCGTACATCCGCACAATAAGAGAATGCCGGAGATATTTTTGTATGGTCAAACGATCAAACCCATTACACTTGAAATAAAAGGCGCCTACCTGGTTATTATATTCCGTTTTTATCCTTTTGTACTGCGTGCTTTTTGGGAGATCGTTCCGGAAAGCATTAACGATAATTGTTACTACCTGGACAATACGCCGGAAAAAAGTATAGCTGAATTGACCGGTGAGCTACTGTCTGCTTCGTCTATCCAGGATAAAGTTGATATGATCTCTGATTTGCTTTTGATGTACTTTGAGAGAAAGAAAAGCAATCTCGACTTCACCATAAGGCAGGCTGTTCAACATATCATAGACAGTAAGGGATTGGTCTCCATCCGTTCCATTGCAGAAAGAGAAAATCTGAATATCCGGACCTTTGAAAGAAGATTTCTTAAAGAGACGGGGCTTCCTGCCAAGCAATTTGCGAAGATCATCCAGTTTCAGGCTTCGTTGCACCAGCTCACGGTAAAAGACTACAAAAAGCTTACGGATATTGTTTATGAAAACGGTTTTGCCGACCAATCGCATTTTATTCGTGTGTTCAAGGCTTTTACGGGCAAGACTCCAAAATTATTCAGCACGAAATAAAAAGCCTATCACCAAGTTGTATGTTTTTTTTATTTCTTATTCTTTTTAGCCTGTTCGATTTGTTTGGCTGTTTGGTCTAAATGTTTGATAAAATCTTCTTCCACCTTACTTAGTTGGTTTTGGGTTTTCTCTTTGTATTTATCATATTCCTCCCGTGCTTTGTCCAACATCCGCTGGTGGCTGATTTTTCCTGCGTTAGTCAAAATATCGTTTCCCGTCATTTTCAAAAAATCATCTAACCGTTCTATCCAGTCTTTCATGTACATGGGTTTACGATTGAGTGCCTGTAATTCTGCCACCTCCAGATAAGCTGTTACCATTCGGTTCAACAGATTGAGTTCCTCTTCGCTAAGGTAGTTTTTGGCTATGGCAACTTCATCCTTTCTTGGTTGGAAAATTCGTCAGCCCCAAATACGGCTTTTCGGCAGAAATACGATTGTAAATCAACTCGGCAGCAGTATTGCCGTGGGCTGCCCAATGCATTTTGTTTTGTATGGTTTTAAAAAACAAGACAGAGCTTTCAGCTTTGGCATCGTAATCAATACTGGTCGCATAAATATCCAATACTTTTCTCCAAAACACTTTTTCAGAGCTTCGGATATCACGGATACGGGCCAACAGCTCTTCAAAATAATTTCCTCCGCCGGACTTTTTTAATAAATCGTCGTTCATCGTAAAGCCTTTTACGATATATTCCCGTAACCGGGCTGTCGCCCATTGACGGAACTTTGCACCTTGTAAGCTTTTCACACGATAGCCAACTGAAATAATGACATCGAGGTTGTAGTAATTGGTCTCGTAGTTTTTCCCATCCGAAGCAGTATGTCGGAATTTCCGACATACTGATTTTTCCTCTAATTCACCTTCTTGAAATATATTATTAATATGTTCGGTAATTGTACTTCTACCTTTTCCAAACAATTCGGCCATTTGTGCCTGTGTGAGCCAAACCGTCTCGTTTTCTAACCGGGCTTCGATTTTTGTTAACCCGTCATCGGTCTGATAGATGATGATTTCGCCTGATGCCTCCATAGCGTTTTCTTTATGTCAAACAACCTTGCTTTTGTAAAGGATAAATATACAAAAAAACGAATGCTGAAAAAATTAGTTTTGTTTTTGAACGAGAGGATTAGGTTAAGGTCTTGCAGATTACTTCTATTAGTTCATCTATTTTCTTCATAACTATTTCTGCTTATCGTGATAAATGACAAAAATTACACAAATATTTCAAGTATTTGGTAGTTCTAAAATGTACTTTGCAACATCATTTGGCTCAAATAACACCTGTCGTTTTTATTCTATTTTAAGTTGCTGCTTATCCCAAATTTTGCAGAAACAAAATTAAAATAGGATGAACATTATTGTATTCGGCGCTTCCGGCTCGGTAGGAAGCGAGATCGTAAAGCAGGCTACAGAAAAGGGGTATCATGTAACAGCCTTTGTTCGAAGTCCGGAAAAGTTCCCATTACCTGAAAATCAACACCTGCGCATTTACAAAGGCGATGTGCTGAACCTTGCAGGCGTAAAAAATGCACTCCAAAACCAGGATGCCGCCATATGTGCGTTAGGAGATGGAAAAGCAGGGAAGATCAGGGCCGCAGGCACTAAAAACATTGTTGAAGCAATGGAGCATACCGGCATTAAACGGTTGATCTGCCTCTCCACCATCGGTGCGGGAGACAGTTACGAAAGCCTGAACTTTATGTGGAAATATATCATGTTCGGCTTGCTGCTGAAACGGGTATTGCCAGACCACAATCTCCAGGAAAAATACATACGGGAGAGTACCCTTGATTACACCATCGTCAGACCGGGCGCTTTAACCAATGGTCCGGTAACCAATGCTTACAAAACAGGACTGACAAAAGATCTGAAAAAGCTATCGTTAAAAATAAGCCGTACCGATGTTGCGGATTGTATGCTGCGGCAGTTGTCCGGATCCGGTTATATAAGGAAAGCGGTCAGCATATCAAATTAGCATGGTTATGGAAATGCATAAAATAATATTGGCCATAGCAACGGTACTGTCGGCATTGATGTCCGGGTTCTTTTTTGCATATACATTTTCTGTCAATGCAGGGCTGCATAAGCTGAACGACAGGTCATACCTGGCAGCCATGCAACATATCAATAAAGCAGTGTTGAACCCCGTATTTTACAGTTGTTTTTTTGGTGCGTTGATCTTTCTCGTTATTTCTTCCATCCTGTGTTTTAATATTGGTTCACCCCGGCGCTACCTGGTACTTTGTGCGTGCATCAGCTACGCGATCGGGGTATTGGGCATTACAGTTGCCCGGAATGTTCCTTTGAATCAGCAACTGGCGTCTTTTGATATTGCAATGGCTTCGGAAGCCTCGCTGCAAAGCATGAGAGCTGTTTTCGAAGTGCCCTGGGTATGCTGGAATAATATCAGGACATTAGCCTCGTTCATTACGGTAGTATGCCTGGTTATCAACTTTCTGTTGGATTAACGAGATTGACGGGGCTTCCCGAAATGATCGGGAGGCTAAAGTCACCTGTGTCCCAATGTCCCCAGCCGGGTGTAAGCATGCCGTAAGCGGAAGATATTGTTAAGAGAACAATATTGTAGCTATAATATCTGATCTTTCAGTATCGCCCCGCATCTTTCATTTATTCACAAAATCACAACATTCCCCATGAAATGCAGGCACATGTGTGGCGAAGCATGCTGCTGTTCGTACCTTTAGTGTATGCAAATACTCTGGCGTTACCTGCAACCCCATCGTTGGTTGATCATACTGTCCCTGAGCCTTGCGGGCATTGCACAATTGCTCACCCTGGTGGATCCGCTGATCTTCGGGAAGATCATTGATGACTATGCCATCAACCCGGACGGTAAAACAGAAGACGAGCTTGTAAAAGGTGTTCTCTTCTGGCTGGGTGTAGCCATAGCCGTAGCATTGCTGGCCCGGGCCGCCAAAACTTTCCAGGAATATGTGACCCGCCTGGTGGTACAGAAATTCGGGATGCAGATATTCAATGACGGGCTCAAACAGACACTTCGCCTGTCCTTTCCCGAGTTTGAGGGACAACGCAGCGGGGAAACCCTTTCTACCCTGCAAAAAGTACGAACCGATACAGAACGGTTCATCAATGCTTTTATCAATATCCTGTTCTCTTCCCTCATCGGTATCGGGTTCCTGATATGGTATGCCATTACCAAACACTGGCTGCTGATACCTGTATTCATTATCGGTGTAGGGGTATTGGGCGGACTCACCGGCTTGCTGAGTAAAAAAATAAAAATGCTGCAGCGATCTATCAACCGGGAAACCTATCAGATGTCCGGCGCCATTACCGAGTCGCTTCGCAATATAGAGCTGGTAAAAAGCCTGGGACTCACTTATCCGGAGATAAAAAGACTACGTACCTATACCCAAAAGATCTTTGACCTGGAGATGGAGAAAACCAGGAAAGTGCGTACCCTGAGCTTTTTACAAAGTACGGCATTGACCATACTACGTCAGTCCATCCTCTTTATTCTCCTGTGGCTGATCTTCCGCCATGTGTTGTCACCGGGAGAATTGATCAGCATGCAGTTTATTTCCACTACTATTTTTGGTCCGTTGCAGGAGCTGGGCAATATCATCCTGTCGTATCGCGAAGCAGAGGCTTCTATCATGAACTTTGACAGGCTGATGAAAAAGCCGGTTGAGAAACGACCACCGGAACCGGTGGTATTGGGTGCACTGGAATCGATGACCTTTGAAAATGTTGTTTTCCGGCATGCCACGGCTTCGGTAAATGCGATAGACGATATCAGCTTCCATTTTAAAA
The DNA here is from genome assembly GCA_037190885.1 of Chitinophagaceae bacterium. Lineage (GTDB taxonomy): Bacteria > Bacteroidota > Bacteroidia > Chitinophagales > Chitinophagaceae > Agriterribacter. The sequence goes on from JBBCJQ010000001.1 coordinate 183,800, forward strand.
GCGGGGACACGATCGCGTTCGTGGGGCCTTCGGGTTCAGGAAAGTCCACACTGCTAAAGCTGCTGGTAGGGCTCTACCGCCCGGTGTCCGGGGAAATATACTTCAACAATATACCGGCAACGGATATACGCTATAACGAAATGCGGCGACAGATCGGCTTTGTTACCCAGGAAACGCAATTGTTCTTCGGCAGCATACGGGACAACCTGCTTTTTGTGAAGCCGGACGCTACCGAAGCCGAAATGCGGGAAGCTCTGTACCAGGCTTCCTGCAATGCGTTGCTTGTCCGTTCGGAAAAGGGGATGGACACCGTACTGGGAGAAGGCGGTATGAAGTTGTCGGGGGGCGAAAAGCAGCGTATTGCTATTGCCCGTGCCCTGCTCCGGCGCCCCAGGTTGCTGATCTTTGATGAAGCTACATCCGCCCTGGATTCTATTACGGAAGAAGCCATCACCGAAACCATTAAGGAAATTTCCGAAAAAAGAGATCCTATCACCATATTGATCGCTCACAGGCTTTCTACCATCATGCACGCAGATACTATTTATGTGCTGGAAAAAGGAAAGATCACGGAAGCCGGTACCCACAACGACCTGCTGGAGAAAAAAGGGCTCTATTATGCCATGTGGCGTCAGCAGGTAGGTGAAAGAAGGGAAGACGCGAAACCGGCGGCAGAAAACCTGGTGGAAGAATAACAGGCTGTCAGCGTCGGTATTTTCGGTTGAGCGTATTTCCCTACAGGCAGGTGTCGTCACCCGACTGCCAAGAAATGGAATAGACATCCGGTAAATATCATCGGGATAATTGATCTAAATTGCAACATCGATGAAACTGCATCCAAAAGTTTGATGACGAAAGAAATATGTCCCGTTTTATTACTGCTGATTTTCAGCATATCCTGTATCCATTGTTTTTCGCAGCCGGCCGAAAAAAAATCAGCTACAGGAAGACCGTTACCTGTGCGTGGCCACCTGGTTACGGTTACCAGGGTGGTGGACGGCGATACCTTTTGGGCAGACGACGGAAGCCCTAAAGGGATGAAGATCCGTCTGACAGGCATTGATGCGCCGGAATCGCGCAGGTCGTTCAGAAAAGAAGCCGGTTATTTCGGCGCAGCATCCAAAGCATACCTCACGAAATTGCTGCAAAACCGGAAAGTAACCCTGGAAACGGACATCAGCCCGAAAGACCGGTACGGCAGAACCCTCGCCTATGTATATCTTTCCGACGGAACATTTGTAAATGCTGAAATGGTGAAGCAGGGATATGCCACTATTATGACCGTGCCGCCCAATATAAAATACGCGGAGGTGTTTGCCCGGCTGCAGGCTGAAGCGAGGGAACACAAGAGGGGATTGTGGGCGAGTGGAAATGGGCAGTGGTAAGTAGTAAGTGGTTAGTTGCAGGTCGCAGGTGCAAGTCACAGGTAGGTTCAATTAACACTAAGTAATATGAAAAATGTTGTTAGGCGTTGGTGACACTATATACATAAACCCTCCCACAAACACCAACAACGGTTACAGGTTGCAAGTCGCAAGCACAACTGATTTGCCATCGTTGATGGGGCCTCAATTTCCAGGAATAGTCCCTGTCCGGGACTACATGAGCCGGGTTGCAGAACTTGTCTTCTTTCCAGGTATAACACCGAATCCACAGCCAGTACCCAGCGCCTGTAATGAGATATCTACCCGGAAGTAAGGTGATTTCCTACTCCATCACAAATCCGGCTGTGAGACATCGGCTATGGAGCATGGATGAGGTAACTTTTTCTCTATTTACGATCGTTGAATAAAAATATCCCTGCTGATGACCTGGGCTATTAGAGTCCCATTTTAGACAAATCATACATAAAAACCAACCATTCACTAAACAGAACAACCGTCTGGGTAACAAAAGCGCATGCAGCGCTGTTTTCTTTCTGTATACAATGGTCTTCAAACCTGATTGTTTCAATTTAAATTATTAATTATGAGAGTCAGATGGTTAATATGTTGCATTTCGGTAATAATGCTGGCCGGACTGGCAGGATGTTGCAAGTGCCCCGGCGATTGCAAAAACCTCAGTTCGGTTTCCATACCTATCCGCCCGCAGGAAACCGAAAACTGGTGCTGGATCGCCTGTGCACAAATGGTTCATTCCTACTTTGGTCATACAGTTACGCAATGCGACCTGGCAAATGCCCGGCTCGGCAGGTCAGATTGCTGTAATTTTCAAAATGAAGGTGTTTCCTGTCCGAAAACAAATAACTGCAATACACCCGGGAACACAAGAGGTGCAATTGAATCTCTGAATTACGAGGTTACCCAATCCGACACACCACTGGATTGGGATGTTCTGCGTAAACAGATCTATTGTTCAAAGAAGCCTATGGTATTTGGCGATGGAGCTGCAAACGGAGGAGTAGGACATGTCAGGGTAATATACGGATATGTGGCCGTTGGCGGACAACGCTGGATATCCCTTTCAGACCCCTGGAGCCCCTGTGAAGGAAGCGACGATATCATTTCTTATGAAGAATATGCCAATACTTCGGGCCCCGGAAGAGTGCACAGGAGAACACTTTACAAAATCATTGATAAAAATTAACCGGTATGAAAAAGATATTTTGCATTTTGTTGGTCATAGTTGCACTGGCGATGTCCTGCAACAGGAAAGGATCCGGAAATAATGGAGAGCAACCTGTAGAGAATAGCTACAATACGCCTGAAGAGGCATTTGAACAGGCCAGAAAAAACCTTCCGGTTCTGCTGAACGACAACCAGCGTAAAACATTCGGACTTGATTCAGATGACTCCATAAAGGCGCTTGAAAAGAAAACAACCATACCTGTTACATACGTTACCTTTTCTCAATTGCAGGATAGTACGCTGAAAAGATCAGATGACGCTATCGTATATGCTTTGGGAAATAACGAAGGCCTCAGGATATGTATCAGCATTGGCAGACAGGATAATAAATGGATACAAAGTGTTATTGGTCTGAAAAAATATGTAACCCTTTTTCAGCAGCGCCCGGATGTAAAACGTATTATAGATGTGCCCGGACTCGAAATGAGCTTTGCCGAAGTGACAGTAAACGATACTACCGGGTATTTTCCCGTAACGGATTACCCGGAAGCAAAGATGTACCGGCAGGAGCTAATGAGCGAACCGGTATTGCTGAGAAGACTGGAGCAGTACCGCATAGAACTGGAAAGAAAATATGGTAAAGATTTCCTTGAAGGAAACCTGGACAGGTAGTTTTATAAAATGGATGTTCCCGGATACCTTGGTCCGCAGACATCCATTTTTCTTTCTTAGCCGGGTCTCTGCCGAGGTGCTGTGAGTGGGTTGGCAGAGACCCGGCATTATGGCTTTTTTAGTATTGCTTAAGCATAAGCACTCCCGCAAACACCAATAACAGGTCATAAGTCACAGGTTTATTCCCAGCCTGATCGCCTGTTCAACCGGTGTATACCCTTCCTTTGCACCGGCTATCGTCAATTCATCTTTCAGCAACAGGGGAGGCTGCGCCATAAATTTCGGTTGAGTGCCTTTATGTGCCTGTGCCGCATGAACCAGGAACGGATGACAAAGATAAATGCTACCTGCTTTTCCGGTTGCCAAAGCAGTTTCTCTCTGAGGCAGACTGTCCAGCCTGGCGGCCAGCTCCATAAAAGAAAGTCCTTGGTCACCTTCTCCATGCAAAAGACGGGCGACGTCTATATGCGATCCTTTACAAATGATGGTAGGCGCATCCTTTTCGCTGACATCGGAATATAGTACCAGCATCAGCAATGCCCGTCCCTTCGATCTTACGTTGATCCGCCATGCCAGGTAATCGCCGGGGTCATCGCCCGGAAAGCTGGCATCGACATGCTTTCCCGTGTCTTCCGGTTGTTTCTCAGAAGGGAACCGGACAGGAAAAATACCTACGTTACGGCAGGGTATCCATTTACCTGCGCCGATCAACTGGTCGAATATGGCATACAAACCGGGAGTATTCACCGACTCTAGGAAAGGTTTTGCGTCATACATTCCCAGGTGAATGACCGACTTTGTCCATGTGCGTGCATCGGAGCGGTTGAAAGGAATATCCAGCCACAAAATATCCACAACAGCGGCAGCCGTGGTTGCGGAAAAGGCGTTGTCAACGCGGATGAATCCATCGGTGATGAATTTTTCTATTTCGTCTGTGCGTAACGGTTTTGTCATACTATTTCAGGTTGATTATGATACAGCAATCTTGGTGCCGGAGACGGCTGCATCAGGGAGAAATGATGTTGCCGACCCTAACTTGAGGTGCCAATCCGGCTTCTCAGGTTTTCAAGCTCTTTATCACTTCTTTGGCCGGCAGTGCTGGTGTTACGAATGGGGTTGTGGGCAGGCCTCACCAATAATATAAAAAATGTCATTTGTTGCTGGTGACCATGCACACAGGTATCTTCCGCCGGCTATCCTTGTACTCAAACAGGGGAAGCGCATCATCATCTCTTTCTCTATATATTTGCTTTTTGGATATTTATGTTAGAAAACTTCCAGACGGTAATTATCATCATTGCTTCCATAGCCTTATTTGTATTTGGGTTACAGAATTTCAGCAAAGAAATAGAGAGCTTAGGTACGGAGAAATTGTCAAAGTGGATAGGCAGGATCACGAAGATCCCGTTGGGTGGCTTTATCCTCGGCGGATTGTTCACAGCCGTTATCCAGTCAAGCACGTTGGTATCATCGCTTACGGTTTCGCTGGTCAATGCCGGCGCCATTACCTTTCGCGACAGCATCCTCATTTTGCTCGGGACCAATATCGGAACTACGTCCACTGCCTGGATCGTTTCGATGGAATCGTCTTTTCTCGGCCCGTTCTTCATCGTGTTGGGTACCCTGATCAGTATGATCCCCTCAAAAATTTCCATGATAGGGAAATCTGTTTTTTACTTCGGATTTATCTTCTTTTCGCTGGCATATATCAGCCAGGCAATGGCGCCGGTGAAGAACGACCCCTATCTTGTTGACATCCTGTCCAAAGCCTCCAACCCGTTGCTGGGGATTTTGTATGGCATTGTCATTACGGTCATTATCCAGTCGAGTTCCGTGGTAGTGGGACTGGTCATCGTGCTGCTTTCACAGGGAACCATCGATATTGATGTTGCTATCCCCATTGTGATCGGCGCCAATATCGGAACCACTTCTACTGCATTGATGGTAAGCCTTAAGTTCTCATCCCTCTCAAAGCTGGTTGCCATGTCGGCATCCACTTTCAACTTAATAGGGGTGATCATCATGTTTCCTTTTTTCGGTATACTGAAAAATACCGCCATCGCGTTTAGCGATCAGCCCTCTTTGCAGGTAGCCATCGCTTTTACGATCAGCAATACCTTCACCTCGGTTTTCTTCCTGCTTTTTTTCAACCCGACGATACGGTGGCTGCAAAAACACAAGTGGTACAGGGAATCGCTGAATGCAACCGGACAAGCGGCGGTGTAGACTGTCGAAAGCATCAGGATAGTAACGTTACCCTTTTTGTTAATCATTTGATTAAAATATTTGTTTAAAATAAAAAATGATACTAGCTTTATATCCACAATTGGTTATGGGCAGTAAAAAAGAGAAGGACATTTCTACGGAAGAGAAGATCAAAGCAGCCGCCAGGAAAGTATTTACCCTGAAAGGATATGCGGCTACCCGTACCCGCGATATAGCGGAAGAAGCCGGTATTAACCTGGCTTTGCTGAACTATTATTTCAGAAGCAAGGAAAAACTGTTTGAACTGGTGGCGGCCGAAAAAATACAGCAGTTGTTTGGTCTGATCGGACCGGTGATCAATGACCGCTCAACCAGCCTGCAGACAAAGCTGGAAAGGATCGCCACGGCTTATATTGACACGCTCAGCGAGCATCCGGATCTTCCCCTCTTTGTGTTAAGCGAGATAAGAAGAAAGCCGGAATGGCTGTCAGGACGGATACCGATCGGTGAGATGGTCCGCAAAAGTTCTTTTGTTCAGCAGGTGCGGGAAAAATGCCCCGGTATTCACCCGATACATTTCCTTATGAATATACTGGGCATGTGTGTTTTTCCCTTTGTGTCAAGCCCGGTTTTTATCGCAGCCGGAGTAATTGACAACAATGGTTTCAAAAAGCTGCTGGAGGAGAGAAAAAAGCTGATACCGGTCTGGATGAACGCTATGCTGGAAGTATAAATTTTTTTTTATTGTAAGGTTAATCAAATGATTAAAATATATGAATAACTTTTCAGTGGCACTGCTCCGGGTTTCCGGTTTGTTGATTGCATTGGGAGCCGGACTGTTTGCCCGGTCGCAACAGTTGTCGATCGATAGCTGCTATTACCTGGCTCAACAAAACTTCCCTGTCATAAAAAAGCACGCCCTGCTGGAACAGTCGGGTCGCTTCAACCGGGAAAATGCCGGCGCCGGCTACCTTCCGCAATTCAATATTGCCGGCCAGGCTACCTACCAGTCAGAGACGGTGAACATATCCAAAGCCATGGGCGATGCCCTGCCGCCCGGCATTTCCATACCGGAGATCAGCAGGGATCAGTACAAAGTACAGGCAGAATTGACACAATCGATATACGATGGAGGCAGCATACACAGCCGTAAGAAAATACTGGAAGCATCTGAAAAGCTGCAGCAACAGCAGGTGGAGATAACCCTGCATGCTGTAAAGGAAAGAGTAAATCAATTGTTTTTTTCCATACTGCTGACAGATCAGCAGCTTGTCCAAAATATGCTTCGCAAAAACGACCTGCAAAACGCGGCTGACAGAACAGAAGCTGCATTGGCAAACGGCGCTGCCTTCAGGAGCAGTCTGCATGAGCTGCAGGCGGAACTGGTAAATGCGGATATGGTGACCACGGAGCTGGAAGCCAACAGGAATGCATGGGTGCAGATGCTTGGGCTATTGATCGGCCGGGCCTTACCCGCAGACGTGAAGCTGGCGATACCGGCGCCCGTAGCGGAGCCATTTGATATGACCGGGCGCCCCGAGCTGAAGCTGTATGATTACCAACAGCAACTGTATGAGGCAGAAGAAAACAGCCTGAAGACAGAATATACGCCCCGGCTGAATGCTTTTATACAGGGCGCTTACGGCAGACCAACACTCAATTTCGTGGACAATAAATTCGGGGCATGGTATATTGGGGGCTTACGTCTTCAATGGAACTTCGGCAGCCTGTACACCCTGAAAAACAATAAGCGTATCATGGAAATGAACCGGCAACTGGCGGAGACCGACAGGGAAACCTTCCTGCTGAATACGCAGGTGGATATCAGCCGGCAGAAGGCTGCTATTGAAAAATACAGGCAGCTGCTGGCACAGGATCATCAACTGGTGGCGCTGCGAACCGCTGTTAAGCTTTCTTCGCGGGCGCAACTGGACAACGGTGTTATCACTACCCGGGAGTTCATTGCACAGGTGAATGCGGAAAGTCTTGCCCGTCAGAACCTGGCCCTGCATAACATACAATTGCTGCAGGCACAATACACGCTCAACTATTTATCCGGAAACTAAATATACGACCATGCAAACATATCATTTCATCCCGGCGGCTGTTTTTCTATTGCTTATCATTTCCTGCGGCGATAAAACAGACTATGACGGTTCCGGTAATTTTGAAGCAGACGAAGTGATCGTGTCTGCGCAGCAGACAGGTGAAATATTACGCTTTGGTATAACCGAAGGTAGCCGGCTTGCAGAAGGTGATACAGTGGGCAGTATAGATATCATAACATCTGAGCTGCAGAAGGAGCAGACAGAAGCCAGGATAGTAGCTTTGAGGGACAGAACAGTCAATTCCGCCAGCCAGGTGGCAGTGGTGCGCCGGCAACTGCAGGTGCAGGAGTCGAAGCTGGCACAACTGAACCGCGAAAAAGAAAGAACCGCCAATCTTGTGAAAGCCGATGCCGCCACGCAGAAGCAACTGGATGATATCCACGCTTCCATCGATGCCCTGGAAAAAGAAATGTTGGTGACGCGTGAACAGATACGCCTCTACGACTACAATACCGGCGTACAAAACAGATCCGTCCTGAGTGAACGGTCGCCGCTGGAGGTGGCTACCCGCCAATACCAGCGGGAGATCGACAAGGGGCAGGTCATTAATCCCGTGACCGGCGTGGTGCTGGCTAAATATGCTTTCCGGGGTGAGCTGGCAACTCTCGGAAAACCATTATACAAAATAGCAAATACAGATACCCTGTACCTGAAAGCCTATATTACCGGCGATAAGCTGCCGGCGGTTACTCTGGGGCAGGCTGTAACGGTACGTATAGACGAAGGGGAAAAGTCTTACAAAACCTATCCCGGCGTCATCACCTGGATCACGGATAAATCGGAGTTCACACCCAAAACCATCCAAACCAAAAATGAAAGAGCCAACCTGGTATACGCGGTAAAAGTGTTGGTAAAAAACGATGGCTTTTTAAAAATAGGCATGTATGGTGAGCTCCTGTTGAACAATCCTTCAAACCGGGAACCATGAGACCGGTAGTCGTGGATCATATCAGCAAGACCTACGAAAAAGGTACTGTGCGGGCTTTAGACGATGTTTCGTTTTCAGTGGGCAGGGGAGAGTTGTTTGGACTGATCGGGCCGGATGGCGCCGGCAAGACATCCCTGTTCCGGATACTCACCACCCTTTTACCGGCGGATAAGGGCACAGCAACAGTGGCAGGCTGTGATGTGGTGAAAGACTTCAAAGCTATCCGGAGAAAAGTAGGCTATATGCCGGGAAGGTTCTCCTTATACCAGGATCTTACCGTGCATGAAAACCTGGTTTTCTTTGCCACCCTGTTTGGCACGACCATCCAGGCCAACTACGCGCTTATTAAAAATATTTACGAGCAGATCCGTCCCTTTAGCAACCGGAGGGCCGGAAAGCTGTCCGGTGGTATGAAACAAAAGCTGGCATTGTGCTGCGCATTGATCCACAAGCCGGAAGTGCTGCTACTGGATGAGCCGACGACTGGTGTGGATGTGGTATCCCGCCGTGAATTTTGGGATATGCTGCGATCCCTGAAGCAGGAAGGCATTACCATCCTGGTATCAACGCCCTACATGGATGAAGCGTCCTTGTGTGAACGCATCGGACTGATGCAGTCCGGCAAAATACTTTCTGTAGACACGCCCGGAAATATCGTCAAAGCCTACCCCGGCAGGCTGTATGCGGCCAAAGCGGATAGCATTTATAAGCTGCTTAAAGATCTGCGTACACTGGAATGGGTGGAGCAATGTTATGCATCCGGGGAATACCTGCATTTCAGTGTTTTGTCAGATGAAGCCCGCCTGCTGCAGCAACTGCAGGCATTTATTGAAGACCGGGGACACCGGAACTTTGTGATCAGAGAAATTACACCGGGCATAGAAGATTGTTTTATACGGCTGATGAATGAAGACAAATGGCTGAGCGAGGAACAAATAAATGCCATTATATGAGCGACAACGTCATTACCTGTACGGATCTTACCAAACGCTTCGGCGATTTTTACGCTGTAGACCATATTACGTTCGATGTAAAAAGAGGTGAGATATTCGGCTTCCTGGGTGCTAACGGCGCCGGCAAAACGACCGCCATGCGTATGCTCTGCGGCCTGTCGTTCCCGACCTCCGGTACTGCCACTATTGCAGGCTATGATGTGTACACCCAACAGGAGAAGATCAAACGGGAGATCGGCTATATGAGCCAGAAGTTTTCGTTGTATGAAGACCTCACCGTCTCGGAAAATATTGAATTCTACGGAGGCGTATACGGGCTGGACAGTCGCACGATCCGGGAGCGGAGGAGAGAGCTGCTGCAACAACTGGGTTTGCAGGCAGAGGCCCGGAAGCTCGTCGGCGGATTGCCTTTAGGCTGGAAGCAGAAGCTGGCTTTTTCCGTGGCCATTTTCCATCGCCCTGCGATCGTTTTCCTGGATGAGCCGACGGGTGGTGTGGATCCTGTTACCCGCCGGCAGTTTTGGGATATGATCTATGAAGCTGCGGAAGCCGGCATCACGGTTTTCGTGACCACGCATTATATGGACGAAGCGGAATACTGTAACCGTATATCGGTGATGGTAGACGGCAGGGTGAAGGCGCTGGACACACCCGGCAACCTGAAAAAGCTACTGGCCGCTGACACTATGGAGGACGTGTTTTATAAGCTGGCAAGAGGGGCGCAACGAACCGGGGATTGAGACCCTAAAATCTGAATCATGAAACAGCTACTGGTTTTTATACGAAAAGAATTTTATCACGTGTTCCGTGACCGGCGTACGTTGCTGATCATGTTCGGCCTGCCTGTTGTGCAGATCATCCTGTTCGGATTCGCCCTGTCGAGTGAGGTCAGGAACATCCACCTGGCGATCTCCGGTAATACGGATGACGCCGGCAGCCGGCAGATCGTGAGTAAAATAAGATCGTCTCCTTATTTTATTGTTTCGGAGAAAACCATTGGTTACGGAGAAATAGAAGCATCGTTCAGGAAGGGCGATCTGAAGGCTGTGCTGGTATTCCCGAACGGGTTTTCAAATGATCTGCAGCATGCCGGTTCCGCCACGGTTCAGATCATCACCGACGGTTCCGATCCCAATATTGCCAAAACGGTGATCAATTATCTTACCAGTATCCTTACAGCCTGGCAGTCGGAAAATTCCGGACCGGCGGCCGGCTACCGGATCATCCCCGAGGTGCGAATGTTGTACAACGAGGAAGGAAACGGTTCTTTGAATTTTATACCGGGCGTGATGGCGCTGATATTGATGATCGTATGTACCGCTCTTACATCTGTTTCTGTAGTAAGAGAGAAAGAGCTCGGTACAATGGAAGTGTTGCTGGTATCTCCGTTTAAGCCTATCTGGGTGCTGGTTGCCAAGGCGGTGCCTTACCTGCTGCTGTCGCTGGTAAATTTTGCGGTGATCCTTTTCACGGCAAGCTATATACTGAATGTAGCCATAAAAGGCAGCATACCATTATTGTTCTTTACCACCACTTTATTTATCATCACCTGCCTTTCATTGGGATTGTTGATCTCCAATGCCACCAGCTCACAGCAAACGGCACTCCTGCTTTCGCTGATGGTAATGATGCTGCCCACCATTATTTTTACCGGGTTCATGATGCCGCTGGAGAATATGCCACTCCCGTTCCAGTGGATATCTAACGTCATTCCTTCACGCTGGTATTACCTCATTATAAAATCCGTTATGCTGAAAGGACTGGGAATTGCGCATATATGGAAAGAGATATTGGTGCTTAGCGGTATGACGGTATTGCTGCTGTCGGTTGCCTTACGGAAATTTAAAACCACGCTGTGATGAAAGTGCTGCTGTTCATACTGAAAAAGGAATTCCGGCAGATCCGCAGGAACAAGAGCATACTGCTGATGATGTTCATGATGCCGGTGGTACAGCTGATCATTCTGCCGCTGGCGATGGACTTTGATGTAAAGAGCGTGAACCTGGTGGTAGTAGACAATGACCACAGCAGCACCTCGCAAAAGCTGATCAGCGCGGTGGTATCATCGGGTTACTTTGTGATGAAGGGAGAACCTGCATCTTATAAAGAAGCACTGGGCTATATAGAAGAAGGCTCGGCCGATATCATTCTTGAAATACCTCCTTCTTTTGACAAAATGCTGGTAAGAGAGAGCCGTCAACCGGTAGCGATATATGCAGATGCCATCAACGGTACAAAAGCGGCTATAGGCAGCAGCTATCTTACGGGTATTATTAAAAGCTACAATAACGATCTGAACATACACCGGCATGGCATACAGCCGTCTATCGGTAATATAGACATTACGTATACCAACTGGTTCAATCCCCTGGGCATCTATAAGTACAATGTGGTACCCGCAGTACTGGTGCTGTTGCTGACGCTGATCGGCGGGTACATCACTGCGCTCAACATCGTCAGGGAAAAAGAGATCGGTACCATAGAGCAGATCAATGTGACCCCTGTAAAGAAATGGCAGTTTATCATAGGCAAGCTGACCCCTTTCTGGATCATCGGCATGACGGTGTTTTCCATAGGACTGCTGGTTTCGGCACTGGTATACGGTATTACGCCAAAGGGCAGCCTGGGCATACTATATGCCTTCGCGATGGTATACCTGGTGGCCATCATGGGTTTTGGATTACTGATCTCCACTTACAGCGATAACCAGGTGCAGGCCATGTTCGTGGCATTTTTCTTTATGATGATTTTCATGCTGATGAGCGGTTTTTTCACCAGCACGGACAGTATGCCCGGTTGGGCAAAAGTTATTTCCGAGCTGACGCCGGTAACACATTTTATCAAAACGGATCGCATGATCATCCTGAAAGCCAGCGAGTGGAAAGACGTACAGAAAGAATTCCTGTACCTGGTGGGGTTTGCTGTTTTCCTGAATGGCTGGGCGATCTGGAATTACCGGAAGACGAGTTAACCTCACCCCCAGCCCCTCTCCGAAGGAGAGGGGAGGAGAAACGTCTTCCGGAGTAGGAAAGTCTTTTAAAACGGCTGACAGCAGTTGGTATATCGCGAAAGAGTTTCTTCATGATGCTTTGCGCCAGGGCGCCTTTGTGGTTCAATACGAGGAACTACCAGGACACGAAGGCGCTGAGAAGTGCAATGTACTTCTTCGTGTTACTTTGAGCTTTCGTGCCTTTGTGGTTCAAAAAAATAATCACCAGGTTGTATAATAACAAGATGAGACGTCTTTTTTGCAGGCGGGTGGAGACACCCGCCTGTAGCATCCGCTACCGGTCGGTGTCTCACCGACCGGAAATTCAAACAGTTGACGATATCCTTGAAGAATTTCTTTCGCCCGTCCCATCGGGACAGGAGGTTTGTAGCTAAATAACCAAAATGTGTATGCGTCCTGTAGGGACGCCAGGTGATCGCAGGGTAATGCAAGATGAATGATATGGTGGTATATCTTTTTGTATATTGTAGTCGCAATAAATCAATGATACAGGTGATCAAGACGTTTTTTTACACACTCGTATTTATTTTCTGTCATGCATGTGTATCTGCACAACCCAAAGCCAAAGTAGAGAATATCATAATGATCACAATTGACGGATGCAGGTGGCAGGAAGTGTTCGGAGGGGCAGATTCAGTGCTTCTGTTTGATGAAAAATTCAGGAAGAGCGACGCAAGGCGACTTACCGGAAAATTCTGGGCGCCAACGGCAGATGAGAGACGCAGGAAGCTGATGCCGTTTATATGGAATACCATTGGTAAAGAAGGGCGCATTTACGGCAACAGGCATTACAACAACCATGTTTCCGTCAGGAACAAGACCAATATATCCAACCCGGGATACAGCGAAATCTTCACCGGTTATGCCGATCCCGCGATAAGGAACAACGACCTGGTGGACAACCCTAACACCAGCCTGTTTTCATTTATTAACCGTCAAAAAGGGTTTGAAGGAAAAGTTGCTGCCTTTGCATCCTGGGACAGGGTACTGGGGTATATGAACGCAACGCAGAATAATTTTACCATTAATGGCGGGTACCACGATCTGCAGGCAGACAGCCTGACCCTTTTGCAGAAAACCCTCAACAACCTGCAGCAGCTATATCATAGCACAGAAAGCTCAAGACCTGATTATATCACTTACCTGCATGCAAAAGAATACATCCGGCTGCATCAGCCACGGGCATTAAGCATCGGGTTTGCATATACGGACGATATGGCGCACGACGGAAGCTATCCCCTGTACCTGGAGAGAGTATTCATATTTGACAATATGATACAGGACCTTTGGGAGTATATACAGCATATACCACAGTATAAGGATAAAACGGCCATGTTGATCACGGTTGACCATGGCCGCGGACTGGGTGATCAATGGACTTCGCATGGACCGGATATTCCGCATGCCAATGAAACCTGGTTTGCCCTGATTGCACCGGGGGTAACCGGCAGGGGAGAAGTAAGGACTACCGGTGAGTATTACCACGACCAGTTTGCCCAGACAATGGCGCACTTGCTGGGGCTACATTTCGAAGCGGAGCACCCTGTTGGTGAAGCGATTGGTGATATCTTCAAATAAATAAAAGCAGGCTGTTTCCAAAAGAGCAGCCTGCTTTATCATATATCCCTAAAACTAATCGTCTATTCTCAGGAAATTTCCGTTCCTGTCAAATTCCAGATCCAACCCGTTGGAAAGCTCCACTTCCTGCCGGTTGTCATCCAGCTCCCATTTTTTAATGTATTCGGCCGGGTAGTTGTCCTGTACATAGGTCAGTATAGGAGAGGGGATCACACTGTCTGGCAGCTCGCTGTTCCCTTCAATTTTTCTAACCTCGCCGGATTTATTGAACTCCAGCTTTACGGCATTGTCCAGGTACACAATATAAGTTGTCCGCAGGTCGTCAACTTCTTTGATAGCCTGTGCGATTTTTTGATCGGGGAAATGTGTGGTAATATAACTCTTGCTGGTGGCAGGGATATCATTTTCAGACACCACTTTTTCTTTTTCACAGGAAGCAAAAATAAACGCGAATGATAAAAGGATCAGACTCATTTTGTTCATACTATTCTTTTTTGTTTTTAATAAGACAACCCGGCAACAAAATACCCTTATTATGTTTTTTGTTAAATGTTTTTAACAGGATACCCGGTTTCGGGGATTGTCTTTTGATTTGCAAAGTACAGACCAATCTTAGATGCTGTTTTGTTAAAACCGTTTCTGCATCACTAAAAGAGTGTTAATCCCGCGTTCCATCCAAACCAGGTGATCAGGTTGTCGTTATTGAACCAGTTAAAGGTATGGGATCTGCCTGCCGGAAAAGCATAACCAGTGTTCCGCATGGTCCTGATCGGAGTACAATAGTACTATCGAGTACCTGCGGTAATGGACAAGGTGGCGGGAGAGTCTGAAATCAAGCCGGAGATCCAGCCGAGGCTGACAAGCTTACATGCCGCAACTGCTTTCATATGAGCATGTCCATCTACCTGCAGCAACCGCGAAGTAGGTATGATCACAAATTATTTCTTGAATGTTGGTTTATAAATCACTCCCGTTTCAATATTTCCCGTGGTTTTAAACACCAAATTTTTGTCAGGGTATAACCAACTTACATTGGGTCGTACATACAAGGTGACAGGTAGTTTTGTTTTCTTTGAAAAATCATACCCCACGCCTAACGCTATATTGGGCATTGCACCTGTTTTATTGGTCTTCAAGGTACTTTCCGCTATAGGATTGGCTGTTAAATCATACACTTTTGATGTATAAAATGTTTGCTGTACACCGATTCCCAGATGGCTTTCAAGCATAAGTCCGAATTTTGTGGTATATCGTTGTCCTATTCTTGCATTTAAAGCAATTGACGTTTGCCGGTCTTTTTGATGATGGAACTGAGCATATAATCCGCCAACTACTTGAAAATGGCTGGTAGTTGCCATATAGTTTTCAAGACCAATTTGAAAACCGGGATTTTTAAATTGAAAACCATAGTAACCTGCCACAAAGCCAAATTTTTGATTTAAGGGTGTGCCATTTTCTGTTGTTGATTGTCCATTCACACTATTCAATGTAAAAATCAGAAGCCCGGTTGTTATAACTATTTTTTTCATGCTAATTATTGCAAACTATTAAACCAATGTTGAATTTGAGGCAATGCTTCTATTATACTTTCTTCATGGTCGAACAGACCAAGCGCATTTAACTCCACATTACCGCCAAGCCCTTTCATATAATTATATGCGCCAATGGCTTCCTGCGGTATGACATCTTTATCATTCAAACCATAGTAGAACCGGATTTTGTTGATGGGTTGCCACAGATACATTTCGTTTTCGTCCAACGCCAAAGTAAACCAATTGCTAACATTGTTGTTGAGTTCATTATAAAAACCGTCCAGGAATAAATCGGATACTTTGGGCGGCAAATTGTCTTTCATAAACTGACCGTCTTTTGAACCGTCAAACCATTTCGGAATGTTGGTAGCATAAGGTTCTTTAATAAACGTAGAAAGCGGTTGATTGTAAATAAGGGAATACGCGTTGGACAAGTAACCCAAATAGACCAGAGAATTTGACGTGTGATGATTAAGTGTATAAGGGACGCTTACTTCCCTCAAATTATATGCCCCGGCAATGGGTGCATTGGCTACTAACTGGAGGTTTGTAGGGTTACTGATTTCTAACGCTCTTTGCGTAGCTACAGAGGCACCACCACCTTGGGAAAACCCTGCGAGAAAAAGGCGGTGATTGGTGTCACCGGTCAGTTTGTTTAGCACTACTTCTCCGACTTTTATAAAATCAATGACCGAATTGGTAGTGCTTTTTACATGATAGTATGGATGTACTTCATACGAAGCTCCCAACCCAATATAGTCGGGTGCTATAAGTAAATATTCGTTGGCAGAAAATAAAGCGGCTAAACCAATTCCTTCATCAGGCGATGGGGTGGAAATGGAGCCGGCTCTGTATGTGTTCGTTCCGTGTTGCCAACTTACAAGTCCCTTAATATTTTTTGATTTCGGCACACCCATTAATCCCGATACAATTATTTCCGTGTTGTCGAATTTATGTGTCTTGTAGTGAAATCTGTACAGCAGAAAACCGCAGGTAGTTGAAACAGGGATGGGGGAACTTATGTTTATCAAGCCTAAAAACTGTATAGCATCTGCTTTTGAGTATTCTCCCAAAAATTCAATTTTAGTCACATTTTCATTGTAATTCAAACCTGCTATGAGATCAATGGTTACTTCGTCTTTGTTACACGAAGCAAGTAGAATGGTGAGTGCGAATAATTGAATAACTGTTTTTGTCATTTTTTTACCTGTCAATTAAAGTTTGTGCAGTCGCTCGTCACAATGACCACTAACTGCTTTGTTAAAATAAGATCAGGATACTCAAAAGAGTGTTAATCCCGCGTTCCATCCAAACCAGGTGACCAGGTTATCGTTATTGAACCAGTTAAAGGTATGGGATCTGCCGGCCGGAAAAGCATAACCGTGTTCCGCATGATCCTGGTCTGAGTACAATAGTGCTATCGAAGGTCCTGCAGTAACGGACAGGTGACGGGAGAGCCTGAGATCGAACTGGAGGTTCAGCCGGTTCAGTGAGTTGTTATGCTCCCACCTGCCGGTATACAAAAAGTCTGAGCTGATCTCCGGGCTGCAACTGAAACGGTCGCTTATTCTAATGCTTGTGCCGATGCCGTAGCCCATGCTGTACAGCTTTTCGTTCCCGGAAAAATTTAATCCGCCCCGGAGGATACTGTACAATTTTGCATTGCCTGTCTTAAATGCCAGGTTGAAGTGTGTCACTTCGTTATTGGATACATATAATTTATGATATCCTTTTTTCACAATATTGACCAATCCTATGGTATAACCATCTACCGTATCCGCTACGTTCACCAGGCCGATCTGAACGCCTTTCAGCCGCTTTGCATAGTTAAAAATACCCGCTACCTGCACACCATTTGCATCGCCGGCTGTTATATTGCCGATACCGGCTATCTGTATACCCCTGCTGTTTCTTTGTACATGATTGTTGATACCTGCCAGTTGTATGCCATATAAGGTATCTTTTACCAGGTTGCCGACCCCGGCTATCTGCATGCCTTTTGCAGCCTGGTTCGCATGATTGCTGACGCCACTCACCTGTATGCCGTCCATATGCTGTAAAACAGTATTGTGTAAGCCTGCAGTCTGTATGCCTTTTATTCCGCCCCCTACAAGATTGACGGCTCCGGCCAATTGTACATATTGTACGTCTTTTTTGTTGATGTTGAATACGCCGCCGATCTCGGCGCCATTCACTCCTCCCGTGTACCCCCCGATGATATTCAGTGAGAAATTATTTTCCACCTGGCTCCCCATTCTGCCATGGGTACCAAAGCCCGGTACGAGCGAAACCTGTATGAGCTTGTTTCCCAGCAGTTCCTTGATATTTACACTCTGGGTTTTGAGTTTGGCGCTCAGCAGCAGCTTTGCAAACCGGTTATGCTCGATCATGTCGGGTTTTATTTCCGGCACAAACAGGCTGTCCTTTTGTTCAACCGGTGTCACCCGGTGATACATGTTGACGGTTGAAATGACCGGTTTTTCAAAAACCGGCACAATGGCTATCTCCAGTTGCATATTGTACCCGGGGTTGATCACCACGGTGGTGTCTTCATACATATTACGGCTTACTGCCAGTGATGCCGGTTGGTGACGGCTTCTCAACTTTATGTTGAATCGTCCCTGCTCATCTGTAAGCGTGGAAACCAGGTGCCGTGGTTCATAGATGCTCACATTACTGAGCTTTTCTCCTGTTTCACTATTTACCACATATCCGGTGATCGTAAAAACATTCTCTCCGCTGGGCGACTGCTGTACGATGGATGTTACCCGCAGCGCTGTTTTGCGGATGATAATATAGTTACCGCTTTCTTTATATTCAAAGCTGCCGTTCAGCAATTCGTTCAGTATACGGTCTACCGGGTAATCGCTTGCAGTATAGCTCACCAGGCTGTCGCGTTTTAAAATATTACTGTTATAGGAGAAAGAAAAATTGCCCTTGTTGCCAATGATGGTCAGCACGTCATCGAGCCGTTGTTGCTGAACCGTAAAGCTCAGCTTCTTCTGTAAAATGCCCTGCGCATGGACTGTTGCCGCGCCCCCCATCAGCAAAATGCATAACACTCCCTTTGTAAAAAAGCTCCTCATTTTTTTCATAGCTGTTCCTTAAAAGTAAACTATTTGATAACGATGCTGTCTCCCTCTTTTGCAATAGTGACCATCAGTGTTTCCCTGAGTATATCCAGGATGGTATCGAGGCTTTCTTCGCTGAAAGTGACATTGAGCGGCAGGCTGGAAAGATCCTTATCGGCTATCACCATGTTTACGCCGTACGCTTCATTCAGCTTTTCCACCAGTTTCCATAAGGGGGTATTGTCGCAGATAAAAGTTTTACTGACGTAATAATTATATAAGGCATCCTGTTGTTGTTCTTTTTGCAACCCTGCATCCGGGCCAACCGTTATTTTTTCCCCCGCTTTCAGCTCAATGCTTTCTTCTTCCCTTATCACCCGCACTATGCCGGTGTTTACGATCACTTCCGTGTATTCGTCATTAGTTTTGACATTGAAGGATGTGCCAACAACCCGGATGGTAGCCTGTCCTGCCGTAATAACGAAAGGCTTTTCCCTATCCGGCGTCACCTCAAAAAATGCTTCTCCTTTCAGGGTTACGGCTCTTTCCTTCTTTTTCGGCATGTCGGCATATGACAGCTCGGCGTTTTTATTGAGTGTTACTACAGAGCGATCGGGCAGCGTATCTGTCTGAACAATACCGGCAACGGGCAGGTTCACCGACACCGCTTTTTCTTTTGGCAGCAATATAAACGTCAGCCAGGCGCCTGCCAGTATAACAATACCTGCCGCTGCCATTTTAACCCATTGCACCGGCCGGCGGGTTTGCCTGATATCCGCGACCGGCTTATTCATAACATGCTCCCTGAAACGGTTCCAGGCTTTGTTTTCATCAATATCGAGCTGGGGCATTGCCCTGCTTTTGTCCCATACCTGCATATATGCTTCGAAATAGCGGAGATTGTCCTCGCCGGCTGCTATCCAGGCATATACCTGCTGCTCCTCTTCCGTGTTGGCTTCGTTGGCAAAATACCTAGCCAGCAATATGTTCATTGTATCGTCCGGTATATTCACTTCACTTTGTTTAATGGTTGTTAATGATGCAGGTAAGAAAGACCAGGATCGTTGTAATATAATCTCCCAGCAATAGCCGCAATTGCTTCAGCGCCTTACCCATTTGTGCTTCCACTGTTTTTACCGATATATGCAGTCTGTCGGCAATTTCCCTGTATTTCAGCTCTTCAAAGCGGCTCATCTGGAAGATCAGCCGGCATTGCTCAGGCAGGCTGCTGATGGCGGCCTGTATGCGGCGCCCCAATTCTTTATCGGATATATCGCTGCCCCGGCCTGCCAGTCCGGTCTCGGTCTGAAGAACATGTCTGGCATGCTCCTGTCTTATTTTCCGGTGCTTCTGCAGGTTCAGGCAATCGTGGTACACCGATTTATAGAGGTATGCTTTTGCCGAAGTGTCAAATACCAGTTGTTCCCTTTTTTCCCATACTTTATAAAATACCTGCTGTACTATTTCTTCTGCCATTACGGGGTCGTTCAGCAGAGAATATGCATAGGTCACCAGCTCCCTGAAGCTGCCTTTGAACAGGGCTTCGAAAGCAGCTTCGGTCATTACTACCGGCAGTTTTCCGGTTACACTTGTACTTTTGTCCAATTTTATTTTCTTAGCTCCAGGCTCAAAGATAACGGCTTCCAGAACGATTCATTTCTAATAGGACAACCCGGCGGGCATTTACCCTTATGGAAATAAAAAATAATGTAAAGCCGGCAGGGAGCAGGTTGCGGGCTATCCTGCTGAACCTGCAATGGCTATACTCCTGGCAATGGACTACTCCTACGTACCCGGTGACCTGTTGCCGGTATTATAACCGCGTAGAGGCGCAAATTTGGTAGCTTATGATCTATATTTTGATCAGCCCTGTAGGGACGGCATCCTTACGGGCAGGGGCGTCAGCTTAGGGAATCTGATCAATAAAATATTCTTATTGGGCCTGCGTTTAAGGCATTGTCCCGTAGAGACAACAGGTCGGTAGACAAGACAGAGCAATCCGTATGATATTACCAGTCTTCCATCGTGTCTCATCAAATACTCCTTGAGGGGATAGGTGAAGCCTTCGTGATAGATGTAATATACAATTCGATATTCTTGCCCCCCAACGAAGTTAGGAGCTACTCAAATTCAAGTCCCCGGGCTTACATTGACGGCTATGCCTTACGGGACTGAATATTACCGGTTATATGTTCTTCTGTTATAAGTTTCTTAAAAGAAATATTTGATAAGCTTGTCAGTATTTAATTGAGGAACTTGATCATCGGATATGCTTCCCTGCCTTTAACGGCTCATACCTTAACTGTTTATATGATACAGAACTACCTGAAAATTGCATGGCGGAACCTGCTGAAGCATAAAACCTTTTCTGTCATTAACATACTCGGCTTATCTACCGGTATCGCCGCCTGTTTGATCATATTTTTCTATGTACATTTTGAATCCACCTATGATCAATATAATGCAAACGCAGACCGGATCGCCAGGATAACTTCTACGGTTAAAGCACCTGGGTCTGATATAGCGTTGGCCTGCAGCCCGGGTGCACTGGCAGATGCATTAAAACAAAGCTTCCCTGAAGTGATGACGACTGTTCGTTTAGATCATGCACCTCAATCAGTGAGATCGAATAACGAAGTTTTTAAAGAAGAAGAATTTTATAAAACGGATGCGGATATATTTTCCGTTTTCAGCTTTGAATTTATAGAAGGAAACGCTACTGCCTTGCAAAAGCCCCGATCCGTTGTGCTTACCCGATCCATTGCCAAAAAGTATTTTGGCAATACATCTGCTTTAGGAAAAACCCTGGTATGTGGTGGAGAGCCATTATTGGTGACGGGTGTTGTAAAAGACCGCCCGGCTAATTCTGATCTTCGGATTGATGCTTTGCTGTCTGCCGATCTTTCTGCAACGGCCGGTTGGGATGACTTTGATCTGTATATCTATGTGCTGTTTAAGCAGGGGGCGGACCTGAAAAGCTTTGAGCAGCGGCTTGGAGCGCTGGGTAAGAAAAACATTGATCCTTTGCTGAATACAGATGGTGCCGCCGGTTATAGTGTGAAGCTGGAAGTGGAGTCGTTGCCGGATGTACATTTCAGCCAGGGCAAGCTAATGGATACGCCAAAGGGAAGCAGGCAGTCGAATTACATATTTGCAGTCCTGGCTGTTTTTATACTGGTAATTGCCATACTCAACTATATCAACCTGAGCACGGCAAGATCATTTGAACGGGCGAAGGAGGTAGGCATCCGTAAAGTAAGCGGCGCAGACAGGTTTCAGCTGGTTCGCCAGTTTTTATTTGAATCTTTTTTACTGGTAACCATTGCTTTATTACTATCGGTGGTATTGGTGCAGGTAAGCTTGCCGCTGTTAAATACACTGCTGCCCACCCCGCTCACTATTGATCCGCCGGCAGCCCTTACTTTTACGGGCGTTATTTTCATAGTGACACTTTTACTGGCAGGCTTATATCCTGCTTTTGTGCTGTCCGGCTTTAACCCTGTCAGTGTATTGAAAGGAAGCTGGAGATTCAGCGTCAAAGGTGTCCGGCTGCGCAAAGCCATAACTATTGTGCAGTTTATCATAGCGGCTGTGTTACTTGTTGGCACCATAGTTATACATCAGCAGATGAAGTTCATCCGGGAACAGGACCTCGGCTTTTCAAAAGACCAGTTGCTTAATATATTTCTCCCCGGGGATGATGCATACCAGGGCGCCGTTACCGCATTCCAGCATGATCTTCGTCAGCAAAGCACCATTAAAGGAGTTACCGTTGGCTATGGAATGGCAGATGCTACCCTGGCAAGCACCTATACCTCATTTGAAGGAAAAAGAAGAGAAACGCTTTGTACCTATTATGTTATTGATGACCAGTTTTTACCTGTATTTCAAATGCGGTTGCAGGAAGGAAGGAATTTATCGGACAGCATTACGACCGATAAAAAGGAAGCTTTTCTGGTGAACGAAGCTTTTTTAAAAACAATGGGCTGGCAATCGGGTGTTGGAAAAGAGATCGAAGGACTTGAACATAAAGGCAGGATCGTTGGCGTTGTTAAGGACTTTTACTTTAAATCCCTGCATAATAAGGTTGAGCCGCTGGTGATGGTGTGGAATACTTTCCAGGCTAATACCACTACGGTAAAAATACATCCTTCAGATATCGGTATAGTAGAAAAAGTATTTAAAAAATATTTTCCTGCGATAGCATTTGACTACGCATTTGTGGATGAAGCAGTGAACAGGCAGTATGTGCAGGATAATATCACCATGTCTTTATTCAACCGGTTCACCGTCCTTGCCATTTTCATTTCCTGCCTTGGTTTGTATGGATTGGCAAGCCTGATCGTTGCACAGCGTACCAAAGAGGTATCTGTACGCAAGGTGCTGGGTGCCACCATGCATCAGTTGCTGGCATTACTGTCGAAGGACTATATAAAGCTTCTTGCATGGGCAATGCTCATAGCGCTCCCCGTGGCGGGCTACCTGATGCATTACTGGCTTTTATCGTATGCATACCGTATCCAATTGAGCTGGTGGATGTTTGCTATACCGGTAGTGTTGCTGCTGGTCATTACATTGCTGATCATTGGTAAGGAGGTTATAAAAACCGCATTGGTAAATCCGGTAAAGGGGTTGAGAACGGAATAGTGCAATGTATGCCGGCTTTATCCGGCTATAGCATAACCAAACATTGTTTGTTAACGGCTTTTCATTGACAAATTTTAATAGTTATCGTAGATTTAGGGTATGAATATCGCAATTCTCCGTTTTATATGTGTTCTCCAGTTTATTCTGGCAGGATGCATGGCGCTGCTCAGCTTCGTGGATATATTCGAGTATCGCGGCTGGTATGGCATTATAAGGTTTGCAGCCTTTGGCTTTGTTATCTGGTGGACGGTTTTCATATTGCAGCTTATCCAGACAAATTACCCGGATGAACCTGTAGCCGGCGGCCGGAAGGTTACGTTCAACTGGTTGTACCTGATTAACTTTTTTGTGTTGCCGGTCATACTGGGGCGTGTCATAAGTAATGTGACTGTTTTATATGATATCCAGAAAAACTACGCCGGCGCAATAAGCGCGTATTTTTATGGTGTTACGGCAGTCTGCGTGTCCATGGCCATTTTCCAGGTGATGATATTGTACGGTACGTTTACATTAAGAAGAAAGCTTAATGACAACTTCGCCCGGAAAATTGAAAACATGGACCTTATGAAAGGTTAGCCCGGTAGAAGGTATATTGTGCCCCTGGTGCCGCTGGGTTCTAACTCTTAAAACCACGGAGGCACAAAGAGCCAAAGTATCACGGAAATACATTGTGCATCTTGATGCCCTGGTGGTTTTGTGGTTCCGGCTTTTAAACAGAGATCATTTGCCGGGAGGCAACAGCACGTTGTTTATTACATGAATGATCCCGTTTGCCGTTGGAATGGTCGCGATGATCTCTGCATTTTCGTTCACAAAGATCTTGTCTCCCTGTTTGGATATCCTGATCTTCTGCGCGTTTACCTGTTCAAACTCCTGTCCGTCCCTTAACAAATTCGTATTCAGCGACCCTACATAGGTGTGATACTCCAAAATATCAGAGAGGTCTGCTTTATTGGCCGGTTTTAAAAGGTTTTCCACAGTGCCTTTTGGTAATTTGTCGAAAGCCACGTTTGTGGGTGCAAACACGGTAAAAGGCCCTGCATTGCTTAAGGCATCCGTAAGCCCGGCTGCTTTAACAGCAGCTACCAGTGTAGTGTGTTGCTCACTGCCGGCGGCTGTTTGCACTATATTGGGCTTCGAGGTCTCATCTACCACGCCGGATTGTCCGACAGGAGCCGGTGCATCAGTATCTGCCGCAGAAGATGAATTGTTCCCTGCTTCTGAATTGCAGGCGAAGAAAAGCGTAGCGAGCCAGAAAGTAAAGAATATCTTTTTCATACTTTTATATTTTAAACAAATGAATAATCGCTTCGGGCAACGAATGTAAGACGCCGTTATTCCTGTATTTTGTGATCCTGATCACAAAATATTATCTGTCGCAGCTTACCATATATCAACAAAAAAGCCACACGGGGTGTGGCTTGTATCAGTAACAAGTTTGGACGGGCTATACTGATAATAATTTGGTCAAAGGTTGAAACGATCTTTCATGGATTTGAACTGGTTTTCAATGGGATCGGATCGGTTTTCAGGGATTGGGATCAGGGATCTTTCTCAGGGTTCGGATTAATTCTTCAGGGGTTTGGATTTTTGCTTTCAAAGGATACCGGTTATCATTAATGACAATACAAAGATGTATGATTTTTCACCCCGCCTGAAAAGCTTTCGCCCAACACCGGTTTCCTTTCGGTGAATGGGCAAAATCATTCGATCGGGTGTTGCAAAAAGCGGCATTTTTTGCCGGGCGACTGTGTCATTCAGGCGAGTAACCACCGGCAACGGAAGACGCCGGGTCTCCCGCAGGGAACCCTGCTGGAAAATCAATGGTTTGGAACGTTCGGAACCCTATAATCGCAAAATCATATATTTTATTTATCCCGTATTTCATGAAGATCACCTGGCGTACCTACGGCACGCATGCACATTTTTATTGCAATATCTACAAACCTGCTGTTCCTACAGGACGGACAGTTGCTGATACCAAACAAAGCAATTCGTATTGCACTGAACCATTTATTTTTTATTGCCGTTGCTGATGTGGTGCATAGCTTTTGCGTTTCGGCATCACCAACATACCATCGGGGAAAAAGTTGGGATAACGTATATAGCTTCTATATACGCAACAATGGGCTTCATGTTATATTGCTACGTTCTCATTTACCATATAAGTAATTATCCTGGCACGGGTCTGGCTTTGCTGCCTTGCCTGGTCCTAAAACCAGCGCCAGGTTGGAGAATCCGGGCTTACATTGATGGCTATGATGTCTTCACCAACCGAAAAGCTGTGGCTGCCCCCCGGATTGTGCCACCTTCATTCCGGATTTATTTTTACCTTTGTGCCACAAACAAGCAATTATGAAACCCATTTCCAGGATCATTATTTTACTCATCATATTGGTCGTTGTAGCTGCTTTGTATCGCCTGGTGCCGGGCAGACCGTATGGATTCGCACCGCAGATCGCTATGGCCCTGTTTGCCGGGATCGTTATCAAAGACCGGAAATGGGCGTTTGCATTGCCGGTGCTGTCTATGTTCCTGTCCGATGTGATCTTTGAATTGTTATTTCGCAGCGGATTGTCGCAAATGCAGGGCTTTTATACCGGGCAGCTTACCAACTATATATTATTTGCCCTGCTGACTATTGTAGGCTTTGCTGTGAAGAAGATCAGTGTTTTGAATATCGCCATTGCTTCCATAGCAGCGCCTACCATCTATTTCCTGTTGTCCAACACCCTGGTATGGCTGAACGGCAGCGGGTTACAACGCCCTAAAACCTGGGAGGGGCTGATGATGACCCTTGCAGACGGATTGCCGTTTTACAGGAACTCATTATACGGTACGCTGTTCTTTTCAGCCCTGCTCTTCGGTATCTATTTTGCCTTAAAGCCTGTATTGTTCAAGACAAAAACCGCTTAGTTCATCACAGGGGCTGCATAGGTAGCTACAGCATATTCATCCATTCAATTGTAGCGGGAGATCTTATACCGGAGATTATTCCACCTGTTTTATAAAAACGGGTTCACTTTCATATTCCCACATCTTCACATTTCCACATTTCCAGGTATTTTTGACCATGGATGCATAACCAAAAAGGGAAAAAAGTGATCGTGATCGGCGCCGGGCTCTCGGGGCTGAGCGCTGCTACCTGTCTTGCCGATAAAGGATATGATGTAACGATCCTTGAAAAAAACGAACAGACCGGTGGCCGCGCCGGGATGCTTCGCGCAAAGGGTTTTTCTTTTGATAGAGGACCCAGCTGGTACTGGATGCCGGATGTGATAGAACGGTATTTTAACTACTTCGGCAGGTCCGCTGACGATTATTTTCAGCTCCGGCGACTCGACCCTTCCTACCAGGTGATCTACGGAAACGAGGATGTCATAGAAATTCCGGCAGATTATGATGCTTTAAGAGCACTGTTTGAACAACTGGAAAAAGGAAGCGCCACCCGGCTTGATGCTTTTATAAAGGAAGCCCGGTATAAGTACCTTTCCGGTATGGGTGAGTTCGTGTACAAGCCTTCCGTTAGCATGGGTGAATATGCAAAATGGAAGCTGTTGCGACCCCTGTTCCGGCTGGACATGTTCACTTCTTTCAGCAAGCATATCCGTAAATATTTTAGCCATCCGAAGATCCTGCAGTTACTGGAATTTCCCGTGCTCTTCCTGGGTGCTATGCCTTCCCGCACACCGGCCCTGTACAGCCTGATGAACTATGCCGATATAGCAATGGGCACCTGGTACCCGATGGGCGGGATGTATGAGCTGGTGAAGGCCATGGAAAGCTTGGCAAAGGAAAAAGGAGTGGAGCTGGTGCTGAACAACCCGGTGCAAAAGCTGGAAACAAAACAGGGGCATATCACCGGCATACTAACGCCACAGGGTATCCACCAGGCAGATTATGTGATAGGGTCGGCGGATTATCATCATATTGAGCAGGACCTGCTGGAAACGCCGGATCGTAATTATACCGGCGCCTACTGGGATAAGCGCACCATGGCGCCTTCCTGCCTGTTATACTATGTGGGTGTCAACAGGAAATTACCCCGCTTGCAGCATCACAATTTGTTTTTTGAAGAGGATTTTGACCGTCATGCCCGGAATATCTACCTGGATCCCGGGTGGCCCGAAAATCCGTTGTTTTATGTTTGTTGTCCCTCCAAAACAGATCCGGCCGTGGCGCCGGACGGCATGGAAAACCTGTTTATGCTGATACCGGTCGCTGCGGAACTGCGGGATACCGTTGAGATCAGGGAGCGGTATTTCAGCCACCTGCTCGGGAAGCTGGAACGGTTTTGCGGGATACCCGTCAGGGAACATGTTGTGTATAAAAAAATGTATGCCCCTTCCAACTTTGCGGCGGATTATAACGCCTATAAGGGAAATGCTTACGGATTGGCGAATACGCTGCGGCAAACAGCATTTTTAAGGCCGTCCATCCGTAGTAAAAAGCTTAAAAACCTTTTCTTTGCAGGACAACTTACTGTACCCGGTCCCGGCGTGCCGCCTGCTGTGATATCAGGGCAGGTAGTGGCGGATTATATCAGCCGATTGAAGTAAATTACTATCTATGAAGCTACTTTTTGACCAGGTTTCCATCCGGTGCAGCCGGATAACGACACGGCAGTACAGTACATCCTTTTCTCTTGGCATCAGGCTGCTGTCCAGACGAATGCATGCACCCATTTATGCCATCTATGGATTTGTGCGTTTTGCCGACGAGATCGTGGATTCCTTTCACGGCTTCGACAAAGCGGGCCTGCTGCAGAAATTCAGGATAGATACACACGAAGCCATCAGGGAGGGCATCAGCCTGAATCCCATCCTGAACAGCTTTCAGCAGGTGGTGCATAACTATGCCATCGAAAAGGAATTGATAAACACTTTCCTGGACAGCATGGAAATGGACCTGTCCCATCATTTTTATACCCGCAGGTTGTACGATCAATATGTGCTGGGATCGGCAGAAGTGGTAGGATTGATGTGCCTGAAGGTGTTTTGTGAAGGGAATGAGGCGCTGTATGAGCAGTTGAAGGCGCCGGCCATGAAGCTGGGTTCCGCTTTCCAGAAGATCAACTTTTTACGGGATATAAAAGCTGATAAGGAAAACCTGGGGCGTAGCTATTTCCCGGGTATCAACCTGTATGATCTTTCACTGGCGGAAAAACGATCTATAGAGCGGGAGATAGCAGATGAACTAAAAGAGGCGTTGAAGGGCATCCGGCAATTGCCCCTGTCATCACGCAGGGGGGTGTACCTGGCGTATAAGTATTACCTGCTGCTGTTCCGGAAGATCAGGAACGCGTCGCCGCAGACGATCTTATCCGGAAGGATCCGGGTGCCGGACATCCATAAGCTGGGTGTGATGTGCAAGTCGGTAGTAAGATGCCAGTTGAATTGGTTGTAGCCAACTGTTTCCTGCCGGTACAGGAAAAAGGAAGCCGCCCCCGGCTGGGAACGGCAACGCAAATACAGCAACATTGACTGTTCTATTTTTGCCTGACCATTACTCCGTTCATAATAAATGTTTCACCCCCACTTGTCTCCATGTTGAACACCGCCTGCACGCCCTCCGCTTTTTCGGTTTTATTCCACACTTCAAAATTTTCCATCTTTCCGGTTCTTGCATTGATGCATAAAATATGTTCCCCCTCCTGTATCTCACCTATATTGGCGACGCCTTTACTGGTTGCCATCGGATGATTGGGGGTTGCAGAAACGGTTTGTATGCTCAGGTAAATATCGTTTGCCTCTTTTTTTTCCGCTTTAACCAGGGTAAGGGTGGTGATAGCATAGTTTTTGGGCGTATGCTCCACCAGCCTGGTTACGGTGGTAACGGTGGGCAGACCCGAGGCGGGGTCAACCGTTTGTATCCTGTCTCCGGCAACTATATGCTGCAGCAATTTACCGGATCCGTCTGCCATGGTAACGATATCCGTTCCCGGAAAACAAATATCGTTCCCGTAGGTACCGGCTTCCGCCCGGCTCACTTCTTCACCTTTGAAAGCAGACTTATACTGCGCGTAGCTTAATTCCCGCGAAAGAATATAAGAAAGCTTCAAAACAAAAAATTTCTCTTCATTGTCGATCGCGTGTATGTCCTCGAAATACTTTTCCCAGACAGGTCCCGGTGAAAAGTTGTTAGGCAGACAGGCGATATACCGCTTGCCGGTTTCGGTGGTATAATAAATGAGCACGCCCAAAGAGAAGTCTTCCCCTTTTTTTGACAGGGAATAGAGGTCGATCCTTTTCCGTTTACCATCATCGCCGGTAACGAAGTATGGCTTTTTATCCTCATATCGTTCGGCGATGTATTGATTATTGCCAAACTTGGCATAGTTGTCTTTGTCAGGATCCGGAATATCATATGTTTTGGCCCGGGTATATTCTTCCATCGTGAGACCGCGTGGCGCCGGTTGTGTCTGCGCATGTGTATAACCGGTAGAAAAAAGCAGGAACAGGTAACAGGTAGCCCAAAATTGTTTCATAGTCTGTATTTTGCTGTTTATATTTTAAGTATGATCAGGAAAGCATGCCTTTCAAATTCCGGTCGGTGTCTCACCGACCAGTAGCGGATCCCACTGGCGGGGTGTCCTCACCCGCCAGATACATGGATCGGTTGGTGTGGACACCAGACCGATAGGCTTCCTGCCGGCAGGTGTTTTTACGTGTCTCCACCCACCTGCGAAGGAATGCACCTTTAGGAAAGCTTGGCCAACGATAACGCAAAAGATTTCATTTCGTCCATAGTGCCGATGGATACGCGACACCACTGCTTTTGATTGAATTCCCAACTGCGCACACTTACCCCGTTGTTCATCATTTTGGTCGCAAAGGCCTTGCTGTCTTCTTTTACCGGGAAGATCACAAAATTGGTGCTGGAAGGAACATAGTCATATCCTTCTTCTTTTAAAACACCATACAGGTATTTTTTAGATGCCAGGATACTGTCATAAGATTCTTTCATGAAAGCCTTATCCTGGTAGGAAGCTATGGCTGCCGCCCAGGTGGTGGCGGCAATGGAGTTGGCGCCGGGCGATACTTCGCTGAACTTTTTGATAACATCCGGTTGTGCCACCATGTAACCGAAGCGCATACCGGCCATACCGTATAGTTTGGAGAAAGTACGGGCAACGATGATGTTATGCCCCTTTTTTACCAGCGGTATCATAGTGGCTTCTTCGGGTTTTTCCACCAGGTCAATGTAAGCCTCATCAATGAATACAGGTACTTTTTTGGAAACCCGCTCGCAGAATGACTTCAGCTTTTCCGGGTCCAGCGTGGTAGCAGTCGGGTTGTTGGGATTGCAGATATACACCAGCGACGTGCTGCTGTCGATCGCCTTTTCCAAGGCGTCGAGGTCGTATGTAAAGGACGGCGTCAGCGGCAGGCGGATCACTTTGCCACCCATATTTTCCGCTTTTCTCAATAAGTCCTCATAGGTAGGCTGAGCAGAAACAATGGTGCCATGCTTATACAACATCGCGCCTGCCAGCAGCAACGGGCCGGATCCTGCACTGGTTAACACCTGCGATGCATCCAGTCCTTCGTATTCAGTGATCATTTCTATCATTTTCCTTCCTTCAAAAAAGGCGTAGCGATAGCTACCGTCAATGGATTCCATGATGGCTTTTTTTGCCTTCTGCGACGGCCCGAAGGGGTTTTCATTGGCGCTCAGTCTTGCTTTGATCTCCGGTGGGGTTGTTTCCTGCGCTATATCATTGTCTGAAACAAATGGTTGGAATACCTGGTGCCTGCTGTGGTTTTCTGCGGCAAGTACAGGAGCGAATCCGGGAATGAAAGCCAGTCCCCCGGTAAGTAGAGCTCCGTTTCTAAGCCATGAGCGGCGGGTCATGTTTGTAGTGGTCATAAAGTGGTGGTTTAATAATGAGTAATGGTTGTTGGTTTAAAAATTTTTTCCGGTCACCCTGTTATGCAAAGCTGTCACTACCGACCTGCCGGATGACAGCGCTCCTGCCATCCAGCCGTTCAGGTGGGTAAGGTGATCGCCTGCGAAATAGGTACGTTTGTCCGGTTCTAATAATGTCCGGTAAATATCATGCCGTTCTTTTTCGGAATAAATGCCCCAGCCTCCCAGGCTGTACTTTGTTTTATGCCAGCTGACAGAAAAGCTTTTTTGTTCGTATTCGGTGGCGTATTGCGGATGTATCAGCAGCCCTTTGTCATAGGCAAGCCTTTCCCTGTCCTTATAGGACATTTCACCAGTTATCCTGGCTCTTTCATTAAAATTATAATACCCGATCAACATGCCCTTTTTGCCCAGGTAATTGTTGGAAGGATAGAATATCTGGTATATCTCGTTATTGGTATGGGTAATGCCCCCGAATATTTCTTCGTCTTCTTCCCAGAACCTTCTTTTGAACTGCATCCCGATCTTTCCGCACATGATATACTGGGTCTTGTCGATGGCACGACTGTAGGCCGAAGCGTAGTTGTGATCTATATCGCTCAGCACAGGCAGCGGTATGGTGTTGATACAATAATCGGCTGTTTGCTGCTGTATACCCTTGCTGCCTTTATAGGTTACCGTTACTTTCTCCTCGCTGTTCTCGATGTTGGTTACCTCCGCGTTCAGTGTAATGATACCCGGCAGCTTTTTTTCAAAGGCTTTTACCAGGGCGTCATTTCCGCCCTTCATCTGCAGCATGGTTTGCTGTAATTCGTATACGTACTCCGCTACACCGTAAAAATCAGGACCGATCAGGCCGGACCGGATGATATCCGGCAGCGGGTTCGGTGCGGCAAAGACGCCTTCCTGGTTACCGCTCGACGGGTATTGCGTGTAACCCCTCCTGGAAGAACCCTTATACAGGTTATCGATATCCAGTGCGCCTTCTGCTCTCAGGTACTCCATCAGCTTTTCAACATCTTCCCTGCTTAAAGGCTGGTCCAGCTTGTTACTGTCCATCGATTTGGCAAGCAGCTCCATGGTATAGCCGCGCATGTCATTATGCATGGTGCCTTTTTTGATCTTTTGGTTGGAGAGCTTACCCTTCCCTTCGCTGAAGTAATAAGCAGCTTCATTCACATTGTTATACACTTCCAGCGGTATACCAAATTCCCGGCAATAATGCAGGGTCACTTCGTGAAAGTGCGGGATCCTGGAAGGACCCGCGTTAAAATACTGGCCGGAGTCGAATTGTGCCGTAAGCTTACCATTGGCGATCTCTTCGGAGTGATCGCCGTTCCTGACGGTAAATACGCGACCGCCAATCCGGTGCCTGGCTTCCAGTATGCTGCACTGGTAACCCAGCTTGCTTAATTCGTAGGCACATACCAGGCCGGAGAGCCCTGCGCCGAGGATCAGCACTTTTTTATCTTTGGCTGTGCTGTCTTCCCGGTCCGGTATTTGTTGCACAGGTGCGGCTTTCAACAGGTCCCAGGCCAGCATACCTGGCAGTGCGAGCCCTGATATCATGCCCAGCCTGGTGAGGAATGCCCTCCTGGATGTCTGATTCATACTATCTTTCATTGGTTCGTCAGTTTTCCTTTATACAGTAGCGATACAATCTATTTCAATTTTGGCCGTACCTACCAGTTCGGAAACGCCGACAGTAGTTCGAACGGGCGGTGTGGCGCCAAACCTGCCGCGGTAAATTGCATTCATGCCGGCGAAATCATCCATGCTTTTCAGGTAAACGGTTACTTTTAATACCTTTTTCATGGAAGAGCCCGCTTTAGTTAATTCATCTTCCATTTTATCGAGGATGTTTTTGGTTTCGGTTGCTATATCACCCGGTACTGCCGATACTTTTCCCGACAGGAATAACAAATCACCTGATTTGGTAACGGGAGAAAAGAGCGGAATATCCTGGTATTCTTTTTCAGCCGGGGAAATGCCGCTGTCCGGATTGGCGGCCGTTAGCTCGGGAATGCCTGCTATACCGGTAGCTGTTATGATCAGCTTTTTAAGTATGGTTCTTCTTTTTTCCTTTTGCATATGTTATTATTGCTTTGTTATACATAACTGCCTTTCATTGTCTGCACCACCCGGTTAACGGATTGTATGATGTTCAATGTAAGATTGTGATCGGGAGTGGTATCCCAATTGCCTTTGATGGAATTTCCGCCGAGCACAATGCCGTCCTTCCTGGGTATCAGGTAACCTCCGCCGGTCCTGAGCATATACCTGATCTCTTTTTGCGGTATCAGAAAGGCCAGTTGCCCGGATACCGGCATCAGCTCCGTATCTCCCAGCAGGGTATGAGATCCAAGTCCGGTACAATTGACGATGGTTCTTTCGTCCAGTGATTCAAAATCACCCGGTGTAAAAAACTCTCTGATCATAATTTTACCGCCCATATTCCGGAACTCAGCCGTTAGCCAGTCTATATACTGCGGCAGGTTAAATGTGAGATGCTCTTCCAGCGATACATACCGTGCATTGAACGGGTGCTTGCTATGGCTGATATCAACCGGTTGGGGTCCGATACCGCTTATGTTGAAAGGGGAGGAGGATGGCGCCCCTTCCATTCTTTTATCGGAGACGGCATAGGATTGTATCCATCTCACCATATCATCCTGCGTGCCCAGCAGGTTTTGGAACTGCCGGAAAGAAAAGCGGCTGGCTGTTTCCCACCATTCCACCAGGCGGCTGTCTATCCTGTCTTTTTCACACAATGTATAGGATGGCGACCATGTGCCTGTAGCCAGTGCGGATGTAACATTGGGAAACCGCGCTTTTGTATAAATGGTTACCACGGCGCCTTTTTCCTGCAGCAGCCGGGCAGTGGTCAGTCCGCTGACACCACATCCTATTACGGCTATTTCTTTTTCTCCGGTTTCTAAAGCGTTGTTGGAGGCTATTTCACCCGTACCCCAGGATAAGGATACGCCGCTACCGCCGTGCCCGTAGTTGTGTATAACTGTTTTGGTACCTATGTTTTCAATATCCAGCCTGGGCCCGGACAAACGGTACGGCCGGAGCCCAACGGTTTCCTTTACGATCCTGTCTTCCGATAAGATGGGCTTATAAAGCGACCGGTAGCCACGGTCGCTGCCATTGGGGGCTACCATCCTGTTTCCTGTGTTACAGGCGGCGCCGGCCGCGCCTGCAAGGGCGGCCAGCGTTCCGTTGATTAAGAATGACCTCCTGTTCATAAATATCCTATAGTGATTGTGATTTCCGGAAGGCAATATTGTTGTGCACTCCTGCCCAGCTGAAGGAAGTAGCAGAGCCGAACAGTTCTTTGTCAAGCTCCAGCGTTATGGAGCCATCAGCCCCGGTAACGGCATCGGCTATTTTGGTATTGACACCGGTGTATATCTCCACCAGGAGGCCCGCCACCGGTATGGAATCTATCCCTGTATTACTGTCAAGGATACCCGATTTATCGAGCGAGTAAAAGCTGGCGCTGATAATGTTGGTGGCGGCGCCTTTAATGGCAGGCGTGGTAACGACCAGCACCGGGGAGGCGACCCGGTCAAAAGCCATGTCATCTGCTTTTTTACACCCGGTGATCAGGGATACGGTGAGTATTGCTATTGCGGTTATACTAAGTTTCATATAAAAAATTTGAGATGAAGAATAGGTTATTCAGCCCACCATAGTTTGGTTTTCATGTCGTCTGTAACAGATGATTTTCTTACGTTGGTTTCGTTCAACGAATATTCGGAAGCGGGGTAAGTGATCCGTGTCGGAATGACCCCGTCGTTCTCAAAAACAGCCCTCGGATCAAACTGCATAATATCCGGCAGCCCTGTTCTCCTGTATTCCGTCCAGGCCTCAATACCTTCCCCGAACAGGGCAATCCATTTTTGCTCCATGATCTTCGGTTTGGAAACGGCACCGATATTTTCCAGGTATCCTGCCGGTACGGACAGTCCGTATTGCGCAAAGGAAGCGGCTACGCCGTTTTCGAAATACTCCTGTGCCGACAGCGAACCTTCGGTTACGTGACCGGCCAGCCTGGCTTCAGCAAGGGCGAACAGCAGCTCAGCATAGTTCATGAAAACCGTAGGTGAAGTGGGGGACTGGAAAAAGCTGCCGGGATAGCTGGCATTGCCATAGGTGGTAGCCAACGCATCCGGCAATCCGTTAGGCATCCCCTCGTACACATCGGTCGTGCCCGGTATAGGGTCTGCGAATATGGCTAACCGTGTATCATTGAGTTCCTTTAACCTGTTTACAAGCGTTTGACTCATTCTCCAGTCGGTTCTGCTGCTTTGCACCAGTACCTGGTGCCACATATTGTTGCTGGGCAGCACGGCGCTGTGCGCCAGGGAAGCAGCATCACTGACACTTTCAAAGATGGGGTATTCAGCGGGGTTACTGAGGATCCTGTTCAGGATAGCCATTGACTCTGCCGGTTTTTTAGCTGCCTGGCGATTGGCTAATTTGACCGCCAGTGAGTTGGCAAATTTTTTCCATTTCAGGATATTTCCCTTGTACAAAATATCTGCCGCGTTACTCACCGGAGATCCGCCCTCGGTCAGTAACTGGCTGGCTGCTTCCAGGTCAGCAAGAATGCTGGCGTACACCGTTTCCTGCGTTTCATATGCAGGGGAGTAGACCGGCGTTTCCGCTCCGCCTTTCAGCGCTTCGCTATATGGAATGTCGCCCCATATATCCGAGATCATTGCAAAAGTGAAACATTTCATCACCAGCGCGATACCCTGGTAATTTTCATTACCGCTTTCTTCCGCCAGTGTCTGCACCCTGTGAAAGTTCAGCAGCGCGTTATTGAACAATTCCTGCCAGTTTTCCTGCGGTAACAGCGCGGAGAGCTCGTAAGTATCACCTTCATTGGTGTAGATCCTCCTGGCAAGGTGCTGTATCCACAATGCGCCACCATCCAGGTTCAGCCTTGCGTACCTGGTTTCCTGTCCCCACCAGCTGTCCGCCAGGTTTTCCAGCGCGGTAGGTAAGATCAGGTCGGGAGAAATGTTGGATGCATCATTAGGATTCCGGTTCATATCTTCAAAGCCCTTGGTGCAGGATGATATAACCGTGGCAGCGAACATCAGGATGCAAAAGCATATTTTGATTGTATTGAATTTCATACTTGATCTTTTTTCATGTCAGTTTAAAATGCCAGATTCACCGCAAAGCCCACACTCCTGGAAAGTGGTATTTGCCCTTGTGCAAATCCCTGTGCGTTTCCGCCGTAGTAGTCAACTTCAGGATCTATATGGGGGGTATTTTTATGGAGTATCAGGAGATTTCTGCCGGTTAGGGCTAACCGAAGAGACTGAAAGAATTTTGTCTTTTTCAGGAAACCGGCGGGAAAGCTGTACCCGATTGAGGCTTCCCTGAGCTTCACATAGCTGGCATCAAAAATACCGGCTTCGTGATAGTTTCTCGGGTTGTATCTTCCATAAAATGTCTGGTCAACTGCAATGATGTCATTGGCTACATATTCCGGGTGTTCGGCCGTACCGATGTTCTTCACCCCTACCCCTATCACCCCTTCTTCTCTTCCGACAGAAGATTCTTCCACCACACCGGTTTTTCTCATTAATCCGGAGCCAAGATCAAAAATGCTGCCACCGTATTTTACATCGATCAGGAAGGATGCAGTCACCCCTTTATAGCTAAAGCTGTTCAGAACACCTCCGGTCCAGTCGGGTTGAAAGGATCCAAGCGCTTTGGTGCCCGGTCCCAATACCGGCAGTCCGTTCTCATAAATGACCTGTCCATCCGGTGCCCGCTGGAAGTAAGTGCCATAGAAGGTTCCGTATGGCTCTCCCACCCTGGCCTCCTGTGTCAGGTACCAGGTGGCCAATGTGTAGGTAGTTAAGCCTTCGGCCAGCGCTATCACTTTATTCCTGTTGCGTGCCCAGTTAACCGTAACATCCCATGTAAATCCTGAAGGAGAAACAACAGGACTACCGGTCAGCGTTACCTCCCATCCGTTATTAGAAACTTTTCCCGCATTGAGCAGACGATAGTTGTAACCCGATGCTTTCGATATTTCAACACCGATGATCTGATCCCGGGTATTCTGACTGTACCTGGTTATATCCAGCCCAACCCGGTTGTTGAAGAAACGTAGTTCCACACCGGCTTCAAACCCGGTGGTGATCTCCGGTTTCAGGTTCGCATTGGCAATGGTCAGGTTCTCGTAATACTGCGGCGTTGTTCCGTTCCACAGCGATTGTTTAATAAAGGATTGTGTCAGCCGGTAGGGGTCGGTATCGCTGCCTACCTGTGCAAGACTTAGTCTTGCCTTTGCATAGGATAGCGTATTGCTTTTAACAGGTAGCATATCGGTTATGACTGCGCTGAGGGATGCAGAAGGATAGAAGTATGAGTTGTTGCCAACGGGTAAGGTAGACGACCAATCGTTCCTGGCCGTCAGATCCAGGAAAACCTTGTTATCAAACCCGATGGTTCCGGAAGCATACAGGCTGTTGACCTCTGATTTTTTTATCATGCTGCTGGTCATCGGCGGAGCGGCATAGTTGCTGGCATTCCATAGACCGTCTACCGCCAGGGAATTGAGCGACACCAGGTTATCCTTATAATTATTGATACGTTTGTTACCGCCTGCATTTACAATAAAATCGAATCTTCCGGCAGCCTTGGTATAGTTGATCAGGAAGTCCATATTCGTTTCCTGGCTGGACTCTGCCTGTTCGGAGTAAGAGCCGTCCCTGTCGAAATTGGAAAAGCCTGTCCTGTTCATCTTTATCTGGTTCCAGGTATCGGTGCCGCCGCGCACCATCAGGCTGAGATCGTCTGTGATCTGGTATGTAAGCGCCATATTACCCAGGAACCTGTTTTTGTCGTCCGAAAACGGCCAATTGTCCTGGACATAAAAGAAGTTTGACCAGTATTCATATTGCCAGTTGGCATATGGGTAGTACTGTCCTGCCGGTTGTATAACATTGGAAGGGTTAATATTAACCCAGTCCTTCAACTGGTTGTAGTCTACATGCCTGTGCGACCATGCCCATTCAGATCCTCCCTGGTAACGCCTGTTATCCGACCAGGCTTTTACATATTCCGCACTAACGGATACTTTTAATTTATCGGTAAAATTATAGCCCCCGTTAAACTTAAAGTTCCTCCTTTTATAATTGCTGTTATAAGCGATGCCTTTTTGATCCATATTGGTGAAGGATACCCTGAAATTTCCCTTTTCATTAGCGCCTGAAAGTGCTATATTATTATCGAGGATGTTTCCTGTCTGCCAGAACACATCCCAATTGTCAGGATGAGGAACGAGCGGTACCCGCTCACCGTTGCTCCACCATTGGGGTACCAGTCTGCCATCCATAGGTGATCCCCAGCTTTCGTCCACAGCATCTGTGCTGCTGGCAACAAAAGTTCCGTCCGGAAGGGTTACCCCGCCACCTCTTCCATCTGTAAAGAATGTGGAGTACCCGGAGCCACCCCCGTAAATATTCTGAAATTTGGGTGTAACACTGGGTCGCTCAAACGAAGTCATGGAGTTGATTTCCACCCCGATGCCTTTTTGCCCTTTACCGTCTTTGGTGGTGATCAGAATGACACCGTTGGTTGCCCTGGATCCGTATAGCGCAGAGGCATTGGCTCCTTTCAGGATGCTCATGCTCTTAATATTATCCGGGCTGATCTCTGAAATACCACCGCCATACCGGTTGCTGTTATCCTGCGCTATGGGCACTCCGTCTACAACAATAAGCGGCTGGTTGTTCCCTGTTACCGACGCGTTCCCCCTTATCTGGATATTGGCCCCGCCACCGGCGCCACCCTGGGGCGTTATTTTTACTCCGGCTACTTTGCCGGAGAGAGCAGAAGCAACATTGGAAGTACGGGCGTCTTTCAGCTTATCGCCCGAAATATCCTGCACTGCATAACCCAGCGCTTTTTTCTCCCGGGCGATCCCCAATGCAGTAATGACAATTTCCTTTAAACCGTCAAGGCTTTTTAGTATGAAGGTGGCGGCAGACTGATCCGTCGTAAATTCCTGCGCTTCAAAACCAGTGGCGGATATTTTTATTTTGTCAGCGGGACCAATATCAATTTTGAAATTCCCGGATTCATCAGCCGCGAAACTTTTGGTGGTTCCGCTGATCTGAATGGTTGCAAATGGTATTGGTTCTCCCTGATCACTGAGGATGGTTCCGGTTACGGAACGGGTTTGAGCATTCAATACCCCGGAAAGGAATACTGTGCCCAGGAGTAGCATTAATTTACCCATGAGTAGTTTGGTTTATTGTTGTTAATTATCGCAGGGCAACAACATGTTGGGAGCAGCAATGATGGACAGCAATGGTAAAATGGGCAGCAAATGCGCAAGCAACTATGGCAGCAAAAGCGGGGACTGTGAGCCTGTCGAAATTTACGGGAGACGGAAAAGACAGATCATATAACGTCTGTCACATTTCAGAGGGGGCAATTTTAATAATAACTAACAATTCATGAATTCGTTAAAACAAATATAATAATAATCCGGAAAAGGAAAATAAAAAATTATGATTTTTTTAAAATCATAGAAAATATTAATGCCACATGCAACGGCTGCCCCGGAGAGGAAAGCCGGTTAAGGTGTAATAAATGGAGTGGGAAAGCGTTGTAACCTTTCTATCCCTACCTTTGCGGGTCAAAAAATAAATATTCCCGGTCATGATGGAGTTGTTTGATTTTATAATGCATATTGATGATCACCTGCGGGTTATCCTGGCTGATTACGGCAATTGGATATACCTGATATTGTTCGCCATTATATTTATAGAAACCGGTGTGGTCATCATGCCTTTTCTTCCCGGGGATTCTCTGCTGTTTGCTGCCGGTATGCTCGCGGCACAATACCCCGAGTCGCTGAACGTATGGGTGGTGATCGTGTTGCTGTTAATTGCGGGTATCAGCGGTGATGCGGTAAATTATTCCATTGGTCGGTATTTTGGCATGAAGGTGCTGAACATAAAAATATTCGGAAGAAGTTTTGTGAAGCAGGAACACATAGATAAAACACAGGCGTTTTATGAAAAATATGGTCCTACCACGATCATCATCGCCCGTTTTGTACCGATTGTACGTACCCTGGCGCCTTTTGTGGGTGGTGTAGGCAAAATGAGATATCCCACTTTCCTTACATATAATGTCACAGGGGCTTTTTTATGGGTAGTCGGTCTTACGCTTGCAGGATATTACCTCGGCAGAATTCCTGTTATAAGGGATAACTTCAGCAAAGTGGTGCTGCTGATCATTTTCCTGTCAGTATTGCCTATTATATACTCAATGCTGAAAAACTGGTATACCTCCCGGAAGGAAAAGAAAGCAGGCGTACAATAAGCACGGAAATTCTTTCTGTTACTTATACCAGCCCGGGACTTCTACCTTTTTTCAGGTTCCATACGGCTGCTATCAGCACATCTATTTCTTCACAGGTATTGTAAAATGCAAATGAAGGACGAACCGTAGCTTCTAACCCGAAGCGGCGTAATATCGGTTGGGCGCAATGGTGACCCGAACGGACTGCGATACCGTCCTTGTTCAGTACCTGGCCTACCTGTTCGGTAGTATAACCATCCAGCACAAACGAAGCAACACTGGCTTTATCTCTGGCCGTTCCTACCAGGCGTACACCGGGTATCTGCCGGAGACCTTCGGTTGCATATTCCAGCAATGCATGTTCGTAGGCATTGATATTCGACATGCCAATACGCTGCACGTAGTCGATGGCTGCTCCCAGCCCTACCGCATCGGCAATGTTGCCGGTGCCTGCTTCAAAACGGAACGGCGCCGGATGATACACTGTTTTTTCGAACGTTACATCCTGTATCATATTGCCGCCTCCCTGCCAGGGTTGTGTCGCATCCAGGATATCTTTCCTGCCATATACCACGCCTATACCGGTGGGGCCAAATACTTTATGACCGGAGAACACATAGAAATCACAGTCATAAGCCTGTACATCTACAGGAATATGTGAAACGGCCTGGGCGCCGTCAATCAGTACTTTGGCTCCATAACGATGGGCAGCTGCTACGATCTCTTCAACAGGTGTTACCGTTCCCAGTGCATTGGATACCTGGGTGACCGCTACCAGTTTGGTTTTATTGCTTAGCAGCTTCTGGTATTCGTCCAGCAACAGCTGCCCTGTATCATCAACAGGGATCACCTTCAGCTTTGCACCTTTTACGGAACAGAGCATTTGCCAGGGCACAATGTTGGCATGATGTTCCAGGTGTGAGATTATGATCTCATCATCCTGCTGTATGTTCTGCCATCCCCAGCTTTTGGCTACAAGATTGATGGCTTCCGTAGCCCCTCTCACAAATACGATCTCATTTACCGAACCTGCATGCAGGAACTCTTTTACTTTTTCGCGGGCGGCGTCATACGCATCGGTAGACCGGGCTGCCAGCTCATGTGCTGCGCGGTGTACATTGGAGTTTTCATGCTCATAGAAATAAGTAAGCCGGTCAATGACTGATTTTGGCTTCTGCGTAGTGGCCGCGTTGTCGAACCAGATCAGGGGTTTGCCGTTTACCTTCTCCTGCAGAATAGGAAAGTCCCGGCGAACGGCATTCACATCGAAGAGATCGGCGCGTATATTCCCCACCGGTTGCGTATGCTGACTATGCACGAAAGTACGCTGGTGAGGATCAGCATCAGAAAAAGACCGCAGGTCGGCCAGGAATCCAAAGGAATCCGGTATCCCCCTGTCGCCTGTCCGGGGAACGGTTCCTAACGGTGGCGCGGCAGCGTAGTTCGTTGCAATACCCGGTGCGTGTATACCGGTACCGGAATACTGCAGTGGCGATGTTACATCTTTTACGCTGGTGTCAACCGGGATCTTAACGGCCGGCAATGAAGGAACCGAAGCGGTATCCGGTATATAAGTCGATAGCGACCTGGCGTCCTGCAGGAAAGAAAAGGATGAAAGCCCGGGAAAATTTGCCTCCGGTGTACCGGCATTCCAGCCCGGTGTGTATTTCTCCGCCTCATTGGCGAGGGTAGCCAGGTCTTTGTCGGACGGTAAGTACACGTTGCCGGGTATCGTTGTTCCTGTGGGTATGATCACATCTGCCAGCGATAAGCTGTTTGTCAGCTCCTGAACATCCGGTGTAACACCTGCTTCCGGCAGGTTATCAGCAACAGAAACATTTTCCGCACCGGTTGCCAGCGCTTCTTTGAAAAAACGATTAGCGAGATCAGCCAGTTGCCCCGGGTCGGGCAATCCTGCCTGCAGTGCCTGTGCGGCGCCTGTAAGGTCGGTTTCATTTACCGGCAGGTTATTAATATTTGTACTCATGATAATTACCTGTTTCTACGTTATCAAGCGCCGCAATGGCATCATCGGTCAGCACTGCAGCAGAGCAATATAATGATACGAGGTAAGACCCAATGGCATTTTGATTGACCCCCATAAAACGTACGGACAGTCCGGGTGTCTGCTCTCCCGGTAAACCGGGTTGGAATAAGCCGATCACTCCCTGTTTTTGCTCACCCACACGAAGCAGTAAAATGCTTGTCTTTCCTTTTTTTCCTACTTCAGGTTTTTGCTTGTTGTCTATAAGCAGCTTATCTGTTGGTACCAGCGGAATGCCACGCCAGGTAAGGAATGGAGAACCAAACAGGTTCACGGTAGGTGGTGGAACGCCTCTGCGGGTGCACTCTCTTTCAAAAGCGGCAATGGCTCTCGGATGGGCTAAAAAGAAGGAGGGCTCTTTCCACACCTTTGAGATCAGGTCATCCAGGTCATCGGGGGTGGGCGGACCGGTGCGGGTGCTGATGCGTTGCGACGGCGCTACGTTGTGCAGCAACCCGTAATCTTTGTTGTTGATCAATTCGCTTTCCTGGCGTTCCTTTACCGTTTCGATGGTCAGCCGCAGCTGCTCCCTGATCTGGTCGAATGGCTGGCTGTACAGGTCGGAGGTACGGGTGTG
The DNA here is from genome assembly GCA_037190885.1 of Chitinophagaceae bacterium. GTDB lineage: Bacteria > Bacteroidota > Bacteroidia > Chitinophagales > Chitinophagaceae > Agriterribacter. Next base: position 226,912 of record JBBCJQ010000001.1, read on the forward strand.
TACATTCAATACGGATGAGATTGAATTCAGAATATATTCCCTTGGTTTTTCATCATAGGGTACATAGGATTCGGGAAGAGGCTGTGTTTCATCCTGCCCGCATACTACATCCACCTGTTGAGGATTCACTACTTTGTTTACTCTTAATACACCGGCTTCCAGCGGCTTCCAGTCCAGCAGGCGAACAAGCCAGCGGGGCGTTATGGCTTCATATTGCGGAGGCGTTTTGGTGATGTTGGCCAACTGGTAGGCTGCCTGGTCGGGCAACGAAATGTGCGTTTTCTGTGTCTTTGACATGATCTTTTTTCTTTTAATGATGGCGACAATGATATATTTCCTGATGAGTATGTCATTGCGAAAATAAATTAAAAATAATACCCTACTAATTTTGTAGACTAATATTTTTGAAATATTTTTGCTGCATGGTATACAACATTCACGGCCATAGAAGTTTTTGTGCCGGTACAGACATGTACCGATGTTGAGCCTGGCGGCATTTCACTTTCAGCAGATAATAAATAGTTATGATGGCGCAAAACGCCGTGGAAACCCGTGGTTCGAATCCACGCATAGCTACGGAGTCATAAAGGCAAGCATTACATGTCGCTTCGTGTCTACGAAGGGACTTCTTTTAACGATGTTGTATAACACGTAAATCTTTAAAACGAAGATCCGGTTTGGAAAAGATATTAACCATCGAAGAAGAAGATTACGCTTTACAGGCAAACGAAAGGGCCCGGCTCCCCCAAAAGGAGCGGGGGCTGTTGCAATTGTTTATACTGGTGCTGGAGTGTTTTTTCTTTATTCCCGGAAAGAAAAAATAAAGCTATCCTAAACCTATAAGGTTTCTAAAATCTTACAGGTTTTTAAGACGGGCTTCAGGAGCTAATCCTCTTCGTTACTGTTTTTCATCATTGACAGCACGGGATAAGCGTTTTTTACAATGATCTTTTTGCCTTCCAGGGGCGTATCTTTTGCGCTTACTTCTACCAGTCCGTTGGTTGTGCTGCCCGGCTGTATCTTCAGCAGGGAGAAACTGTTGTCACCCGTTTCTTCCAGCAGGTAGCTGTCTTTCCCGTAGCGAACTACCGCCTCTTCCGGAACGGCTGTTACTTCTGCCTGCTTCAGCTCTATAGCTGCGTTCAGGAACATGCCCGGCAGCAACTGCCTGGGGCGTTTTTCGAAATGACAATGTACCAGCGCGCTGCGGTTATCATCCACATTCCTGGTTACCAGCAGCACTTCGCAATCATATTCCGCAGCAGGGTCTCCAACGAAGCTTATCTTCACTTTTTGTTTAGGATGTATCTGTGCCACATCTTTTTCAAACACAGTCAAAACCGCATGTATATCATCGGGGTTGATCAGCTCAAATAATACATCGGAAGGGTTCACATATTTCCCGGTGTTTACGTTCACTTTGGAAACAAACCCGTTGATGGGAGAGCGTACAGGCACTGCCCGGGAAATGTTTTGATCTGTCAGTGCCCCGGGATTGATACCGATCAGCCGCAGCTTTTCTTCCAGCCCCCGTAATATCACTTTCAGGGACGTGAATTCCGCCCTGGACTGCTGAAGTATTTTATCTGCGCTTACATTGCTTTTGTTCAGTGTTTCCTGCCGTTCGTAGTCTTTCTCCGCGTATTCCAGTTTTGCTTTGGTTACCAGGTAATCCTGCTGTAGTTGTATCATAGCCTGGTCTTCGATGACGGCAATGGTTTCTCCTTTTTGTACATGCATGCCCGGTAGCAGGCGCATGCTTTTCAGGTAACCGCCCAGGGGAAAGCTGACGGATACGATATTCTGCGGCGGAACGTCTACGGTGCCGCTTACACGTAATACGCTGCTGACGGTATGCCTTTGAATGACACCGGTTTCTATACCCGCATTCCTGATCTGTTCCGCCGATACCGTTACATGGTCCGCAGGTATCTCTGTTGGGGTCTCATTTGTTTCTTCTGCAGGGGAGCAGGCTGTTAACACGAATACTGATATGATGAATATATTCCGCATGCTTTTATTATTTGCCGGTTAAATATTGCAGTTCTATAATAGTCTGGTTATATGATTGCAGGGCGTCGAGGTATTGCAGCTGGATGGTGACTGCATTGTTCATGAGTACCGTCCACTCCAGGTAGCTGATAGCGCCTGCAGAAAAGCTGAGCTCAGCCGATGTTATGATCCGTTCGGATTGTTCCAACCCGGTGTGCTCAAAATAATGGAGCTGCTTTTCCTGTTTGATGTATTCCCGCTGCCATTGCACCAGGTTGCTTTTAACAGATTGTTCAGTTGCCTGGCGTTGCAGCCTGCTGACCTCTTCGTTTATTTTGGCCGCCCTGATGCGGGCTTTGATAGCCTCTGTAAATATGGGTATGCCGATACCCAGTGTAGCCACGTGGAAACGGTGTCCCGCACCATAAAATTTTTGTGTGATGCCGTCCGGGCTTTGATAGCCGATAATGGATTGGTTGCTGTAACCTATGGAGAATGCCGGGTTCAGTTTGGCCCTTTCGGTGTTGGTTTGAGCTGCCGCGGTTTGCTCCAGCATTTTACTATATAATACTTCCGGGTGAAGGCTGACGCCGGTGGTATCCGGCAGGGGGGCTGCTTCGATCTTTAAGGAAATGTATAGTGGTTCCGGCGGGGTTTCGGTATTCAGCAATAGCTGCAGCCTTGCCGATTCAATAAGCATATCATCTTCCAGCAATTGACGCTGGAGCTGCAGTTGCTGTAACTGGGCGTCTGCGGTTGTTTTTTCCAGGATATTGGTTTCCCCGGTCTGTTGCCGCAGGGAGGCTGCCTGCTGAAACCTTCCATAAATGGAATCTAACCGCAGGAGCAGCTTTTTTCTCTCCATCATGGCCGCCAGCAGATAGAAGGAGCGTTTTACCGCCCGGCTCAATTCTGCCTGCTGCCATTGTACCATCTGCTCCTGCGCCTCTTCCTGCGCTTCATACAGTTGTGCCTGGCGTCTATACACTATTGGAAGACTGAAGCCCTGGGTGGCAAAAAAGCGGGTATCATTTTGGGCGCTGCTGATACCGCCATATTCACCGCCTGCTTCTGTTACAGGTGGATCAAAGGTGGAAGACTGCAGTTGCTGCCAGTAAGCGGTTTGTTTTTTGGACGCCTGCAGGCGAATATTGCCGATATCGGCTTTCTGCAACATCTGTTCCAGGGTGAGCTGCTGCTGCGAGCTAACGGTACCGGACACCAGCAAAAGTCCTGCAATGATCGCAACCGGTTTGGCCGATTTTTTCCGGGTAGCCCTGCTTTCTACCCAGCGGTACAGCACGGGCAATACCACCAGGGTCAGCAGCGTGGCGGAGATCAGCCCGCCGATCACTACCGTTGCCAGCGGACGCTGCACTTCAGCCCCTACACTGTGACTGACGGCCATGGGTAGGAAACCCAGGGAGGCCACAGCGGCCGTCATCAATACCGGTCGCAGGCGCGTGAGGGCGCCTTTTTCAATAATGGCCCCAATATCCGTCATACCATCCTTTTTCAACCGGTTGAACTCGGCGATCAGCACGATCCCGTTCAGCACCGCCACGCCAAAAAGGGCTATAAACCCTACGCCGGCTGAGATACTGAAGGGCAGTCCTCTTATCCATAGCGAGAATACGCCGCCGATGGCTGAAAGGGGGATCGCGGAAAAGATCAGCAATCCGTACGTGAGGGAACCGAACGCGAAGTAGAGCATCAGGAGGATAAGCAGGAGGGCAGCAGGAACGGCAACGGATAAACGCTGTTTGGCTTCCACCATATTTTCAAATTGCCCGCCATACCTGATATAATAACCCGATGCCAGCTTCATGTTTTTGTCTACTTTACCCTGCAGCTCATTTACCACCGATTCCACGTCCCGGTTGCGTACGTTGAAGCCTACGATGATACGCCGGTGCGCGTTTTCGCGTTGTATCTGGTTGGGACCTTCTTTAATGGATACTTCCGCTACCTGGTAGAGCGGAACCTGCAGTCCCGTTCCCGAGGGGATCAGCAATTGCTGTACATCCGACAGGTCTTTCCGGGAGGCGCCGTCCAGGCGCACGGCCAGCTCATAGCGTCTTTCATTTTCGTATATCACACCGGCCACTTCACCGGCAAAAGCGCTCCGGATGATACGGTTCACATCGGCGATATTCATCCGGTAGCGGGCCATGGCATCGCGGTTATAGTTCACCACGATCTGCGGCAGACCGGTCACGGTTTCGATGTAAATGTCCACGGCGCCGGGTACGGTGCTCACAAGTCCGCCCAGTTCACGGGCATAGGCGGCCAGCTCGTCCAGGTCTTCACCAAAGATCTTACAGACCACATCCTGCCTGGCGCCGGAGATCAGCTCGTTGAAACGCATCTGCACCGGGAACTGGAAGCCAGCCGTCATCCCGGGGATCTCCTCCAGCGCCCTGCTCATTTTGTCGGCGAGTTCTTCGGTAGTGCTGGCGGATGTCCATTGGGACGGCGGTTTCAGCGAGATCATGATGTCCGTCATTTCCAGCGGCATGGGGTCTGTAGGAATTTCGCTGGCGCCGATGCGCGTAACGATCTTTTCTACTTCAGGGAAGCGTTTTTCCAGCAGGGCAACGGCTTTCTGCGTGGTTTGGATGGTTTCGGTAAGAGAGCTGCCCGTCATGATGCGGGCATCTACCGCAAAGTCGCCTTCATTCAGTTCGGGTATAAACTCGCCACCCAGGCGGCTCATGACAACAAAGGTCAGCCCCAGCAACACGAGACAGATGGCAACTACGGTTTTGGGAAATGACATAGCCTTTGCCAGCAGCGGTCTGTACCCCTGCTGTATTTTCTTTACCATTTTGTCTGCCCAGGTATCCTTATGCGACAGTTGTTTACCCAGCGCGAGAGAAGTCATCATTGGTACGTAGGTAAGCGACAGCAGGAAGGCCCCGATCAGGGCCAACGATACGGTTTGCGCCATCGGGCGGAACATTTTGCCTTCAATGCCCGTAAGGCTCAGAATGGGGAGGTAAACGATCAGGATGATGATCTGTCCGAATACGGCGGAGTTCATCATTCTTCCAGAGGCATGTTCCACTTCTTCATTCAGCTTTTGTTGGGTAATACGGGTTGCGCTGAGCTGTGTTTTGCCATGATGCAGCTTATGCAAAATGGCTTCCACTATGATGACGGCGCCATCCACTATCAGGCCAAAATCCAGGGCCCCCAGGCTCATGAGATTACCGGAAATACCGAATACGTTCATCATGGTGACGGCAAACAGCATAGACAGGGGGATCACTGATGCCACGATCAGGCCGGCACGGGCGTTGCCGAGAAAGACCACCAGCACAAAGATCACGATCAACGCTCCCTCTGCAAGGTTTTTCTTCACCGTATTCATGGAGTTGGAGACCATTTTTGTCCGGTCATAAAATGCCTCCAGCACTACACCTTCCGGCAGGCTTTTTTTGATGTCTTCTATTTTTCTTTTTACGTTGCCGACTACTTCGGATGCGTTGGCGCCTTTCAGCATCAGCACCACTGCCCCCGATACCTCACCCTGGTCCCGGTAGGTTAAAGCCCCGTACCGGATGGCATGACCGATACGCACGTCCGCCACATCCTTCATATATACCGGGATGTCCTGCGCTGTATGCCGGATGAAGATAGCATTGAGCTGCTCAATATTTTCTGCCAGCCCTTCGGTTCTGATAAACAGCGCTGCCGGTCCTTTTTCAATATAAGCCCCGCCCGAGTTTTCGTTGTTTTTTTCCAGGGCATTGAAAACATCGTCAATGGTCACTCCCATGCTGTGGAGGCGGGCCGGTTGCACGGCTATTTCGTATTGCTTCAGGTAACCGCCAAAGCTGCTTACGTCTGCCACACCCGGTGTGCCGAGCAATTGCCTTCTTACGATCCAGTCCTGTATGGAGCGGAGCTCCGTAAGGTCATATTTGCCCTCGTAACCTTTTTGGGGCCGCAGTACATATTGGTATACTTCCCCTATGCCGGTGGTAACCGGCGCCAGCTCGGGTGTGCCGGCAGAAGGCGGGATCTGTTCGCGGGCCAATTGCAGCCTTTCGCTGATCTGCTGCCGTGCCCAATACACATCGGTCTTGTCGTCAAACACCACTGTCAGCACCGAAAGACCGAAGCGGGATATCGAGCGCATTTCCCTGATACCCGGGATGTTCGCCGTAGCCTGCTCCAGCGGAAAAGTGATCAGGCGCTCTACCTCCGGCGCCGCCAGCGAAGGCGATACGGTGATGATCTGCACCTGGTTGCTGGTAATATCCGGTAGCGCGTCAATGGAAAGATTTTTCAGGTTTATAGCGCCTGCTACCATAAGTGCGAGCGTGAATAAACCTATGATCAGCTTGTTCCTTACGGAAAAGCGAATAATAGCGTTTAGCATGTAACGTTTTTTGTGCCTGAAGAATTACGATTGATCCTGTATCAGATCAGGCACAGCGGGGTGGCTGGAAGATATCGAATGCGGAGAACTGCGGTTTATTGACTTCGTTATAATAAAAGAATTCAGTGGAAGGGGAGGGCGGTGGCGGCACTTTTACTGCAGTATGATAGGGGGCGCAGATGCTGACATTGGCATGCTGTTGTATGCCCCTGAAAGGCAGTGACTGATGCTGCTCAAAATCGTCATCATCCTGGACGGGCAGCAGGTAGTGGATTTTAATAAACCTGCCGAAGCTCATATCCGGCGTTTCTATCTGATGGGTTTTGAAGTGCTTCATCAGGTAGGGTAGCTTCAAAAGCTGCTGAAACTCCGTGAAAGCCAGTACATGCAGGGTAATGAATAATATGCCGATCGTCTTTTTCAAGAGGATAAAGATAAGGAAGATTTCTTTTATCCCCCCATCCCCTAAAGGGGAGTTGACGGTGCGCGGCTCTGAACGTTGAAAAAGGTCCGCCTGTGAGGGCGGACCCGGTGGGTGCATGATTGTTTTCTCACTCGCGTCCCCATTCGTTTTTCAGCGCTTTTACCAGTTTGTTTACGCTTGCATTGGCTGAGTTGAAGTTGTTGCTGCCGTTGGGGCTGCTTTTATATCTTTTGGATCGCCAGAATGTTTTGCCGTCTTTGCTCTCCATGGTTGCAGTTACCTCCACGGACTTCCCACCCCAGGAGGTCCAGGTAACACCGCCATGTGTTCCGATCTCCAGCTTTAATACAAAGTCTGCTTCTTTTTTATGATTGACCACCTTCCAGTAACCCCAGTCAGACAGCTTGTCCCTGGTATAGGAAGCTACTTTCTTTGCGTCATCACTGCTGCCGGCTTCTACAAACACTGTTTTCCCTTTTCCCGGCATACTGTTTTGCGCCGGTAAGCTGTTACAGCAAAAGATCAGTATCAATACAGGAATGAGCTTCATGACCGGATGGTTTACCATAAAGGTCACTATTGCCGGGATGAACAGCAATCGCATGAATCCTTTATTTTTTTCTACCGGATTACCAGTAGAAAAATTACCGGCTGATCCCCTGTTTTTGTCTGCCAAAGCCCGATCTGATGGAAAGAAGGCGTATTTTTAGGATGGTTATTGCTTAATTAAAAAGATGCTTATGTCTATTGACCGCCGCTCATTTATTGCCCGAACCCTGGCAGGTGCGGGTGCCGCCGGCTTCACCGGCTTATCATTTAAAGCTTCAGGCAACTTTGAATGGCAATGTGTACACAATACCAATGCCATGGAAACCCTGATCAGCATGTCGGGGATAACCCAACCGGTGAAAATACTGCAGATCGCGGATACCCATATCAGTTGTGATAATGAGCATGATAAACCGTATGAGGAATACAGCGCCCGGATGAACAGGGCGTTTTTGCAGCCCAAACACTACAAAACCGGTTTGCCCTCCACCACTACAGACAATTTCAAAGAGCTGATGCAGTTAGCACGAACGGAGCAGGTAGATATGATCGCCCTGGTAGGGGATATCGTTAATTACCCTTCTGCAACAGCCGTGGCATTTGTAAAATCCGAAATTGAAAAAACGGGTATTCCCTATATGTATACAGCGGGTAACCACGACTGGCATTACGAGGGATTGCCGGGCTCATCCGAAGCCCTCCGGAAGGAGTGGTGCGAGAGCCGGCTGAAGCCGCTGTATACCTCCGATAACAGCTGGTATTCATCTGATATTGTCGGTGGCATCAATATGGTGGGTATCGATAATTCTACTTACCAGGTCAGCGAAGAGCAGGTAGCTTTTTACAGGCAGCAGATGAGCCGCCCCGAACCGTTGGCCCTTTTTGTTCATATTCCGTTGTATCTCTCGTCTATGCGTATGTGTTGCGGACATCCCGGATGGGGCGCTGCCGCAGACAGGGGATATGAAACAGAGCGCCGTGAAAAATGGGCGGCAGAAGGAAATAAGCCATCCACTGTTGAATTTATCAAACTGGTAAAAGCCACACCCCGCCTGGCCGGCGTTTTTGCGGGACACTGGCACCAGTATTATTCCATTACGGAAGGGAATGTAAAGCAACTGCTGGCGCTGCCCGGCTTCAACGGACAATACCGGCTGATCCGGTTTCAGCCTATATAGGTTTGTTGAGAAATATTTGCACGATGAGAAATAATAGCTTTATATTTGCACCCCCGAAAGGGTAAGCCCAGGTGGCGAAATTGGTAGACGCACTGTCTTCAGGTGGCAGCGCCGCGAGGTGTGCTGGTTCGAATCCAGTCCTGGGCACAGAAATGACCTTGTAAGTCGATGATTTACAAGGTTTTTTTTGTGCGTGTCATTTTTTCCTGCTTTTCCCCCCTTCTTTTCGCCATTTCTGACAGGCAAATGACACGCAGTAAATTCAGCATGCAACAAGCCTGTTGCCTGCATGTTTTTCGCAAACTTTCAACGGTTTGCGCCCCTCTACCGGCATGCAGTTACCCACCTTCTTCAACTGTGAAACTTTTCCCAACACCCGGTCCCCCAATAATAAGACCGCTCGCTATTTGACCAAACGCAAAGATTTTTTCGATAAGCTTCTTTCGATTTATAAAGATGCCACCATCTTTTAGAGTTATGGACTGGGCAGGAATCGTAGCTTTTTCCTCATAACTTTCAATTATAGGGAAACTTGAATTAATAAGTATCGGTGAGGTCGCGTCTAATAATATTTCGTTTAGTGCTTTTAACTGAGACGCAGGTTTGTTGGAATAATATATTTCTTTCAGCAGTTTAGGAATATCATACGCTTCATAAGTAAAAGATTTGTCTCGGCCTTTATTTAGAATTTTCCTGGGACAGTTCTTTGATATAAAAACACTATGAAATGCCTGATTCCAGATCTGTTCTTAGTTTCTTTAAAGGTTGATATAGATTTGTTGAATTTGGAAGTGTGATTTTTGTTAGATGTAACCTGGGCCGCAATACCATTTTTCTTATCAATTAGATCAAACGAATATTGGTTTAGCCTATACCGGTTTGCGTTAATAAGCTTCCAGCCGAATGCTTTATTCAAAAAAGCTGCAAACAAATTCTCAGCATTAACAGCATCATTTAAAAGCCCCAACGAGTTTGATTGTTCAACCAAGGCTCTATATTGAAACAATAAGCGCTGCAGATTGTTATAATACATGATTGAAGACATTTCTATATTGCTGGCTTGTATTAATCAGTTGACAAAATTTCCATAAGTCTATAATTGATAAAATATGTTGTGCGTCCCATTTTCTGCGGTTCTAAGATGCCTGCTTCTGTCAGTTTTTTCAACCAGGCAGATGCTGTTTGGCGATGAGCAATTTTCTTTTTTTCCAGCAATTCAACTTTTAAATAAGGCAGTGTAAACATTAACTGCAACAGATTATAGCTAAATGAGGGACCCAGTGCCTGTTTCATCTTTTTCTCCGTTTCCTGTTCCAGGGATAGCATATTCCTTATTTTCCTTGTACTTAATTGCGCCGTTTCGATCAGGGCGGTGAGCATATACATTACCCAATCATGCCAGTTGCTTTTCTCCGTTACGCCACGTAATAATTGATAATACTCCGTTTTGTATTTAACAATGTATGAGCTTAGATATAAAACCGGCTGGGGCAATAATTCCTGCTGTACAAGGTATAACGCATTTATAATACGCCCTGTTCTGCCGTTACCATCGGCAAAAGGGTGAATAGCTTCAAATTGGTAATGGATGAAAGCCATTTTAAGCAATGGATCAAGCGGTGAAGCATAGGGGTCATTAATAAATCTTTCCAATGCCGCCAGCTTTTCTCTCAGCACATCTTCACAGCAAGGCGGGGTATAGATCACTTCGCCATTAATCGCATTTTTTAATGCGGTACCCGGCGTGCTCCTGATACCAGATTTATTTTGCTTAATGGTCTGGACAATTTCGACCATTGTATTGGTCAGCAATAAATTTTTTTGTGCTTTCATTTTTTCCAGACCTGCATACAGCGCCTCCCGGTAGCTCAATACCTCTTTTGCTGCATGGCTGGCTGTACTTTCTTCCGTAGCAGCTTTATATAGTTCGTCCTGTGTGGTTACTATGTTTTCGATAGCAGAACTATCCTTACTTTCCTGCAAGACTATGGTATTGATGAGCAACTGGGGGTCGGGTAAGGAAGCGCAAAGACCATTTAGCTCTCCTAAATACCTCGATGCTTTTGCCAGGTGCCTGAGTATATCCCTGGATTCCTGAAAGTCTGCCGGAGGCAAATCAGGTAATTCATTAAATGGGGTATTTCTATCATAAGCCATAATGATGTCGAATTTCTATTTAATTTTCATCATCAGATGTTGAATATGTCATTGTTCTCAACATAAACCGGTTTTCATGTCGAAAATAGACTAAATTTTCGACATAAACTTATTTTCATGTCGAATGATTCACCATTAAGTAAAAGTCATGTCGAATAAAGCCATTTTTTTCGACGTGAGCTATCCCTTCTGTTTCCGACAGGGTCTCCAGCGGGGACCCCTGTCGTTGGGTAACCTGTTCTCCATTTCCATCAGTGTTCCAGCGAAACGGGATTCCTTGAAGGAATGTAAAAACTAAGTATAGTCCGGTAGTCGCTATTTTTTATTATTCAGGATTTAGGGTATCTATTACCTTATTTAAATATTCATTAATAGCTTGTCCTATTTTTTCATCTTCACCGTCGTTTGAATCCATTATCGCTATCTTCTTTTTTACCTCGGATACAAGTTTCCTGCCTATTTTCCCGGCAATCTTTTCAATGCTTTCATCTAAGTCCTCAAGCAGCTCTTTTGTGAGCTTTGGATTAAAAAACTGGCGTAGGTCAAATGGTATTTGCTCATTTTGTGATGTTGCAAATTCTTCCATTTCACTGTACAGTTCGTTAGCCCTGCTTAGTCGTTCCTTGATATTGTGACGACCATTCAATTCAAATGCTAAAAGCGGGTCGATCTCTGCCAGGTCCATCAATATTTTATCTATGTTGGTGCTCAGGTATTCAAATTTATCGTCCCTACCCTTGACTGTAGCTTTCTGCAGCAGTTCAAGTATAAATGGTTTGACATCATAAGGAATAGGCTGACCGGCTAACAGATCAACCTCCGTATTTAATTTTTTACTTAGGGTAGTGCTAAATATTTTTAGATACTTGTCAATGTCAAGCTCAGTGGATAGCTCTTTTGCAAAGTGGTATCTTAATTCCAGTAAGAAAAACAAAAGCTTTCTTAATTTTCTTTTATCCTGCCTTTTATCGGCAAAAACTTTTGCCCTTTCCGACAATAGCCAGCCCACTAAAACACCGAAAAGAGGAACAATCGTCTTTATGATTTCCATTTTAGTAACCATTCGGGTTTTGAAGCGTGTAAGCCAATACCGCCTCCACCTGTATAAATGTAGACAAAAAATAAATATAGGACAGCATTGTGAAAGAAAGCGACATAAAACGCCGTTTCCTTCAGGGTCCTCCCTGCCGAAGCGCTGATAGCGGTGGTGGGAGGGTAGGTAGATTGCGGCTCCATTGGAAGGGTTTTATGATTTCTTCGAGATTCCGGTCTATTATCTATATTTTTTCTTTACTCAAAGGCATTATTACCGTTCTACCTAAACAAAATCAGGAAACAACGTTTACTGTTGAGTTATCTTAATTGTGAATAATAACTGATTTTTGAATTTGCAATGAAAAGCGTGTATATTAATTAAAGAAAATAAAGTTTTATACATGAATACTGAATGGTTAGCACTTAGACCTTTTAACGGTGATATAAAAAATGGTTTTGAGGAGCTTGTATGCCAATTAGCAAGAACAGAACAAATACCGGATAAGTCTAAATTTATCAGGGTTGCCGCTCCTGATGGCGGGGTTGAAGCTTACTGTGTGTTATCCGATAATACAGAATATGGATGGCAAGCCAAGTTTTTTAGTTCGATGGGTGACGCACAATGGAGACAGCTTGATGGATCATTCGAAACGGCTTTTTCAAAACACCCAAATCTAAAAAAATATTTTATCTGCATACCTCTTGACAGACAAGACCCAAGGATAGATAACCAAAAATGGTTCATGAACAAGTGGAATGATAAAGTAGCAGAGTGGTCAGAATATGCGCGAGCCAACGGTAGAGATATTGAGTTTGAATATTGGGGTAATTCAGAACTATTCGACCGGTTAATCAAGCCAGAAAATGAAGGTAAGCGTCGCTTTTGGTTTGGGCAGGAAGAATTTTCCGATAGCTGGTTTAAACAGAGACTTGAAGAAAGTATTCTCAACCTCGGCAAAAGATATACCCCGGAAATCAATTTTGATTTATCCATCGCTAAAGTTTTTGAAGGGCTTTCAAGAGATGAATTCTTTAAACAACAATTCATATCACGACTTGATGATCTGTTGAAAAACTATACCAAAGCGATTTCCCGCGCCCATCCTGATGTAGTTAAGGATTCTGTTGAGCAAATAGAAGCCCTGATAACTCAATTCAGGCAATTATGTGACCAGATTGAGTTTGAAGAAGTCAGCAATATTGACCGGCAAGCCCTTTCATCAGTTTTAGACACTTGCTGGGAATCCATCAGCACGCTAATTCAAAAGCTTTACGAACTTGACTCGGAAGAAAAGAAGATCAAAAGGGAAAAGAAAGAATACGTAAGCGATACTAACGCCTATGATTGGAATATTGAGTACTTCAGAAAGCTCAACCATTCTATCAATAATTTCATAAAATTCCTGGATAGCCCAACAGTATGTTTATCAAACAACCCATTCCTTGTAATTTCCGGTGAAGCAGGTATTGGGAAATCTCACCTATTGGCAGATGTTGCCGTTAAAAGAGATGCCCGAAATCAATATACGATTCTTTTACTCGGTCAGCAATTCTCAACGAGGGAAGACCCATGGAGCCAAATCTCAAAACTGTTGCAGATGAATTGTAGCAGGGATGCTTTTTTAGGTGCCTTAAATGCTAAAGCTCAATCTTCAGGCGCAAGAATTTTGATTTTTATTGATGCCATTAATGAAGGGGAAGGAAAAACTATTTGGAAAAATCACATGGCAAGCTTCATTACCGCAGTCAAACGTTTTTCCCATTTAGGCGTTGTTTTTAGTTTGCGGACTTCTTACAAGAAACTTTTGATACCAGCAGTTGTAAGGGATGAGAAACTAGCTATAGGAATTACGCATCATGGCTTTGCTAGTCATGAATATGAAGCATCAAAACTATTTTTTGAAAACTATAAGATTAAACAACCGAGTATTCCATTACTTCATCCGGAATTTTCAAATCCTTTATTTTTAAAGTTATTCTGTGAAGGACTATTTAAAAAAGGACTACATCAAATACCCGATGGATACGAGGGCATTACAACCGTTATTGATTTTTTCTTAGATGCTGTAAACGATTCGATATCGGAGAAGCACAACCAACCAGTAAACCTGAAAATTGTTCATAGAGTTGTAAAGTGGATTGCAATACAGATTGTCGAAACGAATAATTCTTATATGAAGTATAAGGATGCTTTCTCATTCATAACTGAAATGAAGGAAATAAATGCTGTTACAGATAAGTCACAGTTTTTCCAGGATCTAATTTCCGAAGGGATATTGACTCAAAACATTTATTGGGACCGAGAAGGGCATCATCATGAAGGAATTTATATCTCTTATGAAAGATTCAGCGACCATTTAATTGCTTCATACCTATTGGATAAGTATCTAAACAGAAGAAATCCTAAAAAATCTTTTTCTGATGATTCAACATTGATAAAAGCTATTAAAAATGTTGTCAGGAAGCTTGGGTTTAGTTTTAAGCCTAAAAAGTTATTTGAATTATTAAAAACTGAGGGTGATGCAAACTACAGGCGTGGAATTATCGAGGCGCTTTCTATTCAACTGCCCGAGCAAGCAAATATCGAGCTATATGAAGCAGCACCACACGCAAGAAATTATCAGTCTATAGCTATTGCCTTTGTAGATGGTATTATTTGGAGAAAAAAAGAAACACTAACCGATAAGCTTAAAACATACATAAACGACGTAGTAATAGATAGATATGATTATCACGACCACTTCCTCAATACAATTCTGTTGGTTACTTCTCACCCGAAAAACTACTTCAATAGCGATTTCCTACACAATCATCTGTGGAGCTTTAGCATGGCTGAAAGAGATGCCTGGTGGATACCGTTTATACACGACGAATATCCGGGTTACCCTGATGAGGCTTCGGCAATTCGCAGCATGATTGATTGGGCATGGACAGAAGATAAAAGGAAAAATATTTCAGATGAGTCTATTCGTTTAATGAGCCAAACCATATTATGGTTTTTGGCAAGCTGCAATAGAACGTTGAGAGACTCAGCTACAAAAGCTCTTATTTGCCTGCTTGAAGAACGAATTCATGTTTTGATTCAGCTAATCAAGACGTTTGAAAAGGTAAACGACCCTTATATATCGCAACGATTGTACGCTGTTGCCTATGGATGTGCTGTAAGAACGAATCAGGTTGAAGCTTTACGAGAATTAGGAGATTGCATTTTTGAATTGCTATTCAATACCGAATATGTAGTCCCTGATGTTTTATTGAGGGATTATGCAAGAGGAATCATTGAATATGCAGTTTATAGAGGTCACACATTCGATTTTGACTTAACCAAAATCCAACCCCCTTTTAAAAGCAGCTTGCCTGCCGAATTTCCTTCGAATGAAGAAACGGATAAGCTTAAGTTTGATCATGGGGACGAAAATGTCGAGACGCATTACTTCAGCCAAAACGATATTTTAAATTCAATGATAACCGAGTATGGAAGGGGAACTGGAGGTTATGGAGACTTTGGCAGATATGTTTTTGAAAGCGCGTTGTCAGACTGGCAGGTAGATACCAATGGATTGAGCAACCTTGCTGTAAAATGGATCATAGAAAAGTACGGGTATGACGTTGAAGAGCATGGTGAGTTTGATAGAAAAATAGAATATAATGGAAGACATTCTCACATATCAGAGAGAATCGGGAAAAAGTATCAATGGATAGCATTTCACGAAATCTTGGCACGGGTTTCAGATAATTACCCCTTATATGAAAACTCGTATAGTGAAGACGCGAAGGTAATAAGATATGAAGGTCCTTGGGAGCCCTATGTCAGGGATATTGACCCGACAATAACTATAAAAGGTCATCCAAAAGATAAATCAAAAATATATTGGTGGAATCCCGTTGATTATTCAAATTGGGGTGTACCTAACAAAGAGTGGATCTCTAGAACAAATGACTTGCCCAATCCTATAGATCTGATAAACGTAAAAGACGAAAAAGGGGTTGAATGGCTTGTGCTTGAAATGTATCCTGACTGGCATGAGCCCACACCTTTGGGTGAAGAAAGATACGACGCCCCCCACAAAAAATTGCATTATGATTTAAGTAGCCATATCGTTTCCAAAAAAGATTTAGAAAAAATCATACCCTATTTGACGAATAGAAGTTTGAGGGGATGTGGTTTATCTGAAAGTTCAAGACGACACCAAATGTTCAGCAGAGAGTATTACTGGGCATCTGCTAATAAAACTTTTAGTTCAACCTACTATGGAGGCAATGAATGGGACGATTTACATGATACAAAATCGGGGGAATTTGTTTGCGGCGTAGCACGAACTGCCCTACAGTTTCTATGGGAAGAAGAATTTGATGCCTCAAAGGAGGAAACGATAAATTTTTATAAACCGGCTGAAATACTTTTTCGATTACTCGACTTGCAATACTCAAAAGACGAAGGATATCTCCTGAACAGAAATAATGAAGTCGTTTGTTTTGACCCAAGCGCAATACACCCTACTTTGTCATGTTTGTTAGTCAGGAAAAATGATTTACTGAAAGTGCTTACTCAAAATGATTTAGAAATTATATGGACTGCTCCTGGCGAAAAGTCAATTATTGGGGGGCATTTTAACAGAGAAGAGTGGGTAGGAAGATTGAATATTTCTAATGTAGTCTATTTCGATTCAGGTAACTTCAGATTCTCTTTGCGTTATGACGGAGAAAGGTAGCGTTCTTAAAAATGTAAGCACATATATAAGCCGGGAAAACGCAAGTCGAAACCCTTTCACATTTCTTTTTTTGCAGAAAATACCAGCTTATGTCTTTTACCCAGGCACAAATTAAAGAACTGGAAGATTACTTTTCATCAGCAAACATGCCGAAAAAGATACAGCTCTATAATAATGCCGTCACCTTTCACAACCTACCGCGCTTTGTACGCAATTCTATTGAAAACCTGAAAGATGAGGCGATGTCCCGAACGGTTATGATACTGAGGCATCACGACCTGCTGGAAATTAAAAAATATTTAGAGGAAAGGAAGGGGTAAGCGAAACGCTACTATACCCAAAAACTGCCGCTGCGTGAGCTTCTATTACACAATTAGTTATTTAAAAAATAACCCTTGCTATATCATCTAATTTAGTTATCTCAATATACCCCAAACGAATAAGTTCCTGTTCTCCTTTTTCTTCCCCGATCTTTTTTAGTTCGTCCGCTCTCGTTTTCTCTGCTTCTGTCATATCTGGTTTCCACATTTCTCTAAGACCTTTTCCTGTGTAATAAGCAACCACATCTTCCGTACGCCTTATTACACCGTAATTTACAATCCTGCCATCTTTTAATTCCATTTCTCCCGTATGATTGAAGGCAAGTAATTCAAGACCTTGTATATTCTTTGCATTGTTCATTTTCTCTTATCGGTTTTAATGTATGTAAATAATGGAGGCTTTCCTGTTATAAAGTATATTGTACAGTTCTATTCAACAAAGCGAAGCGACGTTACCGCTCGTAAAGGTACAATATAATTTAAGATAATAAAGTACGCAAAGTATCGCTTTAGGTTTTGATGATTTATGATTGCTAAGGAGGGCTGTGTAGTCGGCTTCTGTACTCTGATATAGCTGCCGTTGCGTCGCACTCTTGTACTGCAGTAAATTTGCTCCGGTGGGTTTTTAGAAGGAAGGAGATGCGTTTTACAACAAGCCCTCTTCTATCTACCCAGCAGGTTTTTAATATGGTGATAGGAACAATAGTATTCTAAATCATTTTCCAAGTTAATTTCCATGAAGTCCAGTTCCCGCAGGACTTCATGCTTTTCCCGGCATTTTTCCCTCAATAATGAAGCAAAGAAGTTGAAATCAATTGGTTTTCGTTTCTCCGAAAGCTTACTTAGTTCGTAATGATATGAGACTGAGACCTTCGGATTAGCTTGAATTTTTATTTTTAACGGTGT
Source organism: Chitinophagaceae bacterium (assembly GCA_037190885.1). Lineage (GTDB taxonomy): Bacteria > Bacteroidota > Bacteroidia > Chitinophagales > Chitinophagaceae > Agriterribacter. The sequence continues at coordinate 244,572 of JBBCJQ010000001.1, forward strand.
GCCAGGTGGAATTGCAGGCTCAAAGGGTTTCAGGTAGTCTTTATTTAAAAAACCAGTAATCGTATTCTTTGTTTCATTTATAGATGTCTTTAAGCCTGCTATAAAATATTCGATTGCATTACTATACCTGATGTGAATATCCTTTTTGACGTATGCTTCAAGTAGCAAATTGGGTTTAAAAAGAGGTTCCGAATGAAAAGTGAACTCAAATGATTGCGAAACAACACTTATTACTTTTTCAAAGGGAGCGTTATCTACAACTTTCTCGATTTCTTCAATTTTTTTATAGAAGCTTTTTAAAATAGAACCTAGTTTATTAAGTATAATATCAAAATGTCTGTCAAGAAAAGCCAGGTGCCTTGCTAATATATCTTTTTTAGCATGGCTGATTGATTCTTGTTTATAGTTATTATCTCTGTGGTATCTTATGTAGCTGATATTTCCAGGTGTGAAGTGATTGCTAAACAAAGCAGAAGATAAGAGTCTCAGTTTATTTTTATTGGTAGCTTGGTCTAAGAATTTAGATTTTCTGATTGGATGTCCAACTAATTCGTTTCTTATATCCCGATTAATTTTATAGTTTTTATCAAGTTGTAAATCCCCGTTTAGAACATTGCATTTAAAAATTAACAATAATTCTTCAATAAAGTCTTGTTGTACATAAATAGCTTGCAAAAAGCTAATTGAAGTTTCAAAGTTCTCTAAAAAATTACTTGGTGTCGAATCTTTGAAAATAATATAAAAAGTGTCGGAGAAATAATGCAGAATGTCACCAAAATAATTTGACTTTATATCCTCGGTATATTTAATTTTTGAATTGCAAAATTTATATTCCAAAATAAAGCTGTTCCATATATCTGCAATTTTATCAAGTTTTTTTTCAATAAGATCTTGCATGTATAGCGTAAATTTATGCTATCAGGTATACTACGTAAAAAAGATGTCAAAGCTTTTATGTGCCCCTTTTCATTTTATATCCGCTAATAACTGTATGTTCTCTTTTGCTTGGATAGCCATTTCACCCCAAAATAAGTCAGTACCGCAATAACGATCCACCATACCCATGAATAATCTCTGCTTGCAGCAACAGCTACCTTTTTCTTCTCCCAAAAAATAATCCGCTTGTTACTATCATTTCTTAACACCTCCTGGGCTAAATCTTCTCTGGCTGTAGCAGTGTAATTTTTTAAGTCTATTTCAATGCTTTTATATTCTCCGTCTTTGTAAAACGTCTCTTTTGCCTTATCAACAGCATGTGTTACCTGTATTTCAAAAAACAAATCCTTTCCATCTGTTTTTGCCGATACATCAGGTGTTATCCCTTGAAAGGGTTTTTCGGTTTGGGGGTTTTCATACGTTATGCTTCCGTAGCCACGCAGCGATATCCGGGAGCTACTCACTATAATATCCTTTGCCATCAGATGCAGGGCGGTTTCTTGTCCTCCTCCACAATGTGTTTCCTCATGATGCCGGAAATGCCATTCATTTTTTTCTCCCTGTGCCGCTAAGAACGGTTTTCCGCAGTCCGGGCAAATGCAATTACAGGAAAGCCCTTTAGGTACTTCCGTGATGAAAACGATCCTGCCGGATTCTTGGTGCATTGCCAGTATAGAATTTCTCATGCGTTTGCTCTGGTTCATATTGTTGGGTATGGGAATACCCGGAAAATAATATTTTGTTTCCAAATGTAATAAAAAATAAACAAGAACTGTGTAGCCGGCTTTTGTACCCTGATGTAGCAGCCGTTGCGTCGCACTCTTGTACGCCTGCTACGCTATTCAGCTATTCCTTTTTTATATCTGACTGAATAGGTATCGGGGGAATCACACCTACCCTTACGCAGTGTATCTGTTGCCCGCTCGCACATCTGTGAGCCTGTTAGATGAAAACATTACTATGTACTGGCAATCGCAAGTGAATATTGAACAAACGGTCCGAGACCAACCTTGATTTTTATTAACGGATTCAAATTTCCTTATCGGGACTCCAAGCCTGAACTGGCTCTTGGGAGAGATTTTAAAGTCTAAAAAGGGGGTCAGTATGGATTGATGCTTTATTCCCTTTTCATAATATGCCGAGTCCCCATCGGCTTTAAGGTATTCAAAGGAACAGCCCACTATGATTGATGGTATAAACAGAGACTTCAGATAGTCCTTGTCCTTCTTTAGCTGTTCTTCTTTTTGCAGACGAATAGCCCTCCATGCAACCGTAAAATTTATACCATAGTAACTTATCATTTTTTGTTTTTCGACTGCCGATTGCCTTTTCCTAATGTAGGAAAAACCACCATTAAACCCCCAATCTTCGTTTATCCCATAATTGAAATCAGTGGAAAAGCTATGCGCCTTAACGACATACTGATTAGCAATAAGGCTGTCTGCATTGAGCACTTTATCACCACCGATTATTTCAAAAAGAGAAATATTGTAACCTACGTTAAACGAAAATGAATTTTTTGCCAGTCTTTGCATAAAATCAGTCCGAACAGCATCTAATGCAGAATTATACCCTTCCAAATACTTCTCATAATCTTCTTTAGTCTCATTCTCCTGTTGTCTTCTTCTGGATGGCAAAGGTGGAGTAGCTAAAAATGCTCTCCGCACTTTTTTGCTCTTGTTATACGGGTTCGTGTTATCATATCCGAGTGCATATCCCAAGGTTGATATGCCATCCTTTTGAGTAAAATTAAGTCTGCTATCATTGAATACAGAAGATTTATTGAGAAGCTTGAAAGGCACAAAAGCTATTTTCTGCAAATTATTTTCTTTCGAATATTTTAAATTCGCTGACAGCAGATCGAAGCTGCCAAAGCTGATATCGTCAAATAATTCTGCCTTTGAATAGCTTGATACGATGTTACTGAAAAAGTTTTTTTTAAAATCATCTCCTCTTTGGGCATAGAGGTATGCGCTCATTAAAAGCATCAATGCAGGTAATAGATATATTTTCATAAGAAAAAATTTGTTTTATAATACTTCTGTTGATATACTATCTTCCCAGGAATCATAGTCGTCAATTCGCTTATAGCCTGTTTCAGGTTTTTTGATTAATAATTCATCGGGGTTTGTTTGAGAAATTAAAATAATGCACCTGGGGATATCGTAAAAAGCCTTCATCCCGAAGGCTATCTCGATCTCGTCACCCCGGTAAAATGATCCTATCAGGATGGTGATATCACCATCCGTATCTTTAATCGCCTCTCCATTAAGGGCATCTATCCAGCCTCTGCCGTTTACTTTATAGTTCACTGCATACAAAAGCAACGGAGCGTCTTCTGTCCATTTTACGGTGAAATAGACCTGCTTGCCGGATAAAACCGCTACAATTTTTTCATTCAACTTTTTTGAGCTAACTGAAGTATTTTCAAATAGATGGATTCTCATGATTGCTATTATTTTGAATTTGTTGACTAAAAGTAATAAGGTGCTCTTTTCCAAAAAATCGGGTTTTCCCCTAAAATATAGGGTGTTTTTCCCCTTGACTTAATGTGCTGCCGGGAAAGAAAATTCCTCCGATTCAACAAAGAACCGGGGGAATGGTATAACTGGCTGTTGCCTTTTTACGCTTTACTCAACGGCTATTTTATGCGTTTCCTGGTTTTGTCCTTTTTTGATATGAAGTATATATAAGCCCTTGGGGGTTCCTGATATGTTCAGCTTGTACGTTTTCTGACCGCCAGCCATCGTCCATTTTTTAAGGGCTCTTCCCTGTTGCATGTCATATAGCTGAAACTCCACCGGCTCTTTCCCTTGTTTGGCAGCGTCGCTGTTTTCCGTAAAAGTAACCGTTAGCTCTGTCTTGGCAGGGTTAGGCGATACCGCTGCAAATGAGCCGCAGGGCGGACAGAAATAGGCTACCAAAGGCGCACTTGTACCACAGGCGTTGGTAACCTTTACCCCCAGGTTAAAGCAGGAGGGCGGGAACTCATAGGTGTAGTAGGTATCGCTGGATGTAGGCGATCCGTCAAACCCATTTTTACTCCTTTGACACTCATTTTGGTTAAGTGATTGAAAACCAAAGGTTTAAGATTCCAGTCCTGGGCACAGAAATGACCTTGTAAGTCGATGATTTACAAGGTTTTTTTATTTTGTACGTGTCATTTTTTCCTGCTAAGATATTTACCCAATACGCTGCATTAATAATGCCTGCCGGGAAAGCATGGAATTGTGACTTTTATAAGCAATAAACTCATAACGGCCTTCTGTTAAGATTGATAATACTATTAGATGTTTACCCGGGGATTGAATCATTTTTCAAATGCCTTTTATTGGAAAACGGAGCGATGATGAGATTATAAGCATAGCACCCCAGGCAAATATTAAATACCGACTCAAGAAAAGCGCAAAAAATCAATATGCCGCCTGCTATATACGCTCCTGTAAAAAGTTGAAAATGCACTAAAACAAAAATAGTGGCTGAGAATATGAATCCAAGCAATGCCGCAAATCTTTTAGGAGCTGCAAATACAGGTTTGGGCTTTACATGTAAAAGAACAGATATTGCTTTCGCAATAAGTGATAACAAAGAATGCTGCGTGGTAAAAGCGCGGATCCCAAAATCCAGGGATAAAATAATAGCCCCTGTTTCCCAACGAATAAAAATGATAATAAATGTAAGTGCGGCCACCTCTGCTGCGGTGATCCTGATCACGGCTTCATCTTTGTACACTCCTTTCGCATTTTGAACATTCATATACTGTATTTTTTGAGGTGCCGACTGGAATCGAACCAGCGTAGAAGCTTTTGCAGAGCTTTGCCTGACCACTCGACCACAGCACCGTATCAAAAATTTATTAAGGCCCTTATAGACATAAGGGCCGAACCAAAACTAACTGCATATAAAACTAAAATTCTTACCACAATCAAAAGTTGTACTTTTCTTTAGAAAAGCATCAGCTGGACTGCAAAATGCTATTATGCCCATTGTCTGCATGTGCATACTCAATTTCATCAATACAATTCAAAACAGATTTTCCAAGGTTCAAGTTCGTAATCGTACTATTTGTGATCATTAAAGGTTCATCGCCAACTCTTATACAATAAAGCCTGTCTATTTCCTTTCCATATATAATGCACCAATACATTATTATTCCTTCTTCTTCTTTAATAATATCAACCAGGATATTGAAAAAGTCACCTTCAAAATATAAATCAGCTTTATACATCCTGCATCAATTACAACAACCTAAAAAATTATATTTGTACATGCGTGCTTTTTCCCGCACTCATATCACATCGCTTTTACAAAAGTAAATTTTTATTATTAGTCTACAAAATTTATAGACTAATAATTGATGAAAATTTTATTTTAATTTCCTTTCTGTCATACTCATAGAATTAAATGCGAAAGCCTTATAACACTACACAGGCTGTGTTGCAAAAAGCAGTAATAAATTATGAACGTAGTTTATAATTTATTACTGTTATCGTTATAAGTTTCATTTAATATTTCCCAAAAGATCAATTGACTTCCCGATATCTACAGAACGGCTGTTAACAGAAACCCTGGGGGAAAACCCTTTTGCTTCTATCACATAGGCAACAAATGAAAGGTTTTCTTTTTTATAATCAACCGGTATATCGTAAGAAAATGTTTTTGAATAGCTGCTGTTAGCAGATAATGTGCTGATGGCATCTCCAAAATAATCACTGCTCAGGAAGTCACGGAGAACATGAAAATGCCTGTAATCTTCTATCCATTTTAAAGCGCCATCAACCTGGTCTGCCTGTTTATAAGGAATATTGTTTTCCAATACTGCAACTGCAAGGCGGTAATCCGGACTTGCTTCCCCCTTGTTTGATACCTGCACGTCAACCTTAACTGTATTTTCATTGATCAGCGTAGTGCTGAGTGCAATGCCAATTGTAGCCTGTGCGTTTACCCGCCCTAAGAAAGACGCCGATGTTGTGTCAAATTCTCCGACAGAAACAAGATCATCCCGCTGGTCTATTATAACACCGGGGTACCCGGTTACACCATAGAAGTAATTCTGGAACTGCTTGTAATGGCTGTACTCCATAGGATCTGCCTCATCTAATCTGCCATGTACACTTATTACATCAATCCTGCCGGGATATATTATTTCGGAAGCTTCTTTCAAAATGTCTGACACTCTTGGACAGTACACGCAATCAAAAGAAACAAATTCCATGATCAATACATTTTTTGTGAATGTTGAAGTATCCGTTCTGTCCTGGTTACCGGGCACTTCATCTCCACTACCTTTTGTACATGCATTTATTGCAAGAACAAAAATACCAACATACATTATTTTAAATATTCGCTTCATTGATATCATTCAATTAAAAAGATGATGTTATGGAAAGATTCAAGCCGGTATAAGCAGGCATATACAGGCAAACGCCTCCGGCGCAGATAAGCCCTTCTCTGTTTCTGCCATAATTGAGTCCAATACGGGTACGCGAAAAAGTATAGCTTCCTCCAAGTCTGTAATAATGAATATTGCTGTCGCCATAATTATACATATCGCCTATAAAGCAGGTAAAGGCAGGAGAAGCATAAAACTCCACCAGGGCTGCTGCCCAGTTTTTCAGATAGTTCCTGCTCCAGAGATGCTGCAACTCTAAGCGAAAGGATCTCTCCCCCTGTAATTGCCGCTGCAGATCACCTGCAATGATATGAGAGCTGTACAGACTGTTTTCCTTCCCGATAACAATGGGGTTGAACTGCTGGCTGGCATAAAACAAATGAGCAAGCACTGAAGCGCTGAGCCTTTTCTCTATATCAATATTAATATCCCGGAAATATTTTGTGCTGCCTGGTGTAAAGAATGTATAGCCGTTAACCGCATCTCCCCGCAAATTATAATAGATTGAAGCATTGACCGATAATTGTGTTCCGTGTTTGCCTCCGAACAGGCTTCCCTGTTTTAAATGATACTGAATATCCAATTGTCCACCTGTTTCTTCGTTACCCATTGTATTGTGCGGGTTCAGCATGGCAAGCAAATAGTTGTGCTGCTTTGTTAAAGCAGGTAAATAATTCAGGTCGCGCCCGATACCGGTGATGCCGCGTGTAGTGCCAAAATTCATGTACTCCAGGCGGCGTAATGTTAGCAAGCTGCCAAAGCCCGGCTTGTTATAGCCAACTTCCAATAATAAAGCACTGCCATCTTTGTTTCTGTTACCGGAGTATACACTATTATCTTTCGATTTATATGCGTATTCGCCCTGGAAGCTGAATGCATTTATATTCCAGTTTATATTAAAGGAGTATGCCTGCACGTTTGGATTGACAGGCTCCTGCCCTGCATAGCTTACATACCGGTTGATAATATTGACACCAGCATCTGCCGTGGAGTTTTCAAGCTTCAGCAATGAGGCAATATCTACAGACAGGCTTGCTGCTTTAACATTTGACGCGGATTTATCCATAAACTCCCTTGGACGCCCGGCAATACCTTTGACGTGGATAAGGTTGCGGAAAGAATAGGCCAGGCGTACACCTTCCACAGATGTATTAAGACCAATAGCCCTTTCTTCATAAGCCCTGAAAATAAGCCCGTTGCCGAACTGCTCGTAAAAGTCTCCGGCTGTAACTGAAAAGGTGCTATCCTGGAAGGACGCATATTTAAATACCAATCCGCTATTACGCAGCGTTGAAGGCAAGCCCTGCAATACCGGCAGGTATGCTTCGTATTGAACTCCTGCGATGAATTTCCTGTACCGGTAATCCAGCTTAAAATAATTATTGGATCCTGTTCTGTCATCAGGTGCAACTATACCGGGTTTGCTATCATTTAAATAATAGATAGCGTTGCTTTCAAAGCTGCCCGACAGGCTGCCCTGGGCATATATAGATTTAGTTGCGATCAAAATAATACAAATAGTTAAATATGTGCTGATGATGTTTTTCTTCATCTACAATCTCTTTAAAACTTCCAGCACTTTTGCCTCGCTGCCGGGAGTATATCCAATATGTGAATACACAATTTTTCCATCAGTTCCGATTATATATAGCTGGGGGATCGTATTGACATTCAAAGCCCTTTTGAAATCCTGGTTCTTATCCAGCAATACCGTAAATGGCCATTCACGCGAAGAGACGAAACCACGCACCCTGGCAGCAGATCTTGCATCATCAGTTGAAACGGCAACAATGCTGAAGTTCACTTCCTTTTTCCACTCAGCCCATTGATCCCTGAAAGCATTCAGCTCTTCAATGCAGGGCTTGCATATAGTTGACCAGAATGATAGCACCACCGGTACACTATCGTTAAGCAGAGATATGGAGCTTATACTTTCCCCTTTTAATGTGTTCAGTTGCACAACAGGAAACTGCGCTTGTCCCGAAACACCGGTGACCAGCAAGCATACCAATGCCAATAACCAACATTTTTTCATACTACTTTTTTATAGATTAACTACTAACGATCATCATGTTCATGGCCGGGATTCGTACCATCCCCTACCTCAACAGTAATGTTTCTGTCAACGGAGACCGCCTGTCCCTGCTGATCAGTAACTTTCAAATGAAAGCTGTAAGCACCGATCCCCTGTCCTTCAGGAATTACAGGATAATCCTGGAACCCGAGCACTTCTTTTTTCCCAACATATTCCCCGGTATAGGTATTGGTGATAGTGAAGTTGCCATAGCCGCTTGCCTGGCGTATTTCGAGATCAATCTTTTCTATACGACCCGGTGCATTTATATTCACTTCAAAATGTCCTTCTTCTCCCAGGTAAAAAATATTATCGGTAACACCATCATCAATTCCCAGGTGAACTATTTCAATAGTAGGCGCTGCCGGCTTTGCATCTTCTTTACTGCAGGATGAGAATAGAAATACATTTACACACAAGAGCGCTGCTATATGCCATAAAAACTCTTTGCTTTTCATGTTCAATATATTTAAGGGAATTACTCCCGTTATTGGAATTTGCTGAAATAGTAGTTTCAGAGGTAAATGCAAAATATCACCTGCTTCGGCTTTGCCTGGCAGGTGATATCATTGCTGTCAGAATGCCAATAGGAAAGTTTCCTTAATATCCGGGGTTCTGAGCAATTCCTAAATCATTACCCGATAATCCCTTTGGAACCGGGTACCTGTAAAACTTGCCGGATATATTATCTGTTTTTGAACGTAAATGCTTATGCACTTTTGCAAAAAAGGGATAGTTTGTTTTAACGTTTCCACCGGTACCATCACTTTCTGCGCCAAATTTTGCAACAATGGATGCTACGGAGCTGTAGTCTGATTTGTAATACTCAAATTTCGGCACATCGGTGAGCACCGTACTGACCAGCTTTCTCCAGCGTACCAGGTTAGACCAATGTCTTTGTTCGAAGAACAATTCAAGATACCACTCATGTTCCAGTTGCTCCTGTGTAAGCGTAGTGTACTCTTCTATCCCTGCTCTCCTTCTTAGCTGGTTAATAACCTGTGCCGCTTCGCCTGCCTTGCCTAACTGAAGCAAGGCTTCTGCTTTACTCAGCAAAACTTCTGCATATCGGATCTCAACACGGTTGATATTATTGGGCTGTCCTGCTTCTGAGCCCGGAGCTACATCACGATATCTTGAATTACGATGTACGAATTTGCCGATGCGTGGTGAAGTAACCGGGAATACATAATGATACTCCTTGTAGTCTGATGATTTGGTTATCGGAGATGCAATAGGCTCGTCCTGGTTATATAGTTGTGTGAAGAGCGAATAATGCTTGCGCTTATCGTTATCTGCGAAACGTTCCAGCAGGGTGACATCAGCAGGCCCGATATGATTATCCTCGTAAAGGTCAAAACGGAAAGTAAACGGACAGTGCGTTTGGTGATTACCCTGCGCATCTCCCAGGCCATCTCCGTCATGATGGATCGTAAATATATGCTCCTCAGCTTTGTTTTCTGCAGGCACGCCAAAATTCGTTTCAAAATCATCCTGCAGCTTAAAGTTACCACTACTGATAACCTTATCAGCATACTCTACTACTTTCTGCAACTTATCGGCATCCCATGTTGCAGCACCCGGGTCTGTTTTACCCCCTGCAACAGCAGCTACTTCAGTTTGTGAAAGCGGTTTGCCCGCCCATTGCAGGTAAGCCCTTGCCAAAAGCGCATTTGCCGCTCCTTTGCTTGGGTTGGAACGTGTAACGTCATACCCTGGTAACGCAGCTTCGGCTTCTGTAAAGTCTTTCACTATTTGCGCGTATACTTCGTCTATTGATTTGCGGGTGGTCTGCTCTGCCTGAGAGGCGTTTGTTTTCAGGATCAGCGGCACCTCACCCCAAAGATTTACAAGATAAGAATACGCATGTGCACGGATAAATTGTGCCCGGGCTCTTGCTAAATCAATGCTTGCCTGGTTTAAATTACCCCCGGCAACGCTTGAATCCGCTTTTTCAATTGTCCTGTTGGCTTCGCCTATGCTTACATACAGGTAATTGAAGATCTTGGTAGGATACCAGTTGTTAACATCTGTTTTCAACTGGCTTACCAATGGTCCGTCCGCATCATCAGCGCCTTCAAAGCTGATCGTGTGCTCGCTGGTTGATTCCAAAAGGAATGAGAAAGAGGAGCTTAACCTTTGCCATGGCGGAAAAGCAGCGTTTGCTGTTGCCAGCGCTTCCTGGTCAGATTTCCAAACGGATTCACCCGTGATAACGGGAGGGGGGTCGCCACCGCCGGGGTCAACGTCTTTTTTGCAGGAGTAACCTGCCAAAGACCCTACTACAATAGCTGTTGCAGCTAAATGTTTTAGTGATTTTGTCATATTCTGTGTTTTTTGTTTAAGTGATAGATATTGCGTGTTATATGATAAGTTCATTTACCTAGTATGAAATATTTACACCAAACAGGAAAGTACGCGGCATAGGGAATTTTCCCAGATCGATACCTGTTGCTACTTCGGGGTCATACCCTTTATATCCAGTTAGTGTTAAAAGATTTTGAGCGGTAGCAAACAAACGGACCCTTAATGGCGGCAGCCTGCGTGCCGTTAACAGCGCCCTGTTGACTGTATAACCAAGTGTTACAGTCCTGAATCGTAAAAAAGAAGCGTCTTCGATATAGCGGCTGTCCAGTTCCGAAGAAAAAGGAGTGCTGGTTATCCGGGGAACGCTGTTTGAAGGATTGGATGCTGTCCACGCATCGAGCAATACTGCGGAGCCGTTATAAGCATCCGTTGGTCTTTCCAGGTATCGGCGCAACTGGTTGTATACGCTATTACCTTTTGCTCCCTGCAGCAGCACGAACAGGTCAAACCCTTTAAAATTTACCGAAGTTGAAAATCCGTAAATAAGTTTGGGTTGTTTCCTTCCCAATACGACCCGGTCATTCTGATCAATATGTAGGTCACCGTTTACATCTTTCAGCCGTGGATCGCCCGGTTGTGGTGTGGTATAAGACGGACTGGTTGGCAACCTGGAAAGGTCTTCGCCTGTTTGAATTACTCCTTCAAATACCTGCCCGTAAAATGAACCCAAAGGTTCGCCTACCCTTAGTATTTCTATGCCGAGTATTCTTTCTGTTATGTTATTGTATAGTTTCGTGATCCTGTTGGCATTATACGCCGCGTTGGCGCCAACAGTCCATTGCAGATTTTTGTTGTCAATTACAGAGGCATTTACCGTTAGCTCTACGCCTTTATTTTCCAGGTTACCTACATTAACCAGTTGCTCTTTGCTTTGACCAAGATCCGGTGGTATACGTATGAGCAGGTCGGAAGTTTTTTTATGATACAGGTCAACGGTAGCAGAGATCCTGTTATCAAAAAAACCGGCATCTACACCAACATTATATTGAAAAGTTGTTTCCCATTTGAGGTTTTCATTACCGCTATTACCTACCTGGTATGCAACACCGCCACCATAATATACCGCTTCCAAAAGCTGCAGGTATTCATAATCACCTATTTCCTGGTTGCCTACCTGCCCGGCGCTCGCCCTCAGTTTTAAATTATTGAGCGGCCTATAATCTCTGAGGAAGGCTTCTTCATTAACATTCCATGCCAGTCCGAGGGAAGGAAATAATCCCCATTTGTGGTTTTTGGCAAAGCGGGTAGAATAATCGCTTCGGAAATTGGCCGTTAAGTGATACCTGTCGAGCAATGAATAGTTTACCCTGCCAAGCAATGAATGAAGCCCGCTTTCTGTAAGCCCGCTGAATATGGGCCTGCTGCCATAAGGTTTTCCATCCTGCAAATTATTTACACCCAGGTCTTCATTGGTAAAGTTTGAGCTGAGGGTAGTGAGAAAATTTGTTTTGGTGTGCTGGTAAGTATAGCCCGCCAGCACATCAAAAGAGTGGATTTCTTTTATACGCTTTGCATAAGCCAGGGTATACTCAGATAAAAGAATGGCAGACTTTTTATTTCCAATACCGCCGATCCCCAGCGGCTCAAGGCCTATGGCAGTATAGGAAGGTGAAAAGTAATTTTGCGTTGTGTATCCTATATTGCTTCCTACACTCACTTTTGCCGTAAATCCACTTTCCGTTTTATACTGGGCATAAAAATTACCCAGCACAGAGGAATATATTGTTTGAGCCGTACTGTGTAAAAGATCTGAAATGGGGTTGGCTGTTTTGTTGCCTTGCCTGAGATATGCATATTCAAAAGGATTACTATAATTATACCCGCCGTCGGGTGTATAAAGCGGCACAACCGGCGGCATATATAAAGCATAGGTAAGCGAGTTGGTAATGCCAGCCGAATAGGGCGAGCTATTATAGTTTACGGCCTCAAATGTGGTGAGTGTATTTTGTGTGCTCTGGCTGCCGGTAATGTTTACGCCTATCCGAAGTCCCGGAAATACGGAACGATCATAATTGGCGCGCCCCACAAATCTTTTTAATCCGGAATTAAGCACAACGCCTTCCTGGTTCAGGTAATTCCCTGAGATAAAATACTGCGACTTTTCATCACCACCGCTTACGGAAAGAGCGTGGTTTTGGGTAATACCTGTTTGAAGCACTGCCTGTTGCCAGTTATACCCCTGGCCCAAACCGGCAATCTGCTCATCTGAATACCCGGGCTTATTTAAAAAATAATCCTTTTGTAAACGTGCCCATTGTGTTGCATTGAGCAGGGATAGTTGTTTAGCGGAATTTGAAAACCCGGACGAGTATTGATAGTCTATCGAACTCCCCCCTTTCTTTCCCTTTTTGGTAGTGATGAGTATTACACCGTTTGAACCACGCGATCCGTATATTGCCGTAGCGGAAACATCTTTCAATACCTCGATGGATTCAATATCTGAAGGATTAAGAAAAGCGAGTGGGTTAAGCTCCCCTTCAATTCCTCCCAGTCCGGCTTTTGTTGAAGCATTATCCGAGAAGAACAGGAACCCATCCACTACAAACAACGGATTATTACTGGCATTTACGGAGTTTCCGCCCCGTATGCGAATGGTGGCAGGCGCTCCCGGCTGACCGGACTCCTGGGTAACATTCAACCCGGCAACAGTACCGCCAAGCAACGCGTCCACAGAAGGAGATACATTATATTCAAGTACTTTTTTTGAGACAGACGATATGGAGCCCGTAAGGTCTTTTCTCCTTTGCGTGCCATATCCAACCACTACTACTTCGTTCAGCACATTCACATTTTGTGTCAATAAGATCGTAAGGGAGCTGCCTGCAGACCGTACTTCTTCTTCTGTTGTTTTGTAACCAACAGATGTGATCACTATTGTTACGGGAAAAGCTCTGGCAGAACGAAATGAGAAATGGCCTTTGGTATCACTTAATACCTGATCCGCGGTTCCCTTTTCGCTTATAACCGCATTTACTATCGGTTCGTTTGTTTGAGCATCTATAATATGACCTTCAACAATATTGTCTTGCGCATGAAGATTAAAAGAAATTGAAAGGAAGCAGGTTAATAAAAATACAGGTGGCTTTAAATAAAAATTCATGTTGCAGTAGTTTAAACCAAAACCAATTATTTGGGTTAATAAAGAGTATAATATCAATTGTAATACGTTGCGAATTCTGAGATCAACAGGCTGAAGAAAGGCTTCTGCAAGACTTTGTTTTGCAGCCGGAGCAAGTTATATGTTGATAGCAACGGTTCATTTATTTAATAGTCTACAAAATTAGTAGACTAAATTAAAATTTCAAAATTTTATTGTATTCATTTTAAAATATTTTTAGAGTATAAATCTCCCGCCCAGGTAAAACATTCTGCCCGTTACCGGCCCCCACACCAGTGAACCGTCAAAATATTTGCTGAATGGATTGGCTGCATCAAGGATCAGATCTTTTTGCCTGTATCCCGTCAGGTTTTCGCCGCCTGCATATACTTCCCATTTATATCCAATCTTTCTCGTTACCTGAGCAGTGATCTGGATAAATGAAGGTGAAAAGTCATTTAAGCGTAAACCGGCAGGATTTGATGCCGTATAGGGGATCCTTTTTTTACCGTACCATTGTGTGGTGTAATCAAACTTCCACTTATCATCAATTTTGTATTCAAGGTTTACAAACGCCCTGTGTTTTGCTATCAGCGGTTTTTCCAGCAACTCTCCCCAGTAATGGGTTTTTGCATCCACCCACCGGTAAGCGAGGCGTACGTCAAGCTTTTTGAATAGCTCGTAGTTCAGTTCAACCTGCAGGCTGTTTGAGTAAGATCTTCCTTCGAGGTTATAAAAGTATAATCCCTGGGGGTCTGCATCAAAGTCTGCAACTGTCTGGTTTATAAAATTTGTTCTGTATGCATCTATACTTATAATACCCTGGCGCTGATGCCATTGGAAGGAATGAAGAAAGTTAATGCCAATAGTCCATGCTTTTTCAGGGTCGAGACCATAGCCATAGCTATGTGTTGTATTAATGATCCTGTACTGTCTTGCGCTTACAAATGCGGCGGTATTTTCGGTGAATATATTTGCCAGTCTGTATCCTGAGCCTGCCGAAACACGAATATTGGTCTCTTCGGAAAAATCATATTTCAGGTTAAGCCTTGGCGTGGTGACCCACCCGAAGTAATTATGATGATCAGCGCGTATGCCAGCGATCACCGACAGGTTGAAAGGCGCTGTATACGTGTATTCAAAAAATGCGCCGGGTATGATTTCGCTGCGTGTAAATACAGCTGCTTCCCCGGAAGCGCCGAGCGGGTCATGGTCATGCCCCGGCTGGCCGGTGTCATCGATATGCTCACTATGATCTGCCGCATATATTTCCCGGTAGCTCTCATTACTGAAGCTTACACCGGTTCTGTACTTATGGTCAGTAGTACCAATGACAGATTGGTAAATAAAGTTTGCGTATATATTTTTTTGTTTGCCTGAATATGCGTTTATTCCATATACTGACCGGTTATTATATACGTTGCCGGAAAAAATGATACCTAAGCTTTTATACTTATGCCGGGGAAACACATATCCGAGCTTCCCGGTTACAGCATATTGCTCCGCGTTGATGTCAACATGATAATGATCTCCTGCCGGATTATCAGCGCTGTGGTGTGATCCGCGTTGTCCTCCGTATCTTTTATCATTGAGCGCTTTTATTGCGAACTGTCCTGTCCACCCGTCATTATCCATATACTTCCATCGGTTTATTATATTAAACTGCTGCCCTCCCGGTATATCTACAAATCCATCCCGGTTTCCATCGTGCTTCCATACCACGGCATCCGTATGGGTCAACAATGCAGTGCTCCACCTGTCGTTCACCGTTTGTGTCAGGTTAATATTCCCTTCCACACGCCCCATGCTGTTAACGTAGCTGTTCACCAGGAGGCGTTCCGTATTGTCAGGTTTTTTTTCTTCCACGTTTATTTGGCCGGCAATGCTTTCATACCCGTTTACCACAGAGCCGACACCTTTTGTTATTTGTATGCTTTCAATCCATGGGCCGGGAATGAATGTAAGCCCGTAGCTACCTGTAAGCCCTTTCAGCTCCGGCACATTTTCCGTAAGTAACTGCGTGTAAATGCCGGATAATCCTAATAGCTGTATCTGCTTGACCCCTGTTATGGCATCCGAATAGCTTACATCAACAGACGGGCTCGTTTCAAAACTCTCGGAAAGATTGCAGCAGGCGGCTTTTGATAATTCGGCTGCACCAAGCGTTAACGTATTATACACATTTCGTACAGATAAATAAGCAGTCCCTTTTTTTGACGTGATCGTTATGGTTTTCAGATCAGCCGCAGATGTGTTTTGTAAAGTTATGGTAAGGATATTTGTATTGGTGATCGTAATTGTATCAGGTGAAAATTCAACATAGCTTATAACTACTGCAGCAGGAAGTGTGGATTGAAATTGAAAAACACCTGTGCTGTCAGTAACAAAGCTTTCGCCTGAGTGAAGGCTTTTAACCGTTGCCCCTGCAACCGGGATAATTTTTCCTTTAACCGTTTCTTCTACTATTACCCCGGATACCCTGTGCAGGGTATTCAATGCCTCGCTTTTGCCGGAACGCTGATAATGGCAGCAGGCAGGAAGAGACTTATATATTTCTTCCGATGCTTTAAACGACTCATTATCGTGCCCGGCCCAGGCAACTTTTTTCTGAATAGCAGTTTTTGATATCAATGCGCTGTCAAACGCTACTGTCAGCTGCCCTGTTTTAATATTCCAGCTGGCCTGTATGGCAGCCTTAAACGACAGCGCCGAGTGTTCTATCCTTTCTTTGCACATTTCACAATTACCCGATACATAAAATGTTTCAGTGATCACAGTGCTGCTTTGAGCCAGCGCCCCTGATCCAAGGAGTACACACACGATGCATAGCGGGATATATTTATGTACTTGTTTCATTTCAAATAGATCTGTACTTTTTTATCTGTTTACGCATAGCTTCACAATATCATCATGGATTTATGATCTTGTAAAAAACTCTTTCATCGCTCCCGCTTTGTTCTTTACCGGTATAAGCAACAATATATCCCTTATCCAGTGGCTTAATTACAGGAAAAGAAGCATAGCCAATACTGTCGGTTAAATAACCTGTTCCCAGTTTTTTTCCACCGGCAGACCTTATCTCAAGCCCAATCCTGTTCCCGCCGGGTACAGCTTCATCCCACACGATCAGTTGTTCCCCTGTTTTGACAACTTCCAGTTGGGGATGCTTTGCAGAAGGCTTAGCACTTACAGCATCTTTTTTTGAAAAAGTTTTGCCGTTGTCTTTTGAACCGGCGTAAAAAACACCGCTGCCATTTCCCAGTGTATACCACACAAAAGAAAGTCCTTCAGATGTTTGCGCTATAGCAGGACCTGTATGGGGACAACCATTAATAACCCAGTTGTCGGGACTGATGCACTTCGGTTCAGAAAAAGTTTTACCATTATCCAGTGAAACGGCGTGCACCATATCTCTTATTGAATCATTGATGATTTTCCTGTACACGACGTGCAGGTTTCCCTCGTTATCAGCAAACAGGTCTGTACGGCAACACTGGCAACAGGTAACATCAATGATTTTTTCATTATCCGGAACGTTGTTTTCATTAAACGTAGCAAAGTATAACGATGATCCTTCCTTGTCTGTATTCTTCCTGTTATCGAGCCATATTACCCCCACAGTATTGTCTCTTAATATTTCAACATCAAAATAGCGTTGATCAATGCTGTTTGTGTCTTTACTTAAAGTTTGGGGAGCAGTCCAGTTTTTTCCACCATCCAGCGACCAACTGTAATGTACAATGCCGGAATACGGGTTTTCGGGATTAGGGTTTGCCGCCCCCCATGTTGCTAATATTTTTCCATCAGGAGTTTTAATCACTCTTGGTAAATTCTCACCATGAGGATAAGCATTGTTACTTCCGGGAACGGTAACAGTGGGGCCAAAATCAACGCCGTTGTCAGAGACAGCATAGCATAGCGCCGCCTGTGTATCCGAAATATCCCGCAACCAGCTTATCAGCAATGTGCTGTCTCCTGCTTTAAATAAGTATGGGCATGAACCCGTAAACGCACTATCCTTACTGATGCCTGGCCCCGGAGCTGCGAGAAGTCCCGTTGTTGCCTCTTTTGCATTACAGGAAAAGATCAGCACTATTGAAAAGCTGTAAAGAAAAATTTTCATCATTAATTTCCCTGATTTAATTTCCAGGCAATGCCAACATTAAATGTCCTGAGCTGTCCCGGTCTGTATGTAGTACCCCATGAGCTTTTTTCAACGGTAGTGGCATATACTACATTTCCGACGTTCAGGCAGTTAACCCAAACTTCTACCGACCTGAACTGGTAACCCGTTCTTGCATTTAAAATATTGAAGCCATTATACTTTTCCGTATTCTCAGCATCTGTATGATACCCGCCCATACTCTGCCATTCAGCTGAAATCCGGAACCCCTTTAAGAAACCCGGCTTATAGCTCAGTTCGCTGTTTACAAAATAGGAGGGGGCCTGGCTCATGTGGTGACCGGAAAGATTCTTGTCATTTTTTACATATTCCCTGTATGCATGATGCGCTATGGTTCCGCCTGCTCTCAACTGTAATCCTTTCAATATCTCGTAACGTGCATTCGCTTCAATGCCATAGTGTGTGGTCTGTCCCACATTCTGATTTTTATAGGTGCCGTCGGTTTGCCTTACGCTCATTATTTCATTCTTACCGTCCATTTTATATAGCGCGATATCAACATTACCTCTTCCTTCATCAAAGCCGGCCCAGCCGCCAACTTCATAGTTACTATAGGTAGAAGGTTTAAGTGTGGGTACCTGTACACCGGTAAACAGATCTGTAATATTGGGCGGAGCAAACCCTATACTGTAATTGGCATATACACCTTGGGTTCCGGTGAAGCTATAGGTAAAACCAACTTTTGGTGTGAAGTATGAAAAATAGTTAGATGCATTTTCCGCTCCTGAATAAGAACCCGGAGGAAGGAAATTCCTGAAGTCATAGTCCATCCTGTCGTAGCGTGCCGCCAGCAGCACCTTAAGCTTTTCAACAGGATTCAATTCAAATTGTGTGTAAACCGCGGAGTTAAAAAGACCTACTTTATAATCGGTTAATATAGAATCAGTAACACTGTAAGCATAATACACTTTGTCTGGATTTACATCTATATCAATATAGTTTGCCTGGTAAGTAGCGGGACTATAATCCACGCTCACCCCGGTAATCCACCGTGCATTTAAAAAGTTGAATTTCTTTCTGTGCTGGGCAATGATACCATAGCTCGTAAATGCATCTTCATTAATTTGTCCTGTTGCTTTTGCCGTATTGCCGGGAACGGCGCCAATGCTATAAAAGGGGTTTTGACCTATTGCCGTATTTCTATGAAAAACGGTTATTGTTGTTTTATTGCTTTCATTCCAATTTTGCTCAAATGCCGCTTTCAGTCTGAGGGCATTTACTTTCCTGTAAGTGAACCTGTAAAAGCTTTCATAGTTTTTGCTATAAAATTTTGTACTGTCTAATCCTCCAACCTGGTCTGTTTTATAGTCGATGTAATCAGCGGTGAAATTCAGAAGGCTTTTCTCATTAAACCGGTAGTCGGCGCGGAATGTTAAGGCAAGTTTTCTAAAATCATTATGCCTACTGTCGTCTTCATTCCTGTCTGCAAAATATCCGCCTATATACAGCCCGAGCTTTTTAAAGGTATTAGAAGCAAAAAAATCTGTTCTTTTATACCCCCTGCTTCCTGCCTCGATTTGGACTTTTGCCGTTGGTATCTGTGAAGGTGTTGCCGTAATAAAATTAACGGCTCCCCCCACTGCTTCACTTCCATATAATGAGGAAGCCGGGCCTTTGATCACTTCTACCCGCTCAATGGCAGCCTGATTAATTTCAATTAGTGCATTATGATTAAAGTCTCCGACGGTACGGATAGGAATACCGTCTTCAAGATATAAATACATATTGCTGTAGCCAATCGGCTGGCGAATTGACATAGCGTGTTGCTCATTACCGAGATCAACCATAAAAACACCCGGCACTTTATTCAGCAGCAAATCCAAACGTGTTGCCTTTGTTTCATTAATAACAGACCTGGAAATGGTATGTATTGCAACAGGCGCTTCAGACCTGGGTTGCTGCTCACGATTGGCGGAGACAATTATTTCGGTAAGCTGTGTGTTATGGGATTGGAGAAATACCTGCATATTCGCCGAAGCCCGGATCGTTTGCTGCCTGTAGTTTACAGATGAAACAATGATACTGTCAATCGGAGCAATTGATTCTAATACGAACCGCCCTGACTTATTTGTTGTAGCGAATATTTCTTTTCCTGTGGTGAAAATGCTGGCATCCTGAATAGGAAGCCCGCTTTCTTTATCAAATACATATCCACTTATTTTATGCTGCGAGTACGATTCGACTCCCGAAGCGGAAACAAAAAAGAAAAAGAAGATTAGTAGACGAAAAAACATAAAGCTAAAAGTATTCTGGTTGCGAAATAATATTACCGTTCCGTAGTTATTAATAACTATCCGGTACCACCATTACTACAATAATGATGGATAAGCTTACAATGAAGACGTTTCTGAAAATGAAGACGCTGGTAACAATAGCGTAATATTCTCCGGAAGAGGCGTACTTATTGATAGTTTCAGTTTAGGGCTAACATCGTTTAACCCAACTGAACATCAAATGAAAGGATTTTGTTCCTGAATGCATGATGTAGTCAATTTATATTTCTAAAAATTGTTTAGATCAGGTTAGGCACTTATCCGCTTAACGGAAGTTGCCAGAAGTTCGCAGAGCCTGACTCTCCCTTCTTCTGTATAAATTAACTAACTAATGGTGGTGATTAATTAGATGATGCAAAACTATAGTATTAAAATATCACTTCCAAATTTTAGTGCACTAATTTTGTAGACTATTTTTCTGAAGCCCCTTGCGTCGGGCAGCAAATACATGACCACCATAATATTCTTAGCCCGGCAGGGGCTTCAGAAAATTAATAAGTTTACAATCCTATCGGATAATTTCAAGTTTACGGCGGAATAAATGGTGGTGGTTTATCAGAGCCGGAGAAATTTCAACTCGTTATTGTACAAAATAACTGTGTATTGTACAAATTCAACAGACTACTATATAATACGAATTCATCAGATCAGTTTAAAGCAAATTTAGTTAATGTCTACAAAAATAGTAGACTATTAATGAAAAACAATTTTTTCTTCTCTCAATCTTGCTTTTATCTTGCAAAAGCATTGTTACATCGCCAATAAGGTCTGCCACATCCCCGGGTTCTACGCTTAACCTGATAAGATTATCAGTAACACCCGACACTTTTCTGGTTGCTGCCGGTACGGATTTATGAATCATTTGGGCAGGGTGGCACACCCCGCTTTTTTACGCCACCGAAACTTTCCGCCAGTGTAAAATATACCGTAGCGGTTATCCCTTAATGCCTGCTTTGAGCGAACCGGTAATTTTTCTCAATAAAATATGTTGCAAAGTGGGTATTACAAACCGGGATCATTGAGTCTGAAATTATCGACGGACCTGCCTTCCAGGTGGTCTTTCCATCTTTCCAGGAGGGGCTTTTCCAGTTTGAGCTCCCGGTATTCGTCCGGATTCATAATAGGAATGCCCCGCACAATGGGGTAAATCCGGTTGCAATGTTCACATAGTAGGTAGCCCTCTTCAATCGCTCCGTCAACGGTCGTATGGATAGGCGTTAAGTTGAGATCTGCCAGGTCAAACGGACAGCAAAGTTTATGGATCGTTTCAGTTTTCATCTGAATATTTTTAGTTGTTTTTATTTGCCGGATGGAACTCCATGATTACAGGCTTGCCGGTGGAGTATGCATTTCTCCCCCCGCTTCAGGCGGCATAAAGAGTGTGCTGCTTGTCATCGGGCTCGTTTCATTATAATAATATTTATTCTTCATTTCTAAGGTATTCGCGAATGGACTGATCAGGTGCATCGTTGTCCATAACACCGGATATCACGGCAATACCGGTATACGGCAGGTGCCGGAGCTTGCCTACATTGTCGGGTTTGATCCCACCTGCCAAAAAGATGGGACCGTCATAAATGGCTGATGCCCGGCGTACTGAATCGTGGCTTACCAGCTCGCAGCTTTCAACAGTGCCTGATGGAAACATTGAACAAAATGAAATATAATCCGCACCGTTGTTTTTGGCCCAGGTAACCGGTTGCATATCATTGGTGCATGTGATCCCGCATAGGAACGGCCGCTTTACTTCTGCCAGTATCTGTCCATATCCATCGGGAACAGCATCAAAGTGCACTCCGTCCAGGGCGGTATCTTTTAGGCATTGCCAATGATTGTTGACCAGCACCGGCACATCCTTATAATGACACCGCCGGCAAAGCTCGCTGATCAATAAGGGTATATTATCATTGTTATCGAAATTATCCCAGATCTGCAGGGCAGCAATTTTTTCAGTCAGCACAGCATCCAGTTTGTTGTATAACACTGATGTTGTCATTGAAGGGTCTATGACAACGTAAATCCCTGAGCCAATGTTTCTTCGTTGCTGCATCATTTCCATCCTTTTTCAAAAGCGTTATAGAAAGCCGCCCAGTAAGGGTCTTCATCGTAATAGGGCATATCTTGCTCCCGGCCGCCTTCAATGAGTTTGATACCGGTTGAGTGATCGGTCAGCATACCAACCTCCGTGCAGGGGATGCCCGCCGTACCAAGCCGGTCAATGATCCGCTGTACAGCACTTTTCCTGCAGGCAATGATCATTGAGCCTGCACCGATAGAATACCGGCAATCCAGTCCGAATACTTTGCAAACCTGTCCCTGCACAGGAGAAACCGGCAGCTTGTCGCTATCAACCAACGCACCGTTTTGCGAAGCAATAGCCAATTCATAAATGGCGCCAAGCACGCCTCCTTCTGTTACATCGTGCATGGCGCTGACTTCGTGTACATCTGAGCTATCTGCCACGGCGATAAGCGCATCCTGAAGGGACGAGGTTTGGTAAAATGAGTTGCAGGCTTTCTGATAGAGTTCACTGCCGACCTTATTTTTGACGGTTTGCGGAAAGCTCATCGCCAGTATCGCGGCAGCTGAAAGGGCACATTGTTTGGTTACCAGCAGTGCATCTCCCCTGCGGGCTGCAGGTGTGGCCCGTATTGTGCCTTGAGGCGCCACCGTCACCAGCGTGCCACCGCCTGCAATGGTGGAGTTCTGGTGCTCTGTAAAACCGGTATGTCCACCCGTGATGGCAATGCCGATATCCGAACAGAACCGGTGGATGTGCGTCCAGTATTGCTTAAAATCTTCCGGGGTTAGCGACGTAGGAAGGTTCAGCACAAATTGCCCGTACATAGGCGCATGCCCGGTTGTTGCCATATCGTTTGCCGTGAGATGAACCGAAAGCCATGCTGACGCCTCCAGACCGAGCGAGGGGATAAGCGACAGCGGATCGCTGGTCATAGCCATAGCCATTCCACCGGGGAGGTCAATGAGCGATACATCGACACCGAACCGGGGTCCCCTGCGCACCTCCGACCGTACATAGCCATGCATCTCCGCGATTGTCTGGTCAAATATCGGGATGCCTATTTTTCCGAGTTGTTTTTCTGTTGACCCCATCATTCCACATCATTAAACTGTACATATAATCCGAAGAAGTCGCCGAATGGAACACCCCACTGCTGCACCGGGAACCACCTGGGAAGACCGGTACATGTCCATTCAATCGTATATTCGCGCCCCTCTAACGCTTTATGAATGATGTTGGTGAGCATTTTCGGAGTGTAGAACGTTGCTGTCAGGTAAAACGGGTTCTTGCCAAACAGTTCCTGTATCCGGCGCCGCACCACTTTGATGGAATTGCGGTTCATCATACCCATTGCAATACCATATTTTCCTACCCGTGCAGCTTCCCGGATCACACGTACCGGATCCTTGTAGTATTCGAAGGTGGTAATGAATGCCAGGGCGTCAAATGTATGGTTCCTGAACGGCATATGATGAGCGTCTGCCATGACCAGATCCCCGTCAAACAGGTGCATCGCCTGCGATAGCATAAGTGGCGAGATGTCGCCGCCGGTAGCAGCTATACCGATTTCTTTCCACCACCGTGTGAAACGTGTTGTACCGCACCCAAATTCCAGCAGGCTTTTTACCCGCTTATCTTTGGATACCAGTTGTTCCATGACTTTTTTCTGCCAGACCTCAGCCCGCTTATACCTTCCTTCATACCATTGCTCATACGTATCTGTATGCTCCCTGTTGAAAAACCATTCGGGCCGGTTTTGCCAGCTTTTCTGCTGTTGGGGAATAAGTTCGAGTGTTGTTTTTTCCTGTTCCATGTTATTGCCCATGTTTATCAGCAACCTCATTTGGAAAATTGCTAACGGCAACGAACAAGAACAATGGTCTTGTGCAGTCTGCATCCCTACGTTGGCATTACCCAAATCAGGTCATCAGGGTTTGATCTCAGCCCCGTAAGCGGGGGCACCCCTTGCTGTATGTTTAAACAAAGATACTGAAATTTTATTGATACGGAAGTTCGCGCACCGATGGAAGCAAAATTGCTGCAACATACTGCTATAATATTGTTTTGCTGAACAATTCAGTGTTTAGCTATTTGAAATATCTCCGGGCTTATCATAGAATGTGTACCGGTTTGCATTATTTATTTTTACAAAAGGTCAAACAAATTTTCATCTGGTTTGCTGGTTTTGTTATTTAGGGTTGTTATTTTTTCCGCTTCTTTCTCCATTCCTGACAAATTAATAAAGTATTGCACTGTTATATCTGCCAGCGGCTTGTGCAGGGTGGATAAAGGCTAACGGTTGTGTAAACATTCAATAAATAGAAAAAAGCCTTCAGACCATACAGTGTTATTTGCCTTTAGGAAAAGTGCCCTCATCAGGAAGGTTGTACTTTTGATTTAGTAAGGCCCAAAAACGCTATAATAGCCAGGAGAATCAAAAAAGATAATCGTACAAGGCTTAATATCTCCCATTGCGTTGCCCGCTTTGTTAAGGAGTCATCCGTGTTTTCTGAATAAGGAATACCGGTTATTTCAATGAGCTCGGGAACAAAATATGCAAATGTGATGATCAGTACGATCACATAACCAACAGATGTGATAAGAAGATAAGCTTTGCTGCCGGTTTTTCTGAACAGGACGATAGCGGCAGCCAGCAATAGTAAAGTAACAGGATGTATGGCTTTCCAGAAAGGCGTAGGATTTAACCCGTATTTTCCCTGGAACATGCTTAGGGACGCAGGCGGAGCAGCGCTCCATCCGGGTACTACCGCAATATGTTCATAAATGGCTGCTCCTACTACAACAGCGAAAGAAAGACAGGCGAATGCGTAAATAATGTTTTTGAAGTTCATAAATAAAAATGATTGATTGTTTTAAGAATAGTTTGTTTAGGTGTGTATAGAATAATAATTCTACGGATGTAGCAATACTGCTTTATGATTTCTTCTTTATAAAAGGATCGTATTTTTTATAATAGCTTTTGTATCCGAAAAGCCGTAGCGCCGGAGCCATGACAAAGCCCATGGTTTTCTGGATAAATACCGGCGGTCCTTCTGCCATATAAGAATCAAAACCGCTGGTTTGAAATATAGCCATCCGGAACGCGATACCCGGTTCTTTTTCAAACCCTGGATGGCTGTCCATTATACCATATACCTGTATAAGATTAAAGGCAAACTTCTCAGGGAAGGCAATGGCGCCTTTAGTACGTATCGTATCTGCCGTTTCATTGTAGGGCTTGTGTGGAGTACCTTTAGGAATATGTAATACATCGCCCGGACGGATCTTTTTTATTTCTCCGTTCACCCATAGTGTCAACTCTCCGTTTTCCACTTCGAAGGTTTCGTCAAAATCTGTATGAATATGCCTGGGAGGTCCTCCGGCAAAGGGCTCTATTTCGGAGCGACAGTACACAAAACCGTTTTCCTGCTTCAAAACGGTTTGCCGGATACCCTCTGCTTTGCTATAAAACTCCTGTCCCGGCTCGAACCATGCAGAAACAACCGGCTTCTTCTCGGGGAATACAACCCGGTGCAACAGATGGCCAATGACTAAATAAGAAACAATAAAAATGAGTAAAACCATAGCTGCTTGTTTAAAGATGTTAGTTTGCATAATCTTTTTATATCAGGTTAAAAATGTATTAAAACAATTGAGCATGCGGTTATTTGATATCACCTTAGCTGTTAATACCACAACTATTGGCAATGCCTGCGCCGATTGCTTTTATCTGCAATAACCAGTGCTTTTTTGCCGGCTTCCCTGATCATCTTTTGCTTATATGCCTCCAGTTCTGCCGGGGTCATCTTTTTAAGTTGTCTGTAGCCGGGGTTCTGTTGTGCCGTAGCGGTTATGGTGACAATTAGGCCGGCGAGGAGAGGAAAAGTTTGTTTTAACATGATTCAGTAATTTGATAAATACGGATGCAAATTAGACAGGCCCATGCCTGCAGGCAATGTAATATGCGATGAAACGGAGAAATAAGCGAACGAGGTTTAGATAGTTGCGGATAAGGGGGTGTCCTGGCATGAAAGTAGCAAAGGTTCTAAAGTGGAAATTCATTAAGAAGAAAGAAAAACAGGGGAGTGAATATTAAAATCAACGATGCCGATATTACCATTCCACAAACAGCCTTTTCCCTTTTGTCTGATATTCTCTCCAATATGGCAGACGGCAAACCCGTATCTGTCATCCCCGTTGAAACGGAAATTACCACGCAACAGGCTGCAAACCTATTGCATGTGTCACGTCCTTTTGTGGTTAAATTGTTGGAAACAGGAGTAATCCCTTTTTTTTAAAGTTGGGAAACACAGGCTTATGAAGAAAAACAGCAACAAGCCAGGAAGAAACAACTGGCATTCTTAGCCAAACAGGCGCAAAAATTAAATATGGGCTATTAAATTGAATGAGACTGCAACCTATAACAGCATTGCTTGACGCCAACACACTTTATCCTGATCCTGTAAGGGACATACTGCTGCACCTTGCAGATGTTAGATTGTTTACTCCAAAATGGACAGAACAGATACACGATGAATGGATAAGGAGTCTTTTATCTAACCGTCCAGCTCTCAAACTTAAAAACTTAAGCGCCCACTTCCCTCAAACATACTTAAACTCTTTTTTTGTCGGGGTTATCAATCCGGATGACTTTATTGTTAATCTCGTATGTTTGAAAAGTAATTTAGTTTCTTTGGAGAAAAAGGTAATGGAGACGGGAGAATTATTTTGTTAAAGGAAGTCAAATCCTTTATGACATTCCGGAAAAAGTTACAGTCCCCGTTTCCTTTTTTGCTTCTCCGAATCTGAACAGTACTTAGGGAACAGAAATGTATCCCGGATCAACGCGAGTAAAGATGTCAGGGAGCTTTGCCTTGATTACTAAAATCACTGAGTATGAAAACATTAAAATTAAGCGTCGGCATAGACGTCGCCAAAGACACCATCGTATGCTGTATGGGAAGGTTGAATGCCGGGGGACAAATTTCCTTCAGTAAGCCACAGACCTTTTCCAATGATCTTAAAGGCTTTGGACAATTGATAGATTGGGTAGAAGCAGAACCCGGAACAGAGATGCTGTTTGTGATGGAGGCCACAGGCGTGTATTATGAGGGACTTGCCTACTGGTTGGATGGTATGGGCAAAACTATCAGCGTGCTGTTGCCAGGAAAGGTCAAGCACTATGGCAGAAGCCTGAACATCAAGACCAAGACAGATGGTATTGACGCCCAGCTACTTAGCCGGATGGGGCTCGAACGAAAACTCGACTGCTGGCATATGCCATCCAAAGCTATGCGGACAATCAAATTCCTGAGCAGGGAGTACAAGGAGATCAAAGCGAAGCTGGTTGTATCAAAGAACCAACTGCACGCCAAAAACCATAGCTATGGCTGTCCCTCATCTGTTATAAAGCGGTTAAACCAGGAGATCGGTCTGCTGGAAACACAGCTCCTGGAGATAGAGGCAGAACTAAGGATGGCTGCTATGTCGGATACGGCTCTGTATGACAGGATAAATAAGGTAACTACCCTTCCCGGCGTCGGATTTATGACGGTAATAAGTGTGCTTGCAGAAACCAATGCCTTTGCTCTGGTAAAGAATGCCAGGCAGTTGGTCAGCTATGCAGGTCTTGATATCAAACTCAACCAATCCGGGTTAAAAGAAGGAAAAACCCGAATATCCAAGCAAGGAAACAGTTTTATCCGTAGCACTTTATACATGCCTGCACTTTGTGCATCCAGACATAACGCCGAATTGAACAGGTTTTATAAAAGGCTGAACGAAAGGAAACCTGCAAAAAAGATTGGAATAACAGCTGTAGCAAGAAAACTTCTTATACTAATCTATACGCTCTGGAAGAACAATGAGGAGTTTAACCCGGACATTACAAAAGAAAAAAAGCAGACAGGGTTGCGCCTGTCTGCACAGGATGAACAAATAGTTCTCCTTTAAAGTAGTTTGAACAAATTTAATAATAAACTTGGAAATTAACACAGTACCTTTTTAATCAAAATAAGATAGCCGTTTTAAAAGCATTCGACAATCAGGTTGTCAATCTCAGGAACCCACCTATGGCTAAGGAAGACGTAATGAATGTCCCGGGTAAATGCAGGTTAAAGAAACCCGCCCAACTTTTCAGATAGAAAACTGGGTGAGTATGTAAAAGTGCTTAAGCAAATTTTTTAACATCGAATCGGATACCTGAAAGCGTAGCGGCCAATCTCCCCCAATTGATCTTTATGCAAGCGACTTATTATTTTTAATTCTCTTTAGCGGTTGCTTCATGTAACATTCTCTCCGTTTGATAACAGTCATGCTTTTTTCCGCTTCCTGCTATTTTCATATTTGCAGCAGAAAAAGAAAATAGGCATGAATAAGAAAATTTTTATACTCCTGTTAGTCATCTCCCAGGTTGTGATGCAGAC
Source organism: Chitinophagaceae bacterium (assembly GCA_037190885.1). GTDB lineage: Bacteria > Bacteroidota > Bacteroidia > Chitinophagales > Chitinophagaceae > Agriterribacter. The sequence continues at coordinate 273,342 of JBBCJQ010000001.1, forward strand.
ACAGGCAGATGACCGGCTGAATGGAGTCAACAATAAAATTGAAGCCAGCGCAACAGCCTGTACTGAGCAAAAAGTTGACCAGGCTATTGATAACATAATCTATATAACAGAGGAGAAAAAGCAACCTGCAGGAAAAAATGGGCCGGTACAGGAAAGCATAGGCGATACATCCGTTACCGGAAGAAAACTATACGCGAAATACGACTTTATTCCCGGTGAAGAAGTTATTTACAGCAATGATTTTTCGACTGAAAACATGGGTGAACTGCCCTCCGGCTGGAACAGCAATGGTACAGGCGCCGTAGTAACGTTGGATGCATTTGATGGTAGATGGCTGCAATTGTACCAGAGCACAGCTTATCTCACTGACAATACTGTATCCTTTACGGAGAATTGTACGGTCGAATTTGATCTCGTGCTGCACCGCACCAATCCGAAAGCACCCTTTCCCGAATTGACCTGGGGAGTATTATCCTCCGGAAGCTTATCTCCCGGCGATAATGCGTTGCTGAGAAACTATACTGCCACATTTGCAACGGAAATGAATATCCAGCCATCCGAAAACAGCAATGCCTCTGTTCATCTGCAGACATTTGCTAACGGAGCAGTGTATTTGAGAACTGATATTAAAAAGCCGGTTGCCAGGGTACAGACATTTAATGAGATCATTCATGTAGCCATCCAGGTACAAAAAGAAAGACTCCGCGTCTGGTTCAACGAAGAAAAACTGTATGATTTGCCAAAGGGTATTGTTGCCGGTGCAAATATCAACCAGCTCTATTTTATTGTGAAAAGATATGGCGGGCCGGAAGAGGAAGTCGGTTATATCATCAGCAATATTAAAATCGCAAAAGGTCTGCCGGATACAAGACATAAGCTGGTTGAGGAAGGAAGGTTTTCTACGACCGGTATACGATTCAATACGAATTCATCTGCCCTGTTACCGGGGAGTAATGGTGTATTGCGTGAAATAGCAGCCGTTCTTACCAAAGACCCGGAGCTGAAAATAAATATCATTGGTCATACGGATAGCGATGGGGATGAAGCCGCTAACCTGGAGTTATCAGCTAAAAGAGCCGGATCGGTGAAGCAGGCGCTTATGAACGATTATAGTATTGATGCTACGAGGATGCAGACCGGGGGAGCCGGAGAACAAAAGCCTGTAAGTAATAATAACACCAAAGAAGGCAGGGCGAATAACCGGAGGGTCGAATTTGTAAAACTTTAGACACGCGGTAAATAATTCATTTTAACCAATTTAAAAATTCATATATGACACATCGGGCAACACAACAACTTATTTTTTCTGTTAAGACCTTTATTGTAATAACAGCTGCAGGTTTTCTGTCACTTCTCCTGGTTTCATTTACCATACATAAAAAAATAACGGATGATTTTTTAAAGCAGTTGGGTATCAGCAAAGCCGATGCAAACAGTAAAATCAGCAGCAGCCTGCTGGAAGGTTATATGGATGCTTATGGGGTAAAAAATATTAAAAATATTGCCCTGGGAAACCGGTCGGCTATTACCAACAGTCTGTTGGCGTACACAAAGCAATATGTAAACAGCGCCGTTTTTACTCAAGAATACAACGTTTTGCGTGAACAGAAGAAACCGGTGATGCCTGTGGTAAAAACGCCTGAAGAATTTCAGCAGGAGATAATTGAGAATGCAAAGCAAAGCATGTTGGATGTAGAGCAAAAATTAAAAAAAGCCGATGCCACTATGAAGCCTGTTTTTGAAAAAACACTGGAGTCCATCCAAAAGCAGTTGCAACAGGCTGAAGATCCTAACAATAAATCCATTGCCGGCTATAGGAGAGGTTACCCGGTATTGGTAAAAAACAGGGATGACACCTACGCAAAAGAAATAGCAGCCTGGGAAGCAAAATATCCTGTCCGTCACCAGCAGTTTATAAAGCAACGCCTGTTACAGTTTATGGAAGAGACGAACGACATCAATTTTGGCGCTGAACTTTATGAAAAGGGAAGCATAAAGTATTTTTCCAACCCTGCCTATGAAGCCAAAGGCATTTACTGGAAAATGGCTTTCCGGGCAGGTAAAGAAGTAGTGGAACCGGCGAGGGCCTTTGTCCGGGAATGGATGCAGTCCATACAATAGATAGGACCGGGTTCATACAGCTATTTCTACGTTTCATGTCAGGATTAAGCAGCTTTATGCCCCGGGATATTCACAAAAGTGTATTTTCTGCGATATTTGAGTTATGCAACCCGATTCTCAAAACAAAACAGCCTTGTTGCTGATGGCAGTTTTACTTCCGCCAACCCTGGTGGTAACTACTTATTTCATTTTGGGTGAAATCTATTTTGCCAGCCTGAGAAACTTTGGCACAGCTTCCGCCGTTGCATTTCTTATCCTGTTTGGCACCTGGATCTTGCAGGGCAAGCTGGGATGGAAGCTGGTGGCGGTTTATCCCTCGCACCGGGATACATTAAAAAGAGTGCTGCTTTTCTCCATGCTTAACCAGGTGATCGTAGCGGTGGCGGTTACATTGATATGTCTGGCATTTGACCGGCTCCATATACTGAATTATCAGTTCACCGTTAAAAGCTGCTTAGGCGGCATTATAGCAGGAGTTATCTGCACCATTCTTAACCAGGCCGTATATGAAACCGATGCTTCTTATCGCCGGATCAAAATTTCACAGCTGGAGGCTGAGCGGCTGAAAAAAGAGCAGTTGCAAACCCAGTTTGACTCGCTGAAAGAACAGGTGAACCCGCATTTTTTGTTTAACAGTTTAAATTCATTATCCTCTCTTATTGCTACCCACCCGGAGAAAGCTGAGGAGTTTGTGGAAGAAATGAGCCGGGTGTACCGCTACCTGCTACGCAGTAATGAAGAACATCTAACTTCGCTGCAAAAGGAAGTTGCATTTATTGAATCCTATAACCTTTTGTTGAAAACCCGGTTTGGCGGTGGCTTCCAGCCTGTTATAAGAATAGAAGAAGAATTAAAAGAGTGGTTGCTTCCTCCCATGACGCTGCAGTTATTAATGGAAAATGCGGTAAAGCACAATATTGTCGACCCGGATACACCACTTATTGTGCAGCTATACACACAGGATGAAAAGCTGGTAGTAAGAAACAACTTGCAAAAGAAAAACCAATCGTTGGTATCGAATAAAATAGGGTTGAGTAATATTATATCAAAATATGAATTACTGAACTATCCCGGAGTAGAAATTAAAGAAACGGCCACCGAATTTATAGTGGTTTTACCATTGATCAAAAACTCTCCGCAATACGATGGAAGTATTAATTATTGAAGACGAACAATTGGGCGCTGAGAAGCTAAGCCGCCTGCTTATCTCTATTGATGACTCTATTACGATAGCAGGTAATACCCGCAGTATTAAATCTTCGGTAGAATGGTTATTGCAGCACAGGCATCCCGATATTATTCTGATGGATATTGAACTGACAGACGGACAAAGCTTTGAAATATTTAATCATGTCGCCATAAAAAGTATGGTCATCTTTACCACTTCTTATGATGAATATGCCTTGCAGGCTTTTAAAGTAAACAGCGTTGATTATCTCTTAAAGCCCATCAAGAAGGGAGAGCTGAAAAATGCGCTGGATAAATACCAGCAGTGGCAGCAAAAATTCTCCTCTTCTGCCCTGAATGTTGAGCAGCTCATCCAGGAGTTAAAACGACAGCAACCCAAAGCATGGCGCTCCCGCTTTTTGGTAAAGCAGGGTCAAAAGCTGTTGTCTGTCGAGACTCCCGACATCGCTTATTTTTATGCAGATGGGCGCTTGAGTTATTTTGTTACATGGAGCAAACAAAAGTATATAGTAGACTATACCATAGAGGACCTGGAGCAAATGCTGGATCCTCAGCAATTCTACCGTGTTAACCGGGGTTTCGTGCTGCACATCAAATCTATTGCACAAATCCACAATTATTTTAATGGAAAGCTGAAGTTGGAATTGCGGCCAAATATCGATAAAGAAGTTTTGGTAAGCCGTGAAAGAGCTACGGAATTTAAGGAATGGATGGGAAAATAGATTGTATTTATTTCCTTTATCAGCATTCAATCAGCGGTCTGTAAACTGAATGGTAAGACAACGGGAACAAAAGTTAAGCTCCGGCTCAAATTCGGTAACCATGCTGGTGGCATAATTACCTTCGTAAGCGGTTCTTAGCTTTAAAGTCTTACCCGTTGGGATATGCTTTGCCGTTATGGTATATTTTCCAATGGGAATATCCGGCACCTGCGAATAGCTGCCGCTGTTGGGCGTACCTCCCCTGCGCCTGATTACCTGGCCGGGGTTTCCGTCAATTAAATTCCCGATGGGTGTGAATGTAAACTCAATATTTTGTGAGTCGTAGACTTCGCTTTCGGAGTCGGCATACAGATAAGCGGTTCCACCATAAAAGCCAACCAGCGGAACAGGTTTCTCTCCTTCGAGTTTCCATTGAAAATTGACGGTAGCGCCGTCTGCTCCTGCAAACGCATTATCCCTGTCGGGGTGCATATCCAGCTTTTTAAAGCTTTTCCCGTTAAATATCCTGTCTATTTCGGCATACACTCTCCATGAGCCTATGTCCACGGGTATTTTGTAATTTCCATTGGCATCCGTAGTGCCGGTAGTCCCGGAGTTGTAATAGATAGTGTTGTCAACAATAATTTTTGCATCCGGAATGGGATTGCCTTTGGTGTCGGTAACTTTTCCTTTTACGTAGTGCTTGTCTGTGCCTGATAAGTCGTCGGGAGTCTTCTCACATGAGCTGGCAAATAAGAGTGTCATTAATAGTAGCTGTTTCATCCGTGTTATTTGCGTGAGCAGGATGCAAAACGCTGTTTTTATCGGTTTTCTGTTCATGTCTGTTGTTGTTTAAATTTTTCAGCGCAAAACTGGGGTGGTATGCGCATGCATGGAAGCCTGTCTGCGGTGAATTGTTGATTGCGAAAGGTGAATCGTTGCATGATCCGTATAGTCGTAAAGGAGTAGGGGAGTGGGTCGAAGGCTACCGGAAGCTGTACCGGTATTGGGTACAGTTCACCCGGCTATAACCGCAATTCACCGGGAACCCGGTTGCCATGGCGCTTTCCCGACCTGAGTTTTGTATCAAAAAAGTACTATAAAATATATCAGTCATGGTTAAGAAATTACATAATCCCATTATCGGGGATACATTAGAGATCATAACGGAGGGTAAGGATACCAATCACGCTTATCATTTGATACAGGCGTTTATCCCCAAAGGTTGTCCCGGCCCGTCACCCCATTACCATCTTTCTTTTTCTGAGGAGTTTACTGTACTGGATGGGCGTTTGCATATGCTCAACGGAAATGAAAAAATGGTATTGACCAGGGGACAAAGTTTCCTTGCGGAGAAAGGTAAGATACACACATTCTGGACTACAGACACCGATGCCAAATTCCTGTGCAAGGTAGTACCTGCCTGCGAAGGTCAGTACCTGGCGGCTTTGATCGCTTCCAATCTTGTCAAAGCAGGATTGACCAATAAAAAAGGTATCCCCACCAATATCTGGCATCTTGCCGTATTGCTAAGCATCGGTGAGTCCAGGCTTACAGGATTCTTTGCCATCATAGGCGGCTTACTCGGCCGTATGGCTAAAACGCCCAAAGGAAAAAGAGTGAAAGCCGAGCTGCTGGAAAAATATGCCGTATGGGAAACCGGGCAACAGCTTGCAGGACAAACAGGTTTAAAAAACTGAACTGGTTCAACATTAAATAGTATAAACATGATCATCAAAAATGTCTATATATTCGACGGGAAACCACTAACAGGTACATCAGATATCAGGATCGAAAACGATACGATTGCGGCAGTGTCCGTATCCATAACGCCTTATGAAAACGAGGATGTGATAGATGGGAAAGCCATGATCGTGCTGCCGGGCATGGCCGATGCACATCGCCATGTGTGGCAGGCAGCCTTTAAAGGCTGTGCCGCAGACCTTATGCTTATGGATTATCTTAACCGGACGGTAGGTGGTATCGGTTCTCAAATAACACCGGAAGAATTGTATTGCCTGAACCTCTATGGCTACCTGAAAGCGGCGGCAAACGGCATCACTACCATTTTCGACTGGTCGCATATCATGAACAGCCCTGAACATGCGGATGCTGCCCTGGAGGCAGCAATGAATGCGGGGATCCATGTGCTGTTCTTCCACGCTTCCACTGCCATTGACAGGACACCCTGGTGGTACAACAGTGAACTGCCACATGACAGGGATATCGAAAGGCTGGTTAAGGCATACAACCGTCAATCTCCGTATGTGAAAATTGGCATGGGTATCCGTGGTCCGGAATTTGCCACCATGCCCGTAAATGAGCAGGATATTGAATTAGCCAGGCAACTGGATATTCCTGTATCCATGCATATTGGCTCGTCCATTTTGGGGAAGATCCATAAACCCATTATGCAACTGCATGAAAAAGGACTGCTGCACTCCAATATGAACATGGTGCATTGCAATACGCTTTCGGATAGGGAATTTGAGTTGATGCGTGATGCCGGCTGCCTTGTTTCCATGACGCCTGAAGCCGAAATGCAAATGGGGTTGGGTGATCCTGCCGGCAGGCAGATAACAAAGTGTTCCGGCTTACGGTGGTCGGCAGGTATTGATATTGATACGGCAGCTACCGGCAGCCTTATTTTTCAGCAACGTCTTTTACTGCAACATTACAGGGCAGCGCTGAATAATGAGCTGATAGAGAAAATGGAGTTTCCCACGGTCATACCTTATAAAGCCAATGATTTCTTTTTTGAGAGCCAGCGATATACCCATGAATTTGCCGGAATGAATACCTGTGAAAAGATCACTGTCGGTAAAAATGCTTCGTTCAGCTTGTTGAAATGGGAAGACCTGCAGTGCACTTCTTTTGTACAAAACCCGGCATTCTATTACCTGGAAGAAGCGAATATAGACACGGTGATTGCCCATGGAAAAATATTGCTGAGGGGCGGAGAATGGGTTAACCGGGATATGGCACAACTGGAGGCAGTAATAGCCGGAATAGTAGAGAAAGTGCAATAAATAAAATGAATAGCTTTGTAGATAGTATCTTTTACCAAACCCGAAAAGCGGTGAATATATTTAATGTCAGCCCCAAAGATGTAAAAGTGCTTTTGTTTATCCGGCCGCCATTTATGGTGCTGCTTTGCTATGTGCTTTTCGGAAGATCCTATTTCAGCAACCTGGAAGTATTTGTTCCGGCTACGATAGTGGGGATAGTGGTTACGGTAGTTACCTGGCGCCTCCATATTTATGCCGATCATTTTCTCCGTAAAAGTTTTTTCAATACGAGCCACACGGTAAAGCGGATATCTTTATCGGTGTTGTTCCATTTTATCATTGCTTCGGTTTTCATCAGCATTTTATTTTTGTGGGCAGATGCGGTACATTTTCTCGGTTACAGCTTTACGTGGGGAAGCTTTCTTTCAGGACTGCTCGTTGGCTTATGTACCAACCTCGCTGCTACGGGTTTTCACGAAGGCGTGTATACTTTTGAAAGCTGGAAGAAAACGCTTATCGAAGCTGAGGAATTAAAGAAGCTTACACTTAAAAACAGGCTGGCGGGACTTCGTAATCAAACCAACCCGCATTTCTTTTTTAACAGTATCAATACCCTGTCGGGCTTAATAGAAGTTGATACGAAAAAAGCCGACCGTTTTCTCGACGAGATGTGCATAGTCTACCGGTATTTATTACGTAACGAACCCGAAACCTTTGTTCCCTTATACAGGGAGCTGAATTTTATCCGCTCATGGACATATATTGTACAAACAAGGTACGGGAATGCGCTGCAGTTTACGGTAAAAGGTATTGAACCTGCTCCAAACGTTTGTATTTCCCGGCTGACTTTACTTGCCTTCCTGGAAGTTATCCTGGATACCTATATCATAGACAAAAAAGACAGCTTTCATATTACTATTGATGTAAAAAGTGATCGTGTTGAGCTTTCGCATACGGTACATAAAAGGAGATCTTCCGGTCGCCGGGAAAATACCGGGCAGATAGAGGAAGTGAAAACCATGCACCGCCTGTTAGGGATGCCGGATATAACCGAGTATACCGACAGCGATATAAAAATAACAAATATCCCGCTTCATCAATCCGTCATCAGCTATGAGCATATATAAACCCACCCGGATACAGTGGCTTACTGCCGTATTTCCGCTTCCGCTGGTAGTGGTGTTTTTCCTGTACCTGCTGATTGATTTTTCCACCCTGAGCAGTGACCGGCTTACATGGCTGCTGTTGCTCTTTATCCCTATCAGCTTTTGCTCCTGGTACACCTGTGCATTCATCAACAATTATATCACATGGAAGCTGCCGGGACAATCGGAAACAGTGAAAAGAGGACTGGTGTTATTTGGAGTGCATTTCATCTGGCTGATAATACTATCGTTCCTTATATTCAGCGGGCTGACAAAATCATCTTTTTTAAACGTGAATTTTATACAGGAAAATTTGCTTTCATCTGTAGTGCTGGGGGCAGTCTTTAATATCATTTTTACGATCATCTGGCAGGTGGAGTACATTTTCAAAAGCTGGAAAAAAACGCTTGCGGAAAAGGAGTGGATAAAAAGAGAATTGTTACAGCAGGAGTTTGACAGGCTGAAGCAGCAATTGAACCCGCATTTCCTGTTCAACAACCTGAATGTGTTATCCTCATTGATCTCAGAAAACCCCAAAACAGCTTCTTACTATCTTGATGAGTTGAGCAAGATATACCGCTATCTGCTTCGAAGAGGTGATGAAGACCTGGCTACGCTGGAAGACGAGCTGGCATTTATCCGTTCGTATGCTGCTCTCCTGGATATCCGGTTCGGCAATATGGTGCAAATAGCCATTGAGGCTGATGACGAAAAGTCCGGCGGGATGCTGCCTGTGCTATCGCTTCAGTTGCTGGTGGAGAATGCGATCAAGCACAACACTGCGAATAAGACCGCCCCCTTAAAAATAAGCATAAGGGTAATAGACAACCTGGTTATAGCAGTTAGGAATAACCTGCAGCGGAAAAACACTTCCGTGCCTTCCAATAACGTAGGGCTTGCCAATATACAGACCAAGTACCGCATGCTGGATATTGAAAGTATGCAGGTGCGGCAAACAGATGAATACTTTGAAGTAAAATTACCTTTAATTAAAACAGATCTTAAAATTCCCGGACATGAATATACTTATCATAGAAGATGAAGAGCTGGCAGTGACCAAGCTGAAGAAAACACTTTCGGAAGTGGCGCCGGACGCAAAAGTAGTGGGTGTAACGGACAGCATAGCCTCCACCGTGCTTTGGCTGGCACAAAACCCTCACCCCGACATCATATTGTCGGATATTGAGCTTACCGATGGGCAAAGCTTCGAGGTTTTCAGAAGCATGACTGTGGAGAGCATGCTTATTTTTACCACTTCGTATGATGAGTTTGCGATGCAGGCGTTCAAGCTGAACAGTATTGATTACCTGCTGAAGCCTGTTCAAAAAGCTGAACTGAAAGCAGCACTGGAAAAATACCAGCGGCTTTACCGGCATTCCAGGCCGGGTGGAGAAAGCAGCGCTAAGGATATTGAGCAACTGCTTCGTTCTTTTCAACTGGCTCAACCGGCTGCCTACAGGAGACGTTTTTTGGTCAAACACCTTCAAAAGCTGGTATCCGTTTCCGTTGAAGATATCGCCTATTTTTATTTCGACGAGCTTACCTTTTTTAAGACGTTCGACAACAAACGTTACGTGGTAGATTATACCCTGGATGAGATAGACGTCATGCTGGCCCCGGAGGATTTTTTCAGGACCAGCCGTTCCTATATCGTTTCGCTGAAAAGTATCCAGAAGATTGAAGATTATTTCGGGAACCGGCTGTACCTGAAGCTGATGCCTGAAAACACCAGGGAAGCGCTGGTAAGCAGGGAGAAGGTAAACGCGTTTAAGAAATGGCTGGGGAAATAACGGAGAGAACAGGCACACCCAATCTTTACAGTATATAACAACCGGGAATTTTAAAATGAAAATAGAAACCTTACGCATAGAAATACAAAATGAATATGGCGCTGCTGTATTATTTCCCTCCCTGGTATGCACTGGCAAAAAGACTTATCTGGTTGACTGCGGTTACGGGGAAACTTTTGAGCAGTTTGTTTCCGCATTGCAGAGTTTCAGTCTGTCTGTGAAAGACCTGGAAGGTGTTATCATTTCACATGATGATATCGACCATATAGGGGGGCTTGCAAAATTCAAAGAACATCACCCTGCACTGAAAATAATCTGCGGATCCATAGAAGCGCCGGCTATTACCGGGAAGGTGAAGTCGGAACGGCTTTCGCAGGCAGAAAAAACACTACCCGACCTGGAAGGAGAAGCAAAGACAAATGCCATGGGCTTTATTCAAAGCTTACAAAACATACAGCGTTTTGAAGCGGACAGAGTATTGGATGATGGTGAACGATTAGATGAAAGACTGATGGTAGTACATACACCCGGGCATACGAAAGAGCATATTTCCCTTTATGATCCAGAACAGAAGACCCTGATAGCAAACGATGCCCTGGTTATTGAAGACGGTATATTTAATATTGCCAACCCTTCGTTTACCCTGGATATAGACAGTGCTGTTTTGTCTATAGAGAAGATAAAAAAATTAAGGCCGGAAAAAGCTATTTGCTACCACGGCGGCACTATGGATGCAGGTGTTATGCAGAAGCTGGAGGATGTGATCAGCAGGTATAAAAATATGGAAGGAGTTAACCGGGATAATTAATGACGACTTTAATGCACCTGCTTTCCAAATGGACATTACCGCCGGAACGGGATTTCGGTTGGAAAATGAAGCCGCTGCAATCAGCCGGGACAAGCTTTACCAGGGGGAGCAATGGCGTTTTTACGCTAACCATTGAACACGATATCATTCGGGGTGTTACTCCCAAAATGCTGTTGTGGTGGTTTAAGAACATCGGTGGCGAGATGATATACAAAGGAAACACCTATCCAAGATACCTGGTTTGGCACCCGAAAGACCATATTCATTGGTGTTTGGCAGGCAAAACTGCCGACCGGAAAGTGGGAGAGGGTTCGTACTTCAGGATTGTTGAAGCATTCGGACAAAATATGAAATTTCTCGTTGACAGCACCGAGCTGGTTGAAAAGCTGGACGAAACAGGAGTACGACTGGTAAAGCGTATCGGGAAGACTGAAATATTCTCCCTCCAGCACGATTTTATGCAGGATGGGCAAAATACCGTTTACCGGTCGAAGATGATGATTGGCGTGGAGAAAAAACCCTTCCATGCAATTTTCAATTCCTGTATCAGGCCTTTGTTCTTTACGGAAGAAATGGCAACTGCCTGGCTGAAGCATAATGTTGAGGAAGTGGGGAACTTTGAATTCTTTTTACCGGAATTGTATGAGAAAGAAATGCGATTAAAAAAGGCGGTCGAATAATACAGCAAAAGGGAATGCCTGCGCTATTGTCCCATTCGAGGTTTCGGGCTTTTTACTTTTTATCAATTGAAGAATAATTTTATGGATACAGGTAAGGCTCCCTGGAATATGCCATTTTCCTTATATTTTCCAAAACCCTGTTCATATATACTTTCCAGAATGTTTTTGCAAAAAACCACTTTAAGGGATAAAGCAGCGCAATGTCCGAATGCAGGGTATAGGCATATTCTATCTGTATTTTATTTTTTTCAATTTCAGTTGTCTGCCATTCGCCCGTGAATTTTGAAAAACCCGGCATCCAGGACTGAAAATCGCTTACTTCAATTTTCCAGTATTTATTTTCAACCCGCTCAATTACTTTGTCAACAGAAAGGAAGCCTCCTTTTTGGGTAAGGGACTTTGCAGCAAAAACTTTCTTGCAGAACCCGGGCTTCCCCCAATGTTCATCGTTTGTGGCGTGGGTTACTTTGGGCATAACGCCATAACCGGCATGTACTTTTGATACATCACAAAGCATGGGGGTCTTAAAAGCCCGTTCCAGTGAGCAATTATATATGGCTGATACTTTTACTTTTGTTTCCATACCTTTTCCGGCAAAGTTCTTCTTCCTCTTTTTGAAGTGCAATAATCTAAGGTAATATACAATTCATTTTCCCTTTTTGACAATTCGCAGGATCACTGCTATGCGCTCCACATAGCAATATAGACTTTTGAGCTGTAATTATAAAAAGCAGTACAATGAAAAAGATGCTCTCAGTTTTTGCCATCCTTACAATGACATTTATACAAACAAATTGTAACAAAGACGATGATCCATCCAATCCCAATAGTCCGGATAAAACAGGCAGTGAATGGAGAGGGATCGGTAAATCACCAGAAACACCTGCCGGCGCTCCTTTTAATTTACCCGCTGGTATAGAGCTGGCAGGTAATACTATTAAAGGGTACAACCGCGACGAATGTGGATGCAGGAAGAAAGAGGAGGACTGTTACCGTGGTTCCGGGGAACTGGTAAGGGTATGTCTGGGCTTTACCAATACCACCAATGAAACCATTACGGTAACGATCCCTAAAGGGTTAATCATTATTGCTGTTTCCGACGAAACCCAGAATGGCCTGGTTATCAAGGTGGAAGCTTTTGAAATACCCGCCGGGGAAACGGTTTACTACAGTCTGGGTGCATATTGTCTCAATTCGGGACGTACCCCCGCTTTAGCAGGCGATGTATTTGAGTTGGGACCGGTAACAGAAAATGCGGAGCTGAATGAGCTGATGGAATTATTAGAGAACAAGCGCATTGACAATGTTGAAGCCGGAGGAATGATACAGGCAGCGCTTTGGGATATTACGGATGGTAACGGTCTTACGGATTTCTATAGACAGGCTATCGCTAAACTTCCTAACAAATGAAACAGGTAATCGTTTGTCTGCGAAGACTGAAGCAATAAAAAAATAAACACATGAAAAAGGTCTATAAGGTTTTACCCGGTATTTTGTCCTTTGTTGTTATAGGTGTTCTTTGCACAGGCTTCTACCTGAAATGCTACCTTCCGGACATTAATAATGCGCCCGACATACATGTAGAGCATCTGCCTGAACGCGTAGAGCGCGGACGTTATATTGCCCATCATGTAGCGGTATGTATGGATTGCCATAGTTCCCGTGACTGGTCGCAATTCGCCGGTCCTTTGTCGGGCAACCTGGGCGGCGGCGGTGAAAAATTCGGAAAGGATATGGGATTTCCCGGTACAATTTACACGCCTAATATTACGCCCTATAACCTGGGCGACTGGACAGACGGTGAAATATTCAGGGCTATTACTGCCGGTGTGGATAAAGATGGTAAAGCGTTGTTCCCTGTGATGCCCTACCATCATTACGGGCAAATGGATAAGGAGGATATTTACAGCATCATTGCTTATGTCAGGACACTTGACCCAATCGATAACAAAACGGCAGAACGCGAGCTGGACTTTCCTTTGAACTTCATCGTAAATACCATGCCCATGGAAGCAGCACTCAAACCAAAGCCCGATGAAAATAACCGCCTGGCTTACGGAGCTTACCTTGTAAATACTGCCGGCTGTGTGGATTGCCACAGCAAAACGGACAAAGGTGCTGTTATAAAAGGTTCAGAGTTCGGCGGTGGTATGGAGTTCAGACAATTGGCCGGTACGGTGCGTTCGGCCAATATTACACCACACAAAGAAACCGGTATCGGGTACTGGACACAAGAAGCGTTCGTGCAGCGTTTCAAACAATATGCAGACAGCAGTTACCGGTCGCCGGTGTTTACGCCTGATGATCTGAACAGCCCCATGCCCTGGCATATGTATGCAGGTATGAAGGAAGCAGACCTGGAAGCTATCTTTGCTTACCTGCAAAGTCTGGAACCCATTGAAAACGCAATAAACAGGTACGAGAAAAAATAGTAAATATGAAGTGTAAAATAGCCATTACAGGTGGCGGTATTGCAGGGCTTACCGCTGCCATCGCCCTTCAGAAAGCAGGATATAAGCCTGTTGTTTTTGAAGCCGCAGCAACATTAAAACCCGTAGGTGCAGGATTAGGACTTGCCGCCAATGCCATAAAGGCGCTGGATAAACTCGGTGTAAAAAATAAAGCAGTAGAAAAAGGAAAGGTACTTTCTTCGTTTACCATAAAAGATGAAAAAGGCAGGACCATTACCCATACAGACAGTCTGAAAATAAGCAGGGAATACGGACTCGATAATTTCACCATCCACCGGGCTGCTTTACACGAAGTTCTGCTTGCTGAAATACCGGAGGTACAGCTATACACCGGTAAAAAGTGTGTAGATATTATAGCCCGGGAAAATAGCGTCCGGCTATTGTTTAAGGACGGGAGCAGGGTGGATGCCGATTATCTCATCGTTGCCGATGGCATTCACTCGACGGTAAGACAGCAACTGGTTCCGGGTTCTGCGCCACGCTTTGCAGGATATACCTGCTGGCGGGCGGTGATTGATAACCATTCGCTGAAAATTGATAACAGCTACGAAATATGGGGCAGCAAGGGAAGGTTTGGCGCTGTGCCGCTTGCAGGTAACCAGTTGTACTGGTTTGCAACGGTGAACAGCAGCGCCAATAATCCCCGCTTTAAAAATTTCAGGGTCACCGATCTGAAAGCCTGGTTCGGGGAATACCCCCCGGAAACCGGCGCTATATTAGGCCAGACTTCTGAAGACGCTTTGATATGGAATGATATCATTGACCTGAAGCCCATTCCGCAATATGCTTTCGGTAACATATTATTAACCGGCGATGCGGCACATGCTACCACGCCCAATATGGGACAGGGCGCCTGCCAGGCTATTGAAGATGCGGCAGTTTTGTATGACGAACTTTTAAAAGGGGGTGAGCTGAACAGCATATTTCTTCGCTATGAAAAAAGAAGACTTTCCCGCACACATTTTATCACAAACCAGTCTGCCCGGATCGGGAAAGTAGCACAGGCTACCCATCCGCTGGTGATAAAAGCCCGCAATGCCCTGTTCCGTTCCATACCGGCAGGTATCAAAGACCGGCAACTCAAAAAAATATACAATACCGATTTCTAAGCAAACCATATGAAGAAGCGAATAGTCATCATAGGCGGTGGATTTGGCGGGATGAACCTCGCCAAAAATCTTGCCGGCGCAAAAGGTATGGAAGTAGTGCTGGTGGACAGGAACAATTACAATTATTTTCCACCGCTCATTTACCAGGTAGCCTCCGCCTTCATTGCGCCTTCCAGTATCAGTTATCCTTTTCGTAAAATGTTCCAGGGAAAAGATAATGTACGTTTTTACCAGGCAATCTTTCTTCGTGTTGATGTTGACGGGAATACAGTTCATACCAGTAAGGGAAGCCTGCATTACGATTACCTGGTTTTTGCGCAGGGTACGCAACCCAACTACTTTGGGTTATCTTCCATTCGCGAAAAAGCCCTGCCCTTAAAGAATATCAATGATGCCCTGAATATCAGGAACACCATCCTGAACAATATGGAACAGGCCTGTAAAACAAGCGACGCCGGAGAGCGCAGGAAGCTGATGACCTTCGTGATCGCCGGCGGAGGTCCCACAGGTGTGGAACTGTCGGGTATGCTCTCGGAGATGAACCGGAATATCCGCAAAAAGGATTATCCTGAACTAAAAGACGACCCGATGCATATTTACCTGGTAGACGCAGGACCAGCATTGCTGGCGGCGATGAGCCAAAAATCCCGGGAAGAAACATTGGCCGCATTATCAGCATTAGGTGTAAACATCAGGCTCTCTGTTGCGGTGAAAGATTTCAGGGATGATATTGTCCATCTGTCTAACGGAGAGCAAATTGCAGCTAAAACGCTGATATGGGTATCGGGGGTAATTGCAAATGAAGTGGAAGGGTTACCGAAAAATACCGTGCTGAAGAACCGGAGAATAGCCGTAAATGAATGGAACAGGGTGACAGGGACTTCCAATATATTTGCCATCGGCGACATTTGTTTCCAGGATACAGATACAGCGTTTCCGGACGGGCATCCGCAGGTGGCGCAGGTAGCGATCCAGCAGGGAACCCTGCTGGGAAAAAATTTTAAAAGAATTTCCGGTGGCAAGCCACCGAAGTCCTTTCGATACAATGACAAAGGCAGCATGGCCATCATCAGCAGGTATAAAGCCGTGGCAGAATTGCCGGTGGGCTTTTTCAGGGGATTTATGGCATGGTGGCTGTGGCTGGTCATACACATTTTGCCTATTGCAGGCTTTAAGAACAAAGTAAAGCTGGTATGTAGCTGGCTGTGGAATTTTATATCCAACGACCCTACCTTACGGCTGATCATCCATCCGCAAATACCCGGCAGAAAGGGAGATGGAGAAAGCAAAGGCAGTTGAGATGGGAGAGTAGTTCAGGAAGCCGGAAAACCACCTGGCACCTCAGCTTATTCAATTCTACCATGTCAAACAGATCCCGGGGGCTTGAAATACAAATAATAAAAACTGCCTGAAAGAAACTGTTTTTTTGAAAGAGTAAAAATGGAAAAACAATTTTTATTACTTTTAGCAGATGCTATTCGATGGGCAGACCCTGTGGTGAAGGATAACTTTCTTACTTATTTGCTTTAGTGCTATATATGCGATATCGTACAATATTCAGTTTTTCTTTTATTTTATTATGTGTGTCTTGTGGTGGGGTAAAACAGGCCGATCATAATTTATTCGGAACCTGGAAGTCGCTTTGGGAAGAGGATATGACGCTGCAGCTGCAGTTTGATCCCGGCAACAGGTTTAAGGTGACATTGCATCGCACGGGGCAAACCCACACCAACTCAGGCTGGTTTACTGCAGAAGGCGACCTGTTTTTACTCAGGGATTCTGTCAATTACCCACTGCCGGTCTGTAATCTTTCGGACACGGGAAGATACCACTTCGCAATAATAAAGGATACCCTGCAATTCAGGGTGATAGATGATCCCTGCGACAGGCGGGCCGGCGCCCTGCAACTGGAAAGATTTGTACGGGTTAAGTAAGCCTGTTGCCCGGTTTAAATGAATGTATGCGCCATTTAAACTGATTGTACCACACTTCACTGAACAATAATTGCCCCTGGCTGTTTGCCGGAATATTTTTGTAGGCATGAAACCGGCAATTACAAAACAGAATCGGCCCGCTCTTTTCATGGGGGCGGTATTACTTATTTTAGCCATTTTCGGCGGTTGCAGTAAGGAGAAGCTGACACCGGGGCTACAAAAAATAACACTGGAAACCGACTTTGGTTCTGCATTTGAACTGCAAATAGCGTTACCTACCACCTATAGTCCATCCAAAAGTTACGGCTTGATCCTCCTCCTTGATGCGGAATGGCTGATGAAGGAAACGGTGGAAGCTTTGGAAAAAACGGGTTTTGCTGCTGATTATATAGTTGCCGGCCTGGCTTATTCCGGTACGAACAACCGGGCGAATGACTTTACACCCACAGAAAGCGCACCGGGTAGCGGCAAAGCACCTTTCCTGGCGGACTTTATTGAAACAGAGATCATACAACAATACCTGCACCAACATTTTCCAAACCTTATTATGGACAGGCACAAACGGGTGTTTATCGGTTATTCTCTGGGCGGATTGTTTGGCACCTGGTTATTTCTGAAGCAAAAGGAACTGTTTGGGCAGTACCTGTTAATAAGCTCGGCCTATATGACCGATGCCCAGTCTGTTTTCGGAATAGAACAGGATGAACGGTCTTCAGCCCGTTTTCAGCAAACCCGGATGTATTTTGCCACAGGCAGTCTCGAAGAGGGCGGCTTTCATGCAACAGTGCAGCATTTCAATCAAATTCTTTCGGACCATTACCCCAACGTAACATACAAAAGTGAGGTAGTTCGCAATGCAGGACATACGGGTGTAAGGATCAAGGCTCTTAGAGACGGATTAGCGTACCTGTTACAGTAAAATTGACCATAAGCATGACATACAGAATTATATTATTACTTATAGTTGCCTTTGCGTTATCGGCAGTTGCCTGTTGTCAGGATCAAACAGCAGCACGTCTTCCCCGGCATCTGACGGTCGGGATCACTTATAACCCATTCCTGGCAGTCATGGAAAAAAAGCATGAGCTTGGCCCCTCCGTTTCATTTGGCTACCCCATCAATAAACGATGGGAAGCAGGGATCCAGTGGTTTTCCCGCCAGGTGATATACGCTCCCGACAATGCATACCGGCAGTTGAGCAACCTGAGGAGCAGCTATAACCTGGAAAGTGTGTACAGCGTTTACCTGGGCGTTACGCTTTCAACGAAAAGGACATCACACCTGATTGCAGGTGTCGGTGGCGTTCGTAACGACCTGTATAAGGAAACGCTGGAGAACCCGCGTTATGATATCCGGCAAACATTCAGGAACAATGAATGGAATGTTTTGTATGGCTTGGGTTATACATGCAGGTTTCGTCTTTCCAATAAGTCTGCTCTGTCGGCAAGACTGTTTATGCCCCTGAACCGGCATCCTTTTGATGATGTGATCAAATATTCATTCGAGCCGGGATTCGTTTTTAAGTTGTAACAACTCCTGATTTCCTGCTCCATCATAAAGCCGGGCTGAGAGGCCCGGCTATGACGTAACCCGGATATAGTCCGGTAGAATTAGGTGGCAGTCCCCATCCCCTAAAGGGGCGCATCTGTTGCGAGAGCTTTTACAGGCGGAAGACTTGCGCCAGCGTGAACTACCCAAAAAAGGTGCAGCGTACCGTGAATATTTGTGGTAATATGGGATAGTCGGTATGGTAAGCCGCAGCGCCTGCCCGACTGAGCCATTCAGGCGCGGCGGTGAAATATTAATTTGTTGCTGGAAACGCCAACCCGGCTGAACATCGTTCGGGCAGGCGCCAACCTGGGATATATAAGCCGCTGATATTTGGACTGGGTGGTTATTTCTCCGGTTCGCCCCCGTCATTCTAAAAACCTGTGAGATACTACATTAGTTTACGTTTCGGTATCCTTCACAGAATCTCACAGGTTACCGGTCAAACCATCTTTTGAAAGAGGGTGCTTTTTCCCTGCTCACGTCCGCTTCCATCCTGAGAGGAGCTTTCAGCTTAAGTGTGAGCTTTTGGTTCTCGTGCAGTTGAACGCTTTGTATCGCATCGATGCTTACAATACACTGGCGGTTGGCCCTGTAGAACCTGGCGGGGTCCAGCAACTCCTCAATTTCTTCCAGCGTACTGTAGTCGAGTATGTGCTTTTCTCCCGAAAAAGTGTACAGGTAGTTGAGGTTCTCTTTTACAAAGCAGGCGATATCGGCTGTGTTCACCGGCAACCACTGCTGTCTCACCTGCACGATGAACTTTTCTTTATAAGCCGTACCCGGCTTGCCTGTGGCAAAGGACTCTATCATGTTCAACAGTTCCCGGGGAAGGATCTTTACAGGCTCCTTGCGTTCGCGGCATTTATGGATCGCTTTTTTCAGCTCTTCCTCGTCTACCGGTTTTAGCAGGTAATCAATACCGTTTACCTTGAAGGCTTTGATGGCATACTCATTATAGGCGGTGGTGAAAATGATAAGGCTTTCCAGGGAAAAATCCTCCAGCAGGCTGAAGCTGATACCGTCACCCAGCTGTATGTCCATAAATATCACGTCCGGTTCGGCATGCTCCATAAACCATTTTCTCGCTGTTTTCAGGCTGGGCAGAATGGTCTCCACCTCTATGTCTTCGGCAACCGCCTGTATTTTGGTTACCAGCTCTTTTGCTACCAGTATTTCGTCTTCAATAATTACCGCTTTCATGCTGTGTAGATAAAAATTATAATAAAGGAACTTTTACTATGAAATGCTGTTCCGTAGATTGTATTTCAATTGTCCGTTCTGAAAAATAGGAATAAAGCGATTGCAGGCTTGCCAGCCCCTGCCGGTTGCTGGTTTCAACGAAGGGTTTTTTATTCAGGTTGTTTTTTACCACTACCTGATTTTCTTCGTTGCTGTATATCTCTATCATCAGGGGCTCGTCTTCCGTTACAATATTGTGCTTGATGGCATTTTCCAGCAGGTTCTGCAGGGTCACCGGTGCAATTTTGGTATCGAGGTGCTTTTCCAGGATGTTGATGTTTACCTGTAAGGCGCTTTCGAACCGGGTTTTCTGGAGCTTGATATAGATCCCGGAAAACTGGAGCTCATCTGCCAGCGATACCAGCTCTTTTTCCCTGTTGTTCAATATATACCGGTAGGTTTTGCTCAGACCATCCAGGAACTCACCGGCCATTTTCTGGTTGATGCGGATGAGGCTGCTCAGCGAAGTGAGCGAGTTGAATAAAAAATGGGGATTCAACTGCTGCTTCAGGTTATTGTACATGATCATGGCCTTTTCTTTTTCCAGCAGTCCCGCTTTTGTTTGCAGCAGGAATAATCTTTTCTGATTTCGTAACCGTATGGTATAAACGGCGTACATGATCCCCAGGATCGCAAGCACGGCTGCAACCCTGAAGCCATTGGTGTTGTAGATATAACCTGATACATGTATGGGAAGGGTAGCCGTAGCGCCGGTTTCCTGCCCGCTGTTGCCGATAGCCCGCACTTTAAATATATAATCTCCAGGCGCCAGGCTTGCATACGCGGCATAACGGCTGTAGGTCGCTATCCACTCCTTATCCGCTCCTTCCAGCATGTAGGCGTATCGCTGCTTGCCCGTGCGGTTGAAGTCTATGCTGGCAAACTCAAAAGAAAAATGGTTTTCGGAGGGGTCCAGCATTACCTTTTCATACTTCCCCAAGTCCTCCCCATAAAAGCGGTGTGCGCCTTTGACCATGAAGGATGTGATAACGATGGGAGCGGGTCGCTGTGGTATATTCAGGCTGTCCGGGTGAAAAAGAAAGTACCCCCTGGTCGCCGGGATCATCATAATACCATCCTCCAGCGTATTGATATTGTTTCCTATGGAGGGCTGCTCCAGTCCTTCGTCCAGTCCGTAATTGCTTACCGTATTATTAGCGGGGTTTACTTTGCAGAGAGCCGTCTCTGTGATGCACCATATTTCGCCGTTCTTGTCTGTGTACACCTTGTTTACAATATCAGAAGTGATCCCGTTTTCCGAAGTAAACATTTTAACGGGCTTTTTTTCAGAAGCATTGAACTGCAGTAATCCCACGTCTGTACCTACCCATACCTGGTTATCCTTTGTGCAGGTAAGACTGTTGATTGCTCCTACGATCGATTCGCCCCGGAGATCCACCGGTACCTGCTGTATGTTTCCCTCTGCATCGGGGTATCCCAGGAATCCTCCGTTGCCGCCGATCCACATTACATTGTTATCGTCCCGGTGCAATGCCGAAATATGCCTTACCGGTATATACGAAGAGCGGTTTTCGGGTGTATAATGCCGTATGATGCTGTCCCTTTCCTTGTCGTATACAAACAGGCCGTTCCTGCGGCTGGCTATCCACAGGCTTCCGTCTCCTCCTTCCGCCAGGGCAACAAAATTATTGCTCCTGTTTTGTTGGTACAGGGGAGGCTGGTTGCGTTTTATCAGCTTCCGGGATTTTTCATCGAATGCATAGATATAATCACGGGTAAGTATCCAGATGCAGCCCTTCATATCCCGCCTGATATCTGTTATGAGCATGTTACGCTCTTCGCCGGGTAATATATCCACCGGAAGAACGACCAGCTTTCCCGTGCGTTTGTCTTTCACCTGCAATCCGTCTGCAAACCATGTCCCGTAAAGAATCAGCTCTTCATTTTCATACACATTCCCTACTCCATAGAGGTCATTGTTGGTGGAAGAACTGACAGGCAGCTCCTGGAATATGAATTTCCTGGACTGGTTCCATATTTTTATGAGCCCCTTGCTGGATGCGATCCAGACGTCAGAAGCCCTGTCTTTATAAATGGAATTAAAGTTTGCGGAAACATTCGGAACAGCATTATAAAGAAAGTGAAATGTGCTTCTTTTTTTGTCGAAATAACCGGGGCCTTTATCATTGGTCACGATCAATACCGAATCCGTTCCTGTGCGCAACAGCAGATCCGGGACAATGTTATTGGTGGGTGCAGGTTGTGCGTACATAAAATGTCCCCATTCCTTTTTATCCGTATCATATGTTGATATGCCGCCCGCCCAGGAGCCCAGCCACAAGGTATGGTGCTCCTTCCTGATGCTCACGAACAGCTCCGTATTGTCATTGTCCTGTAAAGGTTTGTTTCTTAACAAAGCCATTGTTTTATCCGAAGGTGCAAAACGGTACAGCCCCCCATGCGTTGCCAGCCAGTATACGCCTGTGCTGTCATCTTCTATCATGCTATATACTGTATTATAAGCAGGGGATACCGGTTGCTGGCCGGCAGACACCAGGTCGTACTGAACATGCCTGCCTGTGCTTTTGTCCAGCTTATATAATCCTCTGTTCTTTACTCCTGCCCACACCTGGTTTTGCTTATCCACGAACAGGCAGGTGATCTCTCCTGTTTTTACGTTTCCGGCATCGGGTACCTGTAGAGGATAGTGCTGAAACACACCTGTGGCGGTATTGTACCGGCTCACGCCATCGTTTAAATAACCTATCCATATGTCTCCCACCAGGTCTTCGGCCAGTTTGGTTATAAAATTCCCCCTGACTGTGTTTTTGTTACTGCTGCTTTTCCTGAGGGTGTTGAAGCTGTACCCGTCATAAGTGTTAAGCCCGTCGGGCGTACCTACCCATAACATACCCCGGCTGTCCTGCATTACACAGCGGATGATACTGCTGCTTAACCCGTCAGATTCCGTATAGGTAGTGATCTTCAGGTCGCCGGATTGCGCCTTGCTACCGGTGATATGCACCAGTAGCAGTACAAGTATCCTTAAGATGGTAACCCCGTGACGCTTTATAGACATATTAAAATTAAAAAGTCTGTAAAGCTATAAAAAACAGATATCTGTACAAGTATAATTCATCGAAGCGTAGATAATCCTGTTTTAACCGTTTTTGATAAAAAAATGCTAAAACGGTTAAGATCACTTTATACGCTTTTTAATGCAATTGTGCCACACTTCGCGGAACATTAATTGACGGCGGTTGTACGGCAGGATAATTTTGTTCCATCAATCAAAAACAAAATAACAAACAATGAAAAAGTGTATCAAATCAGGCCGGATCTCCGGCGTTTTTCTTGCCTTCTTTTTACTGGGCATGGTAACCTTAATGAATAGCTGTAAAAAAGACAAAAGCCCGACCGGGAGCTTTATGTTCTATACTTTCCTGGATAATGCAAAATTTGATGCGATAAAAATCTATGTGGATGGCAAACAGGCCGGGGAAATCACGCTTACGCATATCGAGCGTCCATCGTGCGGTACCCCTACCAGCATTAATGTGGTAAATGTGAAGCTTCCTGCCGGCACGCATTCCTGGTATGCCAGGCAATTTCTGAACGGCCAGGAGATTGACGAGTGGGATGAAAGAGACGAGGTCATTAAAGAAGGGGAGTGCAATTTTATAAAGCTCACCGACTAATCCCTGATAAAGTATAAAGCAGGTTGAGATGAAAAGTTTATTCATATACGTACTGGCTATAGCAGGTTATATGACGTATATACAAGCTCAAATAGCCGGGACTACGGCAGATGGTAACCGGAATGGTATTTTACCGGTGCAGATCACAAAGGAAGGAATTATATTGAATAGCCTGGCTTTGATGCTCTTTACAGAACATAAAAGGATGCCCATCGGTTCCGAAAAAACAGGCAACTGTAAGAGGGACAGGATACAGATCGACACTCATACAGAGACGAAAGCAAGGTTGCGTTACCTGAGGTCGCTGACGGCCAAACGAAGCGGTCTGCCCGGCTATATCTCTCAACCAACAGAGGACCCTCAGCAGAACTTTTCACCGGCGGCAGACAATGCCGGGGCGTCCGGACAGATATATGATACGGAAACCGGAAACAGGTATCCGGTGCAGATATGCTATGCCACACAATTTTAAAACGTTCCCGGAACTGATAAATAATTCGATTATGTTTTTACGATACCTCTTATTACTTCGCTGGCGTGGTATGGCGGTTGTTTTTGCTTTGGCCCTTTGCACCATGCCGTCCGGCTGCGATAAAACAGGCGAAGTCCCTGGTCCAAAGCCTTCCGGAAATACACAGCCCGATATATTTTTTATCACCGACATTGTAGGGGCTGACAAGGATATCGGTCTGATCATAAATGATCCTATCGATAAAAAGCAGTATGCCGTTTTTGGTCCGAAAAACGAAGATGGACAAATGGATTCCATAAAGTTCATCATGGAAAATTTTGCGGAGAACGACGGGTGGCTTTCACACGAACTGGATGAAAACTTCATTCCCAAACAAACCACTACTTCCACCGGTCATACCCTTGAGTACTATGATATTGACCCGGCGGCCAAAACAGGTGGCGTACGTGTAAAAGAAACGGCCAGCGGGAAAGTGCTTTGGGAAAAATCGAAGCTGAACCTGCCCGATAATTTCTACGACCTGGCTGATGGTATAAAAGAACGTCAAAAAGACGGAAAATATAAAGAGCATCCCAGTAAGTCAGACCTGGCCTACCTCGGAGGTAACATGGCAGGCTGCTTTTTAGGCGCCGCCGGAATGAGCATGGGCGGGCCGGTAACAGTGTTATGGGGCGCCTATAATACGTACCAGAGTTGCAAAGGCACGATCGATGCACTGAAGAACATGATGGAAGGCAATCCTGCTTACGGATGTTTTTCCGCACAGGATCATGCCAATGCGCTGTCCGGTTTCGGTGAAGCCTATACTTTGGGCGGAAGCATCGGCGGTATGGCGAAAGGCGCCCTGCCCGGGTTGATCGCTTATGCCGGGCAAAGCGCCGGGCAGAAGGATTGTGACAAGGAGGATAACGATGACCCTCCGCCATTGCCGGAACTGCCACCCCGCGATGCGGGCGTAGGCTGGGGCGATCCGCACCTGATCACTTCCGATGGATTCCTGTACGATTTTCACGGCGTGGGTGAATTCATAGCGGCAAAGTCTTTGACGGATAATTTTGAAGTGCAGGTAAGACAGGGCAACCCCTATGTGAGTAACCCGCAGACAACCTATAATACAGGTATCGCCATACAAACGGGTAAGGACATTGTGTGTTATGTTGCGGAAGGGAAAAAATTATGGATCAACAATGAGCAGCGATCGCTCCAGTTCAGCCATATACCCCTTACCGGCAACGCCTTTGTAAAAAAAGAAACCACAGCAAACTACGACCGTATCATCATACAGCATACGGCCGGCGACCAGGTGGTGCTGGTCGTTTCCAACCTGCCCTACCTGGATTATCACCTCCGCCTTACCGACTACAGGAAGGAGAAAATGCAGGGACTGATGGGGAACTACGACGGTAACCCGGAAAACGACCTGGTATTGCGCAATGGTACCAGGGTGCAGAAAAGGCACGAAGAACTGTACCCGAAATTTGCAGACAGTTGGCGTATTGAGCAGTCCAAATCGTTATTCCATTATGAAACGGGCAAAAACACCGAAAGCTATACGCGCAGGGACCTGCCCGGGAAAGCGGTTACATTCGATATGGAGAAATATGCCTGGGCAGAGCAGGAATGCAGGTCGGCAGGCATACAGGACGAGCCGTTCTTAAGCGGTTGTATCGTAGATGTGTACACGTCGGGAGATGCTGCGGTGGCACAAAGTGCCGCGCATGCTGTTGCAGAGGTAAAAAGCACCGATTTTCCACCGTTAAAGATGGGTGATATCGCTTTGCAGAACGACGCGACTTTTGTTGACAACAGCATCCGGCTCACCCGCAACCTTGGCTATCTTGCGGGACAGGCCTATAACACAAAGCCTGTTCCGGGAAATTTTGAGACCTCTTTTGTTTTCCGCTTCGGCCTGTCGGCAAACGGTGGCGGCGATGGTGTTGCCCTCGTGATCGCAAAGCAAATACCGGATGCCCCGGGGAATGCCTATCCCGGCAGGGCCGGAAAGCTGGGGTACAACGGCGTACCGGCCAGCCTTGCCATTGAATTCGATTCCTCGCTGGACTGGAATGATGAAGATGACAGCGCCAACCATGTAGCGATACACACGAATGGTAAGGAGCCCAACGGAACGGGAAAGCCCTACCGGATCGCTTTCAATAAGGATATCCCGCCGATGGAAGACGGCTTGTTCCATACCGTTAAAGTGCAATACAGGAATAAAAAGATAAAGGTATGGCTGGATGGGTCGGTCGTTATAGAAAAGGATATTGATCTTGCAACGGTATTGGGACTGGGCAGCGGTTGTTATCTCGGGTTAACATCGTCTACCAGCAGTTACACGCAGGCGCATTATATCCATAGCTGGGAGATCAAAAATTTGTAGGTTTTACGCGAAAGGGGCCATTCAGCAATGGCCCCTTTTTATATATTATTGTGATGTTGCCTGAAATAGCTATTAGCTATTTAAAAATGGTGCTTCGATATTCGCAAGCTTCTCTGACTGGTCTGCGGCTTGTGTGCCTGCCTCTACCCGCCTTTGTCTATTTATTTCAAGCGATCTTGTTATCCCCTAAGTGATATATCAGCAAAGGCGTGGAAGACTTCACCCAGCGGATCTGCCGTTATTATCCGGTTGAATTGCCTTCCCATTTGGCTGGTTTTGTAACAATTTTCTAAAAATCACAATGCACATATAGTGCATCGAGATTATTGAAATTTGTCCTGTTAACAGTCTTAAAAGGTATTTCTATCAGAGACGACCGAATTACTATTATATCAAAAGATGGAAAAAATCACTGTACATGCAATAAATTTACCGAAAAGGAAAGATAGAAGAAAGCATATTGTAAATCAGTTTATCGATAAAAAGGAATTTAATTTAAAGTTGGAAACTCCGGTTCCTGATAAAAATGGCGCAAGAAGTTTATGGAGAACTATAAAAAGCATTATCCGGACCAACCTTGAAGACGATTTCATTGTTGTTTGTGAAGATGACCATGAATTTACAAAACACTATTCACCGGATCGATTATATTTAGCTATTCAAGCCGCCATAGAAATGAATGCGGACTTTCTTTCAGGTGGAGTAAGCTGGATAGAACGATTTTTTTTCGCGGGGAACCAATTATATTGGATCGATGGATTCAATGGAACGCAGTTTATAATAATTTTCAAACGGCTTTATACCAAAATTTTAAGAGCCGGATTCGGTAACAAACCTGCGGATGACAATATAGGAGATCTGGCGAAGAATAAGTTCGTAATATTTCCTTTTATATCCATTCAAAAGGATTTCGGGTATTCTGACGCCACCATATTTAACAACGAACAGGGCAGGGTTGAAAAGTTGTTTTTTGAAAGTGCAAAAAGTTTTGAGGTATTGAACAGAATTGACAGGTACTACCTGAAAAATAAACACGAGTATGAAATTAGTATTTCCAATATCACAATTCCAACTTATATAATTAACTTAACCGAACGCAAGGATAGGTTGGTGCACATAACCCGGCAATTCAAAAACAAACCTGAGTTTGATATTACTATAATTAGTGCAATTAAAGACAAGATTGGAGCATTAGGACTTTGGAGGAGCATTCGTAAAGTAATCAAAATAGCATTGAGCAATCAAGATGATGTGATTCTAATCGTCGAAGATGATCACCAGTTTACCAAAGATTATTCTAAAGAGTACTTTTTAAGAAATGTTATAGAATCCCATCAGCAGAATGCAGATTATCTCATCGGAGGAACAAGTGGGTTTAAATATGCACTACCCATTTCAAGAAACAGATATTGGATACACCCATGTCTGTCAACACAGTTTATAGTGGTTTACAAAAAATTTTTTAAAAAAATACTGGATGAGGCTTTTGATGAAAGTGTTATCGCCGACCTCAAACTTTCTGAGATGACAAGTAATAAAATGATAGTTTTCCCTTTTATCTCTACCCAAAAAGATTTCGGATATTCTGATGTGACACAGGTTCACAACCAGAACCCCAATCTTGTCTCTGCTATGTTCAGAAAAGCGAAACATAAGCTGCAACGGCTGCAGGAAGCAGCCAATTTATATAAAAAGTCGCCTTGAGCATCTCCTTAAACATAATTGCATAAATAATAAAATATATTATACCGTATAGCCTTTGTTAGATACGGAATTTATACTGAAAAATTCAAGACACTTTATTTAGTTTTAGTTCTATCTTCTGCAGGCTTTTTAACGAGATCGGGATATAATATTGGCTATTATATTATTAAATGCAGAAGTCTCCGGCGAAGGAAGATCTTGGTATAGCAGCTTGCCTGACCGATCTATCAACACATATCGTGGTATGGTTTTTAAGTCGATCTTTTGCAAAAATTCACTCTTTTCCGGGTTAAGCAAAAGAAAGTTTCTTTTATCGTCTATTTTATTTTTAGCAGATGACAGACGCCATTTGCTTTCTTCCTTATCAAGGGAGATATAATAATAAACAACTTTAGACGTATCCAGTTCCTCAATAGTTTTTTTCGATTTTTTTATAGCCTGAATACAGGGCTGGCACCAACTGGCCCAGAAATCAAGTATAATATACCTGCCATATCCGGCGCTAAGCAATGAGTCAAGTGGAACACTAGTTTCCAGATATGATTTTACATACTCCTCGGGAGATACAGGAAGGGTATCTGAAGATGGTGCAAGTACATTTTTTGCATACTTAAGATAGCTGGTATCTCCCGTAAGTTGCAAAAAAATATCCAGGTATCTGCTGAAAGTATCGATGGGGCATGTATTCTTTATCTCTTTGAGACAAAGCAACTGAACATACTCCTGTAAACGCTTTTCTTTTATCCAATGTTGGGTGCCCTGAAAAGCATCTACATAGTTAAAATTTATACTGGTTTTTGATCTCGTGTAATTGGACTGAAGTATTGCGTCAATAATATACTGATTGAGAAATCTCTTATAGGGTCCTGTATCATTACTCAAAAAAATGCTGTTAAGATATTCGCTGCTCTTTAAATCACTTTCATATATTTCGCGTTCATCAGACTGCCTGTAACATAAAAGTACATTTCTTAAAAACTGACTGATAATTGTAGATTTGTACATATTTCCAAAGTCCTCACTCATTTTCAATACCGATATTAGAGAATCAATCTGTAAAAATTGGATTTTATACAATTCCTTACTTACCCGGTGCATTTGTTGCAAAATACTATCGGGAATATTATCCCTGATCACAAAAAGCTTTTGAGTGGTTCCCAATTGTTGACCCAATGTCTGTTTATATAGCTTATTAAAAGCAGTAAAGAGCCGTTCATTCCAGGATAGACTATAATTAAAAAAAGTTGTATCAAACGGCAGCATCTTATTTTTGGCAAAGCGCCAGGACCAAACAGTATCAAAGTACACAAACGTTGTATCGCCGGGATAAAGTGGTAGCGCAATACTTCTTTGTTCATCCGAAATTGTCGCAATGTTAAAATCCTGAGTTTCCAAACTGAGTTTTGCAACAGTGTCTACTCCAATCGTAATGTCATCTCCCCAGGCATTTAAGTAGGATAGCGAAACTCCCCCTTGATGGTCGCCGGAGAAAACCATGATAGTACTGTCAGGTTTCACAACTAAAGATATGTCCGTATTCTCTCGCTGTGCGCAACCGTACAGCAAAAAAAACACGAATACTTTTACGCCCGATATGACCTTTCCTCGTATCATGGTTTTCATGGCTCCTCCTTACGTATTAAGCGTATTCCAGGGGCAACTATCACAACACCAATTTGTTACCATCCCGGAATAGCTACCGCCACCGGAATAGTGATGCTAGGAACTGGAGTCATAACCCACTAATTTTGTCCCAAAAAAGAAGCTGTTGCTGAAGCCCCTAACCCCGAAGGATGCCATACCCCATTAACCTTTATACCGCAACCGCTGCTTCCACCACCAATATTTTTAAGCTGCTCCCGTGTTAAAACATCTTCGCCTTTAAAATCCTGTAGCCGTAATTTGATTCTTTTCATATTATAAATTAAAGCAAAGATGGAATAGTTCAAAGCACTATAAGTGCATTTACATAGAACCTTACAATTTGCTTAATGGATCGACTGCGCCTATACACTACCTATTTATTCATTTCAAGTGATCTTGTTATCCCGTAGTATATCCTTTGCAGCAACGACATATCACGGATAATGACCAACGCCCGTGCTTTCAGTCCGTTTCTAAAAGGTATCTCTTTATTCCGGCTGGTTGTAAGAGAGGGTAAGTCCACTCTTCCTAAAAATCCACTGTCTATTGCCATACCGGATATATAATCCAGTTTGCCGGGAACAAACCCTGTTTCCTGGTAGGGAAAGGCATCAAACCTCAACTGCACTTTCATTCCTGTATCCACCCTGCCGAAATTATGCTGCGCCAACTTTACCTCCGCATAGTAGCCTGCATCTTCTGGCGTAACATAGGCAAGCAACTTACCCTGCTCCATAAACTGGCTTTCCTGCAGCGGCAAAACAAATGCAATTTTGCCATCTACAGGACTTCTAAGCACAAACCGCATGATCCAGTCTTCTGCGACACTTTTTAAAGTGAACAATGCCTGCTCAAATAGCTTTCGCTGCTGCAGAACATCATGCTCCAGTTGATTGATCTCTTTTTGCTTATCCCTGATCATGTTATCCTGTGAACTGATGGTTGCCTCCAGTTGCGGTATGGCGGCGAGTTTATTCATATAATTGCTCTGTGCGGTCCTGTATTCTTCTTCCGAAATGATCGTTTTTCACATTCTCACACTTCCACATTCTCACATTTTCCACCTTTCCCACATCATCTCATTTCCACATTTTTTTCTGTACATTGCAAAGCCCGGTGCAGGGTGTTTTTGCACCGTTGATTTGTAAAGATAGATGTGTTAAAAGATGAATACGTATTCCTGTCCTGCAGAACAGTTAACAGCTGTTTTTGCTGAAATTATGCAACAACAGCCCGACCCGGGCGCGTGGAACTGGCTAAAAGACCAGGAAGCGCTGTCGTCGGTTACCGGCTTTAATAAAACTTTTGTTTTGATGCCGCGTAAAACCGGTAAAGCCGGCGTGGTTGTTACTGAGCAGCAGGATGCTACCATAACGCAGATACGTCCCGGGTTTTCCATTACCGGCTATACGATTGACCGTTTGTGCAGGGTTTGGCTGTTGTTACAACTGGATAGCACAAACGAAGAAAAATATTTTGAGACCATAGACGGTCTTTTCCTCGCGGCGGATGTGAATGAGCTGGTTGCCCTCTATGGCGCCCTGCCGGTGCTTGCCTGGCCGCAAAAGTGGATCGCCCGTTGCGCGGAAGGCATAAGAAGTAATATCGGAGGGGTGCTGGAAACCGTTATTTGCGATAATCCCTATCCATCGGAATATCTTGACGAAGCAGCCTGGAACCAGTTGGTGCTGAAAGCATTTTTTACGGAAAAGGATACAGACCGTATCATCGGACTGGACGAAAGAGCCAACCGGTCGCTGGCAGATACATTATGTGACTTTGCACATGAGCGCTGGGCCGCTTCCCGGCCCGTGCCGTTGCAGTTGTGGCGTTGCGTGGCGCCGTTCATCGATGCCGGCAATTTCAGTGATATACGAAAGGCGGTAAGCAGCGAAGAGACGGCTGAGCAAAAAGCCGGGCTGCTTGCCTGTTACCATAGTAGTTATCCGCCTGCCAAAGCGCTGTTGGACCAATATCCTGCAATACAAAGCGATATTCAATCCGGAAAGCTGAGCTGGCATTCGCTTGCAAAAGAAAACTTTCCGGTAGTATAACATATTTATTTAAATTTTAATCCAGTAATTATGTGTTGTAATGGAAACCTGACAGAAGAAGATCTGCAACCCGGCAGTAACGATACCAGCTACCTGGAGTCGATCAGGGGGATGCGTTTTTTTGATCCGCATGTGCATATGACATCGCGTACCACGGACGATTACCAGGCAATGGCGGATGCGGGCGTGGTAGCGCTCATTGAGCCCGCTTTCTGGCTGGGACAACCGCGTACTGCCGTGGGAACATTCAGGGATTACTACAGCAGCCTCATTGGCTGGGAACGCTTCCGGTCGTCTCAATTCGGTATCAAACATTATTGCACGATCGGGCTCAACTCAAGGGAAGCGAATAATGAGGCGCTGGCAGAGCAGGTAATGGAAATACTCCCGTTGTTTATTTATAAGGAAGGCGTTGCAGGGATAGGCGAAATCGGTTTTGATGACCAAACGTCCGCTGAAGAAAAGTACTATCGCCTTCAACTGGAGCTGGCAAAAGAAGCGAATCTTCCTGTACAGATCCACACCCCACACCGGGATAAGAAAAAAGGAACTACCCGGAGCATGGACATAGCGCTGGAGCATGGGCTGGACCCCTATATGGTAATTGTAGACCATAACAACGAAGAAACCGTGAAAGAGGTGCTGGACAGGGGGTTCTGGGCCGCATTTACCATCTATCCCTTTACCAAAATGGGGAACGAACGCATGGTGGAGATCATCAGGGAGTACGGCAGTGAACGCATTATGATAAACTCCGCTGCGGACTGGGGCATCAGTGACCCGCTGGCCGTGCCCAAAACAGCAGCATTGATGAAGCAGAAGGGTATTGCTGACGAAGACATATACATGGCCACCTATAAAAATGCCATTACCGCTTTTGCCCAAAGCGGGCAAATTGACGAAGCGGATTTCAGCGGTGCCCGGCAAATCGATCAAAGCGAGAAATTCAACGGGAACACCATTTTACGTGGCGGTCAGCAACCCCGCACAGATAAGAATTCTATTATTATTAAATAAGCAGGCGGTCGTGAACAGGGTGATGGGATTTCTCAGGTTGACCAGACCGGCAAATGTTGTTACGGCCGTTTCCGATATCCTGGCGGGCGTGGCCATATCCGGTTATTTTTTACATGTTGTACAACCGGTGCAGGACTGGAAGCCTTTGGTATTGCTGATTGTATCAACGATAGGTTTATATGCAGGTGGCGTGGTGTTCAATGATGTGTTTGATGCAAAGCTGGATGCGGTGGAACGCCCCGAGCGTCCTATTCCTTCAGGAGTAATAACGGGAGCAGCGGCTGCAACAGGGGGCGCCCTGTTACTGCTGATGGGAATTGTTGCCGCAGCAAATGTGCATGCAGACCCTTACTCTATTTCCACGGTATTATCGGTAGCCATTGCTGTTTGTGCATTGTTGTACGATAAATGGGGAAAACAT
This sequence comes from Chitinophagaceae bacterium, assembly GCA_037190885.1. Lineage (GTDB taxonomy): Bacteria > Bacteroidota > Bacteroidia > Chitinophagales > Chitinophagaceae > Agriterribacter. The sequence goes on from JBBCJQ010000001.1 coordinate 306,441, forward strand.
CATTTTATCGCCGGTCCGCTGATGATGGGATTGTGCAGGGGCTTAAACCTGCTGCTGGGCGTGAGCATTATTCCCGGCGCTGTTGCCGGCTACTGGTTTCTTGCATGGATCCCCATTGTCTATATAGCGGCTATCACCATGATCAGCCGGGGCGAAGTGCATGGCAGCAACAAAACGAACCTGTATTTTGCCCTCGGTTTGTATGTGCTTGTTTTAATTGCCCTGCTCATTTTCAGCATGATACAGGAGCATTGGCAATCAGCCTTTTTTTTCCTGGCGGGCTTTGGCATTATGATCATACGTCCGCTGGTAAAAGCCATGCGGCATCCTTCCGGCGCTTTAACAGGTAAAGCGGTAAAAGCAGGGGTGCTGGCGCTGATACTGATGAATGCCACCTGGGCGGCTGCCTCCGGGCAGTTGTACCTGGCATGCCTGATCCTGTCATTGCTGCCGGTTTCTCTGTTGCTGGCGCGCCTTTTTGCCGTAACATAACATCATTGGGCATGATGGCTGGTTTGCAACAAAGATGTATTTTGAGATTTTCCGGGCTTGTGAAGCCTTAATCATTTTTTGAGATGGATCATATACAACAACGTTTCAGTGTACCTGTTGAATACAACGTCTGGTTTACGAGTCGCCTGTTTCACCGGGAGAACCCGCTTTTCCATCGCTTTTTGCAGGCTGATGCCGCGGATAGTGAAAAAAAGATATTTTTTGTAGTAGATGCCGGTGTAGCGGAATGTCATCCGACGCTCATGGATGACATCCGTCAATATTTCAAAGGCAGCGACCGGGTAAGACTGGTCGAAAACATACTGGTTGTGCCCGGAGGAGAGACTTGCAAAAACACGGATGTTCATGTAAACGAAATAGTGCGGATGGTGGATGAGCAGGGTATTGACAGGCATTCCTATATCGCAGCAATCGGTGGTGGTGCTGTACTGGATATGGCAGGATATGCAGCCGCTATATCTCATCGCGGCATCCGTCATATCAGGATACCTACTACCGTATTGTCTCAAAACGATTCGGGTATCGGTGTAAAAAACGGTATCAACTATAAGGGAAAGAAAAATTTCCTTGGCACATTTACGCCTCCGGCAGCCGTATTCAACGACGAACATTTTTTGACTACCCTTTCTGACAGGGAGTGGCGGGCAGGTATAGCCGAAGCCGTTAAAGTAGCGCTCATAAAAGATAAGTCCTTTTATATATGGCTTACTCAAAATGCGCCGGCATTGAGCAGGAGAGAAGCGGCGCCTATGCAGTACCAGATCAAACGCTGCGCGCAGCTGCACCTGGATCATATCGCCGGTGGCGATCCTTTCGAAAAAGGCTCCTCCCGTCCCCTGGACTTCGGTCACTGGAGCGCGCATAAGCTGGAGCAGCTTTCAGGCTTTGAGATCCGGCACGGCGAAGCGGTAGCGATGGGTATAGCGCTGGATACTGCATATTCACACTTTTTCGGCTGGCTGAGTGAAGAGGACGCGAGATCAGTCATTCAGTTGCTGATAGATATAGGCTTTGACATCACCCATCCGCTGATGGATGTTTCCTTGGACGACAGTCCGTTGATACAGGGCTTACATGAGTTCCGGGAACACCTGGGCGGTAAGCTCACGATCATGTTGCTGAGAGCCATAGGAAAGGGAGAAGAAGTGCATCATCTCGATATCGCACTGATTAAAAAAGCGTCTAACTGGTTGAAGCAATATCATCAAACAGAACAGCCATGAAAACAAAGTACGGATACCTGACATATTGCAGCAATATACATGCAGGCGAAAGCTGGGAAGATCATTTTGCGAAATTGAAAGAGCATGTTCCGGCAATCAAAAAGCAAACTGCTCCGCACCAGCCGTTTGCCCTTGGACTGCGGCTGGCCGATGCCGCCAGCAGGGTACTGCAACAGGAAGACCGTTTGCAGGTGTTTAAAAACTGGCTTAAGGAGAACGGTATATACGTATTTACCATGAATGGTTTTCCTTTCGGCAATTTTCACCACAGCGTTGTTAAAGACCAGGTGCATGCGCCGGACTGGCTGACCCCTGATCGTGTGGCATATACCATACGGCTTGCGGAGATACTGGCGAAACTATTGCCGGATGGTATGGAAGGCAGTATTTCTACTTCTCCGCTGACCTATCGTTTCTGGCACACAGAGGAGGAATGGGATGGGGTTTTTCAGAAAGCCACCGGTAACCTGCTGCTGGTAGTCGATGCGCTGGTAGCTATCCGGCAAAAGACAGGAAAGCTTATTCATATAGATATTGAACCGGAACCCGACGGGCTGCTGGACAATGGTTCGGAATTTTTGCAGTGGTACACAAAGTATCTGTTGCCGACCGGCATCCGGCATTTGCAGCAAAGCAGGGGAATGAGCAACACGGATGCGGAAGAAGCCATCAAAACGCATATTCAGCTTTGCTATGATATATGTCATTTTGCAGTGGGGTATGAGAACCATGCAGAGATGATCCGGCAATTGGAAGAACAGGGCATTAAAACCGGTAAGCTGCAGATCAGCGCTGCGTTGAAAGGACGGCTGGATGGCATTGCCGCTGAAAAAGAAAAAGTGATTGACGCGTTTAAAACCTTTAATGAACCCGTATACCTGCACCAGGTGATAGCCGCAAAAACAGACGGTACCCTGTTACGTTACCGGGATATGCCGGAAGCGCTGGCGGATGCACAGCATCCCGGCGTGGAAGAATGGAGGGCGCATTACCATGTGCCGCTTTTTATGGAGCGTTACGATGTATTACAATCCACCCAGGCGGATATTACAACCGTGCTCGGTATGCAGCAAAAAAATCCTTTTACAAAATACATGGAAGTGGAAACCTACACCTGGGAGGTATTGCCGGCTGCTACCCGTTTGCCGATCGATCAGTCCATCAGCAGAGAACTGCAATGGGTTACGGAATTACTGGATCATCATTAATACAAAACCAATGCACAAAACGGTTGCTATTGATATAGTGGGTTTATCGTCTCATCTGATAGGGGCGCATACGCCTTTCATTAAAAAGTTTACGGAGCTGCACGGATTGCAAACCATCAACCCGGTATTACCGGCGGTCACTACTACCCTGCAGTCTACTTACGTCACAGGCAAATGGCCCTCGGAGACGGGTATTGTGGGAAACGGATGGTATGACAGGACGGATTGTGAAATAAAATTCTGGAAGCAATCCAATAAGCTGGTGGGGGGAGAAAAGATATGGGAACGGGCAAAAAGGCTGGATGCCTCATTCACCTGTTCCAAAATGTTTTGGTGGTACAATATGTACAGCAGCGCGGATTATTCCGTAACGCCGCGTCCCAACTACCTGGCGGATGGCCGGAAAATGCCGGATTGTTATTCGCACCCTGCGGGTTTGCGTGATGAATTGCAGCAGGTGCTGGGGCAGTTCCCCCTGTTCTCGTTCTGGGGGCCGGGCGCCAATATCACTTCCACTAAATGGATTGCCGATGCTGCACTGTTTACCGATAAAAAATATGATCCCACACTTACCCTGATCTATTTACCACACCTGGACTATTGCCTGCAGAAATACGGCGACGATCTTTCGCGGGTTACTGCGCACCTGCAGGAGGTGGACGATGTGGTGAAGAACCTGGTAGAACACTATGAAGCCGGCGGCGCCCGGATCATTTTGCTTTCGGAGTATGGCATCACACCCGTTAATCGACCGATCCATGTTAACCGGTTATTGCGGGAGGAAGGACTGCTGGGCATACGGGTGGAAAGAGGGCTGGAGTTGCTGGATGCCGGCGCGTCAAAAGCATTTGCCGTATCCGACCACCAGGTAGCGCATATTTATATAAATGATCCTTCTGTATCATCAAAGGTGCAGTCCCTGGTGAACGGTGTGCCGGGCATAGCGCTGGTGCTGGACCGTGCACAGCAGGCGCAATATCATATTGATCATGAACGCTCGGGCGATATAGTGCTGGTAGCGGAACCGGACAGTTGGCTTACCTATTATTTCTGGACAGACGATGCTGTTGCCCCGGACTATGCAAGGGTAGTGGATATACACAAGAAACCGGGATATGACCCGGTAGAGCTGTTTATGACATCAAAGGCAAGAGCTGCTTATAAGCTGCTCCGGAAAAAACTGGGCTTTCGCTATGTAATGGATGTGATCCCTTTGGATGCCACCCTGGTAAAAGGTTCACACGGAAGCGTTTTCGCAGACCGGCAGTACCATGCGGTATTTTCCGGCAGCCACAGCCGGCCGGCGCAACCGCTGGACGCAACGGAGGTGTATGAGCATATATGGAATTGTCTGGTGTAATACCCTTGCTCCTGATGCCGGCTATTACTCCCGAAAGTTGGGCTGACCAAAAAGCTCATGGAACGTCTTTGCGAGGGAGGAACGACCGAAGCAATCTCTTTGAGTAATAAAGGTTTAAATATTTGAGATTGCTTCACTTCGTTTGCAATGACGACCTTTGTGGTCAGCCCCAGGCAAGAACGGTTGTTATACAATTTGCTGCCGGCTTGTTATCCGGAACAGGCAAAGGCCTGTCCATACAGCGGCGTATCCGTCGCCACAGTTTGGATGATCCATCCAGCGTGTTTTTTATTGATGATTATTTATTCCACCATACAGGTGTTGCCGGAGAATCCGGTCCGTCCAGCAATGATAATGCCGCCTGAACAGCCTCTCCATTAGACTGGTACTCCTGGTTGAGAAAAACAAATCGTTTGACCACACTCCCGGACGGTACCTGTGGATTATCTGATTGTACCACCGGGTACAGGACAGGGTATCCGGTACGGCGGATCTCTGTCCATGCTTCTATACCATCCGGGAAAAGCGCCAGCCATTTTTGTGTAAGAATTTGTTGCCTTTGTTCTTCCGTATTGTTTGAAAAGCGTACCGGAATATCAGCTACGGGTGAAGAGTCCAGGTAGTCTCCCGGTGGCGCCGGTGTGCCGGTGCCCTGTATATAATCGTTGATGGCTTCTCCTGTAACGCCCCATTGCCGCAAGGAGGTGGCGACTCCCTCTTCATACAGCGTTTTGGCATCTCCACCCATATCCCATCCGTTCAATGCAGCTTCCGCCCGCAGCAACCAGGCTTCTGCAGCATACATAACCGATAACTTTGTTTCTGCACCTTTATCTACATGATAACGGGGTCCGATATTGGAAAGATTGTTTCCCTGGTTCATGGGACTGGCTGTCAGTTGGGCGGTGCTCAGTCCGTTCCGTATACTTGCATATTCACCGGTATTGACTGCCGGGCTGAAATATTCCTGAAGCCTGGGGTCGTTGTATCCCTTCAGGTAGCTAAACATCGTAGCGCTCATCCGGAAATTGCCCCAGGGCGACATAATGGCTAATCCGTTATGGGATGTCTCATTCACATCCATAAAGGCATCATCATCATTCGTGGTCATCACGCCGGAGGCCACTGCCTTCTCTGCTTCCTGCCGTGCTTTTTCCGGCTGAACTGCTGAAATTCGCAAAGCCAGGCGAAGCCGGAGGGTATTGCCGAATTTTATCCATTTGCTGATATCCCCATGAAAGATCAGGTCGCTGGTACCAAATGGCCGGTAGGTGGGATCTTCATTTTTCAGCGTATTGACAGACTCTTCCAGCGTGACGAATAAGTCGTCGTAAACCGCTTCCTGGCTGTCATAAGGAATTTTCAGCAACCCTTTCCCTGCTTCAAAATAAGGTACCGGTCCAAAGAAATCCGTATGCGAATGGAAGATATAGGCCTTCCAGATCTTAGCCATTGCATGCGCTGCCGGATCCGTATCTTCCGTTGCCTCCAGCACCAGTTTCAACGTTGGCCAGGTGACTGAATACAGTGAGGACCATTGATAGAAGGTCCAGTCTTCCCGCAATACCAGGCGATCAGTAGCATGACCGGCGGAAACTGTAGCATAGTATTGGCACCAGTAGTCAACAAAAAGGGCACGGGCCAGTTGGTAAATGCCTGCATCGCTGTATAACCCCTGGTATTGCGCCCGGGAAAAGGCGAGGGGAATGGTAGGTGGCGTGAGCGTTGAAAGTGTTGTCGGGTCTGTATTGATCTCTTCAAACCTTTTGGTGCAACCGCCTGTTGTCATCATCATTGTTACTGTCAGCAGACAAAAAGCAGCCATATATATAAACCGTAACAGAACTGTATTTAATATTTTTCGCATAACTATTTTTTTAAGATCAGAAATTAACTTTCAGGAACAGTCCGATACTTCGGGTAGTAGGAATAGAGGAATACTCTATCCCTTGGTTGTTACCGGTTCCCAGCGAAGATTCGGGATCAAAGTAGCGGGCATTGTTTTTCAGGAAAAACAGGTTCCTGCCTATTAGAGAAACAGATGCTCCTTTAATGAAAGTCTGGCTATTGAAGACAGTGGTGGGTATGGAATAGGTTAATGCCGCTTCTCTTAAACGGATATTTGTTGCATCGTAGGCAAACATTTCTCCTATGGAATTGCTACCCAAAAATACCCAATAGGCCTGCGGACTGATGCTGATCGTGTTGTGCGTGCCATCTTCCAGCACGGAGTTCGGGACAACAAAACCCGTTTCCCTGTGTTCTACCGTATAGTCAGCCACTCCAAATTCAGCCATCCTGGCCTGGGTGCCCGAAATCACTACGCCGCCTTGCCGCTGATCTATCTGGAAAGAAAAAGCCCAGTTTTTATAATTGAATGAGTTGATGATACCCGCCGTCCAGTCCGGGTTAAAATTCCCCACATAATGATTCTGCTGGGTATTGTGCAAAGGGATCCCGTTTTCATTTACGATCACGTTGCCCTGGTTGTCACGCCGGAGGCTGGCAGTATATATTTCTCCGTAACGCCTGCCTTCTTCCACAACGATAGCGCCGAGCGCCTGGGGAGAACTGAGTGCCGTTCTTTGTTGTAATTCGTCAAGACGGATAACATTGTTGCGGTTGGTGCCGAAATTAAAAGCAATATTCCATTTAAAGCTTCTGGTATCTACCGGACGTGCCGTCAGCAATATTTCCCAGCCCCTGTTTTGTATTTTGCCTGCGTTGATGAACCGTGCCATGTAACCGGAAGGATCCGGTACCGGTATGCGTAATGTTTGATTGATGGTATAGGTATTATAGAAAGTAACGTTACCGCCTAAACGATTGTTAAACAAACCGAAATCGATGCCGGCTTCATAGGAGCGCGTTTCTTCGGGCTTTAAGTCTGCATTGCGCAGTACCCTGTCGTATATCAGAAAACCGTTATTACCGCCCGGACCCATTGAATGAGATGGCTTCAATTGGTTGAACCCGGCTCCGTTACCGACGTAGGCGTAAGAAGTGCGGGCTTTCAGATAGCTTACCCAGTCGGGCATAGATACCATTTCGCTGATAATGGCACTGATACCGGCAGAGGGAAAGAAATACGACGCATTATGAACGGGCAGGGTAGAGTTCCAGTCGTTTCTGGCGGTAATGTCCAGAAACAGGTAGTTCCGGAAGCCCAACTGAGCCGCGCCAAACACCGATTGTTTTTCCCATCGCTGAATGGGCGCGAACGGGAAATACCGGTTTTGCACAAACGTAAGTGCCACGGCATTACTGCTTGAGAACAGGTTGGGCACCCTTAAACCCTGGTTGTTAAGCGTAGAACGCTCAAACTGGAATTGCTCCAGGCTGGCGCCTGCAGTGGCGCTCAGCGAAAAATCATCCGAAAGGTCTTTATTATAAGTCAGGATCAACTCATTGTTGAACTGGCGGTTGCTCTCCTTGTTCAGCATATAGTTGCCATTACCGGGAAAGTCGATCCAGTAAGTATCGTTGTAATTCTTCTCTTCACTTTTGTCGGTATAGTAATCGATGCTGCTCCGTACCAGCAGGTTCAGCGCAGGTGTTATTTTCCAGGTGAGCGCCGCGAGTCCAAGGAAGCGATTACGGTCCCGGCTGTAGAAATTCCTGTAAACACTCCAGTAAGGATTCTGGAAATTGGTAGTTCTCATTGCCCAGTATCGCTGCAACAGCTCTCCTTCATTATTGTATTCTTCAAAATCACGGATGTCTTCCAGCCGGATACTGCGTGGCAGCACATATAAAGTGGACATTACGCGGTTGGCAGCACCGGATAAGGGACGGTTTTCTACATCTTCTACAATATAATTCGCTTTGAGATCCAGGGAGAGTTTGCTGGAGAGTGCGGTTGTCTGCCTCAGGTTGATATTATGTCTTTTATAACCGTTATTGGGTATAATGCCTTTGCTGAAATTGTTGCTGTAAGAAAAATAAGTTTGCGATCTGTCGTTGCCTGCGGCAACAGATATTGTATTCACCAGTTCTGACCCTGTATTGAAAAAGTCTTTTACATTATCGGGCTGCGGGCTATAGGGTTGTGTTTTGCCTGTCCAGTCAGTAACGTTTTGTCCATCCATCCGTGCGCCCCACGAATAATCGCTGTCAGTAGTAAAAGCCCCGTCGCTCCCCTGCCCGTAGCTGTTCTGGAAGTTCGGGTAAAACAGCGGATCCTCCAGGGTAAAAGAGCTGGATAGCTGGACGTCCAGCTTTCCGGCTTTGCCTTTTTTGGTAGTGATCATAATTACCCCATTCGCCGCATCAGAGCCATATAAAGCTGCGGCAGATGCGCCTGTTAACACATTCATCGATTCCACATCGTCCGGGTTGATATTGGATATCCCATCGCCGTTGTCCCTTCCGCCAAATATGGCAACGTCGGCGGCCGCTTTGGCGCTATTGTCTACCCTTACCCCATCCACTACGATCAGCGGCTGATTGTTGCCGTTTATGGAACGATTGCCACGGAATACAATTCTGTTGGAAGATCCGGGACCTGCGTTGGTTTTGTTAATGGTTAACCCCGCCACTTTTCCATTCATGGCGCTGGTAAGGTTTGCCTGCCTGCTGTCGCTCAGTTCTTCTCCTTTCAGATTTTGCGTTGCATAGGTCAGCGATCTTTTCTGCCGGGTGAGCCCCAATGCAGTTACCACCACATGCTGCAGCTCATCCGCGGCAGGAACGAGCAATACCTCGATCTCGGTTTTGCCTTCCAGCGGGTAGCTCACCGTGTTATAACCAACAAAAGAGATCTCAAGCGTAGCAGTTGGGTTATCCACCCGGAGCAAAAATGTTCCGTCGGCAGCAGTCGTGGTACCATTTTGCGTGCCGCTTTCCAGAACAGATATTCCTGCCTGGTAAGCAACTGAACCATCACTGTTCTGCAGACGTACAATTCCTTTTACCTCCATTACCGGCTTTGACAGTTCCATCCTGGATAGTACGATCAGATCATTATCCATCAGGTGATAGGTGATATTGGTTGCTCTCAGCAATACCGCCATCACCTGCTGGATGGTTCCCTTACGAATATTTATTTTGCTGATAGGGCTTGTTGAAGCCAGCAGCTCATCGCTGTAAATAAACCGGTAGTTGCTGTTTTGCTGAATATGGGATAAAGCACTTTTCAGGTTGGTATTCTTTAAATTAATATCAATGAATTTTTGAGAATACCCCCTGGCCGATACCTGCATGGCAGCAGCAAATAACAGGATGGATAGTAGCTTCATAATGATCAGACACTTAAGAAATACACGCTCCTGCGCATGCCTTTGTGTTCCGTTTTTTTGCATACCTTTGATATAATAAGTTAAAAAATAGGATTGCCCTACCGTGCAATGGATGCGGCAATTCTTAACATTGACTTTTTAGAGGGGGATGGTTCGAGCATCTCCCTTTTTGTATTCAGTTGTGGTTTATGTCATATGGCGTCATTTGTTTAGTTAGTAATGGTGGTTCAAATCGTTTTATTTTCCTATAAAAAGCTGATCATCGTGTATTTCGTAATCAAAGTGATTGGATAGCTGCAGGAAATTTAATGTCTGATCCAGCGTTTCTTTTTCGAGTATGCCGGAAAAGCGTTTCTCTTTTAACGTTTCATCCCTGAAATGTATAGCTACATTAAACCAGTTTTCAAGCCTGGTAGCTATTTCTCCCAGCTTTTCATTGTCGAAGGCCAGCCGGTTACACATCCAGGCGGTATCCATCAGCAGGTTTGCGTGTGTTTTCAGTTCGGAGATGGTATATTCAAGGGGCTGAATTTTCTGTATGTGGGAAACCGTACCCGATGCGATACCTGCAGCGCTATCCTTACGGATGATGATCTTCTCATTGGGCTTCAGCAGTATCTTCCTGTCAGGATCCTGACTGGTACTCAGTTCTATCAATCCGCTTACCAGGGCAGCCTCCACGGTAGGCTGGTCGGAGTAGGCTTTCAGGTTAAAAGAGGTTCCTTTTACTTTAACGTCTACGGAAGTGGTATGGATGATAAACGGAACCGATTCATTTTTAACGACTTCGAAAAATGCCTCTCCTTCGAGCACTACCTCCCTGTTGGTCTTGCCAAACCCTTCGCTCGTATAAGAAAGCCGGCTTTTCCCGTTCATCTTTACCGTTGTTCCATCAGGTAACTGCATATAACGGGTATCTGCAGCCCGGGTAACGATCTGTTCCGGGCGTTCTTCCGTAACCGATGGATGCTGCAGCAGGAAAAGCAAGGCGCCGCCGATAAGGACCAGGGTGATGGCCGCGATCTGCCATTTCCGGGATAAGCTGAATAAACGGGCGGTGAATGATGGCCGTGGTCGGGTCTCGATCTCGATGTCAGTGGCAATCTTATCCCAGTGTGCATCAGGTAATTTTAATTCCGGCAGCGAATGTAAAGGCGACCTGAGCAGTGTTTCCATAACTGCAGGATGTATCTTTTCTGCCCGTAACAATTCCTCCAGTTCCTCTAATTCGGCACTACTGGCTTCTCCGTTGTCTTTTTTTGCCATCAACACCCATAACCGGTTGCTGCTCATAAATTTCAGTTTATACCGTTTTTAAAAGAACGCTATAAATTTTAAAAGAACGCTATAAACAATCATTTACCCCTAAAAGAAAAATTATTTTTTTTGCGCGATAAGCCTGTTCTCGGGAAACTGGATGGTGACGGTTGCGTAGATTCTTTTTAAGGCGATCGCCATCTGGCTTTCAACGGTTTTAATACTGATATCCAGCAATTCGGCTATTTCTTTGTGTTTGAGCCCGTCTTCTTTGGCCAACTTGAAAACCAGTTTGCATTTTGCAGGCAGATTGTTGATCGTTTCATTTATTGTCTGGAGAATTTCCCGGGTGATCATTAACTCTTCCGGGGATTTGTCAAAGTGATAGTAAGGCTGATAGAGCGCTTCAAAGGAAAATGCTGCAGGCTGGCTGTTGGTTTTCCGGAGATAAGAAAAGCAGCAATTGCGGGTAGTGACGTATAAGTAAAGCCGCAGGTTTTCAACCGATGCCATTTCACTCCGTTTTTGCCATACTTTGAGGAACACATCTCCAATGATCTCTTCTGCAACCTCCTTTGACCTTACTATCGCATAAGCAAGCCGAAAAAGCCTGTTACCGAGGTCATCGTATAGCAAGCGAATAGCCTGGGGGTCGTTATTTAACAGATATTCCTGTACAGCTCTGAAGTCCATAGCAGCGTTTTGAAGCACAGCATACAGTACGCAAACAGTACCTGCGAAAAACTAAAGTTACTAAATTTTGAACTTTTGCGGTATATAGTTTGGTCGTATTTACCTACGGTGAGAAAAGTTACCTGCGCTGATAACAGGCAACTGCTTTCTTGCTGTTCAAAGGCATTCCGGTACCGGAAAATTAAAAATACATAACACTGGTGTGTATGCCTACCTGATAAGGCTAAGGGAGCCTTTCCTGATAAAGCTGTCGCTGTTGGTCAGCGTTATTTTGATCACATACAGATAGGTACCTACAGGTTGCGGCTGGTTGCCTGATTTCCCGTTCCAACCTGCCTGGTTATCCCTGGTTTCGTACACCAGCGTTCCCCATTGAGAATAGATGCGCATTTCAACAGCCTTCAGGGATGAGCCATATACTTTAAAAATATCATTCTTCCCGTCGTTGTTGGGTGTAAAGGCGTTGGGTATGAAGATATCTGAAGTGTTGGGATCTATGGAAAGGGTTACCTGCGCGGTATCCAGACAGCCACCGGCAGACTGCGCTATTACCTGGAATGTTCTTGTGGTATCAGATACGATGATCGTTTGTGCTGTGGCCGAAGTATTTGTAAAGCTTGCTGCCGGTTGCCATGCGATCACGTTGTAGGCTTCGGTGCCGCTGGTTTGAAAGTTTACGGGCTTGCCGGAAGTGACCGATCCAGGCGAGGCGAGCAGTGAAAGCCTGAAATTGCTCACCGTTACGGTTACGGATGTTTCTGTGGTACAACCCTCGGAACTGGTTGCCACAGCACGGAAACTCGTGGTAGCTGCAGGCTCAACGTTTATGGTTGAACCACCTTCTTCATACCCTGCCCATACAATGTTTGCAACACTGCCGGAAGCCATGAGTTGAACAGTTTCACCCCTGCAAACCGGCTGGCTGGGTGCATCTACCGACAGAACCGGTTGATCCTGTATTACAACAATAACCGGCTCCACGTCACTGGCACAGCCCGCTGCGTTATGCCCGCGAATATAGTAAGTGCCTCCCGTTGCCACCTGGGAGGGACTGGTGAGTGCAGTAGTGGCAGCCGCATCCGTAAAATACCCGAATGTCAGCCCGTTATCACTTCCTGCTGTAACGGCAGTGGCGGTCAGGTCAACCGAATGCGGTGCGCACACGGGCGATGGGTCCGTTATAACGAGGCCGGGTTTATAAACGGACACATCGGTATACACAGTACCGGTACAGTTGTTGGATTGATACTGGTACTGAATAGTATAAGATCCCGGTGTACTGTTGTCCAGGTCTATTTCTCCCGTAGCGGCGGAAATGGACAGTCCGGCCGGGGCGCTGAATACGCCGCCTGTAATACCGTGAATGATTACAGTGGCAGTACCTGTGTTACAAAAGCTGCTCTGTGCATATGAAATAGTAGTAGCGTCCGGTTCCTCTATGGAAACCGTTACTGCTCCAATGGTACTGCAGCCGTCGGCATTTGTACCTTTGATATAATACATGCCGGCTGTATTGATGGCGGATGGGTTCGCAAGAGACAGCAGCGTACCTGCGTCCATAAAATAAGTATATACCAGGCCCGGGCTGCTGCCTGCAGTTACCTGGCTATGGGTGATGTCTGCCGCATCATAGTAGCAAACGGCATCGGGGTTGGTGATCTGTAATGCAGGATCAGGTAAGATTGTTATGGTCGTACCTGATTGCCCGGGGCAGCTTCCATCAGCATAGTTGTAATAGATGGTATAAGTACCGGCAGTGCTTTGTCCCAGGTCTATTCCCCCGGTGTGGCTGTTAATAAAAAGGCCGGCGCCGGAGGAAAAAGTTCCATTGCTGCTACCGGTATTTTCAAACACCGCTGCCAGTCCTGTGCGACAAAAGCTGGTGCTTTCGTAGGCCAGTTGAGCGGAAGGGGTAGCTTGTACCGTTACTGTATGGGTGCTGTGAACGGAGCCGCTGCAGCCCGTTGCTGTTGCCTGTATATAGGCGGTACCACTAAACGCTGCATCCCAGGTTACCGTTCCGGTAGCTGCATCGATCGTACCTGCATCGGCAGGACTGAGCTGATAGCTCATAGCGGTAGTATGGGCTGAGCTTGCTGTATATGACTGCATACCCGTACCCTGGCAGCGATGCGAGGATCCGCCCGCAGCGAAAACAGGTGCGGTTGCAGCAGGGTTTACCATAACTGTATGCTGGCTGCTGACAGGCCCGTCAATGCCGGTGGCAGTGGCGGTAATGATCGCTTCACCGTAGAAGTTGGAATTCCAGGTCACGTTACCTGTTGATACATTAATGTGTCCGGCTGTATCGGGCAGGATACTATAGGTCATCCCGCTTTGGTTGGTTGCTTCCGCTGTGTAATGTACCGTATTGTCCGACTGGCATATTACAGATGAGGAGCCGCTGTGAAAAACCGGTATCCCTACGGCTGGTGTAACAGTAGCCGTGCTGCTGTTATTGCTGCTGTTTGCATCTGCATGGGCTCCGCTGATGACGGCGGTATTGGTATGATCGCCGGTGGCATGCACGATGGTTTCTATCTGCAGCGTTTTGACGGAGTCTTTTGCCAGGGAACCAATTGTCCATATGCCGTTTACGCTGTTGTAAGAAGTTCCGGCTGGCGCTGTAGCCTGTTGCAGGCTATACCCGGAAGGCAACAGGTCTGTCACCAGCACAGATGTCGCAAGGCTGGGACCGTTGTTTCGGGCTGTAATGCTGAACACTACAGAGGAGTCGGCCCTGGCGGTATGTTTATTCACCGTTTTTACTACTTCCAGGTCGCTGGATGCCGGTACCGGGGAGAGTGTGAGGGTGGTTGTATCATTGTCGTTATTTGGATCAAAGAGGGAACCGCTGATGATGGCCCTGTTTGTATAACTTCCGGTAGCATTTACGTTGGCGGTAATCGTAAGTACTGCTTCCTGCCCGTTATTAAGCGCTCCTATTGTCCACACCCCGGTTGTATTATTATAGGAGCCGGTACCGGCGCTGGCGGATATAAAACTGAACCCGGACGGAAGCAGGTCATCCACTCTCACTCCGTGGGCGTTGCTCAAACCGTGGTTTACAGCCCTGATCTCAAAACTTACCTGGCTTAGCAATGCGGGTGCCAGGATGTCTGCGGTTTGTGTCACTGCCAGGTCTGCATTGCCTACATAAATGGTCACATCCGCTTCATCGCATTGCGGTGTGCTGTTGTTATTACATACCTGGTACACGAAATGATCGATACCACTGAAGCCTGCGTTGGGCGTATAGGTAATGGCTCCGGTAACGCTGTTGACGGATATGCTGCCGTTTGCAGGAGCCGAGGTAACCTGCACAGAAGCTTTATTGATGGCATTAAAAGGCTGATCATTGGCCAATATATCAATGGTAACGGGAGCATTGACAAGCGTATACGCCACATCGTTGTTGGCGCTCGTAACCTGTATAATGGCTCTGTTAAATGCAAGGAAAGCCGGGTCGCTGGTGCCATTCAGCCGGTATCGAAGGGTAATGGCTTCGGTATAATTGGTGCTGTTGATACCAAATGCGCTGATGTCGGCGCCCCATACTCTCAGCATCCTTTCCGTTTTGGTAAAACCTGCTGTCAGGGTGCCATTCGCGTTATAAAAATCGGCCACCCACCGCCCCACCGCCGGAATACTGCTTGACGTGTGATTGATCGCAATTTTGTTACCCACTACATTACCACCGGCATCAGTAAAATAAATGGAATCAAGCGTGGCACTGGGATCTGCGATCTGGCTGACCAGTATATCGGGAAGACCATCTCCTATCTGTGAAATGTCTATAATACTTCCAAAATCAAAAAGCAGGGTACCGGATGGAATATTGGCAACACCTGTACCGATATCCAGTCCGTTAACACCATCTGTTAAAAAGTAAGAAACATTGGGTGGTAGCGAAAAAGGAGGAGGTACTGACGCACCATTATCAACACCATCTTTTAACTGGCCCAAAGCCGGCAGCGCTGAAGTGCCTGCCAGGCTGATCTGCCGAACAGGAAATGCCTGGAATTGCATAGGTGTAAAGCTGACGCCATTTGTGGTCAGTAACGCATCATTTACACCTGTAGAATAGGTATGCCCGTTCCACCTGAAGCCGACCAGGTTATGGCTGTTATCCGGCTTTACGGGACTGATGGCGGAGGAGGAAGAGCTCCAGTATCCGTTAAAATCTGTATATATGGCCGTTATACCGGTCTGTTGCGCAAGGGTGTAATTACTGAACGCGACCATACCCACGATTAAGGCGCTTACTATGGTTATATTCTGACAATATAAACGAGGGTTGACGGGTTGTCCGGGGCGTTTCATCTGAAAGTAGCTGTATTTTATATAGATAAGTGTTTATACTTATTTTATGCAGGGTAATAACTGGATACTTTAGGATATTATTGCATAAGAATACAGTTTTATACCGCCGTATCCGGGCTTTTGGCCGAACGCGGGTACAATTTGGGCCATCTGAAGGTGATATATTGATACAAAAGGGAGAATGAAGGAGATATCTATTTCGACGACAGCAGGTATATCCCGTCAGGGTGTTACAGGCGCCCTCTATATCTACCTGCGACAGGGCTTACGAACCACAAAGGGGGCTCGAAGACTTGAGATTAATGGGTTAATTAACTGTCTACTTTCCACTTGCATCCTGCAACCTATACCCCCCTGTTTTACCCGGCTGAACTGATAGGTATGCGTTAATTTCAGGGGCAAGGTAGTGTTAAGTCAATTCAACAATGTCTGTTCTTTTTCCAGCAGACTTGTCCGCCGCAGGAGGATTACGCAGATAAGCGTTGATTTTATCAAGCTGCTTCTGCGAAAATCCGCGGGAGATTTCTTTGTCACATTTTCATTGACATAACAGTAGTTGCTTATTTATCTGCTTCTTTTTCAGAAAATTCAACATAAGTAAAACATTCAGGAACATGAGAGTCCCATACGCCATGGGTGCTCCAGGCCCAGCCTCCGGAATCATTATTGCTCATCTTTCTGCTGTTGAAGCGGGAAAAATCCATTCGCCATACATCTTTGTCTGCAGGGGGAACCGCCTTTTTATCTCCATCTGCAAGTATCTGCAAAGAAGACCAGGGAATGGCTATTTCAACCGTCCAGCCTTTGTCCGTATCGCTGTTGTCATTGATCGTGCCTTCCAAATGAACGGCTGTCTGTAGTCCGGGCATATCCCAGTTAAAGAAGCCAATTCTCGGGCCGCGCGGGTGTTTGTATCCCACGCCGTTAAATGGTCGTGCCCCGGCAACATCTGTGCGGAATTCCGGTCGTTTGTTATATCCTTTTTTTTCAAAGGCATCCATCCAGAAGAATAATACTTCGTAAATGGTACCGAAAGAATTTATTTCAAACTCGTAATAGCCGTCTTCTCCCGCAATGAATAATTCCACATCATTGTCTTTATAGATCGGAGCATCCCTTTCAGTAAAAGTGGCTGTTAAATAAGGTTCTTCCACCCAGTAGCCCACATACAGGTGTTCATCATCCCATAGCACAGCAGCCCGGGTATCAAGGGGCGTATCCTCGCCCGATATCAGGTCTACGAACCGGCTGGAGCGTGGCGCATTTTTCCAGACAGATTCATCCAGCTTACCATCTATGACAGGTGCTTTTTTTATTTTGTGAGCGGTATAGCGGGGAATGTTTTCGTCCCTGCATCTTTCCTGGCTCCTGTAATTCGGTTGTGCATAACAGGTCGTAATAACATTCCAGATAAAAAACAGGGTACCGGTAGTATATAGTTTTATCATATTTCAGTTTGCGTTCGCCAAAAATAAGCCGAACCGGGAATAACATAATACCCGTAATTTTTTTATTCTCTCTTATCTTTGGCAATAGCCGCCGGTTTTGTTCGTTAATCCGGTGATCTCCGTAGCCAATTCACAAACCAGGAACAACCAACCGCATGTCAGCTAAAACACTTTTCCCTGCGATCTTTCTGCTTTTTTTGTGTAACCGGGTTTTCTGTCAGTCAGACCGTATCCAACTGGGCAATAAACAATATGATTTGCTGGACAGGCTGGACATTAAGCTCCAAAACGACTCCATTTTTTCTTTCTCCACCATTAAGCCTTATAACCGCAGGATATACACCCAACGGGTGGAATGGCTGGATTCGCTGATAAAAGCCGGGGCATTACCTGTACATCTTTCCAGGGCAGACAGGTATAATATGAACAGCCTGCTGATGAATAACGCGGAATGGACAAAGGACGAAGGAGCTGCTTTCAGGCGGGAAAAGCCTTTATTAAAACATTTTTTCAAAACAGATGCACACTTATACGAGTCCTATTCCAAAGATTTTTCTATTGTTGTAGACCCGGTACTGAACCTGCAGATCGGCAGCTCGTCCAAAGTGGACAGCCGGATCTTTGTGAATACCCGTGGTGTTTCCGTAAGGGGAAATATCAGTAAAAAAATAGGATTTTACAGCTATCTCACGGAAAACCAGGAGCGGGATCCTTTGTTCGTGCAACAATACGAAGCGCGCCGGAACGGTATCCCCAATGCCGGGTATTACAAGCGGTTTAAAACTGACGGCTATGACTATTTTGACGCAAGGGGCGGAATAGATTTTGCTGCTTCGAGGTTTATCAATTTTCGCTTCGGATATGATAAGCTTTTTCTCGGCAACGGCTACCGGAGCCTGCTGCTCAGTGATTTCAGCAATAATTTCCTGTACCTGCAGATGGATGTGCAGTTGAAAAAATTTGCTTACAAAAGCGTGTATGCGGAACTGATAGCACCTTTTGATTCCAGGGCCAACCGGGACACGGTCCGTTTCAAGAACTATATGGCATTTCACCACCTGGGGGTGCAGGTAAACCGCTGGCTGAACCTAGGGATATATGAAAACGTATATTATAATGGAACGAACGGGTTTGAGCTGAGCTACCTGAACCCGGTTATATTTTACCGTGCGGTGGAAATGCAACTGGGCAGCGGCAACTCCAAAGCTACTATCGGCGTAGATTTTAAAGCCAATATCAAAAAGACAGCGCAATTGTACGGGCAGTTGGTGATAAGCGAATTCATGTTTAAAGAGATCATGCGCTATAACCGTGGCAGCTGGTTGAATAAGCATGCCCTGCAATTGGGCGGCAAATACATCGATGTGGCCGGGGTAAGCAACCTCGACTTGCAGGTGGAAGCCAACTGGGTACGTCCTTTTACCTATACACACAGTAGCGAAGCTACCGGCTACACACATTATAATAAGGAGCTGGCACATCCGTTGGGTGCTAATTTCAAAGAGTTCATAGGTGTGCTGAAGTATCAGCCGCTGAATCGATTGTATGTTTCCGCGAAATTATTTTATTCCGAACAGGGACTGGACTCTGCCGGGCTGAATATGGGCAATAACCTGTTCCTTAGCTATCATACCCGCCCGAGAGATTACGACTATTTTATCGGTACCGGCGTATTGGCCAAAAGAACGCAGCTGAGCTTTTCCGCCGCGTATGAGTTGCTGCAGAATTTGTTTGTTGACGTGAATGTGAGTAACCGCTATTATGATATCCCTACACTGTCAAAAAGGAATGAGTTCTTCTTTACCACCGGTATCCGGTGGAATATCACCCGACGGGATTTTGAGTTTTAGGAACAGGGGCCCCGAACCTTAGCAACAGCCTGCCTGTATGGTAACCGGTTACAAAGGTCCGGAATCCTTTTTGAAGTCAGGTATAGAGGTGCCTGTAAAAATTTTTCTGTTGCAGCACGGATGATGGCGCTTCTTTCAACGGCGTAGTGGGAATAGCGGCTTTACGGATCGCGGTGGATGACCTCAGCGCGGCCCGGAAAGAGTTTAGAAAAATGGGTTTCAGGGAATTAGAAACAGACGATCTGTGCAGGTCCGTGATATCTGTGAGAGATAAAAACAATGGCTCACAGATCCCTCAGATGTTCACAGATAAAAGGCTAAACGATCTGTGCAGGTCCGTGATATCTGGGAGAGATAAAAACAATGG
>JBBCJQ010000002.1:0-200000 GCA_037190885.1 Chitinophagaceae bacterium
AGGAAACGGGGACTGTAACTTTTTCCGGAATGTCATAAAGGATTTGACTTCCTTTAACAAAATAATTCTCCCGTCTCCATTACCTTTTTCTCCAAAGAAACTAAATTACTTTTCAAACATACGAGTAATAAAAACCAGCAGAGAGTATAGAATTAAAAGGAATACCGCCTGCCCGAACGATGTTCAGTCGGGCGGGCGTTTCGGCCAACAAGTTAATATTTCGCCGCCGCGCCTGAATGACGCAGTCGGGCAGGCGATGCGGCTAGAGATACTAACGATTTCATTCTGCTACAAATATTTGCGGTGCGCTGCGCCTTTTGCAGGTCGTTGATAAACGACAGCTTGCATAACATTGGCATCCCGCCAGCTTCACCATTGTCATTTCTCTCCCGCCCTATGGTTGGAATCGGAATCTACTTTCCCAAGCGGGATACATTCCTCCCCGAAGCCGGCATTTCAATATAAATCAATAGATTTATGCAAAATCTGACCCTTATCATTTCCGGTGCATACCAAAAAAGCAGATCATGGATTTAGAAAGAAACAAGAACGAAGATGCCCTGAAGCTGGCGTACAGCCAGGTAAAGATGAAGCTGGCCAAAATATACACGGGTGGGGGAAAAAAGGCGATCGACAAACAAAAACAACGCAACAAGCTGACGCCCCGGGAACGGATCGACTACCTGTGCGATGATGGCAGACCGTTTGTGGAGATAGGCGCTTTTGCCGGTTACGAAATGTATGAAGAGCAGGGCGGTTGCCCGGCCGGTGGTACGGTTGCCGGCGTAGGGTATGTCAGCGGCAGGCAATGCGTGATCGTAGCCAACGACCAGACCGTAAAAGCAGGCGCCTGGTTTCCCATCACGGGAAAGAAAAACCTCCGTATGCAGGAGATCGCCATGGAGAACAACCTGCCGGTGATATACCTGGTGGACAGCGCCGGTGTTTTCCTGCCGATGCAGGACGAAATATTTCCGGATAAGGAACACTTTGGCAGGATCTTCCGGAACAATGCCCGCATGAGCGCCATGGGCATCACGCAGATAGCCGCTGTAATGGGCGCCTGCGTGGCTGGTGGCGCCTACCTGCCTATCATGAGCGATGAAACCCTGATGGTGGAAAATAATGGTTCTATTTTCCTGGCAGGGCCCTACCTGGTGAAGGCTGCCATTGGAGAGGATGTGGATATAGAAACATTGGGCGGGGCAGTTACGCATACCGAAATAAGCGGCATCGCCGATTATAAATTCAGGACGGAACAAGAATGTCTCGATGAAGTAAAGAATCTTATCGGCAGGCTCGGCCATGCACCGGGTGCCGGCTTCGACAGGATAAAAAGCAGGCCGCCGGCAAAGGATACCAAAGATATTTACGGCGTGATGCCGGCAGACGCTTCCAAGCCTTATGATATGCTGGAGATCATTGAGCATATTACAGACAACTCGGCGTTTGACCAGTTTAAAAAAGACTACGGACAAACCATACTATGCGGGTATGCCCGTATAGAAGGATGGGCGGTGGGAATCGTGGCCAACCAGCGTAAAGTGGTAAAAAGCAAAAAAGGGGAAGTGCAGATGGGCGGTGTGATTTACAACGACAGTGCAGATAAAGCAGCACGATTCATTATGAACTGCAACCAGAAAAACATACCCCTGGTGTTCCTGCAGGACGTTACCGGGTTTATGGTCGGCAGCCGCAGCGAGCATTCCGGCATCATAAAAGATGGCGCCAAAATGGTGAATGCCGTAGCAAATTCGGTGGTGCCGAAGATCACCATTATTATCGGCAACTCCTACGGCGCGGGTAATTACGCCATGTGCGGCAAAGCATATGACCCCCGGTTCATTTACGCCTGGCCTTCGGCTAAAATAGCGGTAATGGGCGGAGAGCAGGCAGCTAAAACCCTGTTGCAGATACAGGTGAGTGCATTAAAGGCAAAAGGAGAGGAGATAGATCCGGCGGAAGAAAAAAAGCTGCTGGAAGCCATAAAAGGTAAATACGAACAACAAACTACTCCTTACTATGCGGCTGCACGGTTATGGGTAGACGATATTATTGATCCTGCACAGACAAGGATGCTGATCTCCGAAGGCATCGCCGCTGCCAGTCACGCCCCGGTCAACCGGGATTTCAAAACCGGGGTTTTCCAGGTGTAAGGGGCAAAACCTGTGAGGGTTACCGGGCTGCTTTCTGCGCTGCAAATCCTCACAGGTTTGTATCCGGAATCCTGTTTTTTCCTCATTCCTTCCCGCACCTAAAGTCTATCTGCCGTTTGCAATGCGGCAATAACCGCTCCTTCCATATAACCCGCAAACCCGGTAGCAGTTTCTGTTCCGGAAAAAAATAATTTGCCATTCAGGTAAGTTTGCTGCAATAAAGGATGCCCGTTGTTTTGATGCGGTTGTTGGATGACCTGGTTTCCTCCCGATACAAACTCGTCCGTCCAGGCTTTGTCAAAATAAGCAACGGGCTGCATGGCTTCTTTTCCCAAAAGTGCTCCCAACTGTTTCAATACAAATTCTTTTCTGATTTCCTGCGGATAGGATGCCGCGCTTCCGTTCAGAAAACCCGTGAAGCCAAATTTGTCTTCTTCAAAATTGGTATGGTCATACATCTCGGTAACAATCCCCGCATGACTGTACAGCATACCTGAATAACCGTTCTTTCTCCAAAACGGATCGGCATATTCCAAAACGAATTTTATACTGCCGGCCATCCAGGTTTGAACTGTTGGTAGAATCGAGGTCATATCACCAGACAATTCAGGCGAAAACCGTATCTGCGTACCTGCCAGTTGCGGTGGTATACATAAAACAGCTTTATCGGCAGACAGTTTTTCTCCTTGAGAAGTTGCTATCCATAGTTCGTTTTCGATTTCTTTGATGGCTGTAACTTTCGTGTTCAGGCGGATATTTCCGGAGCCTGCTTTTTGACATAATGCGTCTGTCAGCATCTGTGTTCCGCCGGCGATCCTGTAAGAGGGATTTTCGGCTTCCGGTACAAAAAATTTTTGCGGCGGCTCAAACGATTTGGTCTGGAACAGCGAAACACCTTTTGAGAATTGAAGATATTTCCTCAATCCCAATTCTTCCACCAAAGTGATCAAATGCGGGTGCATATCCGAAAACCAGGTGGCGCCGAGTTCCAAAGGTGTTCCCAATGCTCCTTTGATTGTCTGTATCCTGCCACCCAATCGTAGCGACGCTTCTAAAACAGTGGTGTTGATATTTCTTTTTGAAAGCAGGTAAGCCAGGGTCAATCCGCTTACGCCACCACCGATAATGAGGATCCGTTCGTTTGCGTTCATGTATTCTGTGCTGAATGTGCGCAGCAAAATTCCTCTTTTGTAACAATGTGTCTGGTGTAAAAACCGGTAATTATATGGTAGATTCAGGAAACCCCGGCAAAAGCCAATGCGGAATAGTCGTATTTTTGTAACCATGCGGAAAGTAGCAGGTCATATCAGACATGTGCAGCACATCATGTGGATGGGATTGATCTTGTTTTCGTTAAGTCCCTGTACGGTTAAACAGGTATTGCTCAATCCGGTACCGATCGATTATGCGCAACCGCTCAACAAGTCAAAAACTACAACGCAAACAAACTTCTGCCAATATTCTCCTGATGAAAATCAGCGAACGCCTGTTGTAAGGCAACCGGGATTCAGCAAACCGTTTGAACCTGTTGACTTTTCAGTCAATCAGTACTTTATAGCAGGTGCAGCCAAAGCTCAGGTCAACTACTCAAAGACTTTCCCGGATAATAGTCCTCCAAAATATATTTTATTTAAACGCCTGAGAATCGATATAGCATAGCTGATCGCTTATAAACGCTATACCATTTTTCACGTTTAATAAAATATCAGTTCAATGAAACAGCATCATATTGACAGTACGGCCAATATGGCCGGACTTTTTACATTGTCCCTGCGTTGGGTAATCGGCTGGACATACTTCTCCGCATTCTGGAGACGTTTGATTTTGGAGAATAAGCTCATTCCCGGAGAAGCGGGCTATATTGGCGAAAAATTCAATCACTTTCTTCCCAATGCCCTGGGCATTCAACCGGTTATTGAATACCTGGTTTCTAATCCCGAAGCATTACAAATTGCAATGGTCATATTTACGATGGTGGAAGCCATTGTGGGACTGTTCATTCTTCTTGGACTATTTACAAGACTGATGAGCATAGGTGTATTTTTATTGGCCATGGGTATCCTTCTGGGGTCGGGCTGGATCGGCACTACCTGCCTGGACGAATGGCAGATCGGCGTATTGGGCATTGCAGGTGGATTTACCGTATTCCTGACAGGAAGCGGGGCTTATTCACTGGACGCTTACCTGATGAAAACGCGGCATTTTACCAATAAGAAATGGTTTGCGTTTTTAGGATCGGGTATGCTTCCTGTAAAAAACCTGCATCCGAAGGTTTTAATCGTATCGATATTCATCCTCGGGCTTACCTTGTTTACCAACCAATACTTTCACGGAGGTGTTTTGGGAAAACTTCATAATAAGTCCGTCCGTCCCAAAGTCGAAATTTCGAACATCCGGTATGATGGTTCTCAACTCAGCTTTCAGCTTTTCAGGGTAGAGGGCGCAGATGTGTATGGCTCTTTTTTAATCGGTATAGAGATACTGGATGAAAATCAAGGGGTGATCAAATCCATCTGGCAAAATGAGCTGGCTCAATTCCCGGAGGATAAGATCAATAACCATTATGTTGCCAAAATAAAACCCGGGAAGCATAGCCTGGTGCTGCCGTTGGGAGCCAGGGCTGATATAACCATAGACCTGGAGGGAATTCCATTAAAAGAAAACCATTTCCTGAAGCTGATCGACATCAGCGGCATAGAGTGGACGGCTAAGATAAAATAGTGATTTATCCATACACCAAAAAAAGCTGTCGTGATTTGCGACAGCTTTTTTTATTTCTTTAAATTCGTCTTATGCAACCGTGTAGATTCTTACATCAGGATTATCCTGCAGGTAAGGTTTCAAAGCGGTTACAACATCGCTGTTAAACAACTCGCTCGAAAGATAATTTTGTGCATCTTCTGCATTTTCAAAACCGTGCAAAACCTGTACATCTTCCGGTCTGATCAAAAGTTCTTTCGATGTTGCGCCCTTAATTTTTTCTAAAGAAGGTACTTTGTATTTGCTGTACACACTTCCTGCACTTTCTCTGTCTGCTTCATTGATTTTCAGGCTGATCTCTAAATATGCTTTTGCCATTTTCGTGTTTTTTAAAAGTTTAGTTTGATGGCACAAAGTTCCTCGTTACCGGCATTCCGGAAAATGGACAAAAGGGAAAACGAATGGTAGATTTAAGAAACTGATCTTCGGAATTCAGAAGGAGAAATGTTCGTGTGCTTTTTGAAGTATTTTACAAAGTAAGAGGGATCGTCAAAACCCAGTCGGTAGCTGATCTGGTTGACGTTTAGGTTGGAATGAAGGAGTAAACGTTGCGCTTCAAGGATGATGCGTTCCTGTATCATCTGCGAGGGCGTTTTGTTCAGTAGCTGATTGGTCAGGTCTGACAATGTTCTTGATGATACCAACAACAAACGTGCATATTCGGCAACGGTCAGTCCTTTATTGTAATGTTCATCTATCAGGTTTACAAACCTGATGAGTTGTGTTCTTTTTTCGTCCAAAGCAAACGGAACGTTGTTTTGGGGCTCCCCGCCGGCTTTTTTTATGCGTTGTACCTGGATAAGGAAAGATTTGAGGTAAGCCCTCAACAGCTCTTCTTTTCCGAATGCTTCCCGGTTGTTGAACTCTCTCTTTATCTGCCCGATGTATTCATTCAAAATTTCGCCGGTGGCTGTTCCGATGGTGCAGAAAGGCGGCTGATAAGGATTGCTGAACAGGCTGCATTTCAGGAAAAAGTCGGTTTCGCTTTCTTTTTGTGCCAGGAATGCCTCGTTAAAATGGAGTAAAATCCCTTTGTAGCGGGTGTTTCTATCGAAATAATGTACCTGGTTTTTAGCAATGAAGAAAACCGCATTGTCGGAAACATCATAGGCTTTGAAGTCTACAAAATGCTTTCCTTTTCCCCCTGTAAACCATATAACCTGGTAAAAGCTGTGGATATGCGGCCGGGTGGTATCGTCCCGGTGTATTTTGATATAATCGTTAAGATTGTGAATGGCAAGCTGGGGCTTGTCCGGCTGATGCCTGTTAAGGTGGTATTCGTTGATTACGTTCTTTCTTTTCCGGGATTCCATGTAGATAAAGTTACAGATTCTGCTCTCCTTTTTTCCGTTTATAGGTATTTAAATGCCGTTGTTGGTGTTCATGTGATTGCCTGTGAGCAGGCATCACCAACAACAGGGCTGTAGTCTGATATTGTTTGTAAAAGCTCTGCACAAGCCCATTCGCAACACCAAAAATGGTGGAAGTTATCTAACAGTAAGATATTTGTATTTTCGACCTTTACGAGGCTGTTTTCTACAACCTCAAAACTTCGGGGTGAAAGTCTTTAGGCTAAATATAGCAAAAAGGCTTACAGATATAAATACAGTTGAATTACTTCTGTCAGTATCTATTGCAACAATCCTATCTTAACGGGTCGTCGTTTTCTTCGTTCAGTTATTGTCTGTTCACTTTCAGGTTCATAAACCCGCCAAGCCGGTCAACGGCTTCATCAAATATCCTGCTTTGCCTTCTGTTCAGTGGTTTGAAGAAATCAAACACTGTTTCCATAGAATTTTTTAGAATAGTGCGTTTCCATGTACCTATTATCTGTCCCCGGAAAACTATCATACAGTCATACAGAAAAGGGGCATTGTTCCTCAAGACCATAATGGCACTTCTGTCTTTGTAGCCCATTATAAATTCATCATAGACAGGTAAAAGATATATTTTATCAGGTTGCTTTTCCGGCAGGTTAATTTTTGAATTAAAAAAGTATTCCTGCCGTTCGATTATTTCTTTTTCCAGAAGCGGTTTCAACATTTCGACACCTTTTTTGCAATCGGTTACGGTCAACCCCGACCAGGTGGAAAAATCCTTTATAGTTGCAGGCCCCCGGCTGCTGAAATAGCGCGTAGTGAGTTCTGCCAATGCTTCGGTTCTTTCTAACGGTTTCCCGTACCCGATCCTTTCATCCAATAAAGCATAAGTAAATTGATTACCCTTTCTCGCGCCGCTGCAGATGATTCCCTCCAGCTCCGCATTCATCATGATATAGCTTAACCGGTGCCCTTTGGCAATGATTTTATGTTTTTCAAATGCCTCGTTTACCTCCTCACGGGTAAGCTGATTTCCCCCTTGTAAAGTTTTAACCAAAATATCGTTGCAGTTACTAAATATCTTGTTGTCCAATTCTAATTGACGGTACATATAGGCATTGACAGCATGTACTCTCGGCGCAGTCAATTTGAGTAACCAACGAATGTCTTTTGCAGAAACAATATGCCAGGTAGGACGGAGCAGGTGTGTGCGCAGTATCTTACCTTTATTCAGCTCGTTTTCGATTTCCTTATCCGTAAGGTGGGGTAAACGCAAACCAAGTCCCCACTTTGTCTGAGCGTATTCCTGACCCTGTACAGCACCCAGCCATTCCACCATCTCATCAGCCGATTTTATTCTGGTGCCGGAAAGCTGTTGGTTGATCAGCCTGTATTGAGCTATTTCTGTTAAAGTCATTCTTTGCCAGGTTTCTTTCGTTTTATTTTACTTTTTATGACCTGGTGCTATGTTAAATTTACAATGTCGTATCAGATGCCGCGAATACACGAATAAACATTCGTGGCTATTGGAAAACTACAATACGTTTAACTTGGCACTAGTATCCTCTATCGCAATTTTCATTTTTTGTTTTCCATTTCCGCTACAGGTATACTATGGTGTTCGTGCACTATTATCCATTGATCATTGATCTTTTTCAGACCGATAGTGAGCCGGAAGTGTAAGTCTTCATAAGCGCCATTGTTATTCCAGGAACATTTCATTTTTGCTATACAAAATGCAATGTTTTCATCAGCCTCAATTTTCAGGTCAATGATTTTAAAAATCCCTTCTTCCGTTCCTTCAAAAAAGCTGTCTTCCCAGGTTTTACGGTAATTGTCAATGCCGACAGATTCGAAAGGTGGCGGTACGTCAAACATAATCATATCGGTAGCATGACTGGCTAAAATGCCATCTATGTTTCTTGCTTTAACTGCCTCTGCCCAGTTTCTTACGATGTTTTCAATTTGTTGTTCATTTGTCATCGTTAGCCGGCTTTTGTCATTGTCAAAAAAATAATTTTGGGGTTGGCATTCAGCAGACTGGCTACTACCGGGTCGTCTTCCAGTGCTTCAGGAGTAGTCCGGTAATTTACCATCAGCTCATACGTTTTTTTTCCGAATATTATTGTATCAATAGCGTTGAGCTGTTCTTCAGCGAATATATTAAATTCCACATCGGTATTATACCAGTCAATTTTCTGATCTGAGTCTTCAATAAATCCATCAAGACTTGCCATAACGAACAGGATTATTTTTCTAATTTTTTATATACCGGCTCTTGTTGTCATAATTTTATCGCGCTGTAATGATTACAGATAACGATCGTTGTTTACTGATCTGCTTTATAGTGCATTACCAATTCACCATTGGTAAGCTGCCTTGTATTTATCAGCTTGAATTTTTTTGGACTTTCTGCACGGGTAAAAAAGGGAATACCTTTTCCAAAGAAAACCGGGTAATATATTATCTGGTATTCGTCAATCAGATCAAGCTTATTCAGCGTTTGAAAAGCGGTAGGACTGCCAAACATCAGGATATTTTTCCCGCTTCTGGATTTATATTCGAGAAGATTTTCTGCAATATTGTCAGCTACAATAGTAACATTTTCCGATTTCTTTTGAGATAAAGACTTCGACAAGATTATCTTTTCAGCAGCATTATACCAGTTGGAATACTTTATTTCGCTTTGGGAAGCATTTGCTTTGTCCCTTGCGGTTGGCCAATAACGGTTCAGCATCTCATAAGAAACCCTGCCGGCCAATAATGCATCGGCTTTGTCTGTCAGGCTGCAAACAAAATCGAGGTTTTCGGGACTCGGATTAAACCCGTCAAGTTCACCTTTTTCACCGGCCGCATAACCATCCATAGAAATATGTACAATAAGGATTATTTTTCTCATAGCTGATGGTTTTAACTATTCATGTATTTTACTTGCAGCCGTCACTGTTTATTTGCCGGCGTCAGCATGGAGTGAACACATATCCATCTTCCGTTTCTATAAAAAAATGTGCTGGTTGACCATTCGTAAAGCTCAAAATTCTGGCCTTTATATTTTCCACCACTTGTTCCCCGGCTTGTGACGACACCTGTATCTCCATAAACTCTTACCCTGGTTTCATCGGCATCCATCCTGCTATGGGAAAGATCTCCGGATCTAATCCATCCGAGAAACTCATTTTTTGAAGTAATTCCACCTCCGGTTCCGACAATAACCCAGTCATCAGACATAAACGACCCTATTTCTTCTACATTGTTTTGCTCGATTGCTTTGTTCCAGTCCCTTTCAACCTGTAGCAGTTCTTTCTCGCGGAATTCTTCAGATAACTTTTTGTCGCCTGGCGTTTCTTCTCCATTGTTATCAGCACGTTTTAATATCGTTTCTATAGCATTGTCAGACCTGGTTAGTTTAATATTCATAAAATGAGCCCAGCTTTTACCATCTGTTGTCTGTTCCCAAATTCCGGAAAACTCCTTATCCTCATTTTTAAAACTACCGGTAAACCTTAAGGTTTCCCCAAGAAATGTCCATACTCCTTCATCACAGGTGGCGGTCATAAACCCTGACCGGCCTTTGTTGTCATAGTGTTGCAGGGTATATTTTCCGGACTGTGTATTAAAGCCGAATATTTCAACGGTTTCATTTTTGTCATCACCTACAAAAACATCCACCTTATGCAGTAAAAAGAACCTGCCCGGCAACCATTCATAGGTATCTGTTCCTGAAATTTTTATTTCAGGAACGGTGTTCGCTGCAGGAATTATACCTTCCGTATGCCAGTAACCGGCAAATTTGTTTAGCTCTTTGTGCTCATTTGTTGTCATACGCTATTTCAACTGGCTGGTGTTTGCGTAAATGCCAGTTGCAAGCTACAAGGCTTTTTCACCGGAGAACTTTCCATATGACAAGAAATTGAGTTAGGGTCTACATTAATTGATAACACCTGACGACGACGTGATCTTTACATCGGCATATTGCCATGCTTCTTCGAAGGCAGCTTTTGTTTTCAGGGCTTCTCCGGTTTTGTTTTGACTGGTAAGCGCGTTGTATAAGCCTATCAGCGCCCAGCCGTTCTTACGCCATGTTTGCAGATCCTCCTTATACACCTTTTCGGCTTCGCCGTATTTTCCGGCTTTTAACAGTACAGCACCGAGGTGGTGCCGCACGGAGAAAAACCAGTCGGGCGGCTCATTGTAGTTCAGCCTGTCTTCTATGGCAACAGCTTCCCTGAGCAGGGAAACAGATTGATCTAGCTGGTTTTGCCGGGAAGCGATTTCCGCGGCCAGTACTTTAGTGGCGATTTGTACAATGTCTGCCGTGACGTTGATCTCCCAGATCGTAAGGTATTGCAGGGTCGTGTCGGCAGACAACAAACTGAGGCTGTCCAGTTCCTTCCGGGCGCCTGCGAGGTCGTTTTTGTCCAGCAATACCATGCCTTTTGCATAGTGCCAGATCGCCTGAGGGTACACGAGGTCTTTGGGCGGCACGGGGAGTGAAAGAAGGGAATCTCCCATTGAAAATTTCACGGCGATATAGTAGGGTATGGTATAATAGTGTTGCAGGGTACCCCAGCCGGGCATACGCATAATTTCTTCAGAGGTATGCTGCTGTAATTTTCTGGCCGCCATCCATGCCCATTTTGAATTGCCCTCAAGCGTAGCCGTTGCCGCGAGGAAATGATAGTTGTGCGGATAGTAGGAAAGCGGATATGCGCCCTGCGCATGACAGGCTGTTGTATAGCTGCTGTCCACTTCCGCTGCGCGGATATTGGAAAGCGAACCGAGGTGATAATCGCCGGTGTTGATGTAGATATGGGATGGCATATGCACCAAATGACCGGAGCCGGGAACCAGGGTTTCCAGGCGCTTTGCACTGCCCAATGCTTTTTCCGGTGTGGCGGAAGCTTCCAGCGCATGCACATAAAAATGGTGCGCCCCCGGATGCGCTGGATGTGTCTTTATAAGAGCTTCGAGCACGGCAAGCAGTTCCGGTGTCCATGCTTTGGGAGCTTTGCTTTCTTTGTCATACAGATCCCAGGGATGCAGGTTCATCAATGATTCGGCGTACAGGGCGCCAATGTCGGGATCAGAAGGGTATTGCTCATGCACTTCTTTCATTGCGTTGGAATAGCCAATATCCAGGGCATTGCGATCGGCGGGTGGCTGTTCCGCATAACGCGTAGCCATTGCCTTTATAAGCGCCGCTTCCCTGGGAGTGCAGCTTTGGGAAAGCGCCTGTGCTTTGGCCGCTGCTGCATAAGCGCGCTGAAAATTGTCTTCGTCCATTCCGGCATTATAGTTAGGCCCCAGCACATAAGCAAAACCCCAATAAGCCATTGCACAGGTAGAATCGAGCCGGGTGGCTTCGTAAAACGATCTTGCTGCCTCGGCGTGGTTAAAGCCGTAGGCAAGCATCATACCCTGGTTAAAATATTCCTGCACCTCCTTATTGTTGGTGGAAATGCTAAAATCTATACCTGTAAGCCCATCGAATTTTGGCGCTTTTTTGCCCGATGTGTACCAATCCTTGTCGGTGGTGGCGGGTACGTAACAGCCAATGGCCCGGGAGGTATCTATTTTTGACTCACTGGCTCCATTGCATGAAAAAAGCAGTAATACCGGTACGAGGAGTGAAAATAATCTGGTCATAATAAACAGGTTGAATGTATAAATCTTGTTTCCTTCTTTGTGGTGTTATTGGTGCAGCTTGTTGCTTCAGAAGAGGGTGTTGTTGTTGGTGTTCGTTCAGTGGCCGGTGCTTAACATTGCGAATAACAGGAATGTGCCCGATATTGTTGGTGATGACTGGGCACAAATCCATCCGCAACACCAACAATGGCTAAGAAAAATACCCTGCATGGACTGCCTATTTTTGCCGGTATACCGGCAGGACCACTTCCAGCAGGAATCCCTGGCCGGGTGCAGAACGGGTCCACATGGTTCCGCCCAGCACTTCCAAACGGCTGGAGATATTTTTCAAACCGATCCCTTTTGATTTCTTACCAGTGGCTTCCGTTCCCCTGCCGTCATCCCTGACCTGCATGGCAAACTGGTCGCGACTGCTGTTGAAGTTCAGCCACACGTTCCTGGCTGCAGAATGTTTGATGATATTGGAGCATTGTTCCTGCAATATCCTGTAAACAGCCAGTTTCTGATCGGGCGATAGCAGCGATTCATCGAATTGATCATGTTGCAGGGTAGCTTCAATGCCGGAAGGCTGTAACATGCTTGCACTCAGTAAGGTTGCCTGAGATAGCAATGTCTCGTTTTTAAGATCGGGCGCTACCAGTTCATGCGCCAGTTTCCTGTTTTCATCAACCGCTTTTTTGATATATTCCATGCACCGGGGAATCAATTCAGCACATCGGTTCGGCGTTCTTTTGACAACGGAAAGAAGCAGGTGCGTAGTGCTCAGTATCTGGTTTACATTATCGTGTAGCTCAGCTCCGATCAGGCTGCGCTCTTTCTCCTGGGCGGCCAGAGAAGCGGCGATCTTTTCCAGTTGTGCCTTTTTTTCCTGTTCCTGCAGCTCCAGCTCCAGTCTTTTTTTCTCGCTGATGTTCCGTATAAAAACAGAAAGTCCGTCGGGAGAAGGATAAATGTGATTTTCCTGCCACAAATCCAGCGGCGCATAATAATCGGTGTTGCAAATGTATCGCTGCTCACGCATGGCGGTATGAAAGTTTTCGTAAGTAGAAGAGCCTACTGCATCAGGAAACACTTTCCATACGTTTTGGCCGATCAGTTCTTCCGGTTTTCTTTGGATCAGTTCGGCTGCCTGGGGGTTCAGGTAAGTATACCGCCACTGGTGGTCCAGGGATATGAAGGCATCCGTGATGCGTTCAATGAAAACCCGGTATCTTTCCTCACTTTTGCGGGCCGCTTCCCTGGCTTTTTTTTCATTGGTTATATCCCGGAAATAGACCGTTATTCCCTGGGAGGAGGGATATGCCGTACCTTCAAACCAGCGGTCTGTGGCTATCGAATATCCGGTAGTAAAAATATTCCGCTGTTCTCGCATGGCGGTATGAAAAGTCTGGTAAAAAACGCCATCCACTCCTTCGGGGAACTCCTCCCAAATATTTTTACCCAGGAGGGTACCCTTCTGCCGGCCGAGTAATTGTTCGGCTATTGTATTGATATACGTGACCTGCCACTGTGTATCCAGCGACATAAATCCATCCGATATCCTCTCTACCAGGCTCCGGTATTGTTCCTCGCTACGGATCAGCAATGCCAGCGCTTTTTTCTTTTCTTCCTCCTGATGGTGTTTATGCAGCGCTGCATCAATAGCGGCCGGCAGCCGGGTTAGCCGGTCCTTTAAGATATAATCATCCGCTCCTTCCCGGATGATACCTGCGGCAAACTCTTCGGAAACGGTACCGGTTACCATAATAAAAGAGACAGAGGGGTACCGCTCCCTTACCATTTTCAGGGCGGTAGCCGCATCAAACCGGGGCAGGGAATTATCCGCCAGCACTACATGGGGGCGGAAATGCTCCAGTTGATCGCTGAAATCCTTTTCCGTCATGGCAACCTGGAATACAGAAGGACGGAAATGCCTGCGGAGATGATATTGCACCAGTTCCGCGTCAGTAGCACTGTCTTCCAGTAACAATATTTTTAAAGGCATATCACTCATGGCTGCAAAGGCGGTTGGTTTAGTAAAAGCCAGTAGAAACCCAGATGCCGGATCGCTTCGGCAAAACTTTCGAAATTGACAGGCTTCACAATATAACTATTGGCGCCCAGGTCATAACATTTCTTGATATCAGGGCTCTCTTTGGAGGATGTGAGCATCACAACCGGCAGGTTCCGGGTATGCGGGGTGGCCCGCACCTCCTGTAATACCTCAATGCCACTGACCCTGGGCATCTGTATATCCAGCAGCAACACCCGGGGAAGGGCTGCCCCGTTACCCCTGGAGACATATCTCCCGGTACTCATCAAAAACTCCAACGCTTCTTCTCCATCCTTAACATGAATGAGATCGTTGGCCATCTTGTGCTTTTT
Source organism: Chitinophagaceae bacterium (assembly GCA_037190885.1). Classification (GTDB taxonomy): domain Bacteria; phylum Bacteroidota; class Bacteroidia; order Chitinophagales; family Chitinophagaceae; genus Agriterribacter. The sequence continues at coordinate 14,246 of JBBCJQ010000002.1, forward strand.
TAGGGCCCGAATCGTTAATTCGGCATCGGCGGCACTATCTTCTGCCAGTAAAATTTCCACGGAATGAAGGTTCATATATTGATGGTTTATTTAATCCGGTAAAGAAAAATAAAAACAGGCACCCTGATCTACCGCTCCCTCGGCCCAAACTTTTCCACCATGGCGGGAAATGATCTTTTCCACCAGTGCAAGTCCCACGCCGGTACCTTCAAACTCATCTGCGCTGTGCAACCGCTGAAACACCCGGAATAATTTTTCCCGGTATTTATTGTCGAAGCCGATACCATTGTCTTTTATATAACATACGATGTCTTTATCGGACCGGTAAGATCCGATGGTAATGCTCACCTCCGGTTTATTACCTGCATATTTGATCGCATTAGAAACCAGGTTTATCCACACCTGGCGTATCATATTTTTATCCGCTCTTACCCCGGGCAGCGGTTGAACGGATATGCTGACAGGCGTCCTGGGGTATTGTTGCCTGGCTTGCTGTACCACTTCTTTTACCACGCTGTCCATTTCCATGGGTACTTTTACCAATTCCTGGCGGCCCGTGCGGGAGAACGTTAGTAAATCATCCACAAGATGCCCCATTTTATGGGTATTGTCCCGGATGATGCCGGTGATCCTCCTGGCTTCTTCATCCAGTTTCTCGGCATATTCTTCTTCCAGGATCGTTGTAAACCCGATAATGCCGCGCAGTGGTGCGCGGAGATCATGCGACACCGAATAGGTAAAGGCCTCCAGCTCTTCATTGGCTGTTTTGAGGGTATTCTCCAGCTTTTTTCTTCGGGTAATGTCCCGAACAGAAGCAGATACCCACCAGCCTTCTTCCATCCGAATCGGCGACAGGCTGATCTCAACCGGAAACAGGTTACCATCCTTTTTTACAGCGTGCAACTCCAGTCCCACGCCCATATCCCTCACTTTGGGTGAATGAAAGAACTGATCCCTGTGCCGGGCGTGTGCGCCGCGTGCCGAATCGGGTACCAGGACCTCTACCTGCTGTCCTGTTATTTCGGTTCGGTCGTACCCGAAGAGATTGATTACCTGCTGATTTACCATCCGTATAATCCCATTGCGGTCAACGATCACCGTTGCATCCGGCGCCGCATCCAGTAAAGTGGCAAACTTCTTTTCCGTTGCCTCCTGTTCTGTCATTCGCCGTTTTATTTGCCGGATAGCGATCAGGCTCAACAACAGCACCAATCCCAGCATACTGTACAGAAACAGGTTGAGTTGCCGGGTGCTGAGATTATTTTTTTCCCGCCGTTCCGCCAGCAGTGCTTCTTCCTGTTCTATCATTTGCCCGCAAAGCTGGTGAATAGAGTCCATTAAATTCCTGCCCCGACCGGTTTCTGCGAGTTCCACTACTTCTGACAGCCCTTTCTTCTTTCGAACGCCTATCATGGTATGAGAAAAGTCCATGCGGCTCTGTAATAAACGTTCCATCTCACGCAACTTTTGTTGTTGCCCGGGATTATCCCGGATCAGCAGATCAAGGGAATGTAAGGCTTCCGTGATCGTTTTTTCAGAAGCAAGGAAAGGCGCCAGGAAGCTGTCTATCCCGGTGATTACATACCCGCGGGCGCCACTTTCATTACTTAAGGAAGCCTGCTCCAGTTTTTGTATATTACGTAAAACCGTCTGCGTATGATCTATTCTTAAGGAGGTGTCCTTCACACTGGCTGCCTGCCGGATGGAAACAAATAATACGATAGCGATAGAAACCACAACCAATATAATACCTGCTGCCAATAACCTGAAGGTGGACCATTTTTTCATACTTCAAATAGTAATGATAGCTATTAACCAGGGTATTTATCAACTATCTTTTTAAAGAGTCCGGGTTGGAAAGAGTTAAGATACAAAATTTTTAGGAGGAAGCTTATTATACAATCGATTTTTAAAAAGAGAATATCTCTTTAATCGAAAGTATTAAAGGGGTTCCTTTATTGCTTATAAGTAGAAATATGTAGATTGAAATGATCTCAGAGGAAGGGGGCGTTGCCGCTAACAGACAGAAAGATTCGAAAAGATATTGTTGTTATTTGCTGTGCCGGTATTATCAGCGTTCTCTTGCATATTCAGGGAGCTGCTTTTCGATCTGTTTTCTTTTGAAGTGCAGCTTCGTTAAGTGATGTGTAACAAAGGAAAATGTATCTTTTCAGGAATAGCTAAGATTTATTCGCCTGCCTTACTAAGAGTTTCCACTAATGACGATTGTCACCTGAAATTATGGCGTTAGTCATTTTTAGAATTCAACGGCATTATTACTTTTGCCGTCCAAATGCAATTATTCAATCAATGATCAATACAAGTTAAAAAATGAAACGTTGCCGGCTTTGCGATAATAGCCGGGCTAAGGATAATCAATGGTATACACAAGCTGAAGAAGTTCTCACGTAAAAAGGAAACAGTAGCGAGTGGGCAACTTTCTTACTCTTCCCCGCTGGAAAGCGAAAATGCCGGTAATTTCTTCACCAACTTACCTGGGCTACTATTAAATAAAGGCTGCAGAAAAAGCCATATCCGGAAAAACTATTATAGAGTTTGCCCCTTTAGAATATATATCCCGTTTTGGAAAATCCCATCCTTATTAATTCACTACCATAAGTTGCATAGCAGATCTCTGTCGAATAGTATATTCAAAAAAAGGGAAATGCGTTCAACTCCAGGCAAAGATGCAGGTAGGTTCAGGCAGGTTCTGAGTTGTTCCGATCCTTACCTGTGATGGCGTGAATGGAATTGAATATCCCTGATCGGTCCCCTAACCCCTTTAGTCCTATACCCTTTGATCCGATATCCGCAAACCCTATGCCCTGCCTTTGAGAACCCTCCGGGATACTGCACCTGCAATAATGATAGAATGCTTCTGCATGCTTACTTCTGAATGGACGGCAGAGATCATTGAAGCGGTGCAATTGCAGAGATGCTGTGCCCGATCTTTCGTGGCACAGACTTCCCGGATTGATGACACCGTTTTTTGATCCGATACCAATGAACCCGGATGAACACTTATCCCTTATGAAACGCCCGGAAACTGCAGCGCCTGAATGAGAAATGGCATAAAACCCTGCTCCCAGGCAGGCGAAGAACTGCAACTGTAAAAAGCTGTGTCCGATCTTTGCGGCACAGCTTTCCATTATTTTAACTTAACGGTATTTGTACATGCAACGATCATCAAATAACGAAAGATACTTCCAGGTATCCTGAAGCTAACTTCAGAATATCTGTAATATCGCCCTGGCACTGTTGGTGGAGACACTGCACAAATCCATCCGCAACACCAACAATACCGAAGGTCAATCTTTTTCAGGTTGCTTCCGTATCTTTTTCAGAATGCGGGTATGCTCCGAGTACCCCTATACTTTTGCCACCACCTTCCGAAGGTCATGGTCATTGTTGTAGGTGAGACGCCAGCTCTTTGCCGGGATCCAGGTGCGGCGTGCAGTGGTGTAGGCATCAATACGAACGAGTATCTCATCCGGGCCCAACCGCTCCGACTCCGCTGTGGCCCTAGAGCCGTCGCTGAATTCCGCCACGACAGGGGTAACACCCGGCGGTATTGCAGAGATGGTAACAAGGCATCCGGGATACAGATGCGTATCATGGAAACTGATGGCATTCATATTATTACCTGCGGTTACCGGATTATCATTCGTTTTTGATTTTAGCGTAAATATCCAGGCTTATAAAGTTCCCGTTTTTTATTTCGCAGTCTTTCATTGTCCCTTCGTGTTGAAAGCCAAGCGTAGCCATAACCCTTTTACAATTTTTATTTTCCGATTCAACAAAGCCTTCAATTCTGTGAAGCCCCAGTTTTTCAAAGCCGTATTTACATATCAAAGGTATGGCTTCAGTCATTATTCCCTGCCCCCAAAAATCAGTTAGCAGCCAAAAGCCGATCTCTGCTTTTTTATGGCCTTTGCTCAGATTGTTTAGCCCGCCTGCACCGTAAAAGGTTTTGTTATCCAATGAACATACAGCCCACCAAATACCTGTTCCGTTTTTCTCAAGGTCAGCAAAAAAAGTCATTTGTTCCTTTGTGGCTTCTAAGGTTTGAAAGCTTACGCCATAATATTTAATGATGTCAGGGTTGGAAAGCCCTTTGAATATACTTTCAATGTCGCTGTCAACAATTTGTCTAAGCAAAAATCTGTTAGTTTCTATTTTCGGAAATCCGGTAGTTGTCATTTGCTTAAATTTCGGTCCTGGGTTCTCCGCAGTGCCTCCTTATGCCGGACCTATATAATAGCAGAAAGTATGCTGCATAAAACGGATCATTTGAAATTAAAATGGTCAGGAATTACTTTTTTCTTTGAGCTCCTTCCATCTTTTTGCGATTAAACAGATGCTTATAAGAATAAGGACTGCCCCAACTACATAAAAAGTATCCGGATTGTCTATCGGTTCACCGTCCAGCCCAACTACCGGTGACAGCATACATGCCATTGCTATTACAAACAGCAGTATACTGAGGCCAACTTTGTTCCAGACATTGCCGAACAGAAGATCAACAAATTCACCTGCGAATTCCCTGAATATTGCCAGAGCCGGCTTGTACCTGTTTTGGGAATTACTCATCTGATTTTCAATGTTTGCTTAAGGAACGTACTGTTCCGTAACTGTTCTAAATTAATAAACCAATTTGAGTGGCTGATTACCGAATCCTGCAATAGAATAAATACAGTATTGCCGCTGTTATTCCTTTTTACACCAATCTATAATCGCCGGGTATAAATCAACAATACTTTGCTTGGGGCTCTTATTCCTGTATAGTTCCATCATCTTTTGATTGAAATCCCTGAATTTTGGGAACCCCCTCCAATCAGCCATTTGTACTTCCACTCTTTCATTGATTATTTTAAAATCATTCTCGTCAAATGTGTCTAAGGCATAGAGATTAAATACAGACCATGTCATGTATTCGTTGAATATCGAAATAGCACTCCTATAGTTTTTTGAATCCTTTCCGGAAGTCCATTTTGTCCGGTTGCTAAAGATGCCTGTGATTTCATTTCTAAATTTGTCACTTACCGGATTTACATAATTGTGGTCTATCTCGGTGAATACAACTCTTGTCATTAACCCCTCTTTTATATTATCTGTCCACCCGGAGTTTGTTATTGGTCCGCATATAAACATTACGGTTTGTTTGAAATTATTTGTCTCAAATCTATTTGTTGAATGAGAACCGTTTACCAATGGGGAGAATGTAATTCTGTAATTATCATATTTATTAGGAAATCTATCTTCCAGCCATTTCCATTGTCTGTCAATTGACATTTGAGTTTTCAGGAGTTCAGTCAATTCTTCATAGTATTCTTGATTATTCTTATAAAATTCACGAAACCCTGTCTTGCTGGAAAAATCTTCCAGATCAGGCACAATAGATTCAATATAATTTTTGCTATCCCAATTTAGTTGCCTGTACGTTTTATCCTTCACAATCTTATCCTCATTATCATAATAGAATCCACATGCGTCCATCTTCACGTGAGCATATTTACCATTCTCAAGTAACTGGTTTACTTTCTTTACAACCCGGTGGTTTTCAAATTTCTCAAAATGTTCGATGGCCCTTTCGTAATACATTGTATTATGCATTACCATATTCGTGTCTTTTTTTCCGATAGGTGTAATTGCAATTATAATGTGAACCAGCTCCTGAACCTCCGGAATTTCGGTTGTCCATTTGTTTTTACTATTGGATATGTAATCATCTGTTGGTGAAAATTGTCTGCAACCTTGAATAATTATTACTATTAAAAAAATGCTAATCAGCCTTTTTACCAGTTGAAGCTTCTGTGTCTGTGGCTGCAAGCGATTAGAAATCTTAATCATTGATCCGTTATACAATTGAATCTGTGTCAACAACACGTGGAGACATGTGCCAGGGCAGCGGGCCGCCCGGTTGTGTGTCCCGTAACCTTCGCAAATACAATATCATCAGAATGAACGATATGAAAAAAGAGATCATTTTGTTCTGCAGCCACATTCGTAATGCTCATTAATATATTTTATTGATTCCATACAGAGTTCATGTAAGGTGGAGATATTGATATCAGAAAGTTTCTTTACATAGATGCAGGCTTTACTCATTTTGAATTTACCGAGCTCAGCCAGGATCTCTTCACTCCTTTCTGTGGGGGAATAAACGTATAGTGAAAACGCTGCTTTCCTTGGTGAGAAGCCAAGGATCGGCGCATCGCCTTCATGTCCGCTTGCATATTTGTAATGGTAATTGCCGAACCCGATAATGGTCGGCCCCCACATGCTGGGATCAAAGCCGGACCATTCCTTCATCAGCTCTATCAAACGAATGCTATCCTTCTTTTTCTGTTCATTGTCAACGTCTTCGTTTATAAAACCGGTTACGTCCTTGCCTGTATAAGTTGTCTTCGTTTTTGCCATAATTCCGATTTAATTATCATCTTAAAATCTTTTCCATCTTTCTTCCTTTTGCCAATTCGTCTACCAGCTTGTCTAAATACCTTGCCTTTCTTGTTAATGGATTTTCAATTTCTTCTATCCGGTAGCCGCAAATTACGCCCGTTATCAGTTCTGCATTGGGGTTCAGGTCTGCCCTCTTAAAAAATGTTTCAAAAGTTACCTTCTCGTCAATAAGTTCCTGCAGTTTTTTGTTGTCAAATCCTGTCAGCCATTCTATTACCTGATGTAACTCTTCTTTTGTCCTGCCTTTACGCTCAACTTTAGTGACGTAGTGCGGATACACCGACGCAAATGTCATTTTTGCAATTCGCTCATTGTGCTCGGGCGTTGGTTTCATATCGTATGATTTAGTATTATCTGCAAAATATAGTGAGTAATTGATCGTCAAAAATGCGAGTCTGTTATTTACTCTTCACGCTTTTTCTTATGAGTACAATAAAAATGACAAAGCCGATGGCATAAACAACGGCTAATGCGGGCTTTTCAAACGTAAAACTTCGAAAGTCGAATTGCTTAAACAATGTTACACCTAAAATGATGGCTCCGATTGTGAAAGCAAATATCAGCGCCTTTTTATTTTCCATATATTGCAATGTATTACAACCCGGGGCTATTGGTTTTCTGTCAACAATATACAGCTTCGCCTCCTCAGTCACAGGACCGGGTTGAAGAGTGGATACTAATATAATCAATATTCCAAATATTTCAGGAGAAAATAGCCGGGAGTTACCCCCTTGCAGTCTAACCCTATGCGGTGCGTAGCAGAGGCGGTTTATCCCGCGAGTAGATCTGCAGGACTAAAAGATGTAGATGGGATAGTATATACCTTCATCAGAAGTGACGGCTGCCTATTTCTTTTTTAATTTTCTGTATTCATATGCCTGCAATATAAGCGGCTTCAAAACTGCAATGGAAATATTTTGCAGATCTGCTTTCAGTCCTGCAAAGTATTTTTTGTTTCTATACACCAGCTCAAATTTCAGCGGCTCACTGTTTGACAATGCTTCGGAAAGATCTTCCGGCAAGGCCATAATTGCAGCGCCTTTCTGAACTGTAATAAATCCTTTGTCACCGATTTTAAAAGTCGGAAGCCTGAAGTGCATGCTTTCTGTAACGGCTGGCAGACTTAAATCAATTGCTCTTATCTGTTCTAATGTGATCACTCCTGTTAATTATTTTTGCGTATAAAAAATTGTATCGTGTCCTTACCTGAGAACAACCTGACCTGTCGTTTTATTTTGGGGGGATTAAGATAGCATTGTAGGCTGACAGCAGGGCTTCCCGGACAAGTTCTCGCGGAATCTTATCGAGCAAAAAAGTGGTAGCGCCTTTCTCTCCCCACTTATTCGGAACCGGGAAAATATTTTTGTCCATTTTGCAAAAAACTCTTTGCTCCTCAGGCGTTAAGAAAATATTTGCGGAATTCTCATCCTCCAGGTAAGTAGCAAACATCCTTTTATTGATGATCCTGAATCCTGTTCTTTCAAAATGCGGGCGGGTTTCCGTTCCCGGAAACGAAAGTGCTAAGTCAAAGAAGTCTTTTTTTGTCATGAGGTTATAGCCTGTTAATTTATCATCAATTGGTCAAATGATCCAACAGAAAATTCAACCTGTTATCCACTGAGGTTTGGGGCAATTCTATTAACCGGTAATTATGTTGAGCATACCAATCGTAAAGCTGCTCGTAAACTTCCACGGATTCCTCAAATGTCTGGTCTCTCTCGGAATCGGTATGATATATTTCTTTCCAGGGAGGTGTTATAAATACCTTATTATTATATCTGTGAGTTTGTAAGAACGGCTTTACCTCGCTGTACCGGTCCTTATCACAAGTAAAGAGCTGCCAGCTACTGTCAATAAACGACCGGTCGAAAAACAGTAATGAGGTCAGACTACCTTTCATGCTAAAGTTAGAACAGTCTCTTTCAAAAACTTCTGTTGCAAATTGTAAAGGAGCAGGTCTGGGACTGGCTCCCATACTAAGTCTTTCTTTTATTATCTGCCGCGCTGTTTCCGGAACAAAAGCATATCCATGTGCTGCAAGCCGTTCAAGTAAAGTGGTTTTCCCGCCGCCGGGTCCCCCTGTGATTATATAGAAGTTATTTTTTGTCATTTGGGCTACCGTCGTTCTTCAAATTAATTTCAGGAGCAAAACTATTTGTCCCAGATGATAACAGTCGTGCTGTAAGATCCCCTGGATATGCTCGTGGTGGGTCATTTGGTTTGCCGGATATTGTACATTGATCATTTTCATGTCATAATCCTTCAGAAAGCTCAGCCAGTTTTGCTGTGATCTTTCGAGCAGCCGCAGGGTTTTCTCCCAGTCTTCGTCTGAGGTATCCGTTACAGCGGAAAAATAATTATTTGCCGGTGTTGTTATTACTTCGCCCTGTAACCGCCTTAACACATTTTCTCTCCAGGCGATCATATGCACTACAATTTCCCATATAGTATTGCAATTATGGATCTTTTTTGATGCCTGCTCAGCGGTAATATTTGATAAAGTGTCAAAAAGATTTACGTCTATCCAGGGTTCGCCCGAATATAACTTTTCGTAAAGACTGATTATTCTGCTTTTCTCTGTCATAAAAGAACAATTGCTAATTTTCATTAAGAAGCATCCATGCCGTTCCAAACTTATCACGCAGCATGGCGAAACGATTTGCAAAAAAAGTCTTTTCCATCTTCATAAATACTTCGCCGTCACGGGAGAGCAGGTCATAGATGTGTTCTGCCATTTCCTGCGTATCAACTCTGAGTGTAAGGTAGGCGCTGCGCATGGGTTCGGCGCCGGGAATATCGGCGCCCCTGACAACAGTGCCGCCTATCTCCATTGTTGCGTGAAGGATCGGATTATTCCATTCTTCCGGAAAACCGGGAGGCGGTTGCTGGTGTGGTGTCATCGCCTTTATTTTTCCCCCAAGATGCTGTTCGTAAAACCGGAATGCTTGTTCGCAATGTCCCGGATAGTTGATATAGATGTCAAGTATTAAATGTCCGGTATTCATAATTCAGGCTGTTATCTGGATTATTTATTAACAGGAAACCACATTTAGTTCGTACTAAAACCAATTATATCTATTGTTACAAACCCAAACCATTAAGTTAAGGTACATTAAGGCTTTTGCTTAATTTTCTTAATTCCTTTATGGTTTATAATAAGAACTACCAGTATTCCCGGGTAATAATGGATGATTGCATCATTTCCGTAAAGATGAGTTGATCTGTTTATATTCCGGGGGTGGATTTGCGACAAATTACAGGGCGTGCTGCGACAATTGTAAAAGGCCTGCTTACATATTTTATCGAATTTGGCTTTGACGCTTAATTCCTGTTATTACAGCTTACAGCCGGCGGTTGAGCATTTGTATCCCGTTCCTGTACGACACAAGCTGTGGCGTTTCCGGAGCTTCGGAATGAAAAACCTGCATTAACCAAATACAATCAGGGCAGTAATAATGAACAGGCAACTTTTCTTTCGTAAAAATCAGGGTTATACAGTTGTCATTATCCCGGGTTTTCGGGAAGAAGCATCACAAATGAGATCAGTTTCCTGCAATATTATATAAGTTCCCGGCTAAGGCATTGCGCCTGCTTTTTTTGAATGTGAACATGTCCCAAAACCAAACCTGCCTGTTAATACTTAGTTCATATTCTTTTTTTGTAGTAATGCTATCATTAACAAGGTAGTAATGAAAAGCATACTTCTTTTCAAATCGTATTGGTAACTGTCCAAGCGTTAGTACCGTTACAGGTAACGACGCTGTCAGGCACATAAAAACCGGATATTGCTCTAAAGGCAGTAACTGAATTTTTTGATCACATACGCTATCGGAAGCAAATGTGTAAAGACCGGCTTTTTTCAGAATGCTGTATTCATAGGGAAGTTCTTCGGAATTAACTACATACACCGTCAACGGCATGGCACCCCGATGATTGGATTGTTCAGAAATAAATCCCTGCTGTCTTATTTGCCTGTATGAATAACAGCTCTCCAATACAAGTGTCAGCAGAGCGACTACAGCCATCTTTTTAAAAACAGGAAGCATTTTGCTGGTTTTTATTATTGAACTTTATGCTCTTCTATCATGCATGCATAATATCTTGAATTTTCTGGATTCCCCGCAGTTTCTTCCTGAACCAGCCCTTGCGCCTGAGGATAGGTGTGGTTTGTCTGAGGGAACTGAAGCCAAATGCCCAACAAAAAAATAATGTATAGTTCGTTACTCCACCATATTTCCACCCCCCCTCTTATAGGCAGTATTTGTTTTCTATTTAAAGATTTAGAAATCCATTATTCTCATTACTCGAATATTATTGAAAGTATAATTTATCTTTCCCTGTGTATATGATATGCGAATTCTTATTTTTTTATTTTAATTAGAAGCGAATCTATTTGGCCTTGAGAGAAGCAAAATCCTCTTCCTATTTTCTTATTTACACTATTATTAATAGAATCAGAACTTGACCCCATGTGTACACCAAATGCAACTTCATCTGATACATCTACTATGGGAGAACCCATCATACCGATCCATCCATCTTCAGGGCGGTCATAAGATACACTTTTGTTGTCACCTTCTAATACCCTTGCCGTATACCTTTTCCATTTAGTTGTATCTCCTTCAACACCTAAGACTTCAATTGGTAAATTTTTATAAGGTATACGAGATGTCAACTGAAGGAAGGGGGTATTTTTAAGAGGACTTTTAAGTAAGAGTAAAGTAAGCCCATTTAAATCCATTCTTGAAACTTCATAAGCTTCATAAGTTTTTCTGTCTGCTGTAAAGATATTAAATACTGAATATTTTTCATTATTACCAAACAATGTCAATATATGCCCATTTTTACTCACAAAGAAACCTGTAGATCTACTTTCAATTTCATTTTCAGAGCTAACCATTGCTATTTTGCTTCGCCAATCACCAGTAGCAAATTGATGTTTTGACTCTACTGTAAGCCTGAATATAAAATAAGCTATCAATATAACAGAAAGGAAAGAAAGTCCTAATGGCACAAGTATTGGATACTTCTTTTTTTTACTTCCTTTTTTTTCACCACTTTTTGATTCAATTGTAAATAGCGGAAGTTTTACTAATTGCTCTATTTCGTTGTATACATCTTTAATATCTCCTTCCCATTTAGAATCTCTTACCACAATTGCATTTAAGTCTGCGAAAAAATTAAGGCTTTCCGGCAATTCACTTTTCTTGGGCATTGTTCCTCCGTTTACTAAAACCGGCAGAATATGTTTTTCAGCGGCCAATGCAGCCTCGATTTCTTGGCGTATCCAATCTTTCTCATTAAAAACTCTGGCTTTTCTAAATAATCTTTTCCCTGTCCACCCAGGTCCAATCGTTACGACCATTACAGAAGCATCTCTAATAGCTTTATTAATTATTGAAGGAAAATGAACCCCGCCTCTGATATTGGTAACATCTTTGAAGATCTGTTCTCGCCCATATTTATTTCTGAAAGCATCACTCAGTCTACCTGCATGACCTGGACTATCATTTCTTCGATAGCTAATAAATATTTTAATTGGATCTGCTTCCACGTATAATTGTATCTTAATCTGTTATTTTTCAAACTGTAACATTATTATAATCTATAACAATACAATATACGAAAGTTTTATCCTTTCGCCTTGTTTCTTATTTATTTTATGCTGCTTGTTAATACTTTATATTTATTACTCCTAGCAAAATACTTTTCATGAATACAACTTTTTCCTATCCATGTATAAACTTCATATCCTTTTCCACCCTGCTGGTCATCGCACAGCTTCGCCTCATCAGTCACAGGGCCAGGCTGAGTAACAGATACTAATATAATCAATATTTAAAATATTTAAGAGAAATAACGGGGAAGGACAAAAAACCCAGCCCCTATCCCCTAAAGGGGAATACCTGCCCGGCAAACCCTATAGGTTTGCGAAAGGCCGCAGAGCAGTTCAACAAGATCCTTTGGTATAATACCCATACTGTATCCTGTTATTTTTTCTTTTGTGTGTTTAAAAGCCTTATTCTCCAGTTTAGTTCCAGGCTGATCAAATGCTCATATATAAATTGCGGGCTTTTATTCAGGTTTAATACAGCCGGTTGGTAAATCAGCCCTACGTGAGTGGTCTTTCCAAGCCTGTAATATGAATTAAACACAAGTCCGATATTCCTGTTGGTAAGCGTTTTGCGTGATGTCATCATTCCTATTGATTCAAAATCTCCGTTCCAGTTATCAAAGTCCCTTGTCCATTCTTTCCACCGGTTCATGGAGAAGTTGAGCCCATATCCGAATGAGAACCTTCCTTTGATAAAATTATCTGTCAGGTTGAAATAGGTGGTGCTTAGCCTCTTATTATACTCCCTGTCAACCGGAGCCGGAAAAGGAAGCACCGGTCTTTATAAATCTGTTGTCTTTGTAGCTGTACTCAAACCCCAATCCATATCCGTTGAAACCAAATGCAGCATCTCTGAATGCTTTGTTGGGATGTAAAGCCAGGTAGTTGAAATGCGGAAGTTTTAAGTCTAATCTGAGATCACCGCTTTTATATGGAGGCACTTTCTTTTGGGCGATCAACAGGTTTGTCCCGGTAAAGAAAAGGAGTAGTAAAAGTGCGAGCTTTTTCATATTTTCTTAGCAAGGTGAGGGTTTACTATGTACAAATATTTATATTCCTTCCAGAGAAATAGAGGCGATAAAACCTATAGGGTTTACAGCCTCTGCCCTTAAAGAGAGCTGGCAGTTCCTTAAACCCTATAGGTTTGCTCAGATCACCTTAAAATGCAACGCCGGTGCCATCATCTTTTTCCCATCTTTCAGTTGGACAATGATCTCATCAATGATCATTTCATCGCCTTTGGCGGCATTGTCTTTGATGCTTTCGCGCCAGTTGCGGCTCATCACGGGTTCGGTGAAGTCGTTCACACGCATATCATCTACCGTCCGGGTTTGTCCTGTTTCCGGATCGGAATAAGTGCTTTTGAATTTATAGAAGACCCTGTAACGGACAATAGGGTAGGTGTTGCCTTTGTCGTCCCGGACCACCAGGGCGGAGTCTACCGCGCGGGACAGCAGTTCCGGTGTGATATTACCACCTTTGAAGCCGCCGATGGCTGTCCATACTTTGGGAAGAGCCGGTGTACTCTTTTGCTGCGCGTGTGTGCCAAGTGATATGCAAAGGATGGAAAGAAAGATCAGGTGCTTCATGTACTGTGTTTTAAACCCAAATGCAACAACGTATGCAAGGTATACTTTAGTATTCTGAACTTTTGTTAAATATCAGTGTCCGGATTTCCACCCCCAGGGTAAGTTTGCTGATGCTCAAAGATCGCGCCCCCGCCAGCAGGGGACATGTAACCGGCTGACAATACTGTATAGAAACTTCTACTGCCTACGGAGATCTACTACGCATCCGCACATGCAGCGAGTTAATTGTCCCCCTTTGGAGGGGGCACCATGCCGCACCTTCGTGAATCTATGAAAGGGGGAGGACGAGAAGATGCTCACCCACCGCAATGAGAATAGTTCTCACCGAGGGTAAATGCGTCCTCAGTGTATCCTGTCGCCTCTTATCTCCAGGTTTTTCATCACTTCAGCCTCATACTGCAACCATTCCTGCCAGCGGTTTCTTACTTTTTCTTTGTCTATATAGGTTTCAGCCAGGTCGATGAACAGGGTATAATGCCCCGCTTCGCTTTCCATGAACCGGCGATAGAATTTCCGCAGATAAGCATCCTTCAGTCCTTCGCTGAGCCGTTTGAAACGTTCGCAGCTACGGGCCTCGATCAGCGCCATGGTAAGTAACTGGTCCAGGAACCGTTCCTCGGGGCTTCCGCCTTTCCGTTGAAATTCGATCAGTTGGTTTACATATTTGTCTTTCCGCTGCTTGCCCAGCTTCAGGTTTCTTTTCTGCAGCTCCAGCAGTACCAGCCGGAAATGTCCCCATTCCTCCGTAACAATGGGCGCCAGTTCGGTTACCAGCTTTTCCCTGTCGCTGTATTTTTGTATCAGGCTGATACAACTGGTGGCGGCTTTTTGCTCGCAGTACGCGTGGTCGGTGAGTATTTCTTCCATACTCATGCCCGCCAGGTCTGTCCAGCGCGGGTCTGTCGGCAGTTGCAGCCCCAGAATATTTTTTACGTCCTCTTCATTCATATATCAATGGCTATTAGCTGGTTTTTACCTGCAATATGGTTATTATTGTGCAAAAGTAATGAACCGCTTGATGCTATAGAATTTGTATTATACCCCACAACCCGGTAATTTTAATTTATGAAGATCCTTTATTTCTGTACATCCTTTTTGATCACCATTGCTTTAATTGTATTGCTGGGCTCACGGTACGTGACCCCGTTGCCGCTAGGGGAATTTCTCAGTCCGCAGCATGGGGTATGGTACCATGCCGAGCCGGTTGACAGGGATTTTAATGAAACCCTGGTGCTGCCAGCATTAAAGAATGACGCGTCGGTATATTTTGACGACCGGCTGGTACCGCATATCGTTGCGGAGAGTGAAGAGGACGGCTTTTTCGTGCAGGGTTACCTGCATGCAAAGTTCCGGCTGTGGCAGATGGAGTTCCAGGTGCTTGCCGCCGGCGGGCGAATCAGCGAGATCGTGGGAGATGCGGCGCTGGATTTTGATAAGGGCAAAAGAAGGCTGGGCATGGTGTACGCAGCGGAAAATCTTTTAAAGGAAGCCGAAGCCAACCCGCAGACCAAAATGATGATGGATGCCTATGCCGCCGGGGTGAATGCCTATATAGCTTCGCTGAAGAATGTGGAACTTCCGGTAGAATACAGGCTGCTGAACTATCGTCCGGAACCCTGGACAAATTTCAAGACCGCGTTGTTCATAAAGGAGATGACCCGTACCCTTGCCGGCGGTGCAGACGACCTGGGCCTGACAAAGCTCCGGGATTTTTTTGGCGATGCAACCGTACGTCTGCTTTTTCCGCAGGTATATGATTCTTTGTCCCCCATTATTCCTCCCGGAACCATATTTCCGCTGCCGGCTGTGATACCGCAACCGCCGCCTTCCGCGGACTCCCTGTATTTTAAGACTGCACAGAATGATGATGGGGCACTTCGCGAAATAGAAAAGCCCAACAAAGACAACGGAAGCAATAACTGGGCAGTAAGCGGCACTAAAACGGCCAGCGGTGCCCCGATCCTTTGTAATGATCCCCATCTCAATCTAACGTTGCCGGCTATCTGGTACGAAATGCAACTGACCACACCCACGATGAACGCATATGGTGTCAGCTTTCCGGGCACACCGGGCGTTATCATCGGGTTCAATGAGGATATCGCTTTCGGCTTTACCAATTCTTCCCGCGATGTGATGGATTTTTACAGCATCCGTTTCAGGGATGAAAGTAAAAAGCAATACTTCTTTGACAGTGCATGGCTGGATAGTGATATCCGCATCGAAGAAATAAAAGTAAAGGGTAAGCCTGCCGTTTATGATTCCGTAGCCTATACTGTTTTCGGCCCGGTGATGTATGACGCTTCTTTTCCCTCAAAAGAAAACGGTAAAGAAGCGCTTGCCGTCCGATGGAAGGCGCATGATCCCTCTAACGAGCTGTTGTTCTGGTATCACCTGGATCGTGCGGCCAACTACGATGATTACAAGGCAGCCTTGCAATACTTTACGGCGCCGGCCCAGAACGTGGTATTTGCTTCCCGCACGGGTGATATTGCCATCTGGCAGCAAGGGGAATTCCCCGCTCGGTGGGAAGGACAGGGTCTCTATATAATGCCGGGAGACGACAGCAGCTATATGTGGCAGGACATGATCCCCATGGAAGAAAATCCGCACAGCGTTAACCCAGAGCGGGGATTTGTGAGCAGCGCCAACCAGCGTCCGGCGGATAGCACGTATCCTTACTTTATTCCCGGAAACTATGACCTGTACCGGGGCATAGCGGTTAACCGGCATCTGGACGCAATGCAAAATATAACGGTGCAGGATATGCTCAACATGATGAATGATAACTATAATGTTTTTGCCGAAATGGCCCGCCCCGTTTTGCTGAAGCATATCAACGAGAACGTCCTGCAGGGAAAAGAAGTGGTATACCTGGAAACAGTAAAGAACTGGTCGTTGCGGAATGATATAGAAGAGAAAGGCGCGACCCTGTTCCATATATGGTTTGATAAGTTCAAAAAGCAGGTATGGCAGGATGACCTGGAGAAAGCCGGGGTGAAAGAATATCCCTCCGATGGTACGTTGGCGGAAATGCTGTTGCGGAATGATACCAGCTTTGTTTTTGCGGATAATATCAATACCACTGAAGTTGAAACACTGTCAGATGCGATAACAGTTGCATTTAAAGAGACGGTACCCATTGCCGATTCGCTGGATGCAGTGGGTCGCCTGGCATGGGGGAAGAGTAAAAATACCTCGGTGTACCATTTGCTGGGAGACCGCGCGCTGCCTTTTGCAAGGACAGGGTTACCCGTGGGTGGCGGCAAGCATATCATCAATGCCACTGCGCATAGTCACGGTCCGAGTTGGAAAATGATCGTTCATTTACTGGATACGCCGGAGGCCTATGTCGTCTATCCCGGAGGACAATCCGGCAATCCCGGCAGTATATATTACGATCAGTTCATGGACAAATGGGCGGCAGGTGAGCAATATGAGGCCTGGTTTTTAAAGAGAGGAGACAGGTCTCCGCAAAAAAAGGTTTGGGAAATGAATTTTAAGAAAAAATGACCGGTTTATCATGAAATACTTTTTCTCGTTTGTTTTGATTGTCCTGTTCAGCTTTTTGCTTTCCCTGTATATGTCCTGGTGGAGCATTGCCGTGGTGGCGTTCTGCGTCAGCCTCTGGCTGATACAGAAACCGCTGTGGGCATTTGTAACCGGGTTTGTCTCCGTTTTTTTGCTTTGGGGCGGACTAACCTGGTATATCAGTTCGGCCAACAATAATATTCTTGCACACAAGATATCGATGCTGGTGTTGCAGAAAGACAGTCCTGCTATGCTGATAACATTATCAGCGCTGACCGGAGCGTTGGTAGCAGGCTTTGCGGCCCTGAGCGGCACTTTGCTTGGCAGGGTGTTGTCAAAAAAAGCTGCGGAGCCGATACAGGAGTAGCAGGAGGTCTCAGGTTGCAGGTCTCAGGTGGCTGGTTGTAAGACCGCAAGACGGAACCTCTTACCGTTTTATAGTCTTACCCATTTTACCATCTACCCAAACTTCACCGATGTCATATTCAGCGAGCCGGCTACCAGCTTATCATTAAAGAAGGATATTCCGTCCTTGTTGTCTTTAAGTCCAAGAGTATACAGGAGCGGGTAATAATGATCCGGCGTAGGGATGGCCAGTTTAGCCGATCGGCTCAACGATTCGTAATTGATCAGCGCCTTATCATCCCTGTCCATGATTTTGTTTTTGAACAGCTCATGCATTTCTATCGCCCAGTCATAACCGTAGTTCGGCACATCAAATTTATCCCAGGCTATCATGCGCAGGTTGTGCACCATATTGCCGCTGCCGATGATAAGCACGCCTTTTTTGCGTAAGGCTACCAATTCCCCGGAAAGGTTATAGTGATACGCCGCCGGTTTGGAATAATCGATGCTCAACTGCAGCACCGGTATATTGGCATCCGGGTACATCCATTTTACTACCGTCCAGGCGCCATGGTCCAGTCCCCAGTCGTGGTCCAGACCGATATGGGTGGATTTGACCAGCTCCTGTGTTTCTTTTGCAAGTCCCGGATCACCCGGTGCAGGGTATTGCACTTTGTACAGCTCTTCCGGGAAACCACCGAAGTCGTGTATGGTTTTGGGAACGTTCATGGCAGTTATCTGCGTGCCACTGGTAAGCCAGTGAGCGGATACCACCAATACGGCTTTTGGCACCGGCAGTTCTTTTCCCAATTTCTGCCAGTAACTGCTGAATTCATTATGTTGTATGCCGTTCATGGGCGATCCATGCCCTATAAACAGAACCGGCATTTTGAAATCCTGTTCATCCAGGTCGCGTGTAAATGCATTGAATGCTGATATGCTGCTCATTGCCAGTACTCCTTTTTTAAGAAATTCCTTTCTCTTCATTTTTGTGATAACTTCTATGCGAAGGTAAAAAGCTGAAATCGAACCAACATTGATGCAGGATAAGAAATGAATGGTAAGAAAAAAGAAAGTTGAATGCCCGTCCGGGGGTAAGTCCATTTTATCTAAACCACTGGTAATGAAGCTGGTTTCAGATACCCCGGAATTTGCTTTTTATAGATATATTTGCAATGAATGTTAAAACACTATTTCATCTTTTTACTGGCTTTTTTGGCAGGGACCAGCTGTCAAAAAAGCGAGGAATTACCTGAGGATCAGCCAGGACCTGTAAACTATACATCCGACAAAATAAAAATCTCTCTCCTAAATGAGAAAAGAAAACCCCTTTGGATATCTGAGCAGACTATTTCGGAAGTTGGTAAAAAGTATACTATAAAAAAGCTTGATTCTACGTATCAGTATTTTCAGGATATGCTGATTAACAATTATAGTTATCGTCATGAATACAATTATTATTATGATGCATTGAACCGGTTGAGCAAGGTAGACGGGAACCGGATATTTGAACAACATTTGTCCAATAGCAACGGAGTAGAGTTTTCATTTTTGATAGAATATGAATATTATGAAAATGCTATATTGCCGACCAGTCAGATATTTGAGGTCGATGGTAAGAAGGAGGTTTACTCATGTTATGATGCAAGATATATCACGCCTGACTTTATAGCTCAGCACAACAGATCTCCTTATTCGGAACGAAATTATTTGGATTACAATCTTGAGCGCCCGTGGCCGAATCACCCATTCGGAGACTATGAACTGTATATTCCTCCTTCGGACACGTTGCATATCCGTAATCGTTTGCCCTGGCAATACTCCAGGTCTTCGCTAAATAAATGGTATTTATTTCTACAAAATGGCGGGTATAGTTTTAATAACGACACAAAACTGGCTTACCACTTTAATACCGATGGCAGAGTTGACAATATAATGTACCGTAATCTTCACTACCGTCCTTCGGGGGAAGGTACCTATCCACTACTTTATGTCGCTGAAAGGAGAAGGTATTTCACACTCGATCCGGAACTGTCAAAACTACTGGAAAGGTTTTTTATGCCTGATAAGCGCTTATTGCCCCTGTTGAATATGTATGGATATTACATAGATAACAGATACCTTAACCCGCTTGTTGATGATTTCACTGTTGCCAGCATTGCTTCTGTCGATTCTACATTGTATGATATAGGCGGCACCCTAACCACTATTCACGTACAGACCACCAATAGTCAGGTCAATCGTGATAATGATCAAAGAATTTCATCTATGGAGATGAATATTCTTAACAATGGCGTGGCAACCGGGTACATCAAAATTGAATTTTCTTACGAATAGTCATTTTTCGTTCCCCAGGTGCCATTTAGCTTAAAAACATATCACTACCTGGGCTGACGCAAGTCTTGTAGCTGGGCGCTGTGTGTTTAGTGACCACTTATAGTTGATTCCCCCGGATAAGTTAATAAGGTGGGATCTTCTCATGCGCAGTTTTTCACGAGTCTCCCGCAAACAAACGATTACAGGAAAGATCATAAGTTCAAAAACACTGTGGACTGACGAATGCAGTAAAGGATTTACCTGACTGGCTTCGCCTCACTACAATCGGATGGGGGGATCCCTCAGGCATCAATTATCTTCTATTTTTAAAATTATTTTCCCGTGTAGTAACACTGGAGAATACTGTAAAACCTTATTACCTTAGTAACCAGCAATCAGAATTGCATCCTTCACCTTATTACCTTATCAGACAACCACCTCATACAAGATAATAAGACCGTAAGCCGGAACCTCTTATCATCTTACAGTCTTACCATTTTACCCTTTCGCCGTTTCCGCAAAAAACTTATGAAAATAAGGGATGGTTTCAATGCCTTTGTAATAGTTGAACACATCGTATTTTTCATTGGGCGAATGCAGATTGTCACTGTCGAGACCGAAGCCCATGAATACAATTTTGATCCCAAGTTCCTGCTCAAACAGGGCGCAAATGGGAATGCTGCCGCCGCCCCTAACCGGGATGGGTGATTTCCCGAACGTGGTTTCAATGGCTTTAGCCGCGGCTTGATAGGCGGTGGAGTCAATGGGGGTCATATAAGGTTCCCCGCCATGGTGTTCGCTGGCTTTTACCGTAACGCCTTCGGGTGCAATAGTGGTGAAATATTTCAGCAGCTTCTCCGTAATATCTGCAGCGGTCTGGTTGGGTACCAGACGCGCCGATATTTTTGCATACGCTTTTGACGGCAATACGGTTTTGGCACCTTCGCCCGTATAGCCGCCCCAGATACCGTTTACTTCCAGGGTAGGACGGATACCTGTCCTCTCATTGGTGGTATAACCTTTTTCGCCCCACAGCCCGTTAATACCGAGATCTTTTTTGTATTCGTTTTCATCAAACGGCGCGGCTGCCATCAGTTTCCGTTCCTCCGGTGTGGCTTCTACCACGTCGTCATAAAAGCCCGGGATGGTGATATGATTATTTTCATCGTGGCAGGAAGCGATCATTTTAGCCAGTATGGTGGCGGGGTTGGCGACCGCGCCGCCATATACACCACTATGCAGATCCCGGTTGGGGCCGGTCACTTCCACTTCTATATAAGACAGTCCCCTTACACCGATGTCGATAGAAGGTGTGTCCATGCTGATCATGGCTGTGTCGCTGATCAGTATCACGTCCGCTTTCAGCAGATCCTTATGTTGTTTGATAAATTTGGCCAGGTTGGGTGAGCCGATCTCCTCTTCTCCTTCAATAATGAATTTGATGTTGGTGGAAAGGGTATTGGTTTGAACGAGTGTTTCCAGCGCCTTCACATGCATGTAGAACTGCCCCTTATCGTCGCAGGCGCCCCGGGCAAATATCTTACCGTCTTTGATCACCGGGTCAAAGGGCCCGCTATGCCATAGCTCCAACGGATCGGCCGGTTGCACATCATAATGCCCGTAAACGAGTACGGTAGGTTTTGCCGGGTCGATGATCTTCTCACCATACACCACCGGGTGCCCTTCTGTCGGGTATATTTCGGCTTTGTCGGCCCCTGCTTCCAGCAGTCTTTTTTTCACCGCTTCGGCACAGGCTGTCATATCACCTTTATGTTCGGTCTTTGCGCTGATAGACGGTATTCTCAGCAGTTCCAGTAATTCTTCCAGGAAACGTTCTTTATTTGCAGTTTGATAGTCATTCCATTCTTTCATCGTAACAATCATTTAAAAGGTTCGTTGCAAACTATGTTAAGCCGAATTTCTGCCGGCATTGATAATGCCAAATGAACAGCGCATGACCAGCTTTTCATATGTTTTCTTCAGCGGTGCCTCGTTCGGTCCTTCTTCCAGTTCCCTTACCCGCGTGATGGCATACTGCTGAATGGTCACCAGCGGCAACACAATTCTTTCCCGCATTTCTACTGATAATTGTTCCACGGGGTAGTCCGCCATCAGCTCATTTTTGCCGGTGAGCTTAAAGATATACTGTTTGGTGAGCTCATACTCATCATGAATATTATTCCATATATCGCCGTACACGGGGTCCTTAGAGAGGAAGGTGGTCATCGGGAAATAGCATTTTTTCATAGACATCTCACAGTTGCCTATCAGGGTTTTGAAGAAGGTGGAATTGTTGTAAAGATTTTTCACTTCTTCCCAGCGGCCGGCTTCATCCAGCGCTTTAAAGGCGGTGCCCACGCCGTAATATCCCGTTACATTCTGTTTTAACTGGCTCCAGGCGCCTACGAACGGAATGGCCCGCAGGTCTTTCAGCGAAAGCTTGCCGGAACCTCCTCTTTTTGCCGGACGGCTGCCGATATTAGTTTCGGCATAAAACCGTAAAGGGCTGGCATGCGCCAGGTAGTCCAGGAATTTCGGATCATTTTTTAAGCTGGCATATGCCTCCAGTCCTATTTCAGACAATTGCTGGATCAGTTCTTTTTCATTGTCCTTCAGGATGGTTTTCGGCGATGAGAACACTTCGTTGGAAATACCGGCATTGATCAGTTGTTCAATGTTGAACTGTGCCGAATCGATGGTGCCGAAGTTGGAGCTGACCGTTTGTCCCTGTATGGTCAGTTGTATTTCTTCGTTTTCGATGTTTTTTCCGAGAGAAGCGTAGAACTTATGGGTTTTACCGCCACCTCTTGCCGGGGGACCTCCACGTCCGTCAAAAAACACCACGTTCACCCCGTTCTGTCTAGATATGGCCGTCAGCTCTTCTTTGGCTTTGTAGATGCTCCAGTTGGCCATCAGGTATCCGCCGTCTTTGGTACCGTCAGAGAAACCGAGCATGATCGTCTGGATATTATTGCGACGCTCCAGGTGTTGCCTGTACTGCGGCAGGGTATACAACTGTTGCATAATGCCGGCGGCATGCTGCAGGTCGTCGATGGTCTCAAAAAGCGGAACGATATCAATGGTCAGGTTCTCCGGCTTCCAGCCGCTCATCATGAACAGTCCGTATACTTCTATCGCATTGAGGGCGCTGTTACACTGGCTGATGATATACCGATCGCAGCCCTCTTCGCCGTTCGCTGCCTGTATTTGTTTTAGCACACCCATTACCTGCAGTGTGTCTTTGTGTACAGGATCTTCGAGTATCCCGGGGTCAACGGTTTCTTTTATATTCAGGAGTGATTGTATTTTCCCGTCTTCGTCCTGTTCCGTATAGCCGGGTAGAGCTTTTGTAACGGCAGCAATTTTTTCAACCATCCGGGTATGCACGGTACTGTCCTGCCGTATATCCAGCGAAGCAAAATGGAACCCGAATACTTCTACCTTGCTGATGAGTGTTTCCACCATCTCCACAAACAGCCCGTTGTGCTCATGGATCAGTGTATGCCTGATATCATTGAGTGTGCCCAGTATTTCCGATTTGGTCAGATCACTGATATGGCCCGGAACGAATACATTATTATATAACTTGGTTTCCAGTTCCTGCAGGGGTGTTTCCACTCCTTTGAAGGTGAGCCTTCTTTTCAGCCGGCGTACCTCCAGGTAATAGGATTTAAGAATGCTTTCCCGTAAGGCGCCCGCTACTTTAACGGTGGTATCTGTGGTAACAAACGGGTTCCCGTCCCTGTCGCCGCCCGGCCAAAAGCCCATGCGGATGATCGGGTTTTTGGAATTGTCCACTTCAGGCATATTGGCTTTGATCGTGGACAGAATGCGGCCTGCCGCAGGATAAAATATGTTTTCCAGGTACCAGATCAGGCTGACCGCTTCATCGAAGGGGGTAGGCTTTACCTTTTTGAAAAAAGGCGTTTTACCCAGCTGCTGCAGGTACATATTGATCCTGTTCAGGTTATTGTCGGCCATGGCCCTGGTCAGGTCGTGTATGATACCCAGTACCGGTCCGGGATAAAACTGTGTGGGGTGGGCTGTCAGCACCATCCGGATATTAAAAGACTCGATCTTTTTTCTTACCTCTTCCTCTTTTTCAAACTTGGTGATATCGGAAAACAAGGTCTTCAGTGTACCGGGACCATTCATATCGTTTACAAATGTGAACGCTGCGTCTTCCAGGGCATCAAACAACACCACCTGCCTTTCAACATATTGTACAAAACGGAACAGCAGGTCAAGCCGCTCTTCTTCTTTGGAGTAGGAAGTATGCTTGTTGAAAAAATCATCTATGATCTGGGACGGGCTTCTTTTTTTGTTATACTCCTCTTCACAATAGCTTAAAAGCAGCGCCAGCAGGATACCTGTTTTTTCGATCCGGTGAAACGGCAAAGAGGTAAAAAGGCTGTTGTATAACTGAAATTTTCTTCCAACCAGATTCCAAAACTGTCCCAGAGACGACGTAGATGAGCTGATAGTCATTGTTTTTTACTTAAGATTCTATTCTGTTATGCATGTTAACCTGATGAATTGTTGCTGCGGTTTATGTCCGGCATATTTTCCTGTGACAAGCAGATCAATAAGGAGCGTGAAATTAAATAAAAAAGAGGAAAAACGGGCGGACAGGACATATTTACCTTTGGTAAGAGGGTTTTCAGCAGCCGGGTGGAGACACCCCGCCAGTAGAGCTTCTGCCGATTGGTGTCTCTCTATAATGGCAAAAAGGGTTCCGGACCCTATATCCAATTGCGAAGAATACACCCGGCAGGTTCGTGGGAATTTGCAGAAACTTATTGAACCATTTGCACCAGGGGGATCTCAAAAATAACGGTTACCCCGTTTTCATTCATAATTTTCAGGGAACCGTTTAAAAATCCCATTCTTTTTTTCATGTTCCGCAACCCGTTACCCCCCGTACCATACGGATCCGTTTCCATGCCTTTTCCGTTGTCCTGTATGATGATCTGCAGCACATCTGATATGCTGAAGGCGATGTTGATGCCTGCCGACCCGGAATGTTTGACCGCGTTGTGCAATGCTTCTTTCACTGCCAGGAAAATGTGACGCCTGGTATCGCCCGGAATGCCGATATCCGGTATGTGCGGCGGTTCGGAAATCGAACAATGGAGGCCGACCTGGTCCATAAAGCTCATGGCGTATTCGCGTATATAAGATATCAGTCCCGGCAGGTCATCGTTGAGGTGATTAAGCGACCAGACGATCTCGTTCATGGACTGTACAAGCCGTTCGGAGTTTTCGGAAATTCTTTTTAGTTCTTTGGTATGGCTGTCGCCCATTTTCTGCTGCGCCATATCGCTCATCAGCTTGATGCCGGATAACCCGTCGCCCAGCTCTGTCTTCAGCTCGTGCGATATTTCGTCCCGCACCATATTCAGATCCGAGCGTTGCTTCTCGTTTTCTTCCAGTTGCTTACTTATGAACCCGCCGGAACGGGTATGGACATCCATCACCTGCTTCAGCTTGTAGATCAGTCCTATATTCAGACAGATCAGCTCAAGAATGACGCCTACCTGTAAAAAGACAAGACTGCTGATCTTTTCCGATAATACTTCCGGGGCCCACAACCGGTAGATCATGGCGCCTACCGCACCCGTACCCATCAGCGAGCTGCCGGTGACCAGGAATCGTCCCAATATGGTACCGGTCATCAGTATGCGATATAACACAAAGACGTAGAACGAAAAGAATGAAAGGGAAATGATCAGGTGGACCACCCGTTCCGGCATATGGGTTTCTGTTGAAACAAACCAGAAGGCGGTGAGGACAGCGTAACCCAGCATCACCCGGTTTACCCGTAGTATCCATTTATCCAGCCGCGGAAGAATAGCCGGTGTATCCACAAAAAGCCTCCCAAAGCTTATATAGAAAAACAATGCGAGGTACACAACGGTGCTGTTTAAAACGGCGTCGCGCAGCCGGAAGCTTCCGGCAACGAGGTAGTGATCCGTTACCCGGTATTGCAAAAAGAAATAAAGACCTATGGTGATGGAATAAAGAGCATACAACAGGTATTCCCGTCTGCGGAAAAAATGCCACTGCACCATCGCATACAGCACCTGGAAAGTTAGAATTCCCGATATCAAAGGTTCAGATAACATACGTTGACCCTTTGGGTATTGTGGACAATACGAATATAACTATTTTCCTGCCGGTTTACTTTATTGTTTATTGCAGGGGAATTTCAAAAACAACAGTCACGCCATTTTCATTGATGATGTCAATACGCCCCTTCAGGAAGCCCATTCTTTTTTTCATATTCCGGAGTCCGTTCCCGGCAGATTGATGCACACTGATATCCATTCCCTTTCCGTTGTCTTTAATGATGATCTTCAGGCTGTCCGTTATCCCGAAGCTGATATCAATATTTCCCGAACCGGAATGTTTTACCGCATTGTTCAGCGCCTCTTTTACTGCCAGGAAAATATGCCGGCGGGTATCGCCCGGTATGCTGATGTTTGGGATATGATCGGGCTCGGAAAGGGTGCAATGGAAGCCAACCTGGTCCATAAAGCTCATGGCGTATTCCCGGAGATAAGAGATCAGCCCCGGCAGGTCGTCATTCAGGTGGTTGAGCGACCAGACGATCTCGTTCATGGATTGTACAAGCCGTTCGGAGTTTTCGGAGATCCGCTCCAGCTCTTTTATATGATTATCTCCCATTTTTTGCTGCACCATATCGCTCATCAGCTTGATGCCTGATAAGCCATCACCCAGTTCTAATTTCAGCTCATGTGATATTTCATTGCGCACGGCATTCAGGTCGGAAAGCTGTCTTTCGTTTTCCTGTAATTGTTTATTGATGAGCTGCCTGGAAACTGCTGTTGCATCCATTATCTGCTTTGATTTGTAGATGAGACCGATGTTCAGGCAGATCAGTTCCAGTATTATGCCCATTTGCAGGAAGAAAAAACCATTGAGTTCACCCGGCAACGGCTCGGGGTTGAGGTTGCGGTACAGGAGGTTATACACAACGCCGATTGCCATCAGGAAGCTTCCCGAGACGAGAAATTTTCCCAACACGGATCCGGTGATAAGCACCCTGTACAATGCATATACGAAAAAAAGGAAAAAACTGAGGGAAACAGTAAGATGCATTGTGCGCTGCAATTGCGGGTTATAGGCTGAAATGATCCATAGCGTACCGATGATCATGTAGGCATACATCATCCTTACCACAACCCTGACGTTTTTGTCAAGAGTAGGAATAATGGTGGCTGCATCTACAAACAACCGTCCAAACGTAATATAAAATATCAGTGCCAGGTAAATAAGGAGGTTGGTCAGAATGTTTAAAACAGCGTCGTGCAACTGAAAATCACCTATGGTCAGATGGTGGTTTTCCACCCGGTATTGCAGAAAGAAATAAACAGCGATAACGATGGAATAAAGCGCGTAAAACAGGTACTCCCGCCTTCGGAAAAAATACCATTGTACCAGTGCATACAACACCTGGAAAGTTAAAATCCCTAAAATCAACGGCTCCGGCAACATATATGGTAATAGGTTAACTGTGAAATATAGCCGATATTACGAAAATATTGAGTAAGACACCCGAATAAAATTCAATAGTTATTTTCCAGGTGCCGTTTCAGGGATTGCAGACTGTTGTCAAGATATTCTTCTTTTAAGCTTTCCGTAAAAAGTCCGTAAAATTTTTCCCATGGAAGCCACCCCAGCTCTTCACGGATCCACCAGTCTACCTTGGTGAAATGGTTGGAACTTTCGTTTTGTGTGACTGAAAAACCAGATTCGAAAGCCGGTTGGTCGTTTGTGCTGATAATGGCATAGGCACTGTCGGCTGTGAATAAACGCAGTTCAATTGCATTGGTTTTACCGTCATGCGCTGTCCAGTGCACCTTTTGGTTGTTCTCAAAAATATAGGTTGCATTGCTGTCCTGCAGCAGGGGGTTCCAGTGCTTCCATTCATGCAGATCCATTACGGATGACAATACAATATCCTTAGGTGTACTTACCAGCACTGATTTAGAGACGCTGACGGCAGATGGCAGGGGCAGCGACATCAGGAAAAGCAAAAAACCAATGCCGGCAAAGCCGATCAAAAGCTGTTTGATGAAACGCATAGTGTTATTCCCATTTAAAAAGTTTTACGGCAAGCAGGTAGCCTATGATGCCCCAAATAGCCAGCACGGCCAGTTGCCTGTAGCAGCCGGGGATATGCGCACCTTCGAAAGCAACGTTCCTCATAGCATCATTCAGGTGCGTCAGCGGCAGTATATTGCATATGGGCTGCAACCAGCCCGGGAAATTATCAATAGGAAAAAAAGTGCCGGCCAGCAGAAACTGGGGGAGGGTCACAATATTGGCCAGCGGGGGGATGGCGCTGTCGGTTTTGGCAAGCCCGCTCACCACAAACCCGAAAGACATAAATACGAGCAAGCCGAGAAAGCTCAGTATCAGCAGCTCCACGAAGGTGAGCCAGCCATGTACAAGCGTAAAGTTGAAAAAGAAATACCCGATGCCCAGTATCACTACCGCTGTGATCAGTTGAAAGATCACGCGGCTCAGTCCCTCGCCGAGTATGATATGGGTTCTGCTGATGGGAGTGGCAAAAAAGCGCTTTAAAACGAGGGTTTGCCGTAAGTGGTAAAACAAAAAAGCAACGCCGAATACACCCGCGCTCAAGAGCGAAAAGCCCAGTTGACCGGGGAGGATAAAATCTATCGTGCTGTACTTTCTGCCGGCTATTTTTTCAACGTGCTCACTGATATCTGCCACCGTGGGCGCATCCGGGAATTTTTGCCTGTTGATGTTTTCTACCTGGGAACGGATGACTGAGCGTAGCACCTCCACATTCTGTGGGTTCACCGCTTCTGAGCTTTTTAGGTGGATATGATATTCCGGAAAGCCTGCTATACTGTTTTTCTCAATGGTGATAATGGCCGTCAGGCGCCCTTTCTCCAGATCATCATTCAATTGCTGCTCCGGCTTGTCAACAATTACAATTCCCGGCACATTTTTGATCGCCCTATACAGGTAGCCGGTGGTGTCCGAACCCTCTGCAACGGCTGCGCGGAGCGATACCCTGTTGCCGGAGCCGAGAAAGCCAAACACCAGGATGAACACCAGCGGAAAGGCAAAGCTGAACGCCACAGCAGACGGACTTCTGAATATGGATATCAGGCCGGCACGGGTAATCGCAAACATTGCCTTTAACTGGCTATACGGTTTCGGCATCAGGTTTTTTTTGCGCAGCAAAGGTAATAGTAACCCGTCAGTTTACCGTAATATCAAAGGGCAATCTTGCCTGTACGCCTTCGGCAGCCTGTTGTAATCTTTTTATTTGCATAAAAATTTCAAAGCCGGTCTCGCCCAGCTCTTCTTTGATCGCTTTGGTTTTGACGCTTTTGCCATACCTTCCTTTCAGCATATCAAACAGGCTCACGGGCTCTGGATATTCTCTCACACTGTATTTTTCAAGGTCAGCCATTCCCGCAGCAGATTCAATGGCATCATTCAACCCCCCGATCTTATCCGCCAGTCCGATCGCTACAGCAGTTTTGCCGGTCCAGACACGCCCCTGTGCGATGCTGTCCACATACGCCATATCCTTTTTGCGGCCTTCAGCTACGCGGGTTTTAAAATCCAGGTACACGCTGTCTACGGAGGCCTGGATGAATTGTTTTTCCACTTCACTGAGCGGACGGGTTACAGATCCGAGTGTAGCATGCCGGGCTGTTTTCACTTCGTCAAACGTGATACCCAGTTTATTTTTAAATAATCCTTCCATGTTGGGCAAAATACCGAACACGCCGATAGAACCGGTAAGAGTATTGGCACGGGTGAAGATACTGTCGGCCGGTGCTGCTATATAATATCCCCCGGAAGCAGCCAGGTCGCCCATGGATACTACTACGGGTTTCCCTTCGGCTTTCAACATTTCGGCTTCACGCCAGATGATCTCGCTGGCTAACGAGCTGCCGCCCGGTGAATTGATGCGTAATACTACTGCTTTGATATTTTTATCTGTCCGCAGCCTGGAAAAAATACTGCGAAACTCGTCTGAGCCCACCTGCCCCATTTCTCCTTTTCCATACACGATATCGCCCTCCGCATACACGATGGCTATCCTGTCTTTTTCGTAGCTGCTGAGGGAAACCGCTTTGGCATAGTTGCCCAGTTGCACAAATTTTATTTTGTCGTTTTCTTCTATATCCAGGAGCGCCCTGATCTCGGCTTTTACTTCATCGTCATATCTCACACCGTCTATTAAATTATGGTTAACAGCATCCCAGGCGGTCTGTAACAGGTTTTTATCAGCATATTCTTGTAATTGGGCAGTATCGATACCGCGACTGTGCGATGTGGTCAGTAACAACTGGTCATACAGGTCGCCGAGCCATACCATTGTCTGCAGCCGGTTGGCATCCGTCATTTTTTCTTCCCGGAGCGGTTCGGTGGCGCTCTTGAACTTTCCCGCATAGAAGATCTGCGGTTCAATTTCCAGCTTTTTCAGCATGTTCTTCAGGAAAAGCAACTGGGTAGCATAACCATTCCACTCCAGCATGCCTTTGGGATTGCAATAAATTTTGTCGGCAACATTGGCTATGTAATATGCCTTTTGTGTAATATAATCGCCGTAAGCTATAATAAACTTATCACTCTCTTTGAAGTCGGCGAGGGCAGCCCGCAGCTCTTCGCTGGTGGCAAAACCATTGGGATTGCCGATACATTTGAGGTAGATGCCTTTTATTGATGCGTCATTTTTGGCATGTGCAATCAGCCGGATCGCATCATACAGGGGCGGCGTTACCACATCGTCTCCTTCTATAAGCTGTGCCAGGGTGGCATCGGTTTTGCGGTCTTTAAAGGTTTTATTGAGGTCAATATATAATACAGATTTGGCGTCTATGACTACCTTTTCCGTACTAAAGCTGCTTGCCAGTCCACCTATGACGGCGGCGAATATAAAAAAGCCGAGGACGGTGAATATGACCAGGGCCAACAATGAGGCAAAGAAAAATTTAAAAAAGCTTCTCACGTTATAGAAATTTTAAACTTAAAATTAGAGATATTTGCTGCGGTAATTTACATACTATCTATGAATAATGCATATTTGCTGATAGGCGGTAATATAGGCGATCGGGAGAAAAATCTCGGAGACGCGCTGCATTTGATTGGCAAATATGAGGCAATTGAACTGGTATCGGTGTCACCGGTATATGAAACGGCTGCCTGGGGAAATACCGCACAGGGAGCTTTCCTGAACCAGGCGCTGGAAATCAATACCACTTTATCTCCCGGGGCGTTACTGGACGTGGTGCTGGATATCGAACTGCAAATGGGCAGAAAACGGGAAGAAAAATACGGCCCCAGGGTCATAGACATAGATATTATATTTTTCAATAACGAAGTCATTGATCTCCCGGCATTAACAATTCCTCATCCGGCACTTTC
This sequence comes from Chitinophagaceae bacterium, assembly GCA_037190885.1. GTDB lineage: Bacteria > Bacteroidota > Bacteroidia > Chitinophagales > Chitinophagaceae > Agriterribacter. Next base: position 45,542 of record JBBCJQ010000002.1, read on the forward strand.
TGACCGCAGGTTCGTACTGGAGCCCCTCAATGATATCGCACCCGATTATGAACATCCGGTACTGAAACAAACCGTCAGCGCATTATTAGAACATTGCAGCGACACGCTAGCGGTGGTAAGACGGGAAAATGGTAAAACCGTAAGATAGTAAAATGGTAAGATGGGGTGTCTTCCGGTCTTCCCCTCTTACGATTTTACGGTCTTCCCCTCTTACAATGTGCATAACCCGATTTTTTGGTTACAGGCGGGTTGAGTAAGTTTGACCCGGCTTATGCATTATCATTTTGTTACCATTGAGGGAAATATCGGCGCCGGAAAAACAACGCTGGCGCACCTTTTATCGAAACATTACGATGCCCGGCTGGTGCTGGAACAGTTTGCCGACAATCCTTTCCTGGAGAAGTTTTACGAAAACCCGCGTCAGAATGCATTTCCCCTGGAGCTTTTTTTTATGGCGGAGCGCTACAAGCAACTGAAGGACCTGGTGCATACCCATGATCTTTTTCACAGCATTACCATATCAGACTATCTTTTTACAAAATGCCTGTTGTTTGCAAAAATAAACCTGCCGGAAGAGGAATATTTATTATACCAGCGGTTGTTCGACATCATTTACCAGCAATTGGTGCAGCCCGATATACTGGTATACCTTCATGCGCCGGTTAAGCACCTTCAATCCAATATCAGGAAAAGAGGGCGGCAGTATGAACAGGTAATTGAGGACGACTATCTCTTCAAAATACAGGAAGCCTACACGCATTATATAAAACAGCGCAACCTGAAAACGATCTTTGTGGACGCTTCCAATGCGGACTTCCTGGGTAACGAGGCGCATGTACAGGCAGTTGTGGAAGCATTGGAAACTGAATTTGAAGGAGGACAACGGTTTGTTACACTGCCGTAGAATTTGAAAATGAGGAAATTTGAAAAGAGGGGTATGCAACTGCCGGGTGAAAATTCTCCCTCAAAAATCAGCCCCGAACGTTCGGAGCAAAAATCATAAATCCCAAATCAGAAATCAGCAATCATACAGGGGATGATACAAAGCAAAAAGAAAAGCGTTGAGCATGGATGAGTCTAGATACAGTTTGCCCGGTCCCATGGCTGCCGTCAAAATACCTGCATTCAGGAACCTGATCACGGGCAGGTTTTTCTTCATTTTTTCGTTGCGGATGATGAGCACACTGGTAGGATGGTGGATATACAAGCTTACGTCTGCTCCTTTTGCTATCGGACTGATCGGGTTATCGGAGGTGATTCCGGCTTTGTCCCTGGCCCTGTATGCCGGTTATGTCATAGACATCAGTGAGAAACGAAAACTGGTGCTGCGTGGGGTGGCGTTATATTTTTGTACCGCAGCTATTCTGTTGTTCCTGTCCATACAGCACAGCAATGCCAGCCTCGCCAACATGAGTGTTGCGATCGGTATTTATTCCGTAATATTCTGCACGGGGATCATCCGCGCTTTTACAGGTCCTACTTTCAATGTGATCCTGGCGCTGGTGGTACCGCGGCCTGTATTACCCAATGCCACTACCTGGAACCAGGGCACATGGCTGACAGCTTCCGTCACCGGCCACGCTATGGGCGGACTGTGCATTGCGCAGGTGGGGAATACCGGTACGCTTATCGTGATCTGCTGCAGTTTCCTGTTGTCGCTGACAGCGCTCTGGCGACTGGATAAACATGTACCGGAAAAAAAGCAGTCGGAAAAAAGAAGCTGGGAAAGCGTGAAAGAAGGGTTGCGGTTTGTGTTCAGGACCAAAGACCTGTTGGGAGCCATTTCCCTGGATATGTTCGCCGTGTTTTTTGGCGGAGCGGTGGCAATGGTGCCTGTATTCGCCAGTGATATATTAAAAGTGGGCCCGCAGGGCTTCGGTATACTGAACGCCGCCGCTGATATCGGTGCTATCTGCAGTGTATTGTTGCTCACATTTTTCCCGATGAAACGGCAACAGGGCAAACGAATGATCGCGGCCGTTGCCGGGTTTGGCATTTGTATCATCGTATTCGCCGTTTCCGGGTGGTTCTGGTTGTCTTTTTTTGCACTAATGACGGCCGGTATCCTGGACGGCATCAGCATGGTAATAAGGGGCACCATCATGCAGTTGAAAACACCCAACGAAATGAAAGGAAGGGTGATGAGCGTTAATTTCATGTTCGTCAATTCCAGCAACGAGCTGGGGCAATTCGAAAGCGGACTGATGGCGAAGCTGATGGGTGTGATCCCTTCCGTTATCTTCGGGGGCTGCATGACCTTCCTGGTGGCCACTACCACCTGGCTGAAGGCAAAAGAATTGAGAAAGCTGGAGTATTGATCTTAAACGGGAAGCCGGTGTGACAATGTGAAAATGTGGAAATGTGGAAATGGGGAAATGGGTGTCGGTCGTGGAACGCTGGCAAATGGTAAGATAGTAAGACCGTAAGATGGTAAGAGGTTCCGTCTTACGGTCTTGCCATTTTACAATTTTACGATTTTTCCAAAGATGCTGAATCGCCTGCGGAAGACATCGGCTGGGAAGTCGGAAGAGAAGTTCATAGCCGGCGTCTCACAGCCTGGCTATTCGATGGAGTAGGAAATCACGTTGTTTCCCGGAAAATGGTTCACTGTAGGTCCTGGTTACTGGCTGTGGACCCGGCGTCATACAAGCTGGAGTATTGATTAAAAGACGCCGAATCCCTACGGGAGGCATCGGCTGAGAAATCAGGTGAGAGTTTCGTGTCAATCTATTTTAGGCATGCACAATCTGTGACCCGTATCCTGCCTTACTACTTACTACTACCCACTTACTACTTCCTGCCAGTCAGCCGGTTATTCCATCAACAGCTTTCAACCGTTTAATCATATATTTTACCGATTACTAGAAAATATGCCGGGTATCAATATATTATTTCTAACATTACACTCTCCCTGAGTAAAGGGTTAATTTCCTCCCTGACCGTATTCACCTGGAAGCGCACCACCTGATTTAGCCATCAGACCGCAATAGCCGGTACCCCTTTTGCTTAAAACCTATATTTATTCATGCATTAAATTCTATTTAATGACACAGGCACAGTTGTCTGCCATGCTGGAAAGTGTGACAGGCCATTTAAAAGCGCTGGATGCAGCACAGGAGAAACAGTTGCAGCAGGTAAGAAAAATTGTTGCATCCTCCCTGGTAACACAGCGGGTGGAAGATACCGGGGCCGAGCAGCTTTTTTACAAAGCCAACCTGTATGACAGGCAGTTGATCGGAAAAGACACGCTTAAACATATTGATAGCATTTCGGCGCGGGCCTTCGGTAACATTCAACCCGAAGCCACCGTGTCGGAAAATTTTTTTGTACGCAGTGTGCCGGTATTGAATGCATCCGTTGCCGGCAGTAAGCCGAACTGGGCCGCGGGGGTAGCGCCTGCCCGGAGCTTTGGTCCCTTTGTAAATAATGAAGGACGCGAAATATGGATTGATGTGTACAAAATAGAAAAGCTCGTCACCATCTACCTGGGTGCTCAACCTGTTTTGTTATTTAAAACGACACTAAGGGGAATACTGTCGGCAACACAATTGCTTACTTCCTACAAAGTTTCCGCCGGAAGTGTCTGGATACATGCCCGGATGTTTTCGGCTGCCGCACCCGCCGATCATTTTGTAGGGGTACAGGTAAAAAGCGGCACCCTCAACCTGAGTGTTAAGCCTACCCTTCAGAATAATAATATTACCATCAATGCGGCCACCCGGCTTGATATGTCGCTGCAACTGGCACAGCACCAGGACGCTAATGCACAGGAGAGCTCACCATATGGTAAGGATGCGAGGGACGCGAAATATTTTTTACCGGAAACCTGGACTTTTTCCCTCCAGCAAAATAAAGCCACGATCACGGAGGTGGCGCCTGCCTCCTGCTCCATGTATGGGCAGGATATCACGTTCAACTTTACGCCTGCAGCCAACCTGGCAACCTCGTATGTAAATGGCGCCCTGCTGATACCCTGGAAAGCAAATACAGACCGGTTTACCGTTGGTTCCGGTAAAAGCCCGTGGACAACACTCGCGGAAAGCGCAAAGCTCCAAAAATCTTTCTGGGCTTTGCCGACAGCGGCGCTTAACATCAGCAGCCCTGTAACCGTTTCGGGGAACGGCATGGTAATGCTGCAGTGCAGCAACGGGCTGCGGCTGCGATGGACCGGACTGCTGCATGAAGATGTCCGTCTCATGAAGCCGGCCATTCTCGGCAAACCCGGCGATCTCAGCATTATAGACCTTGAGTCGGATGGTTTGGGCGCATCGCATCATTTTGAACTATGGACCGATACGCAGAACCCGCACGGCACCACAGCGGATGCAGATCTATTGCAAAAAGTGCCGTTCATTCTGATCGTGAACAGCAATGCTACCGAACTGGTGAGCACGTTCTGTTCGGCTACTATCCTGGCAGACCGGCCGGTAAAGGTAGACGGAACGCCTTTCCCGGTTGCCTCCGCATCCTGTAACTTTATACTTTCCGCGGGCAAGAACGGGAGACGTGTATTAATGATGGAAGACGATGCCTTGCCCGCGCCCATTCCCGGTACAGTGGCGCCGCCTGTCAACTTACATTCCATTGCACTGGAGAATGCATTATTTACAGTGTCGCCGGTGAAAACATTTATCCTGATCGGAGCCTGTGACGACACCATGGTGAATGTGCAGCGTGGCAACTTTATAACTGCGTTTACCCTATACGGTTACCTCCCCACATTACCGGATCCTTATGTGGCCAAGCTGGGTTTCCGGCGCGGCAACGTGACCGGCTCAGCCGGTGCGGCAGCGCTCAACAGCCTGCTGATCTGCTTTATTACGTTTGCACCGTCCGGGGATACAGATGACGTAAAAGTGGATTTCTATTTCGGGGGGGCAGATCTGCCTAACATACTGGAATTACCCGAAGAAGAGCAGCCTGTTTCAAAAGCCAGGAAAGCAACCCGTACCGTAACAGCAAAACGGAAAACAGTTGTTACGTCGCTTGCAAAAAAGATAACTGCGAAATCCGTCATTTTCGGTAACCTGGGCAGTTCGGTGAAGCTGGCAACAGAACATTTTTTGCCGGAGATAATAGATATTAAAATACCCGATGCGGTGACGCCTGTGTCGCAACCCGAGTGGAACACGAATCTGCTGGATGGCTTTAAAAAGAATCAGCAGGATATCTACCAGCCGGAAGAGCTGGTGAAGCTGGGTAAAAACCTGGAGGATATATGGGATGCGGGTGTGGGTACCCGAAATGATTTTTTTTCCCTGCTGGATGTGAGCAGCAATGCCAACCAGATGGGAGTAAGCTTCGGCGCAGAATGGCAGATCATCAAAACCGGCAGGGTGCGCGGCAGGGAAGGCGAAGAGCAACAGGTGACCTATAATACAGCCTTCCCTTTGCTGGTGGAAGGTATGCAGGTAAAGCTGCCATCCAACAGGGTGCGGGCTTTTACATTGCCGCTCATGGCCTGGGAACCGGAAATAAACCTGACGCCACCCGACAGGGATGATCCCGATGATCTTTCTTCTCCCAAGCTGTTGATGGATCCGGAAGCGGGGCCTTTATACTATGCAAACGATGGTGGGCCGGCCCGCATCTGGAATAACAATACGGTGCCGGTGCCGCTGGCGCCCATTCCGGTAACGAACGCATTGATCGAAGATTTCAAATCGCAACCCGGCAACTATACCCTGGCTACATTTACCCTGCCATTCGGGTTAAAAGCCGTCAGCTATATTTCAAAACACTTTGTTGAAACAGAAAAGCCCTCCATAGAAAATATCCGGCCCCGGTTCAGGAAAGACCCGGACGAAAGCGATAAATACAGGCTGGAAGGCGGTATACAGTTGAGCCTGCAGGCGGGTAACTTCGGTAAGCCGGCACAACCTACTAAAGGATTGCCGGCAGACGAGCCTATGTTCCCGGGGTATACCATGCAGGCGAACAACCTGCTGAACTGGTTTGGCATAGCATCTTATGCCAGTAACCTCGGGCACCGGGTCACCGAAATATTCAACAACGAATTCCTGTTCGGGGCATTGAGCCTTTCCCCGCTGATAAAAGATTCCCGTGGGGTTCCGGTAAAGCGGATGGATATTACCGGTTATGGCGCCAATATGTTCAGCAACTGGGTAAGTCCCAGCGCCGCCCTGGCGCAAACCAGCCAGGCAAGGTTTGATGTGCTGATGGGACGCACCAGTCATGAGATCATACAGGTGAAGAGCATCTTATATCCCTGGGGTATCCGCGTGGTGCGTACCATTACGGTTTTCCGTACCGGCGCGGCCATTATTTTCCGCACGGATAGCGGCTGGAAAGCTGAAAGTGACGGGCTGTTTGATTTTTCTTACAGCTACTGGAAAAACGGCAACCTGGTGGATGAAAACGATGCATATGAAATTCACCCGGGCATTATCAAAGGCTTGTTCAACGTGCGGAATATCAAGGATGCACCTTCGGTAACGGAATACATCAGCCGAAATACGATAGGACCCAATCAGGAATATCTCAACGGTATCAAAGGCGAATGGATGACCAATGGTGGTACCGAAAGAAACGAACCGGTAAAATGCGGCGGGGTGTATTTTGACGCAGATGTGGAAATAGAAAACGTAGTGCAGGGACACGTGAACAAAAGGGTGGTATCAAAAAAGATCCTGGGGTATGTGCAGGTGGCGCCGGCCGGCAAGCCCTTAACAGAACAACAACTGACAGAACTGCTGGCGCTCCAGGGGGGCAATATAGGAGGCGATATCGATTGTGTGATCGACATCAATAAAAGCGGGCAACAGATGCGCGGCGCCCGTTTCGACATGAATGTCTCTATTAACAAAAACGGGTCCCGTCCTGTTTTTGCCGCTGCCGCCAGGGGGCAGGTATTTCTTCCAAAAGACGGTAGCTGGTCGCTGGTGCAGCACAATGTGGGAACCGGGGAAGTGACGCCCCTGCCACAGGATACCATGACCCCTGTGATCAGGGTGGGCATCTGGCGTAACGGGAAGCTGGTAGACAACAATACATTGACGAATCAACTGATGCGGGTAGCGCACCCGATGGAGATACTCCGCGACCCGACAACAGGCTCTGTCAACTTCGGCTACCTGCAATCCACTGCCACGCAAAAGGCGCTGTTCCTGACACCGGCCTACGGGGCGGGTATTGATAAATTACTGAGTAAAACACCGCCGGTATTTGCTGATGCCTACCGCCTGATGACGGGCGAAAGCATATTCCCCAATATAGGGAATGCAATAGATAATTTCGGTAAGGCAATGCCGTTGCTGAACAGCAAAGACGGCAACGGCAATACGTTCAGTGCCTTCGTGGAAAATGCCCTGCAGGATGGAGGCGGAAAGGTGCTGGAGCTGATGAAAATTGAAGCGGAGAAAGTGGGCGAAGCCGTGATCAGCCAGGGGATGGAGCTGCTGAAGCAGGGCGCTAACGGCGTACTGAATAAAGCGTTGCAATTTGACGTGCCATCCTTTGAAATACCGCTGGTGGATACAGAAGCGCTCAGGATCTATATAGAATACAAGGCCGGGAAAAAAGGCGCCGCACCCAAAGACAGTAAGCTGGATTTTGATGTAAGCTCTTTTGCAAACAATGCAGCGGACCAATGGAAAAGCCGCCTGAATAATGTAGCAATGGTGGTAGACCTGGGCGATATGAAACGCCTGATGACCATCAAGGGAAATTTTGACGCCAAAAAAGGAAAGGAAAGCAACTATGAAGGCGGACCGGATGATGACAGCGATGGACTGCCCAGCCCGGAGCTGGAATTCAGCGAGGCACTGCAGCCGGTGATTGATATACTGCAGATGCTGGCTTCCCTGAGCACCGGCGATTATAAAGAAACGCTGAAAAAAGGGCTGAAGATCGCCATGAGCAACAGCGGGGAAATATGGCAGTACAAGTTTGAAGCGCAGAAAGAGATAGCCACCATTCGTTTCCCGCCAACAGATGAGCTGTACAACAGCGCCCAAACACCGCTGAAGCTGGAAGCTTCCCTGAGCGCAGGGGTATATTTCAACGCGGCGTTAAAAGTAACCACAGATCCTTCACAATTGTTGCCTACTGCCGGCGCCTTCCTGAAGTTTAACGGCGGACTGCAGGTGATGTGCTATTCTGTAGGCGTGGGTTCCATCTATGCCATCGGTGCGGTGGAAGTAAAGATCGCTGCAGATACCAAGGTAGGCCCGAGCCTGGCCCTGAAGTTTGGCTTTGGGGTATCGGTAGTCGTTAGCTTACCTGTGGTGGGCAATGCAAGTGTGAGCTTTATGGTGGGCGTGGAAATGTATGCCGACAAAGACAAGGTGATCCTGGCAGCACTGATGCGCTTCAGGGGAGAAGCCAATCTCCTGGGCGGATTGGTTTGCGTAGCCATCACCATCGAAGCAAAGGGCATAGTGGTGCGTCAGAACAACAAAACAGATTGCAGCGCACAGGTAACGTTTGCAATAGACATCAGCATCTTCCTGGTGATAGATATCAGCTTTTCCAAAACATGGGGAGAAGACAGGCAGGTCGCTTAGTAGTATACAAAGTGCTGTTTAAACATTTGAGATTGCTTCTCCCAACCTACGGGCGGGATCGCAATGACAACTTAATACCGGATAATATAGTCATTATGGAAAAGAACAGAAGGTACACAACGATGGTTTTTCCGCAGGGATACGATGGCGCCACACTCCGGGTGAACATCGTATTGATCCCCCGGAATTATGATCCTTTTCAGAGCTATGCCACCGGGCTGCCGGCGCCGGATGATACGGCAGTTCCTTTTGCCGACCTGGCGCCGCAGTTTGAGCTGAAAGTAGTAAAAGGGCTGGACGAATGGCCGATCGGCAATGCAGTGGCGCCCGGGCGCAAGCCGGTACCCGTAGGGGTGAATACAGTGGCTGCTGCGAATAAGAAACCCCTGCTGGAAGCTATCAGGGCCGATTTCGGCGCCAGGATCAATATTACGGATACGGATGCTGCGCCCACGCAGTTTTATACGGTTCAAAAGCAGCTCCCGGATTCTTACTGCAATGCTTTTAATTTTACCGGTCCACGGGTGCCCAATGCAAAAACGGACGACAGCTATGAATGCGCCGTAAAAAAACCGGTTACGAAGAAAGACAACTGGAAAAATAATGAGGATCTGAGCTGGGGCCAGGTATTTGCCTATATCCTTCGCCAGCCTTTGCTGGCAAAGGCCTGCGGCATGGTGTACGAGGCCCTTGTTCCCATCACGGACGACAACGCTGCTTTATTTGAGAAAGGATGTTATATATATGCCGATATCATCAACCCGGATTACCTGTCTATCCAGGAAAAGCTGATGGTGGATGCCGATGGCCCCTTTATTAAACCCTATGCCGCCAGGCTTCCCAAATTGCTGATGGGCGATGAGAACAGCCGTCCGCTGTTTGCCCCCATATTGTTCCCGGTGTTATATGCAAAAACGGGAGAAGTGGTAGACCCACCTCCTCCAAACGCGCCCTGGGACAAGATCTTCGCTGAGCTGAATGAGTATAACGACGGCTTTGCAAAGATCGTGCATGCCGCGCAGCCGATCAGCCGGATCCTTTTGAATCGCAGGCACGATGGCAGTCACCCGGTGAAAGATGAAGGTATTCAATTGGCCTGGGATGATGAGCAGATACTGATCTGGTATATGCGGCAGCTGGAAGCTAATCCGCAGCAGCCGGGGAAGAGAATAGATGCGCCGCTGGGTGTATTTGGCTACAGGATCGATGTGAAGGAGGATGCCGTAAACGCCGCCTGGAACAGCCTGAACCTGGTGAGTTGCCGGCAGGCTTATAATTTCGGCGGTGTGCCTCTCGGTAATACGGCCGGTCAGCAACTGGAACTGCCTTTCCAGGTATTCCCCACCCAACTGGACAATGATACCACCGCTCCTTTCTGGTTGCCTTTGTATTTTACCGGCTGGATCGGTAAAAGCATGATACTAAAAGATATTGATGCTATTGCTATTCACCAGAACGATGAAGCGCGTATCAACAGTACCGATCCGGTGCCCACCAAGGCAGTGGATGCCACCAATATGTTTGATGAAGTACCGGCAGGTATCCCGCTCCGTTATGGCAGGCGCTACCGGTTCCGGGTGAGGATGATGGATATCAGTGGCGGCGGACCTGTTATAGACGAGGATGTCTATAACAATGCCCCGGCGCCTACATCGGAGTGGAGCTTTAAAAGATATGTGGCGCCGGCATTGTGCCGCATAGAAAAACCGGTAGCCCTGCGGCAGGTAGAAACAGAATTTTACAACGAGATCATCAGCCCGACGGAGCCCTCCACATTTGATGCCGGTCCCGTTATTACTATACAACGTCCTTTGCTCAATTACCCGGCGGTGGTATTTACCAATAAATACCAGGAGCTGAACAGCGATCCGGTACAGTTGCTGATACAATCTGCCCAGGCGCAGAAGCAGGGCGGAACACCGGATGATCCGAAGAATGTGCATCCTGCTATTGCTGATCCCGATGTGGATAGGGTAGAGATCAAAGTGGAAGTGGAAACGCTGCGGCTGGATAACCGGTCGGGTGACAGCGGGGAAGAAAATTATATTACGTTATATGCCACACACAGGAGCTTCCCCGAAGCTGCAAATGCAGCCGGACTGGAGGAGGTTTTGTCGCTGAACGTGGTATTCCATGATATTGCCGCGCTTAACCTCGGCAGCATCGATGATCCGTTCAATGACCCTTCCCTGAACATGGCAGCCATCAACGCAATGCAGGATATACCGCTGCCCACAGCCCGAAAGATCCGGATGAGCATCCGGGCAGTATGTAAGGGCGAAGACAGCGCTTACTACGGGTTTATCAACAACGCAAACCATGACCTGGACAGCCGCTATGGAAAAGTGACACAATTTTGCTTTTACAAAGAGTCCGGCACAGAAGCCAACCTGTTGCTGCCGAAAGCCAACGTACCGGAACTGCAGGGGCTTTACCTGCAGCCCGATCCCGAATATATCCGCAAGGGCGTGTTGGGGCAATTTTTCTTTTTCAATGCCGAAACCAGCACGCAACCCGATATCATGCAAAGGCTGGCGCAGCAATTGGGCGTAAGAGTGAACGGGCTGACACTGGTGGCAGATAAGGGCGAAAGAGTGGTATTCGCATGCAACAGCCGGATACGGCATCACCTGGCGCCCGACGGCAGCAGCATCACATTTTCCTCTAAAGGCGATCTGTGTAACCACTGGATCACCTGCCTGGTATACAGGCTTAACCGCGACTGGAGTTGGGATGCGCTGGAGGATACCGCGTTTACCGTTTCAAGAGATAAAAAATTCAGTCGTGATGCAGAGAGTGAAACCGAGAGCCTGGCCAATATCGGGGATATTGAGCTGAAGCATACGGCCTCCTTTGAATCGCTGCAGCCGGACATCTACGGCAACATCAACCGAAGCAGCACCACGCTGATCTTCATTGATGCCGTTGAACCTAAAACAGCATTGCTTCGCAATCCTGGCGGGCCGCTGCGTTTCCCTGATGCTATTGAAGTGCAATACAGGATCACCGCAAACTTTAAGCCGGGACATGGAGCGCCGTTCACGACAGTCCCAGAGCTGATCACCCTGCCTTCTACCGTCATTCCCTCCCAGGTGCCGAAGATTACGAGTGTAGGGTTGGCTTTCTCGCCCTATATCAGGGGCGAAAAATATGCTTCTACGGAAGCAAGGCAAAGGTATTTGTGGGTAGAGCTGGAGGAGCCGGTTGAAAATCCGGCAGACACTTTGTTTTGCCGGGTATTGCAATATGCTCCAGACCAGTTGATTGGCAATAACCGGCAGTGGGGCGAGCTGATGCAGGAAACAGAGGAAGATCCCCCTTTACCGGTAGACCCTGAGTATATACGGATGATAACGCCGGGGCAGACAGATGATATGGCCGGGCTTGGCGCCATGCAGGCCATGGAAAAAGCAAGCGATGACGATGACCTGCATTACCTGTTGCCGCTGCCACCCGGTCTGCACCCGGAAAGTCCGGAGCTGTTTGGCTTCTTTAAATATGAATTCCGCGTCGGGCATGGTCACTGGAGCAATGGGGAAGAAGGAAAAGAAAACCTGTGGAGCACGGCGCAGGGACGTTTCGGTCGTCCGCTGGTCATATCCGGTATGCAACACCCGGCGCCGACATTGTTGTGTAATGTAAACCGGGATACTGACAAAGTGTTCGTTACGGCTCCCTATGCCAAAGCGGTATGGAAAGGAAAGAACGTCACCAGCGATCCGCCCCGTACACAACTGCATTGTGTGTTGTATGCCCAGGTGCAGCAGGCAGATAAGATGGAATACCGGAATATCCTGCTGGGTGAAAAGCTGATGACGCTGGTAAAACCACAGCCGGTTCGTCCGGGTACGACCGGGGGAAGAGAAACATTTACCTCCGGATCCCTGTTGTCTTCAGTGGCGCAGATGTCATCCATGTGGACGGTTGACAAAACCGATGAAACTGCCAGGGCCAATGTAGTGTTGAGTAATCTTACATTAATGAACGAAGTGTCGCGGCTGCAGGTAGATGCCGCCTATCAAAGAAAAGTAGATAAGGCAATGAAAGATTACAAAGCCGGGAAGGCAGTGAAGCTGGATAAGGGAACTGCAGCTACCATATTGAATGCGTTCGAAAACCTGAAGTTAAAAGAAGTAGCGCCACCTGTAGTATCTGCGGCGAAGTTTACGGAGGCTACGCTGGCAGCGGGTGCGGCAATTGCTATTTATAAAGACCTTCCCAAAACAGCCACCGCCGCCTGGGACAATAAGGAGATAGCCGAATTGCTGAAACAGCTGGGACTTCCCGAGGACGCACCTTTAAGCGTGCTGGTAGTGGAGGTGTTTGGAAATATCACCAGCATTTTTGATCACCTGTCCTACTTATCCGACGAACAATTGACAGCACTGGGGAATATCGACAATACCCAACAGATAGCCCATACATTGCTCGACCGGAGAAGAAGGAACCGGCAGGCATTGAACGAAGAGCTGGGCAACTACCGGATATTGCGTACATCGCCCCTTACTGAAGTGCCGTTCGTATGCTGCCCGACCTGCGGGTGACGTAAGGTATTCCGGCAGTTCGTCAATCGTCATATTGACCGCAGGGAGATATCTAACGACCGTAGCAGTCTTCCTTAGGCAGGGTATTCCACACCTTCGGGAGATTTCTCTGCTCACTGCGCTCCGTTCCGTTCGGTGCCAATGACAACGAAAGGAGAAGATTCTCCTTCGGCGAATGCATCGAAATGACGCCGGCCGGGTAACCTGTCATTATTCACCGAAGGAACCCTCTTTCTATGAGATATCCCAGCCCGGGAAATGGTTTCGGGAGAAAACAGTAAATACTAATTCTGCGGGTGAGTACAATGTAAATTGAAATCACACTGTGTATTTCGTATCCGACCGAACGAAATGCAGCCGGTAGCGGAGAAATCCTTTGCCAACCGGAAACCCTCTCCATTTCCGGTAACGATAAGTGAATATTGATCTTCCGGCAGGTTGGCAATAGCTTCATTATTGTTTTGTTCAGCCGGATGTTGCAATAACCGATCAACACCCTGATGTAAACCAGTATTTACCACCTTTACTTTCACCGGAGCGGGCATCAATGGCTTTGAGCTATGGTAAAATTATTTTTTTTAATTTGTTGATTATTAACATTAATAGTATTAATAATAAAATATATTTTATATGTTGGCAGGATATCTGTAGAATGAAAATTTTACAATCTCAGTTTTATAAATGGATAGAAAGCCGCGTAGTGTGAATCGAAAGCATAATTTTACAGGATTATATCATTGGGACATGCTGAGACACCTGGATCAATTGGTTAACTTCTGTAAGGATAAAGATAAAAAGTCATATTACGTGATTGTTAAGGAACTTTTCACTTTGTGGTTCAGTGGGAAGCGGTTTCCATTACATTATTTCACACGCTATGTCTACCGGAAAGATGCGGGATATTTTAAAGATTACGTAGAGCTGCCGCTGGCTAGAAAAATATGGACCTGTCCTACAATGCATGAAAAGAACTGTTGTGCGCTTCTGAAAGATAAATTGTTGTTTTCGAGATTTGCAGAACAACATGGTATCCGTACCCCAAAAATAGTTTGTGTTGTTAACGGAACTGACTTTGAGGTGGATAACCAAAAGATAGCAGTGAAGTCGCTGTCTGATTTTAAAAGGCTGGTTTTTGAAAAAATCGGCAGGGATGTTTTTATTAAGCCTACGGATGGCGTCCGGGGTAAAAACTGTTTTAAAATAGAAATAGCAAAAACGGATGACCTGTATCTCGGGAAATTATTTAAAACAATTAAAGGGCAGCGTTATATTTTCCAGGAATTGATAATACAGCATCCTGTTATCAACAGTATAAACGCCAGCAGCATCAATACAATACGGGTGGATACCTACAAAGACAATGACGGGAATATCCACATCCTGACGCCATTTATCCGGCTGGGCCGAGACGCCAGCATAACGGACAATACCGGCACAGGTGGTTTTATTGTGCCGGTGGACCTGGAGAAGGCTGTCTTCAATGACTATGGTATACAGTACCTAAACGTGGGCACAGACTTCCTGTACGAACATCCTGACAGTAAAGTGCAGTTTAAAAATTTGAAAGTCCCTTTTGCCGGAGAAATTACCGCGCTTGTTAAAGAGATTGCTGCTGTTGCTGCCGACCGCCTGGTAGGATGGGACGTAGCGATCAGTGAAAACGGACCCTTGATCGTAGAGGGAAATTGTGACTATGCCATGATTGGGCAGGACATAATCGTAAAAGGCTATAAAAGACATCCTGTTTTTAGAAAGATGCTGTATGAGCATGGGTTTGAGGCATATATTCCCCATAAATGAGGACTTATTTTCGAGGAATAAATAAATGGATCCCCGGAGTAAATATAACGCCGGGTCCTTTCCAGGAGATTTGGCTTAGGTTTGAGATTTAGAGAGTGATTTTATAAAAATTCCCTCAAAATAAGAAAATGCTGACCACTTCGGCAATTCTCATTGCGCTTCAAAGGAAGTAGGCGAAGCGATGCGCACCCTTGAGAACTTGAGAAGGTCTTGTTCATCCAACTGATTTATCCCACCACCAACACGGCTATACCTATAATCCCTGATCTCAACAAATCTCCCAGATTGCAGGTGTTAGACACAGGTATGATGAACCATTTCGCCGGGTTACAAAAAGAAATCATCGGAACCGGAAACCTGAATGACATATACCAGGGAAAAGTGGCTGAGCATATTGTGAGACAGGAATTACCGGCAGCCCGATCACATCTGTTAAACAACTTTTTTTTCTGGGTGCGTCAAAAAGCAGATGCCACCACCGAAGTTGATTTTGTTATTCATCACGATGGCAAAATCATTCCCATTGAAGTAAAATCCGGAGCCACTGGCACATTACGATCACTCCATCTTTTTATGGATGCTTCCCCTCACCATCTGGCGGTAAGGTTATACAATGGTAAAATAAAGCGTGATAAAATTACCACACCCAACGGTCAAAAGTATGTCTTACTGAATCTACCTTACTATCTGGCTGCTCGTATGGAAGAATACCTGTATTGGACACAAACATTTTAATTCCATCGTATACCTATTCATTCCGTATCATTTTGATTACCCGGTATGCATCTGAAAAACTATGACGATCTTCTCCGCCCCTGCATCCAGCTTCGCCAGCCCAAAAGTATGATAATTGGAATAAGCGCTTCGTTCATGTTCTGGGGCAGGATGGCCCATAACAACAGAACAAGTACACAGATGGCGGCGGAGAGTTTCCAGTAGGTTGATAAGCGCCGCCCCTTACTGAAAATGGTAAAGACGGCTATGCTATGCAACGGAATTGCCCAGAGCAGGTTATAGTTGCCGGCACACAACTGGTGATCGGTAGCCGTCCACATAAAGACCAACAGTATACCCAGTAACCCGGTAGACAGGAACAAAAGAAAGTCCAGCACCCTGAGCAGCTTTGTTTTGTGCAAAACGGCCAACACCACAAAGACCAGCAATACCATGCTGAAGCTGACTGATGGCGTGAAAAAAGAAGTGTTGTTGTCTCCGTTTGAGATTTCGGCAATAAGCGTGCGTCTTTTTGTTACCAGGGGTTTACCGTCTGCCCGCGCACTGTCGAACCCGCGGTACAGGTAATCGGGCAGGAACATGCTCTGATCGGAGTTGGCATATTCATCCATGCCGGCGCCCAGCAGTATATCAATACCCAGCTTGCTCCACCATGCTTTGTTGGCATCAAGGTATTCGTAGATCAGGTGCCTGAAAGTGACTTTATCAGCGGGCAGCAAAACCGGGAATTGCAGGTCATTGGCATTGTTTCGTATGATATCACGGATACGGGTGGCGCAGTTATCAAACAGGAAATCGTAGCGGTAATATTTGTTTTCTTCCTTTATATTTTCACGCAGCGCCTTATACAGTCTTATTTTTTCGTCGGCTGTAAGATCCAGTTCCTGCTCCACCACGCTCCGTCCCTCCATCTGGTATGCATATACGAAGTTCCTGAATTGATCGGCCTCCACATAGTAATCCAGCTTTCCTTTTATAAACTTCAGATAGAAATCGGGGTCGAAACCATCAAACGTACCATAGTTAAAGACCACATCGGTGCGGGTAGTGGTATCGGTAACACGTATACCACTGTGCCCGAAGGTAGAATACAGCTCTTCGCCGGGACTGCAGGTAAGCAGACTGATCCTCAAATGAGAGGTATCCTGGGAAAAGCTCCCGGAAAAAACAAATATAGACAATGCCAGTAATAAAATTCTCACGCCGCTTTTTGGAGCAATTTCGTTAAAAAAGTGGAAAGGTTAATGATCAATTAGTGGTTAATGAACTGCTCACTTACTACCCGTTACCTTCTTCGTTGAATGAAAGGACTGCTGCTTACTCCCTGTTTTACCGGGTCAAACATTTTAATTAAGATAAAACCGGCGATGAAGCCGCCGATATGTGCTGCATATGCAACACCTCCGCTTTCTTCACCGCCCAGGATACCCAGGCCGCTTACCACCTGGAAAGCTATCCACATGCCCAGAGCCAATACGGCGGGAACAGAAATGATAAAGAAAAATACAATAGTGCGCACCTGGCGCCCGGGAAATAAAAACAGGTAAGCGCCTAACACACCGCTGATGGCGCCCGACGCGCCCAAACTTGGGATAAGTGAATTTTGAAGTTGTATAACGGTGGCGAATACATGACTGAGGGAAGCCAGCACACCGCACAAAAGATAGAAAGCCAGGTACCTGAAATGCCCCAGCCTGTTCTCTATATTATCACCGAATATCCATAAATACAGCATATTACCTCCCAGGTGCGCCCACCCGCCGTGCATGAACATAGAAGTGATCAAAGTAAAATACACCGGTATAGGTGTGGGCTGCAGGCCGGGTATTTCATACGTGTAGCCGGTGGCTGCATCGCGGATCACCTCGCTGCTTGTAACAATATCCCTGCCGGTGAGTATTTCAGCAGGCACTGTACTGAACGCATGTGTGAATCCTATGTTGAGGCCGCCCCATTGGAAGAAGACGAAAACCAGTATGTTAAGGGCGATCAGGAAATAATTGATATAGGGGGTAATGACCCTGTCTGAATTGTCATCTCCAACCGGCAACAGCATAGGTTCTTTTTTAGGTAAGTTAATTGACTAAAAGTAATGTAAATCCGGCGAAAGGCGGGCCTGTTTTATCAAAATCGTTTTGAAATGATTAGAATTGCTGGTATGATCACTCTTTAAACGAAACAAGCTGTAATGAAAAGAACTGTTTTGGTTTGTGCCGGCTTTTTACTGGCTTTTGCTATACAGGCACAAAACTACCAATGGTGGAACCCGGCAAAAAGTAACATCCGAACTGTTGAAGGACAGGCATGGTATGGAAATACGGAGTCAACCTTTGACCGGCTTCCCGTTAAAGCGAAAAATACGGTCAGACCCGAGGTGTGGGACCTGGGAAAGCAAAGTGCAGGGTTGTATATCCGTTTTACCACCGATGCCCGGGAAATAATAGTGCGTTACAAAGTAACAGACGATTTCAGCTTTCCCCATATGCCTTCTACCGGCGTCAGTGGTATAGACCTGTATGCAAAGGATAAAAACAAAGATTGGCACTGGTCTTCCGCCGGCAGCTACAAATTCGGAGATACGGTTACCTATCGTTTTGAATACCTGGATGTACCGCGGGATATAGAAGAGTTCCGTTTGTACCTGCCGCTATATAACCAGCCGCAATGGCTGGAAATTGGGGTGCCCGGGGGCAATAGCTTCACATTCCTGCCGGTGGAAGCTAAAAAACCGGTGATCATATATGGTTCTTCTATTGCGCAGGGTGCTTGTGCCACCCGTCCCGGTCTGGGCTGGACCAACATCCTGAACAGGATCATTGACCGGCCGGTGATCAACCTGGGTTTCTCAGGTAACGGTACACTGGACGAAGCGGTCATAGACCTGATCAATGAACTGGACCCCGCTGTTATCGTACTGGATTGCCTGCCTAACCTGGTGGATACAGCCCGGTTTCCTTATGATGATCTAAAGCGTCGCATCGCGATGTCGCTGCAAAAATGCAGGGCGAAGCACCCCGGCGTTCCTGTGTTGCTTATTGAACATGCCGGCGGTTTACCGGGCTCTGACCTGGACGCCAACAGGAGGAACCGGTATAATAACGTAAATATAGCCTTCCGGAAAATAACCGACGGTATGAGTGAAAAAGATCTGCAAAACGTCTATATACTACGGGCGGATGATATCGGACTGCATATAGAAAGTACCGTAGACGGATCACATCCCAATGACCTGGGGATGATGCAATATGCGGAAGCCTGTGCTAAAGTGTTACAGAAAATACTGCAGTAGAAAAAACCTATAAGGTTTAGGTCCCGTTATTCCTTCTTTCGGCCGTTATTCTCTAAAACCTTATAGGTTTTATTACCCGAAGGAGGAATGGTTGATGTAGACCTTATAGGTTTCCGGTTTCCCCGACGGAGTCGGGAGAGAACATAGGGCTATACGGAGTCCGGAGACTCCGTATAGCGGATTGCAAACTTATAGGGTTTCATTACTACCTCGTATTCGCCGCATACTCACGCAACCCTTTCAGGGTTTTATAAATGGTGATCATCAGCAGGGAAAAAAAGAAAGTGACACCCCATGTACGGAGATTGTCTCCGGGATTTAATGCCATGTGGGCTACATCGCTGATGATACTGCCCGGCTCAGATACTACATACCAACTGTTCCACCGGAGGAAACGACCGGCATACACGCCAAAAGCACAAAGTACCAGACACAGGTTGATCAACCCATTGACGGTATTGGGCTTAAAGCGGGTGTGTAAAAACCGTTCTACGTTCATTAACGATATAATGCCCAGCAACAGGCCATTCCAGGCTGCCCAGAAAAGCAGCAGCAGATCGTACCAGTAGGGTACCGGCGGACGATGCTTCAGGTGAAACAGATCGGTAATGATATACGGCGCATTGGGAAAAAACAATAACCAGGTGACCAGCAAGCCATATAGCACAACAGGTTTCAGGTTTCTTATTGCCAGCAATCGGCTGAAAGCGAAAGGCAACCACGCGAGGAATAAGTTCCATACCAGGTAAGTTCCGTACCAGGTGCCGGTATAAAGGATCCTGCCGGCGATCATGCACAGGCTCAGCAGCAATGATATATAGATGATCTTATTGACGGACATATGTTTGTTCATGCATACAGGTTAAAAAAGTAAAAGAATTTTAGGAAGAAAAATGATGATCCCGATAAGCAGGCTGGCAACGGCTGACAATAAAACGGCTCCTGCCGCAACATCTTTGATGATCTTTACCAACGGATTATGTTCCGTAGTGATAAGATCACATACTTTTTCTATAGAAGTGTTTATCATTTCCAGGCTTAATACCAGGGTACAGCAGAGAATAACAACGATCCATTCGCCCCGGCTGAGATCAAGAATACATCCCATGACTGTTGCCAGAACAGCGGCTGCAAATTGTATCCTGGCATTATATCCATACCTGAGGAAATAGACTATACCATTCCAGGCATATGTAAATGATAATAATTGTTTGAACATACCGGTAGTTTACTGTAAACTAAAAAATAAAAGTTATCCCGAAGCAGGTTAAGTAACCTGCCCGCAGGAATGCAGGCAGGTTCACTTGAATCCCCATCCTTAATCCACAAAGTTTATGGCATGGCGGGTTTTGTCTCCGGTTTTCCATACCATTCAATTTTCCGGGAATAGTACATGATGATCGCCAGCAGGATGAACAGCCCGATACTGCCGAACAGCAGCGCATTGTCCTGCAATTGTATCAGTATGAATATAAAACCATATAACATTGTGAGAAGCCCTCCGAATAACAGCGCCACTTTCCAGGTGTTGAAAAGACTTTTGGTATATAGTGTGATGAGCGTAATGGTTGCCGTTGCCGAAATTGCGTAAGCCGCATTGAACCGGGTGTATTCCGATATGGACAGCAGCAGGGTATAAAAAATCGATAGCGCCAGTCCCACCAGGATGTACTGGATGGGATGTACCGATCTCTTCTGCAGGATCTCCACAAAAAAGTATAATCCGAAAGTGAGTGCAATGAACAGGATGGCATATTTTACCGAACGCATGGTTTTGGCATAAGAATCTACCGGCTGCAGCAGGGTGACCCAGAAGGCCGAGTCGTCTATATTGTATCGGCCTTCCTTCCAGCTTTGCGGGTAGTTACGGTTCAGGTGCTGTACTTTCCAGTGGGCGGTAAAGCCTGCATCCGAAATGTCTTTTTCCGAAGGCAGGAAATTGCCGTCGAAAGAAGGATCTGCCCAGGTGGAGCTGAGGGTGGCCAGTGTGGTTTTGCCGATAGGCGTAAAGCTCAGCTTGTCAGATCCCCTGAGGCGCAGCTTCATGGTAAAGGTATGCGGCGTTGATACATCCGTTGCCGGCATGGCAACACTGAGGCCATTTCGTAAAACATCATTTTCCGGCAGGCCGGAGTTGAAGATCAACTGTGTTTCATCCCATAACATGGTTACCTGGTCTTCTATTCCTTTAAAGTCGCTGATACCCATGCATAGCCTGGCTTCCTGCAAAAGCAGGTTTTCTTCCGGGATATTGAGCGCATACGAAGCGATGCTGCCGAAACTGCCCGTCATCTCGATATCGGAAGTGTATACTGTGATATTGTAAATGCTCCGGTATTTTGTTTCCGGTAGAACCTTACCGTTAATTTTCAACTGCTCGGGTAAAACATAGGCCGTTTTTTTAGTGGTTTCAATTTCTCCTTTCGAAGTTTCCCATTTTTCGAGATAAGGGATCACCAACAATGGCCCGGTTACATTCTGTGATGTTGCCCATTTGGCGCTTTCTTCCCGTATGATCTGTTCCTGCCGGGCGCCTCGTTCCTGCACAAGATTGAAAATGAAAGCAGAGGGGATGAGCATCACAAGAATGAGAATGCCAACGATAATGCCCTTAATGGTTAATTTGTTTGCGGTCCAGAAATTGTCCGACCATCGGTCTTTGTTTTGGGGATTCATGTTTTTTGTTTTAAAAGTGCTTTGAAATTCAAAGTTTATGTTCAAAAAAAATTACTCTATCGAGCGTATCATTTTCTCCAGCGCATCAAGATGTGCTTTGAATGCTTTTTCTCCTGCTTTGGTTACGGTATAGATGGTGTTGGTTTTTCGTCCGATGAATCCTTTTTCCACTTTGATATAACCGTTTTCTTCCAGGGTTTTCAGGTGCGATGCCAGGTTGCCGTCCGTTACTTCCACTATTTCTTTCAGTTGATTGAAGTTGACAGATTCGTTCACCATCAGCGAGCTCATGATGCCCAGCCGGATGCGACTGTCAAACACCTTATTTAGATTTTCTATCGGATTCTTCATCATACGCTCATTTACCACACCTGTATTTGTTTGTAATTTTCATCATGTTCGTTTACATGATCTTCCTTTTTGTTGCGCACTTCCTTTTTATCAGCGCTAATCTTTATTATATGACGAAATGCTGTTCTTTTCATATTTCCACCACATCAGTACACCATACACGATATGCAGTACGCCAAAACCCAGGGTCCAGAACAGCAACCCGTACCCCGGCAGCCAGCAATTGAGCAATCCCAGCAGTATTTCGCCATAGCCCAGGTACCGTATTTCCCCGAGGGTATATTTACTTGCATTTACCAGCGCGATCCCGTAAAACAGCAGGCAACCCGGCGCGATCAACCCGAAATATTCCAGGTCGATCATTTTGAGTAAAAATACGCCACCGGCAAACAGGGGGATGGAAAAATTTATGAACAGTCTTTTTGATGCGCTTCCCCATAACGGAACCCTGGTTTTCCTGCTGTTCCACCAGGTAAACAAAAAAGCAACTATTACGGCCGCAATTAAAGTATAGAAGGCAATGTTGAACAGGCGGTACCCCATAAAGTGGGTAAGGCTCAGTCCCTTATTAACCGGCGACTGGTATCGCATCTGCATGCTGCTGCCTATAACATCCCAGGCAAACCATGCGCCCACCAGCGCGCATATCCCGGCGGCAACACCGCTCAGACCGCTTAAGCTGATGAAACGGCTGCTTCTTTCCATCATTTGCTTAATGTCTTTCAATGCGTTTAGTCCTGATTGCTTTTCTTCCATAAAAGTGCTTTGAAATTCAAAGTAAATACATGGAGAGGTAATTAGCAAATATTTTTTTCAAAAACTTCTTAACACTTGCTTAAATATTGCCCGGTTACTGATCGTTATCATTCTTTTGCACTCTATTTTTGCATTATATGACCTGGAATCTATTGTGTAAGAGGGTTTTATTATTCATATTACTATTACCGGGGCTGGCTGCTAACGCCCAAATACGGAAAATCACCGGCTACGTGCAGGATGCTCATAGCGAAGAACGTATTCCTTTTGCTTCTGTTCAGTTTCGTAATACAACCGTTGGCGCCCTGACTGACGTAAACGGGAATTTCAGCCTGGTAGTGGAAAGCTGGCCGTCGGATACCCTGGAGGTAACCTATGTGGGGTATGAAGATTTCTACCTGCCTATTGACAGTACGATCGAAGAAATGGAGGTGGTGATAGACCTGGAGCGGAAAAAGACGGAGGAGGTGGTGATCAAAAGCAAGGTGGGAAAAGGGGTACTGATGTGGAGACGGATCGTAAAAAATAAGCCTGTAAATGACAGGGGGCGGTTTGAAAACTATTCATATGAAGTGTATAATAAGCTGGAGGCAGACCTGAATGACGCGGCCAACAATAAGCTGATAAAGCTTAAAGTGCTGAAGCCTTTCCGGGAGGTGATCGATAAAAATATAGATTCGGTCACGGAAGAAAAGCCCATTCTGCCGCTATACCTCACCGAATCGCTCTCGGACTACTACTACCAGAGTAAGCCGAGAAAAGTAAGAGAAGTATTTAAAGGTGTAAAAACGATCGGTATCAATAACCAGAGCATCAGTAAAATGCTGGGAGGCATGTACCAGAATATCAATGTATATAAGAACTTTATCCCGGTTTTTGATAAGGACTTTGTAAGCCCTATCAGCGACAACGGATCTGCCTACTACCACTACCGTGTACCCGATACGCAGTATATTGATGGAAAAAGATTTTTTCATTTTGTATTCTCACCCAAACAGAAGGGCGACAATGCTTTTACGGGAGATGCCTGGATAGCAGACTCCTCGTTTGCCGTGATGAAAATGACGCTGCGGGTGCCGGAGGCCGCCAACCTGAACTTTGTGGAAAAGTTGGATATGGTGCAGGAATACAGCCTGCTGAATGATTCCATTTGGTTTTTATCGAAGGATAAATTTGTGGCGGATTTTATTTTCCTGGATAAGAACCGCCTGAATTTTATAGGAAGAAAAACAAGTACCTACCGCAACGTTGTGATAAACGATACATCTGTGGAAGCCGAATTGAGCAAAAATAAGATGCGGGAAGAAACCGTAATGGGAGACTCCGTAAACAAAAAATCGGATGCTTACTGGACGGAAGCAAGGCACGAAGAGCTGACTACATCAGAGAAAGGTATCTACCAGATGATCGACACCCTGATGGCAATGCCCAGCTTTAAGCGGTTTACAGATATGCTGTATTTCCTGGGTACAGGATATAAGAATGTAGGTAATTACGAAATAGGACCCTGGTACAACTGGTTTACCATTAACGCCTACGAAGGTGCCCGGCTTCGTTTTGACCTGGGTACCAACACGGGCTTTCATAAGAAGCTGTATTTCACCGGGTACCTGGCGTACGGTTTTCGTGATCAGAAGCTGAAAGGCCGCTTTCAAACGATGTACCTGCTGAATAAATCACCCCGTTCCTCCATTATGGCATCTTACCTCAATGATATAGATAATGGCCAGGTGTACTATGATGAGGTGGGAACCGATAATTTGTTCGCCATTGCATTGTGGAAACCTAATGTGCCACTCCGTTATATGAAAATACAGCAGCAGCGGGTAGAATATTTTAAGGAGTGGCTCAATGGGTTTTCTGTTACATTATCCACTCAACGGCGGCAGTTTACGCCGCTGACAAATTTACCGATGAAGGAGCATTACCCTGGCTACGACGGAGGGGAGTCGATGAATAGTTTTGAAACGGGTGTAAAGCTCCGCTTTGCCTATCTTGAAAAGTTCCTGGATGGTAACTTCTACCGTATGAGCCTTGGCAGCAGGTATCCTATTATAGAAGCGCATTACAATAGGGGCTTTAAAGGAGTGTTGAACAGTAATTATGACTTTCAGCGTGTAGGGGGCAGCATCTCCCACTACAAAAAGATATCGCCATATGGAAGTCTGTATTACAATGTGTTTGGCGGAAAGATCATAGGAAAGCTTCCCTATACATTGCTTGAAATGCCACCCGGTAATAATATCTGGTATTATAATAAGTATGCCTTTAATATGATGACCCGGTATGAGTACCTGGCAGACTGGTATGCCGGGGCGAATGTGGAGCATAATTTCGGAAACGGCCTGTTCCGTTACATACCGGTCACCCGCCGGCTGAAATTCCGGCAATTCTGGGGTGCCAAAGTGTTGTGGGGCGGACTGAGCGAGGAGAATAAATTATACAATGCCACCGGAGAGCATGTTTTTAAAACACTTGACGGTAACCCTTATATGGAAATCGGGACCGGCGTTGATAATATCTTTAAAATATTCAGGATCGATTTTATATGGAAGGTATTACCCCGCCCGCTGCCTGAAAAGACATTTGAGCGGTTTGGTATTTTCGGGAGCTTCCGGATCGTTTTTTAAATACAATTTCGATGAACATGGAACTGACACTTGCAGAAGCGCAGCAAAAAGTAGATTTATGGATACGAACAGTAGGCGTTCGTTATTTCAGCGAGCTGACCAACCTGGGTATCCTGATGGAGGAAGTGGGAGAGTTGTCGCGCCTGATGGTTCGTACCTATGGCGAGCAATCTTTTAAAGAAACGGATAAAGGAAAAGAGCTGGCTGATGAAATGGCGGATGTTTTGTGGGTGCTGATCTGTTTGGCGAACCAAACGGGTGTAAACCTCACGGAAGCGCTGCAGAAAAATTTCGAAAAGAAAAATATACGGGATGCTGACAGGCACCGGGAGAATGAAAAATTGAAGTAGTGTCTATCTGTGCAGGTGTTGTTTTTCGATTTTCTTCCTGAGCCTTTTGTTTTTCCATTTTCTTCTCAGAAGAGCTATCCCCGGCGAAAAAACATTTTTTTTGTTCTTGTAGTAATACTCCAGGTATTGATCAACACTGTGTACGATATTGAGGTTTTGCAAAGCAAAATTTCTGAAAAAAGCACTGTCTGCCTGCCTGTACTTTGAAAGCTCTATCGCCATATCCCGGGCATCATAGGAACGGTTACTGAATCGTCCCGAACAGTTTTTGAGCAGGCTTTTTTCCAGTATGTCCTTCACATATCCATCGCCACAGGAAGGGTAGTATTCCCGATGATCAAAAATGATCACGGGGCGTCCGCAGGACATAGCCTCATAGGCGGAGCGCCCGACGCCAACTACCAGGTCTGCCCGGTTGATCAATTGCTCTACTTCCCACACCGGGTTCTGGTACTTATCCTGTACGATCAGCGAACATCCCAGCATATCGCAGGCTTCTTTGATCATCGTGTGTGCATGACCGGAATGACAAAGACTCAATACCGTCTGCAGGGAAATATGTATAGGTGTTTTAATGCTGTACCGGTCAGTATTGATCCCGTTTAAAATAATTTCACTTATATACCCCAGCTTGCTGAGATGATCCTTTACTTCCTGCGATATGGCAACATGAGCATCTGCATGGGCAGAAGGCTGCTCAAGGTCCGGAAATATGCCGTGGCAGGTCTGGATAACAAAACCCCTGTTAAAAAGATAATCGACACAGGTGTTGTGGTTGGCAAGGATGAGGTCATATCTTTTCCTGGTCATAAACTGTATTCCCAGTTTTTTTTCCATACGCTCCGATATGCCGCCCCTGTAAAATGTAAAATATTCAATATTAACATTTCTTTTAGTAAGTTCTTCGGCGATGGTATAGGTATATGTTTCAGACCCGCCCGGGTTTTGGAGGTGATGATTGGCGAGAAGAATATTTGTTATACCCTGGTTCAAAAAAATATTTTGTTTGAAACGATTTTACAAAATGTATTGTCAGGTGGTAGAGCAGCTAACATCTGGTTGCGCATGCAAGCTGTACATCTAAATGGTAAAGTATTTGCTATAAACAAAAAAAAGGCCGAATGAACATTTTTAAGAAACTTTCTTTAAAAGCAAAAGCCAAAGACTCTGCAGAATATCGTTTTCTTAAACATACGCAAAAATATCTTGATAAGTTAAGGGCGGTCAGGACCCCATCGCTGGATTTTCCTGCAGACAGGGCAGTTCACTTCAAACATAGTGGTAATGCGGGAGATATTATATATGCGATACCGGCAATGAAAGCGATAGCAAAGGAGAACCCTTTTAATCTTTATCTCAACCTGAACAGACCTGCTGACTATGCGAAGCATTTTAAACATCCGCTGGGAAATGTAACACTGAATCAAAAGATGTTTGATATGTTGAGCCCGCTGTTGGCTTCCCAGGAATATATTACGGAATGTGCCGTCCAAAACGGTCAGCAGATTGATGTTGACCTGGATATTATGAGAGATTATCCGCTTTTGCTGGACAGGGGTAATATTGCCAGGTGGTATTTTTTAGTTTTTCCCGTAACGTATGATCTGAACAAAAGCTGGCTAAAAGTGGAGCCGGACAATGATATGCGGGACGCAATCGTATTGGCCAGAAGCCAGCGATACAGGGCTCCCAATATAAGATATAAAGTTCTGAAACAGTATGCTGACGTATATTTCGTGGGTATTGAGGCCGAGTACCTGGAAATGAAGAAAGAAATACCTAACCTGAAATACAGGCCCGTGCGGGATTTCCTGGAATTGGCTTCCGTTATTGCAGGTGCGCGTTTGTTTATCGGCAACCAGTCGTTTCCTTTTTCAGTTGCCGAGGCATTAAAGGTAAACAGGCTTTTGGAGGTATATTTTGAATGTCCGAATGTTACGGTGTATGGCGATAACGGCTTTGACTTTTCTTTCCAGCCGCAATTTGAGAGGCTCGTAAAGTTGCGTTATGAAATGCCGTAGATTTGCACGATGCCGGCCGGGAAAATGGCGGGCATCAAATTATACGGATAATGGTAGTTGTAGTAATACCCGTCTACAAAGAAAATATCACCGGTTATGAAGATATCTCGTTAAAGCAGTGCTGTAAACTGCTGGGCGCCTACCCTGTCACACTGGTTAAGCCCAGGTCTTTACAGGTTGAAAATTATTTTAGCTATTGTGATGGCTGGAAAACAGAAAGCTTTGACGATGAGTATTTTAGCAGTGTAGAAGGGTATAACAAGCTGATGATGTCTGAAGAGTTTTACAGGCGATTTGTAAACTACCGTTATATACTGATCCATCAACTGGATGCATTTGTTTTTAAGGACGAGCTGCTGCTTTGGTGTAAAAAAGGATACGATTATATAGGAGCGCCCTGGCTGGAAAATGAAACCATCAGCAGAAGCTTTATGGAAAGAATGAAATTCAGGTACCGGAACTACGTAGACTATAAAACCAATGCAAAACAACCCGGTTCTGTTTATCCCACAGCTTCACAGTTTTATTATAAGGTTGGAAATGGCGGGTTTTCTCTCAGAAATGTGAGAAAGATGGCGGATATATGCGTATCCATGAACAAAGAAATTGAATTTTACTGCAGCAATAAACATCACTTGTTTAACGAAGACGTTTTCTGGTCGCTTGAAGTCAATAGAAAAAAGAAAAGACTGAATATTCCGGGATATAAAACCGCGCTTAAGTTTTCTATTGAATCAAATCCGGAATATGCATTCCGTATCAATAAATCTTCTCTTCCTTTTGGCTGCCATGCCTGGGATCTGTTCCCCGATTTCTGGCGTCCGTATTTTAAGAAACAGGGTTATACTATCTAACTAAGTATTGTTACGTGATAATATCACGTTGGTTGCTTCAATACGATGTTGTTTTTACGAGACGATGGTATAAGAATAATCTTCCGTTTTAGTAATATGTTAACATTTATACTGTAACGAACAGTAGATGTTTTTTGTCACTAGTGTCATGTCGATCGTAAGCATGCGAGATTCGAGAAAAAGTATGTTTGATATCCCGTTGTGGATAGCATGTGTTACGGCAAAAGTTAAAATTATCGGCATTTAGTGATGTGGTGACATGAAGTGGTTAAAAACAGGTATAGATTTTGAATCATATATTTCACTTCCCCGATTGCTTGTGGATCTCTATTTCTTTGAGCCAGTTTTGATACTGTAATATTTATGTATTTATGAAAAGAATCGTATTTGATTGCGAACGGATGAAGCATGCCAATACAGGATTGTATCATTATTGCTTAAATCTCGGCAGGCACATTGATCAACGGGTGAAAAAATCCGGTAAGGAACGTATTACTTTCTATTCACCGGCAGCCGTGCAACCTGTTTTGGGAGATGATACAAACCATATAACGCAGCATTCGCTGCAAAAATTTTTTATGCCTTCTGTTAAAGGATACGATATCTGGCATTCCACCTACCAAAGCACCAACTATATTCCGAAGCGCAATAAAAAAATTAAAGTTGTGTTAACTATCCACGACCTTAATTTCATGTATGAGCATAAGACGGAGGATAAAAGATTGAAGTACCTGAAGCACCTGCAAGAGAATATAAACAGGAGCGATGTGATTGTTTGTATTTCTGATTTTTGCCGTAATGATGTTTTGAAATATTGCGATGTAAAAAACAAGCCGGTGCATGTGATACTGAACGGCACCAACGATCTTTCCGTGCCAGGGCTTGACAATTCATCGTATAAACCCAGGAAGCCCTTTTTGTTTTCTCTCGGCGTTATTTGTCCTAAAAAGAACTTTCATGTATTACTGCCCCTGCTGAAGTTGAACAGGCACCTGGAGTTGCTGATCGCGGGCCGGACAAACGATACCGCCTACCTGGATTTTATTCACAATATGGCGTATAAGCTGGGCGTTGAAGACAATCTCAGGATGTTGGGCAGTATATCGGAACCGGAAAAATCCTGGTACTACAGGAACTGCTATGCGTTTACGTTACCCTCGATCGCGGAAGGATTCGGATTGCCTGTTGCAGAAGCTATGTCGGTAGGTAAGCCGGTTTTTCTTTCAGATCGTACGGCCTTACCTGAAATAGGCAGTAAATTTGCATTTTATTTCCGGGATTTTTCCGAAGAGCATATGAATACGGTTTTCAAAAAAGGAATGGAGAAGTACAGGCAACATAATATGGAGCCGGCCATAGTAAAACACAGTGAAAATTTCAAATGGGAAAGAGCGGTTGACCAGTACCTGTCCGTTTACCGATCCTTATATTAAGTACCAACTATGAAGATTTACAGAAGATTATTCAGTTACGCAAGACCCCTGCGAAGATTTATCATCCCGTTTTCTTTTTTTACGCTGGCGGCAGCCTTTTTCAGCGTATTTCAGTTTGCGCTGATCATCCCGTTGCTTAACTTTTTGTTCAACCCGGTAAGTATGGAAGACGCTGCCCGGTATGCTTCCGTACCGGAGTTCAGCTTCAGCGCCGGTTTTTTCAAAGATTATTTTTACCACCTGATCTATTCCTTTAAACAATCAGATCCGGCTTACGCTTTGTATTTTCTCGCCGGCACCATTGTCGTGTCGGTTATCCTTGCCAATATCTGCCGCTATATGGCGCAACGCACGCTGGTAAGCACCCGTACGCTTTTGGTGAAACGGCTGCGGGAAGCTTTGTTTGAAAAGATCAACCGGTTACAACTGGGATATTTCACAAAGGAGCATAAAGGAGATCTGATCTCAAGGATGAATACAGATGTGTATGGTGTGGAAGCCGCCGCCGCCAGTTCGCTGGAAGTGTTGTTCAAAGAGCCGTCATTGCTCATTGGGTATTTTATCGGGTTGTTTGCCATTTCCGGAAAGCTGACATTGTTCACATTGCTGATCATTCCTATTTCGGCCTTTGCGATAGCAGCGATCACAAAAAAGTTGAAGAAGGAGGCCAAGGACGTGCAGGCGTCAGCAGGCCGGTTGCTGACCATCATAGATGAAACCCTGATGGGAATGCGCATTATCCGCTCTTTTAATGCCACCGGCTTTATTTTAAAAAGATTCAGCAGGGAGAATGATTTTTACCGCAAAGCCAGCCTGGCAAGCTTTAAAAAAAGAGAGCTGGCGCCGTCTTTTTCGGAGGCGGCGGGCGTATTTGTGGTGGCCTGTATCCTGGTATATGGAGGCGGACTGGTGTTATCTGCCAACAGCGGACTGGAAGCCAGTTCCTTTATCGCCTTTATCGCTATTTTTTCGCAGGTCATCCGTCCTTCCAAAGCTATTGTGATGGCACTTTCCAATATACAACTGGGCCAGGCTTCCGGAGAAAGGGTTCTGGAGATACTGGACAAGCCGGTGGAAATTGCCGATCGCCCGGGTGCGGTAGAGCTGAAGTCGTTTAATGAAGCCATAGAGCTGACTAATGTATCTTTTGCCTATAACGAAAGGGAAGTGCTGACAAATATCAACCTGCGGATCGAAAAGGGGAAGACGGTGGCGCTTGTTGGCCCCTCCGGTGTAGGAAAGTCTACCATTGCCGACCTGGTTCCCCGTTTTTATGAGGCTACTTCCGGGCAGGTATTGGTAGACGGGAAAGATGTGAAGGATTATACCATGGAGTCGTTGAGGAGCCATATGAGTTTTGTTACCCAGGAGATCATCTTATTCAACGATACGATCTTTAATAATATAGCCCTCGGTAAGCCTGATGCCAGCATGGAGGAAGTTATAGAAGCGGCAAAAATTGCCAACGCCCATGAATTCATCATGCAGACGGAAAAAGGCTATGATACAATCATCGGCGACAGGGGCATCAGGCTCTCCGGCGGACAGCGTCAAAGGCTGAGCATTGCCAGGGCCGTATTCAAAAACCCGTCTATTCTAATACTGGACGAAGCCACTTCCGCACTGGATACCGAAGCGGAAAGGCTGGTGCAGGATGCGCTGAATAATCTTATGAAAGGGAGGACCACCCTGGTGATTGCACACCGGTTGAGTACCATTAAGGAAGCAGATGAAATTATCATTATGCAGGACGGACAGATCATAGAGCGGGGCAATCACTATGACCTGATTGAAATTGAAGAAAGCGTATACCGCCGCCTCACCCTGATGCAGAAGATAGCCTAACGGAAGACCGTAAGAGTGTAAGACCGTAAGAGATGTAAGACCGTAAGACGGAACCTCTTACTATTTTACCACTTTACAGTCTTACCATTTTACATGTCTTACCATTTTACCATTTGTATAACATCAATAATAGAAGGAAAAGTGTTTCGAAGCTTTTCTTCCAGGGATGATGCCGGCACCCATTCTATCTGCAGTATATCTTCTTCTGTTTGCGGGGTCAGCAATTCATTTTTATTTGCCTGCATGAGATACCAGTACGATTCTTTCAGGATGTGCTTTCCAAATTCATGGTAAGTATGATAAGTGGTCAGCAGGGGCCGCTTTAGCTGCAGGGTTTTTATTCCCGTTTCTTCCTGCACTTCCCTTACGGCGCATGCTTCCAGGGTTTCACCTTCATCCAGCTTGCCCTTGGGCAGGTCCCATTTTCCACGCCGCAGTATCATTAGTATCTCCCCGTTTTCGTTTTGTACCAACCCGCCTGCGGCCTGTACAATGGTAAAATGGTGCCAGAACAGCTTTTTTATTTTTCCTATATCATCACCCAGTAAAATACCGGAATGGAAATCGGGCTTAACGATCTCGTGCAGCAACGATTTGATGGCATGGTTGGATACCTCATCAATAAATACCGCATCGGGATGATGCCTGTATTCTTCTATTTCAGGAGTTATCTCGTCGCACAGGAATACCGGTTTATCTTCGAAGTATATTTTCAGTATCATATATTTCCAATTTATTAATTTCGCGGCATGACAAACGAAAAGGCTGTGGCCGAAAAGCTGCTACAAATTAAAGCTATCCGTCTTAACCTGCAAGAACCTTTTACATGGGCTTCCGGCTGGAAAAGCCCTATTTATTGCGATAACAGGAAAACCCTGTCTTTTCCCTATACCCGGGATTTTATAAAATCGGAATTGTGTAATGTGATCTTTGAACAATTCCCGGATGCGGAAGTGGTGGCGGGCGTGGCTACGGCAGGCATTGCCTGGGGCGCTATGGCGGCAGACCAGTTGAAGCTTCCCTATATATATGTACGTCCCAAGCCAAAAGAACATGGATTGGGAAACCAGGTGGAAGGCTTTTACGAAGGAGGGCAAAGGGTGGTAGTGGTAGAGGACCTTGTATCTACCGGCAAAAGCAGCCTGCAGGTATGCGAGGTATTAAAAAAACAGGGATTGGCTATAGAAGGGATGGTGTCCATATTCACTTATGGCTTTGACGTGGCAGACCAGGCTTTTGACAAAGCGGGGGTTCCGCTAAGATCGCTGACCAATTATCAAACCTTAATTGCCCTGGCCATAGAGAACGGAACCGTAAGTACTGCGGAAGAGGAAACATTGTTAAACTGGCGTAAAGATCCGGCTAACTGGAGACCTTAGTAGCGGAAGGGGATGTTTCCCCGGCCTGTAAAGATTTAGAGCGCCCGGGTTGTAGTGGTGTATATGTTCTTTTGAAGATATTTGTGGCATAGGACTCCCCGTTTGTAGAAATAGTGGTTTGATGCCGCGTAGCGGCTACCCTGCGGGCGAAAAGTTCAAATTTTCACAATTAATTATAAAGAGAAAATCTGAAATGCACCTTTGATAACACGATGATACAATAATAGTTGTATTTTTAATAAAATTCTGATTATGAAAAAGCTTTCCTTCTTAGTGGTTTTTCTTTGCGGATTTGTATTGGCAGGTTCCGCCCAGGCCAAAAAGCCGGTTACCGTAAAAATTGAAACCCCTACCGTGCAATGCAGCATGTGTAAAAAGAAGATAGAAGACTATATGAAAAGAGAGCAGGGCGTGACCAAGGTAAACGTAGACTTCAAGAAAAAGGAAACGACGGTAACATACTATGCTGACAGAACCAATATTGAAAATATCAAGACGGGCATAGCCAATGCAGGATATGATGCCGATGATGTAACCGCCAATGAAGATTCATACAAGAAGCTGCCTACCTGCTGTAAGAAACCGGAGGATCAGTGATTTAGTAGCTGTATTCGAATTTCATCCTGCCGATCAGCATTTTCTGCTTGTTAAAGCAGGTCTCTTCTGCTTTCAGTCCGTTTGAAAGATAACTGTACTTCCAGGTAAGATAATCGGAACTACCCCTGGTTACTGACACGAGCTGTACCAGCTGTCCTGCTTCGTTATATTCAAACATAAAATCGGGGATCAGCCGCTGCAGGCGGTTGTTGTACCGTACGATGTCGGTTAACCTGCCCGCATCATCGTAGTAGTAATAAACCCTGTCGGTTTGCCGGTTGTTTGCCCGGGTGATCTCCTCCACAACCTTTTTATTTTCATCAAGAACGAAGATCACAGTTAAGGTGTCGCCCCCGCTGCGGATATGCAGCATTTTTTCGGGATGGTCGTTTGTATACATCCAGATGTGCTTTTCATCCTGCCGGCTTTTTTTATCCCGGCTTACCGAAGTGTTGTTTACTTCCGTGAGCTGTTTGTCGCTGTTGTACTTGTATGTGTAGGTGGTGGTGGATTCTGCCGAACTGTCAATCGTTTTTTCAAGAAGTCCCTCCCCATTGTACCAACTGGTAAGGGTGGATGCCCCCGTGTAGCCGGACCGGCTGATCATTCTTGTGCTGGAATAGTTCAGATCAGGCACTACCAGGCAGCTAAAATCCTCTAACGGCTCATTGCGGGCGTTCAGGCTCACGATATTGACCTTCTTTACTTTGTTTGCCCGGTAAAGCGCTAAATCATTATTTTGCTGCGGCAGCAGCAGATCATTGTAGTAATACTGGGCAACAGCCTGTTGAAAACCGGCTACTACTATCAAAATCAGGGTTATTTTCCTCAGTGTACTGCAAAAGCGCTGCTTCATAGCTGGCAAAAGTATTATTTTTATCAAAATTTGATAATTGTCGCATTTTAAGGAAAGAACGGAAAAAGACTGTTTGAATTGCGGAGCGCTGGTAACCGGGCGGTTTTGCCAGGTGTGCGGACAGGAGAATGTAGAAACAAAGGAGACTTTCTGGCACCTGGTGATACATTTTTTTAACGATATCACCCACTATGATGGTAAGTTTTTCAGCACCATCAGACTGCTGCTGCTAAAACCCGGAATGCTTACCGCAGAATATGTGCGTGGCAGGCGTACGGCCTATCTTCATCCTATCCGGATGTATGTATTTACTTCAGCCTTTTTTTTCCTGCTTTACTTTAGCTTCTTCAGTTCAAAAGAAGAGGAAGGCGGGGTAAAGCGGGAACTGGTTTCACAGGAAAACAATTACAAAAGGCTGCAGGAGATGCGCCCGATAGCGCCGGATAGCATAGTAGCTGAGGCAATAGGCAGGGCTATGCAAAAAACTGTTGCCAGGATGGAGGTGCTTGATGACAGCGTAAGAAAGCAGGAGGAGCGGCAAAATAAGCTAAAAGAAGCAGCGAAGGCTGTTGAAAGTTCCTTTGAGCCGTTATTTCTCCAGGCAGTTGATTCCGCCAATCAGAAAAAAAAGGATACAGCGAAGGAAAAAAAGGTCAGCTACGACATACTGAACTTTGAGTTTTACCAGGATGCGGCAACTTACCTGTCCATCCAGGAAGAGCTGCCGAAAGGGAAGCAGGATGGTCTTATAGCCCGTACCCTTTATATAGAGGTGCTGAAACTTAATGAGAAGTATGCAAAAGAAGGAAGCGACGTCTTTGAAAAGATAAAGGATAAATTCAAACATTCTTTTCCTACCATCCTGTTTATTTCCCTGCCGGTTTTTGCCTGGTTGCTGAAAATGCTGTACATCCGGAAAAAGCTCTACTATGCGAGCCATGGTATATTTGCCATACATGCATATTGTGGTATTTTCCTGCTGATGCTGTTGTATTATACCCTGGATGCTATAAACGGAAAGCTGGACTGGTGGATCTTTTCATGGCTGGAATTTTTCCTTGGAATATATGTGCTGTACTTTGTGTACAAGGCAATGCGTAATTTCTACGGGCAGGGCCGGCTGAAAACATTGTTGAAATATATGATGCTGTGGACGATGACCTCGATCACCATGCTGATATTGATCGTTATCTTTTTTGCGATCTCTGCTTACAGGATCTGAAATACATAATACTTAAATATATGGGAACTACTGAGGAAGCATTTATACGGCTGGTAAAAATCATGGATGACTTACGTGAAAAATGTCCCTGGGATAAAAAGCAGACCATTCATACATTGCGGTCCCTGACGATTGAAGAAACCTATGAGTTGGCGGATGCCATAACGGAAAACGACTGGCAGGGAATTAAGGAAGAGTTGGGAGATCTGATGCTGCACCTGGTTTTTTATGCCAAAATAGGCAGGGAAGAGGGGCAGTTTACCCTGGAGGAAATGATCCACGCGGTTTGTGATAAGCTGGTAAAACGGCACCCGCACATTTATGGCGACGTAAAAGTGGAGAACGAGGACGACGTAAAGCGCAATTGGGAAAAGATTAAGTTAAAGGAAGGTAAAAACTCCGTGCTCCAGGGTGTGCCGGTATCCCTGCCGGCAACAGTGAAGGCCATCCGGCTGCAGGAAAAAGCAAAACAGGTAGGTTTTGAATGGGAGGAGAAGTCGCAGGTATGGGAAAAGGTGCTGGAGGAGATGGAAGAACTGCAACAGGCGGTGAGCCAAAATAAGCAGGAAGCCATAGAGGAAGAGTATGGCGACCTGGTATTTTCTTTAGTAAACTATGCACGATTTTTGCAGGTGGATGCGGAAACGGCGCTTGAGAAAACAAATCGTAAATTTATACAGCGGTTTACGGAAATGGAGAAAACAGCCCTGGCAGAAGGAAAAAACCTTCATCAGATGAGCCTCGAGGAGATGGATTCCATATGGAACAGGGTGAAAAATAAAAATAGAAACTCTTGAAAAGGTTCTGGTCAGATATCATATTCAAAAACGGATACCTACTTATAGGAGCCGCCTGGTTGTTTACGCTTTCCTTTATCTTCAGCAATTACTGGTCTTATTCTTCATCTCCCAACGGCGTTAAGAAATCGCTTGAAAAATATATTTACAGTAATGAAAGGGCTTTCCGGGAATTTTTATCAGATACGGCGCTGATCGGGAAAATTATTTCCGGAAATGAACCCGAAGTGGATGTGAAGGAAATGGCTTCAAAGGATTATAAGATATTCCTGTACGAAAGGAAAGCAGTTGATCAATACGAGCTTTTATTCTGGAACACACAATCGGTATTTCCCGGCAGAGAACTGCTGGATAAAGGAGAAGACCCCTACCTGGAGTCGTTGTCCAACGGGCAGTACGAGGTCATCAAAAAATCCGTTTTCCTGCATGACAGACATATCGTAGCCCTATACCTTTTACCGATAAGGCGTCAGTATGTACTGGAGAGTGAGTATCTGCGCAACGGATTTGTGATCAACAGTAATATTGAAAGCAACTATACCATAGAGCTGAACCCCACTGCTTACCCGATAAAAAACGGATACGGCGATATTTTGTTTTACCTGGATCATAAGAAGACGGCGGATAGCCAGGCCAACGACTGGATAACGGTTACGTTGCGGGTGGCAGGATCTGTTTTCCTGCTTTTTTTCCTGTACAGTTTATCTGTTGCTATTTCAAAAAGACGGGGTGCCTGGTATGGCGTGGGTTTTCTCACGCTGGTGTTTATCGGGTTGCGGATCATCACCTACTCGGATATAACCGGCAGCCTGCGTCAATTTGAGCTGTTTGATCCTACCCTGTATGGGTCCGGCGTAATAGCCCGTTCGCTGGGTGATTTAATGATAAACAGCCTTCTCTTTTTCTGGATAGTGTTGTTTGCCCGGCTGCAGTTTACAGCGGAAGCAAGCTCACTGGCTGTGAAGAATAAATTTTTACGGGTAGGACTGGTAGGTGTCTTAGCTGCCGTAATGGTGATCACCACGCTCATTTGCAGTCATGTTATCCGTAGCCTGGTTTCAGACTCCAGGATATCCTTTGACGTTACCAATTTTTTCAGCCTGACCATTTTCAGCCTGCTCGGCTTTTTGGTTTTATGTTGTGTATCCCTCAGCTATTTTATTTTCACCCAGATCGTTATGCTGGTCCTTGACGCGCAGATGACCAACCAGAGCCGTTATTACAAGCGGGCCGTGATCACTGTCATGGGATTGGTGATACTTACTTTCAGGATCAATAGTCCTTATATCCTTTTTGAGCTTTCCATCCTGGTATGGTTGCTGGTGTATATGTATCTGCTGGAGAATGTTGAGCTAAGCTTTATACGGAAGAGATTTCTTGTAGGGAATGTGCTGTTCTGGATATTTGCGTTTTCTGTTTCCATTGCTTCGGTGATCTTTTTTGAGAACAGAACTAAAGAGCTGGAGCTCCGAAAACGTACCGCGGAAAAGCTGGTCGTACAGGCTGATCCTTCCAGCGAACGGCTGCTGAACATCGCGGTGCAGGGCTTAACCAATAATTTCTTTCTCACCAACCTGTCCCGTTTGCAGAAGCCCCTGGATGCCCTGCGGTTCAAGGATAGCCTGGTGAATGCCAATTTTCAGGCTTACCAGAACAAGTATGATACCGACCTCTTCTTTTATACCCGGAACAACACTCCGCTGGCAGGTACGGAAAAGCTTACTTACGAGGAGCTGAACAGCATTTATTCGGTGCAGGGCAAAAGTACGAATGTACCGGGGCTCCGTTATTACGAAACCTCTTTTGATAAATTCAGCTATATATACCAGCGGGAAATAAAAGATAGTGCAAATGAAACAGTGGCCTATTTCTTTATGCTAGCCAACCCCAAACGGTACAGCACGGAAGCATTGTACCCGGAGTTATTCAAGCAGACAGAGGATTATTCTTTCGAGTATTCTCCGGATTACGCCTATGCCATCTATGAGAATGATACCTTACAGGCATATGTAAACGACTATAGCTTTCCAACCACTTTGAGCAAAACAACGCCTACGATTACCGAGTTTGAAGAGCGACAGGTAAACGGGTATAGTGAGCTCTGGTATAAATCGGGGAATAAGGTGGTGGTGATCACAAAACGGAGCAGTCTTTTGATGGAATCCATTACGTTGTTTGCTTACCTGTTTTGTGCATTCCTGTTGCTGATGTTCTTATTTCAGCTCGCAAGTATTATTATCCTGTCGGGGTTCAGGTGGACCATCCTGCGGAAAATATTGCAGTTTAACATCCGTTCCCAGATCTATGCGACGGTACTTTTTGTGAGCATATTCTCCTTCATCGTGATCGTTACAGCCACCATTATGTTTTTCAGGGCTTCTTATAATAAAAGCAACCGCGACAAGCTTAGCAGAACGATACAGGATATTTCCAAGGAACTGAAAAACAAGATCAGCGACCAACGGGTGGCATATAACAGTGTGCAGGTATATGATACATCTTACAGTAAAAACATACGGCAGCAGGTAAACGACCTGTCGATCGTACATAATACGGATTTGAACCTTTACAATTCGGATGGTACCCTGCAGGTGTCGTCGCAACCATTTGTATATACCAAGGGTGTATTGAGCCAGATGATGGATCCTATTGCCTTTCATAATCTCAGCAGGCAAAAAAAGATACAGTATGTGCAGCGGGAAGCATATGGAAAAATGGAATACCTCAGCATTTATGTGCCGGTGCTCAACGAAAACCGAAAGGCTGTTGCCTACCTGAATATACCCTACTTTAATTCGCAGACCAGGCTTAAGCAGGAGATATCCAGCTTCCTGGTTACCATCATCAACCTGAATGCATTTATCTTTTTACTGGCCGGTATTATTTCATTGTTCCTTACGAACAGGATCGCCAACTCCTTTGCCCTGATCAGCTCCATGATGCGGGATGTAAACATCGGCAGACATAATGCGACGATCGAATGGAAGAAGAATGATGAAATATCGGATCTGGTGAAGGAGTATAACAAAATGGTGGATAAGCTGGAAGATAGTGTGGCAGCGCTGGCAAAAACAGAAAGGGAAGGCGCCTGGCGCGAAATGGCCCGGCAGGTGGCGCATGAGATCAAAAACCCTCTTACCCCGATGAAGCTGAGCATCCAGTACCTGCAGAAAGCGATCTACAACAACGCTCCTAATGTAAAGGAACTATCCGCTAATGTGGCGCAGACCCTGGTGGAGCAGATTGATCATCTTTCGAGGATCGCCTCCGAATTTTCGCAGTTTGCCAATATTGGCAATGCAAGAAATGAAGTATTTGATGTAAATGCCATGATGAGCTCGCTGGTATCCCTGCATGACGTGCAGGAGCGTGTGCAAATTGCCTGGGAGCCTGCGGAGGAACCCATCATGGTGGAGGCGGATAAAACACAGATCAACCGGTTGTTTACCAATTTGCTGCAGAATGCCATGGAAGCTATACCCGAAGAAGAAAGCGGGCAGGTAAACGTAGCGAAAGTAAGGGAGAACGGAAGCATTACCTTTAGTATTACCGATACGGGAACAGGAATACCGGCATCGCTTATCAAAAATATATTTACACCCAATTTTACAACAAAAACTTCCGGAACGGGCCTCGGACTTGCCATGTGTAAAGGGATAGTAGAGCAGGCAAAAGGAAAGATCTGGTTTGAAACCAGGGAAGGGGATGGTACCACTTTTTACGTGGAGTTGCCAGTGTACCCGGACCACGAGGAAGCCTAAACCGCCTGATATGAAATTTGTTTTACATGTAGCATTGCTTATTTGCCTGTCCGCTAATGCGTTTTCACAAAATAGTGATGCCAGAAAAGCCGCTTCTTTTGGTGTGCCCGGTAAGGTGATCGCTTACAGTCCGCAGTCCTCCGGTTTGTATATCGGATCGCCCAGTATCTGTATTTTGCCTAATGGACATTACCTGGCTTCGCATGATTTGTTTGGTCCTGATTCAAAAGAGTTTGAAAAGCCTGTTTCGAAAATATACAGGTCTGCCAACAAGGGCAGAACCTGGAAACAGGTAGCAGAAATAAAGGGGCAGTTCTGGTCCAAGCTGTTTGTTCACAACGGGAAGCTGTACTTCCTGGGAACGGATAAGCATCACGGGAATACGATCATCAGGACTTCCGGTGATAACGGGAACTCCTGGACGGACCCCGCAGATGAGGAAAACGGGCTGTTGCTGAAAGGAGAATACCATTGCGCTCCCATGCCGATAATAGAACATAACGGAAGACTGTGGCGGGCAATGGAGGATGCTTCGGGTGCGATCAAACAGTGGGGAAAAAGATATGGCACTTTTATGATGCACATTGATAAGAATGCTGACCTGATGAAGGCTGCTAACTGGACGCACAGCAATGTGCTGCTATACGATTCAACCATGCTTGGCAACAGCTTCCTGGCGTGGATAGAAGGGAATGCTGTATTGACGCCGGAAGGGAATATTGTAAATATCCTGAGGGTGAACAGCCGAAACTATGCATTGGAAGAGAAGGCGGCTGTGGTACAGGTAAGTGCAGACGGGCTTACTGCAGGTTTTGATACTGCTACGGGATTTATAACATTTCCGGGCGGCAGTAAAAAGTTTACCATCCGTTTTGATCCTGCAACCAACCTGTACTGGACCATAACCAATTATGTGCCTGAAGAAATAAAAAAAGCCAATCCCGGCAGGAACCCGGCCAGTATCCGGAATACGCAGGCGCTGTTCAGCTCAAAAGACCTTAAAAGCTGGAACCTGTACAAAATACTCCTGCAGCATCCTGATGTGATCAACCATGGATTCCAGTATATAGACTGGATGTTTGACGGGAAGGATATTATTTTCGCAAGCCGCACGGCCTATGAAGATGGCGTTGGCGGGGCGCATAATAATCATGATGCCAACTTTCTGACCTTCCATCGCATCAAAAGATTCAGGAAGATAAAACCACTTTAAAGCCCCGATACGGAAAAGCTGTTGCCTGTCATTTTGTGATAGAGCTCTACGGCATACAGATCTGTCATACCGGCGATATAGTCGGTTATCGACTGAAGGTTTTGATAAAGTGAATTGCTTTCATATAAAACCGGGAATTGCGCCGGGATCAGCTGAAGCAGCTTCTTTGATTTCATGCTGGATGGATGTAAAATAGCATATACAAATTCTTTCAGAAGATATCCGATCACCGTGTATCCTGCCAGTTCGATTTCCACCACCGACCGGTGATTATAAATATGGCTGTAGGAATAGTTATCAATGGTGCTGATAATAGCGGCAAGGTCGGGTGATAAAAGGTCGAGCAGGGGCTTGTTGAGCGTTCCGGCCAGCAGCGCTTCTTCCTGCTGCATAAAAATATCACAGAGCTTATGTACCAGCAGGTTGATCACCCTGGCACGCAGGAACTGGATCTTTTTATTATCGTCCTTGATGCTGTTGAAAGTGCTTTCTACATTGCTCCTGGAATCATAGCCCTCGCCCGTATTGAAAAATGCGAGAAAGAGCTCTGCAATATTGCCGATGGAAATGATGCCCAGCCGGTGGGCGTCTTCAAAATCAATGATCCGGTAGCAGATGTCGTCTGCTGCCTCCACCAGGTACACAAACGGGTGGCGGGCAAAAATCAGCGCATCCGGGTCCAGCCTGGGGATACACAGTTCATCGGCTATGCCCAGGTAGGTATTGATCTCTGTAGAGAAAAATCCCGATTTTTTAGTGACCAGCTTTTCTTTGTTGAACCCTGAGATGGAATCACATGGATACTTGATAATACCGGCTAATGTTGCATAGGTCAACTGAAAGCCTCCCTGCCGTTCCTCGTTGAAATGATGTGTGAGGGTGCGGAAGGCATTGGCATTACCTTCAAAATGTGTCAGGTCACGTTGTTCGTTATCAGTCAGCTCGCCGGTAAATCTTTTTTTTGCATCTCCTTCCAGCTCGCGGAAAAAAATACGGATGGCGTCCTCGCCGCTATGCCCGAAAGGCGGGTTGCCGATATCGTGCGCCAGGCAGGCGGCAGCAATAACGGATGGCAATTCGTAACGGTAAAATTCCCTGAAGCTTTCAGATTGGTCTTCATACCTGTCGGAAATGGCATCGCCAATGGCCTTGCCCAGGCTTCTGCCCACGCTCGATACTTCCAGGCTGTGCGTGAGCCTGTTGTGGACGAAAACGGCGCCGGGCAGGGGGAATACCTGGGTCTTGTTCTGCAGGCGCCTGAACGCCGAAGAAAAGATCAGCCGGTCGTAATCCCGTACAAAAGAGGTCCGGATCTGCTGGGCTGCTGTACTGCTTTTACCACTGCTGCCACTTCTGCGCGAACTGTATAGTTGTTGCCATTGCATGACTGCAAGATAGTGATGAAAAAAATACCAGGCCCCAGGTGGTGGAGGATGTTAAAAACTGGTGGACTATCTTTGACAGGATGGTAACCTGATGCAGCCCATTTTTCAAAATGTGTTTGCACCTGCAGCGATGACTGGTTGCTGTCTTACCGAAATAACAAAATGAATGGATATATTAACTGCTTTCCCGTTATCCAACTGGCTGGTGCTTGGCTTATCTGCTTTTGTATTAGGATTGGCCAAAGCCGGTTTAAAGGGTATTGATATCCTGAACGTAACACTGATGGCCATTGTACTGGGCAGCAAAACCTCTACCGGGGTAGTGCTGCCGTTATTATGCGTGGGCGATATCATGGCTGTTTGGTATTATAACAGGCATGTACAGTGGAAGCACTGCCGGTCGCTGGCGCCCTGGATAGTTACGGGCATACTGGCCGGACTATGGCTGGGTAAGGACATGAATGAAGAGGTATTCAGAAAGCTGATGGCAGTATTGATCATTGCTGTGGTGTTGCTGATGGCTTATATGGAAGTGAAAAAATCCATGCGTATACCGGAGAGCAGGCTTTTCGTAGCTTTTATGGGACTTATTTCGGGGGTGGCCACGATGATAGGAAACCTGGCGGGGCCATTTGCC
Organism: Chitinophagaceae bacterium; assembly: GCA_037190885.1. Classification (GTDB taxonomy): domain Bacteria; phylum Bacteroidota; class Bacteroidia; order Chitinophagales; family Chitinophagaceae; genus Agriterribacter. The sequence continues at coordinate 89,198 of JBBCJQ010000002.1, forward strand.
AATATTTATTTCCTGGCTATGCGGGTGCCGAAGAATGAATTTATAGGAACGGCAGCCTGGTTGTTTTTGATCATCAATCTGTTCAAGTTCCCGTTGCAGCTTTTGGTTTGGAACAATATTACTACTTCCACATTAAGTATCGATCTTATATTATTGCCCTTCCTGGTGAGCGGTTTCTGGCTCGGTATTAAAATGGTTGGGTATATAAAGGATGACAGCTACAGAAGGGTGGTGATCGCGCTCACACTGGCAGGCGCCCTTTTTATATTTTGAAATGACCGATTGTAAGCGGGCGGTAAGCTCCGGGCTTCAGGTCTCAGAACGCAGATATTGCGATTTGCTCAACTTACCTCACTTGCAACCTGCGACCTGAATCTTGCGTCCTATGACTTACCTTTGCCGGCATGGACAAACATATACTGAATGCGGATGTTGTGGATAAGTACCGGTTGAAACGTTCCGACAGACTGGTGGCTTACTGGCTTCTTACAGGTGTGGCAATGATCATGATACAGGTATTGATCGGCGGTATCACTCGCCTGACGGAATCGGGATTGTCCATAACCGAATGGAAGCCGGTTACAGGCATGTTGCCGCCAATAGGAGAAGCTGCCTGGCAGGCTGAATTTGACAAGTATAAACAAACGGATCAGTTCAAATATATACACGCCGATTTCAGTCTCTCCGATTTTAAATTCATTTTTTTCTGGGAATGGTTTCACAGGGTATGGGCCCGGCTGCTGGGCATTGTTTTCCTGGTCGGGTTTGTTTACTTCCTGGCTACAAAACGGTTTCGTAAAGAAATGGTATTACCCCTGCTGATATTATTTTTCCTCGGTGCTATACAGGGCGCCATCGGCTGGATCATGGTAAAGAGCGGCCTGGTGCCGAAAATGTATTACGTGGGGCATGTGGAGTTGGCCACGCACTTTGTAGCTGCCCTGGTATTACTGGCTTACACCTTATGGTTTTCGTTGCAACTGCTGGTATCCCCGGATCAGCTTCAACACAACAGCGGATTAAAAAAACTGAGCTGGGGGATATTTATATTGTTGTGGATACAATTGACTTATGGCGGCTTTATGGCAGGACTAAAGGCCGCTACGGCAGCGCCCACCTGGCCCACCATCAACGGGGAGTGGTTCCCGGTAAGCCTGTTTGGTACAGAAGGCAGGGCCAACTACGTCAACAACCCATTTATGGTGCAATTTATCCACCGGGGACTTGCTTATCTCATAACGGCGCTCATTGTTGTTTGGGCGATAAAGGCCGGTAACACCGGGAAGGATACCTGGCTGCACCGCACCCGTAACCTGCCCCTGGTGTTGGTATTCATACAGGTAATACTGGGCATTCTTACGGTGGTATATTCACCGGATGCCACAGCCTTGGTCTGGCTGGGTGTATTGCACCAGTTTGTCGCCATGTTGCTGCTGATGTCGCTGGTTTGGTTCATATATCTCCTGCAAAGAAGGCAATCAGCATAAGCCCGTATGCGTATATCTCCCGATAAAATAAAAATTGCTACCGCGGTCGCTCTGTTATTCCATTTGGTGGGACTAATCGGTATATTGATATTTGATCAGGGATTTGCATGGCTTACTTCATTACATATGTTGGTGATGGCCGGGTTGCTCATCTGGACGCAGCCAGGGCGAAACGGTGATTTCTTTTTATTTGTACTTATTTGCTTCACAGGTGGCATATTAGCTGAAATAGCGGGTGTGCACACCGGTTGGTTATTTGGAGAATATGCTTATGGTTCGACGCTCGGGTGGAAGGTGATGGAAGTGCCCTTACTGATCGGGGTCAACTGGTTCATTTTGGTCTATTGTTGCGGAGTCACTATGCGCCTGGTACATCGGAAAATGCTGTCTGTGCTGAAGCCGGAACAGCATAATTTGCTCAACAGGTGGCGGCGGATCTCACTGGTGGTGGATGGCGCTTTACTGGCAGTTTGTTTCGACTGGATACTGGAACCGGTAGCCGTTAAGCTGGGCTACTGGACCTGGTTGCCTGACGGTAACATTCCCTTTTCAAATTACCTGGGCTGGTTCGTGGTAAGCTGTCTGCTGCTGATAGGCTTTGCAAAGCTGCATTTCAATAAAGTGAATCGGTTTGCATTGTACCTGCTGATGATCGAAGTGCTTTTTTTTCTGATGCTACGGACATTTTTGTAACACGATTGATAATAAGCGAATGCGGGAAGCTTACGACTATATCATTATAGGGGCCGGTTGTGCCGGGCTGAGCCTGCTGATGCGTTTAATGGATGATGATCAGTTTGACCGGAAACGGGTGCTGCTGATAGATGAGCATCCTCCCGGGACAAACGACCGCACCTGGTGTTTCTGGGAAAAGCAGGAAGGGTATTTTGAAGATATCGTATACCGGCGCTGGACAGATCTTTCGTTTGCAGATCATACCGGGCATATTCGTTTGGATATAGATCCCTACGAGTATAAAATGATCCGCGGCGTGGATTTTTATACACATTGTTTTGAAAGAATACGCGGGCGGCGGAACATAGAATGGCTGCAGGAAAAAGTAACGGACTGGCGCCGGACAGGTAATACACTTCATCTCCGGTTAAGCGACCGGGCGCTCGACCTGGAGGCTTCCTATGTATTCAGCGCGGTATCAAATGGACAACAGCCCCACCGATCCTCTTTGTGCCTGTTGCAACACTTTAAGGGATGGATCATTGAAACGGAGGACAACAGGTTTGATACCGAAGAAGCACTGCTGATGGACTTTTCTGTTGACCAGCACGGGTTGCCGGCGGTTTTTGTTTATTTGCTGCCGCTGTCATCAACGCAGGCTTTGATAGAGTACACGGTATTTTCTGAAACAGCGTTCGACCAGAAGCGGTATGATGATGAGCTATCAAATTATGTCCATACCAGGCTGAAGTTGCGGGATTATAAGGTAATACATACAGAAACGGGCATCATCCCGATGACCGGTTACCGGTTTCCACGGTATCAGCAGGGTGTATATTATATAGGAACAGCGGGCGGACAAACAAAAGCGTCTACCGGCTACACTTTCCGGTTCATTCAAAAGCAGGCAGCAGCCATAGCAGACAGGCTAAAAGAAAACAGGCTCTTTGTGGCACTACCGGATAGGCCGTCCCGGTTTGACTATTATGACCGTATACTGCTGCACGTATTGATCAATAAAAAAATGAGTGGTGCAGACACTTTTAAGCGCCTTTTCAGCAAATTACCCGCCTGGATGATCTTCCGGTTCCTGGACAACGAAACAACCTTCAGGGAGGACCTGAAGGTAATGAATAGCATGCCCTGGCGGATATTTATGCCGGCAGCTTTCCGGGAACTGTCAAAATACAGGAGCGGTAATACCTGATATCAACTGCCGCGTTGAGCGCCGGTATTGGTTTGTTTGTTCACAAAACCGGTGGATTTGGGCTTTTGTATAAATTTAGAACCCTGGTTGCCCAACTGGGGAGCATTCTTCTTAGCGCCTTTCTTTTTCTTGTTATTTTGTTGATTCAGCAAAGACATATCGTGTGGTGATTTATTTATATGAAGATATTTCAATTTATAATAAAGGGATGCAACAGCTTTCTTAAAAAATTGAAAAACAAAAAAGCCCCGCGTTGGACGCGGGACTCAATTCGTTGAAGTTCTGTCAGGGTTGTGCTGCGGTGATTTGACTTTGGTTAACTGATCAACTTCGGTTAAGGTTAAGAATACCGGTTTTTGGGCATGGGTATTGGTTTTTTGCTGTTTTTCAATGGATCAGGTATCGGTTCTCCGGATATTGTTTTGTTTTTCAGTGGATAGCCGGTTTGGGTTTTTCTGGTTTGGCCGGGTTTTTCAGGATGAGGATGCGGATTTCATTGGGATATTGTTGCCGGTTTTTAGGCAGGATGATCGGATTTGGATGGTTAGTTTGTCTTTCAGGATTTGGCTGATGGTTTTGCGGATATTGTTGCTCATTAATGACAATACAAAGATGGTGTGAAAAACGCGGTACCGGAACTTTATTCGGTCATTGCAGGTAAAACTTCGTTTTTCGGGTATTTTTTTCCGATATACTGAGAATCTGCTTTTGTCGGATCATAACTATAACTTTGCTTTGATGGACATTATCGTTGAATTTCAAATTACTGATCAATGGCATATTTTGCACACTCCAGCGCCGTAATTGATGAGGGCAGTAGTATTGGTGAGGGGGTAAAGATCTGGCACTTTTCTCATATTATGGCCGGTGCTTTTATTGGTGATGGCTGTAACATAGGTCAGAATGTTTTTGTCGGATCAAAAGTGATCCTTGGGCGTAATGTTAAGGTACAAAACAATGTCTCCGTGTACGACGGGGTTATATGCGAGGATGATGTATTTCTTGGACCATCTGTGGTTTTCACGAATGTTTTGAATCCGAGGGCGTTTATAGACCGTAAGCATGAACTCAGGCAGACCCTGGTTAGAAAAGGCGCCAGTATTGGCGCCAATGCTACTATTATATGTGGTCACGAAATAGGAGCCTATGCCTTTATCGGAGCCGGGGCAGTGATTACCAGGCCGGTTCCGCCCTATGCATTGATGCTCGGTAATCCTGCCCGTCAGGCGGGCTGGGTAAGCCGGGCAGGACACAAGCTTGATTTTGACAACAGCATAGAAGCGTTTTGCAAAGAAACAAACGAAAAATATATTTTAAGAAACAACGCAGTCACCCTTGCAGATGAATAAACAACTCAGGTTTGCCATAGTGGGTTTGGGACATATAGGTAAAAGGCATGCCGCCATGTTGGAAGCGCATGAGGAATGTGAATGGGTGGCTGTTTGCGATCCTGTGCCATTGGATATACGCAAGGAAGGACTTTTCATTTGCCATTCGATAGACCAATTGCTGGAAAGTGATACAAAATTTGATGTGGCTATTATTGCTACACCCAACGGTTTACATGAAGAACATGCCCTTAAAGCACTAAGGGCAGGCAAACATGTATTGGTTGAGAAGCCGATGGCGCTCACCAGCTACGGCGCCCGGAAGATGATAGATGAGGCCGAACGGCAGGACAAACAGCTTTTCTGTGTTATGCAGAACCGTTATTCCCCCGTTGTTATCTGGCTGAAGGATATCCTGTCAAAAGCCATCCTGGGGAAAGTGTGCATCGTACAGGTAAATTGTTACTGGAACAGGGACGAAAGGTATTATACACCTGGTAACTGGCATGGAACACAGGAGTTGGATGGCGGCGTCCTGTTTACACAGTTTTCTCATTTTGTAGACCTGGTACTGTGGTTGTTTGGTGATATATCGAATGTTTCCGGCCGGTTTGCAAACTTTGCACATCAGCATCTCACGGAGTTTGAAGATTCGGGCCTGGTGCAGTTTGATTTTTTGAACGGGGGCGGGTTCGGAAGTTTCAACTATTCCACAGCCTGTTATAATAATAATATCGAGAGCAGCATCACCATCATAGGCGAAAAAGGAACGGTGAAATTGGACGGACAGTATATGGATAGAATAGTCGTATGCCAGGTAAAAGACTATGATATGCCGGTGTTACCCTATAATACCACCCCGGGACATTTTCAAGTATTGGAGGACGTTGTACGTGTTTTAAAAGGTGGAAGTAGTGATTCCAATACGGTAGATGCGCTGAAAGTTATTAAACTTATAGAGGATATTTATAATGTAAGGAACGGGGCTGCCGGGCTATAGCCGATTAATTTGCCTTTAACCCGATACCCTTTGTCTTTAAAATCAATATTTAATTCCTATAAAGTCTATATTTGCGATACGAAAAATTACACTCAAACGTTCATTGTAACTACTTGAGTTTGTAGGAGTTCTTAATGAAAGTTTATTTAAAACACAGGTTTACTCAAGATTAATTAGTATAAATAATTATAATACTTATATTTTTCTTTATCTGTTGTTTATAAACTTTGTTAGGAATATTGGTAAACAGTCCGGGAAAATCTGCCTGTGACTGAGAGGGCGAAGCTGTGGCGTAAACAGATAAAGCGTTGAAGATGAGCACTGCAAAGTGGTATGCGGTATATACAAAACCCCGTTGGGAAAAGAAGGTATTCAGCCTTTTGTCCGACGAGGGCATTATCGCGTACTGTCCCTTAAATAAAGTCCAGCGCAGGTGGAGCGACAGGATGAAAATTGTTCATGAGCCTTTGTTTACATCTTATGTTTTCGTGAAGATAGAGGAAGCCCAGATGCGGAAAGTGAGAATGATCAGCGGGGTAGTGAACTTCGTTTACTGGGACGGCAGCCCGGCCATTATCCGGGAACAGGAAATAGACACGATCAAACGGTTTTTGAACGAATACTGCTTTGTCAGGGTGGACACTGTTTTACGCCCCCGGCAGCGGATAAGGATCAACAACGGGGTTTTGATGGACAATGAAGGAGTTGTCACCCGTTCCGAAAAAAATAAAGTGCAGGTGTTTCTCGACAGTTTAGGATTCAGGCTCACTGCCGATCTGCAGACCAACGAGATCAGACCTGTTTAATACAACCAACCATTATATGAACCAAACCAACATGAATGAAGAACCGACCAGGTGTTTTCTTACATAGATATTTGTTTTTCCTGCTGATTACTTCCATTCTTTTTTCCTGTCGCACCCAAAAGCAGGTACAATACTTCCGTGGCCCTATTGATACCGTCGCCCTTAGTAAAATTGTTATTCCCGAGCCTACTATTCAAAAAGGAGATATTATCGGTATTACCGTTTACAGCGACAACCCCACAGCCAATGCCGAATATAATCAGCAGGTGGCCGGGGAAGGTGCGGCTACAACCACTCCTCAGTACGTAGTAGATGCCGATGGCAATATCCAGTTTTATTCCCTGGGACTGCTCAATGTTGCAGGCCTTACCAAAGCACAACTATCCACACTTCTTAAAGAAAAGTTATCCCCTTATCTCAAAAACCCTTATTGCATTATCCGCGTGTTAAATAACCAGTTTACGATATTGGGGGAAGTCAGCAAACAGGGGGTATATTCCGTTCCCGGCGAAAAGCCCATTAATATTCTCCAGGCTCTGGGGCTGGCTGGTGACCTCACCAATTTTGGACTAAAGGACAGTATCCTGGTAATGCGGGAAACAGATGGCAAAAGAAGTTTCGGTTACCTGGATGTCAGTAACCCGGAAGTCATCCACTCTCCCTATTATTACCTGCAGCAGAACGATGTGGTGATGGTGAGGGTAAATCCGAAAAAGCCGGTAGTGACGGATCAGTCCGGAATGCGTACACTGGCTGTTACAGCTACTATTGTTTCGATATTGGCCAGCATCAGTTTGATCATTACCCGCCTTTAAAAACACATGGCAAGTTATGTTTGATCCATTTAATGCAGAACCGGAAAGATCTATACAGCGGAAAGAGTTCAACTTAAAGGAGTTTTTCTTTAAATACCTGCGTTATTGGCCTTTGCTGGTTACTGGTATTGTGGTCGCCCTATTTCTGGCTTTCCTCTATGTTCGTTACTCCACACCCATTTACAGAGCCAAAGGCTCTCTGTTCATCGACAAGCAAACAACACCCGGCAGCAGGGGACAGGGATTGGACGAGATGTTTATGTTTTCGGGTAATATGCTCAATCTTAGCAATGAGCAGCAGATACTGAAATCCCGCCCGCTATTACGCAGAGTCGTACGAAGTTTATACCTGCAGGTCAGCTATTATAACAAGGGGAATATCAGATCTTCCAATATATATGGGAATTCTCCTTTTAGGCTGGAAATTATCAGCCTGAAAGACTTGTCTTCTTCTTTTACCCTGGAAATAGAAGCGGAAGAGCAGCAATTTTTGCTGCAGGGAAAAAATGCAGCGATTCCCTATGGCGGCATATTTGAAACCGGGATGGGCATGTTCCGCCTGCACCGGAATGTGAGACCCGCTCTTAATGCATTTGAAAGTCGGATGTACACCATTACTTTTCTGTCTGAAAATAGCCGGGCGAGTGCGATCGCCGGCGCATTAACTATTAAACAGAGTGTAGACCAGGCGACGATACTGGATATTGAATACGAATCGGATAATATAAGGCTCTGCCGGGATGTGGTCAACCAGGTGATGGAGGAATATGCCAGCCTGATTGTGGAAGAGAAAAGAGAGATTTCCAGCATTACCATGCAGTTCATTGATGAACGATTGGATACGCTAAAGTATGAACTGGAAAGCGTGGAAACAGGGTTACAGCAGTTCCGGGAAAAAAACGAAGTGATCGATCTAAATGCCCAGTCCCAGTTGTTCTTCGGAGAAATGACTGAAGTCAATAATCGGTTAAACAATCTCCAGGTGCAGGTGGGTATTGTAGATTATTTGTTGCAATATATCAGTAACCCTTCAAACCAATACAGGATTGTACCCGTAGACTTGGGAATCCAAGAGCCTACTCTTACTCCTCTTCTTACCCAGTATAACACCTTACAATTACAGCGTAACCAAACAGAGCAAACAGTAGGTCCCTCTCACAGCAGTCTGATTTCAGCAGATATAAATCTCGGTAAGTTGAGAGAGCAGATCAACGAAGCTTTGCAGAATGTCAGAAAAGCAAATAATATTACAATAGCTCAACTGCAGCAGCAGATAAACCGTTACCAGGCAAATATCCGATCGGTACCGGCAAAAGCTAAAAGCCTGTTGGATATTGAACGCCAGCAGAAAATAAAGCAGGATCTGTACTTATTCCTGCTGCAAAAAAGAGAAGAAGCGGCCATTTCGGCAGCCGCTACAATTGCCAGTTCCAAGCCACTGGAAGATGCCACAGGCTCTTCCAACCCGATAAAACCAAATGGTCGTAATGTCTATCTTATTGCTTTTTTGGCGGGGATCCTGCTGCCTGTGGCAATTATTTTTGTGCTTGAGATACTCAACGACAAGGTACGAGAACGGGAGGAAGTTGCGAGACTCACATCCACTCCCATTATTGGCGAGATAGGGCACGCAGGAGAAGAGACCTTGGTGGTACAACCTGGCAGTCGGACGGTGGTAGCAGAGCAGTTTCGCATTATGCGTACAAATGTCCAGTATCTTACCAATAAGACAGAAAAGCCTGTGATACTGGTTACTTCTTCTGTCAGTGGAGAAGGAAAATCATTTGTGGCGACTAACTATGGTGCCGCGCTGGCACTTACCGGGAAAAGAACCGTGATCCTGGAGTTTGATATCCGTAAGCCGAGATTACTGAAGGGATTGGGTATGCAAACGGTGAAGGGACTCAGCAATTATATCATTGGTCACGCCACCATCGAAGAAATCCTTCAGCCTGTAGATAAGATAGAGAACCTGTACGTGATAGGCTGTGGCCCTGTACCGCCCAATCCTTCAGAGTTGTTGCTGGACGGACGGGTAACAGCGTTGTTTGTTTTGTTGAAGGAAAGGTTTGATAATATCGTGATCGATACGGCGCCGGTGGGGCTGGTCAGCGACGCTTTTACCTTGAGCGCTCACGCGAACGCCAGCTTATACATTGTTAGGCAGGGCTATACGCTCCGGCGGCAATTGAATATGGTGGAAGACCTGTACCAAAAGAAAAGGTTACCCGGTATGGGGCTCGTTGTAAACGACATCCAGTCAACGGGAAGATATGGAGGATACTACGGTTATGGCGGTGGAAGTTATTATGGGTATGGTGGATATGGCTATGGTTATGGGGGTGAGTATTTTCAGGAAAATAAAAGCCAAAAGAAAACTTCAAAAAGGTTTTTTAAATGAGCTTGGCGAGGAAAGCGCTGACGGGGCTCGGTTGGACTTTCGCACAACAGTTTGGCACACAGTTTATAAGTTTTGGCGCGTCCATTATTCTTGCTCGCATCCTGTTGCCGGAAGAATTTGGGTTGATCGGAATGTTGGCTATTTTTATGTCGATTGGGAATGTCTTGATACATGGAGGACTTACCACTTCCCTTATAAGGACAAAAGACCCCGATCAACGGGATTACTCTACCGTTTTTTTTGTCAACCTTGCCGGAAGTGTAATTGTGTATCTGATCATCTTCTCTTTGGCACCCTTCATAGGAAGGTTCTTTCATCAGACCGCGCTTACGGCTATTACAAGAGTATATACGCTTGTTTTTATCATAAACGCCTTTTCAAGTATCCAGCTCACCCGGCTTACTAAACAAATGAACTTTAAGACTCAACTAATCATTCAACTCCCGTCGTTACTGATCAGTTCGGTTTTAGGAGTTTGCTTGGCTTACTGGGGGTACGGAGTATGGAGCCTGGTATGGATGTATCTATGCCAGGCAGCATTATCGTCATTTCAGCTATGGCTGAGAACAGGATGGCGACCTGATTTTATATTTGACAGGCAGAAATTCCGAAATCATTTTCGCTTTGGGTACAAGCTTATGTTGTCAGGTGTTATCGATGCTATATATACTAATGCCTACCATCTCATTATCGGGAGAGTGTTTCCTGCTGCCCAGTTGGGATATTATACAAGAGCAATGAGTATGCGCCAGTTACCCGTTCAGAATCTTGCGACCGCTTTGAACAAGGTTAGTTTTCCTGTTTTTTCAAGTATTCAACACGATAATGACCGCTTAAGACTGGCCTATAAAAAAATTATGCAGCAGGTGCTGTTTTGGACAACTCCAACCCTCGTAATTTTAGGTGTTTTAGCTAATCCGTTATTCACCTTACTATTTACTGAAAAGTGGCTGCCTGCGGTACCTTATTTCCAAATTCTCTGTATTCCGGGTATACTTTATCCTCTTCAGGCGTACAATCTGAATATTTTAAGCGTTAAAGGAAGATCAGACTTGTTCTTTAGATTGGAAATAATCAAAAAATCCTTTGTTACTGTCGGCATTTTCCTGGTAATCCCTTTTGGAATTTACGGGCTGCTTAACTTTCAGATCGTATCTTCATTGTTTAGTTATTTCGTGAATTCATGGTATAGCGGAAAAATGATCAGCTATGGAGTGAAAGACCAGCTTCAGGATATCTTGCCAATAATTTTACTTTCGCTGATCGTCGGAGTTTTTATATGGCTTATAGATACAAAACTGTTAGCTCTCTTTAATCTTAATAATGCTGCAAGGCTATGCATAGGCATAGGAATGTATTTTATCATTTATCTGACTATCGGCTTTTTTTTAAGATTTCCAATGATTGATGACTTTAAACAAATGGTCTTTAAAAAATGATACCTGTCACTCAGCCGTTTTTACCTCCTAAAGAAGAATATGAAGCTTATTTGTCAGGTATTTGGCAAAGAAACTGGCTTACCAATATGGGGCCTCTTGCCAATGAATTGGAGCTTCAGCTATCACAATATCTTAAATTAGACCATTTACTTTTTGTTGCGAATGGAACGATAGCCCTGCAAATGGCTATAAAATCCTTACGTCTGAAAGGAGAGATCATTACCACTCCTTTTTCTTTTGTAGCTACTACAAGTAGTATAGTATGGGAAGGTTGCGTACCTGTTTTTGTAGATGTTGATGAAAAGACCTTAAATATTGATGCTGCATTGATTGAACAGGCAATTACAGATAAGACTTCTGCAATATTGGCTACGCATGTATATGGCAACCCATGTAATGTTGAAAAGATCAATGCTATAGCTCAAAAGCATAATTTAAAAGTAATTTACGATGGGGCGCATGCTTTTGGTGTAGATATCGATGGCAGATCTGTCTTCTCTTATGGAGATACTTCGATTTGTTCTTTGCATGCCACTAAACTGTATCATTCCATAGAGGGAGGCTTAATTGTTCCGAAGGATGAAGATTTATACCGGAAGTTAAGATATATCAGAAACTTTGGGATTTCAGGGTTTGAATCCTTTGCAGAGCTGGGGATAAATGGTAAAAACTCTGAGTTCCATGCCGCTATGGGTCTGGTTAACCTGAAATATGTTAATAATATTCTGGACAAACGGCGGATACTAACGGAGCTGTATGACAGGTATCTTGTTGATAAACCTGTTCAAAGACCGTGCTGGAACGATAACGCAAGTAAAAATTATGCATATTACCCGGTAATTCTGGAATCAGAAGAGGTCCTATTGGAAGTGGTATCCAGGTTGCAGAGCCACAATATCCAAACCAGGAGATATTTCTACCCAAGTCTTGCTTCAGTATTGCCCTACCTTAAAGCCCAAAACTTACCTGTAACAGATGAAATAGCTAAACGCGTTTTATGCTTACCTCTGTATTTTGAGCTTACAGATAAAGAGGTGGAACTTATATGTAAGTTAATGTGGAATCAGTAAATATGTTACGAATGAATAATGCAGTAGTTCTTGGGGGAACCAATGACCACATAAAGCTAATCAATCTTTTAAAGGAGTCGGGGTATTTTGTATATCTTATTGATTATTACGATATGCCGATTGCCGGGAAGTATGCCGATCAGCATATTAAAGGCAGCACGCTCGACAGAGAATTTGTGCTTGAAAAATGTAAGGAGCTGAATGCAAGGCTTTGCCTGGCGTTATGCATAGATCAGGCGCTGTTGACCATGGCATACGTAGCAGAGCAATTAAATCTGCCATGCCATATTTCTTTCAAAACATCGCTCGCTCTTACCAATAAGGTGTTGATGAAACATATGTTCCTTAATCATAACATCCCTTCACCCAGATTTATAAGCATTAAAGAAGATAATGATGTCCTTTATTCAATTGGTCATTTGAATTTGCCTGTTGTAGTTAAGCCTGCAGATGCCAATAGCTCAAAAGGGATAGAAAAAGTCAGTACTCATAGAACTTTGAAAAAGGCTATTGACAGCGCATTCACGTATAGCAAGAGTAAACAGGTAGTAGTAGAAGAATATAAGGAGGGTATAGAGCTTTCCGTTGATGTCATTATTGCAGACTTCGATCCTGTATTTATCCTGATTACAGAAAATATTAAGAGGACAGATACTCCTGAGAACTTTACTATCGTAAGAAACGTTTTCAGGAAGGAGCTGCAAGATCTATATTTGAGCCAAATCAAACTGGTTGCAGGAAATATTGCAAAAGCTTATGGATTAAGAAATTCGCCTCTTTTGATTCAATTGTTGGTAAATAACAATGATATAAGTGTAATAGAATTCAGTGCCAGAATTGGAGGCGGGTCAAAACATTATCTTATACAGAAAATCACGGGCTTTGATATTTTAAAATACTTCCTGGCTATTCTTAGAAAAGAAGAACTTGCTATCGGAAACAGTCTTGGCTACGCATATGCGAGCATGAACTATGTTTATACAAAACAAGGAACATTTGACAGGTTCGAGGGTGACAAATATCTTAAAGATAACAAAATAATTGAAGATGTATTTCAATATAAGAAAACAGGTGTTGAGATAACTTCTTCTGCAGCAAGCACCGACCGCCCCTTAGGGTTTATGATAGTAGCTGAAACAGAAGCGGGTTTGAATGAAAAGACCATAGAAGTCGATAGTATCTTACAAGTTTTTGATGGAGAAGGTAAGGATATTATGATACATGGAATCTACAATTAAATGGGCTATAAGGAATTTTGGGACAAGAGGGCGATAGGTAAGACGCGTTATAAGGGGGAAGAATTTTACACTATTACTCCTTTGCCATATTACGTAAAAAGAAGAGAGTTATTGCTGGAGATTACTTTGCCTTCTATTATGAAGGCGGATAATGTCCTCGATTTTGGATGTGGAGATGGTTGGTATATTAATTACTTTAATAGGGTTAGAAAAACAATTGGTAAACATACTGTTTCCGGGTTTGATATTTCAAGTGAAATGGTTAAGGCTGCAAGGTCAATGAACCCCGGTTCGGAGGTCTTTCAATCAATTGATGAAATCAGCCCTTATCAGAAATTTGATTTAGTATATGCTTTTGCTGTTTTTGCTCATATTCCGAACAGCATATTAACGAATGTGTTGGAGAGTCTTTATAACCTCCTTAATCCAGGCGGCAGCATTATTCTATTTGAGCAGGTTGGCGCATTTGAATATGGAAACAGCCAGTTCACCAGAAGAAAAACAGACACTTACTTACGTTTAATTGAGGATAGAGGTTTTAAGAAACAGGAAGCGCTGATATTTTCATTCAGCTCCCACAGGATCTTTGAGCGACATATTGCTAAACTGTATTATAAAATGCTTGGGGGAAATAATACCGAAAAACGCGTGACCGCCAATTCACATAGGCTTTTCAGAGTCCTAAGCAGGCTATTTCTGGTTTTCGACAGAAGCCCTTTGGTACATCCTTCCGAATCTGAATGGGGTAACCTACTGTTAATTGCTAAAAAACCAGGTCACGGATGAAAATTGCCGTTATAGGAGCAGGCAACGGGGGGCAGGCAATGGCAGGTCACTTTGCATATCTCGGACATCAGGTTAATCTCTATTCGAGGGATCTAAAAAAGCTACAGCCGGTTATACGAAATGGCGGGGTGTATTTAAAAGAAGCGGTTAATGGGTTTGGCAAACTTCATCTGATAACAGATGATCTGGCTATGGCAGTCTTCGATGTCGAAATCATTATGATAACGACAGTTGCTAATGCTCATAAAAGTATAGCACTGCAGTTAGCTCCGCTATTAAAGCAAGGGCAAATAGTTGTTTTAAATCCGGGACGTACATTTGGAGCCTTGGAATTTAAGAATACAATATCAAATTATACTAACAAAAGAATATATATTGCGGAAACTCAGAGCCTTTTATATGCTTGTAGGACAGAAGAAAACGGAGAGGTAAGAATAATTGGATTAAAAGATAAGCTTCCCGTTGCTGCAATTCCCTCTTCAGACACCGATGATGTCCTAAAAGTATTAAGTGCTTTATCTCAATCATTTATAAAAGCCAGGAATATATTTGAGACAAGCTTGGATAATATTGGATGTATTTTCCACCCGACAATAGTGCTTTTTAACGCTGCTAATATTGAACGAGGAGAGAGCTTTTATTTTTATAATGATATTACACCCGGTATTGCATCTTTCCTGGAATCAATTGATAAAGAGAGGCTGGAAATTGGCCGGGAGCTTGGAATTGATCTTTTATCAGTTGACGAATGGATATCGTTTTCATATGAAGGAATTGAAGGCAAAACATTATGTGAAAAAATGAAGAACAATCCGGCATATTACAAGATATTGGCTCCTGTTGTTCTGAATTCTAGACTATTAACGGAAGATATTCCTACAGGGGTGCTACCTCTTATAGAAATAGCACGGTTGGTAAATGTTCCTACTCCCTTATTATCTTCTATATATAATATTGTATCAGGGTTGTTGAAGACAGATTTTATACAAGAAGGACGTACTTTGCGAAATCTAGGACTGGAGAATATAGATATTAAGGACTTTATAAGAAAGATATAATTGTGAATAACGATATTTTCGGATTGGTAAGACCGGAAAATGATATCCATACTTTAGGTATAAGTACGGTGTCGCAGCTATTAGAAGATTGTGGTTATAGGGTGTTTATCGGAGATGCAAAAGTTGCCCGGTGTCTTAATCACCTTTCTAATATAGATAATCGGACATATTTAAAGCAATGGATCCTTAGCAACGGTATTAATAGAATTGGGTTTAGCTACCGCCTTGACCCTAAAGACGGGCAATATATTTTTGGAAGGTTTTACAATTTTTTAGATACGGAAAACCTGCTAATTAGTAGTAAAGGGATTATAAAAGAAGTTTTTTTCGCAGGATTGCCGAAAACATCAGAAATAATCAGTAAAGAATACAAAGGAAAAGTACTTACTTTCATTGGGGATGAAACAGCTTTTGAAACGCTCACTAAATTAAGTGTTCCCAGATTTAAAATAAAACCCGAGATTCTTCAGGGAGCAAAATATGACGAATTCAGAATGGACTTCGCTAAGGAATATATCCAGTCTGGTAAGCATTTATTTTACACTCCCGTAAAAAATCCCCGATATTCAAATTACGGAACCAGGGCAGATACGCTTGATGAACGCCTTGCATATCATCGACAAGTATCAAATCTACCCTTGATAAGGGTGCATGTGGGTCCTTATGATCAGAACAGAAATGAGGCTATCAGGGAATTCTGTCAATGGCTAAAGATCCTCGGAGAAACGAAGCTGTTAGACATTGTATCTGTCGGATCTTCACAGCTATCCCAATCTAACTTCGGTGAAGATTGGTCTGGAATGCAGAACGGTGGTGGCGTTCCTATAAATTCTGAAAAGGATTTGGTTACAATTTATGAAGCCGGAAGGCCAATGTTGATGAGAACTTATTCAGGCACGAATAAGACGCAGGCATTGGCAGAGGTTTATGAGAAAACGATCAATATTTGCTGGCATGCTCTTTCTTTTTGGTGGTTTAATAAAATTGATGGACGGGGGCCCCATGATGTAAAAACTAACCTTAAGAATCACCTGGAGACATTGAGCATTATAGCAAAGCATGGCAAACCTTTCGAGCCTAATATCCCCCATCATTTTTCATTCAGGGGCGGGGACGATGTTACGTACGTTCTGTCGTCTTACCTTGCCTGCATCACAGCTAAAAATTTAGGAATAAAAAAAGTCGTTCTACAAATAATGATGAATACTCCAAAAGCAACATGGGGTATCCAGGATTTGGCCAAAGCAAGGGCGCTTACGAAACTGGTTAGGGAATTGGAAGATAGTAGATTTAAAGTATATCTTCAGCCGCGTGCCGGATTAGGTTACTTTTCTCCGAATTTTGAGAAAGCAAAGTACCAGTTGGCGAGTGTTTCTGCTATGATAGACGACATAGAATCCGATGACCCTGTTAGTCCTGATATAATACATGTAGTCAGCTATTCCGAGGCAATTGAACTGGCTAACCCTGTTATTATAAATGAGAGTATTCAAATTACTCTAGGGGCAATAGAAGAGTATAGAAGGTTAAAGAAAGGTAATCAATATATTATGAATGAAATCAATAGAGATATAGAACCCAGAATGTTGTTTCTGTATAATACTGTAAAGGAAATAAAGAGCATAATCGAAAAAAACATAAAAAATCCTTATAGTCACGAAGGATTGTATGAAATATTTTCTAGGGGAATATTAAATGCTCCATACTTATGGGAGTGCAGGGAGGAGTTTTCGGAAGCAATTAAATATAAAACCAGGATGATTGACGGCTCAGTCATACTTGTTGATGAAGCAGGAAAGCCCGTAAATGTTATTGAAAAAATTAAAAGCTCCTTTTAAAGACTTCAGTACAATTATATTGATCAATTATGGGTTTAGGAAGCGAGTTGGAACGGCGATTTGAGGTGGAAGCGGAAAGGGAATATCTTGGAACTGATAAAGTTGTTAATAAGATACAGCCCCTGATATCTGTAAGCGTAGCCACTTATCAGCATGTTAATTATATACAACAATGTATAGAGGGTATCTTAACGCAGAAAATCGATTTCCCGGTTGAGCTAATTATTGGAGATGATGGATCTGACGATGGTACAACAGAGATTTGTAAGCAATACGCCGAAAAGTATCCTGATATGATCAGACTATTTATTCGCAACCGACAAACCTCTCACTATTATCAGAACGGAAAATTTATATGTAGGTTCAATGGAACATGGTGTAGAATGTCTTGCAGGGGAAAATATATAGCCCTTTGCGAGGGTGATGACTACTGGACAGATCCACTGAAGCTACAAAAACAGGTTGATTTTTTGGAAAAAAACCAACCCTATTCATTGGTGTTTTCCGGCCGGATGGTTGTAAATAAGGATGGGAAATTTTTAAGGGAAGAACTGCCGTACAGCCGGGAGTATGAAATTACAAATGTCTTTTCGGGATTCATTCCCACTACACAGACAATGGTATTTAGAAACAACCCGTTTTTTCATTTGTACTTTGGTAGCCATCCTGATATTTATTCCGGAGACAGAACCATTGCTTATCTAGCTGCAATGATAGGTAAGATCTATTGTTTACCGGAGATTACCGCGGCATACAGAGAAACAGGGACGGGAGTTTGGTCTGGATATCCTCTCCTAAAAAAAGTGATAAATCATGAAATGTTGCTCCACGACTTTCATCGTCGCCTGGGTTGGGATATTTCTAATCCGGTTTATGTGTTTAAGGTGTTCGACGAGCTAGCCGGACATATGTATATGGGAATTAAGAATCCGGCTTACCTCCTTAAGAGAGATTATTATGCTTATGTTGCGAATGTCTGGAGAAGATATCGCTATATGAGTAGATGTAAGCTCTTAATTAGGGCTTTATATTTAAAAATCAGACATCGTAGAAGATAATGTGATAGCTGTCGTGATTTTTGGGAATCAGCAAACGACTTGTTTGTATAAGTAGGCGAACTACCTAAGTCGTTTTATCAATCGGATATCCAATTGATCTTTGGGATGGATTTGTGAGGAGGTAATATCCTTAGGCAATAGTTTTCAAATGAAGATGATCTCTATTATTCTTCCTCTGTTTAATAAAAGGGGGTATATTGAGGCAACAATAAAGTCTGTACAAGCCCAAATATTTACGGCGTGGGAGTTGATTATAATAGACGATGTGTCAGAAGATGCGTCCTTAGATATAGCTAAGTCATATGCAAAAGAAGATGCCAGAATTCGTGTATTTCAAAATGAGACGAATAAAGGAGCAAATTTCTGTAGAAATATTGGTATCCGCCATTCGAAGGGGAAGTATATTATGTTTTTAGATGCAGATGATTTATTGACCCCGGAATGTTTGGATAATCGTGTAACGGTTATGGAAAGCAACCCGGGGATAGATGCAGCAATATTCACCATGGAAGTGTTCAGAGAACGTATCGGAGACCTAAGAAGATTGTGGGTGCCACGCGAGGAAAGTGCGCTCCAACGGTTTCTTGCACATGATCTTCCCTGGCATACAATGCAGCCGATTTGGCGTAAAGAATTTATTGATAAGACAGATGGGTTTGATGAATCTTTTCCGCGATTACAAGATGTGGAATTTCATACACGTTCCCTATTATACAATCAGTTAATATTTAAGGTGATTGTTAAAGATCCTGATTGCTATTTCAGAACGGGAGAGGCAAGGAAAGTATTTAATGCATATAGTTTTTTGGACAAATGGGTTGAAGCTTCATTGATGTATTATCAGAAATTTTTCATCCCGGCAAAAGCACAATCTATGGCACATTATCTGAAAGGTACACTTTACCATACTTATCTGCAGGTGCTCTGGCAGTATAAAATTAAGAATATTTCCAAAGAGAATTTTTATCAGCTTGAAAAGAAGATATTCTCCTTTTTTGATTCTTCCGAGATGCCGCGTTTCATAATATTTTTGTTTAGAATAGCGGGTCTCGTAAATCTTCTGCCGGTACCTTTGCCTGGTATGAATTTCACAATAAGAAAACTGATAATTAATCAGAGTAATAAATGAAGATCGCTGTGCTTACAGACGGCATATGGCCCTATGTGATCGGTGGTATGCAAAAGCATTCCTATTTTCTATGTAAGTATCTTTTAAAGCAAGGAGTGGAAGTTGTCCTCGTTCACACAGCAGCCATACTGACCGATCAGGTAAGAAATGCAGATATTTTTACAGAAGAAGAGCGCAGTAATTTAACAGTGATCACACTGGAACGCCCCAGAACCCGGAAGTTTCCCGGACATTATGTGTATTGGTCTTATCTATATTCCAGGAAAATTGATTGCGCTATCAAGAACATACAGGGAATTGATCTTATAATTGCAAAAGGCTTGACTGCATTTTATATATTAAAGCATAGGCAGGCTTCATTGCCATCTATTGCAGTCAATATTCATGGATATGAGTTCATGCAGAAGAATACTGGAATACGGATGCACCTTCAGAGCGCTATGCTCGGCGTACCATTAAAATGGGTTAACAGAAATGCTGATTACGTGTTCTCCTACGGCGGAAAAATAACCCGGTACATTAGGCAAATAGGGGTTCCTGAAGAAAAGATCTTAGAAGTATCGGGCGCTATAGAGCGCGAGTGGATGGTAGATAACTTGCCCGCGATCGGTGGCAGAAGGAAGTTTGTGTTTGTGGGGCGACGTGAACGTAGAAAAGGTTTTGAGGAATTGACCACCACGATCAAACGTTTATATGACAGTTATGATTTTGAATTTCATTTTATAGGCCCTGTAGAAGATAGTGCTCGCTTATGCCTAGATAGGGTTTTTTATCATGGAGTGATATATGAAAAGGATCATCTTCAACAGATCTTGCAAGGAGTGCATGCGCTGGTTTGCCCGAGTTATGCGGAAGGTATGCCAAACGTTATCCTCGAAGGGATGGCTAATGGATGCGCGGTGATAGCAACAGACGTAGGAGCAGTTTCTTTGTTGGTGGATGCTGCTAATGGATGGTTAATTGAAGCTGGGAATGTCAACGAACTTTCCAACGCTTTGATAGAGGCTGTTACATTGCCTGATTCCGATATGACGCAGATGAGGCGCAGGTCAGTAGAAAAAATTGAAGAGAACTTTTTGTGGGAGAAGGTAGGGCGGCAGTTATATGACAAAATATCCTCGTTAATTGAACGGTCCCTAAAGTAAAGGTATTGTCCCAATAACCCTATGTATGGATTTGAACAGAAAAATTAGGAAAAGAATTAAAATAGCCGTTAATAGGATATACGGGCTACTTCAAAAAAGGCCCGGAAAGGTCATCGGCGTCACTGTAGAGAATGTCCGTCAACTTTATGGAGAAAGACAGGACATCCATTATATTGTAAGAACAGCAGATCACGGAAGGATTAATTTTGAACCGACTTCCGTTAAAGAACACCGCGTTTCTCATTTTAAAAGCTTCCGATCGGTAACAAAAATGGTGCTTCTAAAGATCAAACATCCGGATTTCCAGTTCAATTCCAATTATTTGCTTGATGATACTCGTAATGTGGTGTATCAGCCAGGCATTGGTTTGCACCAGTTAAACATAGGGTACAAGTATTTGAAGAAGCCGAGAAAGTTGAATGGGACCATCGTTTATTTGTCTAACTCCAATGTTTCTAACTATGGACATTGGTTTCAATATGCCTTTCCTTTATTGAATTTTTATTGGGATATCCTTGGCAGGGAGAAAATTAATTATTACTATATTGGAGATATTAACCTCACCGCATTTCAAAAGGAGTCATTAGAGCTGGCTGGCATACACGAAAACCAATTGATAACACATCCCTGTACGGGAGATGAGATTGTGATAGCGATTAAGGAAAATCCTTTGCAACATGGATATGCTAAATTCAATGATCTCGGAACTTTCCAATTTTTACAGCAGATCTTCAGAGAATATAGAAGAGTCACTGATTCACCAAAAAGGATTTATGTGGGTAGAGGGAAGGTTTCATACCGGAAAGTTATAAACGAGCGCTTGCTTACTGCTCTTCTTGCCGTAAATGACTTTGAAATCATTTCAATGGACGGACTGACTTTGAAGGAACAGGCATTACTTTTTTACAATGCTGATTACATCATAGCGCCACATGGTTCAGCGTTGACAAATATTATGTTTTGTAGGCCTGGAACCAAATTGCTTGAATTATTTCCATATCAGTATAAAGACTGGTTTAATGTGTCCTTTGCGGCTTGCGGCAAGCTGGATTACTACTATTATTATGGGGATAAGGCAAATGCAGATAATAACCCGGCGATATATAATGATATATTGATAGAATTAGATGGATTACAAAGGTTTCTCTCCAACTATGGTTGGTTCTGAAACTAATGCTGGATTTATACCAATGGTAAGATCCTTGTTTCTGACACAATGGAAATTGTGTTTTCGAAGAATGTCGTGAACTTCAGAAACGGTGATATACTCTTCGTGAACTTCAAGGCATAACACTTTTACGTATGATAAAAACTCTTTTATGTGTTCCGTATTTCTAAATATCTGCGCTTCTGCGCCTTCTATATCTATTTTTAACAGATCAATCGTCCCTAAGGAATACTTTTTTATTATGGATGGAATTGTTATTGCATATAAGTCACTGACGGCATCGGTTGGATCGACCTGTAGTGACCACTTGGCATTGTCTCGGTAGTTATTTGAAATCTTTAAAAATGTGTTGCTGTCGAGCAAACCCGCTTTCTCTATAAAAACGTCGGAGAAATTATTTCCTTCTATTGTTTTTTGTATCATAGAAACATTGTCGTCATCTGGCTCAATACAAATAACTTTTGCATTCGGAAAAGCTTTTTTAAACTGCTGCGTAGCTATTCCGATATTGGCTCCCGCATCGATAATAGTTAGTGCTTCAATGTTTGATTTGTTAAGGATGTTGATGATTTTACTGTACTCGCCTTGTATTATGAGTTGCTTAAATACCGGCAGATCACTCGAAAATTTCCTGAGAAAAAATACAGAAGGAGTATTAGTATTTTGGCTATCCGGGATATGAATGGAAATAATTTTGTTTCTGTCATGTATTGTTCCATTTAATGAGCTGACATACTGATTTACTTCTTTGCGGATACTATTATTAGTCAAAATAAGTTTTAGTTTGTGATATGTTTTTAATGCGAATTGCAGGTTTAAAAACTTTAATACATTTGCTATCTTCTTCATCTGAAAAATTAGTTATTCAATGACTAAAAGTAACGTAATCAAACTTATTGCACAAACCGTTGCGTTTCTTTTTTTTAGCATAGTGTTGTGGGCGCAGGAGAAGCCTTACCGGTATTGGACGTTCGATAAGGAAAATGCACTATTGGAGAATACTGGAGTGCATTTGCTGAAATCAAATAATTGCAGCTATGAAAGAATTCAATCTCCTGTCGGGGATGCAATTGATTTTCAGGACCAATTTTGTTCTTTCAATACCTCCGTATTGGCCGGTAAAGTAAAGAATGCTTTTACAATTGAATTTCTGTTTAAAGGCGGTAAATTTGATTTTAGGACATTTGCCAGGCA
Source organism: Chitinophagaceae bacterium (assembly GCA_037190885.1). Lineage (GTDB taxonomy): Bacteria > Bacteroidota > Bacteroidia > Chitinophagales > Chitinophagaceae > Agriterribacter. The sequence continues at coordinate 112,040 of JBBCJQ010000002.1, forward strand.
GGCATTATTAATTCGGTTTGGTTATGCGCAGATCGATTTTAGAACTACCCATCGGCAACTCGATGGAACAGAAGAGACCAATAACTTTTCGATCCGGTTAAATGGCTCCGGGATATCATCCTATGATTACTATAATGATGGGAATTGGCATCATATTGTGTTTGCCGCCAATGCGGCTACTGGTGTAAAACGTATATGGGTGGATGGAATAAGTCGGGATGAGTTCTCGGCTTCGATCCCCAAAGGATCGGCTCTGGTTTTTGGCCCCAATGACGGCTTTATAAATACTGATTGTATAGACGAATTGGCCTTTTACGATATCGAGTTGCCGGAGAATGTTATACAACAACATGCGTATAAAGTATCTAAAGGGCTGTCATATTATTCCGGTGGAAAGCTGATTAAAAGTAATGTCACTCAGTTTGTTGCCCGAAAGAGAACATCGGTAAATCAAAACAGTGTGGATGAAACGGAATTTGCTCCCGGTTATCCTAAATATACCGTTCAGGCTACCGAACAACTAAAAGAATTTCCCGATCCGCGATATAATCCCCAAAAGCAGATGCCCCGGAATTTTTCATGGATGGACATTGCAACATATATGCATCGTGAATTGCCGGGAGCCGGAGGGATTGAAAGTGGTAAGGTCAGTCCTGAAAAGGCGGTAGAAATGTTGGACGTGCTTGTTAAAAGATGGAACTATTATTTGGAAGTGCCATGCTTACGTTTGGATGGAAGGGAGGCTGCAGAACGCTATAATAACAAAGGCAGCATAGTAAGTGCGATTATCAATTATGCCAGGTCACATCCGGAGATCCCCACTTCATCTGTGTTAATGCAGATCCAGGGTAAGCCATTTCATGCAGGCTTTGACAGCAAAACGGCTTATGTAAAATCGCAATTATTGACTGACAGGTATTACATGCGGGATGCGAATGGAAAAGTAGTGATATTCCAGGGGAAAAAGTGGTTAAGTCCACTGGCTCCAACGGATGTTATTGAAAAGGACGCTCTTACTACAATTTATTATTTAAAACAGCTTGAAAGGTCGTTGGGGCGCCCGATTGACTTTTTAAATGATAACGGAGAGGTTTTTGGACATATAAGGCCACTTGATTTGTTAAGGAAGGATCCTGAAATTTGGAAAGATTTTCAACAATCTGGTCTTACGGTATCGGAGTATAGTGCAAGATTTCAGAACAAACTCGACAGTATATATAAAAACACTATTTTAACAGGAACGAACTGGAAGGGTGCCAATTTTACGTTTTATAATGTCAGCGCTTATAATACTCCATATTGGCCTGAATATTCTTTGAGAAGAAATACTAACACGGTACATTTATCACAGTTCCATTATTCCACTCCCTCCTTTTACCCATCCTATCCAGCTAACTGGAGAACTGCTTCCGGACCTTTGAATGGCTATTCTACAGTGGCAGATGGGCGCAAGAGAGAAATAACATTGGGTGATACGCTGTTTGCGCCATTTGTTTCTGCAGGTTGGGACCTTGAAGAAAATAATATTCGTCCGGGGCAATGGCTTGGGTTGCTGAAAGCCATGGTAATGCTGGGAGCAGAGTTTTTTCATGTTGGCTATTTTAATGTTACAGGGAGTAAAGGATGGCCGAACGGTAAAGGCCCTAACGATCCCAGGGGCTATGTCTACCAGGCGGCAATGCCTGCATATGCCCAGGCTTCTGTTTCCTGGGTGTACGATCTCTGGAGAAATTCTGAGATTTTGAACGTAAGGCCCCCGAAGGATTCACTTGTATATACATACAGAATGCCGACTTCTAAGGAGAATCATCTGGTTATTGTGAGGAAGTCGGGTCAACAATATCTAATATTTGGTACTATACAACCTAATTCTAATGAAAAAGGGAACAGCCCTGTCGAAGATATTACATCCATACACCTTGACGGCAGACAGGTTGATTTGGTAATCCGCAGACAGGGAAGTTTATACGTACTAGATGTTTCCCGTCCTAATAATCCTGTTATTCGTCAGCTTGATGGATGGCATGAGTATGAACATCCCTATTATTGGTCTAGGCAGGTCGAAATAGAATTTGAGAATATGAATGGAGTGGTTACAGATATGGTAACGGAGAAAGAAAGCAAAGTCCCGTTTGATTTTAGATCATTTGTAACTTATGTTGTATTGCGGAAAGGACAACAGCTGCAATTGGTCTTACCCGAACGGTCTAAACCAGAAGAGTCATTCTCCATTTTTTTAAAGAAAAAAAGTGGGAATCCGGTGTTAACCATTCAATCCAGACATGGCTCAATCGTAAAGACAGTACACGGGAAAGATAACGATCTGCAGGAAATCAGGTTATCCGCCGAAGAGATCAGACAGTTGAAAATATCTTCAGAAGAGGATTTAAAGGCATTGGTAGAAGGGGGAGAGGTTTTGCTCGATAAATGTAGATTCTGATAAGCATGGTATTAAAATACTTTCATACTCTTACCTTTGACCATAAACGGATATATTCTGCTTCATTTGCAGAAACCATGCTGGTATTGTCTGTCTTTACAAAGGAAATTGGTACCAAACGGATATTCGGGATTGATTTCGATTTTATCGCTTATTCCTTTGCCGTTGTATTTTTCCTGTGGAATATCAGGAAGATATTTACAAATGAAACATTCCCCTGGAAGATCTACGGCTACCTGATTATTTCCAGCCTGTTTTCTATTTTATTGCTGCAGTTGGGCTATGGAGGATTTCTAAAGCAGTTTATACCAATAACGATCATTTTTTTAGTCAATTTTTGTATTGTCTCCAACTACGATTGGAGAAAAATTTTTGCACTATACGTGAAATTTGCCTTTTTGAGCGCCATCTTTGGTATTATACAGGTAATTGCTTCTTTTGGGGGAATAAACTTACTGAATCTTCAGCCCGGGAGGCTGGATTCCATCGCGTATGAACCTTCTCATTACGCAGCTATCCTGATACCGGCTTTAGTATTTTGTTTTTTTCATTATAGGCAATACCGGCTATACTTCTTTACAATGTTGCTTGCATTGATCCTGACTTTTAACCTGACCGGTTATCTGGCGTTTGCATTGGTAATCAGTATCGCCTATTTGAATCCTGTTTATATAATGATCTCTATTCCCGTGTTATACTATTTAGTGTTTGAAGTATTGGCAAATTTTAATGAAAACTTTAATATGCGTATAGTAGAAACGCAAACGGTATTTCGTGGAGATGTCAATGTATTGAATCGAACAGTAGATGCAAACGGCACCACCGTATCTCTTTACTCCAACCTTATGGTAGCCGAGAATAACCTGAAGAATGGTAATTTGATAGGCAGCGGACTGGGAGGACACCAGGAGATGTACTACCGGTATTATGAAAATTCACCATTCAGGTATAACTGGTTTTATGGATTAAATGCGCCATCAGGACATTGCCTGACTAACAGAGTTTTTTCGGAATTCGGACTTGCAGGGCTTATTTTATATGTAATTTATTTATTAAGAAGAGTTATATTGTTGGATAACGGTATTTTCCGTAGTATCTCGTTGGCCTGTCTCAGCCATTTTATTTGTAAAACGTTTAAGCTGGGTGGATATATCGATTATGGCACCCCTTTCTTTTTCGCTATGCTGGCGATTAACTTTATACAGTACAACAAATATAGAATGAGGGCAAAAACTTAGCAGATTCCGGATGTTAATAGTACCTGTTTGATATATGTGCAAATACCTCTTTTTATATACCCGCTTCCCGGACTACTTCTATCGCTGCGTAGCACATCTTTTGGAAAATTCGAATGCGGAAGCTACCATTGTGTATTATCCCAAGGACGATAATGCACCTTATGAATACAACGGCTCCGGTAAGATAACATTCATAAAAAAAGAGGATTTTCTTAAAGATGCCGGCTATTTGGAAGAAATAAAGCCGGATATCATTTATGTTGCAGGCTGGGGAGACCGGGCATATAATAGAATGCTGACAGGTTGGAAAACAAAAGTGCCGGTTATAATGGGTATGGATAATCCCTGGAAAGCTACACTTCGTCAGCAAGGGGCAGTGATGCTGGCACAACTATTTAAACGCAAAAGAGCGGATTACATATGGGTACCGGGTTATCCGCAGTATGAGTTTGCGAGAAGATTAGGTTTTGCACCTGACCGGATACTGAAGGGGCTGTATTGTGCGGATGTGCAAAAGTTTAAGAGGACAGACACAGAAAGTAAGAAACGGATATTATTCGTTGGCAGAATGGTAGAATATAAGCGGCCGGACTGGTTGCTGGAAGCCTTTGTGGCATTGCTTGAGCAATACCCGGAGCTGGGCAGTTGGGAACTGCAGATGGTAGGCAACGGGCCGCTGCAGGAAGCACTGCAGGAAAAATACGGGGCTGTACAGCAGGTGAGCTTTATATCGTTTGTACAGCCCGCTGAACTCGTAAAATATTATCACGAAGCGGCTATATTTTGCCTGCCGAGTATGCATGAACATTGGGGTGTGGTGGTGCAGGAAGCTGCGGCAGCCGGACTGGCATTATTGCTTTCAGATACCTGTGGGGCGGCTTCAGAGTTTCTTGTTAACGGGCATAACGGGTATGTGTTCGGCTCGGCTCGGAAGGAGGAGTTTAAACATAAGCTCCTTGCATTGCTCAGGTCAGATTTGTCTGCGTTGAGATTGATGGGCAAAAAAAGCGAAGTGCTTTCTGAAAGGATCACCCATGATTACTGGTGTGCGTCATTAAAGAGTGTACTGGATGAATAAGCCCTCTATTCTCATTTTCACCGATTGGTACGAACCGGGCTTTAAGGCTGGTGGTCCTATTCGCTCCTGTTCGAATTTTGCCACCAGGATGAAGCAGGATTTTTCGGTGTTTGTATTTACCGGTAATATGGATGCAGGTGAAACGGTGCCATACAGCGAAGTGGAGAGCAATGTCTGGGTGGAGAGAAGCGGTGTACATGTGTTTTATGCATCACCCGGAAAATTGAAGTGGCCGGAGATAGTAAAACTGGTAAACACCCTTAAACCGGATTTCATATACCTGAACAGCATGTACTCCCTTTACTTTACCATTTACCCGTTATTGATGAAGCGGCTGAATAAGGTCAGGGGAAAAGTTGTTTTGGCGCCGAGGGGCATGTTGCAGGAAGGGGCGATGCGGTTCAGGTCATTTAAGAAGAAGCTGTTTTTATGGGCTATTCGTTTGTTGGGTATGGAAAGGGAAGTCTATATGCATGCAACCGATGCGCAGGAAGAAAAAGATATTTTTCGATATCTACCCCGGGTGAAGTCTGTTCATGTTATACCTAATTTTTCTGCGGCTATTGAACCAGTGATCACCTGGCCGGAAAAAACGCCGGGAAGCCTCAAGCTGGTTTTTGTCTCAAGGATCTCGCCCAAAAAAAACCTGTTATTCCTGCTTAAGCTGTTACAAGGTATTCAAACACCGGCGGTCATAGCGCTTTCCATCAGGGGAACAGTTGAAGACGAGGGCTACTGGCATCAATGTAAAAAGGTGATCGAAAGCAATTCCGCGAATATCCGGGTAGATTTTCACGGGCCGATCGATAACAAGGAAGTAGCTTCGTTTTTATCGGGGCACCATCTTTTCGTATTACCAACACTTGGGGAAAACTTTGGACACGCTATATTTGAAGCATTGGCCGCCGGAAGACCGGTACTGATCAGTGACAAAACCCCCTGGAGAAACCTGGAGAAAGAAAAAGCCGGGTGGGATATACCTTTGAATGACCTGGGGCGTTTTGTTGCGATAATTGAAAGGGTTGCGGCGATGGATCGGGAGGAATACCTGGAATGGTGTAGGGGAGCCAGGGCATATGCCCAAAAAAGCTCAGACAATGCTGATTTGAAAGAAAAGTATAAAGCGCTATTTAGCTAAGGTATGGGGCAAGTTGATAACGGATCATACAATAATGAAGAGTTTAAAAAAAACATTGGGGCGGGAAAGTTGAAACGCCTGCTCTGGTATGTGACGAATGTGCTTTTTTTCATCAACCGACTGAACCCGCTGTCCGGGCTGAAATGCTTTTTGTTAAGATGTTTTGGAGCCCGGATAGGGAAGGGGGTAGTGATCAAGCCTGGCGTAAATATCAAATACCCCTGGAAGCTTGCTGTAGGTGACCATACCTGGATAGGGGAGAGTGTTTGGATCGATAATCTTGCAGACGTGGAAATTGGAAAGAGTGTCTGTATATCACAAGGCGCCATGCTGCTTACGGGGAATCATAACTATAAAAAGAGTAGTTTTGATCTGATGGTATATAAAATTGTGTTGGAAGATGGCGTCTGGGTAGGAGCAAAGGCAGTGGTTTGCGGTGTTCGCTTGCATAGTCATGCTGTTTTAACTGTCAACTCTGTAGCAACTAAAAACCTGGAAGCGTTCAAAGTGTATGCAGGAAATCCTGCCGTATTTGTCAGGGAAAGAAGTATTGTTTAATGTACAATGAAGATATCCATCATCACTTCCACGTATAACAGCGCTGAAACCATTCGCGATACACTTGACTGCATCCGGCAGCAGGATCACCCCGACATAGAACATATAATTATTGATGGATTGTCGAATGACAATACACTGGAAATAGTCAAAGAGTTTCGCCATGTTGCAAAAATTATTTCCGAAAAAGACAGCGGTATTTATGATGCTATGAATAAGGGGATCGCCTGTGCGACCGGTGACGTCATTGGGATATTGAACTCCGACGATGTCTATGCCTCTGCGAATACGCTTTCCAGTGTTGCATCTGTATTTGAAAACGCGGAAGTGCAGGCGAGTTATGCTAATCTGCAGTTTGTTTTGAGGAATGACCTGAATAAGGTCGTACGCACCTGGAAAGCTGGCGGGTATCGTAAGAGTAGCTTTTACTATGGTTGGATGCCACCACACCCTACATTTTTTGTCAGGAGAGAGGTATATCAAAAAGCAGGACTTTTTAATTTGGACCTTGGATCGGCTGCCGACTATGAATTGATGCTTCGGATTTTGCTGAAATTTGGTATTCCTGCTGTTTATATTAACAGAACGATCGTCAAAATGCGGGTAGGCGGCGTTAGTACCGGCACTCTTGCCAATCGTATAAAAGCTAATAAAAAGGATAGGTTGGCCTGGAAGGTCAACGGACTTGAACCGCATTTTTTTACTTTGTATCTTAAACCAATCCGTAAGATTGGTCAGTTTTTGAAAAGATAAAAGTTGTAACAATCCTTGTGGTGTGTTTCACACTGGCAAATGAGGTTAATTAATAATAACTATGGCTAAAACAGCATTAATTACGGGTATTACAGGACAGGATGGAGCATATCTTGCGGAACTGTTGTTGTCCAAAGGATATGAAGTGCATGGTATCAAGCGAAGGAGCTCACTGTTTAATACTGAAAGAATTGATCATTTATATGAAGATCCGCATGAGCCAAATGTAAGAATGAAGTTGCATTACGGCGACCTTACAGATTCTTCCAACCTGATCCGTATTGTGCAGGAAACACAGCCGGACGAAGTCTATAACCTCGCCGCGATGAGTCATGTATTTGTGAGTTTTGAAATGCCCGAATATACCGCCAATGCGGATGGTATCGGTGCACTTCGGTTGCTGGAAGCCATACGTTTTTTGGGACTTACGCAAAAGACAAAATTATATCAGGCTTCTTCATCAGAGCTATATGGGCTGGTGCAGGCGGTGCCGCAGTCAGAAACGACAGCTTTTTATCCGAGGTCGCCTTATGCCGTTGCCAAGTTATATGCATATTGGATAACAGTCAACTACCGTGAGGCGTATAATATGTTTGCGGTAAATGGAATTTTATTTAACCACGAATCGCCTTTAAGAGGAGAAACGTTTGTAACCCGTAAAATTACGCGGGCGGTGGCCAAAATAGCTTTGGGGTTACAGAAGAAACTATATCTGGGTAATCTCAATGCACAGCGGGACTGGGGTCACGCGAAGGATTATGTAGAAGCCATGTGGCGGATGTTGCAACAGGATCAGCCGGAAGATTTTGTGATTGCTACCGGTATAACAACACCCGTAAGGGAATTTGTACGCCGGGCATTCCTTGAAGCAGGTATTGAGATCGCTTTTTCCGGTAAGGAAGAAAATGAGAAGGGAATAGTAGTTTCTTGCACTCATCCGGAATTTCAAATTCCTGCAGGTACGGAAGTGCTGGCAGTGGATCCGGCATACTACCGGCCTACTGAAGTGGATTTACTGGTAGGAGATGCGACAAAAGCGAAACAAAAGCTTGGCTGGGAACCTACATATAATCTGCCGGGCGTGATAAAGGAAATGGTTGCAGCGGATATTCAGTTGTTTAAAAGAGAAAAACTGCTAAAAGAAAAGGGCTTTAATATCAAAAATGAGTTTGAATAACCATGAATAAATCGGATAAGGTATATGTGGCAGGACATAAAGGGATGGTAGGCTCTGCTATTCTTCGAAAACTAAAAGCAACAGGGTTTGCAAATATTATATACCGTACGTCCTCAGAGCTGGACCTGACAAACCAGGAAAAGGTAAACGATTTCTTTAAGGAAGAAAAGCCGGTATATGTTTTTTTAGCTGCTGCCAAAGTAGGCGGTATTCTGGCGAACAATACTTTTCGTGCCGGTTTTTTGTATGAAAACCTGATGATCCAAAGCAATGTAATACATGCTGCCTACAAATGTAAAGTGGAAAAGTTGCTGTTTCTGGGTTCCTCCTGCATTTATCCCAGGATGGCGCCACAACCCCTGAAAGAGGAATACCTGCTTACAGGGCCACTGGAATATACCAACGAACCCTATGCAGTAGCAAAAATTGCCGGGATAAAATTGTGTGATGCATATCGTTCTCAATACGGCTGCAACTTTATATCTGCAATGCCCACCAATCTATACGGACCGAATGATAACTACGATTTGAATACCTCCCATGTACTGCCTGCCCTGATCAGGAAGTTCCATGAAGCAAAGGCAAATGGACTACAGGAAGTGGTTATTTGGGGAACTGGCAACCCACTGCGGGAGTTTATGCATGTGGATGACCTGGCAGATGCCTGTTACTTTCTTATGCAGGGATATAATGAGCCAGGGTTGATAAATATTGGAGTGGGGGAGGATATATCCATCAGGGACCTGGCTTTATTGGTGAGGGACATCGTAGGCTTTTCTGGAACAATAACACATGATACTTCCAAACCGGATGGAACACCCAGAAAGTTAATGGATGTGAGTCGTTTGAGGGCATTGGGCTGGAAAGAAAAGATTTCACTGAGAGAAGGAGTGGAAAAAGTATACAAAGAGTTTAAAGAGAAATATTCCTGATAGCCTTTTGATCTAAACATTCTCAAAAACTTCCTTATGTTCTCCCTGTTTAAAAAAAAGAAACCCCTGCCTGAAGCGCACGACCTGAGTGTGCTCAAATGTGATATGCATTCGCACCTGGTGCCCGGTATAGACGATGGATCGCCGGATGTGGAGACTTCCATTGCGTTGATAGAGGGACTGATAAAGCTGGGGTACAAAAAGATCATTACGACCCCGCACCTGATGGCAGACCTGTATCCGAATAACCGGACAACGATCATGAACGGGTATGACAAGCTGATGAAAGGATTACAGCAAAGGAAGATCAACATCCCGGTGAGGGCTGCCGCAGAGTATTTCCTGGACGATCATTTCGACAGTTTGCTTGATAAGAAGGAACCATTGTTGACGATCAAGGATAATCTTGTATTAATTGAGTTTTCTTTTGCGAGTATGCCTCTTGACTATAAGCAAAAGATCTTCAACCTGCAGATGAAAGGCTATAAGCCCATACTGGCTCACCCTGAACGATATGCCTACCTGCATAAAAAGCCGGAGATATACGAAGAGCTGAGAGATTCGGGCTGTCTGCTGCAGGTAAACCTGTTGTCGCTGATCGGTTATTATGGAAAAAGTATTGCTGCAGCGGCAGAGCAATTGTATAAAATGCGTTGTATCGACCTGTTGGGTAGTGACATGCATCACGAACGCCACCTGGAGAACCTGAATATAACACTGCTTCACCAAAAGGTAAAGGATATAGCGGATAATATCCCGCTGCTGAATGATAGTTTATAAATCGGTAACCCTCTTTTTTGCGGGGCGAAATACAGCGCAGTGACCGGAGAAATCTCCCCACTATGTTCACTATTTCGTTTACGAAATACTTTTTATGGTCGGAAGAGATCTTCCATTCTAGATGACGATCAAGGGGATGCTTCATTTCGATACATCCGATGAAAGGGAATAATGCGCAGGCGACCCGGAGCCTTACCAACTGAAAAAGAAATAGCAGGCAATGACAGATATCCAATACATGCAACAGGCATTAAAGGAGGCACAACGCGCCTATGATGAAGGAGAAGTGCCGGTGGGTGCCATCATTGTAATGCAGAACAGGATCATTGCCCGGGGATATAACCAGGTAGAAACGCTGAACGATGCCACGGCGCATGCGGAAATGATAGCATTGACAGCTGCGTTTGGTTTCCTGGGAGGGAAATACCTGCCCGAAGCCACGATCTATGTTACGGTGGAGCCATGCCTGATGTGCGCTGGCGCTTTATACTGGAGTAAGATCGGTAAGGTGGTGTTCGGTGCTGCTGATGAAAAGAACGGTAGTGTAAGCAGGGAACCCTATTGCAGTCATCCCACAGCTACGCCTTTTCACCCCAAAACCATAGTGGTGAGCGGTGTGCTGGAACAGGAAGCAGCTCAGTTGATGAAGAGCTTTTTCCGCTCACGCAGATGAGTGCAAGTCGCAGAACACAAGTCGCAGGTTACAGGATGATGATAGTAAAAAACCTCACAGGTATTCAAGTCCTGTGAGGTTTTTTTATTCACGCTTTTCGATGTCTCCGACTTTGTAACCCATATGTTGTTCAAAGTTTTCAAACTTTACTACAAGCGTCTGTCTTTGATAATACCGGATATCTCCCGGAGTAACAGTGGAAACGCCGGTGCGGCCATACCACCATGATCGAATCCCTGGAGTTCGTAAAGCTTTGTTGTGCTGTTGCCGGCAAGCTTCATCATCCGATGCAGGTATGCGTTTTCCTCGTATCTTCCGAAGAGTTCCATCTCCCTGTCCCCGGTGATCAGTAACATGGGCGGTGCATCGGGGCGAACATGGTAGACCGGTGCGTACTCGTCTATTGTCGGTTGTAATTCTTTGATGCCTTTTTCTTTCCTGATGGTGAAATGGGTAACTGCCTGCCCACTGAACGGAATGATACCCGCTATCCTGTTGGCATCTATATTATATGCGGCAAGATATTTTTTATCAAGAGTGATCATCATACCCAGATACCCTCCCGCAGAGTGGCCCGATACAAAAACCAGCTTTTCTGATCCACCGTATTGGGAGATATTACGAAATATCCAGGCAACGGCTGCTGCCGCATCTTCAATATAGGAAGGTGCGGTAGCTTTCGGGGAAAGACGGTAGCCGACACCGGCAACGGCATAACCTTTGTCCATTAACTCCTTCGGAATTTCTTTTTTGCCGCCGGTTATTCCGCCGCCATGAAACCAGACAATGGTGGCAAAGTCCTTTTTGTCTTTCGGATAATACAGATCCAGCTTGCATTGAGAGGCTATGTAGCTGCTTTTCCCGGAAACGGTATCGGGATAGTAGCCGATATCGCTGATGGTTGCATATTGCTGGCAGAAAGATGGCAGTGCAATACAAAGTAATAAAGCAGGAAGTAGTTGTTTCATTTTTTGATCGTGTTGATGCTAACAGGATGATAAAAATAGATAATTGTAATTAAAGAGCCATTTTGATCGGGGTCTGTCTTTTATTGTTATACCGACCGCAGGGAGATATCGCACGACTATAAACATTTTTTTCGTAGGGATTGCTTCTCCCGCGGTGTGGGACCGAAGAGACACGCCACACATTCGGAAGACTTCTCTCCTACAGACTGTATCTGCTCGATCGAAATGACGCGCTAGGGTAGTGCCTCTGTTTTTGAAGGATTTGTCGATCAAGGGCTTGCGTCATTTCCCTTACCTGTGATATTTGCAATTTATATGCAGTTGTCTCCGTTAGTCTACGATCAATTCACTGATAAACACCCAGCCGGGTGGTCTTTTATTGTTCAGCCACTCAGGAACGGCGCGAACAGGTTTGGCAACGATCCTGAGGCATTTTAGTTCCCTGGGTTCGAAGGAGACCTTTAATTCCATCAGGGAAGGAAGCGCTCCCTTTTTTGTTTGTTCCGGAACAATCCTCCCTAACGGTTTCAGACTATGCTGATCCATGCCTCCCGATACCTCCATATACTCCGGCGGAAAAATATGCCTTCCGGCGTTATCGGACAGGATCAGCAAAACAGATTGTATTTTGGTAGGGTTGTTAAACTGCACATAATAGACCGCATCGGTTTCCCGGAATCCTGCCCAGTCGCCGTTTCCAATATTATCAAAGCCTCCCAGCTCGCCATCTGTCAGATGGTTGATGGACGGCGGGGTGAATCGCTCTGCCGGCAGGGTACCATACCAGATGGAATCCGGTGTATATCCCTTACGTATAAACGAAGCCTGCGCAACCGGACTTCCATACCAGCCGGGTTTATCTGCCCTGGCTTTGAGGGTGGTATTTTTGTCTATTACAAAAGGGACGGTATATAACGTGCCGGTTACGCTGTCGGGTGCCGTTCCATCCGTGGTGTATCTTATTTCAACACCCGGAAGCGGGTGCGACAGTTCCAGTTCAATGTTGTTTTCAAATACGCCTGCCGGGTTTTTGATGATGGGCGGACTGAGGGCAATGATCTCTGTGCCATCGTCTTTGTACCCGGCTTCAATCAAAACTCTCCGGTTACTGTTTTTAATATTTTTGAGCTGTATGCTGTCTACCCCGGTGTCCCATATGAAAATAGAAGCAATGGAAGGAAGGGAGAGCAGTTTTTCCAGCCCATCGGCAGTAACCGCCGTACCGGACAGGGAAATTTCTTCCAGGTTTTGAAGCGGTGCAAGCGCATCTATGCCATTTGATGTAATGTCCGTATAATTCAGGTTGAGTTTTTTTAGGTTTTCCAGTTGAGCAATTATTTTTAAGTCCTCATCTTTCACGGGCAGGCGCGACAGGTTTAGCTCAACCAACTGTTTCTTCAGGGGCAGCATCTCTTCCAGGGCTTTTTTATCATACACATAGCGGCCATAAAGATTGGCTACCAGCGCAGGACTGCCTTTGCCGAGGGGTACAATGGTACGGTAGTTATTATTGAGCGCTACCACCTTTTTTTCATCCATCGCCTCAAAATTGTACACCGGTGCAGACGTTGCCTGGCGTGGTGATTGAAGGAAGTCCGTGGCGGCAATGCGGAATGAATCTGTCTCTGCGAGGGCAAACAGTCTTACATCTGTAGCCGCGCCAGATTGGATCCAGGCATACAAAATGGTTTCTTCAGCAGGGGTCAACTGGGGCTTGGACGCAGGTGGCATCCGCTTTTTATCTTCCATCGGCAGATGTATCCTCTCTATCATTAAACTGGCCGCTGCCTGCCCGGGTATGAACAGCGGACCGGATTTTCCGCCTTTCAAAACAGCTTCCAGGTTATCCAGCAGCAGCTCTCCCTTTACGCTGGAGGCGCCGTGACAGCTAACGCATTTTCTTTGCAGAATGGGCCGGATGACATCTGCAAATATGATCGCCTCCTCCGGAGCAACGGTCCTTATTTCATTGCTTCTGATCGGCGCCAATACATAATCCTCACCATGTGTCAAATTGGCGCCCCAATGACCGGTCAGGAAGATACCCACAGTACCCGCCAGCGTAAATACCCGGGCTGCCGGCTTGTATTTCGTGAAAAAATGGTGGTAGGAATAAAAAAGAAAACCCAGTATGGAGACGGCAACACCGCCCCATTTATGCCATTGCAGCATATCGCCTGATCTTCCGTCTTCCAGGGAGAGGAGCATGCCGAGGATGGCTGTTACCGATGCAGACAGGGCGGCAGTTAACCGCAGCATATCCAGCCAGCCGTTGTCTTCCTGCTTACTAACGGGTACCCATATGGTAAAAAAGGACAGCAACAGCAGCACAATAGGAAAGTGCAGGAACATAGGGTGCATTCTGCCTGCTACTGCCAGCCACGATGGTATTTCGATAAATACTTCGAACGCCACCAGGAACAGCAGAAATATCATGCTGCCGAAAAGAATACCTGAACCTATTTTTTTTGCCCGCTGCATTCTAAAATTCTTATACTACTGTATGAAACGTTCCGGGACAAAGCCCCGGTAGAAGATATCTGCTATATACCGGTCCGGAGACTGCATATAACAGATACGGTTTGTTTTATATGATGCTACACCCTTGTGAATTTGTAGGGATATACTTTTCCGGAAGCCCATTGTGCTACATAGATATTCTCGTCATTATCTACGCAGACATCATGGGGGTGTGTAAATATTTTTTCAGCCTGGCTCATGGTCTGCAGCTTTCCATCCCTGTATTCCGGCGCCGCGCCGCCAATATTGGATACCACTTTATTGGTTTTATCCAGTATGGTTACAAACCCGCTGGCTTCGTTGCTCAGGCTCGGTGAACGTAACACGGCGGCGTACAGGTAGTCTCCCTTGATAACCGGGCGGCATACACAGGCGCCGGGCAGCTCAATGGTTTCCAGGTATTTGCCGTCCATTGAAAACCGTTTGAAGCAGGTACGGGTGCGGTCTGTTATCAGCAGGCTGGGCCTGCCATACCGGTTATCTACGGTAATGCCATGTGCATTGTCCAGGTGTGCCGGACCTTCTCCCTTTCCTCCAAAAAAGTTTTTGATCTTCCCGTTTTCATCGTAGTGAATGATGTATTGCGATCCGTAACCGTCTGCTACATAAAATTCCCCGTTGTCCAGTATAGTGGTCTCTGTCGGAATAAAAGCTTCGGGCTTTTCGTACACCCCTGTTTCTTTCGGATAGTCTATCGTAAGCAGAATTTTTCCATCCAGCGTGGTTTTATATACCTGGTGGCGGTTGTTGTCTGTGATAAACAAATATTCTTCCCCGCCGGCTGATTGCAGGCTTAGTCCGTGTGCCCCGGGGAACTCTGTTCCCCAACTGCCTTTCAGCTTACCTTTTTTATCGTAGATAAGAATATTGTTTTTGGTCTCGTTGGTCAGCAGTATTATACGTCCTTTACTGTCCTGCACCATTTCGTGGCAGTCTTTTACCGGGTATCGATCGGCGTTCAGTGTTCCCCACGCGGTGTTCATCGTGTAGCGCATATGGTTATGACCGTATACGGGGTTGTTCGGTTTGGCAAACATATCCTTTGCTATACTAAATCCTGCCATGGTGAGGGAAGCCTGCCGGATAAATTTTCTCCTTTTCATCTTGTGAGTTTTGTTGATTGTATGTTTTGGTTTAAGCAATTAAATCTTTTACAACATGTCCGGCTACATCTGTAAGGCGGTAGCGGCGCCCCTGGAACCGGTAGGTCAGCTTTTCATGATCAAAACCCAACTGGTGAAGGATGGTGGCATGAAAATCATTTACGTGTACGGGGTTCTGCACGATATTGTAGCCCAGTTCATCTGTTTCACCGTATACCATACCCGGCTTTATGCCACCGCCGGCCATCCATACGGTGAAGCAACGGGGATGGTGGTCTCTTCCGTAATTATCTTCGTTAAACCCACCCTGGCAATAATTGGTTCTGCCAAATTCCCCACCCCAGATCACCAGGGTTTCATCTAACAGCCCCCTTTGCTTCAGGTCGGTGATCAGCGCTGCAGAAGCCTGGTCTACGTCTTTGGCCTGCCCGCGCATTTCGTTAGGCAGGTTGCCATGCTGATCCCAGCCCTGGTGATACAGTTGTATAAAACGTACACCGTTCTCAGACAGCTTGCGCGCCAGCAGACAGTTGGCCGCGTAGGTACCGGGCACCAGGCAATCGGAGCCGTATAGCTTTACGATATCATCAGGCTCTTTGGATACATCCATAATTTCAGGAACTGCGGTCTGCATCCGGTAAGCCATTTCGTATTGCTGTATGCGGGTGGCAATTTCGGGGTCGCCGAAATCCTTATACTGCATTTCATTCAGCGCGGCCACCTTGTCCAGCATCCTTCGGCGGGACTCCCTGTCCATACCTTCGGGATCCTGCAGGTATAAGATAGGGTTTTCGCCGCTGCTGAATTGTACACCCTGGTGAATGGAATCCAGGAATCCGTTGGACCACAGCTTGGAGTACACGCCCTGTCCGTTCCCTTTTCCGCGGGAAAGCAATACGCAGAATGCCGGCAGGTTTTTGTTTTCAGTACCCAATCCGTAGCTTACCCAGGCGCCCATGCTGGGGCGGTTGCCCTGCTGCGCCCCGGTTTGGAAAAATGTCAATGCGGGGTCGTGGTTGATGGCCTCTGTATGCAGGGACTTAACAATGCAAAGCTCATCCACTATTTTGGCCATGTGCGGAAAAAGGTCGCTTACCCAGGCGCCGGATTGCCCGTATTGCTGAAAGCCGTAGTAAGAGCCTACCAGGGGAAAGGAGGATTGCCCGGAGGTCATACCGGTCAGGCGCTGGCCGTTACGGATAGATTCCGGCAGTTCCTGCCCTACCATTTTATTAAGCATGGGCTTATAATCAAAAGATTCCAGTTGCGACGGAGCACCATTCTGGAACAGGTAAATGACCCGTTTTGCTTTGGGTGCAAAATGGGGAACGCCGGGTATGAAGGAAGCATCATCCTCACCGTTTCTTTTAAACAGGTCGGGGATCAGCAATGAACCCAACGCCATACTTCCGATGCCGATGCTCAGGCGCGATAAAAACTTGCGCCTGTTCACATTGAGTCCGTGTTGCAATAGTTCTTTGTTCATAACACTATGTTTTTGTTATGGCTTCATCCATATTAAAGATTACCTGTATTACGGTTGCCATAGCAGCCATATCTGCCGTGGCTTTGTTTTTAGGCTTGTATTCTCCCACCCTGAGGGTCTTTTCTATATTGGCCGTATTGCTGGTAAAATACGTCTGCTGTTCCGTATAATAGTCTGTCAGCAGGTTCAGTTCCTGTGCGGAAGGATGGCGGTTAACGATGCGCATAAAGGCATTGCTGATGGCAGCTTCCGTTTCTCCGTTATCCGACAGCAACCGGTCCGCCAGGGCCACCGATGATTCCAGTACAGTGGGGTCATTCATCATGATGAGCGCCTGTAGTGGCGTGTTGGTGCGGCTTCGTTTCACTTCACACTGATCGCGGTTGCTGGCATCGAAGATCATCATAGAGGGTGGTGGCACCGTTCGTTTGATAAAGGTGTACATACCCCTGCGGTACAGCTTATCTCCTTTATCCTGCTTATAGGTAGCCAGCAGACCACGCCCGGAGGTTGCCAGTTCCCACAGTCCGGGGGGCTGGTAGGGCTTTACGCTGGGGCCGCCGATAACGGGTTGCAATAAGCCGCTGCTTGACAATACCAGGTCCCGCACCATTTCTGCGTTCATGCGTATACGTGGGGCATACGACAGGTAAATATTTTCAGGATCTGTTTTTTGCTTTTCAGGGCTGATGGCCGAGGACTGCCGGTAGGTGGCAGAGGCATAGATCTGCCTGACCAGCCTTTTGATATCCCATCCGTTATCCCGGAAGTCAACTGCCAGCCAGTCCAGCAGTTCCGGGTTGGTGGGTAGATCGCCCTGCATACCGAAGTCGTTGGCGGAGGCAACGATCCCTGTTCCGAATATTTCCTGCCAGACACGGTTGACGAATACCCGGGCGGTGAGCGGGTTATTTTTATCGAACAACCATTTTGCAAGGCCCAGCCTGTTGGAAGGCAGATCGGCAGCAAATTGCATAATGGCTTCCGGTGTGCCGGCATGTACTTCTTCACCATGCTGGTCGTATTCGCCCCGCAGCAACACGTAGGTTTTTCGCAGGGTGTCCAGGTCTTTCATCACAGATACCTGCAGCTTATGGGTATCTGCTTTGTTCATAAAATTCAGTATACCGTCCAGATCCTCTTTGGTAATATCCATCCGGGGATTTTTGGCAAATGTTTCCTGCCCGCCAACGGTGGATTCCAACCCTACCTCATCTATATTATTGAAGAAAGCTGAAAGCTGGAAATATTCCTTCTGCGATATCGGATCGTATTTATGGTCGTGACATTTGGCACATTCCATTGTCATACCCAGTAGGGCGGTACCCAGTGTATTGGTTCTGTCGGATACATATTCCACCCTGTATTCCTCGTCTATTACGCCGCCTTCTTCCGTGATCTTGTGGTTGCGGTTAAACCCGGTAGCCAGTATCTGCTCCCTGGTGGCGTCCGGCAGCAGGTCGCCGGCCAGTTGCCAGATGATAAACTGGTCGTAGGGAAGGTTTTTGTTAAATGCATGTAT
Organism: Chitinophagaceae bacterium; assembly: GCA_037190885.1. Taxonomy (GTDB): domain Bacteria; phylum Bacteroidota; class Bacteroidia; order Chitinophagales; family Chitinophagaceae; genus Agriterribacter. The sequence continues at coordinate 130,406 of JBBCJQ010000002.1, forward strand.
CACCCAGTCGCGCCAGGGCCATTGGGTACGGTAATTATCATCCTGGTACCCATGCGAATCGGCATAGCGGGCTACATCCAGCCAGGGAATGGCCATACGTTCACCGTAGGTCGGGCGGCTTAAGAGCTCATCTATTTTCTTTTCATAAGCATCCGGGGCATTGTCATTCAGGAAGCTGTTTATTTCTTCCGGTGTGGGGGGGAGCCCCGTAATGTCCAGGCTGATGCGGCGCAACAGGCGTACTTTGTCCGCTTCGGGATTGGGCTTCAATCCCTGCTTCTCCATATTGCTCAGGATAAAATGGTCTATTTCGTTCCGGGGCCAGCCGGTGTTTTTTATTTTCGGCAGCTCAGGGGAAACCGGCGGAACAAATGCCCAGTGCTGCTCGTATTTGGCGCCCTGCTCTATCCATTTTTTAATGATAGCGATCTCTCCTTCCGTGAGAGTCAGGTTGCTGGATACCGGCGGCATGATCAGGCTGGTATCAGTGGTGCTGATGCGATGATATACCGCAGACTGATCGGGGCTGCCCGGCACCAAAGCGAATGCCTGGGGGTTATCTTTCAATGCGGCAAAGGCATTCTCTTCTACGTCCAGCCGTAATCCGGCTTCGCGTTTGTTGGCATCCGGACCATGACAGGCGAAACATTTATCCGAAAGAATAGGGCGTACCTGGAAATTGTAGCTGATATTACCCGTATGGCTACTGTGGTTTTCACCGGTAAATTTCCGGAACAGGAAAATACCGGCGGCGCCCATCAAGCATAGTAAAAGAATGATATAAATCTTTTTCATCTGTATACCTTCAATCGTTTTTCATTTGTTGCCGGATGTGCATCTCGCATATCTTTTTGAAAAAAGATGTTACAATATTGTATAGCTTATTTCCGGTTTTCAGGTAGTTTGGGTTCATAATGGCTTTTCCAGGTTTTTTCGGGAAATACAGTTTTATCCCCTAAATACGGCCTTTAAAATTAAGATTTTAAATGCGAATCAGCTCCAAATAAATTCACAGGAGTTTCTCTTATATTCACTCGTAAGGGTTAGATCATGGGAAAATTTATCTTTTATTAACATAAAAAGAAAAGCACCCGGAGGTGCTTTATCTGACTGATATTTCTGTTGTTTATGCTTCGCAGCTCACACAGGTGACCAGACTGGTGACCAACTCTTTGGAAACGCTTTGGCTTCTCTGGTAATACAGTGTTTTTACACCCAGTTGCCATGCTTCTATCATCAGTTTGTTTACATCCTTCACCGGCAGGTTGGAAGGTATGTTGAGGTTCAGGCTTTGTGACTGATCTACATATTGCTGACGGATGGCTGCCTGCTGGATGATCTCCAGCTGGCTGATCTCCTTGAAGGTTTTGAACACTGCTTTTTCTTCTTTGGTCAAACCTTCCAGGTGCTGCACACTGCCGTGGTTGAGCATGATGCTGCGCCAGGTGTCTTCGTTGTCTATGCCCTTATATTCCAGCAGTTGCTTCAGGTATTTGTTCTGGCGCATAAAGTTACCTTTAGCCAGTCCGGCCTTATAGTAGTTGCTACTGAACGGTTCTATGCCGGGGGAGGTCTGCCCCAGGATAGCGGAAGAGGAAGTAGTGGGTGCTATAGCCAGCAAAGTGGTATTTCTTCTGCCATATCCTTTCAACACATCAGGCTCTCCGTAAATCCTCGCCAGGTCCATAGTGGCTTTCTCCGCTTTCTCCTTTATATCGCTGAATATCTTGGTGGTCAGTTGTTTGGCCTTCAATCCTTCAAACGGTATCATGTTGCGTTGCAGGTAAGAGTGCCAGCCCAGCACACCCAGCCCCAGTGCCCTGTGTCTTTTGGCAAACCTGTTGGCGCTGGAGAGGTAATGGTTCCCTTCCGTTTTGTTGATGAATTCCTGCAGCACGGCGTCCAGGAAGAAGATAGCCAGCCTTACGGCATCGGTATCTTTCCACTCGTCATACAGCTCAAGGTTCATCGATGACAGGCAGCAGATAAACGACTCATCATCGGTGGAAGGCAGCATGATCTCGGAGCAGAGATTGCTGGCATTGATGGTGTAGTTCAGGTCTTTATATACCTGGGGACGGTTCCTGTTGACGTTATCGGTAAAGAAGATATACGGAAGCCCTTTTTGCTGGCGGCTTTCCAGCAGCTTGGCCCATACCTCGCGCTTGGCGGCATCTCCCTCTATCATATCCTGCATCCAGTAGTCCGGCACACATACGCCGAAGAAAAGGTTTTGAATAGGATGCCCTATATTTTTGATCTGCAGGTATTCTTCAATATCCGGGTGATCAATATCCAGGTAGGCGGCAAAAGCACCGCGACGTACTCCTCCCTGCGAGATGGTATCCATAGCGGTATCGAAGAGGCGCATGAAGCTTACGGCGCCGCTGCTCTTACCATTGTCGGTTACCGCGCTGCCTCTTCCTCTCAGCCCGCCAAAGTAACCGGACGTACCGCCACCGATCTTGGTTTGCATGATCACTTCCCCCAGCTTGTGGGTGATGCCCTCAATATTATCGGGGATGTGCACATTAAAACAGGAAATAGGCAACCCCCTTTCGGTACCCATATTGGCCCATATGGGAGAGCTAAGGCTCATCCAGCCGCGTTCTACCATTTCCTGGAAGGCTTCCGCCAGCTCGGGCTTGTATAAACGTTGCGCCGCCGCCTTACAAACTCTTTCGATGGCGCCTTCTACGGTTTCTCCTTTCAACAGGTAGCCCCTGTTGAGGATCTGCTCACTCTCTTCATTTTTCCACCAGAGCTTTTCAGTAAGTGGTTCTTTTGAAATCATTGGATCTACTATTTCCATGTTATAAAATGTTTTAAGGGGTTAGTAATTGATGATTGGTTTAATTAGTATTGAATTTTCAGGATTTTTATTTAGAACAGGTCGTCTGCCGTGATGCTCTTATCGTGCTTGGTATAATCTACCGGGCGTTTGGCAAAAAAATCGTCCAGGCTGTTGGCGAATACTTCTTCCTCAAACCATTTCATGGGCCGGTATTGCTCAGAGCTGATAAAATACTGGGAAGGCAGCCCTATTTTGTTCAGGCTTTCGTCTACGCGGAATTTGATAAAATTCACCAGGTCTTCTTTCTGCAGCAGCTGAATGTCTCCCGCCTCAAAGATCCAGTCCAGGATGCGTTCTTCAATTTCCACCGATTGCCTTACCATATCTGTGATGCGCGACAGGGTGTCTCCGTCCAGCACTTCGGGGTATTCTTCCTTTATTTTATTGATCAGGTAAATGCCCGCATTGGCGTGTATCTGCTCGTCAACAGAGGTCCAGGCAATGATATTGCTTACATTCTTCATCCAGCCCTTGAAGCGGGTAAAGGACAAAATGATGGCAAACTGGCTGAACAGGGATACGTTTTCAATAAGGATCGTAAACAGGATCAGCGCTATGCTGTATTCTTTTTTGTCGTTGGACTTTGTACTGGCCAGTACGGAAGAAAGATACTGTATCCTTTCCTTGATCACCGGCACTTCTATCAGTTTCTGAAATTCATCGTTATACCCAAGCACCTCCACCAGGCGGGAATACGCTTCGGAATGGCGAAACTCGCATTCCGCGAATGTGGAGCCCAGTCCGTTCAATTCCGGTTTCGGCAAATGGTTATAAAGATTTCCCCAGAAGGATTTCACCGCTACTTCTATCTGTGCGATGGCCAGCAGCGACCTTTTTACCGCATTTCTTTCTTCCGGTGTCAGGTGAGAGTGGAAATCCTGTGTATCAGCGGTGAAATCGACCTCGGAATGTACCCAGAATGATTTGTTGATGGCTTCGGTAAATTTTAGCACCTCGGGGTACTCAAATGGTTTGTAGTTAACTCGTTTTTCAAATAGACCCATAGTTCGATTAAGATATTAATGATGATTTAAAATAACTTTCAGTGAAAAATGGAGACGGGTTTTTGAGCCACCTGTCAACAGGTAGCCGACACTTCCGGATCCGCTTTTGATTGAAAGCTTATTGCCCTGAATTATATGACCGGATACCGCGCCGAAAACGTCCCGAAACTCCAATGGCTTGATTTACATTGTTTTCTAAAAAACTGCCATTTTTGCCAGTCACTTGCATTGCTGCACCGGTATCTACCTCAAAATAATAACCTTAATTTAAAAATTGCGCAAGTTGTTATTCACGGTATGTTGAAAACCCTTGAAAGTATTGCCCGGCTTATATTTTGGAGCTACGGGCGGGACGGTTCAACAAAAGAAAAAGGCATAAAATGCAGTCTGCCGGGAACCGGAAAACCTGACATATTATGCCTTTGGATTATTGGAGAAACGGTTTCGCGGTTAACGGGGGCATTTCAGCTTTTGCCATAGCCCTGTTAACCTGTTACCGTATTATTCAAAATTGTATTTATACAGCGGGTCCACTTCTGTACCTGCCTTCATTTCCATTACAGGATTGATCACCCCATCTTTTAAGTCGTATACCCATCCATGCAGGTGAGGGGCGTTGCCGTTCTTCCAGGCCGTTTGTATAATGGTTGTCTGGGAAAGGCGAACGACCTGTTCCATTACATTTAGCTCAGCCAGGCGGTCGGCTCTTTGCTCCATATTTTCTATGGCATCAAGCTCTTCCCGGTTGTGGCGATATACATCCTTGATGGCCCGCAGCCACATATTTAACATGGCTTTGTAGTCGGAGTTGGTCATAGATGCTTTCACACCGCCACAGCCATAGTGCCCGCAAACAATAACGTGCTTAACGTGTAAATAATTAACCGCATAGTCCAGCACGCTCAACAGGTTTACATCTGTATGAATGACCATGTTGGCAATATTACGATGGACAAATATTTCTCCCGGTTGTGTATTGGTGATCTCGTTTGCCGGCACGCGGCTGTCGCTGCAGCCGATCCATAAAAATTCCGGCTTTTGTACATTAGATAACCTGTTAAAATAATCCGGGTCTGCGGATATTTTTTCTGCTGCCCAGGCTTTGTTTTCCAGTAATAACTTCTGATATGATTCCAATGTTAAAAAGTTTAGATTTAAAAAATTATTTGTTCTCGGTTGTTGCAGACGGCTTCTCATCGCCGGCAGGCAGCGGAGGGTGTGTGTACGATTGTGTACCATTTGTTTTTGCTATGGCCCCGTTGGTTGCTTTCCCGTTCACCGCAGCGAATCCCTGGTCTTTCAGTACATTTATTTTGATTTCCACGCTGATGTTTTTCTGCTTTGCTTCCCTGCTGAAATCTTCGATCATGTCTATGATATCCCTGTCTATGAAATCGGCACGTGTGGCATCGATCAGCACATTGGAGTTTTCCGGTATGGAATCCAGCTTGGCCTTTATCCCTCTTTTATTGAGAATAGATACATCTTTTCTGAGACGGATCAGGAAATTCCGGTTGTCGCTTACGATAAAAACAGCGGTCTGATAGTTGCTGCGCGCAGAAAAGAATAAACCGATGGCAAGACCTGCCAGCACGCCTATCAGCAGATCCGTCAGCAAAATGATCACTACGGTTGCAGCCAGGGGAATGAACTGATCCCAGCCTTTTTTATAATATTCCTTAAACAGCGACGGCTTAGCCAGCTTATAGCCGGTGTAGATCAGGATAGCCGCCAGGGCTGAAAAAGGAATATAGGCCAGCAACCCCGGGAAAAAGGCGACGCTCAGCAATAAGAAGAAACCGTGATAGATCGCGGACATTTTTGTTTTTGCCCCGGCATTTACGTTGGCAGACGAACGAACAATTACACTGGTAAGTGGTAACCCCCCGATCAAACCAGACAGCAGGTTACCCACTCCCTGTGCTTTTAATTCCCTGTTAGTCGGTGAGATCCTTTTTTGCGGATCCAGGTTATCAACGGCTTCAATGCCTAACAGGGTCTCAATGCTGGCAACCAGTGCCAGCGTTACAGCTGTCATCCAGACCTGCCTGTTGAAAAGCATGTCCCAGTCAGGGTAAGTCAGAAATCCTAAAAACTCACTTGCCGAAGCGGCTACGGGTATCGTTACCAGTTGTGCCTGGCTGAGGGCATACGCAGGGAACTGCGCTACCATCAACTGGTTGATGGCTATACCCAGCAATACAACCAGTAAGGGCGCCGGCACCAGCTTCAGCCACCCGCCTCTTTTGGCCGTGAAACTCTCCCAGTAAAACTGGAAAAACAGGCAAACAACACCGATCACCACGGCGATCGGCGTAATAGCCGCCAGAAAGCCGGTTATACCGCTATACAGGTTTTTATCAAAGCCTACGAGGTAGGGAAGCTGCTTCATGATCAGAATGAGCCCGATAGCCGCCAGCATCCCTTTGATCACGCTTTTGGGTATATAGTCTCCTATTACCCCGGCTTTACAAAAGCCGAGGATGATCTGAAAAGCACCGCATAATACAACTGACACCAGGAAGGCTTCAAACGATGGCAGCAGGGCCATCGCACCCGCAACAATCGCCGTAAGCCCTGCCGCCGGACCGCTTACGCTAAGCTGTGATCCGCTTAATGCGCCTATAACAATACCACCTACAATGCCCGCTATGATACCACTGAATAAGGGGGTTTCTGAACCCAGTGCTATTCCCAGGCAAAGAGGCAGGGCCACTAAATACACAACAATAGAAGCCGGAAAATCTGACGTAAAGCTTCGTAAATACGATTGAGATCGGTTGATCATAAAATAAATTAAAAATGTTCGAACTGGTTTATGAATGATCAGGGCTGATTACAGCGCCCATGCTACCGTCGGATGTTTTCAGTAAAGCAACCGGGATAGCATATATCGGGATAATTCAACAGGCTGAATAAACAAGCTGAGCCTGCCATGTAAAAATGTCGGGGAAAGTAATTAACAGGCTTCAGGGGGAGGTGATACCAGTTCTCCGCAATACTTCAGGTAGATGAGGTATTCGAAATGCGTAACATGACTGAGCCGCGGATTGTCTATTTCTGCCAGAAAGAAACAATCATGGAGGTAATCGGATGAACCGCCGCCATGCTTTTCTTCCGTCATGCCGCCATAAGGGTTTACGTTCTCTTCAATGGTTTGGGTTACCGGCACCTGCTCCTTTTTATTGAGCTTTTCGCTTACCATCTGGTTAAGAGGAGCGCTTACTGTAAGCAACAGCAGGTTGAGCACCATAAAAATGGCGGACAGTTGCCCCCAGAACCTGCTCAGGTTTTTACGCTTATTATATGTTTGATTGCGTCGCACCATTTTATATAACGTTGCAAATATAGAAAAATGCGGTTTTTATTGAAAGGATTTTAAAAAATGTTAACACAAGACTACCAAAAACAATACCCCGGAAGTGTTTTCTAAAATAAAATCCAAAATATGCCGGCGCCCGCTGTGCTTTCGGAAAAATCAGCTTTTTCCTGTAGGTTTGCTGCCAAACAGGAAAAATTGTGAAATTCAGGCATGTTTTACTTTTAACGGGCGCTATATTGTTGGTGGATCAGGTATTTAAGATCTGGGTAAAAACGAACTTTTACCTGGGCGAGGAGGTGATGATCATCAAGCCATGGTTCCGCCTTCATTTCATTGAAAATGAAGGAATGGCATATGGCTGGAAGTTTGGTGGCGAGTGGGGAAAGATACTGTTGACCCTGTTCAGGCTGGGTGCCGTTGTTGCCGGAACCTTTTACCTCAGACATATTATAAAGCAGGGCTATCATAAAGGATTTATTATTTGTGCTACCCTGATCTATGCCGGTGCTATCGGTAACCTGATAGACAGTATGTTTTACGGACTGATCTTCGAGAACAGCGGAGACATCTATAATCCCTATGTGTCTGCCATATTCCCCGAAAAAGGGTATGCCGGTTTTTTGCATGGCAAGGTGGTAGACATGCTGTATTTTCCTATCATCACAGATGCCCACTTCCCGTCCTGGTTTCCTATCTGGGGCGGTGAGGATTTCGAATTTTTCCGGCCGGTTTTCAACCTGGCAGACGCATCCATTTCCGGTGGTGTGCTGACCATTCTCGTATTCCAGAAAAAATTTTTAAGCAAAAAAAGTCAGGACAGCCCAACCCCGGATAGTGAATCTGCCGTAAATGACAGGGTGCAGGCGTTATAAAAGCGCTGCCCGTCAGGGATGAATTATCTGAAGCTATTATTGATCACAGGGTTGGTATTGGGTTTCTTTTCGTGCAGCAAAGAAATAAGCGAAGAGAAAACAAATACTATTCTCCCGCCTGCGGGTGATTGCCGGATCAGCCAGGTAGTACCGTACGATAAAGCCACTAATAAGGCCCGCGGGGCTTATATACTGGAAAAAAACAATGATCTTCCCTCAAAGGTGATATTATATGACAGCATCACCGGTAATACTGTTTTCAGTATAGGGTTTACATACCGGAAGGATTCTGTTGTAATGGGAGAGGGAGAATATTTCGTATTGCATGCCGATGGCAAAGTGAAGGAACTGGTGATACATGAATATCCCGGGAACAGCGGCTCTGAACAATTCCGGTATAAGTATTATTATGACGAGCTGGGCTACCTGAAGTTGAAGGAATGGTACCTGTTGTCTTCCCAGGATACCGCGCCGCTGTTCGTGTACAATTATTTTTGGGATAACGGCAACCTTGTAAGGTGTGAAGTGAGAGAAGGAAAGGGTGAAAAGAGGCTTGTGATGACTTCCGAAATTACATATGACCTGTCATTGCGGGCGAAAGACTTTCTTTACTGCTTTCCGGAATCCAATGAGCTGTCTCCCTTTATACTGATGATCGATCTGGGGAAAAAGGCGAAAAACCTGCCGGTCCGGGTAGTGGTGCAGTTGTACAATGCAAACGGCGTAGCAGAAGATAAATATGTAACAGATTATAAGGACTACGTATTTACGCAGGAAGGCTATGTGGCCGAACTGCTGATAGAAGGAGATGTGGTAGACGGACTTTCGGTGGTGCAGGGACTGACAAAGTTTAATTATACATGTAAATAAAAAATTGCTCGGGGTTGTTATTCAAAAAAAGCCTTCCTTGTAATAAGGAGGGCTTTCTCGTTTCATAAAGTGACCCGGATATAAACCCGGGTACTTTGTTTGGGGTATGGATTAAAATGGTCATGAGATCATGACCGGTAATCTTAAATGTTACCTGGTGTTTCCGGTCAGGGTATCGGGTATATAGATCAGTTATTTCCGGATAATTTAACGCAACGACTTCATAAAAAGTCTGTACAAACGAAAGCTGATGATACGAATGGATACAGCACGAAAAAAGCAATAAATAACTGATTCATTTTGTTTGCCTTGCAGGCACGGAATTACAACTTAACAAATGATAATTTGTGAAAGAGTTCCATGTGTTTGCAAACGGAATAATTTATCAGGCGGCGTTAATAATATTATGCAGCAGCTACCGTTTTATTAGCAGACAAAATTAACAGTAATCTTTATCTAACTTAGTCTTTTTCTCATGTTGTAGTTGGTTTAAAGCAAAGGCATCGGCAACGATGCCTTCTTGCTTTAAATTAATTTGAAAATTTGAAAATGTGGTTCCCGAAGCTTCAGGATGAAAATGGGAAGAGAGGGTCGCAGGTCTCAGGTTGCAGGACGCATGTAGTACAGAACTTCTTAGGATATTAAGATAGCTTGCAACTTACTACTTAACCCTCTACTGTGCTTCGCTGATCACTCGGAGACTGGCGCAAGCGGGACGTTTGCGCCCTCTTCTTCGATCGTCATTTCGACCCCGCCTTATTTGTATTCTAGTGAGTACTTGGCCACAGGCGGGGAGAAATCTGCCGACCGTATAACGGAATTCTTCGCAGGAAGGGGCAGACCTCTCTCTGCGATCGAGGTGACGCCCGGAACCCTGTTAATTATTGCGCTTCACTGATCGCGCCCAGGTACCTGCCCATCCAGTAAGGCAGCAGCCAGATGTCTCCTGCGCTATATTCGGACGACTCGTTTCCGCCGTCAAGGGTAAAGCGGTTGGCATTGTGCCTGCTGATCCTCAACTCATCCGGTGGCAACACCTCTTTGGTGGTCTGGTTCCTGAAATTGGGTTCCATCAGCTCAATATCCTTCCGGTGGCTGTTCTCCACCTTCCAGCTGAACATGTCCAGGGGATATTCCTGCAGGTACCATATGGCTTCTTCCAGGTCAAACTCTTTTACGCCGGTAAGCGCCGTTGCAATATTCCAGGCGGCTTCCTTTTCCGGTCTTTCTATCTCCCAGTGATCCAGTATCGCTTCTTTGAATTGTTGTTTTAATGTATCATTGAATGCATAGCGATACAACCCCCAGTAGCCGAGAAAATACATTTCATCATCGGAGTGGTTCCATGCAGATGACAGCATTTTGCTCCAGTCATCAGCGTCGTCGGGGGCTTTTCCTATTTCCTTCATCGGGCGCATCAGGTTCTCCAGGTATCCATGCTTATCCATCAGCTCAAAAGCCTTCTCTTTGTATATTTCTTTCTTCGTAAAATGATAGCCTGTTTGCAGCATGGCGACGATATTGGAAGCATTGATCTTCCTGTCGCCCACTATGATAGGTCTCGCGTTTACATACTCAGGATTCCATTTGGCCCACAGTGTGGGTTTGCCGTCCCAGTCTACCATATAAAAATCGTTGTCTACTATATGCTGCATCAGGGAGTCTATCAGGCCGATGGCTTTGTTTTTGATGGGCTCATCGTCCACCAGTTCGGCCAGCACGGCAAAGGCGAAAATATGTCCAATGGCTTCATCGCTGCTGGTGGTAGATTTCCACTCCCATTCCGGGTCCGGCGCGCTTATCCATGCTTTCCGGTCGTGCAGTGCAAAACCAACCCGTTCAAACGAACGTGCGGGGAACCCTTTTACCGGGTTTACGGAATACAGTCTTTCCATGGCATCCAGCGATTCGCGGCAGTTTTCCAGCGCCTCCGGCGATTTGGTGACTGCGTAACGGAATGCCTGTCCGCCCAGGTACATAGCTGTCCACAAGCCATCATTGTCGGAATCTTCCATGTGGCCGGTGCCGAGGTCGCCCTCTTTCATGCCTGCCAGTGTAGCGTTAAAACCGTTACGGATATGACGCAACCGGACCTGCTTTTCGTAAAACTCAGCTTTCTCCGCAAGGGTCATCTGCTGAAAGTTGATCTGCCCCAAGCCCGATCCGGTGGTGATGAGGACACTGTTATCCGGACCCTGTGTAATGTGTTGCACATCATCGGAAGGCAGCCATCTTTTAGATGCATAGTAATTGAATTTGCCGTCATCCTTCAGCATAAATGCGCCTCGGGTGGAGCCAAACCATAAGTTTCCGTTGATTTCCGATACTGCTGTTATTTCGGTCCAGGGTAGTTTTTGTTGCAGTTCGCCTTCCTGTTTACCGCTGCTGGCATCTATGACCAGGTAGCCGTTCCGGGTACCGATCACCAGCTTTTTCCCGCCGGCTGCCGGTGCAAAGGAAGTAAGACCTTCTCCGCGGAATATTTCGGTAAGCTGATTACCTTCCGGGTTAAAAGCCGACACAGCCTCGCCGGACAATACGAAGAATTTTTTTTGTGTAGCGTTCCATACTATATCCAGCACAGGGGTAGCGGTTTCCCAGGTAACGATGCCGTCTTTTATATAACGGAGTGTATGGCCATTGGAAACCAGGAAGGCAAAATCTTCCCCTCCGGCAAATATGCGGGCGTCCGGTATTCCGTGTTGTGCATACAGGATGCCGGCCCAGGCGTTGCTCAGCACGGCTTTATCATCTACATACACAAACTGGTTATCATATAAGCCCAGCGCAGCAATTTTCTTTTGTGTCATGGGGCGGTATGTGCCGTCTGGTACGATCGTTCCGGGGTAAAGCATTTCGCCGGCGAAAGGTTGCATCAGCCCTCTGCTGGTAAACAGCTTGATAACGCCGTTGCGGTCAGCATAGCTTTTATATACCTTAATTGTGGAGTCGGTCGTATGCCACCTGATGGCATAATCCTGTGTAAACTGCGTGTCGTTATGAACGCTGCCAGCTTGTTGTTGCTGGTGATTATTGCCGCAGGAAATGAGAAAAAATAATGATAAGAACCGGAAATAATGCTTCATGTGATTGTTAAAGTTATTTGCTGTTGAAATTCAGGGTATTGATAATGGGTGATCGTATACAGCAGATAAGAGAATAAAATGCCGGCCGATACTCATTTTTGAATGGTTTTTAACTACTGTTTTACCTCCTGCATGAAGCGCGAAAAGCGGGGATGCATTCTAAATCGTCGCTCCATGAAAATTTTCCGGACGATGGAGACACCGACCGGAAGTGCGCTCTACAGGCGGGGGCATCACCGGCCTTCCGCGTCCACCTGGGGTCTGGCGTAGCCGACCCCGGGATCGTCAGGTGTTAGTTTTTACGAAAACGGTAGCGCAACATATAAGCTGCTGCGGATTGGGGAAGTAGTGCAGCTTTCCATACCTCCGGGGCCGGCGCTGCCAGACCCCGGAGAGACGTAAAAAGTAGCAACCTTATTGACCTTAATAACATACCTAAACCGCAAGTGTTCAACTTATTACCTTATGAGCGTTGCCAATGGATAATCCTGACCGTTCTGCCCGGATGTTGGAAATCAGTTTATTTGTACGTGTTGCAAATATCACCGATGTAAGAAAAGGTAAATGGTTAATAAGGTAATAAGGTGGAACAGACAGTCCTGGGCCCCGGTTACTAATGTAATAAGGTGTCAAAACGCTCAAAAGGTTGGAAACGTTCGGAACCCTGTATATCACTTAAATTGCATGATATATTCATTGCTCATAAAAATATCTTGTATGTTCAAAAACATCGCACCGGACAAGTGGCGTCATTTTTATGTAGGTATACCCATGGGTATATTTCTTCAACTGGCAGGTTACTGGCTGTTGCCGGAACTGCTATGGGCTACTGTTGCGGCCTTTATAATAGTGATAGCCATCAGCTATGGATTTGAGTTGTTTTCCCTGGTCACCAAAATAGGACATTACGATTTTTATGATGCGGTGGCTTCCGTTATCGGAGGTGTGCTGGGGATGGGCATTACCCTGCCTTTCCTTTTGTAGGAATAAATTACCCGGACTTTGAGCATACTTTAAAATATACAGGATGGGAGTAAAAAAAATCAGCATTTTTCTGTTAATATGCCTGGTAGCTTTTGAAGGAGTAGGGCAGAACATCGTTCCGTATACGCCTTCCCGTGAGGAAATACTGGAGCGTTACCGGTTCGCGGCTTTTTCTGACAGCACCATCAACAGGGGTAAAATATTTAATACATCTGTGCAACCCGTTTGGTTTCCCGATGGAAAGTCTTTTTTGTACAGGAGAGCCTTCAAAGACAGCGTGCGGGAGTATGTGCTGGTGAATGCACTCAACGGAAAGAGAAAACCACTGTTTGATCATCAGAAAGTAGCGGAGGCAATCGGCAGGAAAACCGGTGAGCAGTTGAACCCGCAAAAGCTGCTGCTCAACAATATAACCGTGAGCAACAACGGTAAGGAGATCGTATTTGATGCGGCCGGATTGAGCTGGGTATGCAGCTTGTCCGATTCCCGTTGCGCCGATACATCCCTGGTACGTATGCAGCCGCAGACCACGCCCCGGTGGCGGCAGCGGAATTCCCTCTATCGCAGCAGGTGGATCCCTTACCGGACGGATAGTGTTTCGCCGGACAGGAAGTATATGGCGGTAGTGAGGGATAACAATATTTTTATCACGGATAAAGATAACGACAAAGAAACGCAATTGACTTTCGACGGCTCGGAAGTAAAACCCTGGGGCGCCCTTGCCTGGTCTCCCAACAGTAGGTTCCTGGTAGGATATCGCATCACGCCTTATAAAGATTCCCTGGTGTATTACATAAGTACTTCAGCAGAAAATACAACCCGTGGCATATTGCATTCGCAGCCATACAAGCAACCGGGCGATCCTTTTACCACCTATGAAATGTTTGTGTTTGACATGCAGGGGACAAAAGCAATTGAAGTGGAGACCGAAGTGATCGATTTTTTCCCCGCGCCCTGGCTTTCCTGGAATAAGCAGCGCAATAGCTTTTTGTTTGAAAAAGTAGACCGGGGGCACCAGCGGTTCCGTATAATAGAAGTAAATGCCGAAACAGGCGCCACCCGCACCGTGCTCGACGAAAAGAGTGAGACATTCATTTACGAGCAGAAAATTTTTACCCACTACCTGTCCGAAACAAATGAGATCATCTGGGCATCCGAAAAAGACGGCTGGCGGCATCTTTATATAATAAACGCCGAAACTGGTCATACCCGTCCCATCACAACGGGCAACTGGGTGGTAAGGGAAATTGACAGTATTGACCACAAGGGCCGCAAGATATGGTTTCAGGCCGGCGGTATGAACCCCGGTGAAGACCCTTACCATGTACATTATTACTGCATAGATTTTGACGGCAGGAACCTGGTTGCACTGACACCGGAGCCCGGGCATCACAGTATCAGTTATTCACCCGACAGAAAATATTACCTGGATACCTACTCGCAGATACACATCCCGCCCGTGGTGGAGCTACGCCGGTCTTCCGACGGGAAAAAGATAGCGGAAGTGGAACGGGCGGATATATCGCATTACCTGGCCGCCGGCTTCCGTTTGCCGGAGCCCTTTACCGCAAAAGGCAGGGATGGCGTTACGGATATATGGGGCATCGTATTTAGGCCTACGCATTTTGATACTGCCAAAAAGTACCCGGTGATCGAAAATATCTATGCAGGACCACAGGATGCATTTGTACCAAAAAGCTTTATCACGGGCGGTGAAATGCAAAGCCTGGCAGAGCTTGGGTTTATAGTAGTGCAGATAGACGGCATGGGAACGTATAACCGTTCCAAAGCCTTTCATGATGTTTGCTGGCAAAACCTGGCAGACGCGGGATTTGCAGACCGGATATTGTGGATAAAGGCGCTGGCGGCGAAATATCCTTATATAGATGCCGGTAAGGTAGGATTATATGGCACTTCCGCGGGAGGACAAAATTCACTGGGTGGTTTATTGTTTCACCCGGAATTTTATAAAGCGGCCGTATCCTCCTGCGGTTGTCATGATAACCGGGTTGATAAACAGTGGTGGAATGAGCAATGGATGGGATATCCCGTAGGTAAGCACTACGAAGAGCAGTCCAACGTAACCAATGCCCACAAGCTGCAGGGAAACCTGCTGCTGATCGTAGGTGAAGAAGATACCAACGTGCCGCCGGAGTCCACCTACCGGGTGGCAGATGCTTTGATAAAGGCAGGCAAACAATTTGAGTTCCTGCCGGTTCCGGGATTGGGGCACAGCGACGGCGGTGCATACGGCAGGAAAAAGAAAAGGGATTTTTTTGTAAAGAAACTGCATGATATTGACCCGCCGGACCGGAACAGAGGAGAACTGTAAGGATTATGTTTTTTATAAATCCATAACAGCAAGCGTAAGCGTCGTGCTGGCAGTGGATTTTCAAATTTTTTATTCCTCAGGAACAGGCACATTTCTACATTTCAATCACCGCATCCTTTTGCAATTGTCATTCCTCACATTTTAACAATGATTAACCTTATTTTAACCTTTTTTGAGATAATAAATTGTTAGGCAGTTTTGAATAACCTAAAAGCCCTATTTTTATAATTGTATTTGTATTTATCTTATTTGTCTTCTGATCTGCGTTGTTGGTCTACTGGATAACACCTTTAACGATTTTAAACCAAAACTATAGCCAATATGAACCAGTCTTATTTTACTCCCGGTTAATTTTTCACCTGTTTTTACTGTAAAGCCCTGGGTTACTCAATGTGATCCGGCCTTAGAGAATTTTAGTCAGACATTGTTATTCAAATCATCAACTGTTATCTATGCTTAAAATTATTAAAGTAAAGCGTGCTTTTGCCGTATTTGCTTTACTGTTAGCTGGCAATATCCTGTTTGCACAAAATATTGCCGTTACCGGTAGAGTGATCGATGACAAAGCCGATCCCCTGTCAAATGCCACTGTATTGGTGAAGGGTACAACAAACGGTACCACTACCAACGATAACGGCGAGTTTTCCATTAGTGTTCCCAATGCCGCTTCGGTGCTGGTAATTTCCGCAATAGGCTATCAAAACCAGGAAATTACTGTCGGTAATCAAACACATATTGAAGTATTGTTGCTTCCGGGTCTTGCTTCTGACCTGGATGCTGTAGTGGTGGTGGGTTATGCCACCCAAAAGAAAGTAACTGTGACAGGATCTGTTGCTTCTGTACAGGGTAAGGAGCTGGAAAAATCACCCAACGTCAATCTCTCTAACTCTTTGGCGGGCAGGTTGCCGGGTATTACCGCCATCAATGCTTCGGGCGAACCGGGCTATGACGGATCGACAATACGTATACGTGGTACCAATACGCTCGGTAACAGTTCCGCGCTCATCGTAATTGACGGTGTACCGGAGCGTGCCGGTGGCCTGGACCGTTTGAATCCTGCGGATATAGAAAGCATGTCTATCTTAAAAGATGCATCTGCGGCCATTTACGGAGCCAGGGCGGCCAACGGGGTAATACTTATCACTACCAAACAGGGTAAAACCGGCAAGCCGAAGTTGTCTTATGATTTTAACCAGGGCTGGGCACAACCTACCGTTATTCCTAAAATGTCTAACGTGCTGGAATATGGTGAGATCAGGAACCAGAACCAAATATTTGATGCAAATATAGCGCCAGCAAACTGGAGTGCTGCCTGGCAGGCCATTCAAACCCAGGGTTTTTATATCAACCCCGACAATAATAGCAGGGTAGATGCAGCCCTCGGGTTCTTACCGGAAGAGGTGGAGAAGTATCGTGATAAGTCCGATCCCTGGGCATATCCCGATACGGACTGGTTTGGTTCTGTATTAAAAAAATGGTCTCCACAGCAGCGGCATAACCTGCAGTTGAACGGCGGATCGGAAAATGTAAAATACCTTTTATCCTTGGGATACCAGGATCAGGACGGCTATTACAAAAATTCAGCAACCGGCTATAAGCAATATGATATGCGCTTTAACCTGGATGCAAAGATCAACAAATACCTGCGGGCCAATGTAGGGGTAACGGCCCGCCAGGAAGATCGTTTTTTCCCGACAAGAAGCGCTGGCGCTATTTTCAGGATGCTGATGCGTGGTCGTCCGCAGGAAAATGCCATCTGGCCGAACGGCTTACCGGCAAGAGATATTGAATTTGGGGACAACCCCGTTACCATTACTACGAATGCAACAGGCTACGACCGCGATAAAAGGGATTATTTCCAGACCAACGGAAGACTTGAGTTTGATATTCCGGGTGTGGAAGGGCTGAAATTAAGCGCCATTGGAGCCGTGGATAAGCAGAACAGAAATACCAAGCGGTTTGAAACCCCCTGGTATCTGTACACCTGGGACAGAAGCAGCTACGAGGCAGATGGAACGCCTTTGCTGCAAAGAGAAAGACGCTCCAATTTTCCTGACCCCAGGCTGAACCAGGGCAATGAAGTGACCCTGAATATCCTGTTGGGTTCTATGTTGAATTATGATAAAACCTTCGGCGATCATACCATTAATTTCCTGGCTGCCATCAACAGGGAGAGCGTACGGTTTGATAACTTCGGCGCTTTCCGCCGCTTCTTTATTTCTCCTGCTATTGACCAGATATTTGCCGGTGGAGATAATGAAAGAAACAACAGCGGTACTGCATACGAAAGAGCCAGGTTGAGTTACTTCGGTCGTGTAGGGTACAATTTCAGAGAAAAATACATGGCAGAGTTCCTGTGGCGTTATGATGGCTCTTATATGTTTTCTCCGGACCAGCGGTGGGGTTTCTTCCCATCTATTTCCGCCGGATGGCGGATCTCTGAAGAAGACTTTTTCAGGAACAATGTAACCTTTATGGATAACCTGAAGATCCGGGGTTCTTGGGGCAGAATGGGTAATGACCAGGTTTTTTATAATAATGTGTTGCAGGAATTCCATTATATGTCCACTTACGGTTTTAACCGTACTGTTATTCTCAATGATGAGCTGGCCAGGGCTTCTTACGAGATCAGGGTGCCTAACCCGGGCTTTACCTGGGAGGTGGCCAATAATATGAACGTAGGCCTGGAAGGATCTTTCCTGAGTAACAGGCTGTTCTTTGAAGTAGATTATTTCGTAAACAAGCGGGATAAAATACTGATCCAGAAATTAGGATCTACCCCCGGAAGCTCCGGTATCAGGAGCCTGTTGCCTCCGGTAAATGAAGGTAAGATCGAAAATAAAGGCTTTGATTTCAGGGTGGGTTATAACGGTAATGTAGGCGAGCTGAGCTACAGCGTTTCGGTGAACGGCGGTTATGCCAAAAATAAAATTGTTTTCTGGGATGAAGGCAATGTACCCGAGTGGCAGCGTTCTACCGGTAAACCTTTTGGCACCAATGGCGCTGCTTTCCTGGCTTACCAGTATGACGGCGTGTTCCGTGATCAGCACGAGATTGATGCCAATACGATTGACTATTCTCCGGCAGGAGGTACCGAACTGTGGCCCGGGGATATGAAGCTGAAAGATATTAACGGAGATAATGTGATCAACGGAGACGATATGGTGCGGCTGGATAAAACCAGGGACCCCCGGTTTACCGGCGGCTTTAACCTGAACCTGCAGTATAAAAACTTCGATCTGTCCCTGCTGTTCCAGGGAGCAACCGGTGGGTTGTTATTCATCGGAACAGAGTCCGGGGACATCGGGAACTACCTGAAATATTCCTATGACAACCGCTGGTCGATAGACAATCCCAGCAGCGAGCATCCGAGGCTGGCCAACAGAAATAATGCCTATTATGCTGATGGCAGTAAGGCAGGAAACAACACATATTGGCTCAGAAATAGCGATTACCTGCGCCTGAAGAACCTGGAGATCGGGTACAACCTTCCTTCAAATATCGGCAGCAGGGTAGGTATGTCCAACCTCAGGGTGTATGTAAATGGTTTGAATTTGATTACCTGGGATGAGCTGGGGATCTACGATCCGGAGTCAACCAGCAGCAGCGGACAATACTATCCGCAATCAAGAATTATTAATATAGGAGCCAGGGTAACTTTTTAAATTAAATGAACATGAACAGGATACATAAATTAACAACAACTTTACTATTGGCGGCATTACTGGTAGGTTGTAATAAAGATTTCCTCAACCGGAACCCGATTGCCGAGCTCCCTGCCGCAGAAGTGTGGCAGGATGGCCCGTTAGCAGAATCTTTTGTGAACAACCTGTACACCGGACTGGGGCTGGGCGGTATGAATGAACAAATGCTGGCTTCTTTGTCAGACGAAACCATGTTCACGCATTCAGGCAGAAACATTAATACCATTAACGAGGGAAGCGCCAGCCCCACCAACCCGGGCTGGGTAAACGGTACATATGAATGGACCAATATGTATAACTGGATCAGGCAGTGTAATGTGGCTTTGGAAAATCTTGAAACTGCCACTTTAGATGAAGCGCTGAAAGATCGGTTAAAAGGAGAGGCGCGTTTTATGCGGGCTTATTTTTACCAGCAACTGGTGCGATATTATGGTGGCGTACCTTTGGTTACACAGGTATATGGGCTGAATGAAGATTACACCCTTGAAAGAAGCAGCTATGCAGCTTGTATTGATTTTATCGTGTCTGACCTGGATCAGGCTTATACCTTTTTAAATGGTAAAAGTCTCACAAAAGGCAGGGCTACAGCTCTTGCAGCATTGGCGTTAAAATCCAGGGTGCTGTTGTATGCAGCCAGCGATCTGCACGATCTTCCTACGGCCAGCGCTAACTCATCAGCTATTTCGGCTTATTCCAACGGTAGCCTGGTGGCGTATGAAAGTGGAGACAGAACAGCCAGGTGGACAGCCGCTAAAAATGCGGCAAAAGCAGTATTGGATGCTACAAGCGGATACAAGTTAGACCTGTTGGCCCCGGCGACACCCGAAGAGGGACGTCTGAACTATAAGTCCATAGCGATGGGCGGTGGCAGTTCAGGTCCCGGCATAGATGCCCAGGGCATCGTTGACATCATATTCGGACGTTTCTTTGTGCCTGATAAAGCTGAGGATGCAGGATGGCATGGACGTCATAACGGCCCCAACGGTTATTATAACTGGGCCGGTAACACACCCATTGGCGTATTTGTGGATAGCTATGAAGTACTGGATGGTGGAACAACAGTTCCTTTCAACTGGTCCAATGCAGCACATAAAGCGGCGCCTTACAAAAACAGAGACCCGCGCATGTATGCCACTATTTTGTACGATGGGGCAGAATGGAAACCGAGACCAGGTCTGCCGGACATCAACACTATTCAGACGGGCGCCTATGAAATTCTGGATGGTAACGGAAATATAGCCACCTGGCAGGGGCTGGATACGCGTAACTCTCCGAGGGAAGACTGGAATGGCAGCAGGACCGGTTATTATTTTGTGAAGTTTATTGATACTAACCCGGCGCAGGAAGATCAGAGTGTCCTTCAGTATATTCCCTGGCCATTCATCCGGTTTACGGAAGTAGTACTGAACTATGTGGAAGCCTGTATTGAATTGAATGAAGATGGCGAAGCCGTGGACTGGTTGAATAAAATAAGATTCAGGGCGGGCTTGCCGGCCATTACGGAAACAAGCGGGACCGCATTAAAAACTCGCTATCGTTATGAAAGGCAGATTGAACTGGCGTTTGAAGAGCACCGCTATCATGATGCCAGGAGATGGATGATCGCACCCGCAACGCTTGGGCGGAAAGTTACCTACATCACAGTAAGGGGTACCTTTAAGCCGGGCATGCAGCAGGCCGGGGCTTACAAGCATAATGAAGCCATTTACAACTACACGTATGATCCTGTTGAAAATAATACACATGAGAACAGGAGCTGGGACGATAAAATGTATTATGTGCCCATTCATCGTGACGAGATCATCAGGAATGATAAGCTGGCGCAGAATCCGGGTTATTAAGAGATAGTTATTCAATTGTAAAAAACAAATGATCCGTGCAGGGAAATAACTGCACGGATCTTTTATTTTTCTTGCAGGGATGCCCGGCTTCTACTCCACCTCAGGTGCAAGCGACACGTTTATGCCAACCGGGATTGTTGATTTCTGATTTGATTTGTCAGATCAAATCAGAAATCCAAAATCAGAAATCGTATATTAAAAAGGCTTCTCCCCGGAGTTTTTTATTATTGGGCGCCTGCAAAAAAGAGAATGGCCGGGAAACGGTTGATCCGCTTGTAGGCAACTGGAAGCTCCGGGTAGTTAGCTACGGAGGACAATCAATGGAGGTGACCGATCGCGAATGTTTTAAAGACTCATATGTAAATGTAGACACCCGGACGTATATCCTGCATTTGTCTCTTCCGGATGACGGGCAATGCCGTTCCCGGACGGTCAGTGCAGAATTGCTTACCAGGGAGGCCGGTACTATGTTATCAGCAACGGAACGGAAACGGATGCCGGCCGTGCAACTGCTGGATAATAATGAAACCCTGCAGATGACGATCGATTCCGATAACGGTCCCTATATTTTTTCTTTCAGGAAATAGCAGGACTAAGCAGCTGTATGATACCGTATACCGCTACTGTCAATATGCTCACGATGCTTATCCACAGGAGCATGTCAAACAGCCTGCCTGTTTTAATGGTGGTGGATGTTCTGTAGCGGAAATAAATAGCGGCATACACAATGATCAAAAGGAGCACAGAGCCCACCACACCCCCGGAAATGATCATCAGCACCGGCAGCTTGATGAACAGGTAGGCTATCGCCCACAGGAAGGGAAACACAAAAGCCAGGAGGGTGATCAGCTTTTTACGTTGCTTCGTGTCATTAAAGTTGATCCAGCCCTTTTGCCCGGCTATGTCCGAAAACAACCTCGACCAGTAAGCCAGGGTGGCGAATACGCTGGAGAACAATACAAAAAATGCACCTACAAGAAATATGACCCGGAAGTTTTCTCCCAGTGTCTCGGTATAGATGTTGGCGAGCACATTGATCAGGTCGTTCCCTTCGGGGATATGCTCACTGCCATGCAGGATGGCAGCCCCCAGCAGGTAGAAGGCCGCGGTAACAACGGTATAAACTATCATGGCTACGGTGGCATCCAGGTACATTACTTTTATCCAGCCTGCTGCCCGCTGTTTCCAGGCGGGGCTGCCATCATTGGCGCCCGTATAAGCGGCATATCCTTTCTCCAGGCACCAGTAGTTATACGAAATGATCTCGTCGCTTCCTACGCCTGTTATACCAAAGGCGCCAATGGCCAGCATCACCATTGCGGCCGGTAATTCAAACTGCAGCCCGCTTGCGATATCCTGCCAGCTGAACGCATATACTGTAAATTGCACAACGATCAGCGATGCAAGCGTGATAATGGTGAATACCAGCAGCATGAACAGGGAGGCTTTTTCAAGGAAAGGGTAGTAGTTCTTATACACGAGCAGGGATACCACTATTGCAAGTATGATCACCCATGTAATGACAGAGATCTGCGGTGTCAGCATATGTAATACCAGCGCCGACCCACCCAGCATACCGCCGACCTGCACTATTTTCAGCAGGGTCAGCAGCAATACCGTCCATACAGACCAATGCATATTGCCCAACCTTATTCCCGGCAATTTATTAAAGGTATGCATAACGGTTTCACCCGTCAGGATCGCCTGCCTGCCGAACTGTAATTGAATGGTGACTTTTACAAAACAGCTCACGAGGATGATCCAGAACATTACAAACCCGGCTTTGGCGCCCAGGATGGTGGTGGCGATCAGCTCTCCCGACCCGACAATGGAGGCGGACAAAATAAAACCCGGACCTAAAAAACGAAAACGCCCTGCAAGGGTGATGGGCGGCTGTTTGAAGGAATCCTTGCGAACGGCGTAGTTATCGGCAATCATTAACGATGGTTGACATATTCGTATCAATATACGAAGAAAGCATATACTTCAAGGGCAATTATACAGGCATTTTAACAGCTTTTACCTGCAACCTGAGATCTGTATCCTGCAACTTACGACTGTCCCCATTTACTACTTACCACCTGCAACCCCCGCTTATCAAGTTAAACATTGCCGGAAGCTGATTTAGCTTTAATTTCGATGGTTGAATAACTGTAAAACTGATCCGGTAGATGAATCTGAAAAATGCTTCTGTCCTAATTATTGATGATGACCAGGATGTTCTGACGGCCGTCAGGTTGCTTTTAAAAACAGAAGCAAAGTCGGTGGTGACGGAAAAGAATCCTGAAAATCTGCGTTCGTTATTGCATAAGCAGCATTTTGATCTCATTATGCTGGATATGAATTTCAACAGTTCTATCAACACCGGCAATGAAGGGCTTTACTGGCTGCGGAAAATAAAGGAGATGGGCTCGGATGCAGCCATCATAATGATAACCGCCTATGGCGATATTGACCTGGCGGTAAAATGTCTGAAAGAAGGCGCCAGTGACTTCATGGTGAAACCCTGGCACAACGAGCGGCTGATCGCCACTATTAAGGAAACACTGAAGCAAAAAGAGCATTCCCGCCAGGATGGCGGTGCGGTCGTTCCCGCTGATTCCATCATTGGTTCGGAATTGCTGGGTGAATCGGAAGCCATGCGGGATATCTTCTATAAGGTGCATAAGATTGCGCCCACAGACGCCAATATCCTGATACTGGGAGAAAACGGTACGGGCAAAGACCTTATAGCAAAAGCCATTCATCAACAATCGCTGCGAAAGGACAAGCCTTTTGTGAAAGTGGATGTGGGCGCCCTGACGGAAAGCTTGTTTGAAAGTGAGCTTTTTGGTCACAAAAAAGGAGCGTTCACCGATGCCAGGGAAGACAGGGAAGGAAGGTTTGAAGCTGCCAATGGCGGCACCTTGTTCCTGGATGAGATCGGGAATATATCCCTGCACCAGCAGGCAAAATTGTTATCCGTTCTTCAAAACCGGATGGTAACCCGGTTGGGCACTAATCAGCCTGTGCCTGTGGATATCCGGCTGATCTGCGCTACCAATGTGCCGCTGGCGGAACTGGCCAATGAAAACCGTTTTCGTAAAGACCTGGTGTACCGTATCAATACCGTGGAGATCACGGTACCGCCCCTGCATAAACGCCAGGATGATATTATACTGCTGGCAGATTTTTTCATGAAGCAATATGCAGCCAAATACCTCAAGCCCTCGCTGAGCCTGGATGCCTCTGCCAGGGAAAAGCTGAAGCAATACCATTACCCCGGGAATGTAAGGGAACTGCAATACACCATAGAACGGGCCGTGATCATGTCGGACAAGGACCGGATAACTGCGGCGGACCTGATATTCTCTCCTATTGAATCCGGCAGTGTTGCCGAAGAAGAGCCCCGGGAGCTGAACCTGCGGAATATTGAAAAAAATGCCATCCTGCGGGTGATCGAAAAACACAATGGCAATATCACAAAAGCCGCGAAGGAACTGGGGCTCACCCGCACTGCCCTGTATCGCAGATTGAGCAAATACGATATTTAAGTATTTATAATACCGGTTATGTTTAAACAGGTTGAATGGCGGATACTGATAAGAGTGCTGGTGTTGTTTGTAACACTGCTGGCTGTTGCATTTATTACAGTGAGCGGGCATTATGTGTACCTGGCCGTGCTGCTGCCCGTTATAGCCATTCAAATGGTGGATTTTTACCGCTTCAACCGGAAAGCACAGGATGAGGTAGACCAGTTTGTAGAGTCGGTACACTACCGCGATTTCTCCCGGCATTTTAATGTGAAAAAGGCGCCGGTTGAGTTGCAGCCGCTTCGGCGTGGGTTTAATGATATCAACTCAGCATTCAAAGTCATAAGTAAGGAAAGAGAAACGCAATATCTCTATCTGCAGCAGATACTGGAGCTGGTGGATACCGGCATACTGTCCTATGAAAACGAGACAGGCGTAACCGGATGGATGAACGAATCCCTGAAAAAGATGCTGGGCATTCCTTACCTGAAAACCATTCATTCGCTGGAGAAAAGGGATAAGCTGTTGTATGATGAGCTGGTAACCATGAAGCCCGGCGACGGAAAGGTGGTGCGGATAGCACGGGCAAATATTAAAGTGCTGCTTTCCGCAACCGCCTTTCAGACCGATGGCAAGGTCTTTAAAGTGATCGCTTTTCAAAATGTAGACGAAGCGTTGGATGAAAATGAAGCGGAGGCATGGAAAAAGCTGTTGAGCGTAATGACCCACGAGATCATGAATTCGGTGGCGCCCATCTCTTCGCTGGCAGATACCTTAAAGAACCGCTTGCAGTTGGCGGCCAAAAGCATCGTGGACGAGGAAGGTACGGTAGAAGACCTGGAGCTGGGCATCATTACCATCAAGCGCAGAAGCGAGGGGCTGCTCAAGTTTGCTGAAACCTACCGCAATCTCAACAAGATCACCAAGCTTCACCTGACGAAGGTATATGTCAGGGATATCTTTGAAAACCTTTCCGCCCTGATGGGACCTACGCTGGAACAAAAGAAGATAGACCTGGACGTTATCCTGAAAGACACAGACCTGCAGATAGAAGTGGATACCAACCTGGTGGAGCAGGTGCTGATCAACCTGCTGGTAAACGCCATGGAAGCCGTAAGGGAAAAAGACACGCCGCATATTACGCTTTCAGCTTCGGCGGAAGCGAACCGCAGGGTAGTGATAAAGGTAATTGATAACGGGAACGGCATCCCGGAAGATATCCTCGATAAGATATTTATCCCGTTTTTCAGTACCAAAAAAAGCGGGAGCGGTATCGGTCTGAGCTTATGCAAACAGATCATGATGATGCACAAAGGCAATATCCAGGTGCAGAGCATTGAGAAGGAAGGAACTTCCTTTTCGCTGGTATTCTGAGAAAAACAATGAAATCTTTGTAAGAATAAAACCCCGGAACACCGGGGTTTTTTAGGACGGGGAATCAAGAGGACTGAACGACCGGGATATCCGGGCTGGTCTGCCCGGCCTGGTCGCTCAGGCGGGCGCTGTCCGAGACAGCCTGCTTGTATAAAAAAGCTTTCAAGGCATCAGGTCCCCCCGCCGCATCCACAAACTTCTTTTCTATAAAGACGGTAATGGTTTGCTTCACCATCTCCGACGGTAATTTTTTTCTGCCCCCACCCGCCTTTCTTCTCTTTTTCATCCGGATCAGTTTTGTTTTTCAAATACGAGGCGAAGGTTGATTCCCGGCGAGGAGTCCGCTACCGGTTGGTGTCTCACCGACCGGAAAATTCGTAATCTGAAATACGTCCAAATCATTTTTGATTTATAAAATAAAATTAGTGTAAAATTATAATAAAATGAAAATTATTATATAGTTTAAATAAATAAAAAATATTAATTTATTATAGTAAAATAATATTTTTATAAATGTAATAATGTGGAAATATGAAAAATTTAGGAATGTTCAGGTATAGGTTTGGTAGTACAGCGAACGTTGCGTGTCCCCACGTTCCGATTGGTGACTGCACCTGGTAAAATGTGGAAATGGGGGAATGAGGAGAAGGTTTGAATTTACAATAGAATTCTATTTCGTTTAAAACGTCCCATCGGGACGGAAGGTTGGTAGCTATTGATGTAAAATGTGTATGCGGGGCTGACTAAAAAGCTCATGGAACGTCTTTGCGAGGGAGGAACGACCGAAGAAATCTATTTGATTAATAAAGGTTTAAATATTTTATATTTCTTCACTTCGTTCGCAAAGACGACCTTTTTGGTCAGCCCCGCCAGGTGATCAGAGGGAAATATAATATGAACATACCGCGTGAAAAAAGTCGCGCATGAAGGGTTCGGAACCCCTTAGCCCACCTGGGGTCTGGCGTAGCCGACCCCGGAGAGAAATATGTACCCGCGCCAGGTGATCACAGAGAAATCGGATATACGGTTCGAAACACCTTTGATTTCCCAGCCGGGTCCACAGCCACTACCTACGATCTGTAGTGAGACATCTGCCGGAAACCAACGTGATTTCCTACTTCATTCATAAAGTCAGGTTGAGAGACCCCGCTATGACGTAAAATACTTTCCCCGGACAACAGTGGCTTGCAGCTCTTTCACAAATTAAATCACAACTATACAGCAGGCTGATTTAGCTTTGCAGTTTAATTTCTTCATATGAAAATTGAAATACCACACGAACATTCTAAGGATGCTGCCCGGGATAAGATCAAAAACCTGCTGGCTGAGCTGAAAGAAAAATATTCCGGACAGGTGAAGGACGTGAATGAAAGCTGGACAGACTACAGGAACGATTTTAGTTTGGCAATGGGACCTTTATCAACCAATGGTTATATTAATGTGGACGATAAGCTCGTGGAAATTGAGTTGGAAATTCCGCTGTTTGCTTCTATGTTTAAGGGGCAGATCAAATCATTGATCGAAGAAGAGGCAAAAAAAATTTTAGCTAAATAAATAATCAGATCTCTTAGTTACTGTTATGTTTATTGTAGACGCCCACCTGGATATCAGCATGAATGCAATGGAATGGAACCGGGATTTCAGAAAACCCATTGCAGAAATAAGAGCAAGAGAAAAGGGATTGACCGATAAGCCTGACCGCGGATTGGGAACTGTTTGTTTTCCCGAGCTCCGGAAAGGGAATATCGGGCTGATAGTGGCAACACAGATCGCCCGTTACGTGGCGCCGGATAACCCCCTGCCCGGCTGGCATTCGCCGGAACAAGCTTGGGCGCAAACACAGGGACAGCTTGCATGGTACCGTGCTATGGAAGCGGAAGGCGAGCTGAGAATGATCAGGAACCGGCAGGAACTGGATGATCATGTCAGCTACTGGCTGAATGATCCGTCGGAGAAAAAAACGATCGGGTATATATTAAGCCTGGAAGGAGCGGATTCTCTCGTAACATTGGATCATTTACACATCGCCTACAACTACGGGTTGAGGGCGCTGGGGCCCGCCCATTACGGTCCCGGGCGATATGCCAACGGTACCGATGCCACGGGTCACCTGAATAAGGAGGGTATAACATTGATAAAAGAAATGGACAGGCTCGGAATGATCCTGGATGCAACGCATTTGTGTGACGATGCGTTTTGGGATGCGCTGGGGATATTCGAAGGCCCGGTTTGGGCAAGCCATAATAATTGCCGGGCGCTGGTAAATCATAACCGCCAGTTCAGCGATGAAATGATCAAAGTGCTGCTGGAGCGGGATGCGGTGATCGGGTGTGCACTGGATGCCTGGATGATCGTGCCCGGGTGGGAGCGGAGAAGATCCGACCCCCTGGAAATGCAATGCAGCCTGGAGAGGGCGGCTGATCATATAGACCATATCTGTCAACTGGCGGGTAATGCCCTGCATGTGGGTATTGGCAGCGACCTGGACGGGGCTTTTGGAAAAGAGCAATCGCCCTATGACCTGGATACCATTGCCGACCTGCAGATTTTTTCGGAAATTTTACGCAAACGCGGATATATACAGGAGGATATTGAACGTTTTATGCATGGCAACTGGCTGCGGGTTATGCGAAAGGCGCTTCCTGGCGCATAACAGTTAGCCGATCGTTTAAATGTCAATCCATTTTGTATGCGATATGGTTATTTTCTGCTTTGTGCAACGGTATTGTTAAATAGTTGTATGTCCGGCAACAGCCAGGTGGATCCGCCTGTTGAAGAAAGAGATACGACCATCACGGTAGAGAATGCTTATTCAGAGCTGTTTCTTGACAGCATTGCTCTGGAACGCTTTATGGCAGAACAGGCTTTTGATGAAAATGTTGCCAACCAGTTCCGCAGTTTTTATAATGCACGTAATTACCAGTATGCCTGGTTTATCCCGGACGGATTGACAGAACAGGCTCTGAATTTTCTTCATCGCCAAAGCGACTACCTGTCTTACTCTAAAGACAGTACGCTCGGTAACTCTGTTTTGCAAAGCATCCTGGATACGGTAGGAGAGGGAGAACCGCACGTACAATTGCCCGATAGTGAGCGACAACATACGGAACTGATGCTGACCGGGCAGTTCTTCCGGTTTGCGGAAAAAGCGTTTGCAGGGGATACCAGCCTGGATGTAAGAAGCCTGAAATGGTATATTCCCCGTAAAAAAGTGGATGTGGTGGCAGCCCTGGATTCGCTCATGAAGGGGAGCGGTGAAGCATACGAACCACTGAATGCGTATTACAAGCGCCTGAAAGCCGCCCTGGTCCGGTTTTACGAGGTGGAGCAGCAGGGTGGCTGGCAACCGGTGAAGCTGGATCAGAAAAGCCTGAGAGCCGGAGACAGTTCAGCGGTAGTATTGCAGATCAAGCAGCGTCTTTCACGCACGGGTGATTTTTCGGAGGAAGACTCCTCCCATGTATTTACTGACTCATTGACGGCGGCGGTAAAACGGTTTCAGTACCGGTATGGACTGACTGCTGACGGGGTAGTGGGAGAATCGATGGTGCGGGAGCTGAACAAGCCGGTAGAGCAAAGGATCCGGCAAATACTGATCAACCTGGAAAGAATGCGATGGGTTCCCGAAGATATAAAAGGAGATTACCTGCTTGTTAATATACCCGAATTCAGGTTACATGTATTTGAAGACGCCGTACCTGTCAAACATATGGACGTGGTGGTAGGCTCCGGGCAGCACAATACGGTTATCTTCAGCGGCGACCTGAGGTACGTGGTGTTTAGTCCGTACTGGAATGTGCCTTCCAGCATCGTAAAAAATGAGATCATGCCGGGGATCGCTAAAAACCCGAACTATATCCGGGCGCACAATATGGAGATCACCGGTTACACAGGAAACGTACCCCATGTGCGCCAGAAGCCCGGCCCCAATAATTCGCTCGGAAGGGTCAAGTTTTTGTTCCCGAATAACTATAATATTTATATGCATGATACGCCGGCCAAAAGCCTGTTTGGAGAAACCAGGAGAGCATTCAGTCATGGCTGTATCCGACTGTCGGAGCCTGAATGGCTGGCGCGGTTCTTACTGAGAAAAGACAGTACGTGGACGGATAATGCCATTAAGCAGGCAATGCTGGGTAACAAAGAGAAATGGGTGACGCTTGAACAAACGCTTCCCGTTTTTATCGGTTATTTCACGGCCTGGGTCGATTCAAAAGGACTGCTTAATTTCCGGAATGATGTATATGGTCATGATGCGAAGATGGAGAAGCTGATGTTTAAATAACAAACCTAACAGGTTTCGAAAACCTGTTAGGTTTACATCATTTACAATATATTGATCTTCTGCATAACCCCTGACTTATGGGTTTTGCTGATGGGTATCATATTACCATTGATGAACAGGGTATTCTCCTGGATATCATTTATCTTGGTAAAATTCACGATATAGGAACGGTGCACCTTCATGAATACCTGGGGGTTTACCTTGGTTTCCAGGTTTTTGATGGTATTATGTGTAATATACTTCTTGGCCGGTGTAATAAATTTTACATAATCTCCCATGCTTTCAATGAAAAGAATATCATCGTTGTGCAGCCGGATCAGCTTGCCGTCGGACTTGATGAACATATGGTCCTGCTCGGAGTTGCCGTTCTGCTGCTCTGATTTTTTACCTACTTTCTGGATGGCTTCCAGGAACCGCTGGTAGGTAAAGGGTTTTTTCAGGTAGTCGGTAACGTTATACTGGAATGCATCGTAGGCATATTCCACTTTGGAAGTGGTGAGGATCACCTGAGGAGAATATACCAGTTGATCCAGCAGCTCGAAGCCGCTGGCGCCGGGCATTTCCACATCCAGGAAAATAAGATCTACTACGTTGTCTTTCAGGTAGCTTAATGCATCCTCTGCATTCAGAAAGTGGTTGTTTACATCCACCACGCCGGATTTTTCACAAAATTTTCTTAGAAAATCTGCCGAAACCTGCAGGTCTTCCACGATGATACTTTGAAATTTCATAGACATTGGGTATTAAATTGTTTCAATCGCTTTGCCTCACTATCAATAGTTTGCAAAGCTTCTTCGGTAATTGCAACAATATGATTAAAGCCGTTTTCCGTTTGCGAAATACGTTCTGCACCGGCGCATACTTCCTCAAACGCTGCGAAGTCGGATATTATTTTATTTAATCCGACATAGCCGAATAAAGGCTTCATTTTATGGATCACTTTCTTCAACCCGGCTGTATCGCCGGCTGAAAATTTTTCCCGGGCATGCCCGAGCTCGATACGGATCTGTTCGGAAGACGTGTTGAAAACCATTTCAGCCTGCTCAAAGTCATTATCATACAATCCATTTAAAAACGCTGTATCAAGGTGCGGCGAAAAGCTGAACTGCCATTTGTCTACTTCGTTATGCATATCACAATTTGTTGTAAGCTAAGTCGTTTTAAAGGGTATAATTAACACACATCAACCCTAATCATGTTATAGAATGAAAACGAACTTTTTAGACAAAATAGTATCCGCCTTTTATAGTATTTTGAACAGCGGGGGCGATCCGTCCAAAAGTCATGAAGAGCGGAAAAGTGTGGAAAGGCTTGTTATTTTTATATTCTTTGGCATTGGGGTAAGCCTGATCTCCGCGGTGCTAAACAGCTTCAGGGGGCTTTATATCAGCCTGTTACTGAATATTACCACTATTTTGTTGCTGACGGTATCCTTCTTTCTGAACAAGGATGGACGAATGGCTTTCGCAAAAGTGCTGGGTATAGTGGTGATCAATTTTTACCTGTTTTCCATCAGTTATGTGGAAGGGTTGAAATCAGGTGAGCACATGTTCTATTTCCCCTTTCTGCTGGCGTTGATCTTCGTAATAGACCTCAGGAAAAATTACGAGGAGCTGATCATGACGGCGATCGTGACATTTATCACGGCTGCCATGATCTTTATCCTTTCGCCCTACAGCAGCACGGTACAAACGATTTCACCGGAGCAATACAGCGCCCTCTTTAGCTCCAATCTGGCGCTTTCACTGGTGATCACCGCCTTTTTTACGTATTATATTTTACAGACACTGGAGAAAAACGAAGATAAAATACTGGATGAAAAATATTTTAAAGAAACCATTTATGACACCTCCCTGGACGCTTCCTTTATTATTGATATCAACTCCCTGACGATCACCGATTGTAATAAGACGGCCCTGGATATTTTCAGTCTTGATTCCAAAGAGGCGATCACCGGTTCCCTGGTAAAAGACCTGCTGGGCGATAAAATGGAGGAACATATACTGGTATTGGGACGGCAGGATTTTACCAAAAAATCTCCGTGGTATGGAAATATGGATTTTTTCAGAAAAGACAATACCCCCTTCTATGGTTATGTCAGCCTGGTAGCATTCACGCACAGCGGCGCTCAGTATTGTAAGATCAGTATCCTTGATATTACGGAGATAAAGGTGGCGGAATTTGAGATCTTAAAAGCAAAAGAAAAAGCGGAGAAGGCGGCGCAGATAAAGTCCCGCTTCCTCTCCAACATGAGCCACGAGCTCAGGACCCCTTTAAATGCCATCATCGGGACTACCAACCTGGTATTGCAGGAAGAATACCTGCCCTCGCAGCGTCAGAGCTTCGAGGTACTCAAATATTCCTCTGAGCACATGATGCAACTGGTAAATGATATCCTGGATTTCAGTAAGATCGAAGCCGGCAAAATGCAGTTGGAAAATTCGCAGTTCAGCCTGAAGGCCTTCCTGCAGAAAGTAGTAACCTCATTCAATGCTTCGGTCACTGCCAAGCAACTGGATTTTAAGGTGCAGATAGATGAGAACACGGACCTGGAGATATACGGGGATGAAATGCGGCTGAACCAGATCATGAACAACCTGTTGTCCAACGCATTGAAATTTACGAAAGAAGGCACTATAGAAATGGCGGTAAAAACGGTTGCCCTTAAATCAGCCAGCGCCGATATATATTTTTCAGTGAAAGATACCGGGATTGGTATCCCCCGCGATAAGATCCGTCAGATATTTGACAGCTTCACCCAGGCGGATATTGAAACTACACGGAAATATGGCGGCACCGGTTTGGGGTTGGCCATTACCCAGCGGATAGTAGAGCAAATGGGCGGTACGCTTAAAGTTGAGAGCGAACCTGAGAAGGGAAGCACTTTTTATTTTACACTGAATTTTAAGATAACCACGCAGCAACGGCCCTATGTGGATGAAGACAAGCTGAAGAACCTGTCTGCTTTAGATGGATTACAGATATTGCTGGCCGAAGACAATCCTATCAATATGATGGTCGCCAAACGTTTCCTGCAGAAATGGAATATTGATGTAGTGACGGCAGAGAACGGGCTGATAGCAGTGGAGCTTTTCTATAAAAACAAGCCGGATCTGCTATTGGTAGACCTGGAAATGCCGGAAATGGATGGTGCGCAAACGGTAGCCGAGATCCGGAAGACGCATCCTTCTATTCCTATTATTGCTTTTACAGCGGCTACCTACGAGAATATCCGCGAAGACCTGCTGAGCAAAGGCTTTAATGACTATATACCCAAGCCGTTCAAGCCGGAAGTGCTGCACAAAAAAATACAGGAATACGCGGCAGCCGGCGGATTTGAAACGCACAGGCAAGCTTCTTAAGTGGCCAGCAGTAAGTAATTAGTAGTAAGTGGTAAGTCGGGAAAATCGCAGGTTGTAAGATAAACACTACTTATTACTGTCCACTAACCACTTGTCACTACCCTTTCAAACTTTTTATCACCGGTTCCGGGAGGAACGGAGAGGCGTCTCCGCCATTCCTGATAACGTCCCGTACGAGTGTGGATGCAACAGAAGTATACTGCGGTAAACAGGTCAGGAAGATGGTTTCTATATCTTTTGCCAGGCTACGGTTCATATCGGCTATGGCTTTTTCGTATTCAAAATCGCTCACGTAGCGGATACCGCGGAGAATAAAGCCGGCGCCGATCTTTTTGCAACAATCAATGGTCAGCCCCTCATATACAATAGCGGAAACCTTATCGTTTTCTTTGAATATATCCTTGATCCATTCCAGCCGCTGCTCTTCAGAGAACATGGCGGTTTTGTTGGCGTTGCGCCCGATGCCGATCACCAGCTTGTCGAACAAAGGCAACGACCGGTAAATGATATCGAGATGACCGATGGTGATAGGGTCGAATGTACCGGGAAATAAGGCAACTCTGCTCATCTGGCAAGTTTTAAAAATTATGTCTGATTCAGATTATTGTTTGGGTGTGTTTTCAACCTCCCGGCCGCCTGCCAGCAGGTATAATACCGCCATCCGGGTGGCCACGCCGTTTTCCACCTGTTGCAATATAATGGATTGCTGCGAATCCGCAACATCACTGTCCAGTTCCACGCCGCGGTTGATGGGACCAGGGTGCATGATCACCAGTTCCTTGTCAATGCTGTCCAGCATTTTTTTGCTGATGCCATACGCCAGGTTATACTCTCTTAAAGAAGAAAACAATACCTGGTTTTGCCGTTCCAACTGTATTCTCAAAACATTGGCTATATCACACCATTGCAGCGCTTCCCTGATGTTATAGCTGACCCGTATATCAAATGCCTGCTGAATATACGGCGGAATGAGCGTGGGCGGTCCGGCTACCATCACCTCCGCACCCATTTTTTTCAACAGGTAAATATTGCTGAGCGCTACCCGCGAGTGCATGATATCGCCGATGATGGACACTTTTATGCCTTCCAGCGTGCCCTTTTGCTCCCGCATCGAGAAAGCGTCCAGCAGCGCCTGGGTAGGGTGCTCGTTGATGCCGTCGCCTGCATTTACAATAGCCGCCGGGATATGCTTTGCCAGAAAATGTGGTGCGCCGCTGGCGCTGTGCCGCATCACCACCATATCCACTTTCATGGAAAGAATATTATTTACTGTGTCCAGGAGGGTTTCTCCTTTGGAAACGGAAGAGCCGCTGGCAGTAAAATTGATGGTATCGGCGCTGAGCCTTTTTTCCGCCAGCTCAAACGAAATACGCGTTCGGGTAGAACTTTCGTAAAACAGGTTAACGATGGTAACGTCCCGCAAAGTGGGAACTTTCTTGATCGGACGCTGTAATACTTCTTTAAACTGGGCGGCGGTATCTAAAATAAGCCGGATATCCCCTTGTGTGAGATCCCTAATGCCCAACAAATGTTTTGTGCTGAGTTGCATTAGGGGGCGAAGTTAGAGGATAGCCCCATAAAATGCAAAATGAATCTTGCTTTTTATCAACTCTTTTTCCAGGGCCGGACGCCCGGCTGTTTTGGTTATAGGGTTCCGAACCCTATCCGATTTAAAAGACGCCGAGTCCCTTTCGGGAAGCATCGGCTGGTATTTCCCAGAGGGCGTCCGCCTGCAGTCCCGTGCAACCTTGTATCTGGCGGGTGAGGACACCCCGCCAGTAGGAACCCTGGCAGCAGTAGGACCCTATCGGTCTGGTGTCCCACCAACCGATTCATGTATCGACCATTAAAAACCACTATTATTTTTTTGACATATGATATATTTTATTATATGTTATACGTAGTTTATTGATATCTTATATGGTGATGTTATATTTTTTTAAATTCGGCTAACTGTTGCCCCCGGATCGTTTTTCGAGTGCTAAAATCAGTAAATTTGTAGCATACTTACTTACCCACGCCATTCTGTACTTACACCATTAACTCTTACGGCTTATTACCCATTAGTCTGTATTTGATCAGGTTAAAAAATTATTAGTTATGTATTCGTATGCGTTATTGGAAAAAGGTTGTTATTATCTCATTCAGGAAGAGGAAAGCTCATCCATAGTACTAATCAGGGTAATTCTGGATTCCGATCATTGCATGTTTATCTCCCGTTATGGTGAAACGGAGGAAACACAACACTGGAAAAGAAAAACAGATGCCATATTCGAGATTGTAGAGCTGTTGGATGACAAGATGGTGAAAGAATGGGAAGCGTCGTATTTTAATAGTGAAGGAGCCTATTACGAGGATGAAGAATAACATCCGATGAACTTTTAAAAAATCTACCGGAAGCCATTGTACATTTGTGCAATGGCTTCAGTTTTTTTGACACTAAAAGAGATTGGTGTAACACTCAACGGCAAAAAGGTTCTTAACGATCTTTCTTTAACCATCAGAGATAACGAATGTTGGGCAATTACGGGTCCTTCGGGAAGCGGTAAGACCGTGCTGGCGCATACGATCGCCGGGCGGCACTTTGTGTCGGGGCATATGGAATGGCATTCGCCGCAAAAGCCGGCAGTATTGGTGGTAGACCAGCAGCACCGGTTTAAGAATCTCTCCAACGTGTCTGATTTTTATTATCAGCAGCGGTTCAACTCGTCAGACGCCGAAGATGCCGTTATCGTGAAAGAGGCCCTGAACCTGGATCAATTCCCCGCGGTTTTGTCGTCTGGTATCGTGACGAAGGACCTGCCTTCTATCGTACATATAGAAGCGGTGCTGAACGAGCCGTTGATACAGCTTTCAAATGGTGAGAACAAGCGCCTGCAGATAGCGAAGGCTATTTTGGAGGAGCCGGATATGATGATCCTGGATAATCCTTTCACGGGGCTGGACGTAAGCGGCCGTGAGATGCTGAACGGTATCATAAGCCGGTTGCAGAAATCAGGTATGAAGCTGATGATCATTACGCCGGCAACGGAAATTCCGGTGGCGGCCACGCATGTAGCCATACTGGAAAGCGGCACGGTAAAAACAATCCTGCCGGCGGCGGATTTTGATCCGTCAATGGTAGCCACCCGCTCCTTCCGGTTGAGCAAAGACGCGCTCCAATCGCTCAGGAAAGAAAATGATACCGGGTTCGCTTATGCCGTGAAAATGGTGAATGTTAACGTGGTATACGGCAACAGGCATATTCTGAAAAATATCAACTGGGAGGTGAAAAAGGGCGAGCACTGGGCGGTATCAGGGCCGAACGGGGCCGGGAAGTCAACACTACTCAGCCTGCTCACCGGTGATAATGCCCAGGCGTACGCCAATGAGGTATACCTCTTTGATAAGAGGCGGGGCAGCGGGGAAAGCATCTGGGATATAAAGAAGCGCATCGGTTATGTATCGCCGGAGATGCATGTTTTTTTTGATTATACAGCCACCTGCTTTGAAACAGTGGCTTCCGGTTTGTTTGATTCCATTGGTTTGTTTAGAAAGCTGACAGCCGGGCAGGCGGACCTGGTAGGGCAGTGGTTGCGATTGTTCCGTCTCGATCCGTCTGCCAACAGGCGCTTGTCATCCTTGTCTATGGGAGAGCAGCGCCTGGTGTTACTGGCCCGGGCACTGGTGAAAAACCCGCCGCTGCTTATACTGGACGAGCCCTGCCAGGGCCTGGATAAGGAACATGTGGAGCAGTTCCGGCAACTGATAGATGATATTTGTGCACAGTTTGACACGACCCTGTTGTATGTAAGTCATTATAAAACGGAAATTCCGCGGTCTGTGACCCGGTTCATGCAATTGGAAAATGGCGAAGCGGAAATACATATATAGAAGCATAACTTCATTCTTCTTTTTTGAGCATACTTTATGTTATATGAGTGAACAACCTGTTTACAGTATTCCGGCCCGGTTTCGCCGGACAGAGAACATGCACATTTTTCTGTGGCTGTTAAAAGACATATGCTGGGCGCTTGATTTTCACATCATGGGCATGTTCATGATCATTCCTGCATTGGCGGTGGCGGTTACCATCACCTGGCAAACCCGTAAGATAACGGCGGAACTGTTTCACAACCTGGCGGTCACGCTCTGGATCGCGGCCAACAGCTTATGGATGGCGGGTGAGTTTTACGGTTTTGATGAAGGCACCTGGGGTTCGCGCCACCTGGCGCTTTTTCCTTTTGGGATCGGGCTTGTCATCCTGCTTTACTTCTATATATTTCTTGCACCACGGAAAAAGTTCAGGGAAAGAAACCTGCAGCAGGCGGAAGCATTGGTGAGGGAGGAAAATGTGGAAATGTGATTAATTTGGAAATTTGAAAATGTGGGAATTTGAAAATGTGAGAATGTTGAGAAAGGCTGAAGTATACTATAGAATTCTATTTCTTCTAAAATGCCGCCCGTCCCATCGGGACGGAAGGTTTGTAGCCCAATAGCAAAAAATGTGTATGCGTCCTGTAGGGACGCCAGGTGCTCTGCTCTGGCGCAGGTTTTGTAGCCTGGGTTTGCGCACGGCCAGACCTGTGCTTTGTCGTTACTAAACTTCTTGTTAATATCTATTTTGCACCCAGGCCGCCAGCTATGTACTATGGTTGGCGCAATTTGCCCTGAGGAGAAGTAAAAATATGATAAAATGTTGGGTGCTGTAGTTTTAAAAAAAGTAATGGAGAGGCACGACTTGCCCCGCGCAGCGGGAGGTCTGACCACCTACATGACTCTACTATAAAACCTGCGCCAGTAGGGGTGACCAGGCTTAGTACCACCGGTATTGTTTTTAGAACCACGAGGACACGAAGGCTCAAAGTATCACGAAGGGGAAAATAACATTGTGCTCCCTGGTGCCTTATGTCTCTTCGGGGCCTGGCAGCGCCGACCCCGGAGGTATGGAACGCTAC
The DNA here is from genome assembly GCA_037190885.1 of Chitinophagaceae bacterium. Lineage (GTDB taxonomy): Bacteria > Bacteroidota > Bacteroidia > Chitinophagales > Chitinophagaceae > Agriterribacter. The sequence goes on from JBBCJQ010000002.1 coordinate 168,745, forward strand.
ATCACTTCACCGATCCGCATCAGCATAGTATATGCTGCGCTACAGTTTTCATAAGAGGTAACACCGGTGATCTCGGGGTCGGCTACGCTAGACCCCAGGTGGACGCAATTTGAAAATGTGGAGATGGTTAATTTGATCCCGCAGTTGCGGGATCAAAATGAGGAGAAGAATGCCGGAACCCGGCGCAAGTGTTCTGCTTGCAGATCACTTGTGCCGCAAAATTCCCCCCTGATTGTATCAGGGCATAACCGTTTCCAACCCGGACACAGTCCGGTAGCATTAGAAGGCAACAAGTCATCCTGCGGAAGACTTGCGCCAGTGTGAGACCTGAACCATACTGATGAACAATTATACCTGGTCTCTTTTCGCCGCAGGCGGGTGGAGACACCTGCCTGCAGGTACCCTACCGGTCGGTGTCTCACCGACCGGAAAGTATAAATAACGCTTTTATACTACCTTTGCCATCCTTATAAAAAGCAGGAAATGTACAGAACACATACATGCGGCGAATTACGTTTATCAGATACAGGAACGGAAGTGATATTGGCGGGATGGGTACAAACGATCCGGAAATTTGGCGCTATTACTTTTATTGACTTCAGGGACCGGTACGGCATCACCCAGTTGCTGGCAGGAGAAGAACTGAACGGGCTGCTGGAAGAAAACCCGCTGGGCCGCGAATTTGTTTTGCAGGTAAAAGGTACCGTAACCGAACGAAGTAATAAAAATCCGCAGTTGCCGACAGGTGATATAGAGATCACCGTAAAGCAATTTACCATATTGAACAGATCCGCTACACCGCCCTTTACCATACAGGATGATACGGACGGGGGAGAAGACCTGAGAATGAAGTATCGCTATCTCGACCTGCGCAGGAATGCCATAAAGAAAAACCTGGAGCTGCGGTATGCGGTGAATTGCGCAGCAAGAAACTACCTGCATGAAAACGGGTTCATGGATATTGAAACTCCTTTCCTGATCAAATCCACACCGGAAGGGGCCAGGGATTTTGTGGTGCCCTCACGGATGAACCAGGGGGAATTCTATGCGTTGCCCCAGAGCCCGCAAACCTTCAAGCAATTGCTGATGGTGAGCGGATACGACCGGTATTACCAGATCACCCGCTGTTTCCGCGACGAAGACCTCCGTGCCGACCGCCAGCCGGAGTTTACGCAGATAGATTGCGAAATGTGTTTTGTGGAGCAGGAAGATATCCTGGAAATATTTGAAGGATTGGTGAAGTATATTTTTAAGGAAGTAAAAGGGATCGATTATACAGATGTAATAGAACGGATGACCTGGGAAGATGCCATGTGGCACTATGGTAATGACAAGCCGGATACCCGTTTCGGGATGAAGGTTGCCAACCTGAAATTCCCGGCCCATGTATTCCCGGAAAAAACATCGCTGTTAACTTCCTTGCACAAAGGCTTCAGGGTTTTTGATGATGCGGAAACCGTGGTGGCGATCGCCGTGCCCGGTTGCAGCGAGTACAGCCGCAAGCAAACAGATGAGCTGACGGATTGGGTTAAACGCCCGCAGATAGGGATGCTGGGACTTGCATTTATAAAATGCAATCCTGACGGCAGCTTCAAAAGCAGCTTTGACAAGTTTTTCCCGGAAGAAAAACTGAAGGAAATAGCAACTGCGACCGGCGCTGCGGCAGGAGACCTGGTGCTGATACTGGCGGGAGCCGAAGAAAGGACACGAAAAGCCATCAGCGAACTGCGTCTTGAAATGGGCAAACGACTTGAATACAGAAAAGCAGATGTATTCAAACTGTTATGGGTACTCGATTTTCCCTTGTTTGAATACGCCGAAGAGGAAAATCGCTGGGTAGCCAGGCATCATCCGTTTACCTCGCCCAAGCCATCGGATATCCGCACCATGATCGATCACTCGCCGGTGATTGACGATGCCGCAAGATACCTGGAGCATCCCTATGCCCGCATCAAAGCCAATGCTTACGATATGGTGCTGAACGGGAACGAAATAGGAGGGGGGTCCATCAGGATATTCCAACGTAATCTGCAGGAGAAAATGTTCGCTGCACTGGGCATGAGCCCGGAGGAGGCAAACCATAAATTCGGGTTCCTGCTAGGCGCCTTTGAATATGGCGCCCCCCCGCACGGTGGGATCGCTTTTGGCTTCGACCGGCTCTGCGCCATCCTGGGCGGCAGCGAAAGCATCCGGGACTTTATTGCATTCCCCAAAAATAACAGCGGCAGGGATGTGATGCTGGATGCGCCGTCTGTCATAGATCAGCAGCAACTGGATGAGCTGGGCTTGGTGATCACCGATTTATAATGTACAACTGAAAGCAACATGAAAACAGAAATACAGATATCAACGGTTTTGTCATGGATCAATATTGTGATCGGCGGTATGTGGGTGTTTGCCGGACTGCTGGCCGTGCTGATGATGGGTAATATGGTGATGTTGCTGCCGGTGCTGCTCATCGCTTCTATCGTACTGCACAGCTATGCCAGCCTGCAACTGATCAGGAGTTTGAAAGATCCGTCCGTTCCGTTGAGCACTCAAACGCCGATGGGCATACGGATGGTTGGTTTCCTGGCTTTGTTCTTTTCGGTATCCAATATCATCAGCGCTGTAACCGTTTGGCAAAATGCCGGCGAGTTTGTAGAAAAAACCAGGGAAACCCTGCCGGAACAGTTGAAAGATTTCGACATCAAGCCCTACCTGCGGGGTATGGTGATCTTCCTGTTCATTTTCAACCTCGGCATCTCCATCAATGTGCTGATCAGCATGCGGTTACTGCGGCGGTACCAGCGCCGGCAGGCGGAGGGGGAATAACTTGAAAATGGGATAATTTGAAGATGTGGGAATGAATTAGCTGCAGTCGCAGATCTCAGGTTGCAGGTATACCTGCGTCCTGAAGCCTGCATCTTGTGACTTACTACTTACCACGCCTGTCCTGGCGCAGGTTTTGTAGCACAGCCTTGTGGGTAGCCAGACCTCCCGCTTTACGGGACTGGTTGTGTCTTTTTATTACTAAATTGTCATAGTCTCCTTATATCGATGTCCCTGACTCCGTATTTATTATTGTTCTTCCGGAACTTATGTCCCGGGAAGCACAAGAGGTTATCCAGTACCTGTAAGTTATCGCCACTTACACGTCGCTGTCCGGGCGTATTTACTTTTCTGGTATAATTGACGGATAAAAAAGGTTAACTTTCTACTATGAAAAATATACTGATGCTGTTCATATTATTGGCAGCGGTGGTTGCTGGTAATGCACAGAACCCGGCAGGGAAATGGAAGCTGACAGAAGGTTGGGAGAGTACCCACACCAATAAGAAGGTTGATTTCCTGAAGGATATGTACAGGAGGCAGCCATGCCTGGAAAAGCTGGTCTATATATTTTCCGCCAATGGGGAAATCAGCCTCGAAAAAAATCATTGTGAAGATGTTGATGCCGACAGCACTCCGGCATTTGGAACCCGGTGGACATTGAAGAAAACAATGCTTATTGTTGGCAACGATGAAATGGACGAGCAGGTTTTTGAAGTGGAGCTGAAGGGAAATAAAATGCTGTGGCGGGCTGTGTTCAAAGATCCGGAATCAAAGCAGGAAGAAAAGACAATACACTACGTGTTTGAAAAAACGTAGCGGGGATTGCTTTTGAAATATTTTTCAGAGTCACTGCTATACGGATGTCTCTGACTCCGTATTTCTTATGTTCTTCCGGGACTCCTCTCCCGGGAAAACTTTCAGGAGGTATCCCCCAACTTAGTGACAAAAGATGCATGCTTCCGATTTTCCCCCCTCTGATTTTATTTTTTAATAAAAAAACCGGAGCGTTTTAAAGTAAAATATCAGGTGATTCGTCTTCCTTCGTAAAATCAGGAATTTTTTGGACAACTCAATGGAAAAATCAAAACAAGCCGGAATTATTTCTGTAGTCAGGGATTATGGAAGCCGGCTGTTTGATTTTATCCGGAGCCGCGTGAACAGCAGAGAGGATGCCGAAGATATCCTGCAGGATGTTTGGTACCAGGTAAGTAATGTAGATATTGAAACAATTGACAGCATGAGTGGCTGGTTGCACCGGGTGGCCAGGAATAAACTGACTGACCGTTACCGGAAAGAAAAAGATATTATTTCTACCTCCAATAGCGGTGAAGAAGATAACTGGTTGGAAAACCTGCTGGCATCGATGGATAATAGCCCGGAGAGCAATCAGTTTCGTGAAATATTCTGGGAAGAACTGATGATGGCTTTGGAAGAGTTGCCTGAGAAACAGCGGGAAGTTTTTATTATGAATGAAATGGAAGATATGACTTTGCAGGAAATAGCAGATGCAAGAGGCGAAAACCTGAAAACCATCATCAGTCGTAAGGGTTACGCTGTAAAACATCTGCGCAACCGGTTAATTGATTTGTATAATGAATTAAATAGTCTGTAAAATGGAAAGTACAAACAGACCTTTCAGAAGAAGGCGGTTTCCTTTTGTTCTGATTATTGCAGCAGGGGCTCTTTTGCTGGCGGCAATTGTTCAGTTTTTGTGGAACAATATTTTGCCTGACCTGATTCAGGTCGGGCAGCTTACTTACTGGAAAGCATTTGGGCTACTGGTGCTTTGCAGGATTTTGTTTGGCGGATTCAGGGGCGGTCCCCGGGGTAAAGCGCCGTTTGCCAGGAATGGGTGGCGGGAAAAATGGGACAATATGAGCGAAGAGGAAAAAGCCAGTTTTAAAGAAAAGTGGCGAAATCGCTGCAGTAAGAAGATCTAAATAGTCAACTCCGGTCATCCGGAGTTTTTTTATGCCGTTTAAAGTAAAAAATTTACTCTGTCGTCTTCTATATAAAGAACATTAAAAAATTATAAAAATGAACAGACAAATTCTAAAGCCGGTACTGATCGGTTTATTGTTGGGAACGGGGCTATACTTTATGCCGTTCTTTTTATTACGGGTCGCCCTGTTTATCCTGGTTGCGGGGTTGATCTTCAGGTTATTTTTCGGGAGAAGAAGGTTGGGGCGGGGTTTTTCGGAACGTCGTTTTCAGATGGCCGACCGCATTCGAAATATGAGCGAAGAGGAATACGCCCGGTTTAAGGAGCAGGCTCCATACGGTTGCGGTGGAAGAAAATTTACTAACCCTCAAAATCAAAAAGATGAAAACTAAAAACAGGGTTCTTATCGGATTTGTAACGGCAATACTAACATTTTCGATACTATTGTTAACACTGGGACCAAGACGTTTTGACCGTCATAAATGGCAACGCTGTCAGCATGAAAAAACAATGGAAACACCACCGGCAAATCAAGCGGATCGATAATACAGGACCATAATCATTATTTAAAATAAAAACAAATTCAACATGAATAGAGAGCAATTTGTCCGTTGCCAGCCGCAACGTGGAAGAAGATTTTATAAAAACCACTTACAGTTTGGTTACAGAAGGCCAAAATACAACGTGCCCGTAAATGTAATAGAGAACAGCGAAAACTTTGAAGTGCATGTTTTTGCAACCGGTTTTGATAAAGAAAATATCAGGATTACGGTAACCAACGATGTACTTTTCATATCCGGCACCAGAAATGTTCCGGAGAGTTATGCCCCCGGGTTTACATTGCAGGAGTTTCCGGTGAGAAGCTTTGAAAGGTCGCTGGCGCTGAATGGAAAAGTGGAATTGAACGGCATCACTGCCCGTCAGGAAAACGGTGTGCTGATCATTGACCTTCCGAAAAACGAGTCTGCTAAGTCAGAAGAAAAGTCTATTCCTGTAGTGTAAGTCAGACCGGGTGGAAGAAAAATCTGAAATCTTGCACTGTCGGGTCTCAGATTTTTTCACTGTAATATCTACCAGTTACACATGTAGTAAATTTCTGTAAATCAACTATCTGCAAAAATTGAATTACGCCGGATACCTGAACATCTGCTTTTCATTTTACTCATAAGTTGTACAAAGGTGCACACCATCATATTTGTAGTAACGAAATAGTGAAATTCCGGGAGTATGCGCCTTCTGATTTACTTGCGTCTTGCAACCTGAGACTTGCGACCTATTCACGTTTACAACAACTCTTTCAGCACACTCACCACCCTATCCACTTCTTCCTTCGTATTGTACCTGCTGAAAGAAAAACGGACTGATATCCTGTCGGGATTGTCGCTGAAAGCCCTGATGACATGCGAACCGATATCCGCACCGCTGGTGCAGGCGCTGCCGCCGGATACGCAAATGTGGTGAATGTCGAGGTTGAACAGCAGCATTTCGGATCTTTCCGTTTTGGGAAAGCTGGCGTTCAATACCGTGTATAAGCTTCTTCCCAGCGGGTCGCCGTTAAACTGAACGCCGGGAATATGCTTCAGCAATTCCCCGTGCATATGAAGCTTGATGTCTTTTATATATTGACTTTCCTTCTCGAAGTTGCCGGTGGCGATCTCCAGCGCTTTGGCAAACCCGACGATGCCATAGAGGTTCTCGGTGCCCGCCCGCATATTCCTTTCCTGTGAGCCGCCATGTATGAAAGGACTTATTTTTACATTTTCGTTTATGTACAGCATTCCAACGCCCTTTGGCCCGTGAAATTTATGCCCGGCGCCGGTAATGAAGTCCACCGGGGTGTTTTTCAGGTCAAAGGGAAAATGCCCGACGGTCTGTACGGTGTCTGAGTGAAAAACGGCACCATGTGTTTTACAGATATCCCCGATCTCGTGCAGGTCTATCATATTACCGATCTCGTTATTGGCATGCATCAGGCTTACCAGGGTTTTTCTTGAATCATTTGCCAGCATAAGCTTGAGGTGATTGACATCGATATGCCCGTTAGACAGTATATTCACCATTTTCAATTCCACCCTGCCACGCCTGAGTTGGTTTTCTGCAGCATGCAGCACCGCATGGTGCTCTATGGGAGAAGTAATGATCCTTTCGCACCTAAGGTCTTCCACCGAAGCGGCTATGGCCGTGTTGGCGCTTTCGGTGCCGCCGCTCGTAAAAAATATTTCTGCCGGGTGGGCATGCAGTATGCGGGCTACCGATTTGCGGGCGTTTTCTATCGCCAGCCTGCTCTCTCTTCCATACGAATACACAGAAGAAGGGTTGCCGAATTTCTCCGTCATGTAGGGCAGCATCACCTCCAGTACAGCGGGGTCTAATGGGGTGGTTGCAGCATTGTCAAAATATATTCGGTCTCCCACAAAAAATCTGTTTGTTTGGTGAATTACAGGAAGCAGGGCGGATGAATGGCCGCTATTGCAGCTCTTTGATATCCATCATCAGCCGCATGGCAATATTGTTGGCGGTTGATTCAAAACTGCTCTCAGCGTAAATACGGATGATCGGTTCGGTGTTGCTGGTACGCAAATGCACCCAGTCGTTGTCGAACTCTATTTTTAACCCGTCCTCCGTATTTACAGGGTGACTTTTGTATTTGTCTTTTATTTTTTCAAAAATATTGCCGGTGTCTATACCTTTTTCCAGCTCCAGCTTATTCTTGCTGATAAAATAGTCGGGGTACAGACGCCTCAACTGCTTGATGCTTTTTTGCGTATTCGCCAGGTGTGTCAGGAACAGGGCTATGCCCGCCAGCGCATCCCTGCCGTAATGCAGCTCCGGTAATATGATGCCTCCGTTTCCCTCGCCGCCGATAACGGCATTTACTTCTTTCATCCGGTTTACCACGTTCACTTCGCCTACGGCACTGGGATAGTACTCGCCTCCGTTCTGCAGGGTCACATCCTTCAGCGCCCGGGTAGAAGACATGTTGCTTACGGTATTCCCGGGTTTCCTGCTCAGCACATAATCTGCTACTGCTACCAGCGTGTACTCTTCTCCGAACATGCTCCCGTCTTCGCATACAAAACAAAGCCTGTCCACATCCGGGTCCACCGCAATGCCGAGGTCTGCACCGCTTTTTTTCACAGCAGCGCCCAGCTCTGCCAGGTTCTCGGGCAGCGGTTCCGGGTTATGCGCAAACTTCCCGGTCACTTCGCTGTTGATCACGGTAATATTTTCGGGGGCAACGCCAAGCGCTTCCAGCAATGCAGGAACAAATACGGCCCCGGTGCTGTTGATGGCATCCACCACTATTTTGAAATTCCTTTTAGTGATCGCTTCCACGTCTGTTAAGGGCAGCGCGCATATGGCTTTTATATGCTTTTCCAGGTAAGAGTCATCGGACGTTACCGTGCCGATCTTATCAACACCCACAAAATTAAAATCCTCTGCCGCTGCTATTTCCAGGATATCTTTCCCGTCCTGCCCTGAAATAAATTCTCCCTTATTGTTGAGCAGCTTGAGCGCGTTCCACTCTTTGGGATTATGGCTGGCGGTAAGAATAATGCCCCCGCCGGCGCCTTCCATCGGTACGGCGATCTCTACGGTAGGCGTGGTGCTCAGTCCGAGATTGATCACGTCAATTCCCAGCGAAGTGAGGGTGCTGATCACAATATTTTCGATCAGTAAGCCACTGATCCTGCCGTCCCTGCCGACCACCACTTTTTTATTTCCGGTGGTTTCAACCAGCCATTTACCATAAGCCGCGGTAAACTTAACAACGTCCAGGGGAGATAATGTTTCACCGGGTTTTCCCCCGATAGTACCCCGGATACCTGAAATACTCTTGATCAATGCCACAGATACAAATTTAAAGGGGCAAATTTAGATGAATTTTTGAAAACCGGAACAATGTATAATCGTATTTATTAATATGAAAGTATTTACCTCCGGTAGAAAAGTTCAGGTTTCAGCAGGCAGATGGCGATACCCGCCTGTAGAACCCGCTACCGGTCTGTGTCTTACCGGCCAGAAAACCTGAAAGCGACAATTTGGAATCCCCCCACTAATATTTCAAATGAATACAAAACAATAGTACCTTTGTAATAACCATTAATCATTCTCAATGCCCGGGGTCCAGCGGTTCCAATATCTATATTTCTCTCATTCTGTAATTTCTTTTGGTAGGCCCGTTCGATTGTCTTTTTCAGGCAAAGTTGTTTGTGTAATTAAAGCGATAATTGCATGAATGGGTTAGTTCAATTTGATATTGCGCTGTTTTCCAAAATAAACGGACACTGGAATACGCCTTTTCTGGACTGGTTGCTCCCTTTGCTGCGTAACCAGTTTTTCTGGTCTCCGCTCTATCTTTTCCTGGTGGTGTTTATGATCATGAATTTCGGAAGAAAGGGGCTTTACTGGATTGTGTTTTTCCTGGTAACGTTTGCTATAGGCGATATTTTGAGCAGCCATGTTATTAAACCCGTTGTGGGACGCCTGCGGCCCTGCAATGACCCCCTGCTTGCGGATACCGTAAGAAGTTTGATCCGCTGCGGTTCCGGTAAGAGCTTTACCTCCTCGCACGCCACCAATCATTTTGCCCTGGGGGTGTTCTGCTTCAGAACATTTTTTTTTGCGGCGCCGGGATGGAGATGGCTGTTCGTTATATGGGCAGCGGCTATTGCGTATGCCCAGGTATACGTAGGGGTGCATTATCCCCTTGATATTGCAGGCGGCGCTTTGCTGGGTACGGCCATTGGGTTCGTTACCGCTGCCGTTTTTAATAAAAACGTCTCATTGGGTGTATTGACAAAATACCAGCCGACATGACAGAAATATTGATTATACTGGGATTGATATTACTGAATGGTATTTTTTCCATGGCAGAAATTGCGCTGGTATCGTCCAGGAAAACCCGGTTGGAGACCCAGGCGCAAAAAGGTGATAAACGCGCCAAAGAGGTACTTAAGCTGGCCGATAAGCCGGACACTTTTTTTTCCACCGTTCAGATCGGTATTACCCTCATCGGGATATTGACCGGTATATATTCGGGCGAGTCGTTAAAATCTGATCTTATAGCCTGGCTGGGTCGTTTTTCCTGGATCAACCCCCTGTATCTCAGTGGTATGGCTACCGGCATTATCGTGATCATCATTACTTATTTTACACTGATACTGGGTGAACTGGTTCCCAAAAGGATCGGTTTATCAAAACCTGAGGTAATAGCCAAACTAATTGCCGCTCCGATGCGTATATTAAGCAAAATCGCTTATCCCTTCGTATGGCTGTTAAGTAAGTCCACTCATTATATGGTTAAATTATTTAATATACAAAACAAAGACAATTATGTAACAGAGGAGGAGATCAAGGCCATTATTAATGAAGGGACTGAACAGGGAACCATAGAGGAAGCGGAGCAGGAAATCATTGAAAGGGTGTTTCACCTGGGAGACAGGAATATCACTTCCCTGATGACACATCGTAACGATATTATCTGGTTTGACCTGCAAAGCGAGGAAAAGCATACCATAAACGAGAAGATCGTGGCTGAGCCGCATTCCGTGTACCCGGTATGCGACGGTAACATCGATAATATCAAAGGGGTGGTGTCAATTAAGGATCTGTTCATATTTGCCGACAGCAAATCCCTGGCGGAAATGGTGCAGCCTGCCTTATTTGTACCGGAAAACAATACGGCTTACCAGGTGCTGGAGCGGTTCAAGGAAACCAAGGTGCATTATTCTTTTGTGGTAGACGAGTATGGAAGCCTGCTGGGCCTGATCACACTGAATGATATACTGGAAGCCATTGTGGGCGATATACCACAGATCGACGATGACGAATATGAAATTGTAGACAGGGGAGACGACAGTTACCTGGTTGACGGGCAATACCCTTTTTACGATTTTCTGACTACCTTTAATAAGACCGAGTGGATGAATGAAGGTGAGCAGGAGTTTGATACGCTGGCAGGGTTCATCTTACATCAACTGGAGCGTATCCCTAAAACCGGTGATAAGTTAGAGTGGCGGGGATTTACGTTTGAAATTGTGGATATGGACAGCCACCGGATAGATAAGGTATTGGTTATCATATCTGATAAAATAAAAGAGGAAATGGAGGATTGATTTTTTAACAAATGATAATAATTTTAGACTAAATTTTAGATTTACTTCGTAAAAATCTGTGTTAATGCGAAATACTACCCTGTTTGTTTGCATGCTGCTTTTGGCAACCGTAGCCTGTGAAAAAGAAAAAGAAAAGGAAGAGCCTGATTTTATAGAAACGGAGATACACACGCATACTGAAGTTATTGAAGATATCGGTGCCAATTGTCCGGGCTACTATGTCGGATTACCGGGCAGCTATGCAGACAGCGACCGGAACTACCCGCTGCTGCTATCATTTCACGGGTGGGGCGCCCTGGGTGGCGCTGATAATATGAGTGAAATTGTAACCTATTCTATTGGTAACCTGTTGCAGAATGGAGAATTTCCGAAAAACGTGGTTTCCGGAGGAAAAAATTATTCTTTTATAGTGGTGACACCCCGGTTCAGGGAATGGCCGACGTCCCAGGATGTTAAAGCTGTTTTGGATCACATCAGGTCTAAGTACAGGGTAGAAGACTCCCGGGTATATATAGCCGGTGCAAGCATGGGTGGCGCCGTTGCGTTTGAATTTACGGGTGACTACCCGGCTGAAGTAGCTGCTGCTGTTCCTTTTGCAGCTGCCAGGACTATTAGTGACGGTCAGGCAGCCAATATTGCCGGTTCTGATATACCGGTCTGGGCTTTTCATAACGAAAAAGATAAGGTGGCCCTGGTGGAACATACCATAGACAATATCAACATGATCAATGCACATGATCCCAACCCGCCGGCTTTGATGACAATCTGGGCGGAGAGCAAGTTTGGCGGAGATCACCATGATGCCTGGACACAGGCCTGCGACCCCAGGTACAAAGAAAACGGGTTGAATATCTACGAATGGATGCTGCAATACCGCAGGTAAAGCTATAGCAGTTTTCCTCTTGTGAGCGCGATTTTCACGAAGCCGGTCTGAAAGGAGACTTCCGGTTTATTTTTTTGTAAAGCTTATTTTTTATTCCGTTTTGTATGGTGGAATTTTCTCTTTCCTTTGTTGGAAGGAGGGGAGGAGCTTCGTTTACGCGGTGTATATTCAGGGGTTTTTCCGAAGATTTCCGGAATGGCAATTTTGTCCACCGTCTTATTGATCAGGTTCTCTATGGCCTGAAAGCGGTTTTGTTCTTTTTCTCCGATAAAAGTAATGGCAATGCCTTCTGCTTCCGCCCTGGCCGTGCGGCCGATACGGTGAACATAATCTTCTCCGTCCCTTGGTACATCGTAGTTAATGACCAGGTCGATCGTATCTATGTCGATACCCCGGCTTAATATGTCGGTTGCCACCATGATCGGGATGCGCCCGCTGGTAAAGCCGTTCAGCACATCTTCCCTTTGCGATTGCAGGAGGTCGCTGTGAATTTCCTCAGCCTTCAACCCTTCCTGCTTCAGGCTTCTCGTCAGGGCCTTCACATTTTTTTTGCTGGAGCAGAATATAAGAGCGCTCTTAAATACCATATCACCCAATACGTGCTTTAGCACAGGCAGCTTTTGCCCTTCGTACACTACGTATGCCCTTTGAGATATTTTATCCGGGGGCCGGGAGATAGAAATATTGATTTCTTCAGGGTTATGCAATATCGACTTTGCCAGCGTCCGTATTTTAGGTGGCATGGTGGCTGAAAACAGCAGGTTTTGCCTTTTCGCCGGAAGTTTTGCGATGATCCGGTTAATATCATCCTGGAACCCCATGTCCAGCATGCGGTCCGCTTCATCCAGCACCAGAAACTCCAGTCCGTTCAGTGATACATAGCCCAGGTTCAGATGTGAAATAAAGCGACCCGGGGTGCAAATGATGATATCGGCACCCATTTGCAGGGCCTTTTTTTCACCCACAAAGTTTTGTGCTTCGCTGCCGCCATATACCGCCAGCGAGCTGATATTGGTAAAATAAGACAGCCCTTCCACATGCTGTGATATCTGTATGGCCAGTTCGCGGGTGGGTACAATGATCAATGCGCGGATACTCCCGCCAGAAGGTTCTGATGTAAGAAGCCTGTGGATGATGGGTAGTAAAAAAGCGGCTGTTTTACCTGTACCGGTTTGCGCTGAAGCAATGATATCCCTGCCGGAAAGAATAGGTGGAATAACCGCTTGCTGAACAGCCGTTGCGGTTTCATAGTTAGAAGCCTCAATGCCCGTTAGTAGATCGGGGTGAAAATTAAAATCGCTAAAGTTCAATGACGTTGTGTTAATTTCTCCAGTCTGTTAAATCGAAACAAATATATAGAAAAAATACTTAGAAAAAATACTTGTTACATCCGGATATTTTGTTTGCAAGGAAAGTACAGGCAATGATATGATTTTCCTGGTATTTATTAAAAGTTTGTACATTTAATTTCTATATGAACGAGTTTACCAGGCGCCGCTTCCTTAAGGCCGTTTCGTTACTGCCGTTGGCCATTCCCGGTAGTACAGCCGGTGTTCAGGCTCCCGGAAGGCAGTTTTTATCTTTTTCCACCCTGGGCTGCCCCGACTGGGATCTTGCCCGCATATTGACCTTCGCATCGGCAAATAAATACAATGGTATTGAAATAAGAGGCTTGCAGCGGCAGCTGGATCTTACCCAATGCCCCGAATTCAAAGATGCAGCTGCTATAAAAGATACCCGGCAGAGGGCGGAAGACCATAATATTAAGATCGTGAACCTCGGTTCCTCGGCCGCCCTGCACCATACTGCAAAAGAGCAGCGGCAGCAAAGCCTGGATGAGGCGAAAAGATATATTGAGTTAGCAGGTGCGCTAAAATGCCCTTATGTGCGGGTATTCCCTGATAAATTGCCGAAAGACGATACCCGGGCCGCTGTAATTGAGCTGATCATACAGGGATTGCAATACCTCGGTGATTTTGCAAAGGGAACCGGCGTTACCGTTCTGCTGGAGTCGCACGGGGATGTTGTTTACATTGCCGACCTGGAAAAAATAATGCACGAGGTAAACAGCAGGCGGGTAGCGCTTATCTGGGATATCGCCAATATGTGGCTGGTGACAAAAGAAGCGCCCGTAAGCGTATTCCAGAGGCTGGGCAGGTTTATCAGGCATGTACATATAAAGGACGCTGTGATGGCAGGCGACGGAAAACCGGATTTTGATGTATTGCCGGGCAGGGGTATCATACCGTTGGCAGATGCTGTTTCCATACTTTTCAAAAATAATTACAGGGGTTATTATAGCTTTGAATGGGAGAAGCTGTGGCATCCCGAGATAGAAGCACCGGAAACTGCCCTGGCTGATTTTCCGGTTGCCATGCAAAAACTTTTTAAAAACCAACCAGTATAAACTGCGTATGATCCGGTATATCTTGTCTGCAATATGGATATTATTTGTCTCAGCGCTTGCTGCCCAGCAGGCACCGGTAAGGGTGGCTGTTGCCGGTATTTCGCACGGACATGCTTCCTGGATACTGAACCGCCCTCAAAAGAATGACATATCCCTGGTAGGGATCTTTGAAACAGATACCCAACTGGTGAGAAAGGCACAGGCAAAGGGAACGCTTGCAAAAGCTTTATTCTATGACGATCTCGAAAAAATGCTGGATGCCGTAAAGCCGGAGGCGGTAGTGGCATTCGGGTCCATTTACGATCATTTGATGGTGGTGCAGGCCTGTGCGCCGAGAGGCATACACGTGATGGTGGAAAAGCCGCTGGCAGTGAGTGTGGACCATGCCCGCGAAATGGCGGCTTTGGCCAAAAAACATAATATACACCTGATAACCAATTACGAAACTTCCTGGTATCCGGCTACCGCCAAAGCCCGTGAGTTGGTGGCCGACAGCAACTATACCGGTGGCTTAACAAAAGCCGTATTTCATCATGGACATGAGGGCCCCCGGGAAATAGGCGTAAGCCGGGAGTTTTTTGACTGGCTCACGGATCCTGTCAGGAATGGGGGCGGTGCTGTTATTGACTTCGGATGTTATGGCGCCAATATTATGACATGGCTGATGCAGGGGGAAGCGCCGGTTTCCGTAACGGCTACCCTGCGCCGGTTTAAGCCGGATGTATACCCAAAGGTGGATGATGATGCGATCATTATCGTGCAGTATAAAAATGCGGAAGCCATTATCCAGGCTTCCTGGAACTGGCCATACAGCAGGAAAGACATGGAACTCTATGGAAAAACAGGGTATGTGATTACCGTTAACGACACCGATATGCGTATTAAGCGGAAGACCGATAAAAAGGAATATCAACGGAAATATGATGCGGAGGAGGTACCTGTGTACCTGGACCCCTTTACCTATTTTGCGGACCTGATCCGCGGAAAGATCGTATTACAACCTTTTGATCTGTACAGCCTGGAAAATAACCTGTTGGTGGTGGAGATACTGGAAGCTGCAAAACGATCTGCGGAAAGCGGAAAAACCGTGTACCCCGGTAATGCGGAGAATGTAAAATGATAGTGCTAAAAGTACTGTACACTAATTTATATTGTAGCTTACAAAAAACCTGCCGGAGACTCCGTTCTTTTTCGTATCATTACTCCTTCCGTTTTAGCCATTTAACTTTGCAAAGATGCAGCGTAAAAGAAGTATTGCACTTATTTTTTACCTCCTGGTGGCTTCGCTTACTGTAAGAGGCCAGTTGCCGGATTATCATTTACAGCTGTTTGATTATCCTTCAGGCATATTACCCAACGAAATTACCTCGATGGCCAAGGATAAGCAAAGGATGATATGGATCCTGTACAATACCCTGGTACAACGTTTTGACGGAAAAGAAGTGCAGAATTTTAAGTTGCGGGGACAACTGACACATCTTTTTTGTGATACCCGCGGCCGGATATGGGTCTCGTCGCGAACAGAAGTGTTCCTGTTTTCTGAAATACAGGGTGTATTTTCACCCGTGACCATTGCAGGCAAAACCGAACAGCTTCGTGTGGGGCCGGTGATGGAAAGAAAGGATGGAACGATTTACCTGGTGACCAACGCCGGGTTTTATGAATACGGGCAGCAATCGTTCACGCCCTTACAAGACAGTCCGTTTACCAGGCTGGGTATTTTTAATTGCAGCCTGATCGATGATGTGGCTTTCGTGAATAATGAATCTTTTCTTTATAAATGGAACATGCGCACAGGCAGCCTGGATAGCATGCCGGGCGGAATGGATATCTATGGTATACATCCTGTTACGGAAGACAGCCTGTTTGTTGCTTCCACCAGCCGGCAGGTAGAATGTTATAATTTTTCCACCCGCGAAAGAAACCCCGTTCGTTTCAGGGAAAGCGGTACATCCCCTTTCACCATACGCGACGCTATTTCCCTGTCGCCGACAAGAATGCTTTTTGCATCGTCGGAGGGGATACTGGAATACAGAACCGATGTAAAAGAAATGGTGCCGTTGAAGTTCTTCCTGCACGGTAGAGAGTTTTCTACAAAGGAGTATGCAAGACGTATTTTTTACGACAGGCGGGATGACTATATCTGGCTGGCAACCACCGAGGGCATTTCCCGTTTTTCCATTACCCGGCAGCCGATAGGGCTGATAAAGATCAAGGCGCTGAACGAAGATATTTCTACTAACATCGATGATGTGCGGCAGGTGATCCGGGATGAAAAAGGAGATCTGTGGATGGCTACAGGGTTTGGCATTGTCAGTTGGCAAAGAAATAAAAATACCTGGAAGCGGTTCACCCCGGTGGCAGGTGCTGCGGACAGGCTGGCACATGAATCTGTACGTGGTTTTGCCTATGACGGGAAATACCTTCTGGTCGGACCAACGCATACGGGGTTATGGCTTTTCAACCCGGAAACGGGTATGTACAAACGACCGGCGTATGCGAGCGAGGCGGTCAGACAGTCGAATGCAAAATCGTTTATCAATCATATCACTACGTTGCAGAGCGGCGACCATATCATCTCTGCCAACGACGACATGTATCTTCTGAATGGTAAAACTTATGAGCTGGAGGTATTAAAAGCCCTGCCACCGGAAAGAGGGGAAACCAATTTTGCCATGCAGGCGAAAAACGGCTTGATATGGGTGGGCACGGGCAGGGGGCTGTATTGTATGGACAGCAACTTCCATTATCTGGCCAGAACAGAAGAGGCATTCACAAAAAAATTTGTTACTACCGGTTTCGTTATGCCGGATAACAGCCTGCTTTTCTCGTTCAGGGAGGGATTGTATGTAGCCCGGTATGCGGATGGAAAAATAGAAGTGGAAAAAAAGTCGGCCTTGTTTGACAATGTGCAGCTATCTGCCCTTTATATAGATGAAAAGGGCGTGTTGTGGGCCGGTTCCGACGATGGCATTTACCGTTTCGATCCTTCCAACCTAAAGCTGAACCTTTTTGACCGTTCGGATAATATCCAGGGTTATCATTATAATAGCAACAGCTATTTCAGGGATGAAGACGGGACATTGTATCTGGGAGGCATCAATGGTATCAATTACTGGAACCCGGATACTTTTACGCCGCCTGCACAATCGTTCGAGGCTTATATCAACAGCGCACAAATAGACAACAGGGAATATTCCATGTATAATTTTACCGAACTGGCACCGATAGGCTATTCTGAAAACTCGATCGGGGTAACATTCAGCGCCGTATATTACAACAATCCCGGTAAAGTGCGGTACCGTTATAAGCTTGCCGGAGAGGATGCCAACTGGAAGGAAATAGGAAGCGGGAATGTGGTTCAGTTCTCATCGCTTTCACCGGGTAAGTATACCCTGCTAATGCAGGCAAGCCTCAACCAGGTTGACTGGAAGGATGCCAGCAACACGCTTTCTTTTACCATAGAGAAACCCTTCTGGATGACGGGGTGGTTTATAGGGCTGGCTGGTCTTGCCGTGGCAGGAGGGATCGGGTGGATGATGAGAGATCACCGCCGGAAGATCGCTGAGCATAAGGAAGCTTTGGAGACGGAGCAGGCGATCAATCATTTTTCTTCCAGCATATACCAAACGAATTCCGTTGACGAGATACTCTGGGATGTAGTGAAAAACTGCATATCTCACCTGCATGTAGAGGATTGTATTATTTACCAGGTAAATTATACAAGGAACTGTCTTATACCTATAGCATCCTACCGGGCCCATAGCCCGGTTCCCATTGAAGAGAGCCGCCCGAGCGAAATACCGTTGGGGAAAGGAATTACGGGGGCCGTAGCCCTGTCGGGTAAGGCGGAGATCACTTCCGACACCAGAAAAGATCCGAGATATATTGTAGAATGGGAGCGGCACAGTGCAGAGATCACGGTACCGATTATTACTGACGGCGTTGTTTGGGGCGTTATTGATTGCGAACACTCCCGGAAGAATTTTTTTAAAGAAAAGCACCTGTCCATACTTACGAATATTGCCGCTTTGTGCGCCACCAAAATTGTGAAGGCAAAGGCCAATGCGGAAAAGAAAGAAGCCGAAGACCGCCTGCTGCATACGGAGAAGAAAATGGTGGAAGTTGAAATGCAGGCCCTGAGGGCGCAGATGAATCCTCATTTTATTTTCAACAGCCTGAATTCCATTAACAGGTATATCGTTAAAAGCGATTCCGCCACAGCCTCCCTGTATCTTACGCGTTTTGCAAAGCTGATCCGGCTTATCCTGGATAACTCCAACAATAAGTCTATCACCCTCTCAAACGAGATACAGGCATTGTCCTTATATATAGAAATGGAAAGCGTCCGCTTCGAAAAGAAGTTTACTTACAATATACATGTGGACGACTCAATTGATGCCGACAGTGTCTATGTGCCGCCGCTGATCATTCAGCCTTATGCCGAAAATGCTATTTGGCACGGACTGTTGCATAAGGAGGATGCCGGGCACCTCAATATAGAAATTTCACGGAAGAACGGCCAGATGTTGCAGTGTATCGTTGAAGATGACGGCGTGGGCAGAGAAAAGGCGAGGGAGCTGAAAAGCAAATCAGTTTCGAGCAAAAAGTCATTGGGTATGAAGCTTACGGAAAACCGGCTGGGACTGCTGAGTAAACACGCTGTCACCGAAAACCTGATCACTATCGAGGATGTAAAAGATGTAGAGGGCAATGCCAGCGGCACCAGGGTGGTTTTGAACATTCCGGTGGAGTAGGGGGAAGACCGTAAAATAGTAAGACCGTAAAATTGTAAGATGGTAAGAGGGAAATCTTATTGTTCCTTAATTTCTCCGGGGAGGCGGTGATAATAGTTATATCCGCATGTAACTATACTGAAATATTCAGTTATCTTTATCAATATTATACCACAATGCTTTTTATCTCTTCGCATAAGCGAACCCTCCCGAACAGCCGTCAAAAATTTTCTATTATTATTCCTTCGTGGAATAATCTTCGGTACCTGCTGTTATGTATAAATAGTATCCGTAAAAACTCGGTTTACAGTCACCAGATTATTGTGCATGTTAATGAAGGAAAAGACGGAACGGCGGAATGGATAAAAGAGCAGCAGGGGATCGATTATACGTTTAGCGAAGAAAATGTGGGTGTGTGCTACGCTTTGAATGCCGCCGCACAATTAGCACATACGGACTACATACTTTATATGAACGATGATATGTATGTCTGCCCCGGCTGGGACAAGGCATTGTATGATGAGATTGAAAAGATCGGCCACCCGAATTTCTTTGTCTCGGCAACAACAATAGAGCCTGTTCCCCAGAGTGTCTGCTCTATCAGTGGAAATTATGGTACTTCTGCTGAGAATTTTGATGAAGAGGCACTATTGAATTCATTTAGTAAGCTGCCTATGCAGGACTGGATCGGCGCTACCTGGCCACCGAATGTAGTGCATAAGTCCATCTGGAACCTGGTGGGGGGATACAGTATAGAATTTTCGCCCGGCATGTATTCCGATCCGGATTTTTCTATGAAGCTCTGGCA
The DNA here is from genome assembly GCA_037190885.1 of Chitinophagaceae bacterium. Lineage (GTDB taxonomy): Bacteria > Bacteroidota > Bacteroidia > Chitinophagales > Chitinophagaceae > Agriterribacter. The sequence goes on from JBBCJQ010000002.1 coordinate 188,454, forward strand.
GACGGGGATCAGGTTGTTTAAAGGTGTTGCGGCCAGCAGGGTATATCATTTTGGCTCAGTTTCAGTAAAGCGTATCCAGAAGAACAGAGGCTACTACCAGTTTATTGATAAGTGGGGGATGACCTCCAGCACTTTTACGAATAAATATCTCCGGAGAGGTGATGAATTCGTCGGAGAAAGTCAGGAGATCGAAAAAAATGTTGCCCTTAAGTATAAGAATCTTTATAAAAGAGTCGGTAGTAGTTTCCTGGGGAAGCCCTATTGAGTACCGCCCCTGATTGTCATACACATTGGTTAGATAAAAGATATATAGTTTTATGAAATTCCTGCTCCCTGCCATCGGCGCCCTGGTGTTATTATCTGGTTGCGGTCAATCAAAAAGTAAGAAAGAAGAGCCTGCTGTTCGTCCCCCGGTTATTCAACAGCCCAACCCTGCAGCACTTTCTCCTGAAGAAAGCATCAAAGCCATGCATTTGCCTGAGGGATTCAGCGTGGAACTGGTGGCGGCTGAACCACTGGTGCAGGAGCCGGTAGCCGTAGTATGGGATGCTAACGGCAACATGTATGTGGCCGAAATGCGTACCTACATGCAGGATATAGATGCTACCGATGAAAACCTGCCGGTCAGCCAGGTGGTGAAGCTGGAGGATACAGACGGGGACGGCAGGATGGATAAACGAATTGTGTTCATAGACAGCCTGGTATTGCCCCGCATGTTGCTGCCGCTGGACGACAGGCTGCTGGTGCAGGAGACGTATAGCACCCGTATTCATTCCTACAGGGATACAGATGGAGACGGAACGGCAGACGAAAAGAAAGTGGTATATGATAGTGATATCATTGATAAAAGAAACCTGGAGCACCAGAACAGCGGACTGGTATGGAACCTGGACAACTGGATCTATACCAGCATCTTTCTCCGGTATAAATGGACGGGGGAGGGCTTGCAAATAGACAGCCTGAGAGATGTACCCTGGGGGCAGTGGGGCCTTGCGAATGACGACCACGGACGGTTGTACCTCTCCTCCGCGGGAGGCGAAACCGTTGCAAAGGATTTTCAGCATATGCCGGCATACGGCGACCTGAATGTGTATGACGCGCAATACGAAGAAGGCTTTCACGAACCATGGCCCATTATCGCCACTCCTGATATTGAGGGCGGAAAAAAACGACTTAGGGAAGACAGCACCCTGAACCATTTTACCGGCGCCTGCGGACAAACCGTTTACCGGGGCGATAAGCTGCCGGCTTATATGAAAGGCGATCTTTTTGTATGCGAGCCGGTAGGTCGCCTGGTAAGGAGAGCAAAAGTGGTGAATGACAACGGTACCCGGGTATTAAAGAACCCCTATGATAAGGCAGAATTCCTGGCCTCTTCAGACATGAACTTCCGGCCGGTGAATATGGCCACAGGCCCGGATGGTTATCTCTACCTGGTAGATATGTACCGTGGCATCATCCAGGAAGGAACCTGGACAGGACCTTCTTCCTATATCCGCCCCCAGATACTGCGGTTTGGATTGGAAAAAAATATCGGGCGTGGGAGAATATACCGTATTGTACATGAATCTTCCGCTCCCCCGGCAGAAAAACCTGCGCTCCTGCAGGCCTCCTCAGAAGAGCTGATCGGCTACCTGTCGCATCCCAATGGCTGGTGGCGCGACAACGCACAGAAATTGCTGGTGCTGCGAAATGATAAGACTGTCGTACAGCAATTGAAAAGGCTGGCTTTGCAGCGTACTTCTTTCATGGACAGGGTTTTGTTCTGGAGGGAGAATCCTCCTGTAATTGCCAGGATACATGCCTTGTGGACTCTGGAGGGACTACAATCTGTTGATAAAGATCTGTTGCTGCAGTTGCTGAAAGATGAGTCACCCGAGATAAGAAGAATGGCTGTTTGGGTGAGCGAACCCTTTATCGCAGCTGGCGATGCTGGGATAATGGAACAATTAAAACATTTGATCAACGACGCAGATGTGGATGTAAGGATCCAGCTGGCGCTGTCGTTGCAGAAAGGAGATATGGACGAAGTGGTACCCTGGCTGGAAGCGTTGGTGAAAATGGAAAATACACCGAAGATGTTATACAGGGCATCCCAGATGACCCTGCAATACCATACGGCTTCACTGGAGGTGCCGGTGAAAACGGATGGCTTAAGTGAGGTCGATCAATTATTGGTATTAAAAGGAGCGGAGAACTATAAATCTTTATGCTCCTCCTGTCATGGTCCGGATGGAAAAGGGATCAGCCTCGGCGGCGGTGCGCTGGTAGCGCCGCCCCTGGCCGGTTCGCCCCGGGTGGCTGGTGATGTCGGCAAGCTTGTCAGGATCCTGTTCAACGGTTTGAAAGGCCCTGTGGATGGAATAGAATATCCCAGCATTATGCCCTCGCAGCGAAACAACGACGATCAATGGCTGGCGGAAGTCATCAGCTATATACGAACCAATCTCGGCAATAACGCCCCGCCGGTAACGCTGAAAGATGTATCGGATGTAAGAAAAGCGGAAGGCGGACGGTGGGAGCCCTGGACGCTGGAAGAGCTGGAGAAAAAGAAGTAGGAGCCGGTGTTTTGGCCCAGGACGGTATCCTCCACGCTGATCCCACGCTACCCCAAAAAGGATATGCACTATTGTTCAATCCGATGGATACCGTAACAGAAGTGAAGGAATGCCAGACCGAAATTGTAGTAAGCCTGCAAACGGCTGTTGAAAAGAAGCTTTATATTTAAAAACACATTGGCAGCGCTTTCCGGATATCGTCCATTAATAAAGAAAGCCTGTTTGGAAAATCAGATAGTATATGAAAAAAACAGGATTGTTTATTGCCTTCGTTGTCTTAACTGTATCCGCATGGTCTCAATCTGCTCTACAGTGGGAAAACGTGGCGCCGGGTATATGGAAAGCCAGTATAGGGCAGCCCGAAAAGCTTGATCTGTATCATGCTGCGGCTGTCGCGCCCAGGCAGCAAGCCTTGCAGTCCATGGGAAATACAGACTTCCCGCTGCGGAATGAAGAGATCACTGCTACACAAACCGACGGGAAAGTTTATCTCCACTTTCCGCTCGACAGTACTGAGCGTATTTTCGGGTTGGGACTGAACTTTAAAACGGTTGATCAGCGTGGCAGGATATTACGCCTGCACATGGATCATTACGGGGGGCGTGATGATGGACGCAACCATGCGCCTGTACCACTGTATATTTCTTCAAAAGGCTATGGAGTACTGATCAACTCGGCAAGATATATTGACGTATGGGTGGGCACAGCGGTGCAGCGCGACAGCAAAAATCCACCGGCAGTGCGCGACCGCAATACAGACCCCGCCTGGAGTGCCAATCCTTATTCGGATAATATAGAAATGCTGGTACCGGCACCGGGCGCCGAGATCATTGTATTCGGCGGTCCATCCGCGCTGGATGCCGTTCGCCGTTATAACCTTTTCAACGGAGGAGGCTGCCTCCCTCCTAAATGGGGATTGGGGTTCTGGCATCGTACACCCACGCTGTACAACGAACAGGATGTGCTGACGGAGGTGCAGCAGTATGTGGCAAACAATTTCCCGCTTACCGTTATCGGCCTGGAACCCGGCTGGCAAAGCATAGCTTACCCATGCAGCTATGAGTGGGATACAAAACGATTCCCGGACCCGCGACGCTTTGTAGACACACTGAAAAAAAGAGGAATAGAAACGAATCTCTGGATGAATCCTTATGTGGTGCCGGACGGATCGCTGGGACGGAGCTTATTACCCTATACCGCTTCGCATACGGTATGGACCGGACTGGTACCGGATTATACCGTTCCTGAAGCAAGGAAACTGCTGAGCGATCATTTTAATAAGCATGTGCTGGATATTGGCGTCAGCGGTTTTAAGATGGACGAGAACGATGGCTTCGACGAATGGCTCTGGCCCGATGTAGCCAGCTTTCCCTCGGGGCATACGGCCGAGCAGCAAAGGCAAACCTATGCGGTGATGATGCAAAAGCTTACTACGGATCTTTATCGCAGCCGCAATCGCCGTACTTATGGACTGGTGCGGGGCTCCAATGCCGGTGCTTCTTCGTTTCCCTATGTTATCTACAACGATTATTACAGCCACCGCGACTTTATCACCGCTCTGATCAACAGCTCGTTTATCGGTGTTCTGTGGACACCTGAAGTGCGGGCTTCCAATAGCGGTGAAGAATGGTTGCGCAGAATGCAAACCGTATGCTTCTCTCCCCTCGCCATGCTTAACGCCTGGGCAGACGGTACCAAGCCCTGGTCGTTCCCCGAAGTGACCAGCCAGGTGCAGGATGTTGCACACCTTCGCATACAGCTGATACCCTATCTTTATACCAGTTATGCTGATTATGCTTTTTACGGTACACCACCGGTAAAAGCGATGAACCTGCTGCCGGGGTTTGAAGCACAACCGGAAAAGATGGAAGGAAGGCTCAGCTCTACCGAAAACCCTTATGCGAAAGCGGTACGGAAAGAGATCAAAGATCAGTTCATTGTCGGGGACGAATTGCTGGTGGCTCCGTTGTTTGCAGGTGAGACCGAACGCCAGGTGATCTTGCCGGCAGGCAAGTGGTATGATTTCTATACCGGTGCGTATGCGGGTGAGCAGGAAGTTATCACTGTAACACCGGGGCTGGACAAAATACCGGTTTACGTGCGCGATGGCGCTATCATTCCCATGTTTCCCAAAGGACAGTTCAAACTACAGGACAAACAGTCACTCGAGATCCGGTATTACGGTAACGCCGACGGCCACTACGAACTGTATGATGATGACGGTGAGAGCTATGACTACGAAAAAGGCAGCTACACCCGCATTACACTGGAAGTAAAAAAGAATCGCAAGGGCAGGCCGGAAGGCAAGGTGAGCGTTCCTAAGAGCGGCAAACTATGGTCTTACAGTAGCTTTACGTGGAAATATATGGGAACAGACCCGGATCAGAAATAAGGCTAAGGAAAGAGCTGGAGAAAAAAGGAGTAAGGTTCGGCGTTTTTTCCCCGGATAGTGATTTCCACGCGTTTTTTGGCGAAAACCCATATAAACCAACCTGTTTTCCGTTCCTTTGGTTTCAGGGCATACCTTATTTGGATGCCCCTGCCGGTTTTTGAAGAGACCCTCCTGCGCTCTTCCGGAACACGGGTGTTGGGGCGGCATTATTATCCTTATCATTAAAAATGCGTATGGTTCCTGTAGTGGCTGCCAGGGGGTTGCCGCCGTCATTGATCATTACAAAGGCCATTCTAAAACGTTGAATACCGCCTGGCGTGTGCACACCGCTTATTATATATGCGTATACATATTCAGGGAAGCCTCCACGTGCCTGTGCATACAGGGTAAAATCATTGTTTTTTCCTGCTATTATCTGCGCAGATGAGGTATCGACCCATCCGGCGCCTACCCATCCTTTAATGAAAACATCTGCATCCGTTCCCGCCTGGTTGGCAACTTTTATGGTTGCATCTGCTGCTGCCTCCCCCTTACTAAAAACGCCTGAATTATCATGCTCATTAATGGGCTGAAACGCATAAATGCCATTGATGTTAGGGGGCGTTTTACCATCATTCAATTCAAAACTATAGGCTTCTAACGAATCAATATACTGCTTTGGAACGATATCCTGTATCTCTTCCGCTAAGGTTTCGGTGCTTTCGTCTTCTTTTTCACAGGAAAACAAAGCTGTGGTAGCTAAAAAAAAGCTGAAAAAGATGATTCGTTTCATGCTGAATGCTTTTGTGGATACAAACTTATATACCTGCAAAAGCGGAGGAAAGCGCTATTCTCCCAACGACAATTTTAATCGCCGAATGCAGTATAAATGCATTATATTTATGCTATTATATTATGCAACACTCCGGGCAAATCAACCACCATTTCTCCTGTATTGTGGTGGATGACGATGAAATTGATCGTCTTACGGCGTTAGCCTTCCTGTCGGAATACCCCCACATTAAAGTCATCGGTTTTTTCGATTCACCCCTTAAAGCGCTGGAAGCAATTACGATTACCCTGCCCGATGTGCTTTTTCTTGACGTGGATATGCCTGGTATGAACGGCCTGCAACTGCGTGAGAAACTAATGGATGTGCCGGCATGTGTATTTATCACTTCTTACCCGGATTATGCGGTGGAGAGTTTTGAAAAAGAGGTTTTTGATTTTATTGTTAAACCGGTGACCGCCGTACGTTTTGCAAAAACCATCCAGAGACTGGAAGAATATTTGCTGTTGCGCAAAAAGGCCGACCTCCTGCATCATACCCTGGGCGCCGATACCATTTTCATCCGGGAAGGTCATGCAGAGGTAAAATTGCAACTGTGCGAGATTTTGTATCTCGAAGCAATGAAAGATTACACTGCGGTGATGACAGCTCAAAGGAAATATATGGTAGCCACATCCCTGGGCAGTTTGATACAGGCCCAGCCTTTCAGCCAGTTTATCCGCATTCATCGCAGTTATGCCGTACCCAAACATTTTATACGTCGCGTAGGCAGCGATGAACTGGAGTTGGAAAATGCGATCAGGCTGCCCATAGGCAGAACATATAAAGAGGTGTTAACCGGATTAAAAACCTGACGGATGAACCGTTTTGTATTTTTTTTCCTGCTATTGATATCATTGTCTTCAAGTGCACAGCGTAGTTATGAGATAATCGACTCGCTGCGCAAAGCTATTCCATCGATACCCGCGGAAGATGAGCGGCAGAAAGCCATCGCCTTTAGTAATATTGCCACGCAATACATGCATGTTGCCAATTATGTGGAGGCAGCCTCCAACTATGCCACGTCGTTAACGATAGCGAACAGGCTGAAAGACAGCCTGCTGATAGCGCTGATCTACCGTAACATGGGCGTACTCGCGGCATCCCAGTCGGACTTTGAAAAACAAATGGATTACCTGCAGAAAGTACTGGTCATTTACGAGAAAAGAAAAGATAGTCTGCGAACCGGGGGCTTGTTCAAGGAAATGGGCGACAACTATCTCAACAGGAATGATTCCGTTATGGCAGACCGGTATTATCGCAGGGCGCTCGACATCTACCGGTATTATAAACACCGGTTGGGTGAGGCGGAAGTGTTGTCCAACCTGTCTCTTATATTTGGCTCCAATTATGAAGAGAAGCTGAAAATGGCTTTGCAGGCGCAGGAAATCTTAGATACTGTGGAGACAAATAACCCCATTCCTGCTGTGAATGCCGGTAATATCGGAGCATATTATCTGGATATGGTTCGGTTTGGAGAAGGACTTACCTTACTACCGAGCGACATCATACCGGCTACACGTGAAGGCAGGCTCGAAATGTCGGAAAAGTTTTTACGCAAAGCTATCGCTATATCGCAGACAAAAGGTGATGTGCAAAATGAAGCGTATTTTACGGGTGTACTGGCAGAACTGCAGGAAGTAAAAGGAGATTTTGAAAACGCATACAGGAACATCCGCTTTTATTTTGAAAAAAACGATTCCCTTTATTCGCAGGCCAATAAAAACCAGATCGCAGATCTCCGTAACAAGCAGGAAATGGACCTGAAAAATGCTGAACTGGCCGCCAGTGAAACAGAAATCAGGAACCAGCGTTTACGCATGCTGGCGTTGAGCGCCGGCATTTTGCTGTTGCTGGTGACCGGGGTTTTATTATATCGCCAAAGCGCATTGCGTAAAAAGAATAATGAAACATTGCAACAACTGAATAGTGAACTGGCCGAAGCCAACCAGGTAAAAGCCCGGTTCTTTGCCATACTAAGCCATGACCTGCGCAGTCCGATTGCCAACCTGGTAAGTTTTTTACAATTGCAGCAAACGAAACCCGGTTTGCTGAGCGCCGAAAAAATAAAAGAACACGAAACGAAGATCGCCCACAATGCGCAATCCCTGCTGGAAACCATGGAAGGCATGCTGTTGTGGAGCAAAAGACAAATGGAGCATTTCAAGCCGGTGATCAGGGAAGTGTCCGTCCAATCCCTGTTTGATTATTTGGGCAACTTCTTTGCTACTACTGATGGCATTGCGTTTTCCTTTTTGGGTGCGGATAACCTGGTGTTGCATACCGATGAAAATTATGTGCGGACGATCTTACAAAATCTTACTTCGAATGCGGCGAAAGCGGTTCGAAATATTGATCATGCCACTATTGAATGGTCGGCAAAGCAGGAAGACGGTAACATAATATTGTCTATTGCTGATAATGGCCCCGGTTTGCCCGAAGCGCAGGCCAAAGCTTTTTTGAAAGGCGCAGCGGTGGAAGATTCACGCCATGGGCTGGGATTATATATTGTACGTGACCTGGCAGCAGCGATTGATTGCCGGATCAGGCTGGCTGAAACCCAAATAGGAACCAGGATTGAATTGGAATTTGGGTAGTATAAAACGTAAACAAAGCCAGCCTGACAATAATTTCTTTATCATTCTTCCTGATCAAACTCTTCAACACGTCACCAGCCTCACAGACATCGCAGAGGTAATCGGTGAATCTATAGACAATGCCATTATTGCCAAAAAAATATACTTCCCTGAATTCCTATGGGTATAGTGCTTATATTGCCAATATGGATCTTCCTGAAGAACAGATATGAATATGTATAAGCACCTGGCTGATGCTGAAAGCAGGATAACCGAAGGTAGATATTATTTTTGTGCGGAAAGCTTTTGCGTAAATAACTTTTTGGGTACAGAAGCTGTATTTTGCATAATTATGATGGCTTGTAGTCTCATGTGATTACCGCGGGCAGTGGAATCACGGACGCTGGAAAAGTTGGAGAAAAGGGCAGTAAGACCCGGTGTGCAGGCTATGGAGCGCCATTTATAAAATGTGCCGGTCAGGGTATATAGCTGTAAAAAAGGGTTGTTACAATAAAGAATAGAAAGCATATGAATAGAAAGGATTTTTTTAAACTTTCGGTACCGTCGTTCCTGCTTCTGGGAAGTAACAGTACGATAGCCGGAACTACCGGTCGTCATGCTGTTTCAGATGATCCTGCTGATCCGGTTTTACGATTTGTAGTAGCTTCTGACGGGCACTATGGGTACCAGGGATCTCCTTATGAAGCTTATTATACGGCCTTTATATCAGAAGTAAATAAGTTGCATGCTGCCCGCCCTTTTGATTTTTGTATGATTAACGGAGATATAATACATGATGATAAGAAATATTTCCCAGCTGCCAGAAAGGCACTGGACGGGTTAAACCTGAAGTATTATGTCAGCCAGGGAAATCATGATCATGCAACTCCGGACGAGTGGGAATCAGTTTGGGGGATGCCGGTCAATTTTGACTTTAGTATCGGCAGAGACAGCTTTTTGGTCGGCACTACTTCCAACGAAAAGGGTACCTATTTATGTCCGGATCTTGAATGGATGGAAAAGGCATTGGAAAAGCATAAAAGCCAACGGAACATCTTTATATTTCTGCACATTAATCCTGCAAAGCAAACCCGTTACGCGGTCGATTGTCCGGCATTATTTAAACTGCTCCCTGAATACCGTAATGTGAGGGCAATATTTAACGGACATGATCATGATGAGGATGATATCAAGGTGAGAGAGGGGATACCTTTTGTGTTCGATGCGCATTTTGGCGGCGGTGGCGGTTGGGGAACACCGTATACTGGTTTCAGGATAGTAGAACTTTTTGAAGATAATACGATATCTACCTTTATTCACAACCCATTTAAGATTATAAATAAAGATACTTTGTAGCTGATTTGATATTGCTTCGGAACCAAACTGCAGATCGGCAGACCATGTTATGGTTGATACTTACTGAGCCTTCAGGAGATAAGTATTGAGTTGTAGGATCAGAGCAGAAAGGGTGAAAGCTATGCCGGACTGTATAAGTCTTGTTATGGCTGCTGCCGGATAGTGTAGTGATACACCGGCTGGTGATTTCCCTCACTTACAGTATAGTACCCGGTTCCTTTTTCATCAAAGCAGACAGCTTCTCCCTGCGGTTCTTTTTTGTAAGGTAATTCTCTTGGCGGGCGGGACAGGGTTTTCCATACCGGCTCACCGGCAGCTCTTTCCCAGTAGTATACTTTGCTGAGGCTTTTTATAATAACTTTCGTGCCATCCCAACTGATGTCACCGCTTACGATCCATTTTTGCGGACGCGATCCCGGGAAGAAAATGGTGCTTCTTTTCTCCAGTGTCACCGTGTCATTTTTGTTCCAGTGGAGTTTACCGGTGTATACGTGCACACTATCTTCTCTTTTGGAAACAATATAAAGCAGCCGGTCGATATTGTCTATCATCAGCGTCTCGGCATCACGGGGGCCATCCGGGTATTGCAGGAATACCGGTACGGTAGTCACTGTTGTTTCGGATTTGTCGGTTTGAATATCCGCCTCGGCTATTTTATACACACATACAAAAGGCCGTAGACCGAAGTTGTTGCCGATATCTCCCAGGTAAACATACCGCTGTTCGCCTTTGGCTCCTTTTCCTACGGCTATGTCTTCACAGTCACGCACGTTCCCGTTATTCTCTGCTCCTGTAAATGATATGGTGGTAATAAGCCGGGCATTGCTGTCGATGGCGAAGAACCTGCTTTTATCGCCGCTGTCATTATGCACATAAGCAAATGCTTTTTCCTTGGGGGAAAGGGCTATGCCGGAGATCTCATTCAATTCAGCAGGCAGCCGTCCCAGGGTACTTTGTCCGTTACCTGCCACAGCTGTCAACAGGATCATCATTACAAAATATCGTTCTCGCATACTTTGCAATGATAACAAAGTTCGATAAGTAATGCAATAGACCGTCTTATAATTTACAATTTGTTGAACGAGGTGCTGCTGATCAGACCGTCTTGTTGCACATGCACAAAGTATTGTCCCCTGGGGAGTTGAATTACCGGAACGGAAATATGGTTCTTTCCTTTGTATACTTTTTCCTGTCGCTGCAGAACGGCTTTGCCCATGGCTGTAAAAATAATGATGGTTGCATTGTTGTCCTTTTCCGCCGTCACCGTCAGCCTGATCTCATTGTTCGCCGGGTTGGGATAAACGGTCATTGTTGCCCGGCGCGAATAATTGACGGAAGGAGTTACCACCAGGGTATCGGTGATATGTTTTATACAGCCGGTGTTGGTTACAATAAAAAGCGAAATAATATGTACGCCTGTATCCCGGATGAGATATTGCTGCGGGTTTCCACCGGATGCGTTGATGGAATCCATAGTTGAGGAAGTATAAATGCTCCAGCGTTGCCGGGTGATGGGCTGATCGCTTGACGGTGAAAGAACCAGGAGATTTCCATCCTCCCGGGAGACGTTCATGGCTATTGTACAATTGTCGTCGTTGTTTCCTGCAATGCTCACCACCTGGCTGACCGTGTCAAAGCAATATGTCAATGAGTCGGTAGCACGCATGGTGACGGGATAGTTGCCCGGTGCAGGAAACCGGTACTGGTCGCCTTGTGCGCCACCGGCTATCCTGTAGTTATCGGAAAACCATGCATATTTCAGGGATGTATCATTGGTAATAAAGCTGATGGCGGCCATATCGTATGGAGAAAATGTATAGGTGAAAGAAATACCCAGGTCACATTTTTGGTAAGTAC
>JBBCJQ010000002.1:205000-206087 GCA_037190885.1 Chitinophagaceae bacterium
GATGGCGAACCTGATAGTACAGCAATGCTTCGGCGGCGCTGATAATGTCCCTAATCATACCTCCAAGAAAAACCTCTAAGTTACGACTGAAGCGGCCCGTACCGTAATCCGACACAGGTAGACGAGATGAGTATTCTAAGGCGCTCGGGTGAGCCGTGGAGAAGGAACTAGGCAAATTGACGCTGTAACTTCGGGATAAAGCGTACCGCAGCGATGCGGTCCCAGTAAAATGGTTCAACCAACTGTTTAACAAAAACATAGGGCCCTGCAAAAACGTAAGTTGACGTATAGAGCCTGATACCTGCCCGGTGCTGGAAGGTTAAGGAAGGGTGTTCGACGCAAGTCAAAGCTCCTGACTGAAGCCCCAGTAAACGGCGGCCGTAACTATAACGGTCCTAAGGTAGCGAAATTCCTTGTCGGGTAAGTTCCGACCTGCACGAATGGTCTAATGAGTTGAACGCTGTCTCCTCCACGAGCCCGGTGAAATTGTAGTATCGGTGAAGATGCCGGTTACCCGCCACGGGACGGAAAGACCCCGTGAACCTTCACTACAACTTTGCATTGATTTTGAATTACAGATGTGTAGGATAGTTGGGACGCTTTGAAGCAGCTTCGCCAGGAGTTGTGGAGCGGTCGTTGAAATACCAACCTTCTGTCATTTAGAGTCTAATCCCTAACGGGAGACATTGCATGGTGGGTAGTTTGACTGGGGTGGTCGCCTCCTAAAAAGTAACGGAGGCTTGCAAAGGTACCCTCAGTACGGTTGGTAATCGTACGAAGAGCATATTAGTATAAGGGTGCTTGACTGTGAGGCATACAAGCCGAGCAGGGACGAAAGTCGGCTAAAGTGATCCGGCGGTTCTGTATGGAAGGGCCGTCGCTCAAAGGATAAAAGGTACTCCGGGGATAACAGGCTGATCTTTCCCAAGAGCTCATATCGACGGAAAGGTTTGGCACCTCGATGTCGGTTCGTCACATCCTGGGGCTGGAGAAGGTCCCAAGGGTTCGGCTGTTCGCCGATTAAAGTGGCACGTGAACTGGGTTCAGAACGTCGCAAGACAGTTCGGTCCCTATCTGTGGTGGGCGT
>JBBCJQ010000003.1:0-718346 GCA_037190885.1 Chitinophagaceae bacterium
CCGTTCGGTCTTGTTACCGGCATCAGAAAGCTTATTGGAAAGTTTTTGATAGGTTTCCCTGCCGGACTGCAGCATGGCAGCGGCAGCAGAGGAGTCTGTTTTCGACAAAGCTTTGAGCAGCTTTTCTTCCTGCTTTGCAAAATCTCTGAGATATTTTTCCGATTGACGGGTAAGCTTTTTATCCAGCGAGCTGATCTTATTATCTATGGAAGTCCCGAGCTTTTGCGGGATCTGCACCAGGGAATCACTATACGGAGCTTCCTGTCCCGGGCAGGGCAGTGAAGCGATCATAATGATAAGGCATAGCAATGCATTCCGGTATAGCATAACAAGACCGTGGTTTAGAAGGGATCAAAAAAAGTAAAAGGGCAACGGATGAGCATGTACGGATGCTATTCTGCAATGCAGAAGAGATCAGGAATTCGAATATATTATTGGATCAAAAAGAGGGGTAAGGATCAACTGTTAGGACGAAGTAAAAATTATTTTCCGGTTCTGCCAAAAAAAACAATAATAATTTTTAAGAAAATAAAAAATTATACAGCATGGGCGTTTTTTATGAGAAAAACATAAGTGTATGCACTTATTGAAAAGGCCAGGTGGCTAATACGCATAACTGCCCGTCAACACATTACCTGCAAGCATGCAGGAATACCGGAGGGTGATCAATATAAAACAAGAGGCTGTCAAAAATGACAGCCCCTGTATTATGTGGTTATTTAACTGATCCGTTTAATGCTTAGCCCACCACAGTGGCGCAAGTACAGCGTCATCTCCTCCTAAGTATTGCAGGGACTGCTGATGCCCAGCATTATTATTACCGACAATGCTGGAGGGAGGTTGACTTTCCGCGAGAAAACTTAATATTGGCTTTGCCCCGATCAAATCCAATTTTGCCGAAGCGTCTTTTTAGTTCTAACATGTAATAAAATAATATGCTGAGAGACTTGGGGGAAATGCCCTTGCCTACCCGACTTTTGTAGTATAAAATAAGTAATGAGCAAGCAGTTGATCCCGGTTTAGCATACTACCTTGGCTATAAAATCAGAGCAAGTGAGCAGCTTCGTACAGTATGAGGCTGAGCACTTGCTCTCTGATAGGCGGTTAAGATGATCAGTATTTACAACTGTCCATGCAATTCCTGTATATACGTTCACAGACTGTCGTGCTATATTGAGGATTAACATAAGTAATTATCGGCCTTGATGGTGTATTGTAAGTGAATCGTGTAATTGAAATTCCGCCATTGCTCATATCGTAGGTCGTCCAGGTAGTTGACATTGTTGAATAAGAAATAACCCAATTTCCATTAAGGGTCCCGGCGTTGCAATCCCTAAAATCATAAACACACTTCCAACATTCAGGTGGCATACCCCCAGGGCTGGCGTACTTCTGAAATGCTTTCTCCAATAGGCTGCTATCGGCAATATACTCGTTCTGTTTTTTCCTTAAAATTTCAAAAAATCTCCTTTGACTACTTTCGTCCAATTTATGAATCCCATATTTTATCCCTAAAGAAGCCAGCAAATCTGCATAGCCGGTTAAATCTTCAATATTAATAAAACCGAAAAGAGAAAAAATGCGTTCACTTTCCTGAGTAGTAACGTTTTTCTTTTTAGACAGTTCACTCCATTGCGGAACATCTATTGATTTGTTTGACTTGATAACATCTAAAAACCTTTTTATATCTGCTTCAGTAATCAATTGAAACGCTGAATCTTTTAAAGCATAGCCGACGAGTTTGTAGAGCTCTGAATTTGATAAAGATTTTGGCTCGTTGTTAGATGTCCGCTTTGGGGAAAATGACATTAATAAAATAAAAGTAGAAATAAAAACAAAAATTAAAAATCTGGATGCATTTGAAAGAATGGATGATTTCATGGCGATTTGTTTTAAATAATGTAATATATAAACTGACTATCCATTGTTTACCTTTTTTTCAACATTGGCTGTATAGTCGGGAGGATGTTCAATAACTGTAGCTGTACCGGATCGGCTGTCTGTGTGTGAACAGCTAATATTCAGGAAGAAGGTTACAGTTAGTATGAATTTCATGACAGTGTTTAGCAAAAAATGGATTATATTCCTAAGCTAAGCAAGTTTTTGGTATTAGATTATAATATTTTTTCAGCAACGTCAGTGCATTATTATCTAACTAATTGATTACAATTATTTTGAAAGTTATTTACATCGTAAAAGTACGGTGCAAATAAGGTGGGTCGGGTATACTATTATAGTGAATTCAGCTTATTTTCTGCTCAACTAACAACGATCGTCAAAGGATATCCGATAGAAAACTCAACTAAGCAACTAACTAATTGTTCTAATAGCTTGCTTTACTGTTTTACCCCCTCCATTTTCTGTATATCGACATCCGCAAAAGGCTGGTCGCTTCAGTTCCCTATGCCTGCTACCCTGTGGCTTTTTTTACACTATACTCAGTCCCGCATCTGAACGTTTCAGGCGCTTACGACATGGGAAAATTCTCGGACAGCAGTATGTTTGTTTTTTCAGCTCCTGTATAATTATTTTATCCAATCCGTACACTCTCGAAAATTGAGCTTCTGCAGGTACGGTTCAAAACTAAACGTAAGATATCCTTTATTGGGAAACAGTTCATCGATCGAAACATTTGCATAATAAAACTGTCTTTAAGAAACCAGTACTACAGATTTTTTGCTAATTGGAGGTAGAGAAGTCCGGAAAGCCCAGATATCTGTTACAAACCCGGTGTAAGAATTCCTCCGATTTCTTTACCGGATAAAAAAAGGCTGTGCCGAAAGGCACAGCCTTTTTTTATTTTCGAAAATGACCTATGGCATAAACCAGGGTTTTTTCGTTCTGTCATCGGTGCCACCGGTAATACTAACCCAGTTATCATAATTGGATGTAATTTCTCCGGTCGGATATAACAGTCTGTTCAGGTTCAGGGCTTCACTTGTGGGGGCTAGTGGAACATTAGGTGTTGCATCGCCGGTTCTGCGTTTTAATGTCCATGCGTCAAAAGGTTGATGGAAAAGAGATATCCAGTGTTGCTTATAGATCTGCTTCAATGCGTCTGCAGGAATATCGCTGTAAGCGACTGCAGGATTAGTCAACATGGTAGACAATTCACCTGATGTAGGCTCAGCGGCAGGCTTATTAACAGTCCAAATGGATGAAGCATTTGCCAACTTGTACCAGAATTTTACTGACCCGGTAATTCCTTCTTCGTAATACTGTTTTGACAATGCAGCATTAGCAGTAACGCCACCAATGCCACGATTGTAAATTTCAGCTTTCAGGAAACTCACCTCTGTCCCGGTTATAAATAAATCGGGGAAAGTTCGATCACAAACATAATAAAGGTTCAAAGGTGAATAATAATAAGTACCTGCGGGAACCCAGGCTTCCAGTCGAAGTTCTCTATAGGGGTCATTTATTCCACCGCTGGCGCCATTATCAGTCTCTGTGGTAGTACCTGCTGTTGGATTTTGCGGGTAAGGCTTCCATTCTCCATCGCTGTTGGGTTCAAAGAAAATTTTTGTCCTTAAGTCAAAAATACCTGAACCGTCTGTGTCATTGCTATTTGACATCGCCTCCCAAATAGTAGAGCCCATCCGCACGTAAGCATTACCCCTAAACGCTCCGGCCCTATCTATTTCAAGAGAACCTGTTTTTCCGGGATCAGCTCCCAAATACTCTTCTGTGTTCAATAACGGCTTTGTTAAGACTTCTGCGATAATTTCATCTGCAGCTGCAGTATTCTTTTCCCTCATTACCATTGCATATCGCAACCGCAACGAGTTGGCAAACTTAACCCACATATCAGTATCATTTTGGAACAAAGTTTCATACCCCCCCAGGGAAATTTGATCGCCGGAAGCAGAAAAGTTATCGGCAGCCCATTTTAAATCAGCCAAAGCGGTAGTAAAAATTGATTCCTGATTGTCATATACAGGTCTGTAATGAGCTGCGCCATAATAAGCTTTACCTGCTTCGGAGTAAGGCACATCTCCATACAAACTTGTTAATCTAAGTACTTTATATGCCATTACCGTAGTAAACATGGCCTTTATATTTGTAAGCTTTGACACATCGGGACTTGCATCAATCATATCTAAAGCAATCCGTGCATCTGATAAAGCAAAATAATAGTTATCCCAAATTCCGCCTACTTGATTATCAAGGCGAAAACCAGATGCAGCATAGTTAGCCGCTAATTGTGTATTTTGATATAAGAAAGAAGAAAATATCCCCCTGCCACCCTCCGTCATTCCTGAAGAAATGGCGTTAAAGAGTTCCGGAATATCTGGCTCACCTACTCTATTATCCCAGGGTCTATTGATGTCTCCAAAATCTTTTTTACATGATGCTAGTACAACTCCCAAAAGGCAAGCAAGTGCTATCAGGGATATATATTTTTTGATATGTTTATGTTTCATATTAATAAGATTATAAATTAAAACTGGGCTTTCAAACTTATACCGAGAGAACGAATGCTTGGCATACCAGACCATTGCAATCCCTGGCCGTTGCCAATACCATTGATGGCTTCCGGATTTAAATGGTCAGGTAAACTTGAATAGATATAGAACAAGTTTCTTCCAATCAGGGAAAGATTAAGATTCTGGAAAACTTTCGTGCTTGTGGCAACTCTTGAAGGTAACTGGTAAGATAACGCGATTTCACGCATTTTAAACCATGTGTTTTCAAAAATCGACAAGCTCCTGGGTCTGTTTAGATGCGTCCAACCCGTATAAGAACCAGCATATTTGTAAATAGGATGAACCACCCTGTCATTCATCTTTCCGTCATCTTCATTAAACCCTTCCATTATTACACCTACATTAGCAGAGGTTCCGTCAGGAAAGGTATAAGGTAAACCTCCACCATTTCTTTCTACCAAAGTTTCAGGAGAAATGCCGCTACCCATTGCGGTAGAATGGTCGAAGGAATATATATCTCCTCCAATTTTGAAGTCTACCATTCCATATAAACTAAAATTCTTGTAGCGTAATGTATTTCCGATGCCACCGGTTAACTTAGGTGCAGCATTACCGATAGCCACAGGTTCGTTTGTAACTTTGTACAATGTTCCATACACATCGCCTGCACCATCTTTCACGTTATACAATATTTTGTTACCATTCGCGTCTCTTTCAAAATCGGTTCCATAAATGGTGCCGTAAGAATCGCCTGGAGTAACCCGCATAAATACTCCCAGGTTTCCAAATACATCTGCAATTCTTAATTCACGAATACCGGGTGCAAGTGCAACTACCTTATTTTCATTTTTAGCGCCATTCAGTGTTAGACTCCAGGTGAAATTCCTTTTTTGAACGACTGCAGCATTCACGATAAACTCAATTCCTTTATTAGTTAACTCGCCCGAATTGAATGTAACATTGTTAGCGCCTGAGGAAGGTGCTATATCTGCAGATAATATCTGATTTTTTGATCTAATGCTATAGTAAGTAAAGTCAAGGTTAATTCTATCATTCAAGAATCCCAAATTTGCGCCAGCCTCAATTGAATTAGATGTTTGGAACATCAATTCGTTTGGGCTCAGGTCAGATCTTAGCGAATGAGTAGGTAACCCGCCATACGAACTAACACCAAACTGATACCCGATTTTATAAGGGTCAGATGCATTTGCACTTCCTCCATATGCCAAACGTAGCTTACCATATGAAAGAACATTCCTTATACTAGTCATATTAAACGCATCGGTAAAAACAAATGACAATGCTGCGGAAGGGTAGAAAGTAGAATTTTTATCTACAGATAAAGTAGAGTTGTAATCATTCCGTCCTGTAACATCCAGGAATAAATAATTATTATAGCTCAAATTTAATATCCCTACATATGATTGGGATTTTACCTCGTATTTCCTTTCACCTACATAATATCTATAATCATTAGGATTGTCTCTGTTCCCGGGAATATAGCTCCTATCAACATCAATAATATTATTTAATGAATAGATGCCCGGTACTATAAACTTACCGCGGTTTACACCCCACTCGCCGATTGAACTATTTGAATAAGTATTAAACATACCGGAGATGCTGGCATTAAACCCATTAAAAAACAGGTTATCTTTATGCGCAGTAACCATAATATCAGTATTCAAAAGCTTATCTTTATCAAAGTCTTTTTGATACATACCTCCGGTTACCTTATCTGAATTGGTTGTATTGTTGATGGTCTCAAATTTGGAAGATATCAGATTTGCCGAAGTCCTTACAAATGCATTTAACCAGGGAGTAATTTCAGCATTTAACTTAATTGTTGAAATTAATTCATCACGATTCAATCGACTATTTTGTTCATACAATTTCCAATACAAATCACGACTATACTCCTGGTGAGGATAAGTAGATCCAAAATCGAACTTAGAACCATCAGGATTCTTATAATATTGATATTCGAGCGGTCTATATTCTCTGGACATTCCATACACAGAAAATTTAGACCATGAATTATTGGTTCCTATTTCGGGAGTATTCAGTCTGTAACTCTGATTATATGCTACATTAATTTCAGCACTGAATATTTTAGATATTTTTAAATTAGAACCTAATGCAAAATTGGTATTGTTGTTATTAGTATTGGGAATTACAGCGGTTGCGTCTGTTCTGGATGCGGACAAACGAACCGTACCAAAATCCCCTCCCGAAGAGAAAGAAACGTTATGGGTGGTTTCATTTCCCTGGCGATAATAAGCTTTTCTGTTATCGGGCTGTGGAGAATATGATCTCAACTCTCCGTCCCACCAACGAACCTGCTGACCTGCCAGCCTGGGTCCCCAGGAAGAACTTGCCCCGAACCAACTGAAAATGTCCCAGGTATTAAAACCGCCCGGAATTGTTCCATGAGATCCACCAATACCAGAACCACCATCCCCATAACTCGACCCCCCATATAATGTTGGCAAATAATATTCCCCGGATGCTGTTTTTGGCAACTCCGGATCGGCAGTCCATAATCCTGCTGCAAAACCTCCACCATATTCATTCTGCACATCCTGGAACCTATATACATTGGTGAAGTTGCTGCTTAGATTGTAATTTAACCCCAGCCCCTTTTGTTTAGAACCTTTTTTGCTGGTAATCAAAATCACACCATTTGCTCCACGGGCACCATATAGTGCAGCTGCATTAGGTCCCTTCAAGACTGAAATACTTTCTATGTTATCCATATTCATGTAACTGAGGTAGTTTCCCCAATCACGCATTCCGTCCGTTGTTTCAATGTTAGACTGTGCTACCGGTTTATTATCTATAATAGCGCCATCGACAACAATGAGAGGTTGATTCATTCCCGTGACAGAGTTATTACCTCTGATTACAATTCTGGAAGAAGCATTGTTCAATCCATTGCTGGTTGAAATGTTCAGACCAGCCACTTTCCCGGCCAAGCCCTGTGCTACGTCCACAGGAGCAGCAATGGTAACATCTTCGGCTTTTACCTGCTGAACTGCAAAGCCAATTGATCTTCTATCTCTCTTAACACCCAACGCTGTTACCACAACCTCATCCATATCAGCGGCAGAAGATTCCAACTGGATATCCAGGCTGGTGGCTTCGCCTGGTTTTACTTCGCGGGTGGTAAATCCTACAGAACTGATCAATAGAACAGCATTCTTGTTATTTACTGTGATTGAGTACTGTCCATTATCATCTGTAAAAACAGAAACAGGCGTACCTTTTACGGAGACAGTGGCTCCAATAACAGGGTTTCCATTGTCATCTGTGACAATGCCTGAAATGATGCGTCCTTCCTGCGCATATAATAAACTACTGCACAGCAATAGTAAGGATAGAAACCATAAAAAAGGGGGCGTACATTTTTTCATCGCAGTTTATTTTGTTTTTTAAAAAAGGGTTATGATCAGGTTTTATTGTCCTCCTCCAAAATCAGGGGCATTCTTATCATACCATATTCTTTGTGTACTAAGTGTAGGTATATCTATTGCATTGGGCGTAAAGCCCTGTTCGCTCAATGCAGCATTCCAGTTTGCCCTGTTAACCTCCCCGGGATCGTTCGTCCACCATCTTCTGGGAATAGCTTCATTAAACTCTTCGCGGGCATAGTAAGTGGATGAGTTTTTGGGATATCCGGTGCGGCGGATAAACACAAATGCTTCACTGGCGTTTCTGTAAAAATTGAGATACTGTTGAATATAGATCCTTTCCAAATCATTAATACCGTTGAATTTTACATTCACTTCATTCAGATAGTTGGTAATTGCGGAAGTCCCGTCTCCGGAAAAGCCAGTTGCCGACTCAGCTTCAACCGCAATATTATTCATGGTTTTTATAGAAGAAGTAATCCCCTTATTATACCATTCCTCCGCGGTTCCTTTTGTGTCAACGCCACTACCATATCCTTTTTCTATGAATTCTGCTACTAAAAGACAAGACTCTGCATTCGTTATAATAACATCCGTATAGTTGCCTGTCTGGCCATTCATTCTGGGGGAAAAGAATTTCCGGTTTATGGGCGAGATCAAAAAGTAATTAACGCTTGCTACAGGAAAAGAGTTGCTGATATATGAAGCAACCTCGGGATCGGTTGTCCAGTCAGCGGGAGCACCCTGAAACTGGATCAATGGATCATCTATATCCATGAATGCCGGTGGTGTAACGCCGGCACCTGTTAATATTTCTTTACTCAACCCGTTATCCTCAAAATAAATCGGAAGCCTGGGGTCGTTGGCGCTCTTGAGGAAGTTTATAATGGAGGTGCTTCCATAGCGAATGCTGCGATAGTTTATATCATTTCCAAAAGGTGAAAAATTAGGGTTTGTATATAGCAACTGTGCATCATCATTGTCAATCGGACCGATTGCATTTTGTATCACCTGTTTGAATATCTCCGCGGTTCTGGCAGAATTCTGATTCTCCAGTCTTGCAGCTATTCTCAATTTCAAAGTGTTAGCCAGCTTTACCCATTTGGTCCAGTCACCGTTATAAAAAATGTCTGAGCTTCCTAATTCAACCTGGTTTGCCAGACTTGTATTAGACAGGGTTGCAATTGCATTGTCAAGTTCAGACAGCCAGGTATCAAATAATATATCCTGCTTGTCGTAAACGGGACTATAGTTTGCTTCATACCTGCCTTGCTGCGTCTCGGAGTAAGGTATTGAGCCATTCATATCAGTAACCTTTATACCGTGCAAAACCTGGACTACATAAGTAATGGCCTGAACTTTCTGATAATCATCCTTATTATCCATTCTATCTACCTGCCTTCTTATTTCAAACAGGTTGGGTAATATCTGTGAGTAATAAACCCCGTACCGCTGATTTACATTGGAAGTTACTTCGTAGGGACTGGCGCTTACATGTTGCGTATAACGAAATAATTGCTCCATACCTTCCCATATCCATTCACTTCCATTATAGGTCGCCAATCTCTCCTGTGAATAGCTGAGTAAATATTTGACATCTGGCTCTGTAACAATGGTAGGGTTTGTATTAAGCTCCCCAAAATTCTTTGTACAGGATATCATTGTCAGCTGTAAAAAAGCTATGATGATATATATTGTTGATTTAAGTCTCATAATTACATAGAATTAAATTTGACGAAATAGGTTAAAATGATGCTCTTATTGTAAAAACAAATGTTCTCATCATTGGTAAAAAACCTTCTTCTCCCGAATAAGCTGTATTGTTGGAATTATTTGATTCAGGGTTGAAATTGTAAGGCAGCGAATTGTACAAATAAACCAGGTTACGTCCCACTATGGAAGCAGACAGCCCGTTTAGTTTGATCTTTTCGTAAAACTTTGAAGAAAAGTTGTAAGATAAAGCTACCTGACGTAAAGAGACCCACGAGTTTTTGAATATCCAGAAGTCTGATACACCTGTAGAAGAAGATCCATATCTATAGTAATACTGAGGTAAATGCGAAGGCTCAACCAACCCCCGGTCGTATGCTTCCTGATAAGTCATTCCGCCTACATCTGCAGTTCCTCCGTCGGGCGTTTCTACAATTTGCCCCGGTGCAAAAACCCCGCTTGGAATGATACCATCATCGTATGTACCTCCATCATTCGCATACTGAGAAGTCCATTGAATACCTCCATTTTGAGCATCCCGTCCGGGGAGGGTGTTGGGAAATACACCGGTATGTGTTCCATACCTGTAACTCAACAGAACAAAATCGCCTCCTATCTTTGCATCAAGCAGCACATTCAGGCTAAGGTTCTTATACCTGAATGTGTTATCCCATCCACCCCTGAACTTAGCGTTGATATCCCCTACATCCTGCCATCTGTTGCTTCTTGCAGGGAAAGCTGTGCGGGAATCGCTCCTCCAGGTGAGGATAGGCAATCCGTTTTTGGGATCGTCAATTGGTTTACCATCTGCATCAACTGCCTGAAACGGTTCAGAGTGTATAGTACTGCGCAATATTCCATAAGACTTTCCTACTACTGCCCAGGTACTTATTTCTCCGATATTGGCGCCGAGATTATATTCTGTTCTGCCTTCATACAGATCAACTATCTTATTCCGGTTCACGGCATAATTCAGTGCTGTATTCCAGCTGAAATTTTTTGTTGTAACAACATTCGCATCCACAGCGATCTCTATTCCTCTGTTCTGTATGTTGCCCGCATTGATAAATATCGTGCTCACACCTGATTCAACCGGGGTGGTTATATCCAGCAATTGATTTTTTGTATTATCCTGGTAAAGGCTGACATCGAATCCCACTCTGTTCTCAAGAAAGCGCATTTCCAGGCCGATTTCCTTGGAGATCTTTCTTTGTGGTTTGAGATTAGGTTGTAATACAGAAGAACTGCTATAGGTAGAGATCGGTACTGTTTGTCCGTTTGCAGTACTATAGCCATTAAATGCAAACCCGGGATTGATTCTAAAAGGATCGGTATCTCCGCCCAGTGCGGCAATATTGGCTCGCAGCTTGCCATAACTTATCCAGTTAGGGAACTTATTCATGAAGGTTTCCGTGAAAATCCAGGAAAGGCTGGCTGCCGGATAGTTGTAAAAATTATTACCGCTTCCATCAGAATACGTAAGTGCGCTGCTCCAGTCTCCTCTCCAGGTAGCCTGTAAAAAAAGCATATTTTTATATCCTATATCAGCACTTGCATATAAAGAATTAAAAGACCTCCGGTTTTCTATACCTGCGGAAGTTACCGGCTGATTTACGGAATTGGCAATGAAATAATTTCCAGGGTAACTTAAACCACCACTGGTTGAGCTTGTTTCGAAAGTGGTCTTATACCGCTGGGATTCTCCTCCAATGTATCCGCTTACCGTCAGGTCCGGATTGATATCCTTGTTCATCATCAACATCCACTTCTGCATATTGCTTTCTTTGGTTTTAAATCCCAGAGAATACAACCCGCCGGTAAAGTTTATGCCCTGTCCCAATTCTTTAGTTTCATTACGGGTATAGATATTATTTATATTGCCTTCGAGCACGAGACGCGCCCAGTCGGTCAGTTTCAAAGTAAAAGCTACTCTCCCCCGAAGTAGTTGCTCTTGTTGAATGTAATTATTTTCGAACAATGAAAACCAGAATCGTGTTTCGGGGGCAAGGTTGGTTTCTCCCGGTGTGGCCGGATTCGGAACGCCGCCAAATTTGCTGGTGTAGTTTTCCCGTTGCATCCAGTATTTGGTATCGTAATTCCTTGGCATCATCCATGAATATAATTTACCAAAGTTGTAAGATGCGAATGCATCTAATCCCCCCAGTCTTGGTGGATTATAGCCGGTAAAATCAGTATATGCAGCACTCATGTCTACATCCAGGAATGAGGTAAATTTGTGTGTTACTCTTAACTCAAATGCATTTTTTATTAGCTTATTATTGCTGACTACTCCTTCTGACTGATTTCTATTGTAGGATAAACGAAATGAGGACCTTTCAGTTCCGCCATCAATTGCCACATTTGTATTATGACCAACTCCTGTTTGAAACACATCAAGAAAGTTATTAGGCTGCGGTAAATATTTTGTCATTGTGCCGTCATAGTTCATTACGTCCTGTCCTAACATTCTGGGACCCCAGTTTTCAAGTTCACGGCCAATTCCCCTGTCGATATATGGCACTCCGGTTACGGGATCAATAGGAAAGGTCTTGGTTTCCCATCGTTCTGTAGGTTTATAATTGGGATCTCTGTTATCGGTGAAAAAGTCACCGACTGTGCCGCCTCCAAATTCATTCTGGAAATTCGGACCGGCATAAGGATCCGTTATGTTTAAGGAATGGTTAACGGAAATGCCTATTCCTTTTTGTTGTCTTCCTTTTTTTGTTGTGATCAGTATTACACCGTTAACAGCTCTGGTACCATATAGGGCAGCCGCAGCAGATCCTTTTAATACAGAAACACTTTCAAAGTCTTCCATATTCAAATTCTTGAGATCATTACCAAAATCGCGTCCATTGCCACTAAACAAATCATTGTCCATTATAACTCCATCGATAA
Source organism: Chitinophagaceae bacterium (assembly GCA_037190885.1). Lineage (GTDB taxonomy): Bacteria > Bacteroidota > Bacteroidia > Chitinophagales > Chitinophagaceae > Agriterribacter. The sequence goes on from JBBCJQ010000003.1 coordinate 12,446, forward strand.
CAAAAATCGGCTGGTTGTTTGTTCCAAGTGTGGAGTTTCCACGGATTACTATTTTTGAATTGGACATTAAACCTCCGGCGCCTCCCATATCTATTTGAACACCGGCAACCCTGCCCTGTAATGCGTTAATTGGATTTACCTCATTCGTTTTTGCCAGTGCATCCCCTTTTACTTCTGTCACCGAATAACCTAATGATCGCTTTTGTTTAGTGACGCCAAGTGCTGTAACAACAATTGCTTCGGTTTCTTTGATATCCGGATTTAATACGATTGTTAATTCCGTGCGATCATCAACCGTAACCTCTGCTGTTTCAAAGCCGACATAACTAAATACCAAAACTTTTTGTGTCGCCGTAAGTGAAACAGAGAATCTGCCTTCTGCATCAGAAACAGATAAAACACTTCCGCCTTTGACGGATATGGAAACACCGGAAAGCGGGTTTCCGTCTGTGTCCAATACAATGCCTGTGATTCTGTTTTGAGAATACGCAGACATACACGCCATGGCGCAAATCAGCGCCATAAGCAGGCGCATTTTGAATTTTCTCATTTCAATTATTTATAGTGGTTTAAAATGAAGCATTTTTCATCAGGCTACTTCATGGGTCTTCTTTTTATTCAAAACGGGCTTTTCATATTTCTCCACCACCAGGGCTGCCGTGCCGATCAGTTGGGCCTCAGCACCGAACCCGGATATCACGATCTCGGTGTTGGCAGATAAACGGGGTATGCAATGTTCGTTCAACGCCTGCTGGATAGGTGCCTGCAGTATCTTACCGGCAAGTGATCCTCTGCCGCTGAGCACGATCTGCCCGGGGTTCAGCAAATGGATCAGTATGGCAATACCGCGTCCTATATGATAACCGGCTTCCGAAAGCAGTTCAACCGCAAAACGGTCTCCCCGGTTAGCGGCATCCACAACGGCTGCACTGGCTTTGTCGGGCAGATAATTATCCAGCAGCTCTTTTTCGAGGGTAGAAGTTTTTCCGCTGACAAGTCCTGCTTTCGCTTTTTCCACCACAGCGCCCAGTGAAGCTTCTGTTTCGAGGCAACCGCTTTTTCCGCAGGAACATATCTTGCCATTTTGAAACAAGGGTATGTGACTGAGTTCCCCGGCCAGCCCTTCCTCTCCCCTGAACAATTGCTTATTTAATATCATGCCCAGGCCGATACCCCAGCCAACGTTCACCACCATCGAATTTTTCTGGTTGGTAGCTGCTCCAAACCGCAGCTCTGCCAGCGCTATCAGGCTTGAGTCGTTGTCGATATACGTGGGTATACCGCATTTGCTTTCTATATATTCACCGATGCTGCGGTAACCAGCTTCTACGGGCAGAAAGGAATAGTTGATTGATCTTTTTGAATCCACAAAACCTGGCATGCTCATGCCGATACCCAGTATGTTATTTTTTTCTATACCTGAGCGGGCTATTGTTTCGTTTATTTTATCGGCGATAATGGGTAAGGCCGCATTCTTTTTACATGCCAGGTTGATATCCCATGTTTCTATATCACCTATAATATTATTATGCATGTCCATCACTGCTATCCGCGTGAAAAACTGGTCTACCGCAACAGACAGGATGTACATTATGTCTGCTTTCAGCGAATACATTAGTGGTCGCCTGCCGCCGGAAGAAGGGGCGTACCCGCTTTCCTCCACATAATTTTCCGCCACCAGCTCACTCAGTATCTTGGTTGTCAACGACAGGCTCTTGCCGATCCTCTCACTGATCTCTGCACAGGAAAGCGCCTGCGAAAAGTATAAGTGATTGATAATTTTTTTTCGGTATATCGAATGTTTGCCTGACATTAACCTAATTCGGGAGGGTGATCAATATTTATAAAATAAAGTTAATAAACTTTTTAATTTTTTAACAAAAGATTTAAGAAAAAGTGATAAAGTTTTTTTTCTAATGACTTTGGGCGGATTTTTCTTCGCTTCTATTTTTTTAACTAATTGATAATCAATTAAATGATGACTTTAGGCGTATGCACACATGCTGCAGAACTTTTTGCAGGGCAGGTATTTTGCTATATATAATATAATAGTATAGGCCTATAAAGGGAGGCCCTTACCCCGGAACTGCCTGGAAATACTTTGTTTGCAAAGCACTTTCGAGTAAACCTTCAACAACCAAATGCAAAGAGAATGATCCAATTTTTCGTAAGGAGGTAAATGCCGTCATCTTATCGGGTTGTTTTGAGCACAATGTTTATATTTATAGCCCTAATATAAACATATGCAGATCAATTCTAACGATTCCGCTGCCGGTAAAGGCAGCGCCAGCCTCTTTGGTATTTCGCTTATCGCCGCCCTTGCAGGTTTTATTTTTGGTTTTGACACGGTTGTGATCTCCGGGGCTAACCTGCCTATAAAGGAACTTTGGAATACGGGTCCGTTGTTCCATGGTTTCTTTATTATGTCCATGGCTTTGTGGGGTACTGTGCTGGGATCGTTGATAGGCGGCATTCCCACTGAAAAATATGGCCGTAAGAAGGTCTTACTCTGGATAGGCATTTTGTTCAGTGTATCGGCTATTGGTTCCGCCCTGGCAATGGATCCTTATACTTTTTCGTTTTTCCGGTTCATAGGCGGTGTCGGTATCGGCGTCTCTTCTGTGGCGGCGCCTACCTATATCTCCGAAATATCCACTCCGGCTACCCGTGGACGCCTGGGCGCCATGTACCAGTTCAATATCGTATTCGGTATCCTGATCGCTTTTCTCTCCAACTATCTTTTCCAGGGAGTAGGGGGCGAAAACGACTGGCGCTGGATGCTGGGTATCATGCTGATCCCTTCCCTGATATATACCCTGCTGGTATTTACTATCCCGGAAAGTCCCCGCTGGCTGATCGCCCGGCGCAACGATCTGAAAGGCGCCAGGAACATACTCACCCGTTTGGGGGCCACCAAACCGGATGAAATGATCGGTTCCATCCTGCAGAACCTGGAGGAAGAGAAAAAAGCAGGACGCGCCTCGGGTATGTTCCACCGCAGATATTCCACCATCCTTTGGCTTGCTTTTTTTGTTGCTTTTTTCAACCAGTGGTCGGGTATTAATTTTATTTTATATTATGCCCCGGAGATCCTCGAGAGGGCGGGACTGGCTTCAAAGGACTCGCTGCTGAACTCCATCGCTATTGGCGGCAGCAACCTCGTATTTACATTTGTAGGTCTTTACCTGATAGACAGGCTCGGCCGCAAACAATTGCTCCTGATAGGGTCATTGGGTTATATCATAAGCCTGTCGCTGGTAGCCTGGGCTTTCTACAGTAATGCACAGCCGGGTCTATTGCTGGCCTTCCTGCTGGCCTTCGTGGCTTCTCACGCCATGGGGCAGGGCGCGGTGATCTGGGTGTTCATATCCGAGATATTCCCGAACAAGATACGGGCGTTGGGACAATCTTTCGGCGCCAGCGTGCACTGGGTGTTTGCCGCTATTATTACCCTCATTACGCCCTCGTTCCTGGATGAGAAATACGGCATCTTTAAAGATAACCCATGGCCGATATTCGCCTTCTTTGCATTTATGATGCTGCTGCAGTTAATATGGGTGGTTACCAAGATGCCGGAAACCAAGGGGATATCATTGGAAGACCTGGAGAAGAAACTTATTAAGGACTAATGGTGTGTCAAATGAAAGTGTGACGAATAAATCTCCCGCAGATTTAGCAGAAGTAGCTTGATAAAATCAGCATTTATCAGCGTAATCTGCGGGAAAAAGAACAGACATTATTGAATTGACTTATCACCAGGTATATCACTATAAAATGTATCGGCTATGAATAAAAGCTTAGGGATCCTTATACTCTGCACATTTAATATTATATGGTTATCCTGCGGACAAAAACCGGCAGATGAATACGAGTTGGTCTGGTCTGACGAGTTTGATAAAGACGGGAAGCCGGATTCCTCCAGGTGGGATTACGAACATGGCTTTGTGCGCAACCGGGAATTGCAGTGGTATCAACCGGAAAATGCTACCTGCAAAGATGGTTTGCTGATCATTGAAGCACGGCAGGAAACAAAAGACAACCCGGATTATGATTCAACCAGCAGCAACTGGAAACAGAACAGGCAGCACGTAGAGTACACTTCTTCCTGCCTGATCACCAAAGACAGGCACGAATGGTTGTATGGGCGGTTTGAGCTGAAGGCAAAGATCCCGACCAGCAGCGGTATGTGGCCGGCCTGGTGGACCTTAGGCGTAAAAGAATCCTGGCCCGCAAATGGAGAAATTGATATAATGGAATACTACCGGGATACCATACTCGCTAATGTTGCCTTTTTGGGTGCAAATGGTAAAACGGAATGGTATGACAGCAAGCACGGATTACAGACCTTCGGTGAAAACTGGGCAAATGAATTTCATATCTGGAGAATGGACTGGACCGAAGAATACATAGCATTATACGTGGATGATACCCTGTTAAATAAAGTGGAGCTGAGCCTGACAACCAATAAAGACGGTTCCGGTTTCAATCCTTTCAAACAGCCCCACTACATGCTGCTGAACCTGGCAATGGGTGGTATGAATGGCGGTGACCTTGCGGATACCCCCTTTCCACAAAAGTTTGAAATAGATTATGTAAGAGTATATCAAAAGAGAAAATAGATTTTTGTTGTGGAATAATAATTATAACAAAATAGCCGGTATATAGCATTATTGAAATATCTTTCAGTATTATAATAACCCTCATCATTTGCCCCGGGGTAAACGCCATATAGAAGATGAAAGAAAAAATCGGAAATTACAGGTGGACCATCTGCTCGCTGCTTTTTTTTGCTACTACTGTTAATTATCTCGACAGACAGGTATTGAGCCTGCTGAAACCGGCACTGGAAGATGAGTTCAACTGGAGTAACAGCGACTATGCCAATATAGCTGCCGCATTTCAGTTCACCTATGCCATAGCCATGCTGTTTGCCGGCCGGATCATCGATAAGCTGGGCACAAAAAGCGGCTACGCCTGGGCGATCATCATCTGGTCTGCCGGCGCTATCATCCATGCCTATGCCATTCCTATTGGTGAGAGTATGCGAAGTACCCTGGGCTGGATCGGATTGGCTGCCGTTCCGGTATCTGTATTGGGTTTTGTTTTTGCCCGCGCGTTCCTCGCAGTTGGGGAAGCAGGTAACTTTCCGGCGGCTATTAAAGCCACTGCGGAATATTTTCCTAAAAAAGAGCGGGCGCTGGCAACCGGCATTTTCAATTCGGGAACAACGGTCGGCGCCATACTGGCTCCGTTAACCGTTCCCTACATCAGGGATGCCTATGGCTGGCAGGCAACTTTCATTATCATCGGGGCCATAGGCTTTTTATGGCTGATCGTTTGGTATATCTATTATGAACGGCCGGAAAAGCAGAAAAGGTTGTCAAAAGCAGAAGCGGCGTACATAAAAAGCGATTCCGAAGAAGCGCAGGCAGCAGATAACCCGGCAGAAAAACAGGCAGAGAAGGTCGGTTGGATGAAACTGCTGGGATACAAGCAAACCTGGGCGTTCGCCTTCGGGAAGTTTATGACAGATGGCGTATGGTGGTTTTTCCTGTTTTGGGTGCCGGCCTACCTGAAAGACCAGTACCATATGATAGACACAGATATGGCTTTCCCTATCGCAGTGTTATATGCCATTACGATGTTCGGTAGCATTGGCGGGGGATGGTTTCCTATGTATTTTATCAATAAAGGATACAACGCATATGACGGCAGGATGAAAGCAATGCTGATGTATGCGGTGATACCACTGGTAGTGCTGGCAGCGCAGCCGCTCGGTCATATCAGCTACTGGGTGCCTGTATTACTGATCGGTGTCGGCGCCTCGGCGCACCAGGCCTGGAGCGCGAATATCTTTACTACCGTTTCGGACATGTTTCCCCGTAAAGCCGTTGCTTCGATCGTAGGGATTGGCGGAATGGCCGGGGGATTAGGCGGCGTACTGGTAACCAAAGTAGGCGGAGCCCTGTTTGATCACTACAAAGGGCTCGGACATATCGAAACCGGTTACACGATCATGTTCACCTTCTGTGCATTGGCTTACCTGGTCGCCTGGTTTGTAATGAAGTCGCTGGTTCCCAAATACAGGCCCATAACGGATCTGTAGGGGGCAGATAACCTGCCGGATGATCAAACCTGCTCTACTTCCGCATTTTCCTGCCGGATGGTCTTTTTGATGACAGTTACCGGTGGTTTGGATTCAGCGGGCAGCTGGCCGGTAATCGTATCCGGCGCAGACGCCGGTTTCAACGTGATCAGTCCTATAAAATTCAGTCCGCGCATAACCTGGTAGGTCAGGTCAAACTCAAACCATCTTTTGGCAAAGTTGGCGTCGTCTTTTGCATAGTGGTGATTGTTCTGAAATAATTCGCCCATCAGCAGTATACCCCAGGGAGAGGAGTTTTTGGAATGATCCCCGTTCTTGAAATTGCTGTACCCGTATTTATGTCCGCACCAGTTTACAACGGCGCCCTGGATGGGGCCCATAAAAAAATGAATGGGCAACAGGAGAAACCACCAGGCGTTGGGCGCAAAAGCAATGTACACGCCGGTATACAACAATGCAAATCCCAGGCGGGTGGCCATATGGTGACCGAATCGGTCAAGTGATTTCCATACGGGCAGGTATTCAGCCGTAAACTGTGGTTCGGGGACGTTTTTCCCCGTGTTGAAGGCAGCATAAATTTTGGCTGTGTGCCACATCATCTGCCAGATATCCCGGAAGAAGTGGGGGGAATGCGGATCCTTTTCCGTATCACTATAGGTATGATGCATCCGGTGCATGACGGCATAAGCCCTGGGCACGAGATAGGAAGAGCCCTGGAAAAACCAGGTGAGAAAATAAAAAGTCTTTTCCATGCCTTTACTGGTAGTGTACATCTGGTGGGATGCAAAACGATGTAGGAAAAACGTGTGAAAGAACAAAGACAGGAACCAGTGTGCGAAAAAGAATGCGAGAATAACGTACATATATAATTGTAATACTTACTTATAAAAGCCGCAAAGATACCGCAAGCTTATTGTATGTGGATGATTATTTTGGCGCAAAGGGCTGATAAATATCATGTATCAGGAAGGAATATAAATTACTTTATATAACTTTTCATTTCGCGGTGATACAGCCCGGCAGCTGCCGCCGCTTTTTCTGCAAAGCTTTCTCCCCCGCCGGCGAAGATGATGGCGCGGGATACATTTACCAGTATGCCCGTATGCCGGTTCATCGCCTTTTCTGAAATTTCCTTCAGGCTGCCGCCCTGTGCACCTACACCCGGCACCAGCAAAAAATGATCGGGTATGATGGCCCGGATATTGGTAAACTCATCCGCCTGCGTGGCTCCCACTACAAACATGAGATTGTCAGGAGTACCCCAACCGGCAACGGTTCGCAGCACTTTTTCATACAGCCTTTCTTCGCCTGTGGGCAGCAGCTCAAAATCGCCGGCGCCTTCATTGGAGGTAAGTCCCAATACGATCGTGCATTTGTCTTGGTACTCGAGGAAGGGCCGGATGCTGTCGGAGCCCATATAGGGTGCAACGGTAACGGCATCAAAATTCAGGGTTTCAAAAAAGGCTTTGGCATATTGCGAAGAAGTATTGCCGATATCGCCGCGTTTGGCATCGGCAATGGTAAAATGAGTGGCGGGGATATAATTGACTGTTTTTTCCATGGTTTCCCAGCCGCGGGCGCCACGGCTTTCATAAAAGGCGGTATTGATCTTATAGCTGACGCAATGGTCTTTGGTGGCATCTATGATCTGCCTGTTGAATTCATACACCGGGTCGGCTGCGGATAACAGGTGTGCCGGGATCTTTGTGATATCAGTGTCAAGTCCTACGCAGAGATAAGATTGCTTGTTGCGAATTTCTTCCGTCAGTTGTGGGATCGTCATAAAAATACGGCTGTTTTAGAGGTCCAGTCTTTTCAACATTTCTCCGGCGATATCCCTGGCATGCGGATCCCCGGTATTTTCGAGTTCTTTTATAATATTTTCCCTTGTGCCCCTGTCCTTATTTTGACTGAGCTTGAACGTGGCCTGCAGGTCTGTTACCGCTATTTCAAAAGCCGCAATTGCCTTCATGTTACTTTGAATATAGTCTTCCGGCATTTTTTCCATCAATGCGGGTGAATCTTTTTTCTCGAACAGGGAAGTGGTTCGCTGCAGGATATCGCGCAGCGCGTCATCACCGGAAAACAGGAGCATTCCTTTGGCATGCACTGTCATATAATTCCAGGTAGAGGCCACCTGCGGGACCGGGTACCAACCGGCGCTGATATAACTGTGGGGACCATTGAAAATGACCAGTACGGAGGAATTGGTTTTACAGGCTTCGTGGTGATCTGTTTTCTTCATGATATGTCCCGTAATAAACAATTTTTCGTTTCTTTCTTCTATAAGCACAGGGATCTGGGTAGCTACGGGTGTATGGTTTGCATCCACGGCGCACAGGATCGCAAAAGGGTATTGCCGCATAAACGGCACGATACGGCTCCGGTCTTTTTCGATATAATAACTTTGTTTATACATTCTTTGCAGGTAAAATTATACCACTATTTCTACCACTTTGGTGGCTTCCATATTGGCATTGCGCATGGCTATGCTGCGAACAGCATGACCGGCGAAGTTCCAGAAAGCCTGTTTGGTGACCTGGTCGTCGGTCATCATCACCGGCACGCCGGTATCACCGCCTTCGCGAATGCCCTGTACCAGCGGTATCTGCCCCAGGAAAGGAATGTCAAACTCTTCCGCCATTCTTTTTCCACCGCCTCTGCCAAAAATATAATATTTGTTTTCGGGCAGTTCAGCCGGCGTGAACCAGCTCATGTTTTCCACGATGCCGATGATGGGCACTTTTATCTGTGCCTGTCCGAACATCGCGATCGCTTTTTTGGCATCTGCCAATGCCACCGGCTGCGGGGTGGTCACTACTATGGCCCCGGTTACGGGTACTGTCTGTACAATGGTAAGGTGTATATCACCGGTACCCGGTGGCATGTCAATCACCAGGTAATCCAGCTCGCCCCAGGCAACATCTGTGATGAACTGGCGGATGGCGCTGCTGGCCATGGGACCGCGCCATACAACGGCCTGCTTATCGTCTACCAGCAAGCCAATGCTCATCAGCTTGATGCCAAATCTTTCCAGCGGAATGATCATGCCTTTGCCGTTGATCTCCTGCATTAGCGGACGTTCGCCCCGCACACCAAACATGATGGGTACGCTGGGCCCGTAAATATCGGCATCCATCAGTCCTACCGAGGCCCCGCCCTCGGCCAATGCCAGGGCAAGATTGGCTGCCACCGTAGATTTTCCGACACCTCCCTTGCCGCTTACAACGGCAATGATATTTTTTACACCCGGCAAAACAGATTTGTTATCCTTCCGGTTGCTGTTGGTATTAGCGGTAAATTTTATGTGAACATCCGCCTGCTTATCAACCAGCAGGTGTACAGCGTTTATACATGCATTTTTTATCACATCTTTCAGTGGGCAGGCGGGTGTGGTCAGTACCACGGTGAAAGAAACTTTATTTCCCTCAATTACAATGTCTTTTACCATATTCAGGGTCACAAGATCCTTACCCAGATCAGGTTCTATTACATTCCCCAGCGCCTTTAATACATCATTTTCAGTCATCCCGAACTTTTTGTTAAAAAGGTTATATAATAGGCAAAGTTAACCCCATAAATCCTTACTTTGTTTTTTTCATTTGTTCAAAGTATTATTGCAGAACCGATAACCTGCGCTGATGAAGCATATTCTACGATATATTTTTATTTTACTGGTTATTTCACCCTTTTCTGCAAAGGCCCAATTCGAATCTTTGTCAGACTCTGTAGTCATGTTGTATGGGATAGTAATGACCCACGACAGCCTGAAAGGGGTACCCGATGTGAGCATTATGATCAAGGGACAGAACAGGGGTACAAAATCTAACGCGCAGGGTGTTTTTTCCATAGTGGTGCTGAAGGGAGATGAGATCGAGTTTTCACACGTTTCGTACCGGAAAGAAACCGATAAGATACCTGCCGACCTCGAAGGCAACCAGTTCAGTATGATCAAGCTGCTGGCGGCCGATACCGTTTATTTATCGCATGTGGTGATCACACCCCGGCCGACAAGAGAACAGTTTGAACGCGACTTTGTCAACGTGCAGGTGCCGGACGATGGTATTGAAATTGCCCGCCAGAATACCAGCGAAGCCGTGCGGACGGCATTGATGCGCTCGATGCCCCGGGATGGGGGAGAGGCTACCAATTATGCTTTGAGCAGGAATGCCCGTTCACATTACTACACCGGGCAGGCGCCGCCCATGAATATCTTTAACCCCTTTGCCTGGAACGAATTTGTGAAGGCCTGGAAACGGGGAGATTTTAAAAAGAAGTAGTTAGGTCAATGATTAATTGTAAATGATTAATGGTTAATTGAGGATACAGGATGCCATTTATCATTAACCATTTATCATTAACTCTTTATCATTAACTCTTTATCATTAACAATTAACAATTAACCATTGATCATTAACATCTCTGTCATAGGTGCCGGTACTATGGGAAACGGAATTGCCCATGTATTTGCACAATACGGTTATAAAGTATCGCTGATTGATATTGCAGAAGAACAATTGCAGAAGGCGCTGGCAACCATTGCCAGAAACCTGGACAGGCAGGTAGCCAAAGGCGTTATATCCGGGGAGGATAAGGAAAGTGCCCTGGCGAATATTCAAACCGGTTCGTCTGTCGGCGCCGGCGTGGCGAAGGCCGACCTGGTGGTGGAAGCGGCAACCGAAAATATCACGCTAAAGCTGAAGATATTCCGGGAGATCGACGAGGCTGCTCCCGCTGACGCTATCCTGGCTACCAACACGTCTTCTATTTCAGTTACTGCCATTGCAGCCGTTACGCAAAGACCCGCCAAAGTAATAGGCATGCATTTCATGAATCCGGTGCCGGTGATGAAGCTGGTGGAGGTGATCAACGGTTACAGCACGGCGCCCGAAACCACGGAAACGATCATTGCGCTCAGCGAACAGTTGAACAAGATACCCTGTGTGGTAAATGACTACCCCGGATTTGTAGCTAACCGCATTTTGATGCCTATGATCAACGAAGCTATATATAGTCTGTATGAAGGGGTAGCGGGAGTAACGGAGATCGACACGGTGATGAAGCTGGGCATGGCCCATCCCATGGGACCGCTGCAACTGGCGGATTTTATCGGGCTGGATGTTTGTCTGAATATTTTAAAAGTATTACAGGATGGGTTCGGGAATCCCAAATATGCGCCCTGTCCTCTGCTGGTAAATATGGTTACCGCCGGAAAGCTTGGGGTAAAGTCCGGGGAAGGGTTTTACACCTATACAGCGGGAACCAAAGAGATCGTGGTCAGTCAACGATTTAACTGACAATGTATACCGAAGATACCATATTCGAGGACCGGGATGTTGGTGAAAACCCGCTGCCTGCCGGGGAATATGAAGGATGCACGTTTAAGAACTGCAATCTTGCGGGGGTTGATCTGTCCGGGTATGCTTTTATCGACTGCAGCTTTACCGACTGTGACTGGAGCCTGGCAAAGCTGGCCCGGACGGTGCTGAGAGATCTGCGCTTTTCGGGGTGTAAGCTCATGGGGTTACATTTTGAAGACTGCGCTGCCGTTTCCTTTTCTGCAGACAACAGCCTGATCAATCATTCTTCTTTTTACCAGGTCAAAATGAAGAAGACGAACTTTCTCAACTCTCAACTTGTAGAAACCGACTTTACTGAGTGTGACCTCACGGGCGCCGTATTTGCCGGCTGCAACCTGGACCGGGCCCTGTTTGAGCGTACCATACTGGAAAAAGCGGATCTCAGAACGGCTTATAACTATACGATCGACCCCGAAAAAAATACCGTCAAAAAGGCCCGGTTCTCTGTTTCGGGATTGCCGGGATTATTGAGAAAATACAATATTGATATAGAAGGAATGCCACGAATGCACGAATAGAGCATGAATGATAGAGCATGAGCTGATTGTTTCAGCCATTGGCCATTACCGGTATAAAAAAGAGATACATTATGAGCTATATAGTGGTAGATGTGGAAGCAGATGGGCCGATACCATGTGCCTATTCCATGGTGTGTTTTGGCGCAGTGGTGGTAGAACCTTCTCTAAGCAAGACCTTTTACCGGAAACTGCAACCGGTTTCAGATAAATGGATACCCGAGGCGCTTGCAGTGAGCGGCTTCACCCGGCAGGAACATGAAGGCTTTGATGATCCAGGACAGGTAATGACGCATTTCGCGGAATGGTTATCGATCCACTCCAAAGGCCGTCCTGTTTTTATCAGCGATAACCCGGCTTTCGACTGGCAGTGGATCAACTGGTACTTTCATACTTTCCTGGGTAAAAATCCTTTCGGCTTTTCAGCCCGTCGTATCGGCGATTTGTACTGCGGCATGAAAATGGATGCTGGACTGAACAATGAATGGAAAAGATCCTTACGAAAAACAAGGCATGATCATAATCCGGTAAACGATGCAATGGGTAATGCAGAAGCGTTGTTGGCTATGAAACAAATGGGACTAAAGATACCTCTACATTAATGAGCTTACCGGTTCCGGGACGGAGTCCCGGAAGAACATATGGGATACGGAGTCGGAGACATCCATACAGCACAGATTGAAGATACCTGCGCATTAATGGAGCATTCTTCCATTTTCAAATTATTAATACCCATACTTCTCCTTCCACAGTGTTTTCAGCCATTTGCGCAGTTCTTCTTCCCTGGCATTTTTACCGGGCTTGTAAAAGGCGGTGCCGCTTAATTCATCCGGCAGGTATTCCTGCCCGGCAAAATTGTTATCATAGTCATGAGCGTACTGATAGTTTTTGCCGTAGTCGAGGTTTTTCATCAGTTTGGTAGGTGCGTTACGCAGGTGCAGCGGCACCGGCAGGTCGCCATATTGTCTTACCGCTGCCAGCGCGGCATCAATGGCAAGGTAGGAGGCATTGCTTTTGGGTGAGGAGGCGAGGTAAGCCGCGCATTGCGATAGTATGATCCTCGATTCGGGGTACCCGATCTTGTTCACCGCCTCAAATGTTGCATTGGCCAGCAGCAAAGCGTTGGCATTAGCGTTACCGATGTCTTCGCTGGCCAGTATCACCAGGCGCCGCGCTATAAATTTCACATCTTCCCCGCCTTCGATCATGCGTGCCAGCCAGTATACGGCGGCATTGGGATCGCTCCCCCTGATCGATTTTATAAAGGCGGATATGATATCATAGTGCTGTTCCCCGCTTTTGTCGTACAGCGCGATCTTTTTCTGCGCTACCTCCATTACTTTTTCATCTGTGATCACCGCAGCCTTATCCGGCAGGGACTGTACTACAATCTCGAGCAGGTTCAGCAGCTTACGGGCATCGCCACCCGAAATATTGATAAGCGCTGCCGTTTCTTTCAATTCCACTTTCCTGTCCACCAGTTGCCGGTCTTTTTCAAGTGCATGCGACAGCAGCTTTCTCAGCGCGTTTTCATCCAGCGTTTTCAGCACGTATACCAGGCAGCGGCTGAGCAGCGCCGCATTTACTTCGAAAGACGGGTTTTCGGTAGTAGCGCCGATCAGTGTAATGGTGCCCTTTTCAACCGCACCCAGCAGCGCATCCTGCTGTCCTTTGTTGAAGCGGTGGATCTCGTCGATGAACAGGATGCTGTCCGGCAACAGCTTTGCTTTTTCGATCACTTCCCTTACTTCTTTCACGCCCGAGCTGATGGCGCTTAAGGTAAAGAAAGGCACGCCCAGTGTGTGTGCGATAATGTTGGCTATGGTGGTTTTGCCTACGCCCGGTGGTCCCCAAAGGATCATGGAAGGAACCTTTCCGCTTTCAATGGCTTTGCGCAAAATGCTGTTGTTGCCTGTTAAATGCTCCTGGCCTATAAGATCATCCAGTATTTCGGGACGGAGCCGTTCTGCTAGAGGTGTAGACATAGCTGCAAAATTAGCAAGAACAATGTATTTTCCGGATAATTTGACCTAAGGGCTGCGCGGTAAGATCGGGGAACACCGTAGGCTGTAACAGACTAATGGTTTCGACAATTGGATGCTGACAGGAGCAAATTGTACCTTTGAACGGTGATAACTACCGGGCAGCTGCAACCAAGATCGGTGGAGACAGGGTAGAGACCAGGTTGTTCTGGGATACGAATTAATTGACTTATATACTATACCTGCAATCGCTCTGTGGTGGTATCATGGAGCGATTCTTTCTCTTACACCCGCAACATCCATTCCCCCGGCGCAAAACGCTGCAGGAGTAGACATTGCGGAGAACTGAAAGTTGGCAGGAACGAGGGATTTAGGGCTTCCAACCCCTCAAAAGGTTAGAATCTCCTGCATAACAAAAACGCCGCCGTTTCCGGAGGCGTTTTTATTTATCATTGAAGGTCTGCTAGCGCAGGAACAACATCTCGCGGTATTTCGGCAGCAGCCAGTACTGATCGTCTACCAGCAACTCCAGCTTGTCTACATGATACCTGATCTTATCAAAGAAAGTATCTTTCACCTGACTTTGATAGGCGATGGCTTTGGTGCGGGTATCTTCTATTTTATTCACGATCTTTCTCGCCTCGATCATTTTTTCCACGCCATCGGCTACCTGGGTAATGTGCTCGGATATTTTCTCCAGTATCTGTAACTGGTTGGCATAGGCCGCTTCGGGCAGTCCGAGGTCTTTCATACCCTTGATATTATTGATCAGGATATTCTGGTATTTTACGGCACTTGGCAGGATATGACTGGTACAGAGCTCTCCCATGATACGGGCTTCGATCTGCACTTTTTTGATGTATTTTTCCAGCTCTATCTCGTGACGCGCTTCCAGCTCTGAATGATTGTAGATCTTCAGGTCTTCAAATAATGCCTTCGCTTTATCGGTTACCATAGCATCCAGTGCGATAGGGGTGGTTTTCAGATTGGGTAAGCCGCGTCTTTCTGCTTCATGATGCCATTCATCGCTGTAACCATCTCCTTCAAACAATACTTTTTCGGAGCTGGCGATGTATTCCCGTATCACCTGCATGATGGCGATCTCTTTTTTATCACCTTTTTCGATCAGGGCATCCACTTCCGATTTGAATTTACTGAGGGTGGCTGCGATGATCGTATTCAGTATGGTCATCGGGATGGCGCAGTTGGCAGAAGAGCCTACGGCGCGGAATTCAAATTTATTACCGGTAAACGCGAACGGCGAGGTGCGGTTGCGGTCTGTATTGTCCAGCAACAGCTCGGGAATGTTCTTATGGATATCCAGCTTCAGCAGTATCTCATCCTGCTCTGTAAAGTTGTCACCTACCCTTGTTTTGATCTCGTTCAATACTTCGCTGAGGTATTTACCTACAAATACCGATATAATAGCGGGCGGCGCTTCGTTGGCGCCCAGGCGGTAGTCGTTACCGGCAGAAGCAATGGAGGCTCTCAGCAGGTCTGCATAGTCATCCACCGCCTTGATCACGTTCACAAAGAAGGTAAGGAACATCAGGTTGGTCTTGGGCGTTTTGCCGGGCGCCAGCAGGTTCACACCGGTATCGGTAGACATGCTCCAGTTGTTGTGCTTACCGCTGCCATTGATACCTTTAAAAGGTTTTTCGTGCAGCAGCACTTTCAGGTTGTGCTTCCTGGCCACACGTACCATCACATCCATCAGCAGCGTATTGTGATCTACGGCAAGGTTGGCTTCTTCGTATATAGGGGCACACTCAAACTGCGCGGGGGCTACTTCATTGTGCCTTGTTCTTAATGGAATACCCAGGCGATAAGACTCTTCCTCAAAATCTCTCATGAAAGCATATACCCTGTCCGGGATAGAACCAAAATAATGATCTTCCAGTTGCTGGCCTTTTGCAGGTGCATGACCAAATACTGCGCGGCCGGTCATGATCAGGTCGGGACGGGCATTTGCCAGGGCGCCGTCTATCAAAAAGTATTCCTGTTCCCAGCCCAGCGTGGCATTTACTTTGGTAACATTTTTGTCAAAATAGTTGCATACATCCACCGCCGCTTTGTTCAGCGCTTCTATGGAGCGCAGCAGGGGTGTTTTGGTATCCAGGGATTCGCCGGTGTAGGATACAAATATTGTAGGTAAACAAAGGGTGTTGGCATCCCCGATGTTCATAATGAATGCGGGAGAAGTAGGATCCCAGGCAGTATATCCGCGGGCTTCAAAAGTGGCCCTTAACCCACCGGACGGAAAAGATGAAGCGTCAGGCTCCTGCTGGATCAGCGCAGCGCCGTCAAACTCTTCTATAGGGGTGCCGTCGCCTTTTAACGTAAAAAATGAATCGTGTTTTTCTGCAGTAGTATCAGTCAACGGCTGAAACCAGTGTGTAAAATGGGTAACTCCCTTAGACTCAGCCCAATGCCGCATGCCGGCACCAATCTGGTTACCCATGGTGCGATCAATCTTTTTACCGGTTCTGATGGAAGCCACCAGGCTTTTATACGCCTCGTCGCTCAGGTATTCGCGGGCAACTTTTAGTGTAAAAACATTTTCTCCAAAAATATTGGTTACTTTTTTCGCTCCTTCCACCTGAATGGTCTTTCCCTGTGCGAGCGTGTTTAGAGCATTAAATCGAAGAGATTCCATTTAATTTTATTTTAATATAAAAAATTTGTTAGCAAAAATTTCAAATTCACCGCGAAACTATGCTTTTCTAATATGAACAAAAAAAAATTATTATATTTTTTGAATGAAATGTTGATAATCGGTATAAAATTTAAAAAATTTATTAAATTAAATTTTTACATAATTTAATTTGTTTTGCCTGAACAGGGAGAATAAAAGCAAGCAAAAGCAACATGATATAGAGGGACTTGTACCGGACAATGCCTCCGGTAAAGGGTACGGTCAGTCCGATGACAACCAGGTTGGATAGTGAAAAAGCCAGCAGGAACAGCAAAAAGGGGGATGATGTGATCAACCTGAGGGAGCGGTAATGGCGGAAAAACAGCCAGGTAATGAGCAGGATGACCGTATTGGTCTCGAAGAAGGCCAGCCATTGCAACGGGCCGGTAATTTCGGTAATATAGGGACGGAGAAATATATGGTTAAGCGCCTGTGGCAGTACACGCAGGTAGCTGAAAAACCCGGGTTCCAGGGGGATAAGGGGCAGCCGGGAATTAGCTTCAATTGTCATAAAGTCGTGCTGTTTTTCAGCAAGCTTCAGCGGGAGATTGTAAATGTCCGGCAGATAGTTTGTCAGGAAAAAAGCGATGATGGCAGCCAGGTATACCGCCATATAGATAAAGGCCGCTTTGCTGCGTATCCGGGATGATATGATCCAGGCGGTCAGGGCCGGAACAAGCAACAAGGTATTGAGCGTTCTGAACAGAAACAGCAGCAGCAATGAAAGGGCGATGATAGCTGCCGGTACAATCGTTTTTTTTCTGCGGATAAGTTTATCGGCAGCGCCTATGGCGATACCGGTAAAAAAAACGATCAGACCGTCTTTATGCAGTCCGCTGTTCCAGAAGAGGCATGACGGCATAAAGAACAGGAGTATAAAGGCGGGTACAATACTGCCGGGGTAATGCCTGGCAGACACTGCAAATATCTGGTACAGTCCCCAAAAGGAAAAGAAAGAAAACAGCAGGGCCGTGAGATAATAGTTTCCGCCGGACAACAGGTTCAATAGTCCGACTATCTTGATAAAAAGACTATCATCGGTATTGTTCCAGGTGGCATCGCTGGCATTGGAAAAAAAGTCGTTGAAATTACGGAACGACACGCCTGTTGAAAAAAAAGCCGAAGGTTGGTTCAGTAGTGTATCATATTCTTTTAACGATGCTTCAAAGAGCGTCCAGCTGTCGCTTACCGGTAGGTAGTGTGCATATACGTAACCGTAAGCGAACGCGGCCATTACTTTTACAAAAAAAGCCACTCCGATCCAGTGTGGTGGCACAAGACGATTGTTTTTTTTATCGATCCTGATGAATAAAAAAATCAGTGCGGTTAAATACAGTAAGGCAAGCGATATTTGCAGAATGACAGACACGATTTGTTTATTCCGCTAAAATAGGTGATTGTATGTTAATCAGGGAAGTATTTCACATTTTCGCTTCTTTTCCAAAGTATAGTTGGTGGAGATGCCAATCACCAAGACGACTCCACGCGGTGGAAACTTGCACATGCGAAAAATTGAACTTTATTGCGGTATTTGTTATCTCTGATTTTGCGGCAATGAGAATAGTTCTCACCGAAGATAAATGCTCCGGCTCAGGATTTGCTTTTTACTCATCCCCGTTTAAACCGTAACAGCCGCATGCCAAAGATCGTATTGGGTGTTTCCAGTTCTTACTGTGCAGGTTTCCTGAGAGGGCAGGTAAGGTTTTTGGTGCAGAAGGGGTTTGCCGTTATTATCATCAGCGGACCGGGAGAAGCCATCAGAAGCCTGGCAGCAGACGAAGGAGCGGGTTTATTTGAGCTGAATTTTTCCAAGCGGATATCTCCGTTGTCCGACCTGGTGTTACTGGCAGGTATTATCAGGATCCTGCGTAAGGAAAAACCCGATATTGTAAACGCCGGTAATCCGAAATCAGGTTTTCTGATCATGTTGGCCTGCTGGTTGACCGGTGTGAAAAAAAGGGTGTTTACCATGCATGGGTTGTTATCTGATACACAAACCGGGATCAGGCGATCCATAATAGGCTATACTGAGAAGATATGCTGCCGTATTGCGCAAAAGGTGATAGTGGTAAGTCCATCACTGAAGCTGCATGCAGAACAAAGGCGCATCCTGGAGCCGGGGAAGGGACTGGTGATTGAAAACGGAAGCTGCAACGGGATAGATACTGTATATTTTTCACGCTCGGAGGCATTGCTCCTGCCATCGGAGGATCTGCGATCAGCATTAAAAATGGGAGATCATTTTACCATTGGCTTTGTAGGCCGGATCTCCAGGGACAAGGGTGTTGATATGTTACTGGTGTCTTTTACCAGGTTGAAAGAACGTTTTCCTTTGCTGCAATTGCTGATAGCCGGTCCCATTGAGGAGGATGCGGCAGGGGCAGCGGAGATAAAAGAAAAGCTGTCTGATACACAAGGTGTTTACCACACCGGTATGTTATCTGATGTAAGACCTGCATATAACCTGATGGATGTGCTGGTATTGCCTTCGCTGAGGGAAGGGTTACCCAACGTGTTGCTGGAAGCTTCGGCCATGCAGATACCTGTGGTGGCTACCGACATTCCCGGCTGCAGGGATGCGCTGGTACACCGGGTAACAGGGGCACTTTTTGAAAAGGGAAATAATGATGCGCTGGTTGGTGTATTGGATCAGTTGATCCGCGATGGCGAACTGCGAAAGCAATACGGTATGAACGGGCGGAAATTTGTGGAGGATAATTTTTCCCGGGAGAAGATCTGGGAGGGACAATTGCGTTTGTACCGGCAACTTTAGAGCATCGTTTCTTTTACAATAATATAGATACCCATAATAAGCACAAACCAGCCAAATGCTGTTTTGAGCTTATGTTGTGCTATGTTTCCGGCTATCCGGTTCCCCAGGAAGATGCCGGCTACGCTTAAACCGGTAACTGCTATCAAAAACAGCCAGTCAAATTCATAGTGTCCGATATCCCCGTAGAACCCGACCAGTGAGTTGATGGCAATGATCAGAAGAGAAGTGCCCACCGCTTCTTTCATAGGTACTTTCAGGAATATCACCAGCGCCGGCACTATCATGAAGCCACCGCCCGATCCGAGGAAACCGGTAACGCAGCCGATACCGACGCCGAATACCGCGAGGGTCAGGTATGCTTTTGGGGAGTGAATATCCGCGGGAAATGAAGGTGGCGTTTTTTTCAGCATCGACAGGGCCGAGGCAAACATGAGTATGGCAAACAATACCATGATCAGCAGGGAGCGGGTAAGTTCCCATTGACCTATATAGGTAATGTGTTCGGGGATATTGGGGAAAATATAGCGCCTGACAGTAAAAACCGTCAGGGGCGAGATAATGCCGAGGGGTAATGCCAGGGATATCCTGGTGTTGCCTTTCAGGTAGTTCAGCACCGCGCCGTTCAGGCTGGTGATACCCACGACAAACAAAGAATACGAAGTGGCAATAACAGGATCCAGGTGAAACAGGTATACCAGGATCGGCACGGTGAGGATAGAGCCTCCGCTGCCGATAAGTCCCAGGCAAACGCCCGCAAGGGCAAATAAGATATATCCGGATAACATCATACATTGCGTGCAGATCCCGGCTTCGATCACAATGGAGGGGACCTGAAAACGGTTCAAAGATATTCTTTACCGGATAAGTCCCGTTTTTTAAAATATAATCCATAAACTTGTTATAGAAAATAACCTTCGGTACAACGTTTTTGTTATCCGGAGTGTCAAAGATGTTACTATTATTGATTCATCGCATATGATGCAAAATTCCAGACAACGTCTGATCCTTCTGACGTCGGCTCTTCTCTTTTTGGGAGGATTCTCCCTGCCGGCACAGGACAATGCGGATATGTTGAGCCGCCAGCAGGCGCTGCTCTACCAAAAATGGTACGATTCCCAGAAAAACCAGTCGGGCATATATAACGGACGAGAGTATCTTGATTATACACGCCTTTTAAAGGAGGGACATGCTTTTTTTGATACCACGGTTGCCTTAACGGGCAGTGTCCGGTACAACCAGGTTACTTACGAAAATATACAGCTTATGCTGGATCTGATAACCGATGAACTGATCGTACGGCATTTCAACAATATATTTCTTATTCAACTGGTTAAAGACAAGGTAGACTGGTTTAATATAAAGGGTCATCATTTTGAGCATCTTGGGCGTGACATGGGCTTGTCACCGGGCTTTTACGACAGGGTGTATGACGGAAACAACATAAAGATGTATGTAAGGCGCAGAAAGATGATACAGGAAGTGATCCAGCATATGACGATTGAAAAGATCGTTCACCCCGAGGACCGTTATTATATTGTAAAAGACGGGCAGTTTCACACCGTGCGGAGCAAATCGTCTGTCATAAAGCTGCTGGGTAATAAAAGGCAGCTCAATCAGTCGCTGCGTCAGAACAATATAAGATTTAAAGCAAATCGTGAACTGGCGATCAAAACGATGGTGGAGGCATCCGATACATTTTGATTACGATCATGCGTCAATTCAAGTATCTGTTCGCCGTTATATTGCTTCTTTGCAGCGTCCGGTCGATGGGGCAGGATTTGCCGGTTGTTACCGGGCGGTTCGACGAAGTAAAAGCATCTGAATTTATAAAGACACTCGAGAGAGTCACCGGGTACCGGTATTACTATGATACCACGGCTTTTGACAGTGTTCGGGTAAACCTCATAGTGGAGAATCAGCCGCTGGGGGAGGTATTGCAGGCGGCTTTTGAGGAAACGGAATACAGTGTGACCATATACGACCGCGCCGTGTTCATTATCAAAAGCACACCGGTAATAACACAGTTACCGGAAGGGTTTTTTACGGGAGGGCCTGCTACAGACAGCGGTGGAAGCCGGTATGCAACGGTTGTTTCTTTCCTTGAGGATGATACCAAAACACAGATGACCACACTGGAGAACAAGCTGTTCGAGATAGGCGTAAAAACACGACAGATAGAGCCGGGCGTTGCGAAAATGGCCGGTTATATCAGGGATATTACTACCGGAGAACCGATTCCGGGCGCTTCCGTGTTTGTGGAAAAGCTGAAGATAACCGTAACAAGCGACCGTTTCGGGTACTACTCCATCACGCTTCCCAAAGGCAGACACCTGGTAAGCATACAAAGCCTGGGAAAAAGGGATACCTGGCGTAACGTAATGTTATATGGCGATGGTGCGCTGGATATAGAAATGAGGGACTTTATATTATCGCTGAAAACCGTGGTTATCTCCGCCCAGAAGGCAGCTAATGTCAACAGCATGCAAATGGGGGTTGATAAAGTAGATATCAGGACGATCCGGCAGATACCCGTGGCTTTTGGTGAAGCCGATGTATTAAAGGTGGTGCAGGCGTTGCCCGGCGTACAGACTGTGGGCGAGGCCAGCACCGGTTTTAATGTACGGGGCGGTTCTGCAGACCAGAACCTGATACTGTTTAACGATGCTACCATCTATAACCCCTCTCACTTTTTTGGCTTTTTCTCTGCTTTTAACCCGGATGTGGTCAGCAGCCTCGAGTTGTACAAAAGCAGTATTCCTGCCAAATACGGGGGACGATTGTCTTCTGTACTGGATATAGTCAGCAGGGAAGGCAATAAAAAGCAAATAGCGGGAAGCGCGGGAATAGGACTGCTCACCAGCCGGCTGACGCTTGAAGGACCGCTTATTAAAGATAAAACGTCCTTCATTGTAGGTGCAAGAACTACCTATGCCAACTGGCTGCTGAAACGCCTGCCGCAGGAGTACAGGAACAGCAAAGCTTCGTTTTACGATGCGAATCTCATGATCAGTCATAATATTAATCCCAAAAACGATCTCTACCTCACGGGGTATATCAGCGGCGATCGCTTTAACCTGAACAGCGACACAACTTATGGTTATGGCAATAAGAATATATCCCTGAAGTGGAAGCATGTGTTCAATAATAAAATGCATAGCCTGCTTACGATCGGGCACGATCACTACAACTATAATATTTACAGTGAGAAAAACCCGGTCAACGCGTATACCATGCGTTTTAATATAGACCAGTCCAATGTGAAGCTGCATTTCAATTATTTCCTGAACTCGCGGCATACGCTTGATTTTGGCTTTGCCTCCACCTATTACCAGTTAAAGCCGGGTTCGTTTATACCCAGGGGAGACAGTTCCTTCGTAGTGTCCAACGTGCTGCGGAACGAGCAGGCCCTGGAGAGCGCGGTTTACCTGACCGAGAAATTCAATATAACGCCCGCGCTGTCGTTGCAGGCCGGCATTCGCTATTCGTTGTACAATTTTATGGGGCCGAACGAAGTGTATCGTTATGCGCCGGGAATGCCCCGGACATTGAACAATATAACCGATACTGCAAAATTTGGCAGCGGCAGGTTTATCAATAACTACCATGGTCCCGAATACAGGCTGTCTGTTCGATATGCTCTCACACCTGATCTTTCCATAAAGGCCGGCTATAATTCTTTAAGACAGTATATTCACATGTTGTCCAACACCACTGCAATAGCGCCCACCGATATATGGAAGCTGAGCGACCCGAACATAAAACCGCAGACAGGCGACCAGGTTTCTATCGGGGTGTATAAAAATTTCAG
Source organism: Chitinophagaceae bacterium (assembly GCA_037190885.1). Classification (GTDB taxonomy): domain Bacteria; phylum Bacteroidota; class Bacteroidia; order Chitinophagales; family Chitinophagaceae; genus Agriterribacter. The sequence continues at coordinate 35,685 of JBBCJQ010000003.1, forward strand.
GGACAACACCATTGAAACATCGGTGGAAACCTATTACAAACGGATAAAAGATTACCTGGATTTTAAGAGCGGGGCGGTGCTGGTGCTGAACCACCATATAGAAACGGATGTGATGAATACGGTTGGAAAAGCATACGGCGTTGAGCTGATGATTAAAAAGCTCACCGGTAAGCTGAATGGCTGGGTTGCCTACACCTGGTCGCGTACATTCCTGAAAATGGATGATCCGGATGTAGGCGATGTTATTAACGGCGGGAATTACTATCCCGCTAATTATGATAAGCCACATGACTTTACGTTGGTGGGTAATTACCGGCTTTCGCACCGGTTCAGTTTTTCACTGAATACAACGTACAGCACCGGGCGACCCATCACGATTCCCATTGGCCGTTATTACTACGAGGGAAGTTTGCGTGCGTTATACTCCGACAGAAACGCGCACCGGATACCGGATTATTTCAGGATGGATGTTTCTATGAACATCGAACCGAATCACCGCCTGAAGCAAAAACTGCACAGCTCGTGGACTTTTGGGTTTTACAACCTGCTCGGCAGGAAAAACCCGTACTCCGTTTATTTTGTATCGGAAAATGGAGTGATAAACGGGTACAAACTTTCTATATTCGGGGCTGCTATACCGTATGTAAATCTTAATCTTAAGTTTTAGCCGAATGGAGCTACGTAATATCAGTAACAATATTTTAGTCATTTTCCTCCTGGTATTTGCCGGTGCCGGTTGTAAAGAAGAATATCCGCTCCCTCCCGGTCTGGCGGATAAAAACTACCTGGTGGTGGAAGGGTTTATTGACGCCGGTTATGATACTACCCGGATAGAATTAAGCAGGACCGCCCCGTTAGAGGGATGGTGGATAAAAAGACCTGAGTTTGGGGCGAGAGTCTGGATCGAAAGCGAAAGCGGAGAGACCTCCCAGTTGCCTGAGTATGAGCCCGGCGTCTATAAGGGCGGACCTTTTACACTGGATGTAAATACGCGGTACCGGTTGCAGATAGAAACGTCCGGCGGCAAGTCGTACACATCTTCTTTTGAAGAAGTGAAGCAAACGCCGGATATTGACAGTATTACCTGGGTAAGGGAAGACAACGGGGTCCGCATCTACGCCAATACCCACGACCCCCGGAATGAATCCAGGTTCTATGCATGGGGGTTTGAAGAAACCTGGGAATTTTTTTCCGCATATCCGTCGGCCTACGAATATGTAGACACAGACAGCACCATGATTTCCCGGATGGATGCCGACCGGATATACCGTTGCTGGCAGCACAATGTTTCCTCCGAAATATTGATCGGCTCTTCCGCGAAGCTGAGCGAGGACATCATATACCACGCACCGCTGACCTTTATCGAAAATGGTTCGTGGAAGCTCAGCAGCCAGTATACCATTAAGGTAAAACAACGGGTGCTGAGTAAAAATGCTTATGAGTACCTTGAGAAAATGAAAAAAAGTACAGAATCGATGGGTACGATCTTCGATCCGATGCCAACGACTGACAGGGGTAATATTGTTTGTAATACAGATCCCGCCGAAATGGTGATAGGGTATGTGTATGTGAGTTCTGTAAAGGATCAGCGGATTTTTATTTCGAGGGCAGAAGTAGGTGGGTGGAGATTTAGCATGGGCTGCGTTGTAGATACCATCGAAAACGGAAAAGAATCACTGGGTGCTGCTTTCGGGCCGGGAGGCTTTATACCCATTACTTCCCTGGGCACCACTTCCATCACACACTATACCGCCTCCACTGCTTATTGCATGGATTGCACGATGAGAGGAACGAATATTAAACCTGATTTTTGGCCCTACTAATCAAAGTGCATTATGACTATAAAGCTGTTTTTTAGCCGTTACGTGTTTGGATGCCTGGTTTTATTTTTAGCAGGAATTTTCGGAAGCAATATACAGGGAACTGCCCAGGAGGTGGAGTCCCTGCGCGACCGGTTTATAAAATATACAGAAAACGCTTTCACTGAAAAGATATTTCTGCATACCGACAGAAACTTCTATATAGCAGGCGAAATTATCTGGTTCAAAGCATACCTGGTCAGCAACCCCGACAACCGGCTTGCCGGATCAAGCAGGGTAGCTTACGTGGAAGTGCTGGACGAAGATAATCGTCCCGTTTTGCAGGAAAAGATCGGAATGAAGGATGGCAAAGGGAATGGATCCTTTTTTCTTTCCTCCGAATTTCCTTCGGGAAATTACAAGCTGAGGGCCTACACCGCCTGGATGAAAAACTTTGATGCGGCTTTCTTTTTTGAGAAGGAGATCACCATTGTGAATACGCTGGTATCACTGCCATTGCTGCCCGCCGACACTTCGGTTATGTATGATATGCAGTTTTTTCCGGAAGGCGGCAGGCTGGTCAGGGGGATCAGCTCAACGGTGGCCTTTAAGCTGACGGATAGCAAGGGAAAAGGTGTGGACGGGTTTTACGGAGTGGTTGTAAACGCAAACAATGATACAGTGGCCCGCTTTTCGCCTTACCGGTTCGGGATCGGGCGTTTTACGCTCAACCCTTCCGTTCCGGGAAAATATACAGCTTATCTGACCACGCCGGACGGGTTGCAGTTTACGAAGGAATTACCACCGACTGATGGCAGTGGCTATGCCATGCAAACCAGTGATAATGGAACAAGTGCCCGGTTAACCGTGCAGGCGGTAGGTGTGCAGGCAGATTATGTGTATGCGCTTATCCATACCCGTGGTATCGTAAAGGAAGCGCGGCGGCTGGCGCTTCAAAACGGATACGCCCAAATGGCGCTTGATAAAAGCAGTATGGGAGAGGGCATTTTTCATATTACCGTGTTTGACAGCAACCGGCGACCGGTATGCGAACGACTGTATTTTGGTAAGCCCCCTCCCAGGATGGATATTACGGCAGGTGCGCAAAAGACTGCTTATGGACAGCGGAAAAAAGTTACTGTTTCGCTGCATGCACCGGATACAGCCAACCTGTCCCTGGCGGTTTACCGGAACGATTCGCTGCAAAAAGAAGAGCCGGTTGATATCAACAGTTATTTTTGGCTGAGCAGCGAATTGAAAGGGAATGTGGAATCACCTTACTGGTATTTCACTGCCCCGGCAGACAGTTTCGGCATAGCAATGGACAACCTGCTGCTGACGCACGGCTGGCGCCGGTTCGACTGGAGAGATATCAGGCAGGGTGAGCTTCCTTCGTTTACCTGGTTGCCGGAAATAGACGGGCATATCGTTAACGGAAAAATAACGGATTCGGCAACAGGACGGCCATTGCCCGGTTCGCTGGTTTTTCTTTCCTTCCCGGGAACACATGGAAAATTTTATACGGCGGAATCAGACAAAAGCGGGAACCTCGTTTTCTATACAAGAGATGTGTATGGCAGAGGAGAGCTGGTAGCCGAGGTGGATAATGCACAGGGATTATCCTATGGCATAGAGATACTTTCTCCGTTCTCAGATGCACCTTCATCTGTTAAAGTGCAACCGTTTCAGCTTTTTCCGGACATGGCAGATGCGCTCAGGGTAAGCAGTATCAATGCGCAGGTGGTACGTAAATTCGGAGACGACCGGTTGAAAGAATTGTATTTTCCACAGGTTGTTGATACTTCCCGGTTTTACGGAAAGGCAGATGAAAGCTATCTGTTGGACGACTATACCCGTTTTACGACCATGGAAGAAGTATTGCGGGAATATGTGGTGGGCGTATTTGTAAGTCGTTCGGGGAGAGACTATCGTTTGAGAGTGATAGACAACATATCCAATGCATTGATGCGGGATGACCCGCTGGTGTTGCTGGATGGGGTACCTGTGCTGGAAATGAACCGGATAATTGAGTATGATCCGCTTAAAGTAAGGCGCCTGGATGTGATGAGGGGAAATTACTACTATGGTGCGGCGGTGTTTTCCGGGATAGCTGATTTTACAACGTATAAGGGTAATATGGAAAACTACGAAATGAATCCCCGGGCGGTCGTATTGGACTATGACGGCTTACAGTTGTACAGGGAATTTTATTCACCCGTATATGAAAGTCCGGAGCAACAGCAAAGCAAACTGGCTGATTACCGGAACCTGCTGTTCTGGAACCCGGATATTACGGTAAGCCCGGATGGCACAACCGAAATCAGCTTTTATACAGGCGATATCCCCGGTGTGTACCGGGGGGTTATCCAGGGGATAGCTGATCAAGGTTACGGAGGTAGTGCCACGTTCAGCTTTATAGTGGAATAGCCTGTTTTCTTTTACAGCTTGCTTCTTCTAATGCCTTCCTGCGCAGGCATAGGGAAAGGACGCTGCGGTGGGTAAAATGGTTTCAAATCCCGTACACAGGCATGCAAAAAAGTGTAGCCGTACCATAGGTACTCGACCCCCCTGAGTCTTGATTTATTTACCAGCCGGTATTTTTACATCGTCAATGTAAAAAACGGCTTTGGGTACTTTCCGGTCGGCGTCGGGCAGTGGTGGTTCCGGCGTTTCATTGGGCGTGGTACGATTGGGAAGGTTTCGGTAAGGGCCTGTTCTGAATGAAATACGCTCCACTGAAATGACGGCTTCAGCAAGTTGCGCTCCTTTCAATACCTCCCGGTCATCCAGGTATATATCAAAGCTGCCGTTTACGGAGGCGTTTAATTTTATACGGAAGCTGTACCAATTGCCGGCGGTATAATTACCTATCTTTTTTGCCAGGCTTCCATCGTTTGCCATAATTCCCCCGTTGCTGTCGAAGCCGATCCTTACCGGTCGGTTGCCATAGCGATCGGTAATATCAATCGATAATTCGCCCCTGTCATTTTGGCCGGCATATACCCTGAAGGAAAGATCAGCATTGCTGCTTTCCTCGAAAACCCTGATCGCCCGGGCATAATCATAAGGGTCTTCGTCCTGCAGCCGGAGGCTTTTATTATTTTGGGATGGAAACGGCACCACCGATACCGGCGCCCATTGGGGCGAATAGGTGATCCAATCAGGGATGGCTCCACCCGCTGTAAGGTTATTGAAATGATCGTTCACAGCACCCGAAATGCTGTGCCTCACAGGTACGGGTATACGACTGATCCACATATCTTCCTTGTTCATGCTATACACCAGCCACATATCGTTACCCGGGGGATTTCCGTTACCTTCCATAATGCCACGGGTATAGCAGGGACCAAAATCTTTCCACCTGCCATAAAATCTCCTGGGAGGCACCTCACCCTGCACCAGCACCATATTGTCGAAGATGATACCGTCATCGCTTGTTACGGTGATTAGCGGGTACCGGTATTCGGAGGATTCTATCGGGTTATATACCATAGCCATGCGTCCGTCATCCGTGTTCTGCCCCCAGTTCTTGCCGCCCGACATCAGCAGGGTAGGCGCTTTTACAGGCTCGGAAAAGGTATGGCCACCATCTTCCGAAATAGCTGTTTTTGATTTTTTCCAAAGCCCCACCAGCTTTCCGTCTTTGCGACGGAAATAGGAAAACGCGGATAAGCGATCATTTTCAATATTATCCAGAAACAACTTTTCATTCTCATTGTCCTCGTCTTTCCATTGCAGGGTCATCAGCCTGTCTTTCAGCAGGGCGTTGCAGGCATTTACAAAACCGGTATCCTTTGAGCGGGTATAGTATGGATAAGCGGTATTACTTTCATTCCAGTTAGCATGGGTTTCGTATTTGATAAAATAGATGGGTCCAAAGGTTCCATTCTTATATATTTCCCTTACCACTCTTCCGATGCCTCCTTTCTGGAACGGGTTTTCAGTATGTCCGTAAAATGCCAGCGCCAGCAGGCGATCATTGGGCGCTACATAAAAACCCATGCGCTGGTGCATCATGTATCCGTCGTATCCTTCCGGTATTTTTACACCTCCGGGCGCCTTATAGGGCGGAAAAGCAATCCGGGGTGTATCCCAGCTTCTTCCGTCTTTTGATGTTACCAGCAGGGTTTGTCCCGGGGCAATGTGTTCATCAACCGGGTTGCTGAGATAGGAAAAATAGAATGTGTTGTTCCAGTAAGCCAGAAAGGGAGCATGGTTGTAGGTCCAGCCGGAATCAGTAGCAATATCAGTCTTGGAACGGTTTGCCCGCATTACCTGTATACTTTCAGCGCCCACGGCCCACCTAAGCCTTCCTTCGTGAACGCTGGGATCGATAGTGACGCCACCTATATAGCGTACCGGTTCTGCCGGGCTGCCGGTTTGGGCATGGATATCTATATGCCATACAGTAATGCAAATTACCGCCGATACAAATTTTCTGATCATGGCTGTTTGGGTTAAAAATAAATAGAGCATTATTCCGGGCTGTAATACTCTTGATCCGGTATGCTATTCAACCAGGTTAATAAAATTCTTCAGTATCTGTTCCCCGACCGCGGCGCTCTTTTCCGGGTGAAACTGGGTGCCGTAAAAATTGTCCTTATGCAATGCGGAGCTGTAAGGGATAATGTAATCCGTGGTAGCGATGGTATGATCACCTAACGCTGCATAGTAGCTGTGCACAAAATACGTGTAGGCGGTTTCCGGCAGTTCCTGAAACAACGCCGAGCGGGTATTGTAAATGGTATTCCACCCGATCTGCGGAATTTTACTGCCGTCAGCCGGTTGTTTGGCGGCGCCAAAGAATTTTACATCCTCATCAAAAATGCCCAGACAATCTGTATTGTTCTCTTCTGAGAACCGGCACATCAACTGCATGCCCAGGCAGATACCCAGCACGGGCCGACGCAGGTTTTTGATGACTTCGTCCAGTCCGCGCTCTTTCAGATACCGCATAGCGCTGCTGGCTTCGCCTACTCCCGGGAAAATGACCTTATCTGCCGTTTGTATCTGCTGTACGTCGTCCGTAACAGTTGCAGTCACGCCTATCCGTTCCAAAGCGTACAGCACCGACCGGATATTTCCTGCATTGTATTTTATAATTGCGAGATTCATCGTAAATTTATTTTACCAGCGGAAGTAGCTCAGTTGGCAGAGCATCAGTTTCCCAAACTGAAGGCCGCGGGTTCGAGCCCCGTTTTCCGCTCATCATTGTAAAATACTTTCTAAAAAGGATTTTGTCGTTTTTTCTATATCGCCTCCCTGTTGCAGCGCTTTTATATAAGCGCTGCCGATAATGGCGCCATTGGCGTATTTACAGGCAGATGCAAACGTGGCTTTATCCCTGATGCCAAAACCTACCAGTACCGGGTTTTTGAGCTGCATATCCTGAAGCCTTTGCAGGTATTTCTCCACATCGGAAAAATCTTTATTCTTACCGGTGGTAGACGATGAGGAAACGGCATAAATAAATCCGCTTGTCAATTCGTCTATTTTTCGGATGCGTTCTTCGCTGGTTTCAGGTGTCACCAGGAATATAAAATCCAGCCCGTATTTTTTTAATACCGGGCCGTACACTGTTTCGTATTCCCTGATAGGTATATCAGGCAGGATGAGTCCATCAACGCCCAGGGTTGCCGCATCTTTGCAGAACTTTTCGAAACCATACTGCAAAATAGGGTTCAGGTATCCCATCAGGATCACGGGTACCGTTATATTGATGCTGTCATCGGAGGCGCTCCGCATCGTTTTGAGTTGCTCAAACAGTACTTTGACGGACATACCATTTTGTAAAGCGATTCCCCCGCTTTCCTGTATTACCGGTCCATCAGCCAAAGGGTCGCTGTAGGGAATGCCCAGTTCTATGATATCAACGCCGTTTTTTTGCAATGCCTGCATTACGGGTATGGTACTGTTCAATTGCGGAAACCCGGCGGTGCAGTAAATATTCAGCACGTTATGCTGCTTTTGCTGAAACAATCTTGCTAATCTTCCTTCCTGCATATTCATTGGTTGTAGAGATCTTTTGCGATACTTCGTTCTATTATGTTGATGGGTTATCCATCGCTGCCATATAGGTGCTCATGTCCTTATCACCCCTGCCGCTCAGGCAAACCACTACGGTATCATTTGCCGTTAGTTTTAGTTGGTTAAGTCCTGCCAGTGCATGCGCACTTTCCAATGCAGGTATGATGCCTTCCAGTCTGGTCAGCTCAAATGCAGACTCCAGGGCTTCTGCATCGGTGGCGCTCAGGAATGTTCCCCTGCCGGACTCAAACAAATGCGCATGCAGGGGACCAATACCCGGGTAGTCCAACCCGGCAGAAATACTGTGCGGCTCCACCACCTGTCCATCTTCCGTTTGCATCAGCAGACTTTTGCTACCATGCAGGATGCCGGGTTTGCCCAGTTGCGTGGTAGCGGCGCTCATATCACTGTTAACGCCGCAACCGGCTGCTTCCACTGCTACCAGTTGCACGGAAAATTCCTCCAGGTAGTGATAGAATGCACCGGCTGCATTACTGCCCCCACCTACGCAGGCCACTACATAGGTAGGCAATTCGCTGCCGGTATGCTCTTTTAGCTGCCGGCGGATCTCTTCGCTGATGACGCTCTGGAAACGTGCTACCATATCCGGGTAGGGATGAGGGCCTACCACGGAGCCGATGATATAGTGGGTATCCACAGGATTGTTGATCCAGTCGCGGATAGCTTCATTGGTAGCGTCTTTCAGCGTTTTGCTGCCGCTGGTGGCCGGAATAACGGTGGCGCCCAGCATTTTCATGCGTGCTACGTTGGGAGCCTGTCTTTGAATGTCTTTTTCACCCATATACACGATGCATTCCATATTCATCAATGCACATACAGTTGCTGTGGCCACGCCGTGTTGCCCTGCGCCTGTTTCTGCAATGATGCGGTGCTTGCCGAGGCGCCTGGCCAACAGTATCTGTCCGATGGTGTTGTTGATCTTATGCGCACCGGTATGATTCAGGTCTTCCCGTTTCAAAAAGATGCTGGTACCATACTTTTCGCTGAGCCGCTTTGCCAGGTAGAGCGGGGAAGGGCGGCCGACATAATCTTTCAGCAATGCCCTGAACTCCTTCTGAAAGCCTTCATCGTATATGATTTTCAGGTATTCCGCTTTCAGCTCTTCTACATTCGGGTGCAGCATCTCCGGTATAAAAGCGCCACCGAAGTCGCCATAATACCCAAAAATGTCAGGTTGCTGAAAAGTTCCCCTGAATTGTGCCAATGTTATATTCCTGTTGATCATATTTTCTTATTTGTTGCTTTGGGCAAAGTTTGGAAACTTTGAGAAATCCTGCTATTCCTGCTATCCGAAGTCTCTGACTTTGGATTACTATGTTCTTTCTCGTCTCCGACGAGTTTATATAACTTCCACATCCATAATTCCTTTCTTCCCTACATAGTTAGCTGCACTTGAATACACATAGTCTTCCGGATTCAGCACAATACCTGCCCTTACCGGGTTATCGTGTATATAATCAAGTTTGGTCCGGGTAAATTTTTCACTGAAACACTCTTCCGGGTGATTGTTATTTGTCCATGTCTGGTATCCTTCATTTCTGCTGTTCCTTTTTCCATAGTATTTAAATTGATGCAACATCCATAATCTCCTGCTTTCCCGGTCACTTTGAATAACGGGCATCATCGTTGTATGCGTAAACTTTTTGAAATCACGTACTATGTCACTCAGCGTGTATTTCTCCAGTGTTGCTCTTAACATTACATGCATATGGTTGCTCATAATAACAAACGCATTGACGATCAAACCTTTATTTTCCCGGCAATATTGCAAAGACCCGATCAGTATGTCTTTATAAACTTTCCTTGTGAACAGGTCAATCCAGCCACAGGCCGTAAAAGTCATAAAATGAGTGGCATACTGATCTCTGATAACATAGCCATCTTTGAATAAGGTACTTTTCATATCATAAGGTTTTAATGACAAAATCACAAAGTTTGAAAACTTTGAAGAACATATTAGTTACGAAGTCGGAGACTTCGAACAGCTACTTCCGCTATACGAAGTCTCTGACTTCGTATTACCTATGTTCTTCCCCGTCTTCGACGGGCGATACAAGTTCTACCGCAACCGTGCTGCAAACTGCCTTACCTTCTCCAAATCTTTCACGCCCGGACTGGTTTCGAACCGGCTGTTGACATCCACTGCAAACAACTGCTTTTGATGTTTACCGCCTGCAAAAGCTTTGATGGTATCTGCATCATCCAGCCCGATGCCGCCACTCAGTAAAAACGGCTTACTGATCTGCGCCTCTTCCAGGATGTTCCAGTTAAATTTTTTGCCGCTACCCCCGTAGTTCGCCCAATCCGTATCAAACAGGTAGAGGTCGCTTACGTTATGAAACTCTCTTATCTTCCAGTCTATGTTATCGCCTTCTTTTATCCGGAACACTTTGATGACGGGTATCTGCTCACTCAGCTTTTCGCAGAAACGAGGAGATTCATCACCGTGCAGCTGCACCATATATAGCCCGTATTCTTCCACGTATTGCATAACTTCTTCATAGGAAGCGTTGACGAAGACGCCTACCTTATTGATTTTAAGCTTTGACTTTGCCAGGTCTTCCGGTTGTATCTTACCTACCACATACCTGGGTGATTTATGGTAAAAGATGAAACCGGCAAAATCGATGCCTGCTTCTTCCAGTGCATGCACCTGCTCAATCTGCGTCATACCGCATACTTTGATTCGCATACCGTCAGCTTTTTAATTGCTCAACAAATGCGGCAAAGGCAACCGAAGGGTCAGGTGTTTTCATAAAGTTTTCTCCGATCAGGAATCCCCGGTACCCGTGGGATTGCAATTCCCGGATCGTATCCACATGGCTGATACCACTTTCCGATATTTTCAGTTTATCGACAGGGATCTGTTTGCCGAGGTCGATCGAAGCCTGAATGCTTACTTCAAAGGTTTTCAGGTTCCGGTTGTTGACGCCCACCAGGTCCACTGCGTCACAGATATGTTCCAGTTCCTCCTCGTTGTGTATTTCCAGCAATACTTCCAGGCCGAGGTCCTTTGCTGCTCCGGCCAGGTTTTTCACCTCGGCGGGTGTCAGGTTGGCTGCGATCAGCAGGATAACATCTGCCCCCATGCTTTTTGCTTCTACCAGTTGATAGCTGTCTATCATAAAGTCCTTCCTGAGGATCGGGATTTCGTGTATACGTGCCTTCCGCAGGTCCTCCGCTGTGCCGCCGAAAAACTTTTCGTCCGTGAGCACCGACAGGCCGGATGCACCGTGTCTGTAATATCCTCCGGTTATATCAACCGGATTCGCATCGGCATTGATCCATCCTTTGGAGGGTGACCTCCGTTTGAACTCTGCTATGATGCCGGTTTTTCCGGGATCCAGCAAAAACTGCTTCAACGAAAGCGATTGCCTGCTGAAGAAAGGAGATCGCTCCAGTTGCGACACGGGAATATCCTTTTTTCGCTGTGCTACTTCCTGTCGTTTGTGCTCAATGATCGTATCTAAAATGGTCATACTTCCGGTTGTTTTATATCCCTGTTTTATTCTAAAGGATTTCATTTCCACACTTTCACATTTTCCACATCTCCACATTGTTCACCCCTGCATTTGCTGAAGCTTTTTTAATGTGTTATAAGCCTTCCCGCTTTCCAGGCTGTCTACTGCTGCAAGATACGCATCATTATAATTTTTATAGGCGCCGGTACAATGCAATGCCATGGCCGCATTTGCCAGCACCACCGCATTTTGCGCCCAGGTTCCCCTGCCCTGTATAATATCCAGAAAAATCCCTGCGGCTTCTTCGGGGGTGTTACCGCCATGAATATCTTCCGCGCTCACGGGACGTTTACCTAGTTGCTCGGGAGTCATCACGGCTTCTCCTTCGTTGACGATCACTTTGGTATCATTGGTGAGTGAGATCTCATCGTATCCATCCAGCCCGTGAATAATGGTAAAAGGTTTTCCTTTTTGCTGCAGCAGGTAACTGTATATCCTGCCCATTTCCAGGTTATATACGCCTACCAACTGGTATTCTGGTTTGGCAGGATTTACCATGGGGCCCAGCATATTAAAGAAGGTGCGGATGCCCAGGCTTTTCCGGATATTGGCCACTGCTTTCAAAGCCGGGTGAAACAGGGGCGCATGCAGGAAGCAGATATTGGCTTCTTCCACTTCTTTTCTCAGCTGCCCGGCATCAGATTTGAATTGATAGCCCAGTCTTTCCATCACATTGGAAGCGCCGCTCACGGAAGTAGCGCCGTAGTTGCCGTGTTTGGCCACTTTTTGCCCGGCGCCCGCCACAATAAAGCAGGAGAGCGTGGAAATATTAAATGTGTTTTTACCATCGCCGCCTGTGCCCACAATATCCACTACCTTGTATTCTTCCAATGGAACCGGCACGCAAAGCTCCATCAATGCGTCTGCAAATCCCTGCAGCTCATCGATGGTAATGGTACGCATAAGGTATACCGTTATAAAGGCGGTAACCTCGCTTTCCGTATAGCTGCCTTTGGATATTTCAATCAGCACTTCCTTTGCCTGCTGCCTGGACAGGGTTTTGTATTCGAACAAATATTGTAATATATTCCTCATAGACTGGGATTGTTAGATGTATTGAATATATGGGGTATTGGATCCCCGGGTGTGTAATAATTATTCATATGTTATTTACTTTTCTCTGTTAAGTAATGGGTCATATTTTTGTTGGTAAATCTGTGATATTCCAGTCGGTGATGTCGCCAAATTTGAAGTTTGGCATATCTTAAGATTTATTTATCAATTAATGTTTTGGTTAATAATCTTATTATCCAAAATATCTCAACCATCCCATTATCCCCGTCCTAACCAATTACGCAATATCCTCTCTCCGTCCGGTGTCAGCACGCTTTCGGGATGGAACTGCACCCCCTGCACATCATAGCTCTTATGTTGCAATGCCATAATATAATTGTTGTCATCGCGGGCCGTTACTTCAAGTTCGGAAGGCAATTGTTCATCGGTTACCACCCACGAGTGATACCTGCCTACATCGAAGCGGTCTCCCAATCCATCGAACAGGGGCGTATGCGTGTCCGGTATCCGGTTGACGGGAAGAGCCACGCCGTGATACACAGTGCTCAGGTTTATCAGCTTCCCACCCAGGGCTTCTGCAATGGCCTGATGCCCCAGGCAGACCCCCAGGATGGATTTTGAAGCCGCATATTGCCTGATGAGCGGCAGCAATAATCCCGCTTCTTCCGGGATACCGGGTCCCGGCGATAGTATGATCTTATCGTATTCGTTCACTTTTTCCAGGGGTATCTGGTCGTTGCGGTACACATCTACTTTTGTACCTGTTATCTTCTCCACCAGGTGTACCAGGTTGTAGGTAAAGGAGTCGTAATTGTCAAATACCAGTATTTTCATCTTGTAGTTTCTTTAATCGTTTGCCGGGTGTTATTGTGCCGGTGAGGGCACTACATCTGCCGCTGCTTCCACCGCTTTTTTTAATGCGTTCAATTTATTATTCACTTCCTGCAGCTCGCTTTCGGGCTGTGATGCTGCCACAATACCGGCGCCTGCCTGCGATACCAGCGTATTGCGTTTGCTCAGAAAGGTCCGTATCATAATGGCATGATTGCAGCTTCCGTCAAAACCCATAAAACCGACAGCGCCGCCATAGAAGGTACGTGCGGTAGGCTCGTATTGATCGATCAGTTGCATGGCTTTGAATTTGGGCGCCCCGCTTAAAGTGCCGGCCGGGAAAGTAGCCGCCAGCAGTAAAAACGGGTTGGTACCCGGCTTCACGTTGCCGTTCACTTCGCTAACCAGGTGTATAACATGTGAGTAGTATTGCACCTGCCGGTAATGCTTTACTTTTACTTCGTCACACAAATGGCTCAGGTCGTTCCTGGCAAGGTCTACCAGCATAACGTGTTCGGCATTTTCCTTTGCATCCAGCAGCAGCTTCTCGGCAGCCTGCTGGTCCAGCTCATCATTTCCCGTCCTTTTAAAGGTACCGGCGATCGGGTGAACAACGGCTTTTCCATTGCTGATGATCAGTTGACTTTCCGGTGAAGAGCCGAATACCTTATAGTCGCCGTAGTCGAAGTAGAAGAGATAGGGGGAAGGGTTGATATTGCGCAGCGCCCGGTAGACGTTGAATTCGTCGCCGGTGAATTTCTGCTCAAAGCGCCTGCTGAGCACGATCTGGAAAACATCCCCCCGGTAACAGCTTTGAATACCCTTTTGCACTATCTGCCGGTAGTCTTCATCCGTCATGTTTGATGTTTCCGCACCGGAGGCCGCAAATGGAAATACCGGTACATCTTTACTCCTGATCAGGGATTCTACCGCCGCAAGATCGCTTTTTAATCCTTCTATCTCATTCTCGCAGATATACATTTCATTTTTGAAATGATTGATGGCGATCACGTATTGGTATAAGCGATAGCGCATCAGCGGGATGTCTGCCGTATGCGGCTTTTGTTTGTTGAACCTTACCGTATCAAAAAACTGAACGGCGTCGAAGGTGGCATATCCGTATAGCCCCTGAACGGCTGATACGATCTTATTTTCGGAAGGCTCCGCGTGAAAGCGCTGCATGAAGCCCCAAAGGATATCCGGTACTTCTGCCGGATTGCTGACGGGCAGCTTTTCCGGCTTTTGTCCCGGCAGCTTGAACTCCACCGAATGCAGATCGGTGATCTCCATGCCTGCCACGGCATTTATCCCTATGTATGAAAAGCTGTTCTCTGCGCTGTGGTAGTCGGTACTTTCCAGCAATACGGTGTCCCTGAAACGGTCCCGGAGCCTGAGGTAGATGCCCACAGGCGTATGGATATCCGATAACATCTTTTTAAAGCGGGTGCGTACATTAATTTTCTTCATATCATTTGTTGTAGACTCAACAAAAAACCCCGGTTACTACCGGGGCTTATATTTCAGTAAACAAAATACAATAGCAGCTACAAGCCCCTTAGAGAGTTTGTATGCCACCACCAATATTTGTTAGTATGTTTTATCATTTCGGCACAAATATCAATGCTTTTTTGATAATAAAAAATTTTTAGCCTATTTTTTCAGAATATTTCCATTTAAACCCAACCAATGCTTAAACGACTTCAATCGCTGGATTTCCTGAGAGGACTTGTAATGGTATTGCTGGCGCTGGAGGCTGCCGGCTTATACAGTATTATGAACAAGTATTCGGAAGGCTCCTGGTTTCATGTGATTGCCCAGCAGTTCCGCCACCATCCCTGGAACGGACTGCGTTTCTGGGACCTGGTACAGCCGGGATTCATGTTCATAGCCGGTACTGCCATGGCGTACTCGCTCCATAAGCAACGGGAGAACGGCGCCACCTGGAATGACTCTTTTAAAAAGGCGCTGAAAAGAAGCTGGTGGTTATTCTTTTGGGGGGTACTGAACTATGCAGTGAAAAAAGACGGGCTGGCATTTGAGCTTTGGAATGTACTGACACAGTTGTCTTTTACCATGCTGGTGGCCTTCCTGATATTCAGGCTCCGCATCAACACCCAGATCCTCATATCCGCAGGTATTTTATTGTTAACTGAAATATTGTACCGTTTTACGAATATACCGGGCTTTGACCAACCCTTTACGGATCAGCATAATTTTGGTAATTATATGGATCAGGTGCTGATGGGTAAGATCAATGGCGGTGGATGGGTTGCGATCAACTGTATTCCCACAGCCGTACATACCATCGCCGGTGCACTGGCAGGAAAATTACTTTTGTCTACAAGAACCGATAAAGTGAAGCAACTGCTGATATGGGCGGGCATCACCCTCCTGCTCGGCTTTGCGCTTGACTGGCTGCATATAACGCCGATCATTAAACGAATTGCCACAACTTCCTTTACGCTTGCTTCGCTCGGATGGTGTTTGCTGGCACTGGCAGCCTGCTATTGGTGGATCGATATCAAAGATCACCGGAAGTACCTGTTCTTTTTCACGGTAGTAGGTATGAACTCTATCTTTATCTACCTGTTTTTTGAAATTGTGGGTGCCCGGTGGTTCAATGGCTATGTAGGTGCCGTAACCAACGGATTGATGGGTATGGCGGGCTTTCCTGAACTGCTGATGAAGCTGATCACCTGTTTTACCATTTTCGGACTGGAATGGTGGCTTTGCTATTTCCTGTACAAAAAGAAGATATTCTTCCGGTTGTAGTCCTGGAAAATCTGTTCACGGGAGACGGCTGTCGCTAAGACGTTTGTGTTGGGGAAGGAGACACCCGCCTGCGAAGCGCACTACCGGTCGGTGCCCGCCCGGATGACCAGTCGGACGGGTCTCCACCATAGGCGTCAACTTAAATCTGGCAGGTCTGAATTGCTACAGACCTGTTGTCCCGATGGGACAATGCGTCAGCTTCAAGCCCACTCAAGCTATTTTATTGATCATATTCCCTAAATTGACGGTTATGGTGTCCCCGCCGACCGGAAAACTTTTGTGAAGCAGAGGATTTGGGATACACCTTTCGGGGGGCTGTTTGCCGGCAAAAAAAGATAATATTCTATCTTTTAACGGGTTTAGGTTGCCGGCAGGCCGTTTTTTCGGTTTTTACCAATAATTTTGGGCAAATCCACGCTGTTCCAAAAGCGTGCTGTAAATGATCAATATGGATAATATTCTGGAAGTACAAAACCTTAAAAAAACATTTTCCACACAAAAGGCGGTGGACAATGTCAGCTTCAATATCAGCCGGGGATCCGTATTTGGCATGCTCGGGCCGAACGGCGCCGGCAAAACTACCTTGCTGCGTATGATAACTGGCATATTTTACCCGGATGAAGGAACCATATTATTTGAAGGGAAAAAATTTGATCCTTTGAATGATATCGTTCGTATCGGCTATATGCCCGAGGAGCGCGGATTGTATAAAAAAATGAAAATAGGAGAGCAGGCGTTGTACCTGGCCAGGTTGAAAGGATTGTCGAAACAGGAAGCAATGGAAAAGATCAGGCACTGGTTTGAAAAAATGGAGATGCAGACCTGGTGGAATAAGAAAGTCCAGGACCTGAGTAAAGGGATGAGCCAGAAACTGCAGTTTGTTACCACTATTTTGCATGAACCCCGCCTGATCATCCTGGATGAGCCTTTCAGCGGTCTTGACCCAGTAAACGCGAACCTGATCAAGGACGAAATTTTCAATCTTGCCAAGAAAGGCAGCACTGTCATATTCAGTACGCACCGTATGGAACAGGTGGAAGAAATATGCGATCATATTATCCTGATCAATAAGGGGGAGAAGATACTGGACGGTTCCGTAAAACAGGTGAAGCAGGATTTTAAGGAAAACCTGTTTGTGGTGGGTTTTGAGAAAAAGACGGACGTGCTGGAGAGCACCGGTATTTTTGAAACGGTGGGTACCAAAGGGGACAGCTTTGTGTTGAAGATCAGGGAAGGGTATAAGCCGCACGATGTGTTGCAGCACCTCATCGGTCAGTCGCACGAAGTGGTTTCCTTCAATGAAATGCTGCCTTCCCTCAACGATATATTCATCAAGCTGGTGGAAGGAACGCCGCTGGCCCGTCAATTCCAGTACCTGGAAACCGCGTAAGAAACCTACTTAAAATTTATTTGAACTGTTTTTATGAGCAAAATAGGACTGATCATAGAAAGGGAATACATGACAAGGGTAAAGCAAAAATCATTTTTGCTTACCACTATACTGGTACCGATCGTCATTATCGCATTTTATGCTATCATTATTGTTGTGTCGATAAGCGGCGACAGCAAAACGCAGAAAGTTGCCATACTGGACAATGCAGGATTGTTTGACGGCAAAATAGAACCCGGAAAGGATGAAAAAACGACCTATGACTTTATCCGGGATGAAACCGAGCAGTCTTATAAAGCAAAATATTTGCAGGATGGGTATAATGTTTTTGTATTCGTTCCTGAAATTACGGGTAGCCAACCTGGTCCGGTAAGAGTACACAGCCAGTCGTCTGTCAACCTCTCTATGAAATCATCCCTGGAAAGAAAGATCAATTCAGCTATAGAACGTAAGCGATTGATAGCCGCTGATATTGATCCTGATATTTACCAGAAGATCAAATCGGATGTCAGGATAGAGAACATCATAGATGCCGGCGAGGGTAAGGAGAAACGAAGCAATGCGGGCATCACATTTGCTGTAGCTTTCGCCGGCGGTATTCTCATTTATATGATACTGATGATATACGGCACGATGGTAATGCGGGGGGTGATGGAAGAGAAAACCAACCGTATAGCAGAGGTGGTGGTAAGCTCCGTAAAACCGTTTCAACTAATGCTTGGAAAGATAATCGGAATAGGGGCGGTGGGATTGACCCAGTTTGCGATCTGGATCGTATTGATGGGTGCGCTGCAGTTTGTTGTACCACTTATATTTCCGCAGGTGATGCCCAAGGCGCCTTCCGCAGAAGAAGTGAATGCTGCGATGTCGCAGGCCGGTAGCAGCGGTATTGCTTCGGCAATCGAGGGGCTGCGTTCTTTACCTATAGGATTGATCCTTTTCTGCTTCCTGTTTTACTTTATAGGCGGATACCTGGTGTATGCCGCCCTGTTTGCCGCTATCGGCAGCGTTGTGAGCGAGGATCAGCAGGAAGCACAGCAACTGGTATTCCCGGTAATCATGCCGTTGATACTGGGTTTTGTTATCATGACAAGAGCCGTCAATGATCCGGATGGAAGTCTGTCCGTTTTCGGCAGCATGTTTCCCCTTACCTCGCCCATTGTGATGATGGGAAGGGTTACTTACGGCGTGCCCTGGTGGCAATTGGCCATTTCAATGGCATTGCTTATCCTTACGTTCCTGTTCTTCACCTGGCTTACAGCCAAGATCTATCGTACGGGTATTCTTTTGTATGGAAAAAAAGTGTCCTGGAAGGAAATATGGAAATGGATGGTGAGAAAGGGGTAGGAGAGTGGTTAGTAGTAAGTAGTGAGTGGTAAGTAGTGAGTGGTAAGTCGCAGGTGTCCCCATCCCCTAAACGGGAGAAATCAGCACCACGTTTGTGCCGTACAGATTTTGACAGTTGGGAGTAATATGCAAGTACTGACCTGACAGACAATTCAAATCAAAAATCAGACGTCAAACTCCGAAGGTTCGGAGAAAAATTGCAGCCTCGCAGAGGCTGCCAGTTTGGTACACTATGATCTATATGTGTTTCAATTAGCCCATCGGGACGACAGACAGAAGTGTTGCAGATCGCTGATTGGGAAGGCAAATCATAAATCATACATCAGAAATAACCATTAATCATTATCCATTATCCATTAATTTTGGACTCCCAATTAAAACGAGGTATATCAATGAAAGAAAAAACGCAGGCGTATGCCGGCTTCAGCTCCTTAGCCATTCATGCCGGGCATACGCAAGATCCCAACTATGCACATATCACACCCGTATATGCCACTTCTACTTTTGTATACGACGATGCGGAGCAGGGCATGCGGCGCTTTAGCGGAAAGGAAGAAGGATACATTTATTCGCGCTGGGGTAATCCCACGTTTTCGGAGGCGGAGCACAAAGTGGCGGCCATGGAAAGTTTTGGTATACAGGATGAAAATGGCAACCCGCTTCTGTTGAAAGCATATTTGCATTCCTCCGGTATGGCAGCCATCAGCACGCTGCTGTTCAGCACGCTGGATACCGGAGACGCGGTGCTTTCTCATTATTCCCTGTATGGCGGCACCCAGGAACATATGAACACTATACTGCCGGCAAAAGGAGTGCAATCCGTCATAGCGGATCTGCGGGATCTGAACCTTGCGGAAGAAGTGATCAAAAGCAACCCCTCCATAAAAATGATCTACCTGGAGACGCCTGCCAATCCCACTATTCAATGCGTGGATATTGAGGCGTTAACGAAGCTGGGTAAGCAGTACGGCAAAATAGTAGCCTGCGATAATACGTTTGCTACGCCCTATTTGCAGCAGCCTTTTAAATACGGGGTAGACTTTGTTGTACACTCCACCACCAAATTTTTGAACGGGCATGGCACTGCCATCGGCGGTATATTTTTAGGTAAGGATATCGGTTTTATGAAAGGGAGGGCCTATGTAACCTATAAGGCGCTGGGGGGGAGCGGAAACCCTTTTGATGCCTTTTTACTAGTGAACGGTATGAAAACCCTGGAGCTGCGAATGGAAAGGCATTGCGCCAATGCAGAAAAAGTAGCGGCTTTCCTGGAGGAACATACCGCCGTTGCAGCCATTAATTATAACGGGTTGTCCTCACATCCTGACTATGCCGTGGCCCGGAAGCAGATGCGGCATCCGGGGGCAATGATGAGCTTTGAGCTGAAAGGTGGCCTGCAGGGAGGCATAGACTTTATGAACAGGCTGCGGTTTTGCACCCGCACCGTATCGCTGGGCACCTGCGATACATTGCTTTGTCATCCTGCCTCTATGACGCATTACAGCGTGCCCCGGGAACAAAGAGAAAAGTTCGGTATTACCGATGGACTGATACGGATGAGCGTAGGTATGGAAAACATAGAAGATATTCTGAACGACCTGGATCAGGCGTTGAAATAATTTATTTAAACAGGTTATATGCATAGGTTTACATTGATGGTACTGTTTGTGTTGTTTGCCGTTGCAGGGTGGGCACAAAAAAAACAGGTTGCAGATAAAAGATTGGCCGGACTGGATACTGCATTGTCCCGCCTCCTGAAGGATTGGAACGCAGTGGGTTTTGCCGTAGCGGTAGTGGAAAAAGATAAAATTATTTACAGCAAAGGATTCGGGTATAGCGATTATGAAGCAAAGAAACCGGTTACCTCCAACACACTGTTTGCTATCGGCTCCTGCACCAAAGCCTTTACCGCTTCCCTGCTGGGAATACTGGAGAAGGAGGGAAAGCTCTCGCTGAGTAAGCCCGTAACGGAATACCTGCCGTCGCTGCGTTTTTTCAATAACGAGATGAATAATGGGATCACTTCACTGGATATGATGAGTCACCGTACAGGACTGCCCCGCCACGATCTTTCATGGTATCTCTTTACCACCGGTTCCCGCGACAGCCTGGTGCAGCGGATGCGATACCTGGAACCCAACGCTGCCCTCCGCGAAAAATGGCAGTACAACAATTTTATGTACCTGTTGCAGGGCGTATTGGCCGAAAAGCTGACAGGCAGATCATGGGAGCAAAACATCCGGGCGCAGGTTTTTACACCTTTGGAAATGAACCGTTCCAACTTCAGCGTTGCCGATATGGCAAAGGATGCGGATGTTGCTACCGGTTATGGCCTGAAAAATGACAGCATCATCAAAAGGCTGGACTATTATAATCTTGATGCGCTGGGCCCCGCGGGTAGTATTAACAGCTCCGTAACGGAAATGGCCAATTGGGTCATTACCTGGATCAATGACGGAAAGTTCAGGGGAAAGGAGGTACTTCCATCCGGTTATATCAAAAATGCCATTTCCGGGCATATGCCTGTCGGCGGCGGATACCCTGGCGCCATCAACCCCGATATCCATTTTTCCAATTACGGGCTTGGATGGGCGCTTGCGTCTTACAGGGGGCACTACCGCGTTGATCATGGAGGTAATATTGACGGCTTCTCCGCCAACACTTCTTTTTTTCCCAGCGACAGTATCGGCATCGTTGTACTGGTCAACCAGAACGGATCACCTGTTCCGGCACTGGCACGGAATATTATTGCCGACAAATTGCTGAACCTGAAATACATCAACTGGAGTGGCGACCGGAAGAAGGAGCTGGAAAAATCGAAAGAAAGCGAAAAAGGAACCGAAAACATCAAGCAGTCGGCGAAGGTGCAGGGCACCCGGCCTTCACATGCGTTACAGAACTATTCCGGCAACTTTCATCACCCGGGTTACGGAGATGTGGAAGTTTACTTAAGGAATGATTCCCTTTTTGCAAAAATAGGTAAGGATTCCTCCTGGCTGCGCCACTATCATTATGATGTGTTTGAAGTAAAGGGCTTTGATAAGCAGGATGGCATAGACACTACGGAAGGAGGGAACAAAGTCAACTTCAGAACGGGCGAAGACGGTAAGATCAGCAGCTTTACCACCACGCTTGAACCAGGTGTGAAGCCTATAGAATTTGTATTGGCACCGAAAGCGCAACCACTAACGCAAGAAGAGCTGGAGAAATATACCGGGGAATATGTTCTGGGCGGCATGACGGCGCGGGTTTATTTAAAAGGAGATATATTGTATGTGTTTGTTCCCGGTCAGCCCGAATATGAAACCATTTACGTGGGTGATCATACATTCAGGCTGAAGATACTGGATGGGTTTTCCGTAAAGTTTGAAGTGAAAGACAACAAGGCTGAATCGGCTAGTTTCATTCAGCCCAACGGCATATTCAAAGCAGCCAGGAAATAGCCTATGACGATCCAATCGGCAAAATACTTGGTCAGCAGCCCGGATTATAAGCATTGTCCCGCGCCGGACAGGCCGGAGTATGCGTTTATCGGCAGGAGCAATGTCGGAAAATCTTCCCTGATCAATATGCTGTGTAATTACCAGAAGCTGGCTAAAACCTCCGCTTCTCCCGGTAAAACGCAGATGATCAACCACTTTGAAATTGTAAGCAGTACGGCGGAAAAGGGAGCCGTCAACTGGTATATTGTAGATTTACCGGGTTATGGGTTTGCAAAGGTATCGCAGCAGCAGCGCCGGCACTGGGAGAATATGACCCGGGATTACCTGCAAAAAAGGGAAAACCTGGTGAGTGTGTTTGTGCTGATAGACGCCCGCCATTCACCTCAGCAGTCAGATCTGTCTTTTATCAGCCAACTGGGAGAATGGCAGGTGCCGTTTGCCATTGTATTTACAAAGTCGGATAAAGCTACCCAGCAGGCGGTTAGCAGAAACGTTACTTCCTTTTTAAACGCCCTGAAAAAAAGCTGGGAATTTCTACCTCCTCATTTTGTGACCAGTGCCGTAAAAAAGCTGGGAAGAGATAAGATGCTGGCAGCGATAGATGAATGGAATACAATATTTATGACCGGAAAAGGATAGTGTAGGGGAGATGATTCCTTTAGCAGTGTTATACACCGCTTGCCGGCAGGAATGAGATGCCGTAAGATGATCAGTTAACTACCTTGTTCGCACAACTGCTGCTGGCAAATGCTTCCGGCTTTGCTTTGAAGGCAAAACCCATACCCAAGATATAGCCCATCGCTTCCCTGAGCGCTTCATTGCTTTTGAACTGCGGGTTTGTGTTGATGTCGGCATGCACTTCCATGTCCACATCATATTGGGTAAACAGATCGCAGAGTTCATAGGCGATCTCAATACTCTTGGCAACTTCAACCAGCATGCGCTCTTTGATAGAGTATTGCTTCCTGGTCTTTTCGTTGTGAATAAACATGAACCCACCATGTCCTTCCCTCAGAAAGACAATAACCGTAGCGAACTCTGTTTCGGCTCCCTTTACCTGGGAGTCGGTGCCGATACAAACTTTCAGATGAAATCCGTTCCGCGTTTCACGGACAATGGCATTTTTAACTTCATCCTTAATGGGGAGCTGTATTCTTTCCCCGTTAAATTTTCTCCATAACATATGGTAACAGGTTTTTCGAATTTACATAATTATTTTAAAAAGATATGTTACGTGAATATTATTTCCGGAAAAGAGTTTTCACATTTTATTAAGAAAGCTAAAAATCTCTTTTGTGCTGAAAATCAGCGTATCCGGTTTCATGAGGGTATTTTGCCTGTGCAAATTACCTGAACTTTATTGCAGGCTCAATATATTTGCGGTTTTAACGGTTATGCTAAGCGAAGACGACAGGTTATTCCTGAAATATTGGGAGGAGAACAGGGAAAAGGAAAAGAGATCATTCCGCCAGCTGCTGATCGGGCTTCCTTTGGGTTTGATATTTGCGCTGCCGATCCTGATCAACTTCATGTCCGGTTGGTATAAGCGGGCTGCTATGATCAGGAACAGTAGCTTCAATCCCCTTGTTCTGCTTATTGCCATTGTGATCATAGCTTGTTTTTTCGCCCTATTCAATAAAAAGCACCAGTGGGATATGCGGGAACAGCGGTATAAAGAGTTAAAAACGAAGGAAGAAAAAGACCAAATGCAACGTTTGGACTAAGATCAGAATCAACCTGTAAAAGTTTTAATTATAAATATGAAAAAGGTTCTTTTAGGCTTAGTAGTATTGACTGCGGGTATTTATTTCTCGGGATGTTTGAAAAACAAGGATATGGGATGTCCGTACCAGGACATTACTGTTAGCCGGGTTGACACCCAGGCAACGCAGGTAAGGAAGTACCTGGCGGATGAAGGTATTACGGATTATATAGAAGACAGCGCCGGCTTTTTTTACCAGGTTATCACACCCGGTACCGGAACGGTTACACCGGCTGCCTGTTCCCTGGTGCTTGTAAATTACAAGGGAACGTTCACCAACGATGTGGTTTTTGACCAGTCGACGGAGCCGGTTAGCTTTTATCTTGGTAATGTAATTGCAGGCTGGCAATTGGGATTGAAGAAAATAAAATCCGGCGGCAAAATGAAGTTGTATATTCCTCCCTATCTTGGCTATGGCAACAGCGATGTTAAAGATCCGGGTACAGGTAATGTGGTCATTCCCGCCAAGTCTATTCTCATTTTTGACGTGGAGCTGCTGAATGTGCAGTAGGGGTAGGGTAAGAGAGTAAAATGGTAAGACCGTAAGATAGTAAGATGGTAAGCGAGCGTGGTAAAACTGTTCTCTTGCCATCTTGTTTTTTATCCATGTAATATTACCTGTTCCTTATCCCATTCCACCGTTACATGTTGAGACAGTCCGGAATCGATGGCTTTTCCACAGTAATCCGGTTGAATCGGCAGCTCACGACTGAAGCGTCTGTCGATAAGCGCGCATAATTCTACTTTTGCCGGGCGCCCGAATGCCATCAATGCATCCAGTGCGGCGCGGGTAGTTCTTCCTTTATACAGCACATCATCGATCAGCACCACTTCTTTTTGCTCTATGGAAAACGGTATATCTGTTTTGTTGGCGGTATGCAGTTCGTTGCGTACATCGTCCCTGTAGAAAGTGATGTCCAGCTTGCCGTAGGCAAGCTTCATATCCGGGTAAATGCTTTGGATGTGGGCCGCGATCCGGTCTGAAAAAAATACACCCCGCGGCTGTATACCGATCAATACCATTTTTTCGAGATCGGGATGCCGCTCTATGATCTCAAATCCAAGCCTTTGTATTGTAAGGTTTAACTGGTATGTATCCAGGATCGTTTTCACTGCACATCAATTTTTGGACAACGAATATAGCTTATTTTTCTTCCAGGAACGGGTAACCGTATGATACCGGTGGGTTAAATGTTTCCTTGATGGTCCTGGCGCTCAGCCAGCGGTATAAATTCAGCATGCTGCCGGCCTTGTCGTTGGTACCGCTTGCCCTGGCGCCACCAAAAGGCTGTTGTCCCACTACGGCACCCGTAGGCTTGTCGTTGATATAGAAATTGCCCGCTGCATGCCGGAGCATGTTGGTAGCCAGTTCAACGGCCTGCCTGTCGGCAGAGATGACAGAACCCGTAAGGGCATACGGCGAGGTGTTGTTCACCACATCAAGGGTCTCTTCAAACTTATCAGCTTTGTATACATAAATTGTCAGCACCGGACCGAATATTTCTTCCCGCATGGTAACATAGTCCGGGTTTTTGGCTTCAATAACCGTGGGCTCTATAAAGTAACCCTTGCTCTTGTTGCATTTACCGCCCGCTATTATTTCTGCTCCTTTGTCTTTCTTTGCGTTATCAATGTATCTCTTTATTTTATCAAAAGCTTTTTCGTCTATCACCGCATTGATAAAATTGGTAAAATCCTCCACTGTACCCACTTTAAAGCTTTTAATACCTGCTTTCAGTTTTTTCTTTACTTCCCCGGCAATATTATCGGGTATATAGGCGCGGGAAGCTGCCGAACATTTTTGCCCCTGGAATTCAAACGCACCTCTCAGCAGGGCGGTTGCCACGATATCGGGGTCTGCGCTGCGGTGGGCTATTACAAAGTCCTTGCCGCCTGTTTCGCCTACAATGCGGGGATAGGTCCTGTAGTTCGGGATATTCTCGCCGATCGTTTTCCACATCTGGTTAAACACACCGGTAGATCCTGTGAAGTGCACACCGGCAAAATCTTTATGTGAAAAGCATACTTTACCTAAAACGGGACCATCCACATAGATGAGGTTGATAACGCCGTCCGGTAAGCCCGCTTCCTTCAGGATACGCATGAACATTTGGGCGGAATATACCTGTGTATACGCGGGTTTCCACACCACCACGTTGCCGCACATGGCGGCTGAAGCAGGCAGGTTACCGCCTATGGCCGTAAAGTTGAAAGGAGAAACAGCCAGCACAAATCCTTCCAGCGGACGCCATTCCATACGGTTATGGATACCCGGACTGCTGACGGGCTGTTGTTTGTATATTTCGCTGAGAAAATGAACATTGAAACGTAAGAAATCTATTATTTCACAGGCAGCATCAATTTCGGCCTGGTACACATTTTTACTTTGCCCCAGCATGGTGGTACCATTCATAAAGGAACGGTATTTGGTTGCTATCAGGTCGGCAGCTTTTAAAAAAATGTTCGCCCTGTTTTCCCAACTGGTAGCTTCCCATCCGGCTTTTGCCTGCAAGGCAGCCTCAATTGCCTGTTGTACGTGCTTTTCCGAGCCTTCGTGAAAAAAGCCGAGTGTATGCGCTATTTCGTGCGGTGGGTGTAAACTGATCTTTTTACCGGTTCTTACTTCTTTATCACCGATATACATCGGGATATCCGCTTTTTCTTTTTTAAGCAGCGACAGGGTCTTTTTTAGCGTCTTTTTTTCAGGGCTTCCCGGTCCATAGTTCAATACAGGTTCGTTTTCCGGTAGCGGGTAGCTGAAAGTTCCTATGCTCATAAAAGTGCAATTTGTGCTGCAAAGATACAGCCTCACGCCGAATAGCTGTAATCTGCATAAAACGGCATGTGGAGATACATGCCGGGGTAACCGCCACTAAAACTTAAACCCAACAGTCATCAGCAGGTTCACGTGCGAGCTTTTCAGCTTAGCCACATCAAAATCATTGGCATCCAGTTCGTATGGGTAATAGGCGTCATTGAACATCTGGTATACACAGGCAAGGTCGATGAATACACCCTTATTGCGCCAACCCAGACCGCCGGAAATGCTGGTTCGCCCCGCGTTTACATTATCGCCGGGATTGGCATAGAAAAACCGGTTCGTGTAGGGAGTTCCATAATAGGCAACACCGGCTCTTACCATCAGGGTTTCGAATTTCAGCTCACCGCCGATCCTGGCGTTAACTGCGCTTTTGAAAACATTGTCGATAGCGGTATTCAACTCCTGGAAATATTGCCTGTCGGCGGTATTACCACTTTGTGCATTCATGGTAGCACGACGATAGTCAACATATTCAAGGTCGGCACTGATAAATCCTTTTTGTGCTTTTACATCGCCCTGCGCGCCAAAAAAATAGGAGGCGCCCACCGCCAGTTTCATAGGCGTCCTGTAGCGGTAGTTAAACTCTCCTGCATAGCCTTCGTTCAGGTCCAGCGAGCTTTGTCTTTTCACTCCCTCGTAACCTTCCGTATCCGTGATCAGGTCTGCAGTGTACGTATCCTTAAACGAATACCAGGAGGGGCTGTGGAAGCTGACACCTACCCGTAAAGCTTCTATCGGCTTTGCCATGATACCTAGCTTGATGCCGGCGCCCACCCCGTCTGTTTTCAGGTAATCCTCTGCCGTAAAATAGTTAAAATCATTATTGTTGTCGGTCGTGGCGTCCGATTCCGTAAATGTACTGGTACGGGTAAACGTAAGGGTGTTGATATTGATAGAGCCCCCGATATGGAATACCTCGTTATAATTAGAGCCCAGTCCGATGCTGAAGTCGGAGATATTACCCCTGGTACTGATCGCGTGTTGCTGGCTCAACCCGGTATTTACCGATGCGTTGCTGGCATATCCATCCAGCTCTCCGTTGCTGTCAAAAGTGGGATCGATCAGGTAAGTGTTGAGGCCCAGGCTGGCGCCGTAAGGATAGTCCCAAACGGCATCGTCGAGGTTGGTAGCATTGTTGCGGATCAACTGATCCAGGTATTTCTCGGAAAAAGAGCTCTGGTTATTGCTGCCCGAGGTGAAGATACGGTCATTGAAGCTGGCTGCCCGGCTGATGGATACGCCCAGCGCAGTGTTTTTCCACTTACTGTTGCTGTAGGAGGGCATTCCATATACCAGTCCGATGGGGCCATAATTGAAGCTGCTTCTGCCATCTGTCGCGGAGCTTCCCCGGTAGCTGCTCTGGTTATTGGTTATATTGACGCCCGGAGAAAACACGAACTCGCTTGTTTTATACATACCCAACCCAGCCGGATTGGTATAAAGTGACGTGATATCTCCTCCCAGCGCGGTGGTTGCACCCCCGATAGCCTGTGCCCGGGCAGTTCCGTGAGATGTCAGCCAACTGAATCGAAGGGCATCAATGGGTTCCTGGGCTAACAATAGGGAGGATGAAAAAACTGATACAATCGTGAATACTATTTTCCTGTTCATAGTCGCAAATTCATCAATTTAAGCTAAAAAAGAGCGGTTTTGCCGCTCTTTTTGGTTAATATCTCATTAATTAAATTATATTCAACACGTAAACTGAACCGGTCGCATGTTATCTGCCACCCCTGCCTGCTCCGCCACTGCGTGAAGGTGCGGAAGGTGCACTACCGCCGCCGCTCCTGCCTGCAGGTGAGCTGGGTGTGAATGACCGGGTAGGTGCATTGTTACTGCGTGATTCGAAGCTCCGGGAAGGCCGGCTGTTATCGTTCCCGAAAGTAGAACGGGTACGTCCGCTGCTATTGGTAGCACGGGGATTTACATAAGTACCGTTATCATTGTTCCGGAAAACCCTCACCGGTGCATTTCTGCCGGAGGTATTGTTGTTATTTACACGACTACCGCTATACCTGCCCAGGTTGCTGGTGCGCGGAGCATAAGAACTTGCAGGACGGGTTTTGATGTTGCCGCCATGTATGCTGCTTCCCATACCCCAGTAAGGATTATACATACCCCAGTATGGGTTGTAAAAGCTGTTCATACCCCAGTAAGGGTTGTAGAAACCACCCATGCCCCAATAGGGATTATACATGGAGCCCATACCCCAATAAGGACTGTGAATACCACCCATTCCCCAGTAAGGGTTATACATAGAGCCATATCCGAAACCCAGGCCGCCCATACCCATACCCATTCCCATGCTCATTCTCCAGCCGCTGCCCCAGTAAGGACTCATGCCCATACCAAACCCGCCGCCATAGAACGGATCGTAGTAATCCAGAGAAGACCACATGGAACGATTTCTTACCTTCATACGCAGGTAATTGTCTTCTGAGTTGTATGCCAGCCTGTCCTGATCGGTCTGTACATTCACATACTCACCGTCACCGGTTGCCACATAGCCGTCATCATCATCCTCATACTGTGGGTTATAAGCAACACGTTGCTGAGGAGCAGGAGAATAATATACATCATCAGGGGTTTGTCCGGATTTATATATCGTAGAACAACTACCTAGACCTACTGCAGCTACTGCTAAAAGTAAAATTCTGGTGTTCATAATATCACGTTTTTATAATTACAGTATGAAGTTACTACATTTGCTCAATTCTGCTGTTAATGTATTCAAAATAGTTGAAAATATATAAAGCTATGTTGAGTATATGTGGATATATTGATATATGAAAAGTCAGCATAATAAGTAAAATATGAGCAAGGAAATTACGTCAAGAGCCGAAGATTATTCTCAATGGTACAACGACCTGGTAATCAAGGGTGATCTGGCAGACTATTCTGCTGTCAGGGGTTGCATGGTAATAAAGCCTTATGGGTTTACCTTATGGGAAAATATGCGCGATCAACTGGATAGGATGTTCAAGGAAACCGGGCATGTGAACGCCTACTTTCCGCTGTTTGTTCCGAAGAGCCTGTTTGAAGCGGAAGAAAAGAACGCGGAGGGGTTTGCCAAAGAGTGCGCCATCGTTACTCATTATCGCCTGAAAAACGATCCGTCAAAGCCCGGAAAGCTGGTGGTAGATCCCGAGGCGAAGCTGGAAGAGGAACTGGTGGTGCGTCCTACCAGTGAAGCGATCATCTGGAATACGTATAAAACCTGGATACAATCCTATCGCGACCTGCCCATCCTGGTAAACCAGTGGGCAAATGTGGTACGCTGGGAAATGCGCACCCGGCTGTTTTTGCGTACGGCTGAATTTTTATGGCAGGAAGGGCATACCGCCCATGCCACTGCGCAGGAAGCGGTGGAGGAAACAGAAAAAATGCTGGGAGTGTATGCTGAATTTGTGGAAAACTGGATGGCATTGCCCGTGATAAGAGGAATAAAAACGCCCAATGAAAGATTTGCCGGTGCGGAG
The DNA here is from genome assembly GCA_037190885.1 of Chitinophagaceae bacterium. Taxonomy (GTDB): domain Bacteria; phylum Bacteroidota; class Bacteroidia; order Chitinophagales; family Chitinophagaceae; genus Agriterribacter. The sequence goes on from JBBCJQ010000003.1 coordinate 65,912, forward strand.
GAAACGTATTGCATAGAAGCATTAATGCAGGATGGTAAAGCCCTGCAGGCAGGTACTTCGCATTTCCTGGGACAAAATTTTGCCAAAGCATTTGATGTACAGTTTTTGAATAAGGAAAACAAACAGGAGTATGTGTGGGCCACTTCATGGGGTGTATCTACCCGGCTGATCGGCGCCCTGGTAATGGCGCACAGCGATGATGAGGGACTGGTGTTGCCACCACGGATCGCTCCTTTGCAGGTGGTGATCGTACCTATATATAAAGGTGATGAGCAAAAGGCCAAAGTAGATGAAAAAGTAAAAGATATCATGTACGAACTGAAGCTTTCCGGCATAAGGGTAAAGTATGATGACAGCGACAATGCCCGCCCGGGATGGAAATTTGCGGAGTATGAAAAAAAGGGTGTACCGGTGCGTATAGCCATCGGTGCAAGGGATATAGAAAACAATACGGCGGAAGTAGCCCGCCGGGATACGCGGGAAAAGACTACCGTTACGATGGATGGACTGCCCGTGTATATCGTTAACCTGCTGGAGGAAATACAGCAGGCTATGTATGACAGGGCGCTGCAATATAGAAATGAGCATATAACCGAAGCGGATACCTGGGATGACTTTATGAAGACACTCAATGAAAAAGGCGGCTTTGTATCTGCCCATTGGGATGGTACGCCAGAAACGGAAGAAAAGATAAAAGAGTTGAGCAAAGCAACCATACGGTGCATTCCGCTGGAAAATAAAGAGGAGGCAGGCATTTGTGTTTTAACCGGTAAGCCGAGCAGGCAGCGGGTGTTGTTTGCGCAGGCTTATTAGGTGTAAGATGGTAAAATGGTAAGACCGTAAGATGGTAAGGCTGTAAGATGGTAAACCTGCAGGACAGAAATTCGCTGATCATACATCACAAATAACGAACATACAGTATCTTCGATCAACTTTTAGAAATGACCATCCTCATTCGCCAGGCAGTTATAGTATATCCCGGACATTACCTGCACCAGCAGAAAAAAGATATACTGGTACAAAACGGGCATATTCATCAGGTAGCAGATGAAATCAATGAAAAGGCAGACCGGGTTATTACTGTTCCGGGGTTGCGTGTGTCCCCGGGTTGGGTAGATGTGTTCGCCCATTTTTGTGATCCGGGACTGGAGTTTAAGGAAACCCTGGAAACAGGTGCGCAGGCGGCCGCAGCAGGGGGCTATACCCATGTATTTGTATTACCCAATACCAATCCCGCTATTCACAGTAAATCGCAGGTAGAATATATTAAGGAGAAAAGCAGGGGCTTGCCCGTAAGTATTCATCCCATTGGAGCCGTTACCAAAAACGCCGAAGGTAAGGAACTGGCAGAGATGTATGATATGTTTACTTATGGAGCCGTAGCATTCGGCGATGGTAAAAACCCGGTGCAGTCTGCGGGCGTTATGTTGAAAGCCTTACAATATGTAAAGGCATTCGACGGCGTGGTGATACAGGTACCGGAGGACCGGAATATCGGCACGCACGGACTGATGAATGAAGGAGTGGTGTCTACAAGACTGGGATTACCCGGCAAGCCTGTCATTTCCGAAGAAATGATGGTAGCAAGGGATATTGAGCTGGCAGCTTACGCCGGATCGAAATTGCATTTTACAGGAATCAGCTCGGCGCGTTCCGTACAACTGATAGAAGCGGCACGCCGGAAAGGCGTGAAACTGAGCTGTTCCATAGCGCCCTATCAACTCTGTTTCTCAGACGAGGATCTGCAGACCTACGATACCAACCTGAAAGTGAACCCGCCTTTGCGCACACCGGAAAACAGGGAGGCCTTAAAAGAGGCGGTGAAGCAGGGTCTTGTGGACGGTATAGCCAGTCATCATTTTCCGCAGGAATGGGATAGCAAAGTGTGTGAGTTTGAATATGCGGGAAACGGCATGATCGGGCTCGAAACGGCTTTTGGCGTAGCAGGGGCGGCCGGTGTTACACCGGAGCAATGGGTTGCTTTGGCAGGTGTAAATCCCCGAAAAATCTTTAACTTACCGGAGGTATCGCTGGAAAACGGCGCTGTTGCAGACCTGACCCTGTTTGATGCGGATGGGGAATATGTGTTCGAAGAACAACAATTACAATCGAAATCAAAAAACTCTCCCTTTATCGGAAAGACATTAAAAGGAAAACCCTTGGGCATCATTAATCGGGAGAAGATATTAACGTATGGCATTCAAAACTGATAAAAAAGATATGTATGGAAAATAAAAAAACAGATGTTGGTATCACCTACGGACTGATCTCCGGGTTGATTTCGGTTGTATTCGGACTGGTATTATACCTGATGGGCGCCAAGGCTTATGTAAGTCCTATTGCTTACCTGGGGATGTTGCTGCCGATCATTATTGCCGTGCTTGCGGGTGTGAAGCAAAAAAAGCTGGACGGCGGTTATATCGATTTTGCCAAAGCATTAAAGGTTACTTTTATGACCTTTGTGATAGGAACGATCATCGGTATGCTGTTCAATTATGTGCTTTTTAATTTTATAGATGTTCCTTTCCGGGAAGCACTTACACAGGAAAGTGCTGTGAAAGCGGCGGAGATGATGAAGAAGTTCGGCGCCAAACAGGAGCAGATTGACCAGGTAATGGAAGAAACGATGAAAGGCAACAATTTTTCATTGGGCAAGCAACTGTTGAACGCTGCTTTCGCCTGTATATTCTGGTTTATCATCAGCCTCATCATTTCAGTTATTATCAAAAAGAAGAAACCTGAATTTCCACAGTCTTTTCCTGAATCTACAACTATATAGCTACGATGGATCTGAGTGTTGTTGTACCGTTATACAATGAAGAGGAATCGTTGCCGGAGTTATGCGATTGGATACTGAGGGTGGTAAATGCCAACGGGCTGTCTGCAGAGATCATCCTGGTAGATGATGGCAGCACAGACGATTCCTGGAACGTAATAGAACAGCTATCAACACAACACTCGAATATCAAAGGCATCCGGTTCCAGCGCAACTATGGTAAAAGTGCTGCCCTGAATGAAGGATTCAAGGCCGTGCAGGGAAATGTGGTTATTACGATGGATGCAGACCTGCAGGACAGTCCGGATGAAATACCCGAGCTGTACCGGATGATCACGGAAGAGAAATTTGACATGGTAAGCGGGTGGAAGAAAAAGAGATATGACAATACCTTCACCAAAAATATCCCCAGTAAGTTCTTTAATTCCGTTACCAGCCGGATGTCAAAAATAAAACTGCATGATTTCAATTGCGGGTTAAAAGCGTATAACAAAAAAGTAGTAAAGAGCATCGAGATATACGGCGAAATGCATCGCTACATCCCGGTATTGGCCAAATGGGCGGGTTTCAGGAAGATAGGAGAGAAGGTGGTGGAGCACCGCCCGAGAAAATATGGGGTTACCAAGTTTGGCTGGAGCCGTTTCATTAATGGTTTTCTTGACCTGGCATCTATCATGTTTGTAGGCAGGTTTGGAAAAAAGCCCATGCATTTTTTCGGGTTATGGGGAACGGTATTCTTCCTGGTGGGTTTGGTCGTAAGTGTGTACCTGATCGTCAGCAAATTTATGAATCCTGAATTTGCCCTTACCAACCGCCCCTTGTTTTACCTGGCGCTTACGCTGGTGCTGCTGGGCTCCCAGTTTTTCCTGGCGGGGTTTACCGGGGAGCTGATCTCCCGCAACGCACCTGAAAGAAATTTCTACCTGATCGAAAAAAAGATAGGGTTATAACCTTTCTCCTTGTAATGAAGAAGAAGATTGTCATAATCGGTCCTGCGTATCCTTTGCGGGGTGGACTGGCTTCGTATGACGAACGGCTGGCGAGGGAGTTTCAATCCATGGGATGGGATACCCGCATCTATACATTTTCGTTGCAGTACCCGGGCTTTCTTTTCCCGGGCACTACCCAGTATTCCGCGGAACCTGCACCCGCCGACCTGCATATACAGGTGCGTATCAATTCCGTTAATCCTTTTAACTGGTGGTCTGTAGGTAACGAGCTGAAACAGTTGCAACCGGATATCATTGTTGTGCGGTACTGGCTGCCTTTTATGGGTGCCTGCCTGGGTACGATCTTACGAAGGGTAAAGAAAAACAAAATAACAAAGGTCGTTTGTATTGCCGACAATATATTTCCCCATGAAAAACGCCCGGGAGACAGGCAACTGACAACTTATTTTCTGAAGCCGGTGGATGCCTTTATAACAATGAGTGAAAAAGTGCTGGCGGACCTGAAAATGGTGGAAAAAAACAAACCTGCCCGCTATATTCCCCATCCCTTATATGACAACTTCGGAGAAAAAGTGAGCAGGGCAGCGGCGAGGGAACATCTTGGCCTGGTGCAAAGGGATAACATTATCCTGTTTTTCGGATTTATCCGGAAGTATAAGGGATTGGATATACTGCTGGATGCGATGAAGATAATCAAAGAGAGAGGAGCATTAAATGATCCCCCGATGAAATTGTTAATTGCAGGAGAGTTTTATGAGGACAGCGCGCCCTACCTGCAAAAGATCAGAGACAATGATATAGCGGATATGGTGATTTTAAGGACAGATTTTGTACAGGACAGCGAGGTGAAGTATTATCTGTGTGCCGCGGATGTGGTGGTACAGCCTTACAGAAACGCCACGCAGAGTGGCGTAACGCCGTTGGCGTATCATTTTGAGAAACCTATGATCGTGACCAATGTTGGCGGACTGCCCGCAATGGTGCCCGATGGTATTGCAGGGCTGGTAGCCGAACCGGATACCCGTTCCATAGCCGAAAAAATAATACAATACTTTCAAGCCGGAGAGAATAGATTTTTACCCGGTTTGATATCGGAAAAAGAAAAGTATACATGGTCGAATATTGCGGAAGCGATCGTTGATTGCTGCTCCGAACGTTCGGAGGTGGATGTATGATTTCCGATCTGGTTTCAAATCAGAAATCATACATCCACAATCATAAATCGTTCATCAGAAATCCAGCGTCCAGCCCTTCCGGTACTCCCGTTTCACATATTGGTTTACTTCTTCCAGGTTGGTTACCCGCATGTTTTTGTAGTCCCACAGCAATTTCATGTTGGCGCCGGGATAGTCGTTGCCTCTTCCGTTTGCCCGTGGTTTGGGCGTATCGGCGGCCTTGATGGCCAGGTTGGCCATCAACATGGCTTCGGTCAAAGGACCTGATTTTTTAAATGGTGCGCTCAGCTCCATATTGCCATATCCGGCTATACAGCCTTCTACCCATTGTGCATAGTGACCGCTGGCGCTGCCTTTTACACGTGGAAGGGTTTGCGGGATCTTTACTTCTTCGTTTCTTTTTAATGGCAGCAGGCGCGGATTGGCGGCATATTCGCTGGCCATCATTTTTCCTTTGGTGCCTACGAACAGGATACCGCTGTTGCCGTCGCCAAACACTTCATCGGGTCCCAGTTCTTCAGGGCGCTCCGGTTTGATGCCGCCATCCATCCAGTGCATGATGACCTGCCCCTGTGTTTTATTGGTTTTGGGGAAGGTGAGAGTGGCGTGAGAAGAGGGCGGAAAGCTGTCAGGGAAGTGACCCCGCCGCCCAAAGGCAGTGAATACGCTGGTTACAGACGCCTGTACATCCAGGGCGTACTCCAGGTTCAGCACCCTGAAAGGCGCTTCCATCAGGTGACAGCCCAGGTCTCCCAGCGCACCGGTACCGTAATCCCACCAGCCACGCCAGCTACCGGGTATCAGTCCGTCCACATAATCCTTCTGGGGAGCTGTGCCTAACCAGAGATCCCAGTCCAGCCCGGCAGGAACAGCCGGCTTATCGGTGGGCCAGGGAATACCCTGTGGCCAAATAGGACGGTTGGTGAAGATGTATACAGTATGCACATCACCTATCACGCCGGCATCATACCATTCCACCAACTGACGGACGCCATCGCCCGAAGCGCCCTGGTTGCCCATCTGGGTCACTACCTTAAACTTATCGGCGGCTTCGGTAAGCATCCTGGCTTCGTAAATGTCGTGGGTCAGCGGCTTTTGCACATACACATGCTTTTTCCTGCGCATAGCCGCCATAGCTACTACTGCGTGCGTATGGTCGGGTGTGGAAACAGAAACCGCATCAAACGATTTGGCTTCCTTGTCAAACAGCTCGCGCCAGTCTTTATAATATTTTGCTTTCGAGTATTTTTTCCTGGAGTCCTCAGCCATGCGGTCGTCTACATCGCATAGAAAGCCGATCTCAGCCTTCCCGCTTTCGTAAAAGCTGCTCAGGTCAGAACGTCCCTTTCCTCCGACACCCACGCCTGCGATGATCAGCTTATCACTGGGAGCTATATAACCTTTTCCAAGAACATTCCGGGGTACGATCATGAAACCGGCGGCGCCTATGGCCGTGTTTTTAATGAAATCCCTGCGGGATCTGGCTTTTTTTTCTGACATATGTACGTTTTTAAGCAATCACTTATAAGTGTTTATGAAAAAAAGAGATTAAGAAAGAGCAATGCTACTCAATTCCTGGCTTATTTGCTAAATAATATATGAAGAAATTCAGATGTACCCGGGAAGGGTATATGTAGGTTAAGAGGGAATAGAACCACCAGGCCACAAGTCCGGCTCATACGAAATGGACTAATTATTCAGTCGCATGTTAATATTTATATCCCTTTGTAATATATAGTGTCTCCTGCCGTGGTTCTATAAATAATTTGATAGCAGGGTATGTGCCCCACCTGCTTATGATCAGAAAGCAGGACGAATGTTGATCATAAGATAAGCCCAGTTATTGTTTTTCTGAGCGGCTGTAATATTTTTTACCCCCGGGGAGGACAAAGATGCAGAGCTGAAGAAATGACTGTAGCCGGCTTCAAACCCGATCATTTTGGTAAGTGTATAATTACACACCACATCTATTTCTGTTCCGAAATAACGGCTAAGCTCTTTCATGGAAGCGTCCCTTACCGTACTGGCACTGGAAAAGCGATGTATATCCGCTGCCACCTGCAGCTTTTCGGATGGTTTGTACTTTGTTTTTATATAATAATCCTGTAACCCTTTACTCCCGAATACACTGCCGGCATAAAAGTAATCCATCAATCCCCAGAACTTATGTGGTGTTCCGTATAAGGGATCAAATGCGTGGCTGACAGCGCCGGACCGGCCGCCTGTTGTATAGTCTGCACCACCTCCGGCCGCCACCTGTTCATTCAGGTTATACATAGCCTGCAGGGATAACAGTCCGGCGGATAATTTTTGCCCGGTAGCCGTTTTGCCTGCCTGGTAATAAGCAGCCGCAGTCACCTGCATGTGCTTAATATAAGCACCGGTAACATACAACCCTGTAGTGATCCTGTTCCAGTTACCCTTATCCCATAGTTTTACCGGTATATCATTTTCGGTGATGGTATGAAACTTGTTAAACTGATCGCTGAAAAATAAAAAGGAAATATTTCCCTGCTTATAATTACGGGATGCATGCAGGTACTCAAAGCTTTTATAGGTGCTGCCGCCGTTTGTATTGCCCGGGTAATTGCCCGGCGGTGTCTGATCGTATAGAGTGCCGCCTGCATTTTCCTTATTCTGGTTAAATGCGAAACCGGCATGCAGCTTCCATACCGGCCCGGCAAACTGCAGTACGGCCGCATCATGACGTCTTGCCTGCTGCAGCCAGTCAAGGTTGCCTATCAGCCGCTGGTCGTCATATACCAGCTCCTGGCGCCCGATCTTTAAGCTCAGGGTCGATCTTTTGCAGGCGGTGTCTGTAAGACCGATCTCAGCCCAGGCTTCATGCAGCATCAGTCCGTTGTTATCCGCCGTGGTGCTTTTGTTGATCGTGGAAACGTCCTGTCCCCAAACACGTACATCCTGCACCGTTACTCCCAACTTCAGGCGATACATATTGTACCCGGCCGACAGGCGGGTTCGTTGTGACGTGAAAAAAGCCGCATCTGCGCCTGCAGGCAATGGCGCCCCCTGTCCGTCCCTTAATTCGCTCCGGGTACGCAGTTGTGCCGCGATACTCAGCTGCGCAACTGCGTATGTACACGGTAGAAGGGATATGATACATAATGCACTGAAAATTATAAATGATCTCATATATGACAGTTGAAAAATAAACAGGGAAGCAGCACGCTCCACACTTTTGTGTGCCTGCCGGAAAAAGACAGGTATAATACCGGTTATATATCCATTGGGTATAGAATCTAAGCAGCTTTAGATACGGCCGGAAGATCAATCTCCTTTTGCCCGCCGTACGTATAATAAATAGCCATGCCTGTAAACAACAAACCTCCGACTACATTGCCTGCCGTTACGATCAGCTGGTTATACAACCACCAGTCGCTCAGGGAAACGTTAGCGCCAAATAACATACCCGCCGGTATCGCAAACATATTTACCACCGCATGCTCGTAGCCCAATGCAAAAAATATAAATATGGGAATGCCGGCAGCCAGCATTTTACCTATGGTAGACCTGGAAGTCATAGCCATCACTACGCCCATACAAACCATCCAGTTGCACAGGATGGCCTTTACAAATGCGGACAATAATCCCGCCGGACCATGCTGCGCATATACGATGGTCTTTTTTTCAGCAACGGCTATCAGCATTTTTTCAACGGCGCCCGGGCTGGCGACCGTTCCCATTTCGGAAGTAGCTGCCCAATACAGAACAGCATACGCCAGGCTGCCGATAAGGTTTCCCGTAAACACCCAAAACAGGTTTTTGAACAGGGTAGCCGCACTGATCCTTTTTTCGAAATAGGCCAGCGGCACCAGTGCAAAACTACCTGTCACCAGTTCCAGTCCCAATAGCACGATAATTACAAAACCTACGGGAAATACAATAGCGCCGGTAATGCTTACCTGGGTTTGGGTAGCGGCTGCAAAAGCCAGTGTGACCGAAATGGCTAACAGGGCGCCGGAAAGCATGCCGCGGATCAGAAGATCTTTTACAGGCAGGGCAGACTTGGTAACGGCTGCCTGTAACATATTAGCGGCTACTTCTTTGGGTGTTACATAATCCATACTTTACTGATTTTACGTGTTAGTTAATTGGTTGGGAGAGTTAAGAAATATTATGCAGGAGAGATAAGCTTTTATTCAATATTCATGAATCGTTTTGCCCTATGCCGATATACACCCGGCCATTTTCAACTTTTACCGGATAGGTTTTGATGGCGCATTCGTCGCCGCTCAGGCACTCGCCCGTAACCAGCGAAAATGTTTTCTTGTGAAAAGGACAGGCAATTTTAGGTTCCTCGTTTTTAGTGCCGATCATACCCCGGCTCAAAGCCATCTGCTTTTTGTGAGGACATTCATTTTGAGTGGCATACCATTCATTGCGGCGGGTAAAATAAAACAACGCGATCTGGCTGTCGCCGTATTTAACGCATACGCCGCCGTTTTCCGCCACATCTTCTACCCGGCAGGCGGCAAACCACCGGTCGCTTTCCAAAGCCGTTTCTTTTTGTTGTGTCATGTATTTGATTTTACAGTTATTAAAAGCAGGCAGGCAATCGTCAGGCAAAAACTGGGGTATTGCTATGATCTGTGAGAGATAAGATCTATTTCCAGTTGGACACTTTTTTCTGATCTCTTAACGGCTCAAATTGCACAGTGGGGTCTTTTTCTTCCGGTGCGTTCACGAAATGCGCGAACCGCTTTCTTATTACCGGGTTTTCAACGGCTGCCTTCCACTCGCACTGGTAAGCATCTACCAGGTCCTGCATTTCTGCCTCCCACTGGGCGGCCATACCGAGGCTGTCGTTTACCACCACATTCCGCAGGTAATCCATGCCACCTTCCATCTTGTTCAGCCAGGTGGCGGTGCGGGTAAGCGGATCCGCTGTGCGGATATAGAACATCAGGAAGCGGTCTATGTATTTAATGCAGGTTTCGCTGTCAATATCAGCGGCTAACAGCAACGCATGCTGTGGCTTACTGCCGCCATTACCGCATACGTAGAGATTCCACCCTTTCTCTGTAGCAATGATGCCAAAGTCCTTGCTCTGCGCTTCCGCACACTCCCGTATACAACCGGAAACAGCCGATTTGATCTTGTGCGGCGCTCTTAATCCCCGGTAACGTTCTTCTACCCGGATGGCATAACTAACGCTATCCTGCAGCCCAAACCGGCACCAGGTACTGCCTACGCAGCTTTTTACCGTACGCAGCGCTTTACCGTAAGCATGCCCGCTTTCGAACCCGGCAGCGATCAGCTCACTCCAGATAAAAGGCAGGTCGCCCAGGTGAGCGCCAAACATATCAATACGCTGCCCACCCGTTATCTTGGTATAGAGCCCGTATTTCTGCGCTACCTTTCCTATTGTGATCAGCTTTTCAGGGGTGATCTCTCCCCCGGGTATACGTGGCACAACGGAGTAGGTGCCGCCCTTTTGAATATTGGCCAGAAAACGGTCGTTACTGTCCTGCGAGGTATCGTTTCCTTTTTTCAATATCATTTCGTTCCATAAGCTGGCAATAATGGAAGAAACGGCCGGCTTGCATACCTCACATCCATCTCCCTTACCTAACTGGTTCAACACTGCATCGTATGTTTTCAGCTCGTGCAGCTTTACCAGGTCAAGAAGCTCCTGACGGCTGTAGTCGAAATGTTCGCACAATACATTGCGTATATATTTACCCTGCTGCTTCATGGTATATACCATCAGGTCTTTTACCATTGGCAGGCATCCGCCGCAACCGGTACCTGCCTTGGTACATTTTTTTAAAGCATCCACCGTTTCGCAACCTTTGTCTGTTACCGACCGGCAAATGGATAACTTGCTGACACCTTCACAACTGCAGATCAAAGCGTCATCCGGCAGCGTGGTAACACCGGCCCCTTCCTCTTTTTTCCCTTCTCTTGCGGGAAGTATTACGTCTTCCGGATGTGGAGGCAACAGTATTTTATTTTTACAGGTTTGCAACAACAGGTTATATTGTGTGGCATCTCCTATCAATATGCCTCCCAGCAGGTATTTGCCGTCTGCTGATACATTTATTCTCTTGTATATACCTTTTACGGAGTCCTTTAGTACGATATTCCGTATATTTTCTCCATCGGCAAAAGGGTCCCCGAAGCTGGCCACATCAGTGCCTACCAGCTTTAGCCGGGTGCTCATATCAAATCCTGTAAATTCCCTCACCGGCAACGGAGGTTTTATCAGTATGTTATACAGGTGTGTTACCAGCACTTCCGCCATTTCATAACCGGGCGCCACCAGGCCATATGTCATTTCATTATATAAAGCACATTCACCGATAGCGTATATGGAAGGGTCGGTGCTTTGCATAAAATTGTTCACCACCACGCCGCTGTTCATGCCCGTCTCCAGGCCACACTCAACAGCCAGCTCACCCCGGGGCCTTATACCGGCAGAGATGATAAGCATATCTGTTTTTAAGGATGACCCGTCGGTGAACTGCAAACCGGTTATTTTGTTTTTACCCAATATTCCGGATGTGTTGGTATGGGTATGAATGGTAAGCCCCAGGCTGGTTAAGGTAGTCAGCAGCATTTCAGATCCTGCTTCATCCAATTGCCGGGGCATTAAACGCGGTGCAAATTCAATAACGTGGGGATTGGGAATGCCCAGGTCTATCAGCGCTTTTGCCGCTTCCAGTCCCAGCAGCCCGCCACCGATCACCGTTCCTGTTTTTACTTTTGCAGCATACGACTGAATAAGGTGGAGGTCTTCAATGGTCCGGTACAGAAACACACCTTCTTTTTCAATCCCTTCAATGCGGGGAACAAAGGCTGCAGAACCTGTCGCCAGCACCAGGATGTCATAATGCTTTACAAACCCTTTAAAAGTATGTACCAGTTTAGCGGAACGGTTGATAGCCTGTACGGGATCCCCCAGGTGCAGGTCAATCCCGTTTTCCCGGTACCATGATGGAGCGGCCAGTTCCAGGCCGGTAATGTCTTTTCCTGCAAAAAAGCTGCTGAGATGCACCCGGTCATAGGCAGGATATTGCTCCTCGCCAAAAACGGAGATCTGGATACCGGGAATCTTTTTGGCCACCAGTTTTTCGCAAAACTTATAGCCTACCATGCCATTTCCTACAACTATAATACGCATAAGCTGTTTTTTAGTTTAGTAATGGCAAGCAATCGAATTATATAATATTATATGTATTGTTTACAGGATAATTTTAATTAAAAACATGTTATTGATTAAAATTATATTGTAAATATAATGGTATATTGAATAAAAAATATAATTTTATCATTAAAAATATTACATATTATTTTATTTAATGTAAAAATATGGCTAAACTTTCACTCGTAGGGGCCGGCCCGGGAGACCCGGACCTGATCACAATAAAGGCTGTAAAATGCCTGCAGGCAGCCGACGTCGTATTATATGACGCCCTTGCAAACGAGGCATTATTGCAGCATGCCACAAAAGCGGCATTGAAGCAGTTTGTAGGCAAACGGTATGGCTGTCATGCGCTCAGCCAGGAAGAGATCAATACCCTTATTATAGAATACGCCGCAAAATATGCTCATGTGGTTCGCTTAAAGGGGGGCGACCCTTTTATTTTCGGAAGAGCGCAGGAGGAAATAGACGTTGCCGTTGCGGCGGGCATGGAAGTGGAGGTCATTCCCGGTATTTCCAGCGCTGTTGCCGTACCGGCTTCGCAAATGATACCGCTTACCTGCCGTGGTATCAATGAAAGCTTTTGGGTGGTTACCGGCACTACCCGTACGGGCGACCTTTCCGGCGATATACGCCTGGCAGCACAGTCGCAGGCAACCGTGGTGATATTGATGGCTATGAGCAAACTGGAACGCATAACCGAAATATTCATGAAATATGGAAAAGGAGAAACGGCTGCCGCTGTTATACAAAACGGTACCCTGCCCGAAGCAAAAATGGTGACCGGTACTGTTAAAGACATTTACTTCAGGGCACAGCATGCACAATTGAATAATCCTGCCATTATTATTATAGGGGAGGTAGTAAAGTTGAACCGTGCGGCACTTTCGCATCAGATACGGGAATTAACCGCTAACTTACAGACCTAATAGGTTTCGAAAACCTGTTAGGTCTCAACCATGAAGAAAGGAAAAGGTAACTATGACGCCAGCCATACCTTTTTATACGAACGTTGTATAAAAGACTGGTGGCCTGCTTTGGACGCGGGGCGGCAGATATTCCACTATAAAAAAGGAGAGGCCATTTTTAAGGAGGGTGACGCGGTAACGGGCGTATATTTTATGCTGGATGGTGTGGTGAAGGTGCACAAGCACTGGATGGAAGACAAAGAGCTTATTGTGCGCTTTGCCAGGCGACAGGATATCATCGGGCACCGGGGACTTGCTACTAACAGTAATGTGTATCCTATCAGCGCTACGGTACTCGCTGACTGCACAGTATGTTTTATTGATATGGCATTATTCCGGTCAACCTTTGCTGTTAACGATATTTTTGCATACGACTTTATGATGTTTATGGCCGACGAGCTGATGCTTTCGGAGCAACGGATGCGCGACCTGGCACATATGCAGGTAAAAGCCCGGACGGCGAAAGCCCTGCTGGCTGTTGAGAAAAAGTTCGGGGTAAATGACCGGGGTTATATTGCTTTTACCCTCACCCGGCAGGACCTGGCTTCCTATATCGGTACAGCCTATGAAACCCTTTATAAACTACTTGCGGAATTCAGCGAAGCCGGTATTATTAAAACAGACGGGAAGGATATTGCGATCATACAACCTGCAAAGCTGGAAGCCATTGTAGGAGAATGAAACAAGCATTCCAGCCTTTCACCAGTTTATATGAAATGCCCCCAACGTTGGTATGACAACCATTGGGGGCATCTTGTTCCATATTATAAAAGTTAATAACCGCTGTTCTGAACCAGGTTACTATTGGTCCTCATTGCCTGGGCGGGTATGGGAAACAGTTTCCTGTAATCTCCGTTAGGTGAATGAGACAACCAGGATTTTTTGGTAAATACGTCGAATCTTATCAGATCCTGCCTGCGCCGGGCCTCCTGTGCGAACTCATAACCCAATTCATCCAGGAATCTGCCATATTGCACAGAAGCTCCGCCTTCGGTTGTAGACTCGTTGTGGTTTCTCAATCCATAGTTGTATGTGCTGCCTCCTTGTAATTGTGCCCCGGTAACAGTTGCCTTGCCGGGATGATCGGGAAAGCTTCTGCTCCTCACTTCCGTAACGATGGCAGCGGCTTCGTCTGCCCTGTCCGTACGCAATAATGATTCTGCTTTCATCATTAATACATCTGCGTACCTGAACAGGGTCCAATCGTTGCTCAACTGTACGTTTGCTCCCATTGCAATCTCGAACTTGCCGAAACGGTAACCGTGGATCTCCTCCGAATAGTCAATCCCCGGCACTTCATTGATAAAACTGAGCGGTTGTCCTGTCAGGGCGCCCATCGTACAATTGAGTGGTTCTCCTGTGGAGGAGTATTGCTGGCCTTTTATCCAGTTGTCTCTATACCGGCTATCGTCTGTATCGAATGTGCTGATAAACTGTGGAATGGCGCATATCCCTCCCCATGGTGCGCTGAGCAAGTTATAGGTAGCCTGGTTGGCAGGCTGCAGGGTTTGCATGTGTATGTCAAATGCATTCCAGTCTTTGGTATAGTTTTCATCCAGGGGCAATGCAAATATGATCTCTTTGGAGTTGTGGTTGCTTGTAAGGAAAGGGTTCTTTTGGTTGGGTTCAAGTATATATTTACCTGAGTTGATAATGTCATTGCATTCTGTGATACATTCTTCCCATGCCGGCGTTCCTGTAAATACCTCAGCATTCAGGTACATTTTTGCCAATACGGTTTTGGCGGCCCAACGGTTAAAACGTGCATACGTAGATATATCGTTTTCTTCCGGTAAAAGATGAAGGTTATCCCTGATCTCCGATACTACGAAATTGTATACCTCACTCCTGGATCTCTGTTCGGGTACAAAACCATCCGGCACCTCCCACTCTGTAACAATGGGAACATTTCCGTATAAGTCGCAAAGGACATAGTAATAAGATGCCCGTAACACTTTCAGCTCTGCAATAATATTAATTTTATCTTCCTCCGGTAACGGGATACGATCGGCTTCTATTTGAAAAATGATCCTGTTGCAATTGGTGATGCCGGCATATGCGCGGGTCCAGCAGTTCCAGATAACATCATCTTCTGAAGTCCACCGGTGCTCATGCAGTCTTCTGAAAATACCGCCGTCTACCCATCCGTTGGGTCTTGCGGGTGTTACGGTGGCGTCGGAAGTGTTTTCCTGCGCCCGGTGCAGTCCGTTCCAGAACAGCAGCAACTGGCGCCAGTTGACATATGCGGATCCTACAAATGCGCCGATGTCTTCACTTGTTGGTTCAAAATCTTTTTCCAGTATCTCATTGTAGCTTACATTTTTCAGCTTTGTGCAGCCGGTTATTACAATGCCGGCAAACAATATCAATGTATATACAGATGCTTTTTTCATGTTCGTTCATTTTAAGAATTAAAAACTGAAGTTGGCTCCGAGGGTATACGTGCGGGCGGAGGGAAATTTATCCCGGTCGTCTATCCCCGGGTTCAGTCCCAGCCTGTTTACTTCAGGATCAATACCTTTATACCCTGTAATGATGAATGTGTTCAAAGTGGATACAAACACCCTTGCAGATTTGATGAGCTTGTTTGCTCCTACAGGAATATTATACCCGAGTACGATATTGTCTATTTTCCAGAAATCCCCGTTTTCCACGTAGTGGCTATTGAATTCCAGTGGAATATCCCTGTTGAGAACGGCTTTTCCGAATATGGGCTCATATGCAGATTGCAGCCTGTTGTATTGCTGAATGTTGGTGTTTTCATAATACATTCTCTGGAAATTAAGGATTTGATATTTGAATGCTCCGCGCATTGTAATGCCCAGGTCAAAATTCTTATACCTGAAATTGTTGTTCCAGCCGGCATAGTATCTTGGAAGACCATTTCCCAGAATTTTTTTGTCTTCTGTTCTATGTTGAAAATCGCCATGTGCAACTGCCTTTCCTTCTTCATCCTCATAGATCCATCTTCCGTCGTCTGTGATGTCAATTACGCGAAACCCGAAAAAGTCTCCTATAGGTCCCCCGATATTTACCCTGTGCGTATAGGTTTGAATAGGCTCCCCGGTGTATCCGGTTGTAAAAAAGTTGCTGGAAAAATGGTAAAGATCATTTGAAAGCGTTACCAGCCTGTTGCTATTGGCAGAGAAGTTCAAAGAAGTGATCCATGAAAAGTTCTTTTTATCCAGCACTTTTACATTTACGATCGCTTCAACGCCTTTGTTTTGCATTTTACCTACATTCGCCCTGGTGGAACCGTATGTATTGGGAGGTACAGGTACGGCAAAATCGTACAAAAGCCCGTTGATGTTCCTGATATAATAATCAATGCTACCCGATACCAGCCCGTTTTTTACGTCGAAGTCCACTCCAAAGTTGCTTTCCTGCTTTTCCTCCCACCTGAGGTTGGGATTGGGGTTCCTGGAGGGTAAAAGATTGTTGATCCATTGTCCGTTGGTATAAAACCAGCCGGAATAACTCAGGGTACCAAGTCCTAAAAAAATGGAATTTGGCTGAGAGCCTGTTACGCCATAACCTGCTCTTAACTTAAGATCGGTAAAAACGGAGTTTGCCATGAAATTTTCGTTGCTGATGCGCCATCCTGCTGACACCGAAGGAAAAGTTCCCCATGGTTTATTGGTGCCGTATAACTGGCTGGCTGCTTCATGGCGAAGGCTGGCCATTAAAAGATATTTATCCTGAAAAGCGTAGGTCGCCCTGCCGAAAAAGCTGATCAGGTTGGTCACACTTTTAAAGCTGGACATAGGCGCTAAGCCTTCGGCAAGGGCTTTACCTATGCCGATGTTGTTGTAACCAAATATATCAGTGGGAAAGTTCCAGTTTTGCATCCAGTTATCCTGGTTGATATCTTCCTGGTACCCATAACCGCCCAATACGGTTAAGCTGTGACCGGATATGTTCTTTGTGTATTGAGCCGTTAACTCCAGCAACTTGTTTTCGTTTTGGGCGTCTCCTATCGACGCATAGCCGTTCCTGTTGTCTCTTCTGGTAGAGATATGGTTTTTAGTTTCAGAATACCCTCTTGACTGATTGTATTTTGTGTATGATATCAATGCATTCAGTTGCATACCACGGAAGGGCAGGTAGGTAATATTTGCATTGTACCGGGAGGTCTGCGCGGTGTTTTTGCCATCGCTTTCATGCAACCTGGCCAACGGGTTTTCATAGTTGAACTGTCCCGGCTCTTCGTACCATCTTCCATCGTCTGCCCTTAATGGTGCGGTGGGGTTGTAAATCAATGTTTGCCTGTAGGTATAGCCGTTAAAGCTGAAACCGTCACCGGTGGTTGTCACACGATTCTGCGAATTAAGGATGCCCAGGTTGAACTTTAATTTATTGTTGAACATACTATGGTTTACCTCAAAACGCCCGTTAAAGGTCCTGTTGTCAGACTTTATAAATATGCCTTCCAGGTACCGGTAGTTTAAGCTCGCCAGGTAATTGGTGCTGGCATTGCCTCCCCTGAATGTGAGGTTATGTATCTGGGACAGGGGCATTTGCGTGGTTTCATCAAGCCAGTTTGTATTATGTCCTTTGTCCCAGGATGCATCTCTTTCGCCATTGGCTATCTGCGCCCTGTAATCTTCGGCTGTGAGCATTTCCAGCTTTCGTACAATAGACTGTGTACTTAACGATGTGCTATACTCAACCGTGTTGATCTGCCGGCCGCCGGGACGTTTCGTTGTTACGATAATTACCCCATTGGTACCCCTGGTGCCATAAATGGCAGCTGCTGATCCGTCTTTCAGCACATCAATGGATTCAATATCTTCCGGCGCAACCAGCTTGAGGTCCCCGGGGATCCCATCTATCAATACCAACGGATTTGCATTGGCGCCCACGAGTGTTGTGTTACCCCTCAGCAGTATCTGAGACCCGGATGCAGGATCCCCGCTGGGTGTTGAAATAGTAAGGCCTGCAACTTTTCCCTGCAGCAGCTGGCCTGCATCCAGTACAGGTGCTTTCACGAAGTCTTCGGATTTGACAGTAGCAATGGCGCTGGTTAGTTCTTTCTTCTTTTGCGTTCCGTAACCGATGACCACTACTTCATCCAGGTTCCTGTTCAACGGTGCCATTTCAATATTGTACGGCCCGGAATCTGTTATGGTCAATTCCTGCTCTGCATAACCCACAGCGGAGAACAGCAATATGGTATTTGCCGGCACGGTAATGGAAAACTTACCGTTGCTGTCAGTCAGTGTACCTTCCGTACCGTTTTTAACGCTGATAGCAACACTGGTTAAAGGTGATTTTTGCTCGTCGGTGACGGTTCCGCTCACCTGTAATTGTTGTGAATATAGACTTGCAGAAAGTAAGGAAAGTGCAAGTACGTATATGAACCGGGAGAAAGTTCCACTTTTCATACAGCAATTATTTTAGTTAAAAAATTATGTCAATCAATTAAAAATAGTCTTCTGATACTTAAAACCTATGTATTGGGTATAATGATATTATTATTGGATAAAATTCAGTCAGTTTTTGAATACAAGATTATGTGACCGTGTAAGTAAGAGAGTAAGTAAATTGAAAAATAGAAACAGACGTGAGAGTATCACGGCTATTAAGGTATGACAGCTAATATGATTGCTAACGGGGAGGGGAGTAGGAGGCCTGATGACTTTACTTAATAGTAGAAGTATCTTTCGGCGGATTCCTGCTGTTGGAAGGATATTGTTCTAACGTGAGTACCTGTCCGCTTACGGGGCCGCTTTCGTCTGATAAAAAGAATACGGCGGCAGCGGCGATTTCAGCCGGCCAGAGGATCCTTTTGGCCGGTGCGTAAATGGAAGGCAGGTCTTTATACCAGTCATCCGCGAGTCCGTGCTCTCTTTTACGAATGGTTTCATTTTCTGTCAGTACCCACCCGGGATTGATCTGGTTTACCCGTACGCCTTCCTCACGGAATAATGTATCGCCGAGGTTTTGGGTAAGCGTCATTAAAGCTCCTTTGGATACACTGTAGGCAAACAGGTTGGGCTCTCCGCTGTAGGCGTTTACGGAACCTATATTCAGTACATTGCCGCGTTGCTTTTTCAGGTTCGGAAGTGCTGCCTTTATCAAGGCAAACGGTGCTATCGTGTTAATTTCGATAACCTTCCTGAGAAAATCCTTATCCGTTGTATGCAGGTTGGAAGAGGCTACGACCGCCGCATTGTTCACGACAGCGTCCAGCCTGCCGAAACTGTCTATTGCGATGTTCACCAGTTTTTCCGGTGCTCCTTCATTGGTGATATCTTCAATAAGTAATACGGCGTTTTCCCTGCCGAGCGCACTCACCACTTCTTCACCCCATTCTTTTTCCAGTCCGTGTATCACTACTTTTGCACCTTCTTCCACACAACGCATGGCGATCGCTTTTCCGATACCTGTACAACTGCCGGTTACAATAATGACTTTATCTTTTAAACGCATGGATTAGATTTCTGATGTTTGATTTCTGATTTAGCCTCACCCTCTTATCCCTCTTCTCACTGCGGAGAGGGACGGTACTCGCCTCATCCTCTTATCCTTCTCCTTCAGAGAAGGACGGTGCTACACGAACATATCCAAACTTCATATCTGCCACATCATCTTTGGTACAAATCCAGGCAGACATTTTCACATTTTCAAATTAAACCGGTTTCAACACACTTTTCACTACTTCTCCTTTGTGCATTTTTTCGAAAGCATCGTGCCATTCGGTTACCGGCCATACACCGCCTATGATGGGCTTCACATCCAGTTGTCCGCTGGCCAGCAATGCAATGACCCTTTCCCAGATCGGCCAATTGTGACTGAAGCTGCCCTGTAGCGTTACGTTCTTTTGCACCAGCGGATCCAGGGAAAAATTTAATGGTTGCGGTCCCCAGCCTACTTTGGAAATGGTGCCTTTGGGACGAACCAGTTGCAAAGCCATTTTCAGGGTGATGCTGGCGCCGGCTGCATCTATCACACAGTCAGCTCCCATACCGTCCCGGGCGGTGGCCCAGGGTAAGGCATCCCCGATGATCGCTTCGCACCCGTATTGCCCGGCTATTTCCAACCTGTGTTTATCTGCTTCCAATCCCACTACCGCCACTTCAGCGCCACAGAGTCTTGCCATGGCGGCGCACAGGATACCGATGGTGCCGGGTCCCAGGACGATCACGCGATCGCCGGGTTTTAATCTTGTATTTTCTACTACTGCGTTAAAAGCAACGCAACAGGGTTCTGTCAGGCAGGCCTGCTCAAAACCCAGGTTATCGGGAACTTTATGTAAGCACCTTGCAGGTACGCGTACGTATTTGGTCATAGCGCCATTGACGCCATATCCGAATCCCTTGCGACCGGGATCCAGGTTATATAATCCGCTTCTTGTCATGGGACTGTCCGGGTTGATGACCGCCGCCGTTTCGCTTACCACGCGATCGCCTTCCTTCCACCCGGTTACACGGCTGCCGAGCGCAACAATGTGGCCCCCAAACTCGTGACCCAATACCACGGGATAATTTACCGGCCAGCTATGGTCTGCCGTCCACTGGTGCAGATCACTGCCGCATACGCCTACATTGGCCACTTCCAGTAATACATCTTCATCCCCGATATCCGGCTTTTCTATTTCCCTGATCTCTACTGAATATTTTTCCGGGGCATAATTTACAACCGCTGCTGATTTCATATTGATTTGAAGTTTACATTTCCTGCTTGAAGGAACAAATAAAAAGAATGTCTTTTTTAAAGGAGCGTCAAGTTACAGAAAAATACTAATGGACCGCTGTACATTTTTACCGGTAAAACGCAAATAGAATCCGGGGAATTGTTTAACTTAACCCGCTAAAACTACTATAATGAAAGTATTACTTACTATCCTGTCACTATGGCTTACAGGGAACACTTCTCCATCTTTCAACATCATCACCAAGGCGCCCGGCACATGGGAAGTACAGGTGATAGACGCCCCTGAAGAATTTCAGCGTTATATTGTCAATATTAAGAAGTCCGGAGATCAGCTGAAGGCCGACATAAAAGGCGGTGATGCAGACTTAAAAGACCAGGTGTTAACGGTGAAGGATAACATATTAACTGCCAGTGTGTATGTGGGGGAATATGTGGATCTGAGAATATGGGAGGAAAAAAACGGGTTGACCGGAACCGCCCGGACGTCTGAAGGAACACTGAAGCTGGTGTTTAAGAAATTACAGAAGACAAAATAGCCGCTTGCAGACCGAAGCCGGAGATCCTTCCTGCTTTCGAAGCCTCCCGGGCTGTCTTCCATTCATAACCCAATCCATAACAGGCATGCGTACACTTATTTTATTCCTTTTGGCTTTCGGTATTGTTTTCGATGGAGGCTCCCAGACACAAAAGCCACCCCTTCACGGGAAATACTGGATGGCGATCACAGGGAAGCCGCTGGCGGCTACTGCAGGTGCTGCTCTATTCCAGCAGGGAGGTAATGCCGTAGATGCTGCCTGCGCAATGCTGGCGGCAACCTGCACCATGTGGGATGTATTAAGCTGGGGTGGAGAAACTCAGGCTTTGATATATAATCCCAAAACGGGAAAAGTGATTGGCATCAATGCGTTGGGTGTTGCTCCCACGGGTGCTACACCGGAATTTTTTAAAAGTAAGGGGATGGATTTCCCCCCCGAGTACGGGCCGTTGTCTGCCGTTACACCCGGAACCCCGGGCGGATTAATTGCCATGCTGGCAGAATACGGAACCATGAGCCTGCAGCAGGTGCTGGCACCGGCCATGCAGATGGCTGCCGGTTACCCGATGGATGCGCAAACCGCAAACAGCATAGAAAGAAGTAAGAACCGCATTAAAGCCTGGCCTTATTCGGCAAAGGTTTTTCTGCCGCATGCCGGAGAAAAATGGGAAGCGCCGCAGGCCGGGGAGGTATTTGTGCAGGAGGATCTGCTGCAAACCCTGCAGAAGCTGGTGGACGCGGAACAACAGGCATTGAAGAAAAAGAAAAACCGGAAAGAGGCGCTCTATGCTGCCTACGACCGGTTCTATAAAGGAGATATCGCCGATGAATTTGTTCGTGGCTGCCGGGAACAGGGTGGTCTCATTACAAAAGCAGATCTCGCCAACTGGAAAGTGCTGACGGAGGAACCGATGATGACGAATTACAGGGGAGTAGAAGTATACAAGCTTTCGCAATGGACACAGGGACCTATGATGCTGCAGGCGCTCAATATCCTTGAGCCGTATGACCTGAAGTCTATGGGATTCAATTCCGCCGATTATATCCATACGGTTACCCAGGCCATGCAACTGGCGTTTGCAGACAGGGACTTTTATTATGGCGATCCTTATATGGGACCGGAAGAACCGATGAAGGGACTACTGTCTAAAGAATATGCCAAACAGAGGGCAAAATTGATTGATGCGGGCAGGAACCTCATCAATACGCCCCCGGGAGATCCCTATCCTTTTGAACAGAAAACGAACCCTTACCTGCACCTGCTGGAACAACGTGATACGCCGGCGGGCGGCCCGCAAAGACCGGGCAGCGCTACGCCTGCCCATGACGCTGCATCCGTGCAGGTTGATGAGTACTACGACCGCATGTGGAGGGGTACCACTTCCATAGAAGCGGCCGATGCCGAAGGTTGGGTAGTGTCTGTTACGCCGAGCGGGGGCTGGATACCTGCCTGTATAGCCGGTAATACGGGCGTGGGTATGAGCCAGCGTATGCAGAGCTTTGTTTGCGACAGCCTGGTGAACCCGTTCAATATCGTGGCGCCGGGTAAACGACCCAGGGTAACGTTAACGCCTACCCTGGCTTTGAAAGACGGTAGACCCTTTCTTTCTTTTGCTGTGCAGGGCGGTGATACCCAGGAGCAGAACCTGCTCCAGTTTTTCCTGAATGTGGTAGAGTTTGGCATGACGGTACAGGAAGCGGTGGAAGCCCCTAATGTAAATACAGACCAGCTGTGGCTTTCGCTGGGCGGTACCCGGGTAACAGACCGGCGGCCTAAAAACAACCAGCTGTTATTACAGAGTCATACCCTGCCGCATACCCGAAATGAATTGTTGCAAAAGGGATATAGCCTGCGGTATGCAGACCGGACCTCGGGTCCGGTAAACGCGATCTACTTCGACTGGCAGCACAAAACCCTGTGGGGCGGCAGCAGCAACCACGGCGAGGATTACGGTATCGCCTGGTAGTTCCAATCGCTGCCTGGAAGACGTGCAGGGTGGTAAAATTTCTCTTTATCCTCCTACGGTGGACACATCCTCCTTTGTCAGATTCATCGTATGACGACTCTCGTCCGTTGTCATATCTCTCCTAACCGTAGGTCAGGAGAGATATCTAATGACCAATAGAAGGTTCTCATAAAAGAGATTGCTTCGGTCGTTTCTCCCTCGCAAAGGCATACCGGGGTATACCAGGTGATCTGTAGCAATGCAAACGCTTAACTGTCCAGGAAAGGGTAGTCGCTGTATCCCCTGGCGCCGCCACCACCAAATAGAGTATGGGTATCCGTTATTTCATTGAGCGGAGCTTTCCTTTTTACTCTTTCCGGATAATCGGGATTGGCGAGGAATTTTCTGCCGAAGCCGATCAGATCAACAAGTCCTTCCTGCAATAATTGTTCTCCCTGTTCAGGTGTCTTATTACCAGTGGCAATAATGGTATTGTTGAATTTTTCCCGGAGCTTTACTCTGAAATCATGTGGTATCTGCGGCGCATCATCCCAGTCAGCTTCTGATAAATGCAGGTACAAAATGTCCAGTGCATTTATTTTCTCTACCAGCATCATCATTGTATCCAGTATTTCGGGGTCGTCCATATCCTTGAATTTGATAAAGGGCGCTACCCGCAGCCCGGTCCTATCTTTGCCTACGGCATCGGCCACTGCTTTGGTCAGTTCCACTGCAAAGCGGGTCCGGTTTTCTCTGCTGCCGCCATAGCCATCGGCTCTTTTATTGGAATTGCTGCGAAGGAACTGGTCTACCAGGTAGCCATTGGCCCCATGTATCTCTACCCCGTCAAATCCTGCCGCTATCGCGTTCCCGGCGCCCTGTGCAAATTCGGCAATAACGGTTTGGATATCTGCTTCCGTCATTTCTCTGGGTGTTTCTACCGGTACGAAAGTGGCATCACCGTCCGGCGCCCCGTCAAAAATATAGACATTAGTATTTTTAGCAGCAACAGGAGAGGGCGCTACCGGTTGCAGCCCGTTTACCTTGCTGCTGCCTACGCGCCCGGTGTGCCACAACTGCAGGAATATTTTTCTTCCCTGTTGGTGCACAGCATCCGTCACCAGCTTCCATCCTTCTATCTGCTCACGGGTATATATACCCGGTGTTCGGGCATATCCCATACCCTGTAAAGACACCTGCGTGGCCTCCGCTATTAAAAACCCTGCACCTGCTCTTTGTGCATAGTAGGTCGCCATCAGTTCATTGGGCACTTCTCCCGGCTCTGATGATCTGCTTCGGGTGAGGGGCGGTAAAACAAACCGGTTGGGCAGTGCAAAGCTTCCCATCGTATACGGTTCAAATAGCCTGCTAATTTCCATTCGCTGATTTTTAATGGTCATGTTTTTAATAGCCCAAGATATTGCATTTATGGCTGGTGTTAAGTTAAACGTATTATAGTTTTACAATAGCCACGAATGCCTGCCTGAATGACACAGTCGGGCATTCGTAGCATATTGTACGACATTGTAAATTTAACATATCGCTAGTGCTCATTTTCATAATATATCTTGTAGTACTTTCTGCCATCACTGTCTACTCCTCTTTCAATCATTTCCTTATTGCCATGTATGTATATATGAAAATTCCGGTCCAGCTTTAAAACACTTTTAAATACACGCGACTGTTTTTTTACTGCCTGCGGGGAAATGACAAAGCTGTCCTCCAGCGCTGTTTCGTTCTTGTGAAGATATTGTGTTTCAAAGTGCCTGAAAGATTGTATGGTGTCCGGATGATGGAATACTTCATTCTCGAATTCTGTTTTATCAAACATTTCGTGCGATTTGAAGTAGTCAATAGAACGATTCAGCAGATCGATCTGGTCTGTCTTGTTCACCTGGAATTCTTCTGCAAACTGCTGGGTGACATAATTCTTTGTGATGGATAATATTTCATTGGTCTGGCTGAACTCATTGGATACCTGTATGAGTCCCAGGAATTCATCCATCCAGTACCTGGCTTCCTCTCCTTTGTTCTGCCGGTCAATAACGCACACTTCGTATCCCGTATCAGCAGCCATATTAAAGATCAGACATCCTTTGTCAAACCTGTTGATATCCACTCCCTCTCGGTATTGCAGCAACAGGGTATCATCATTTTCCGTTATTTCAAAAAATCCGGATTTATCTTCCGTTTTAAAAATACCGATTACATCCACGGACTGGTTGTTATACAGGCAATCTGTAAAAAGACATACATGCAATTCGCCGGGTTTGATATTGGGGTGCATGGATTTTTCAAAAAGATGCTCTGCTATTTGGGAAGATACCGCTTCGAAGCTGTCGGGGTTGTTAAATATCCCGGTGGCAAAGCTGTACACTTCGTTGAATTGCAGGGACGAAGCATGATAAAACCGGTAACGGTCCGGTACCGAACTGAATTTATTGAGGTAATAATGGCTGAGCCTGTCTTCCAGCTCTTCCGTCAGCGGCACGGTACCCGGTGAGGAAAACAGGCGTCCGCCGGCATTTTTATTGCCCACAAAATGTAATGTCAACGCTTTAAAGGTCGTATTGCTAAAGTTCATTGTTTACTGCAAAAGGTTCCGGTAAAAGCAGCAAATATAAATGTATCGGTGAAGTTGGCGAAGGCAAACCTATGAGGTTTAGATCTTTCGTTACCACTGAAGAAGCGAATACCTCGAAAACCTCATAGGTTTTTCCTAAGACGCTGCAACGGCGGGCTCCTGCCGGACCTGTGACCTTCGTTTTGATCGCCGACTGCACAGTTGCCGGTAGCCGCTGATATTGCTACGGGAAACGGGCACCGGCTGGGAAAGCAGATCCACCTGTAGCTTAAGACTTTGTGCATTCCCTTCCACTTTACTGACCCTGTTGGTATTGACCAGCCATCCCCTGTGGGTTTTATAGATACACGGGACATCTTTCAATTGTTCGGCCACATGGGTAAGCGTATTACGGATGAGGGTTGTTTGCAGCGTATGATGCTCCTCCCAGAATATATTGACATAGTTATCCAGCGCCTGCACAGCCAGCAGCTTATCGCCGGGCAGCACCAGCCTGTCGCCATTATTTTCACCCGTAACTATTACTTCGTTTACAGATGACCGGAACAGGCTGCCGATGACCGGATCGTTTTCTTTGGTATTTGTTTCCCGTTCGGTACTTACTGTAGCGGTACGGATTGCATTTTGATTGTTTTCCGCTTTTACGTCGTCCAGCATATCCGATATCAGCCTGGCATTTTCCAGGTGCCGGTGCAGGTACCGGTTATATGAAACCAATTCAGATATAGCGATCGGGATCACACCCAGCATTATCACCCATTTTAGCATCAGGAAATACCACCATAGCGGCAAAAGAATATTATGTACTGCCTGCATTATGAAAATGTTGGCCAGGGCGATGCAGATCATCAACAATACATTGAAGATGATTTGTTTTCCAAGTGTCCAGCTCTCTTCGCTGATGCGGGGTGTTATCATATTAACAAAAAGATAACCACTGCCCAAAATGACCAGTGAAGTAATGCTGCCGTATAACAGGGCTGTATAGAGCAGTTGTGTATTATTATAAAGGTGTAAGGAAAATGGCTTAAATAACAGGAGAAAAAGAAAAATGAACAGTCCGAACCCGATACCGCGTTGCCTGAACCACAGCCAGTCATTAAGTGGGAAAGGTTGATGAAAGATATTACGTTTCATGCCGGTTGTGCTGTTATTGATAGAATTGTCTTTTGCTTTTGAGGCACAAATCTATCCATTCCGGGTTGTCTGTCCCGGCCGTTCATCCCAAAAATGCAGTCCATCCCAAAAAATTGCAGTTCACCCCAAATACAATGATCCGCCGGCACAATGCTGATAATTTTGCGGTCTTCAATGATAAATCTTGACAATATGTGGTTACATTATTTTATTAAAAGGACAGTTTTATTAATGTTCGGATGTATGAGCGCCCTGGCGCTTATGGCGCAACAACCGGTTCAGACCGTCAGAGGCGTGGTATATGATCAGCAATCAAAAGGCGCGATCGCCGGCGCCACTGTTTCTGTAACAGGAACGGGGATAACGGCGGTTACGGATGAAAAAGGCAGTTTTATTATCCGGGAAGTGCCGGTGGGCAGGATCGGTTTGCAGGTGACGCATGTCAGCTTCGAGGCGTTGCAGCTTTATAATATCGTAGTAGAATCCGGGAAAGAAACCGTGCTGGAACTGGAGCTGCTGGAGCGGCTGACAACCGGGGAGGAAATTGTCATTACCGGCCGTGAAAAACGGACCGGCAGGCAAATGGCCACGGTGAGCGCTGTAGAGTTCAATGCGGAGGATAGCCGTCGCTTTGCCGGCAGCCGTAACGATATCGGGCGCATGGCTTCCAACTTTGCCGGTGTAAACAGCGTGAACGACGGGAGAAATGATATTATCATCCGGGGAAATTCGCCCCTGGGGTTATTATGGCGGCTGGAAGGCGTGGATATACCCAACCCCAATCACTTCGGTAGTCTTGGCGCTACGGGGGGACCTGTAGGAATGCTGAATAATAATGTCATCGGCCAGTCGGCCTTCTATACCGGCGCTTTCCCGGCCCAGTTTGGCAATGCCACTGCCGGCGCTTTTGATCTTACCCTGCGCAAGGGCAATAGCAACCGGAACGAATTTACCGGACAGGTAGGATTCAACGGGCTTGAGCTTGGCGCAGAGGGCCCCTTCAGTAAGAAAAGCAAAGCTTCCTACCTGGTATATTACCGGTATAGTATTCCGGGTCTGCTCAAATCCCTGGGCGTGGATGTAGGAACCGGTGCGGCGGTGCCACGATACCAGGATGTCAGCCTGAAAATTGACCTGCCGACTAAAAAAGCAGGACAATTCACGCTGTTCGGCGTGGGCGGTACCAGCAGCATCAATTTCAAGGGAGACCTGAAAGATACAGCCAATTTTTACAGCGATCCTTATCATGATCTCTACAACGCGGCAAAAATGGGTGTTGTCGGGTTGAAGCACACTTATTTTTTCAACAGCACCACCTCTTATAACCTGACGCTTGCAGCCACAGGTTCGGGTGTGATCACCCGGCAGGATTCCCTGGATGCTGACCGGCATCCCCACAGGAATTACAGGGAAGACGGCAAGGAATGGCGTTATGTAGCCAGCGCGGTTGTGAATAAAAAGTTTTCAGCCAGCGACAGGCTTACAGCCGGAGTTACAATAGACCAACTGCATTTCAGCTATTCCGATAGCATCCGCGACGCTGATTTTGGCTTTATTCCTTTTCTGAAAGAAACCAATCATACTCATTTGCTGAGGGGCTATGCTCAATGGCAGCACCGCTTCAACTCACGGTGGACGGTTAACAGTGGCGTATACTCGCAATACCTGGACCTAAATAAGAAAGCAACTGCTGAAGGCCGGCTCGGGCTGCGCTATGCCTCCGGAGCAGCCGGAAATTTTACCCTGGCATACGGTATGCATAACCAGATGCAGTCGCTGATGACTTATTTTCATGAAACAAGGGTGGGAGATAGCTATGTGCAAACCAACCGGGATCTTGATTTTACAAAAAGCCATCACTGGGTAGCGGGATGGGAGCAGGTGGCGCGTTACAACTGGAAGTATAAGGTGGAAGCTTACGGACAGTTGTTACGCAACGTACCGGTAGAGACCCGTTTAACAGACTGGTCTGCTTTGAATATAGGTGCAGGGTATGGAGCCGGGCTGGAAGACAGCCTCGTCAATAAAGGAACAGGACATAATTACGGGATAGAGCTTACGGTGGAAAAACCCTTTTCGGACGGCTGGTATGCCTTGGGCACCGCCTCCCTATTTGATTCCAAGTATAAGGGAAGCAATGGGGTACAGCATAATACGGTTTTCAATGGCAACTATGTGGTCAACCTGTTGGGGGGTAAGGAATGGCAGATCCGGGATATGCATACACTGGCTTTTGATGTAAAATTCACGACAGCCGGAGGAAAACGATACACGCCGATCAAAGAAGAGGCTTCTAAAGCTGCCGGCAGGGCTATTTATGAGGAAGACCGCTCCTTTGAGGAAAGAACAAAGCCCTACCTGCGGCTGGATCTCAAGCTTACCTACCGTATGAACAACAAAGGCTTTATGCAGGAGTTCTTCGTGGATTTTCAGAATGTCACGAACCATAAGAATATTTTCAACCAATGGTATGATAGCCGTGCAGGCATCATCCGTACCCAAAACCAACTGGGCTTTTGGCCGAACTTTAACTACAGGATCCAGTTCTAAGATGTTTAAAGCTATGAGGTTTTCGAGGTATCCCTTCTTCAGTGGCAACGGGAATGTAAACCCCATAGGTTTTATGTGAAAAAGGCTCCGAACCTTTTTGACCAGGTTGCCATACGGGCAGGCTGTCGCTAAGGTTCGGAATCTTATAGGGTAGGGATCATTCAAATCTCAGTTGTGCGCCACCATGTTTGTAGCTGAATGTTATGGCAAGGTTGGCAGCCAGCAGGATGATCAGCAACGCTATGCCCCACCATTTGAGGAGGTGTACCGGCCACCGGCTGTCATTTCCTGCTTCATCATCAAACGGTACTGCCGCCGTTTTTTCTTTGAAGAGTAGTATGGCCACCACCAGGAGGTTCACCCAGTACAGGTGCTGTGAGTCAAATTTATTGTGCAGCCAGGTAGCGCCGATGATATTGCTGATCAAAATGTACCAGGTAAGGTAGAGCAGGGTAAGTCCAATGGTTTTGTTTTTTGAGCCGCTGAGCCTTCCCGGCCTATAATAATAGCTCAATGCAATGGCGAAAAGTACCGAAAGTATCCAGGCGGTAAGCTGCCAGGAGGAAGCGAACTGTTCCGTATCCGGAACATTGAGCGAAACACCCTGTTTTACCAGCTTCTCAAACTGCACCGCTTCTATCAGATTAATAACCGGAAGCACCACCAGCAGGAATATCCAGCCGGATAAGTTGGATATTTTATCAGGCGCAACTGTTTTCGGCCACTTCCGGGTGAAGAGGCTGAATGCGAGTCCAAGCCCGGAGAAGAAGCCTATGGAATACTCCATCACATTCCACCAGTTGAATTTAATACCGGAAGCATGACCGGCGCGTTGCAGGAATACACCAAAGCCAAAACCAAAGCCGGCGCCGAGAGAACTGTACCATGCTGTCCGTAAAGCACGGGTGTACCCGTTGCGATACAGGTACCAGCCCAGGGCAAGTGAGGCGCCCATGCAGGCAGCCCATAGCTCCGACCGGGGTGGCGTCATGAGCCATTCCAACTGATAAATGAACATTCCCCAAAACAGGTAGCCGCCGGCTGCCATCTGGGTGAACAGCGAAGCCCAGTCTACTTTATGTGTTGGTGTGGAATCCAGCGTTAATCCTACGATGCCGCCACCCATAAACCCGTACAAGCCACCCACGATCGTAAGCATCAGCATTCCGTAACCGGTATTCAGCAGATCCGGTGCGTGGCTGTACCCGACTATTTTTCCATAGCTGATCATACCCCCCGCTCCCCAGGCAATAGCACCCAATGCCACTATTACGGGTAAACGCCTGTACCAGTCTTCCCTGCCGGATAAGGCAATGGCTGTAAGAATGCCGATGGCTGCTGCCCAGGTAGCGCCGTATTCATGTCCTATCTGACCGCGGGCCGCCCAGGATGTGCCAAAGGCAAGTCCTGCAGGTAACATGCGGGTGAGGAAGAGTTTTGAGGATTTCATTGTATATGAATGTAAGACTGTAAAATGGTAAGACACGTAAGACGTGTAAGACTGCAAAATGGTAAGACATGTAAGATGGCAAGACCGGAAAATGGTAAAATGCTAAGGTTGCCCCTAAGAAGGGTATACCCCTCTTATTATTTTACTATCTTACTATTTTGCCATTTTTTCCTAAGATGCCTACTGCCCACTACTAACCACTTACTACTTCCTACCTGTCCTTAGCTTCTTTTATCAGTTCCTCTTTCGTGCCGATCCAGTAAGCCACTTTTTTCCTGTTCCAGGTATAGGTCACCACAATGGTGTCGCCGTCGTGGATAACTGCCGGGTAGGAAAATTCGGGACGCCTTTCTCCTTCAGCAGGCTCCCTGTCGTCACGGGCTATGTTCAGTTCTTTCGGCCAGGTGGCACCGTTATCAAATGACAGCGCCAGCGACAGGGAACTGCGGGATCCCCAGTTGGCGGTGTCGGGATTGTAGGCCAGCACCAGCGTGCCATCTTCCAGCTTTGTCAGGTCGATACCGCTGTTGGGGTTGGGCATATTGGTTACATAAGCCTCAGACCAGGTGAGTCCGCCATCTTCCGAATCTGCCCTATAGATAGCCCCGGCCGTACTCCTGAGCAGCATGTGCACTTTACCCGGTGCAGATTCCCAGAGCGTGGGCTGTATCAACCCTTTACCTTTTCCGTTGAATACGTTTTTATCCACTTTCAGATAGGGAGTAGCTTTCCAGGTAGCTCCATTATCGGTGCTGATATCAGCAAATGCTTCCCAGGGTCCGTCCTCGTGAGAAGCCCCGGCTATCCATTTGCCGTCTGACAGGATGATGGGTTTGTTCTTTACCGGGCCGCGGCCGCCTTTATCTCCTGTTACCAGTTCCTTTGCATCAGACCAGGTTTTACCGTTGTCTCCGGATTGTATATACCATGTTTCCCAGGTAGGGATCTTTTTGCCTACTTTGAAAAAAAGGATGACCTTTCCGTCAGGGGATTGGGCCAGCACCGGGTTCCAATGGGCGTCTTCCCTGATCTTGGATATTTCTTTGGGTGCACTCCAGGCGCCGGGTTTACCCTGCACCAGGAAGATGCCGACGTCATCGGTTCCTTCTTTTTTGCCGCCAAACCAGGCAGCCATTATTTCCCCGTTATTCAGTTGAAGCACGGTAGAAGCATGCACTTCCGGAACGGGAACACCGTCTTCCGTAAAAAAGCCGGTTTCGATGGCCGGCGGATTGTCTGCGGCTGCGCTTTTGCTTTTTTGCGTTTCTCCTCCGCCACAGGATGTTAGTGCCGTAGCTGCCATCAGCGAGAAAGCGATCATCGTTTTACTGATTTTCATTTCGTAGTTATATTGTGTGTACTCAAATTAAAATCCATGGGCGTATAAGACTATGAAACCACGTCTTCATACAACACCTCTTTTATCTCCAGCTTTTCAAACCAGGTTTTGGTGGTGTCAAATATCTTATGCAGGGTTGCTTTTTGGTCGGGAGTTGCTTCCAGCGGGTGCGCCCTGCTGATGGTATGGATCGGTAATCCGCGCAGCTGCAGGAAGAACTTGGCGCTCATCGGGTAAGCGATATGTATCAAGGGGTCTGTTTTGATCAGTTCCTGCTGTATCCAGGCCACTTCGGACTGCTTCTCCGGGTTGTTTACGTTTTCGCATAACCATACCAGTATTTCAGGATAAAAATTACCGGAAATAGCGGACATGCCATGTGCGCCCGCTCTCATGGAAGAAACGGCGTGGGGCGTATGTGCATCGTAAAACTGCATCGAAGAGTCTTTGATGACTTCCATTTTTGCCTTTACCTGTTCTTCATTGCAGCAGGTGTCTTTGTGGTAGAACATGCGGCCGGTGGATACCAGGGTGCGCAGCACTTCCGGGCTTACCAGCCTTTTATAAGGGGCAGGACATTCATAGAGACCGAGGGGGATATTGCCGGTCAGGGATAACATCGTTTCAAAATTTTTCAGGAGCACCTCATCCGGCTCTTCCAGTTGGGCGTAGTGACTGGTGATCAACACCACTGAATCAATACCGGTATCGAATATCCTTTTGGTGAAATCCGCTTTATCCTGTATCGTCTCTCCAAAAGAACCTGTTGCAACGACCGGCACTTTCCCGTTCACATGTTTTACCACGGCCCGGGTCAGCTCAATTCTTTCATCATCGCTGATACTGTACATTTCGCTGGAGAGACAGTTGGCAAACAAACCTTTTACCCCGGCTGCCAGGTAAAAATCGATCAGCTTTTTAAGCATGTCGTAATCTATCTGCGCCTGTGGGGTGAACGGTGTAATCATTACCGGTACAAACTTTTTGGACATAATGTATAATTTAGATCAGATTAGATGTTATGGTTTATTTTTTCTCAATTTGGTTGCCAGCAGGCCTACCAGAAAAATGGTAAGGGTTCCCACCACGATGGTCATATTTACGTGCAGCGGATTTTTCAGGTGTTGCATGCTTTCAGGGAAGTGCTTGGATAGCGACATCCATACGATCACCAGGATACCGATGATCGTGCCGAGGATGGCTTCCGCATTTTTTGCTTTTTTTGCCACCATACCCAGTAAAAACAATCCCAACATGCCCCCCGCAAAAATCCCTGAGAGTTCCCACCAGATATCAAGTATGCTTTTTACACCGATCAGCGCAATACCGAAAACAATGGAGAGTATCCCGGTAAGGGCGGTTACGGTATACAGGATGGTCATTTCTTTTTTGGGCGATGGATTGGGGTTGAAGTAACGCTGGTAAATATCTTTCAGGAATACGGTTGCGGAACTGTTCATGCCGCTGCTGATGGTGCTCATGGCAGCAGAAAGAATGGCAGCTATGATCAGTCCCACCAATCCTTTGGGTACTTTTGCCACCATGAAATACGGCAGGATCTTGTCACCGTAGTCTTCCGGCTGTAAGGTATTGATATCAACATTTTTTTCGGCGGCTACCTGTTGCTTCACCGTTTCCAGCAACGCAGGGTTCTCTGCAAAATAAGCGTACAATGCCGTGCCGATAATAAAAAACAGCAAAGAAACGGGCAGGTACCAATACACGCAAAGCCATACACTCCGCGCGGCTTCTTTCGGGCTGCGCGCCGTATGATAGCGCTGCACATAATTTTGGTCCATCCCGAAATTGTTCAGGTTGATAAAGAACCCGTAGAGGAAAATAACCCAGAACGTAGGACTGCTGAAATCGGTAAGACTATAGCTTCCCAGCGAAAACTTGTTTTCGGCCATACCTATCCGGTATATATCGCTTATGCCGCCATCCATCTCGCTGAGAATGATGTAAAGCACGATAAAAGCACCCAGTGTTTTAATGATCCCCTGCACTACTTCTGTCCATATCACCGCTTCCATCCCACCCATCACGGTATACACGATGATGCAAATGCCGGTTACGATCATGATGGTTTTCATATCTACACCTGTCAGTGCCTGCAGGGTAAGGGCGATACCAAAAAATATGGAACCCATCCTTGCCAGCTGGGTCAGGATGAAACAGATCATGGCATAGGTGCGGGCCCAGGGACCAAACCGCTTTTCGAGGTGGGTATAGGCGCTCACTTCGCCATGGCTCCTGTAAAAAGGTACAAAATACTTTACCGCCACCCACGCTGCAACCGGCATGGACAAGCTGAAAACAAAAGCGTTCCAGTTGCCGCCAAAAGCTTTACCGGGCACTCCCAGAAAAGTGTTGCTGCTCAGGAAAGTGGCATACAGCGACAACCCGAGCGCCCAGCCGGGAATGTTGCCGGAAGCCGTTGTGAACTGGGTCGCATTTTTATTTTTTTTGGAGAAGTACACCCCGATCAATACCATGCTCAGCAGGTAAACCAGGATAACGATTAAATCAACTAATGGCAAATGCTGCATTATGAATTCTTATATTTCAACAGTATCTGGATCAAAGATTGTGTAAACCCTAAGTTCCGGCAATGTTAATTGTTATAAAAAGAATAGCTTAAATTATTATTCTCAGGATAATAAATGCTACTTTAGTTCACCCGAACCAACTGAACTATAAAGGAGTATAATTATGGGAGTAGATACTCAATTACCGGAAACTACTGCTAAATCTCACTGGAAATTACCCGCCGGATTGCGGGGTAAGCTGGACAGTCACCCGATAGGGAAAAACCTTTATATTACGGAAATAGCATTTTTTCCTGAACAGAGCAGCTTTACCATGGATATACCACATAGCAATACAGACTACATATTGCTGTATTGCGTGGGAGGCAACGGCTGGTACAAGCTGGATGGCAAAAAAAATCCATTGAAACCCAATCATTTTGCTGTACTGCCGCGTAAAACGGCCGTGCAGATGGGCGCTACCACCGCCTGGAGCATTTACTATGTAACTTTCAACGGTGCCATCGGAGAAAGTATGTACAGCTATTTGCTGCGTGATAAGAACAGGTATGAATATACAACGCCCCCGCTCGTAGGCAGGATCGCCCAGTTCCGAGACATTATGCACCATCTTCAACTGATGGAAAATATGGAAAACCTGGTGTATGCCAATTTTCGGTTTTACAGTTTCCTGGGTACCTTTCGCCTGACGGTTTTCAATTATATGAAGAAGGGGATGGATAATATTATTGAAAGATGTGTATTGATCATGAAGGAACACCTGCATGAAAACCTGACCCTGGACGAACTGGCAAAGAAAGCTCATGTATCCGCTTCTTACCTGTCAGCATTATTCAAACAGAAGACCCATTATTCACCCATGCAGCTGTATACCTCTCTTAAAATACAGAAGGCCAGTCAGCTGTTGAAGGTGACCAATACCCCTATCAAGCAGATAGCCGAAGAAATGGGCTACCTGGATCAATACAGCTTTTCCCGTTCTTTCAAACAGGTGATGGGTACTTCGCCCAAGCAATTCAGGGAATCGTAAAAGGAGAAAAAAGGAACGCTTTACCATACCGCTTGGACGGTACCTGCTATTGCTTCTTCATACCTGCGGGGTATACTTGTGTGCAGATACGCATAGGCATATGAGCAATCCGTCAATGATAGTGAAACCGTCATTGATGTGCAGCCTTTCCTCCTTCATTGTATATCTCAACCGTGTTTTTTGCATAAGTGCGACAGGGTCATGCCTGGAAGCCTGAGAAAACAAAATAGAAGCATTCTACACTAAAAAACAATGTATCGCTGTCATCATCTGCCTGCAAAAATTTTTTCTCACCACCCGTAATACGCCCTGCCGGCAGCATACTTTCTTTGTTGTCACACACTTTTGAATAGGATAATTGTACCGAAAAGAAACTGCTGCAATTTCATTTCAGACAAAATAGTGGCTTTTCAAATTAGAAAATATTTAATTATTATAATTAAATATATGTGAAAATATTTCATCTTATATGCCTATAATTAGCAATTGCATCAAGATAATATAATTTATTTTAAAAAATTTTTTCAAAAAATGGCATTTGTGTATACGATTATAATACATTTGCAAAATAAATATTTAATTATTATCAAAGAATAAATGAAAAATATTGAGTTATTCCTGATTATTATTAATATATTTTATTTTTTAATTTGAATTTGATCTTTTATATACTGACTGCCCGCATAGGTATTATTTTCCTACCGGAGCCGGTTTTGTCTGCCAGGGAGCGGCTGTTCCTTTAAGTATGGGCAGGGTTGGGAACCCGATGCCATATGCAGATAGCCGTTTGCCTGTGCCGGAGCAGTCTTAAACAAAACAGATGTCATCCCATGTATCCATCATTGTCAGAAAAAACAGATCACTCCTTAAATCGTGAAAAACCACAATTAATTCTTTAAAAAAAACTGCATGCGTAAACTATTATTATCCTTTTGTATTTCAGCTTTTTTAATGGTTGGCTCTGCCAGCGCTCAGGAAGAAGATAAAGTGTCTTTCGACCTCTCCCTGAACCATGATGCCTTTTTCGGTTTTAACCCTATGCTGTCCGGCGCGGTAAAATCGGGTAATGGCGCCTTTACCTTTTATGGTATTCAATGGGGTGCCGGTACCGCAATTGCCTGGGGAAACTGGACCGAATTTGGTTTGGGCTGGAGCTTTAACGCGGGAGAATATCTAACCGTAAACCCCCAGCTGGGCTTTACAATGGGTAACCTGCTGTCTTCGTTTACCGGTGGCAAATACGCCATTGGTGACGGTATTGTACCCAATCTGACCATTAACCTGGATTCGGATAAAATGGAGGGGCAACTCTATTCCGGCTTCTATGCTGCTTTGCGGAAGGAAAGCCCGATGACTGCCAACTACCTGCATAGCTGGGTAAATATTGGCGGAAAAGTAAATTCCTGGTTTTCCGTAGGTGGACACGTTGAAAACCTTTTCCGTGCCGGTGGTTCCAACCAGCCTACTACTACTTCTCAATATTATACCTGGATAGGTCCTTACGTGCAGTTTACCAAAGGGATTGCAGGTCTGAGGCTTTCAGGTGGCGCCAACATTGCAGGTGATGAAGCAAAGGCAAACTTTGATGGTGATTTCTATAAAATGAGCATGTTCTTTAGCTTTTAAGAAACCAGTATTGCTTAATTATACATGGAGCCCACACCAACCGGCCACTGTTGCCGGTTGTGTGGGTCTCTTTTAGTCAGGCAGCCTAGTCATGTAACCGGAATCTCATTGTCAGCGGATGATTTCCGTCAAAGCGTTCAATCTTCTACTGTAAGCTTGCCTGTAGACGCAGGAAGCTTTTCCGAATTAATGAGATTGGCGTCTGTGAACGGAGACCATCCATAGTAAATAAAACGAGGTTTTTCGTTTGTTTTGATGATAACCTTACGGCGGCGGACAGTTGCGGCGGGTTGTTGGCCGGTATCGGTGGTAAATCCTTTTACCGGGCCCCTGTTAGCCGTAGCCAACCCTTTGCCGGTATATCTAAAGTACACTGCTACTTTACCTTGCCGGAAAACTGCTTTCAGGGGTAAAGGGCCGGAAGGAATGATATTCTTATTATGAACATCATGCAGTGCCCATCTTGCCAGTCTTTCTCCTATCTTCTTTTTATTCAATGGGTGTACGTTGGTTGAATCGCCAATATCGCTTGATACAGCCATACCGGTAAACGGCATACGGTCAAGAAATTTTCTTTGCTCGTCCCTGAACTGTGGCCACAGATGCCCTTTATAGCGGATAGTATCTATAGATGACAACTGTACATAGTAAAATGGTAAACCCGGGTTTTTCCAGCGTTCTCTGTAATCATTCACCAATAATTCCAGCAGTTCATTATACTCTGTTACTCTTTCTGTTTCCTGCGCATTGCTTTCACCCTGGTAACAGATGATCCCTTTTACAGGCATAGGTAAAACAGGCTCAATGCCTGCAGTAAAAGCAAACCCCGGTTTGTATCCGTGATTCTTGCCGGTGCCGTCAAAGGGCAGACTTTCTGCATGGCCTATATTTTCTTTTCCTCTTTGCCGTATCCATTCCGGTAGAAGATCATTCGTGAGCCAATCACCGCTTACCTTTGCTGAAAACAGGGGGTGTTGTTTCAATGCCTCAACGCTGATAAATGTTTCCAAAGGCGCCCCACCGATTGCCAGATTGATCAGACCCTGTGGTACGCCGGTTTTCAAATTGATCTTTTTGCCGAAATACCATGCAACAGCGCTCATGGTTTTAAACGTATTACTGTCTGAGATTTGCCATTCACCGACGTAAAAATCTTTAGTGGTTAACCGGCCCGCTATTGAATCCGGAAATACGGCAGCATATATATTTTTCCCTGCATAGATTGGGTTGTAAAATCTCAAGCCAGGTATTTGTGCCTGATTGATTTGTTCTTGATAATACAACTCGCTTTTCATCGGCCATTCCATATTTGACTGCCCGATGCAAACCCACACATCACCCGTAACAATATTCTTAAGCACGATGGTTTCACCTGCCGATGTAACGGTTAGTTGCCGGGGTTGATTGTCTGCAATATATTTTTTCAATGTTATAACCCATGAAGAATCTGCTCTGACTGTTGTTTGAAACTGCTTATCCCGGAATGATACGATGATACTTTCACCGGGCTTTGCAACACCCCATATATGCACCGGCTGATCGCGCTGAAGAACCATATTGTCAGAGAATATGGATGCAAGCCGTAATTGCGCCCATAGCTGTAGCGGCAAAAATGTTATAACAATCACCAAAACTTTCATGTCTTGTTCTCCAACGGTTTCAACAACATGTAACAATACCATTCCTGGCGTGGCAGGTGAAAAGGACCTTTGAACAGGTTGCCCTTGGCGGTTTGTGCCAGGCGTCCGTCACGATGCAGGTAGCCAAACCATTCTCCATGTTCCCTGTCGGGAAAATGACTGTAGGCATATTCGTGCACCATGCGATGCCATCCGGCGTATTTTTCATTTCCCGTTACCAGGTAAGCTAACAGGGTGGCGATAATGGTCTCGTTATGCGGCCACCAGAATTTCATGTCCTGCCAGTATTCCTGTACGGGTTTGTTGTACATATCCCTGAAGTACAGTATGCCGCCATATTCCTTATCCCAGCCCCGTTCCCACATATAGTCCAGCATACGGCAGCCGAGTTCCGTCAGTCGTTTATCATTGCGATACATGGCTTCGTGCAGAATGAACCACGCGCCTTCTATGGCATGTCCCGGGTTCAGCGTTCTGCCATCTATATGATCGATGATGCTGCCATCCGGCGCTACTTGCTCCATCACACAACGTATATCATCTTTTACAAAATCACGCTCAACTTCATCAATCCATTTCATGATCCATTCATCGCAGCGTTCATCGCCTATGGTCTCTCTGAGTTGTTGTGCAGTATTCATCATGATCATGGGTACGCCTATGCCCTTTGCCGGACGGGTATCGGCAAATTTTGATGGCAAAGTTCTTTCCCCGTTGGCATAAGCAATGCAATCGCTGAAAACACGCCTTGCATTTTTTGCCGCTTCTTCATCGCCGCTGGCTTTTGCATAGGCAGCCGCGGCAATCACATAAAAAGTTTCTGAGAAAAAATACCGGCGTTTGCGAACGGGTTTTCCATCACGGGTTACATGAAAGAACATTTGCCCATCTGTATCAAAACAATATTTGTTGAGAAAATCATAACCTGATTTTGCTGCGGATAACCATTCATCTTTTTGTTCTATGGTGGTGTATAATGTTGATAGCAACCATGTGGCTCTGCCTTGTATCCACACTGCTTTATCGTCGTCAATCAATGAGCCGTCTGCATCCCGCATCAGCAAAAACCCACCATATTCCTCATCTACAGAACGGGGAAACCAGAAGGGCACCGTATCATTCAACAGTTTGTTCTTGTAGAAATCTCTTAATGCCGAAAGTTCTTTTGTTGTATATACCATTACGATCTATTTGATCACTTCGATTACGGGTATACGTACGAAATACAGGTCGCCCCTTCCTTCGTATAGCATGCCAATGGTATTGTCATCGATTTTTACCAGCGTAGAATAGCCATAACATTCATTTTCATCAACCAGTGTTTCATTGGCCGGCAGCCAGCTTTCCCCCAGGTCAAGACTTGCTTTTAATGTCATATTATATCTTTCTAACGCTGTATTGGGGTTACTGAAGAACAATACCTCTCCCGGCTTCCCTTTTACATGTACGTTGGCTTTAATAAAGCTACCCATACAGACAGGGTCTGCTAACGCGCTGCGGGAAGTAGCATGTTCTTTCCATGTTTTTCCCATATCAGTGGTAGTAGCAACACTCCGGAATTTACCACGGTTATCCCGCATATTCAGCATCAATGTACCCGGTGTTGTTTCTACCACCTGTGCTTCGGTGGTATTTGATTTAGCCCCGGTACCACTCTTCCATGTTTTGCCATGATCTTCACTGTATATAATTGCAGCGTGCGGAATACCCGGTTTTTTCTGTTCATCCCAGTATTGAGAAGGAAAAACAAGCGTTCCGTTTTGCATAACGATACCACTTCCCGGACCGTCAAAGTACAGGTGCCATATCGGATTCTTTACCTGGCTGGTGATATTTATCGGGCCCGACCAGGTGAGCCCGTCATCGTCACTGTTTACCAGCACAAACTGTCCTGTAGTATCAGGAGATAGTCCCGGTTCTGAACCGGCAATGGAGCGATTGCCTTTGCTCCACAGAGCCGCCACCCATATTTTTTTGGTGACTGGGTCAAACAGGATCGATGGATCTCCTATACCATTATTCTCGTGCGGTTCCCCCATATCCATAATGATCTTCATGGGTTCCCAGGTTTTGCCGCCGTCGGTACTGCGGCTCAAGCCCACATCAATATTCTCCGGAAGATCTTTTGAGTTGTTGTAACGGATATCATATACTGCCAGTAATGTTCCTTTGTCGGTCGCAACAATACCGGGTATGCGATAAGTATGTACCTTGTCGTCGCCCCTTTTGCGGACTGCAATGCCGATATGCTTTTTAAAAGAAGAAGTTTCCTTTGCGATAGTATATAGTTTTTTATCAGTTGCTATTTGGGTAATCTGCACCTCTATAATATCATCCATATCAGCAGAGGGCTTTGCGGTAGCGCTTACCCACAGCCGATGATCACCTGCAGGTAATGTTATTTCAAAAGGGATCTCACCGGATGTTGAAGAAGGTACAACAGAAGCAAAACGGCGGGAGGTATTAAAATCCTGTAATGGGCCGGTGGCGTATACTTCCATTTTTTCAAAAGCATTCAATGCCGCTTTGTTCAGTGTATAAGATATTTTCTGAAGCGATACTCCTTTGCTGCCGGTTGGAACCGTGATGTCTAATTTTGTTAAGGCGCTTGCTTTTACCCCGATCAGGAGCGGTGCTTTTACAGTTGAAGCTGTAATGCTGAACTCGGCATTTTGTGCAAACACCAGCGAAGATGCAAGGCAAATACACATAACAGCCAAGATTAACTGAAATAACATCCGTTTTCTTTTCATTATTATAGTTTTAAGATCTGTCAGACAATAATGGTTTTTAATAAGCTAAGGTTTCACCGCACCCGCTTTTGGACGGAGTGTAGTGAGTTGTATAACAAGTGCCACCAGTACCACAACAGAAAGCATAGCAAAATCTTTTCCGAGATTTCCCTGGTCTGTGGACCTTCCGAGCAAATCGGTTATAAAAGCACCGGCAAATACACCGGTCATATTCATCAGCCCATAGGCCGTGGCGCGGTATTGCGGCTGCACAAACTGGCACACCAGCGGCATATTGTTAGCGTCGAACATACCAAAACCAAAGCCAAAACAAAGCGCTGAACCAACAACACTGAAAAGTGAATCGCCGAAGCCGATAAACAATAATGCCGGGATGGTAAGGGCAATGCCGATAGCGCTTGTATATACCCTGCCCCGGATATTTTTTTGCACCCATTTGTCAGATAATATACCGCCGAAAATGACTCCCAGGAACGAGGATGCCGCAATCGTAATAGTGGACAAAGGCCCTGCTGTAGCCATATCAATTTTCAGACTTTCAGAAAAAAGTGTCGGCAGCCAGTTCTTTACTCCCCAACCCGGTAAACTCGGTATGGCAAAATACATCAATATTACCCAGAATGAAATATTAGACAACAATACCGCCAATCCTTTGAATAGTGGAGGCCTGCTCCTGTTTGACAGGCTGTCATCAACAGGCATCGCAGGGCGTCTATATTCTTTCAGAAAAAAGACAAGAATAAAGGCATATACAATGCCGATCAGGCCAAAGGAATGAAAAGTTTGCTGCCATGAATATTTGTCGGCAATGGTAGCGCCAAACCCTCCCAGGGCCTGCCCCATATACAAACCTGTCATGTGAATGCCTATTGCCAGCGACCTTGTTCTGTCGCTGTGATAATCCGCTATCAATGAAAGTCCGGCCGGGATATATAAGGCTTCGCTAACACCCATCACTGCACGAAGCCAGTATAACTGCTGAAAAGTGGTAGCATAACCCATCATAAGTGTTACGGCAGACCAGACGAACAAACTTACCACGATCAGCCACTTCCGGTTCATCCTGTCTGCAATAATACCGGACACGGGACTCATCAGACCGTATATCCACAGGAATACGGCCATCAGGTACCCGAAATTGGTAGCAGACTGCAGTTCCACAATGTCTGCCTGCATGGAAGGTTTCATGGTGGAAAGCATCTGCCGGTCCATATAGTTCAGCAATGCTACTACCCACAGTAACCCAACCAGTATCCACGGATATCTTTTTGTATTCATGCAACTAATTTCATAACGATCATTTATCCAATATGGATGCAGACCATATGTCCGGCGTGCGAACACCAGCTTTTGTTTCCCCACCGGGCAATATTACTTCATCATTCCATACTACTGCCGTAGTGGTCACCGGCGTTTCAAAGGGAAGCAAACCTATTTCTGTACACAAACCGGTACGGGTATTGTATAACAGTATCTTATTACTGAATCCCGGATGAGTATTCAACAGCTCAATACGCTCCCTGTTCAACTTTGCAAGCCCCACAGGATCCTTTTCGGCTTTGATAGCAACACTGAGTAATTCAGACCGGCGAAATGTTTCGCCGGTATCTCCCCCAAATAAAATAATTTGTTCCTCATCTGCCGCAAAACCCGTTCCTGCAGTGACCGGATACGACAGCGAATTTTTCTTTTCCCAGGTATTGGCGGCCAGGTCCAGCGCATATACATCCCTATACAGATCACTGATGCCTGTTTCCTTTTTACAGCGGCCTCCTAAAATATATAAATAATCCCGGTCATCCAACGATTGCAATGCCAGTACCATATGTGAGACAGCCTGCGGGATGGTTGCCAGTTCTCTCCATCCGCCTTCCATATCGCCGGTATCCAGGGAGAAACATTTTGCTGAAGTACCGGCATCGGTTTCTCCACCGCAAATAATTACCTGATCCCTGTATGCGACCATTCCCGCATTGGTAAGCGCCACCGGTAAATCCAGCACTCGTTCAGACAGCAGCTCTTTTTGATCTGCGTGCCAGGTTAAACGAAACACCTGCTTACTGATACCTGCTTCGCTTTCTCCGCCTGCGTATATTAATCCCTCCGTTGTTGAACAGCTTGCTGCGTATGCCACCGGGTTGATGAGCGTAAAGGCTTTGCCTGTTTGTACGAGGCTGTCCCCATTTGCTTTATAGATGCACACTTTATCATAATATTTCTTCTTTCCCCCAAGCCAGGGCAGGGCATCGGGAAAATCCGCACCGCCACCCACTATCAAAACATTGTTTGAAATACCGGTAACCGGTGCTGCCACCCCACTTTTTCCCAAAGTTGTGAGCGCCCCGGCTTTTTTCCAGCCGGACACAAGGGATAGCTTCTCTTCTGTTTCAGAGCAGTTCATAAAAAGAATTATGATGATGGACAGGGATATAAAGGAGCGTTTCATTATGTTTATTGACTTACGGTAGTGGATATTTTTGAGCTATACGCAGAAAAACTGATCACCTCCGTGTCTTTTGTAAACTTTAGAAAATCCTCATCATTCATATTTTTTACCGGCAAACGGAATTTTCCGCAATCCAACCCTATCAACTTCATATAAGCTTTACCGGTAGCAATGCCGCCGTACTTACCCAACAATCTTATCATATCTATAGACTGCTCCTGCAACTGAGCGGCTTTTTCCAGCTCGCCCTGTTCAAAAGCCTGAATAAGCTGGTGATATAATGGCGCCGCATAGTTGTAAGTACTTCCTACAGCACCTTTAGCGCCTATAGCCAATGCGGGCAGCATGTTTTCATCCCGGCCCCATAACATATCATATTTTCCGTTCTGATATCGTAAGCAGGTAAGAAAATCCATAAAGTCTTCATGGGTATATTTTATTCCCGCAAAGTTGGGAATAGTGGTATCTACTTCCTGCAACAGTTCATACATGGTAAAGCTGACGCCGTTCAATACCGGTA
Source organism: Chitinophagaceae bacterium (assembly GCA_037190885.1). Taxonomy (GTDB): domain Bacteria; phylum Bacteroidota; class Bacteroidia; order Chitinophagales; family Chitinophagaceae; genus Agriterribacter. The sequence goes on from JBBCJQ010000003.1 coordinate 110,707, forward strand.
TGTGATAGTAATAAAAAGGTAAACCGGGAACGGCATCTGCAATTTCCCTGCAGCAGGCTGCCAGTTGCGCTACTGAAGCCGGTTTGAAATAAAAGGGAGCGGTGAATGAAACCGCATCCGCTCCTTCTTTTTCAGCAAATACAGCCAGCTCAACACAGTCTGTTATTGCTGTACCACCCAACAGGGGCATTAACACAAACTCCTTATCATCGCGGGTGCAGACTGCCCAGGCGGTTATCACCCGTTTTTTTTCTTCCAGCGACAATGATACGCCTTCGCCGGTGGAGCCTATTATAAAGGCGCCTACCACGTCATTGTCCTTAAGTCGTTTATAATATTCGGGAATAACAGCGAGGTTCAATGTACCATCCGCTTTCATGGGCGTAAATGGAGCGGCTACCAATCCATCAATTTTTTTTCGATTCATATCCTGTTTTGTTTTTCTTTTTAAGGAGCTGTTTCCTGTAATAATACCTTTTTTAATTAGGTTTTGCAGTAGGATAACCCGGTGTTTGATCTACCAGCGGATCATTGGTCCATATGGCCGGTTCGATCGGCCATAACAGCATATGCGACTGTGTGGCTTTATCGATTACACCATAGGGGTGGTTATCGGATATATAAGCCAGTGGATCATTGTCAAACTTCATTCTCCGGATATCATACCAGCGTTTTCCTTCATACACAAACTCCTTGCTTCTTTCTTCAAAGATAGCCAACTCATTTTCATCCTTGCTGCTGTTTACAAAAGGAGTGGGGTCAGCGTCTGCATAGGCCCTGTCGCGGATAAGTTTGATATAATCAGAAGGATCACCGCCTTCTGCATTTGTGATCTCTGCCAGCATCAATATCCTGTCTGCTTCCCGGTATACGGGCCAGTCGGCGCTGAAATATCTTCTGTTGGCATTCATGGCACCCAGGAACTTTACCAGCGCTGTATTCTTTACTGTTGGGGTATAGGGTATTTCGCTTGTATTCACTTTATAATAATCAAAGAAAGTTGCATCTCTGCGGGTATCGCTTACATCATAAGATTCAAACAGCTCAAATTTATACCGATACCGTTGAATGATCTGTTGTGAATTTGAATTAGCGATCAGCAACGGATCCGTGAGAAAATTACCGGCGCCGTCGCTTGCCAGTGAATCGCCGTAGTGCTGACCATCAAAATTAAATATGGAGTAAGTGAACGCGGCTACGCCACTCATTTCAGATTCGCCTACCTGGTTGTGTACGGCAAAAATGATCTCGCTGTTGGATTTGTTCTCGTAACTGAAAATACTTTTGAAATCCGCTAACAGCGCTGTGCCGGTCACACTGTTCAAAGCTGTTTTTGCCTCTGTGAGGTCGGCGGTTTGACCGTATACTTTTGCAGACCACAGATATATTTCAGCTTTCAGCATTCTTGCCGCGTTGGGATTCCACATCTTTTTGTCGGTAGATGTCATGGCGCCAAACGATTCAAGCGATCTGTTTACATCGGCTTTCACCTGTGCCAGTATCTGCTCTTCCGTGGCGCGTGCCTTACGGAGCGCAACAGGGTCTGTGGTATTCAGCACCTCTGGTTCCGTCCAAAGAGGAACGCCGCCGTAGGTACGTAACAAATGAAAATAGTAATAGGCCCGCATGGCATAGGCCTGACCCAACAAATAACTCTTTTTCTCAGCAGACAGAAAGCCGGCGGGCTCCACATTGCTGATAAACAGGTTCAATTGCAGAATGGGACCAAATAGCCCTGCCCAACCGGATACGCCTGCGGAATTTTCTTCTATTCTTTGCTCAATTATCTGCAGCTCATTTAAAGAGGTATTCTGCACATCAATATTGCTAAAGCCGCCGCCACGCATTTCACCCAGGCGAAAAAACATAAAGTAGTTGCCACGGAACTGGTTGTGCAGTCCGTACATAAAATTGCTGACCTGGGTTTCATTCTGCCAGAAATTACCATCGGCAAAATAGTCTTCCGGGGAAAGCTCCAGTGTTTTTTTACAGGAGGCTGTGGTAAACAGCAGCAGTACAGCCAGCCGGTATATATATTTAAATCTTGACATAAGTAGTTCTTTAATGCAGTTTTAAAATGTAAGGTTTACTCCAAAGACCAGGGAAGTAGGTATGGTATAGGCGCTGTTCTGGTTGCCTGTACGTTCGGGCAGGGTGATCAGTGAATTTGTGACGTAACCCAGGTTCTGACCGGTTACCATAAATCTAAGTCCCGCTATTCTCGCCTTCTTAAGAATCTCAGGAGGGATATTGTAGCTCAGCGTTACTTCCCTGAAAGCGATATAGGAGGAGTTTACCCAAAACATATCGCTGGGTCTGTCGAAGTTTTTTGTATTCAACTGATCGGCCCAGGTATACCGCGGGTATTTGGCGTTGGGGTTATCCGGTGTCCAGGTATCCTTTACATTGACAGCGGCATTGAACTCACCCTGAAAACTTCCCAGCGACCACATCTGCATAAAATCCTGCTGGATATGGCCTGCCGCAAAATCCACGCGTGCAAACAGGGATAATCCTTTCCAGGTGAATGTGGTGTTAAAACCGCCCGTCCACCGGGGAACAATCCTTCCGAGCGATACCCTATCCCTGTAATCAATGGTATCATTGCCATCAATATCTTTCCACATCATATCGCCCAAACGGGTAGCAATGGTATTGGTAAGACCGTAGGCATCGATCAGTTGCTGGCTGGCTACCCTGCGCCCTGCAGAAGCACCATATTGTACTTCACCGGCCGCGATATCCAACACATTGTAGTTAGCCAGGTCATGTTCATTCCGTATGATCCCTGCGCTTACAAATCCAAACATTTCTCCATACTCCTGGCCTTCCTGGAATCCGCCTGCCCATATCACACGGCCGGTTTTGGGGTCATAAACCTGTGTGCCCTCCTGCCTGTTGTTGTCATTGCCGTTGTAAGGGAGCTTCAGGATGGTGTTTTTATTCCATGCTGCATTGGCAGCTACCGTCCACGAATAATCTTTATTCTTTATGACCTGGTAGGATAACTCGGCCTCTATTCCCCGGTTGCGCATGCTTCCATTATTGGTACGTACCTGTGTAGTGCCGGAAGAAGTGGGTAATATCACGTAGGCGAGCTTATCGGTAGTGGTTCTGTTGTATACGGCCAGCGAAGCATTCAACCTGCTATCAAATAAACCAATGTCCATGCCGCCTTCAATCGTATTTGACTTTTCCCATCGTAACCCCGGGTTTGCCAGACTGCTTAACAGGAAGCCGATATTACCGTTATAGGCCGTTTGAGAACCATAGGAGCCCTGCAGTTCGTAGAGGCCGATGGCATTGCTGGTACCGATGCCGATATTACCGTTCAGTCCCCAACTGGCACGCAGTTTCAGGAATGACAGCCAGTTTTCTGTTGCCGCCATAAAGTTTTCGCGGTGTACCAGCCATCCGGCAGAAACGCCCGGGAAGTTCCCGTATTGGTTTTTCCCGATCAAACGGCTGTATCCGTCTCTCCTGACGGTAAAAGCTGCTAAATATTTTCCATCGTAATCATAATTCAGGCGACCGAAACCCGATAGTATCCGCTCTTCATTGTGATAAGAATCGGTGGTCCTGGTCTGTATGTCCGGGTTGTTGGTGGTTAAAGCCAGGTCCTGGAAATCATCTGTTGGGGCGAGGCTTCCACCTGCTGCAAATCCTCTTCCTCTTGCATTGAAATACTCAAATCCAGCCATGGCGCCCAGATTATGTTTTTCCGAGAAGCTGGATGTGTAATTAATAATGGCATTGTAGGTTTGACGGATAGCCCTGTCGAAGCTGTTGCTGCTGGCCCGGGCCCTGTTCCAGCCTGTGTTGGGATTGGTATAACTCATGATGCCTGTTCTGAAATCCCGGTTGAAGCTTTCATAAAACCCTTCATCGTACATCAGGATGCCGGTGGTGCGGATGTAGAGATCGCGGGTCAACTGAAATGTGAAAGCCTGGTTCAGCGTAAGCTTATCCGTTTGGTTGAACCGGTGGTATTTATCGATGTTAACAATGGGATTTCCGTCACTGGCATCCCTTCCCAGTATCAGCTCGCCATTGGCGTTGACGCCGCGCATAGTGGGTGGTGCTGATAACATACGCCCCCAGTAGTTACTCTCTCCGTTCTGCAGCGACTGATCCCGCCAGTTCGCTTTGGCAAACTGTATCCCGGATTCCGTTTTGAGCCAGTCTCTTATCTTATACTCTGCATTGAGCGCAAGATTCAGCCGGCGATAGAATGTAGCCAGCGAAAGACCGTCTTCGTTATAATATCCTATATTGGCAAAATACTTACCCCTGTCGTTACCGCCACTCATGCCGATGTTATAATCCTGCAGCAATGCTTTTTTATGTAAACCATAATCGCCGTAACTAAAATCTTTGTAGATCAGTTCTGCATAGGTACCACTGGGATCATAGTTCCCTGCGGCATTGGTAGGAACGGCATCGGTCATGGTTTTCCAACCGGGTTGATTCAGCAACTCCCGGTTGATGTCATCCAGCCGCATCGTACTCCAGATGGCGCGGGAGTCATAGTTCCCGTCCAGTATATTGCCATCGGCATCCTTATATAAATTGCCGGTTCCGCGCGGACCTGCGGCAGCCAGGGCTGTACCAGCCAGTGTGCCATTCAGGATTGCCTGCTCAACAGCCAGTCTTTGCCATTTAATATAATCTCCGCCATCAAGAAATTCGTAGGGAATATTCAGGTAGTTGTAACCGGTACGTGCTTTTACCGTAATTTCAGACCTGCCCGCTTTCCCCTTTTTGGAAGTGATCAATATTACGCCGTTACTTGCTCTTGCCCCGTAAATTGCAGTAGCCGATGCGTCTTTCAGCACTTCCATGCTTTCAATTTCTTCCGGGTTGATATCGCTCAGCGAATTTCGTACCTGGCCATCCATTAGTATCAGCGGACTACCGGTTCCGTCAAAATTGGTTCCACCTCTCAATATAATGCTGGGTAATGCTCCGGGCCGGCCGCTGGGAGCCGCCACCCGTAAACCCGGTATGGTGCCCGCCAGCGCCTGTGCAGGATTCGCACGAACGCCAGATTCCAGCACTCTGTTATCCAGTTTGGAAATGGAGGAGGTTACCTTGGAACGCCTGACGGTTCCATAACCAACTACCACCACTTCTTCCATTTTGGTATTCAGCGATGTCAGCACCACGGAATAGTCGTCATTCGAACCTACCGTAATTTCTTCATCGGCATAACCTACAGCGCTGATCACCAATATATCCCCGTTGTCGGCGGCGATACTGAAAACGCCGTTGGCATCTGAGAAAACACCGGAGGTTTTCCCTTTAACGACTACACTGGCGCCTTCCAACACGCTGCCGTCTTCAGCCATGATCGTTCCGGAAACAGTTTTGGGTTGCGACCATCCGTAAACGGAAATGAGCAACAGGATGAGGAATATCCCGTTTTTCAGTAACACAGATCTCATGCAGAAAGAGTTTTAATAGTTAAATATTATGTATGACATAATAAAATTAATAACATTTTCGATATTTACAAATATTTTTACATCTTTATTTTGTAAAAACATATTTACGTTTAGCAGATTATCGTTACCACTATGAATCAACAAGCCATTAAGGAAAGCTTTAAGACAATAGATACCAGTACTTTAGTTGACAAGGTAGAGGACAATCTTGTAGAGCTGCTGCAACAGAAAAAGCTGAAGGTGGGAGACAGCATTCCGAAGGAATTAGAGCTGGCAAATGTGCTGGGTGTAAGCCGGACGGTGATAAGGGAGGCATTGCTGCGCCTCAGGATGATGGGGCTGATAGAGTCTAAAAAAAAGAAAGGAGCTGTGATCACCAGCCCGGATATCTTTGGCATCATGGGTAAAAGCATGAACCCACACGTGCTGACAGAGGAAACCCTGAAAGAGATATTTGAGATCCGCCTCGTCCTGGAAATAGGAATGGCGGATTTTATTTTTCAACACATCACACCCGGGGATATCAAGGAGCTGAAGGAAATAGTGAAAAAAGAACCTCGCGTTACCGATCATCATCTTTTTAACATTGAACATGAGATTGCCTTCCATGGTAAACTCTATGATATTACCCGGAATGAAACCCTGAAGAAGTTCCAGAAAATGTTGCTGCCTGTTTTCGATTATGTACACAACAGCGGCTTACTGAAAAAACAACCTATGCTAAAGACATTTGTTTCGCACAAGGGCCTGATCAAAATACTGGAAACAGGCAACCCGGAACTGTTCAGGAATGCCATGAGAAAACACCTGGAGAATCATTTCTACAGGTTGAATATCAGGTAATGCAGCGGAGAAAATGGTAAAATGGCAAGACGCGTAAGACCGTAAGAAAAGACAACCCTCTTACTATCTTACCATTTTACTATCTTACCTTTACCGCTTCAATTCAAACCGGTATTCTTTGGCTAATACATTTGTTTCTGATCGATTTGCTTCTAATCACGTACAGGTAGAAGGAGAGGAATATCTTTTTTTCAGCGGTACATCCTACCTGGGGCTCAATCATAACGAGGAACTCCGGAATCACATTATAGAAGGACTTTCCATGTATGGCGCCAGCTATGGAAGCTCGAGGAATTCAAACCTGCAGCTGAAAGTGTATGAAGAGGCGGAAGAAGCGCTGGCGAGGTTTACCGGTGCGCCGGCTGCCATAACAGTATCATCCGGTTTTGCTGCCGGGCAACTGACGGTTAATGCGTTCCGCGGCAGCCATCAGTTTTTGTTTGCCCCCGATACACACCCTGCTGTATGCCTGGAACCCGGCGATGCTTATTCCGGTAACTTCCCGCGGTGGGCAGAGGGGATCGCACATAGGGTAACCCATATAGCTTCGCCGGATGTGGCGATTGTTTGCAATGCTGTTGATCCCTTGTTTTGTGACCGGCTGGAATTTGATTGGGTGAATACCCTTCCTGCTGATAAGCGCATAGTCCTTATCATAGACGATTCGCACGGACTTGGGGTGACAGGAGAAAACGGGAGCGGTATTTACGGAAGTATTCAACACGGGGAGAACATAAGGCTGGTTGTGATCAACTCGCTGGCCAAAGCGATGGGGTTGCCGGGTGGTGTTATCCTGGGCGACCGGGAGACTATTACCCTACTGCAAAAGACTACCGCCTTCCGGGCTGCTTCTCCCATGGCGCCGGCCTTCCTGTATGCGTTTACCCGGTCGGCTGCGGTGTATGCCGGTGCGTTAAAAAAGCTGCTGGAGAATATACAATTTTTTAAGGATCAATTTCCGGTAAAGGAGCTTTTCAGGTATTTACCGGGTTACCCGGTTTTTTATACGGCAGAGAGCAGGCTTCCGGGTTTTCTGAATGAAAATAAGATCATCATTTCCAGCTTCCCTTATCCCAAAACAGATAGTGATATTATCACGAGGATCATTATCAACGCCAATCACAGCGCAGCAGATATCGGCAGGTTGGCCGATTGCCTGAAAAAGTTTGTGTAGGCTACCTTTTCCTGTGTGTATCTGTGCTATCTGTGAGCCGTAATACCTGTTTCTCACAGATAGCACGGATTTGCACAGATACACCGCAGTGGGTATGCGTTATCTCCCCAGCATGGGAAAGAGCCTGCGTATGGCAGCTTCGTCAGGTTGCGAACCGTATTCACAGAGCTCGAATGCTTCGGCATATCTTGCTGCCCCGGCTTTTTGTTTACCGTAATACTTTTCCAGTCCCGAGCGGGTTTCAGCATCCATAGGAGTGGTGTACCTGGCTGCCAGCCATTTTTTCCGATCCTCTGCACCGGAAGGCACTTCACCGGCATAACCGCCTATCCACGGCAGCCACTCATAGAATTGTGACTGGTGGGCGTCCAGTGCATGTATTTTTTTATCGAACACCGAACTGATGTCCACCACTATATCGGGACGGAAGGGGTTGGGTCTTTTAAACCGGTCCTGGAAATACAAAAACACCGGGTTCTTTTCCAGCGGCGGCATATCCGGTGCTATATTAGGAACGCCTACCATATAGGCTGCATCCTGTACCAGCACACCGGTATAACGGTGATCGGGGTGGTAGTCGTTGGGGCGTGGCGCTATTACGATATCGGCGTTCCACTCCCGTATCTTCCGGATGATCTGCAACCGGACCTTCAGGGTGGGTTCCAGTTCCCCATCATGGTTATCCAGTACGTCGTATGCAACACCAAAACGTTTACCGGCTTCCTTTGCTTCCGCCAGTCTTCTTTTGGCCAGCATCCCGCCACCCTCAGACTGGTGTCCTGCATCCCCGTTGGTCACTGATACAAATTTTACGGTATGCCCCATCGAAGCAAAAAGAATGGCTGTGCCACCGCTTTTAATATCACAATCATCCGGGTGCGCCCCGATCATGATGATACGAAGTGGTCTGTCCGTCTGCGCCTGTAATGCAATGCTAAAAAAACATACCACCATTGCTATGAGGAGCCTGTAACGCATAATATCCATATTTCTGTTATTGCTTATGAATGATCGGTAATATACACAGATTTTGGAATATTCCGGCTGACAGGGAAATAGAGCGGGGTTTGAAATGTTGGTTGCTGATTCAAAGACTATAAACTAAATGTCGTGCTCCGGGTGCAGTTTTCTTTATATACCAGGGTTGTGCCGATGGCACAGCAGATCCGGATATGTCTGGTAGTATTTTTTAGTGGAGAAGCTGAATTATACGTATTTCATTCATCCGGGGATACACATCTGAAACATGCGGCATAGCGGCTATTTGTTTGTAAAAAAAATGCCAAACGTTTTATTTGCCCACCGCGGCGGGTTACCCTCAACGTAAAAAAAAGTTCCCGTAGCGCGACTGTATGTATTTCCATTCCCTTACCGGGCGGCGGCTTCCAGCACAGCTATATCAAACTTCTTCATCTGCATAAAAGCTTCGGAAACCTTTCCTGCTTTTGCAGGGTCGCTCATCAGTTTTCCCAATACAGCAGGTACCACCTGCCACCATACGCCAAATTCATCCCGGCACCATCCGCACATGCTTTCTTTCCCGTTTTTGGTAAATGCATTCCAGTAATGGTCGATCTCTTCCTGCGTATCACATTCTATTACCTGGGAGATGCCTTCGGAAAAAGTGAACGGTTGAGGTATTCCGCTGTCCATAGCCGCATAGGTCTCTCCATTCAAGGTGAACCGGGAAAATACCACCTGTCCTTTTACATCTCCTTCCGTATATCTTACCAGGTTGTCCAGGGATGTATTTTTAAAAAGACTGAGATAAAAATTAACAGCGGCTTCTGCTTTTCCCTGTTGCTCCCCGCAAAACATAAAAGTGGTTATAAACTTCTGGTTGCGCTCATTATCTATATGATCAAAAGTGAGCTGCCAGGAAATGCCGTATTTATCCTGCACCCAGCCATACAGCTCACCCCACGGATAAGTATCCAGCGGCATGAAAATATACCCGCCATCACTGAGCCTTTTCCAAACAGTTGATAGCTCGCTTTTGCTTTTTATGATCGCATAAAAGGAAATGGCTGCGGTAGGCTTATACTGCGGACCGCCGTTTAAACCCATAAACTTTTGACCGCTTAATTCAAACATGGTTACAACGGGATTGGACGAAAGGATCCGTCCGTCGCCAAAAACACTGCAATAAAAATCAGCGGCCGGCGCAGCCTGCCTGTCAAACCATAAGCAGGGATAAATTGTATCACTCATAGCCATTCATTTAACAGAATAATGTACGTAATTTTCATCCGGCCAGGGTTGTCGTACAAATCTAAACAGATCATTGTAAAACCAACCGGGCGGAACAGGTCAACTTCAGGGTGTATTCCGGACAAAATTTATTATCAAAACGGGACGCATCCGGGTTTCCTGGATACTTCTTGTCCGGTATCGAGTATTGCAGGAACAAAACAGCCTCCTATCTTTAATAATAATATGAAGGGCTTTGCCATTTTTTTAATATTATCCACCATTATGCTTACAGAATCGTGTTCGTCCGGGGAAAAGGTATTAACAGAGGTCCAGCTCACCCGGCATACCTATGGTCATTTCCTGAATTCCACACAGGCATTTTCGCCCGATGATCAATGGATCGTGTATGATACCAGGAATGATGATGGTGGCATCGGAGTAACCGGTTCCATAGAAATGATAAGCGTGGCCGGCAACGAAACAAAACTGCTGTACACAACCCGTAACCAAACCCGGTTTGGGCCGGGGGTAGGCGCCGCCACATTTTCACCGGTGGCATCAAAAGTGCTGTTTATACATGGTATCCGGAATGCCGACGAAAAAAGTCCCTATGGTATGACCCGCCGGACGGGCGTTGCCGTCAACATCGATGAGCCGCAGACACCCGTTTTTATGGACGCCCGGGATATTACTGCACCTTTTACCCCTGGTGCGTTGCGTGGCGGCACACATGCTTATTCCTGGAGCGGAGATGGCGAATGGATCTGCTTTACATACAATGACTATATAATAGAGCAGCTCGGCAAAACCAATCCGGATATTAAGGATCTGCGAACCATCGCGGTAATGGCTCCCGGTAGCGTGCAGGTATCGGAAGACAGCACGCTCGAAAATAATAGTGGAGAAAAATTCTCCGTAGTAGTGGCTACCGTAACCGAAAACCCGGCGCCCGGCTCCGATGCGATTGATAAAGCTTTTGATGAAGGATGGGTGGGAATAAAAGGATACCGGAAATCCGATGGAAGCTGGCAGACAAGAGCGGTTGCTTTCCAGGGTAATGTTCGAAATGAAAATGATGAAACAGAGACGCAGATTTTTGTTTCGGATATCCCGGATGATGTTACACGGGCGTTGCCGGGTAAGCCGTTGGAGGGTACTGACGCTACCCGTCCGAATGTTCCGGAAGGTTGCCTGCAAAGAAGACTGACATATATCAAAGGAGGGATCTCCGGTCCAAGGCACTGGCTAAAATCGCTTTCCGACGGAAGTCTTATCCTGTTTTTGAATAAGGATGAAAAAGGCATAACGCAGGTATACGGCGTATCGCCCAACGGAGGTAATATTCAACAGGTGACTTTTAACAGCTTTCCGGTAGAAGGAACCATCAACATCAGTCCGGATGACCGGTTCGTTTCCTATGTGGCAGACAACAGCGTATTTATTACCGGTATTGTCAACGGGGAATCTAAAAGATTAACCCCTGCTAATACGGTTGAAAAACCGGAAGGGGCGGTCGTCTGGTCTAATAACGGAAAAATGTTGGCTTATAACCGGCGGGTAGACGGGTATTACCAGGTCTTCCTGCTCAGGCTGTAGGACCGGCCGGAAAAAGCGAAAGCCCTGGCATTGTTATAACCATGGCTTTCGTTTAATGTCAACCCGTCCATTAAAAAGTTTGAGTATCACAGACTTTATACCAGTATAAATTTTTGCAGTCACCAGGTGTTCTTATTAGCAACGGCTATACTCTTGCTTTTTTCGACCCGGTAAAAGTAAATCAGCATCATAAATCAAACAATACTACAAACTGGTAGGTTTTATTGTTGAAACTTTAATATAATATTAGATGTAAATAAAATTAAATTTATATATATTATAAAATAAATAGATTACAGGTAGTAACAATTTACTATTTCAAATCTGTTAAATAAATCTAAAAATAGCTGTTACCTTCTTGTGCCATTTGAGCGGATTTCAGCATTTGATTTTTCCGATTGCCGGCTTTGCAAATACCCGTACATTAGCCGCTCGTTATGTTGAACCAGAAAGACAAATTACAAAGCAGGTTTGAAGATGAGTATAATAAACTGAATGCCCGGCAAAAACTGGCAGTTGATACTATTGAAGGACCTGTGATGGTAAATGCCGGCCCCGGTACCGGTAAAACGCAGATATTGTCGTTGCGGATAGGTAATATTTTAAAGCAAACAGATACCCACCCCAATAATATACTTTGCCTGACCTATACAGACAACGGTGCCGTGGAAATGCGCAACCGGTTGCTGCGTATTATAGGCAGTGCAGCGTATGGTGTCCGCATACACACTTTTCATTCATTCTGCAACGAGGTGATACAGGATAACCTCACTTATTTCGGTAAGCTCAATCTTTCACCCATCGGTGATCTCGAAGAAATCGACCTGTTTTACCAATTAATAGATTCCATTCCTGCAGATAATAAGTTGAAGCGTTTTCGCGGGGATATATATTATGAGAAGGACAGGTTGAAAGCGTTATTCAGCCTGATGAAAAAAGAAGCTTGGACACCTGAATATTTGAATGAAAGGATCGATGCTTATGTGGATGACCTGGGAAACAGGGAAGAATTCAGGTATAAAAGAAAGTATAAGAACTTTGAAGCCGGAGCGCCCAAGGAGGCGGCCATTGCAGATGAAAAAGAAAAAATGGAAATACTGCGTGCCGCAGTAAATCTTTACCCGCAGTACAATGAACAGATGAAAACAGCCGGCAGGTATGACTTTGATGATATGATATTGTGGGTGCTGAACGCCTTTGAGAAAAATAATAATCTTTTGCTCGACTACCAGGAGCGTTTTTTATATTTCCTGGTGGATGAGTTCCAGGATACCAGCCGCTCGCAAAATTTATTGCTTCAAAAGCTCACAGGCTATTGGGAAGTTCCCAACCTGTTTGTGGTGGGCGATGCGGACCAGAGCATTTTTTCGTTCCAGGATGCAAACGTTGAAAATATTAAGGCATTTGAAAAAAGATATGCAGGCAATATAACCACAATAGACCTTATCAATAACTACCGGTCTTCCGATCCCGTATTACATGCAGCGTATAGCCTGATAGCGCATAATACGGGTCGTGTTGTTAAGCCGGAAAATGATATGCCCCTGATCGCATCCAACCCTGCTATAAAGGATATTTCCGTTGCGCCCCTGGTGGTTGAGTACGCCAACACCGGGCAGGAAGCGATCGATATCATGATGCAAATAGAAAAGCTCCTGCAGCAGGGCGTAAGCGGTAAGGAGATAGCGGTGATCTATCGTAACCACGCGCAGGTAGAAATTATCAGCGCCATGCTGGAGGGCAAAAATATACCGGTAAATACAAGGAGAAAAATTAATATACTCGAGCTGCCTTTTATTCAAAATTTGCTGCTGGTATTGCAGTGGATCGAAAGGGAAAGATATATTCCTTATAGCGCCGATGATATCCTGTTCCTGCTCCTGCACAGTGATTTCTTTACACTGGACCCCCTTGAAATTGCAAAGCTTACAATGGCAGTAAATACAAAAAACAGGTCAGGCAGGGAGGATGTGTATTCTTTACGGCGCATAATGGCTGAGTCGGCTGTTCCTAAAGCGGATCTGTTCAATCAACCGGACGGACAATCCGTAAAGGAGATCAGTAATGTGCTGGAAGCTCTGTTGAAAGCTTCGCAAAACAATACGGCACAGCAGTTGCTGGAGCAGGTAATTCAAAAGGCCGGAGTGCTTTCTTATGTGATGCAAAACGCTGAAAAGCCCTGGCTGATGCAGGTGCTGAATGCTTTGTTTGATCATTTGAAAGAAGAAAGCCGCCGCGACCCTGATATCACTTTGGAGGAATGGTTGAATAATATTGAGAAGATGAAAAAAAACCGTCTTCCGATACCCTTGTATAAAATTACAGCCAGTGACGAAGGCGTGAATATGGTAACGGCGCATGGAGCTAAAGGATCGGAGTATACGCATGTATTTGTGATCGGCTGCACGCAAAAAATATGGGATGATAGTAACCGGGGAAGCAGCCGTTCCTATAAGCTGCCCGATAACCTGGTGAGCAATAATACCACCCCACCCGGGGAAGAAGAAAGCCGGCGCCTGTTTTATGTGGCGCTTACCCGCGCCAAAACACACCTGCATATTTCCTATGCATTAAAAGACGAAAAGGATAAAGAACAAACCCCGAGCGCTTTTATCACAGAGCTGCTGGAAGACGGTTCATTGCAACGCATCAACAAAGCTGTACAGGACGATTTGCTGGCAGATTATTTGCAGCAGCGCTTTAAAGAAAAAGCGAAGCCCGAAATTCAACTGGTGGAAGCAGCTTATATAGACGAGATATTGAAGCGATACAGTATGAGCGTCACTCATCTCAATAATTACCTGAGCTGCCCGCTGAAATTTTATTACCAGAACCTAATCCGCGTACCGGCTGCCAAAAATGAAAGCATGGCTTTCGGCAGCGCCATTCATTGGTCTATAGAACGGCTTTTTATAAAGATGAAAGAAAACGGGAATGTGTTTCCGCCCAAAGAAGACCTGCTGGCAGATTTTAACTGGTATATGAAGAACAACCGGGAGGCTTTTACGCCCGAAGCCTTTAAGTTGAAGACGGCTTACGGAGAAAAGATACTGCCTGCTTATTATGACTACTACATAGACAAATGGAATAAGATCATCGTGGTGGAAAAACCCGTCCGGAACGTCATTGTTCAGCATATACCGATCAACGGTAAGCTCGATAAGCTGGAGTTTAACGGTAAGCTGGTGAACGTGGTAGACTATAAAACCGGTAAATACGAGAACGGGAAAAAGAAGCTTTCCCGCCCCAACGACAGAGAGCCCAATGGCGGAGATTACTGGCGCCAGGCAGTTTTTTATAAAATTTTGCTGGATAACGATAAAACACACGACTGGAAAGTGGTAAGCACCGAATTTGATTTTATTGAACCGGTAAATGACCAGTATAAGACCGAGCTGGTGGAAGTAACAGATGCAGATATAACAACGGTAACGCAACAGATCATTGCCACCTGGCAGAAAATACAGAACAGGGAATTTAATACCGGCTGCGGTAAGCCAGACTGTGATTGGTGCAATTTTGTGAAAACCAATGACCTTTCCGTAACACTGCATCCTGCTGATGAGGAAGAAACAGCCTGATGTTTATAAGATTATTGGCAATTGAAAAACAGGCTAATTCACTGAAAGCGTTTAAGTTTGCCGCTTATTGAAGCGGATATAAGCAAAGCATGAAAAGAATTTTCTATTTATTGATGCTGCTCCCGGTTACTTGTGGAATGGCGGTATTATGGTCGGGCTGTGCACAAATAGTACCGCCGACCGGCGGCCCTCGCGACACCATTCCCCCCGTTTTGCTGAGAGCCCTGCCTGTAGATTCCACCCTGAACTTTACGGGCAAAAAGATCATCCTTGAATTTGATGAATTTATTAATCTCGATAAACCCGAGCAGGAGGTGATCGTTTCGCCTGTGCCCAAAACAATGCCATTGATGGAGGCAAAGCTCCGCAATGTCACCATCACCATCAAGGACACATTAGAGGAAAATACCACCTACAGCATCGATTTCGGCCGTTCCCTGAAGGATTTAAACGAAGGCAATCCTTTTAAAAACTTTACTTACCTGTTTTCTACCGGCGACTATATAGACAGCGCTTCCGTATCCGGCAAGGTAGTGCTGGCGGAAACCGGTAAAACAGACAGCACGCTGATCGTAATGCTGCACCGCAATTTCGAAGACTCCGCCGTGGCGAAAGAAAAGCCCCGCTACTACACAAGGCTCGATACCGCCGGATTATTTCATTTCGGCAATATTGCTCCGGGCGATTATCATATTTTTGCGCTGAAAGACGGTGGGCAGAAAATGTATATGAGCGGAACGGAGCTGTTTGCCTTCTACGATAGTGTTATACATGTAACCGATGAGACCATAAGTCCTGTGCTGTATGCTTTCACAGAGGAGCCTGTAAAAGGTGGTGGCAGACCTGCATCAGTCCCATCCAGGGCGCCTGCCAAAAAGGATCAGAAACTCAGCTATCAATCCAATCTCGAAGCCGGGCAGCAGGACCTGCTTTCAGACCTTGTATTTACGTTCAGCGACTCACTGGTATCTTTTGATGAGACTAAATTCCGTTTCATGGACACACTGTTTACGCCCGTTGGCGGCTATACGATGGAAGCTGATACCAGCGCTAAAGTCATTACGGTGAAATACCCCTGGAAAGAAGATGAATATTTTAAGATCATCCTCGAACAGGACATTGCAAAAGACTCATCCGGTCGTGAGCTGGCCAAGGCTGACACCATCAGCTTTAAAACCAAAAAGAAAGCTGACTACGGATCGTTAAGGATCAGGATGCCCAACCTTGATACGACCCAGCAAATTGTGTTGCTGATCTTTAAAAGCGACAAACTGGAGCGGGCCCAGCCGGCTACGGGGAAAGACCTGCGGTTCGAATTGTTTCCCCCGGGTGAATATGAGATCAGGCTGTTATACGACCGCAACGGCAATAACAAATGGGATACCGGCAACTACTGGGAAAAAAGGCAACCCGAAAAAATAGTTACTATTCCAAAGAAAAATAATGTCCGGGCGAATTGGGACAACGAGATCACCATTGAGCTGCCGGAGGCTGAGCCGCCGGACAGGTTGAGCCGGTAGGTCAAAAGAAGTAACGGAGCTGGGCGGTATAGGTATTGGGCTTGAGTGACCAGTTTACATAATTGGTAAATGTTCCCAGTAATTGACCATTAAGTCCTATTTCCCATTTGTCAGCTATTTTATATCCGAGTTTTACCTGTAAGCCCATCCAGCTCTTGGGAAGGGTGAGGTAGTTGTCCTGTGTTTTTTCTCCTAACAGGGGACTTGATGTGAAATACCTGTTTGTATCGTAAAAAGCGAAATGATAAGCCATGCCGGCACCCGCATAGACCTTTCTTTTGTCATTGCGTAGGAAATTATATATGATTGCGATAGAAGGTGCAATATTCGTTTGTTTTAATTCGTAGGTTGCTTTCACTCTGTCCGGGTTGGCAATAAATGTCTGGTGCTCTCCAAACCCTTTATAATGTATAGAGGTATACGCCAGCTCAAGTCTGAAAACAAGATCCTGCAAATTCCTGGCAGCGGAAATATCCAGTCCTGCAGTTGCAAATGCTGCAAAGCTTCCGGAAAACTCCATATTTTCAAAAATTGGATTATACCCGCTAAACCCAAGGGAAGAATACCCGCCACCAACGCCTGTAAAAAAACTGGTCAATACTTTTGACCTGGATTTTCTTTCCACGTAGCTGCTGCCGAGCGCTTCATTTATTTTTTTCACGACTTTTACGAGGTCGGGTTCTCTATATCTAGCCTTGTCTATTTCATTCAATAATTCAAGGGACAGAGGCTGCGTCCCCTCCAGCAACATTTTCAGTTGCTTTATGTATCCTTTTTCGATAGACATGTTTGATCCCCTGAAAGATACTCTGTAATCCAGTTCAGCATATCCCCGATCGGTGTGAATGTAGAAGTGGTTCTTAAAATCGGTGAACAGATATAATTCCACTTTACCATCATATAGAAGTCTTCTCAGCCAAACCGTATCCGTAGACAAAAGCTGTTGCGATGGAGGAAGCAGGTCGGGCAACTCAACCGGGCGATTGTCTTTGCTGATAATTGCTCTTATATACTGGTCGTGTCCTGTAATATCAAAAAACCGGATGTCCGCTACCTGGTAGGTTATGCTGTTCTTTGAAACAGAGTCCGGGAAAAAATCAAACCTCACCGGGTTTGTTCGCCAGTTTTTGTACGCTATCCAGCCATGCAGGGTATCACCGGCATTGTTCACTATCAATGCCTTTTCCCGGACACTTTGCGCCCGGGCATGGAAAGAAATGGAGGCCAGCAGGACAAGGAAAAAGGCTATTCTTTTCATACGGTTATTACTTTTACCAATAATACGATAGTTTCTAAACGTCCACTGTTTATCTTTGTTGTATGCAGATTTCCTCATCCCTTCTTGAAAATGCGGTCAATGAGTTTTCCCGGCTTCCGGGGATAGGTAAAAAAACCGCATTGCGGCTGGTGCTTCATTTGATCAGGCAATCTCCGGAAGAGGTGACCCGTTTGACGGAAGCCCTGGACAAAATGAAAAAGGAGCTACGGTTTTGCCAGGTCTGTCACAACATTTCCGATAACAGGCTGTGTAATATTTGCGCCAACCCTATGCGCCGGAAAGAAACGATTTGCGTGGTGGAGAATATCCGGGATGTGATCGCCCTGGAAAGTACGCAGCAGTATAGCGGACTTTACCATGTTTTGGGGGGCGTAATTTCTCCTTTGGATGGTTTGGGACCCGATCAGCTGCACATTGAATCCCTTGTTCAAAGGGTTACACCGGATATAAAGGAGATCATATTTGCGCTAAGTCCCAATATCCAGGGTGATACCACTATATACTATATCCAGAAAAAGCTGGAATCTGCCCTTGCTTCCGGTCTGAGGATCACGACCATTGCAAGAGGAATATCTTTCGGAGGAGAGCTGGAATATGCGGACGAGCTGACCCTGGGGCGCAGCATCCAGAACCGGATGCCGGTTGAAAAATATGTCTCCCATTAGCCGGGTATCCCTCTTTTTTTATTCAGCAAGCTTTGTTACCTTTGCTTTCTCATTACAGGTGGATTTGTTTATTGTTCGGCCTGCATCAATTGAACTAATAAACGCAAAGAAGCTGCCCGGCTTCTAAACGTTACAGGTTCAATCCGTTACATTTCACGTAAACATTACGCCATCTGTTTAAAACAAGGAAAATGGCAGGTAATATCAGGGAAGCGCTCCAGGAGCGGATTTTGGTAATTGATGGTGCTATGGGCACCATGATCCAGCAGTATAAGCTGGCAGAAGCTGATTACAGGGGTGAAAGGTTCAAAGACTGGCACCGTGATGTAAAGGGGAATAATGACCTGTTGAGCATCACCCGTCCCGAGATCATTACAGACATACACAAACAATACCTGGATGCGGGTGCTGATATCATAGAGACCAACACCTTCAGCAGTACCGCCATTGCTATGGCTGACTACGATATGCAGGAACTGGCTTATGAGCTGAATGTTGCTTCAGCCAGATGTGCCCGGGAAGCCGTCGCATTATCCGGAAAACAGGCCTGGGTTGCCGGTGCCATCGGGCCGTTGAACAAAACGCTCTCCCTGTCCCCCGATGTCAACAACCCTGGTTACCGGGCGGTTACCTTTGACGAAGTAGTAGCCGCTTACTATGACCAGGTAAGGGGCCTGGTAGATGGAGGAGCAGATATCTTTTTGATAGAGACCATATTTGATACCCTGAACGCGAAAGCTGCCATATTCGCCATAAAAAAATTCTACAGGGATCATCCGGAAGCACCGCAAAAAGAGATCATGATCAGCGGGACGATTACTGACGCATCCGGGCGGACCTTAAGCGGACAAACGCTGGAGGCATTTTATACTTCTGTGGCCCATGCCAAACCACTTAGCGTGGGATTGAACTGTGCGCTGGGCGCAAAAGAAATGCGTCCCCATATCGCAGAGCTGTCTCATATCGCTTCCTGTTATGTATCAGCTTATCCCAATGCGGGGCTTCCCAACGCCATGGGAGAATATGATGAGGCGCCTTCCGAAACGGCACACTTCCTGGAAGACTGGGCTCAGGAGGGGTTTGTGAATATTGTAGGCGGCTGCTGTGGTACCACGCCCGATCATATCAG
This sequence comes from Chitinophagaceae bacterium, assembly GCA_037190885.1. Taxonomy (GTDB): domain Bacteria; phylum Bacteroidota; class Bacteroidia; order Chitinophagales; family Chitinophagaceae; genus Agriterribacter. The sequence continues at coordinate 130,131 of JBBCJQ010000003.1, forward strand.
GCATATAGCGGATAGTGTGAAAGAGATGCAACCGAGAGCGTTGCCGGAGGTGGAGGCAATTTGAAAATGTGGGAATTTGAAAATGGAAGAAGAATGTGGGAAATGTGAAGATGTGAAAATTGATTGTGTCACCCATGTCCCATGAGTCACCCATGTCCCCCTGAAAGTGTGAAAATGGGGACACTATTTCATGAAAATTCTGATTCTCCGGAAGACAGAACAGACAAACTTGATATCACATTTTGTGATATCAAGTTGTATATGAGGCAATGTAAGCAAATTTGAGGACGCAATTTGCGACCTCAAGATAAAGCAAGGACAATAGAAGATGAATGTGTGGATGTAAAGTCAGGGGTTATTCAACAGAAGATGTGGTAGTGATATCGTTTGGATTTCCCGAAGGTTCGGGACTGCAGTACTTTCTCTCCCGAAACTTCGGGAGAGGGATAAGAGCCCGCCGAACGACGTTCAGTCGGGCGGGGGTGAGGCTCGCTAACCAAAAACAAAACATATGAAAACAGCAAGATCAGTTACTGTCACAGAAAACGACATCGTAGAGAAGATATTCATCGTTCGGGGGGTAAAAGTAATGCTGGATAGAGACCTGGCGGAAATGTATGGCGTTGAAACAAGAGTACTAAACCAGGCTGTTGCCAGAAATATTTCCCGGTTCCCGGAAGATTTTATGTTTCAAATTACAGCAGAAGAGTTTGCCAACTTGATATCGCAAATTGCGATATCAAGTTGGGGCGGCACACGAAAAATGCCTTATGCTTTTACCGAACAGGGTGTAGCCATGTTGTCTTCCGTACTGCGCTCAGAAAGAGCAGTACAGGTAAATATACAAATTGTAAGAGTATATATTAAAATGAGGCAGTTGTTGTTGGACAACAGGGAACTCTGGACAAAAATTGAAAAAATAGAAAAAGCATTGACAAAAAAAGATGAAGAAGTACAAGCTATTTTTAAAGTGTTGAAAAAACTGCTGGTTCAGCAGGATACCCCGAGAGAACCCATAGGATTTAAGATACCCAGGAAGAAATAAAGCCATGTCAGAAGTAGTAATAAAACCATACCTCCATTTATCAGGATTAGAACCGCTGGTGGTTCGGCCGGAGACGAACTTTGTCAATATAGGTGAAAGAACCAACGTGACCGGTTCCAAAAAATTTGCCCGCCTGGTACGCGAAAACAAATATGAAGAAGCCCTGAGCATAGCCCGGCAGCAGGTAGAGAACGGTGCCCAGGTGATAGACATCAATATGGACGATGCGTTGCTGGACGGCGTACAGGCTATGACCACCTTCATTAACCTGGTACAAAGCGAACCCGATATCGCTAAAGTGCCGATCATGATCGACAGCTCCAAATTCGAGATCATAGAGGCAGGACTAAAATGTGTGCAGGGGAAATGCATAGTGAACTCCATTTCCATGAAGGAAGGAGAGGAAAAGTTCATCGAACAGGCGATTGTCTGCCAGAGTTATGGTGCCGCGGTAATTGTAATGGCTTTCGATGAAAAAGGACAGGCGGATACCAAAGAGCGAAAGGTGGAGATCTGTCACAGGGCATATAAGATACTCACAGAAAAAGTAGGTTTCGATCCGCAGGATATCATCTTTGACCCGAATGTTTTCGCAATTGCAACCGGCCTGGAGGAGCACAATAACTACGGGGTGGATTTTATAGAAGCAACCCGGGAAATAAAGCGATTGATGCCGTTGACCGGAGTAAGCGGTGGTGTCAGCAATCTTTCATTTTCATTCAGGGGAAATGAGCCGGTACGGGAGGCTATGCATTCTGTGTTCCTGTACTATGCCATCAAAGCCGGTATGAATATGGGCATAGTAAATGCCGGTCAGTTGGTGGTATACGATGAGATAGAACCGGAATTGAGGAAGTTATGTGAAGATGTGATCATGAACCGCAACAACGAAAACAACGAGGCTACGGAAAAGCTGCTTGCTTTTGCGGAAACAGTAAAGTCAAAAGGTAAAGCAGCGGTAAAAGATGAAGCCTGGAGAGGCGGTAGTGTGGAGGAAAGGTTATCACATGCCCTGGTAAATGGCATAACAGATCATATAGAAGCAGATACAGAAGAAGCGCGGGTGAAATATCCCCGTCCCCTGGAAGTGATCGAAGGTCCATTGATGGCCGGGATGGGAATAGTGGGCGATCTGTTTGGCGCCGGTAAAATGTTTTTACCGCAGGTAGTAAAAAGCGCCCGTGTAATGAAAAAAAGCGTGGCCTGGCTGTTGCCTTTTATTGAGGCTGAAAAGATAAAAGGAGATACCGGAAGCAGTGCAGCCAAAATTCTCCTGGCAACCGTAAAAGGCGATGTGCACGACATTGGTAAAAACATAGTAGGTGTGGTGCTGGGTTGTAACGGATACGAGATCATAGACCTGGGGGTGATGGTACCAGCCGACAAGATACTGGACACTGCCGAAAAAGAAAAGGTAGACATCATCGGACTGAGCGGACTGATCACACCATCGCTGGATGAAATGGTGAATGTAGCCCATGAAATGAAAAGGAGGGGTATGAAGCAACCCTTGCTGATAGGTGGTGCTACTACCTCCAGGATGCACACTGCCGTAAAAATTGCGCCCCAGTACGATAATGGTGTAGTACATGTGCTGGATGCCAGCCGGAGCGTTACGGTTGCCGGTTCTTTACTGAACGAGCAGAAACGATCATTCCTCGAAAAAACAAAAACGGAGTATCAAAAGCTGAAAACTGATTTTGAGAACAAAAAGCCGGTCAAGGAATACCTGAAGTTTGCCGATGCACAACAAAACAAAGTAAAAATAGACTGGGAAAACTATACCCCACCCGCACCCACGTTCACGGGTACCCGGTTGTTTCCTGATTATGATCTGAAAGAGATCCGCAATTATATAGACTGGAAACCCTTCTTTATCTCCTGGGAGCTACACGGTAACTTTCCGCAGATACTCAGTGATGAAAAAGTAGGAGTGGAAGCTACCAAGCTGTATAATGACGCCAATAAAATGCTGGATACCATGATTTCGGAAAAATGGGTTACAGCGCAGGGCGCTATCGGGTTTTGGCCGGCCTGCAGCAATGGCAGGGATACCATTATGCTGCAATCAGGAGATAAAACCATACAGCTCGAATCGCTCAGGCAGCAGGTTAAAAAAGCGCCCGGGCAGCCCAATATAAGTCTGACGGATTTTATTAAGCCCAGCCCATCCCCGGCCCTTCCCAATAGCATTACAGAAGCCCTTAACCACCTGCCGGACGGTGATAGTACTACAGCAGATGCAGAAGTCCTCTTCCGCCACGGCGGACAAGCCGGAGAGGATTTAGGAGAGGCTGCTTCCGACTACCTCGGAGCCTTTTCCGTGACCATACACGGCATAGAACCGCATATAGAACGTTTCATAAAAGATCATGATGATTATAATAAGATCATGCTGCAGGCTTTATGCGACCGCCTGGCGGAGTCATTTGCAGAGTGTCTGCACGAGCGGGTACGTAAAGAGTTCTGGGGATATGCAAAAGACGAGCAACTGAGCAATGAAGAGTTGATCAAAGAAAAATACCGCGGTATACGTCCCGCGCCGGGCTACCCTGCCTGTCCGGATCATACAGAAAAGATTAAGCTTTTTGAACTGTTGGGCGGAAAAGAAGCCACCGGGATTACACTTACCGAATCCTTAGCTATGTACCCGGCTTCCTCTGTATGCGGCTGGTATTTCAGTCATCCGCAAAGCCAGTATTTCGGTATAGGCAAGATCCGGGAAGACCAGTTTGAAGATTATTACGCCAGAAAGGACTCGTCATTCACCCGGGAAGAGCTGGAAAGATGGCTCCGTTCGGTGATGGAGTGAAAATAGGATTTCCAACCTTTGGGATGGTTGGAAACCCTGGCATTGATATTAGCGATTACCTGGGCTACTTTGGCCGCTCGACTACAAAAATTGAGTTGCCTATAGAAGAAGTGCCATCGGTTTTTCCCAGAACGACCGGAGTGCCATTTTTCCAGTATGTGGCTACGCCTCCTTCGCTGCCTGCTACATACACATCATTACCAAAAACGAAAATAGAAGTTGCACCCGCATGGGTTACTGCTTGTGTTAATGGCACACGAACACCGTTCTTCCAGTATAGGGCAATGCCTGCAGGGTTGGGAGCGTCGAATTGCGCCTCAGAACCGACTACATAGATATCGTTTCCGGATACGAAAACGGATGTTGCCCTTGAATAGTCGCGCCCGGATTGAACCGGCAACACAACAGGGGTTCCATTTTTCCAGTACAAAGGAATACGCGTTGTATAGCTGCCGTAATATCCGGCTACATACACATCGTTGCCTGAAACAAAAACAGAGCTGGCTACAGACTCGCTTTCTTCAGGGAGTGACAACAGGAGACGCGTTCCGTTTTTCCAGTATACAGCTGTATTGTGTTGATTATCAAACTCTGTCAACAGAATTTCATATCCTGCAACATATACATCGCTGCCGGACACAAAAATGGACAGCGGAACGGCCTGGTCTGCTTCGGTTTCGAGCGTTACAGGATTGCCGTTTTTCCAGTACCTGGGCACACCGTTATCGGAGCCTGCATAGTATACATCACTGCCGGAAACATACACGCTGCTCACCGATTCCGTTGAAGCGCTTTCAATAATGTTCGATCCGTTTTTCCATAATCTTCCAAGATAGGAAGTTGTATTGGGAATCTGATCGTATCCGGCAACATATACATCGCTACCAGACACAAAAACAGTACTTGCATCAGCAAGCGTATTGCCGGCACTTAATACTTCAGCCTCTCCATTTTTCCATACAACCGCATTTCTATGACCAGGCTCATTATCAAATTCATGGCCTGCCACATATACATCCACTTCTTGCTTTTTGTTATATTTGTCATTTTTTTTGCAGGAAAATAAAAAAATTAAGTAACCTGCAAGCAGGCAGAGCAAAAGGTGTTTTGAAACGTTCATAGTTGTAAGTTTAAATTGTGAATGTTTAGTTGCCTGTAAGGGTACGGTCATATCCGCTATCCGCAAATAAAGTTCATCACTGCACACTACGGGAAGGCGTTATCTAAATCTATATTATTTTATATAAAAATAAAAAGGTAATAGTTATCTATGGTGAGATAACCCGATTTTTCACAATGGAATGTCTCATGATCGTATTGCTGAATAGGATTACGAAGCCACGGGAACACAAGAGTGTACGACTTGTCTTTGTAGTACGGAAATGGGAGAGGAGTGCTCATTGGCACAGAGGAGATGACTCCCCCTAAAACTGTACGGTTAAAGGCTGTCTCCTGTAAGCTTTTACGGGTCTCCCGTTGACGGAAGCCGGTTTCCATACAGGGGACTTTTCGATAAGGCTGATCGCTGCTTCATCAATGGCATATTCCACAGACCGGACAATATCCACATCTCTGACATTGCCATCTTTATCCACCACAAATTGTACGATCACCGTTCCGCCCCTGCCTATTTTTTCTGTCCTGTCCGGCACTTTCAGGTTCTTTTGTATATATTTCATCCAGTCTTTATCCCCGTTCTTAAAGCTGGCTTCTATCAGCACATCGGTTGAGTCAAATTGTGCGTTTTCCTTCTCGCGTTCCAGTCTCATAGCCAGGGTGTCCATTCGCTCCAGCAGCCTGCCATTTTCATATTTTTCTTTCAGCCATACTGTTAATGAGTCTGTATAGTAATACCACCAGCCGTTTTTCCTTCCGTCAAGACTGCTACCGCTGGAGTCTATTTTGCCGTCTTTTCCGTAATATGCCAGATAGCCATGAGGGCGGGCGCCCGCTTCATCTTTTGTCGTTTCAATGTTTATGAGTGGTCCGCTGTAGTTATAATATCGCCATTCGTAGGTGCTGTCATTAATTTTTTTCCTGTAGGCCAAATATTGAGCGTCCGCCGGCTTATTACATCCTTTCCATTCTTTGTCGAAAAGAAAGAAGGATATGTTTTTTGCCTGTTTTTGAGCAAAAACAGGCAATGTGCCCGGCAGCAAAGCAAAGAGTAGCATCAATGATTTCATAAAAAAGGTGGTTGTGTATTGAATGGTGTTTTATTTTTATCAGTGGTATTTTATTCTTTCTTGATCAGGTCCGCCACGATCTTGTCTATCGGCAGGGTCACTGTTTCGCCGGAAAAATCCTCCCAGTTGATCAGCCGGAAAGTTTCTGTTTCACCGGTTTCAGCATAGGTCTTCAGCTGCACGTCATCAAAATCAAACGGCTTGTTGCGCAGCGGAACAACGATAGGTTGCAGCGGGTTTACCTTATAATATATGGCAATGATCTGCTGACCCGGGGAAAATGCCGACATCTGGAAAAAGTCGGTGGTGTAGATATGATCTGTCACCTCCACTGCAAGATTCATTTCTTCTATGAATTCGCGTACCAGGCAATCGCGGGTGCCTTCGCCGAATTCAAGTCCCCCGCCCGGGAATTTGGTAAAGTAGTCGCCCCGGATATATTCATCGCTTACCAATACCTGCTTTGCATCGTTTACCAGCAAACCGTATACCCTTACGTTAAACAAATCGTTTGTCATCTTTTAAAAAAACTTCTTTTTCATGAAATAAATGCCCATGATAACGGAAATGCTCAATGCCAGTATAATGGGAATATAAAAAGCATGTGCATTGTGCTGGAAGGGGATAGGCACATTCATGCCATAGATACTGGCGATCAGTACGGGAAACTGCAGGATGATGGTTATGGAGGTTAATCTTTTCAACACTAAATTCTGATTGTTGGATACAATGGAGGCGAAAGCATCCATGGTACTGCTCAGGATATTGGCGTAGATATTGGCCATTTCCAGTGCCTGCGACATGTCTACCACAAGGTCATTCAGCTCTTCTTTTTCATCTTCATTGAGCCCCAGGAAATTTGTTCTCACAAGCTTCATCATCAGCATCTCATTGGAGCGAAGGGCGGTAACAAAATACACCAGGCTTTTCTGAATGCGCATCAGATCCAGCAGCTCTTCGTTCCTGTTGGAGGCATACAATTGCTGCTCCACGATATTGCGGCGGTGATTGATCTCCTTCAGGTATTCCATAAATGCCTGGGTGATCTTTTCAAAGATCTTCAGCACCATCATGTTTTTTTTATCCGCCTGCCGGTTCTGAAAAGTGCTCAGGAATTTCTTGATGGCACCGTTCTCAAAAGAGTTGACCGTTACGATCTGGTTATGCGTAAGTATGATGCTGATGGGGATGGTGATATAATAAGCGTCGCTTTCGTTGAAGGAATTGTTTTCCGTAGGTGTTTTAATGACGATCAGCTTAACGTTGTCTTCCAGCTCAAACCGGGACCGCTCGTCAATATCCAGTGAGTCCTGCAGGAATTCAATGGGTATTTCCAGCTCATCCGATATCTGCAGGAATTCTTCATGCTTCAGCGGCGGAAGCACGTTCACCCAGGTTTCGTCATCGGGATGATCGATCGCAGTGGTAACGCCATTTATATTTTTGAAGTACTGGATCATGAGAGACAGATACCTGACAAATCTAAAGGTTTTGGGCGAGTAATGGCCAATATTAATTAAGGGTGATTTCTCCTTTGTATACCCGTTCTGCAGGGCCTGTCAGCCAGACATTTCGGAAGGTCTGACCATTGTTTACCGCATCAAATGTTACCGCCAGGTTACCCCCCGGCGTTTCTACTTTTACGGTGTTATGGCCTTCAGGATTAGGCAGCAGGGATATAGCCGCTGCCGTTACGCCTGTTCCGCAACTGAGGGTCTCATCTTCTACGCCCCGTTCATACGTGCGGACAAATATGCTGTCTTCGCCGAGCTGCTCTGCGAAGTTGACATTAATGCCTTCTTTTTTGAAAGATACTCCATACCGGATCGCCCTGCCTTCCTGCACCACGTCCAGACTTTTGATACCTGCTACAAACCGGACGTAATGCGGGGAGCCGGTGTTCAATATCTTATGATCATTTTCTATAGTGACAGCATCCACATCCTTCATTTTCAGGCTTACAATACCCTGTTCGTCTATTTTGGCATCGTGCGGGCCATCTGTGGCTATAAAGCGATAGGAGGGGACTATGATGCCCATATGCCAGGCAAATTTTACCAGGCACCTGCCGCCGTTTCCACACATGCTGCCCTCTTTTCCATCAGCATTGTAGTACAGCATTTCAAAGTCATACGCCGGGTGACTGTTCAGCAGCATCAATCCATCTGCGCCTACACCAAATCTCCTGTCGCACAGCCGGTGGACCTGTTCTGTGGTCAGGTGACTGTAGTCTCCATTCCGGTTGTCAAGGATCACAAAATCATTGCCGGTTCCCTGGTATTTGTAAAAAGTAATGTTCATTTTTCAGTGTAAAGGGCTACAAAGTTAATCATTCCTTGCTATAACGGACACGGCACCTCTGCGTTAGGGCGTATTTGCCTTCGGTGAGAAAGTTCAGATTTTCATTCTATACAGTTTCCGGCCGGTGGAGACATCATAGCCGTCAATTTAAGTCCGAAGGGCCCGTCCGACTGGTCATCCGGGCGGGCTTATATGTGAATAGCCCCCAACGAAGTTGGGGGTGCGTGTAGAAATTTTTGTTGAACCCCGTAGGGGTTCAATGTGATTTTTGGCAACCGGACTATTCAAATCAAACCCATTTCGGGGTGTTTTATAGATCACATTTTTTAAGTTGACGGCTTTGGTGGAGACACCAACCAGCAGGGGCTCTATAGGCGGGTGCCGATATCATGCGGCTCAATGTGAATGATCACATAGCCCACCTGGGGAAGTTGCCGGGTCAGGGCGTCCTTCAGGCGATGTGAGATCTCATGTCCTTTTCTTACTGTAAGATCGGCATCTACGGTGGCATGCAGGTCTACCAGGTATTTCATCCCTGCTTTGCGCACATGGCATTTCTCCGTTCCGGTTATGCCATCAACTGTTGCCGCGATCGTCCTGATCTCCCGGATCAGGTCATCGTACACATGTTCATCCATTATTTCGCCCAATGCGGGACGGAAAATGAGATAACAATTATATAAGATAAAGCCTGATGCAAACAAAGCGGCCCAGTCATCAGCGGTTTCGAAGCCTTCACCAAAAACGAGCGCTACGGATATGCCGATAAATGCCGCTATGGAAGTGATGGCATCGCTGCGGTGATGCCAGGCATCGGCTTTCAGGGAGGTACTGTTGGTTTCTTTACTTTTTTTAAGCACCAGTTGAAAGGATAACTCTTTCCACAAAATAATTACAGCCAGCACGATCAGGGTCCAGGCGGCAGGGGGCTCATGTGGCGTCCGGATATTGCGGATACTCTGGTAGGCAATAACAATCGCGGAAAACATTAAAAACCCTACCACGATAAAAGTTATAAGGGGCTCAATACGCCCGTGCCCGTAGGGGTGGTTCTCATCTGCGGGCTTCCTGGCATACCGGAGACCCAGCAGCACGAGAACGGATGAGAATATGTCGCCTGTCGATTCGATAGCATCCGCGATCAACGCAAAAGAATTTCCAAAAAAGCCGGTCAGTCCCTTTACTAAAGCCAACCCGGCATTTGCCGCAATACTGAAGTAGGTTGTTTTGATCGCTTTTTCTTCAATTGACATTTTTTATAGCTGATGGCATTAAGCATTAAAGGTAAAGAAAAGTGGTGGCAAAAGAGAAAGCTATAAGTTATCTCTTATATAGCTTTCTATAACAGGAGTTATTACCCGGGAACACTATTAGTTTTTATAATTAACCCATTAAGAATTAAGGAGATTAAGTAAACGGTCTTAACGTGCCTTAACTACTTATACAAAGTAAGTTTTTATTGTAGACTACAATCCTGCCGTATAATGCTTCCGATACTACGGATGTCCAACAGGTATTAATGGTTTGCAAAAGCAGGTATTGTTTTTTTGTACGAACCAAATGCAGTTCCTGTTAACAATTACTGGTTCTTTTGTACTTCAAAGTTTTTTGACTCCGTAAATGTTCTTCCAAACATATCTGTTGCCCTTACCTCCAGGGTATGTTTTCCCACGGAAAGGTTCGCCGGGAAACCGGCGCTCCACAAATGCGTGGATGGCACTGCATTGCTGGGGCGGCGCCCGGGCATCAATATTTCCGTGATATCCCATTTGTAAAGTAAACCAAGATAGGAAGGGTCGTGTCCTTCTACAAAGTTCATGGGCTGCCATTGGTTGTTATCTATTCTGTATTCCACTTTTGACTCACGATGTCCCATAAAAAAATTGGCATATATTCTTGATGATGTACGGGGGAAAGTAATGGCTTTGGGAGCAAAAACCGCTATCTGATAACCGGCAGGTTTGCCGGCTACTTTATAGTCAATTAAATATTGATTGCCTTTGAAATGCATGAAGGCGTATCCTTTCGGGGTGCCATCCCGCATAGTGGAATAAGGAATTCCTTTTTCATCGAGTTCACCGGAATACCAATCTCCGGAGGTGGTACCTGCATTATATTCATGGTGTGGCTTGCTGCCCATCCATCCATCCGCTGCCCCGTAAAAATCGTTCCGCTGCAGGTGAGTGTGCGCTGATAAGGATACGGTGTTTGGAAAATCTTTCAGGATGGCGAAGAGACGATCCCTGTCTTCTTTACGAAAGGCGCCATTATACAATTGCAACGGAATGTGAAAAGCCAGTACAATGAGTTTGTTTTTGTCTACATGCTTTAGATCGTTTTCAATAAAATCCAGTTGTCCTTTTCTGAACCCACCCCAATATCCCTGTCCGTCCCTGGGATCGGGATACAAAACATCGTCCAGGATAATAAAGTGGACCTTTCCATAGTTGAAAGCATAGTTGGCCGGACCGAAGTTAGCTTCATATGTTTCATCCGATAATGAGTCTGTAGTAGCTTCGTAATTCATGTCGTGGTTGCCTAACAGATTATACCAGGGGATACCTACCCTTTGCACGGCGTTTATATAAGGCGTGTGCAGGTCAAGACTGTCGCCGACCAGGTCGCCCAGGCTCAATCCAAATACAACATTCTGAATACCCTTTACTTCGTCTACGATACCCTGTGAAAAATATTCAATTTCCCTATCGTTATAGGGTTGCGGATCACCAAAAATGAGCGCCGTAAAATGATCCGTCTCCGCTGCTTTAGTCAGGGAAAAGTCAACGGAAGCGGGTAACTTTCCGGTAGGAGCCACACCCTTAAACCGGAAATTGGCGGGAGAGCCTGCCGGCTTGTGTATATAGTAAAAGGCGGGTTGATTTTTTTCGTTTACCGGAACCTTGTAGCCAGCGGGTTTGATGACAAACAGGATATTGTCGTTTCCCACAGGTATCTCATATTGTCCTTTTTGATCTGTCAGCACAACATCAATTCCATTTGAAACAGGTACCCCGGCAATACCGGCTTCTTTTTTATCGCGTTTGCCATTGTTGTTTGCATCTTCGTAAACATACCCTTTGGCCATGTTTTGCGCATACAATGTTGTAGTGGTCAATAGCACCACCACCAGAACTAAGACTCTTTTCATTATGAAATGTATTTTGTTCGGCGGGCAATATACTTTCAAATAAAAGAGAGATGTGTCAACCGGAAAAGATTAACAGAAAGGTTAAATGGGGCAGGACAGCCCGGAGCTATCCTGTCCATTCAAAATTTTCGGCTTTGGGAATTTTGTTGAATGCTTCCGCAAAGGCGGGCGGGGGGCTTGCCAGCTTTCTTTTTGCCGTATTCATCCAGGCGCCATCCACCGTGATGACCGCCGCCAGTGTATCGTCGTTTACAGTGATATGGTGGCGCATCGACCAGCGTGAGCCATCCTTTTTTGCCCGGATCATCACGAAATCTATGGTGATGCGATCGCCAAACCTGATCTCCCGTTTGAACACGCATTCCTCCCTGAACAATATGGGACCCATCTGCTCCGCTTCCATAGCGGCGGCTGTCACCCCGTGTTCCGTCAGGAAGCACATTCTTACATAAGCGCCCAGGTCGTAATACCTGGAATGCAGCATATGAAAGTTGGGATCAAGATCTGCCCACCGTACTTCAGGATGTTTGGTATACGAGTCCATGATTCAACTGATTCGTTTTTTTAAGCGTTGTACAGCAGGCGATAGTATTCGTCCGCCATTCTGCCTGAGTCGAACCGGAAGCGTACATCTGCCATGCCATTCCTTACGATCTGGCGCCAGATATCAGGACGCTCATAATAAGTAGGTAATATCTCTTTTTCCAGTATCTCGTACAGTTTCCTCAGGTCATATTCATCCTGCTCATGCGTATGCATGTTGGCATAATCGGCTTTGGGAATAACAAACCCGTTATGTCCGTGGTGAATAAACTCCGGGATCCAGCCATCGTCCGTGGAAAAATTAACGGCACCGTTCATGGCAGCCGTCATACCGCTGGTGCCGGAGGCTTCACGGGGAACCCTGGGATTGTTCAGCCATACGTCTGCCGCCTGCTTCAGGCGTTTGCTGAGGTTAAGCTCATACCCGATGCAAACCGCTACATTTTTGTAGTTTTTGCTCAGGTTCACCAGGTAGTTAAAATCACTGATGGCGGGATAATCCACCGGGTAAGGCTTTCCGGCCCATATGATCTGCACAGGGTACTTAGTGCTGCTGATAAGCGCTTCAAACTTTTGCAGATCCCGGGTTATCAGGTCAGCCCGCTTGTAGCCCGCAAACCGCCTGGCCCATACAATAGTGAAAATATTCGGGTCAAACAGCTTTCCGGTCTGATCCGCTACCGAATCAAACGATCTTTTCTTCAAAAACCACTTGCGGTCGATAAAATTATCTTCATTGTTTTCGTCGGCGGCAAAATAAAGTTGCTTGTCTGCCCAGTAGCGCCAGTTTTGCGAGTTGGTGATATGTGTGATCGGGCAAACGCCTTCATATTTTCCCCACATGGCTCGGCTTACACGCCCGTGCAGTTCACTAACGCCGTTGGCCAGGCGTGCATAACGCAAAGCGGCAAGAGAATGGTTGAACTGGTCATCGTATATGCCGGTGAGCTTGCGCACCTCGTCCAGCGGAATGCCACAGAAATAGCTCATCTTCTGACACAGGAAGATATCGTGCTTCTCGTTTCCCGCTTCTTCGGGTGTATGGGTGGTAAACACCAGCCGTTTCCTGACTTCTTCCTTATTACCGAATTTTTTCTGCAGGTAGAAAGCCGCTGAAAACCCATGTGCTTCATTCAGGTGATAGACGTCGGGATTAAAGCCGATCTCATCGATCAGCCTGGCGCCACCCACACCCAGCAGGATAAACTGGGCTACTTTGGTAGCTACGTTCGCATCGTAGAGGCGGTGTGTAATGGTTTGGGAGATATAGTCGTTTTCCGGCAGGTCTGTGCTCAGCAAGAACAGCGGGGCAGTTTTAAATGTTTCCGGGTTCAGATAATATGCTTTTACCCAAACCGGATGATCGTGAATATTGATCTGGAATTTGATATTATGATCTTCCAGGAAATTGTAGATCTTTTCATTCCATTGCACCTGCAGGGTCTGATCCTGGTTCCTTGCCTGATCATAATACCCGTATTTCCAGAGAATACCGATGCCAATAAGGTTTTGTTTCAGTTCGTAGGCGCTCCGCATGTGAGAGCCTGCAAGAAAGCCCAGTCCACCGCTGTATATCTTGAGCGGCTGGTGGGTGGCGAATTCCATAGAAAAATATGCTACGCGTTTAGTATATCTTTCGTCAATCTGAACATAGGGTACATTAAAATTCTTAAATGATATCATAGTGGGAAGCCTTTCCTTTAAAAAATGCGTGCAATATAAAGGGATTTTTTAAACAATATCCGGAAATTATACAGAAAAGAAACATATGTGTTTTTATTGATTTTTGTTAGGCGCCGGTTGCAGGTGGTACCTTGGGGGCTATAAAAGTCATTTGTCGGATAATAATTGTTCTTTTGGCAATACTTTCTCTCCTTACATTTGATAAAAAAATTGCCATGGCGGGTAATGTATCGTTCGAGAACACAGAAAATGCATTTGCCTATAAAACGGATGCTGAACTTAAAAGGGCCAGGTTCTTGTTTACTTCAATGGGGTCGCCGTTGCTGGTAAAGCTGGGTACTTCCCTAACTCCCTGGGCTATCCGGACCGGACTGCCGGTAAATAATATTATCCGGAAAACGATTTTTGAACAGTTTGTCGGGGGGGAAACGCTTGAAAAAACAGCTTCCGTGGTGGAAAAGCTGGGGCAATACCATGTATCGGTGATCCTGGACTATGGTGTGGAAGGCGGGGATAACGGGGAAGACGCCTTTGAGCACAGTACGGAAGAGTTTATCAGGGTAATTAACTATGCCGCCACACAGCCTAATATTCCATTTATAAGCGTGAAAGTCACCGGTTTTTCCAGGTTTGGCCTACTGGAAAAAATAGACAGCTCTGTTGCCGGTAACAGCGGATCGCTGATGAAAAGATACCGGCAGTCTGTGGAAGCGCTTACCGGTGACGAAAAGGCTGAATGGCAAAGGGTGCAGGACCGGATGGACCGGATCTGTAAGGTGGCGGTTGAAAAAGGGGTAGGAGTGCTGGTGGATGCCGAGGAAACCTGGATACAGGACCCGGTGGATGTACTGACGATACTGATGATGGAACGTTATAATCGATCCGGGACTGTAGTGTACAATACCATACAGTTGTACAGGCACGACCGGCTGGCATTTTTAAAAGATTCGCTGGAGGCAGCGGAGCAGCGGGATTTTATCCTCGGCGTCAAGCTGGTAAGGGGTGCTTATATGGAAAAAGAAAGGAAACGGGCGGAGGAAATGGGCTATGCATCTCCCATACAGCCGGATAAGCAGGCAACCGATAACGATTATAATGCTGCAGTGCGGTTTTGCATCGACCATATAGACAGGGTGGCAACGATCATTGCCAGCCACAACGAGGAAAGCAATTTACTGGCGATAAGGCTTGTGCAGGAGAAGGGACTGATGCTCAATCACCCCCATCTCCATTTTTCACAGTTATACGGCATGAGCGACAATATTACCTTTAACCTTGCAACCGCGGGTTGTTCCGTAAGCAAATACCTGCCGTTTGGTCCTATAAAAGAAGTGGTGCCCTACCTGATGCGGAGGGCGCAGGAAAACAGCTCTGTAGCCGGCCAAACGGGCAGGGAACTCTCTTTGATAAAAAAAGAAATTAAAAGGAGAAATGAGGGGTAAGACGGGTAAAATGGTAAGACAGTAAGATGGATGGTAAGATAAAAGATGGTTCTTCCGCAGTCTTGCAATTTTACTATCTTACGGTTTTACGGTCTTGCGGTCTTGCGGTCTTACTTCTTTCTTCGTATCCTGATCGTGGAATTCTTTGTAAGACTGCTGGAAAGAAATACTTCATACCGGTTTTTACCGTCTGTGATTACCATTAAGGCGGTATTGGGCGGCATGGTGCCCAGGTTTTCGGCAAACATGCTCAATTCGCTGTATTCTTTATTGGGATCCAGCACTACGTAAAAGACGATACCGCGGTCTGTAAGCGCCTGGTGAATGGCTACCGGCTCCTTGTTGAAGAACACCGAGATGCTATCGCCATCCACAATGCCATTGTCGTAGAACGTCAGCCGCAGGGAGTCTGATTCCACGAGTATTTCATTGGCGATCACTTCCTCTCTTCTGTTGAACTGCTCCAGTATTTTTTGGGCTTCCATCATCTCCAGCGAAGGCTCCTTCACTTTCAGGTCAATGGAATCGGGTATATATTTTTTGTCTTCTTCGATCACAACATCTTCCTCCGAAGGGTGCCATATTTTGGTAATGGCCTCAAATTTTTCAAACAGGCTGTCGGTGTTCAACTGTTCCCCATACACGAAGTCAAACGCGATATCGGGACAGGTATACCTGTAATTCCCCTGGGTGGAGAATACCCCCTGTATATTGGTGCCTGCCCGGGAGGCGGTTACGATGGCCCGCAGGTCCATAATACATTCCACTCCATTAGCGGCAGAGGCGCGGAAATAGGTGATGGGAACGTCTTTTATCAGGATCTCCCTTTTGCTGGCATTGTAGGTGCCCTTCACATAAAAGCTCTGGTAAGTTTGCTTGAAATAATAACTGATGATGCCCTTCACTTCGTTGTTTTCCTGCTTCAGGTCCAGCTCGATCAGGTAATTGTTATGCGAGCCGCCTAAAATCACATCTGCACTGCCAAACCAACTGCCTTTGATCTGGGCAGCTGCTTCAATCTGGATAATGGAAAGAATAAAAATTACGAGTAATAACCGCATCGTATAATTATTGCAACAACTATGATACTGCAAAGTAACGCAGTATTGTAAAAAGTATTGTAAATAAAGTGATTATATCTGAAAGAGCTGCTAAAATCATGTGAAAACTGCCTGTCAGACGCCGTACTTTCTCTTTATTTCCCGGCTGGTATCCCGGGCTTTGATGGTTTCTCTTTTGTCATGGAGCTTTTTGCCCCTGCCCAGGCCTATTTCCAGCTTGGCAAACCCCTTGTTGTTAAAAAATATTGCCAGGGGAACCACCGTGTAGCCCTTTTCCTTAATTTTTGCTTCTATTTTCCGGAGCTCTTTTTTGTTCAGCAAAAGCTTCCGTTCCCGCAGGGGATTATGATTGTTGTAGGTGCCGTGGCTGTATTCGGCTATGTGAAGGCTTTTGATCCAGAGCTCGCCTTTATTGAAAAAGCAATAGCTGTCGTTAAAGCTGGCTTTTCCGGCTCTTAATGATTTCACTTCGGTACCTGTAAGCACCAGTCCGGCCTCATATTTGTCTTCGATCGCATATTCAAAGTAGGCCGACCTGTTTCGGATATTAGCCATATAATACTAAAATAGAGATAAATGAACGGCTAGGAGCGGAATAGTTTTAATAAAAGGGACAGGTTTTGCTTGAGTTCCCGCCTGTCGACAATTGTATCCAGAAAACCATGCGATATCAGGAACTCAGAACTTTGGAAGCCCGGCGGCAGGTCTTTTTTAATGGTTTCCTTGATGACCCTGGGCCCCGCGAACCCGATCATAGCGCCCGGCTCTGCGATGTTCACATCTCCCAACATGGCAAAGGAAGCTGTGGTTCCGCCGTAGGTGGGATCGGTGCAGAGCGATATATATGGCAGCCTGGCATCGGCCAGTTGTGTAAGCTTTCCCGAGGTTTTTGCCATCTGCATCAGCGAAAATGCGCTTTCCATCATCCTGGCGCCACCGCTCTTGCTGATAATGACCAGCGGAAGCTTGTATTGAATACAATAATCTACTGCTTTGGCAATTTTTTCACCCATGACGCTCCCCAGCGATCCCCCGATAAACTCGAAGTCCATACAGCATATTACCACCCCGGCGCCGTTCATGTTGCCTGTGGCCACCGACAGGGAGTCGTTCAGCCCGGTTTTGCAATAGGCGTCCTCCAGGCGTTTGTGGTAAGGTTTCAGGTCTTTAAAATGAAGGAAGTCCACCGAACGCACATTCGTGAACAGTTCTTCGTACTCCTGCCTGTCAAACAGGATATTAAAATATTCGTGGCTTCCTATGCGATGGTGATAAGCGCATTGGGGGCATACGTATATGTTTTCTTTCAATTCCAGGACGGTGCAGGTATATTTACATTCGGGGCATTTGATCCAAAGACCGTCCGGAGCCTCTTTTTTTTCCGCAGTAGAGGTTAAAATGCCCTTTTTCATCCTCTTGAACCACCTGTCTCTTTCTGCGTCTTCTCCTGCCAGGTTGGCGTCGAAATCTTCTTCGTGTTGCATTTTTATTCTTGTGTCGGAAATCTGGTTGGCCTACCGTAAGCGAACAGATTTACTGTGCGTATGTGCAGGTAACGGTCAATCGATTTTCCCTGGTTAATTTATAATAAGCGGACAAATATAGCAATAACTTAAATTATTGCTACAGGCAAGTTTACCGGATCATTCTTTGAATTTTGACCATATTTCATAAATGGGTGCTCCCTGGGAGCTTAAGCCCGAATGGATCCAGTCGTTGTTTTCCACCTTACCGTCAAAGCTGAGAGAGGCGCCCACCCTGGAGTTATCGCGGGAGAAAAACTCGATATTTTCGGTGTATTTGCCATCCCTGAATGTATAAGTGCCGCCGCCGGTACCGGAGAATTCCCCGGTTTCTATATTAATTGCCGCCCATTGAAAATATTTACCGGTCAGGAGCTTCAATGTTCTGCGGGGGCGCAGGGGTATATCAGACATTTCATCGTTCACTTTTCGTTTGGTGATCCGCCAGTTACCGGCCAGGGCATTTTTGCCGTCATCTTCCCGGGTCCAGGTCTTACTGGTGCCGTCAACAACAGTAGTAAGCGTATTGTTGCTGATGCTGAAGCTGCCGGTATAGCTTTTGCCCACTTCGTTCTTATCCCCGCTGTTGAAATGAATTTTGAGGGAAAGCTGGTTGTTACTGATGGTAAAGGGACCGCCCATGGTATTGATAAACTTCTTATTGGCTTTGTCATATTCCGTTATCATACAATAATTACCCGCCACCAGCAGCAGTTCTTCCACGGAACCGGTGGTGATCTTCCAGGCGCCGTCCAGCGGCGAGTCGGCATGCAGCTGTCTTGCAGAAGGGATAAAACCGCAGGTAAGCATCAAAACTGCCACAAGGGCTTTTACAGAAAAATATTTCATACGCAATAATTTTTTGGACAAGCAATGCTTAAAGTTAAAGAATTAAATCTCTTTCAGGCAATTAAAAAGGCAGGATAAACGGAACAGGAGTACCGGAAGCAACTTCTTTTCCGGGTGCAGATAGATCGGGTGGAAAATGTGATATCACTGTAGAAAAATTATATACAGCGTCAATCTACCAACGTTGCAATTTGGCAGCTCTGCAGGAACCGGTATAAAGTTTAACAAAATGAAAACCCGGAAAAATCGATTTCTTTGGAGGTAAAGACGGGGCAACAGGAAGCAGGGGCAAAAAAGAAGGCCAGCCCTAGAAAGAGCCAGCCGTTGCTAACCTATGAAAAACACCAATTTAAAATTAGGTAAAATATCTTAAAAACTAAAAAATCATTTATTATTGTTTCTGAACTTTTGTTTATTTCTTCTTCTTTCCAGCTCCTTTTTCACCATCACCCGCAGGCGATCTTCCGCATCATACACTGTTTGCGCCCTTCCGCTATCCAAAATTTCAGTGAACTCTTTTTTATAACTTTTCCTTATGTTAAGAACTTGTTGTTGCCTTTCCAACTCATCATCCGTGTCGGACAGTGCTTTTAATTCCTTTTTGTACTTGTTATAAACGGGCCAAAACTTTTCCGCCTCTTCCGGTGTCAGCCTGAGCTCTTTGGTAAGGTAACCGATTTCAAGAGATCTCATCCTTTCACCTGCCGGATGCTGTGCTTCCGTTTTGACGGACACAAATGTAATAAATAGAAAAAGTAAAAAAACTTTTTTCACGAAAAATATTATTTTTTTTAAAAAAAACTTTCTACAGTTAAGAAAGTTCGAACCATATTGTCATTTTTTTTTATAATATTCACCATAATAAGACTCTCCTGTTACTTATTATTTATGAAAAATCCAAAAACTACAGCATATCATTGGCATAATATATCAGATCTTCCTCCGGCATGTCGTTCAGCAGCTTTTCCAGGCTGGCCTCTTCCGCAGCAAACGATTGTCCCAGGAACATGATTTCGGGGTTTTCAGCTAAATCGGCTGTGTAATCTGACTCCAGCAGGAAGCTTTTTAGCGACTCGTCGGGAATATTTTCCAGGCCGGTCGCGCTGATACTATCGGTAATGTTGCTATAACTATTTGACTTCCAGATATATGTTCCTGCAAGTGCCAGCAGGGCCACTACCGAAGCCGCCATCAGGTAGCTTTTGAACCGCCTGGTTCTGGGTGCGTGCAGTGGAATTACTTTTGCCGGCGTATGCCCGGCCACTTGCTGTATGATGTTGTCAGCGAGATGATCGAAATAGTTCCCGGGTACCTCAAAGGGGCTCCGGTTACCGATTCTCGATAAAACAGGAGACAAGGCTTCAGCATCATTATGTACCTGCCGCATTATTTCACCGGGAAGCTGGCCGAAATAGCTGTCGGGCACTGAAAAACACGGGGTGCGGTCTGTTTCCAGCAGCGTATATGCACCCGCTGCTTTTAATTCTTCTTCTATTTCTGCTTTTAGTTTCATTTGGAGTTTAGACTATCTTAACAGATGGGGGTTTAATTATTAAGAATAAACTCCTCAACCTTTTTCACCGCATGGTGAAAACTTGCCTTTAACGCTCCCTCGGAAGTGTCGAGCACCCTGCTCATTTCCTCGTAGGGCATTTCATCGAAATATCGCAGGTTAAATACAATCCGTTGCTTTTCAGGAAGTTGCTGTATTGCCAGTTGCAACTTCCATTCCGCTTTTTTACCGTCAAAGTCCTTTTCTGCGTGTAATTTGCTCACAGCGCCCGCATTTTCATCATCTATCGACAGGGAGCTTCTCTTTTTTTGTTGTTCCAGGTAAGTAAGCGACTCGTTGGTGGCTATGCGGTACAGCCAGGTATACAATTGAGAGTCTTCCCGGAAATTTTCCAGTCCTTTCCATACCTTGATAAAGACGTTTTGGAGCACGTCATTGGCATCTTCGTGCTGGATGACCAGGCGACGAATATGCCAATAGAGCTTTTCCTGGTATTTTTTAATGATGCCGGTGAACGCTTTTTCCTTTGTATCAGGATCTTTGAACGCCTGCAATAGTAACATATCGTCGCTGGCACTCATCGGCTACTACTTGCGTTTGATTACCTTTTCAGCCGCTGCCACTATATCGGTCGTATCCAGCCCGTATTTTTTCAGGAGGTCCAGGGGTTTACCGCTTTCACCGAATGTATCTTTGGTGCCTACATACTCAATAGGAGTGGGGGCATACCTGGCCGCCACCTGTGCAATGGAGTCGCCCAATCCGCCGAGCACATTGTGCTCTTCCACGGTTACGGCAGCTTTTGTTTTACGCAGGGAAGCCAGCACCGCTTCTTCATCCAGCGGCTTAATAGTATGTATATTGATCACTTCTGTGCTGATGCCTTTTTCCTCCAGGATAATACCTGCTTCAATGGCTTTCCATACCATATGTCCGCATGCAAAAATGGTTACATCGTTTCCTGTGGAAAAGAACTGTGCCTTCCCGATCTCGAATTTTTCGTCCGGGTTGGTAAAAATGGGCCATACCGGTCGGCCAAAACGAAGGTAAACCGGACCTTCATATTCCGCAATGGCTATGGTGGCGGCTTTGGTTTGATTGTAATCGCAGGGCACGATAACAGTCATGCCCGGCAGCATTTTCATCATGCCGATATCTTCGAGTATCTGGTGGGTAGCGCCGTCTTCCCCGAGCGTTAACCCGGCATGAGAAGCGCATATTTTCACGTTTTTGCCCGAATAGGCCACCGACTGGCGGATCTGGTCGTACACCCGCCCGGTAGAGAAATTGGCAAATGTGGTGGTATAGGGAATTTTTCCCCCGATGGTCAAACCGGCGGCAATACCTATCATATTGGCTTCGGCAATCCCGCATTCAATAAACCGTTCGGGGAAATCTTTCATAAAGGCATTTAACTTCATTGAGCCGGCAAGGTCTGCTGTGAGGGCCACTACATTGGGGTTGGATTTACCCAATTGATGCATGCCATCGCCAAATCCGCTTCTTGTATCTTTTTTACCGGTTACCTGAATGTCTTTAAGCATATTGTCTCGTTTAATTATAATGGATTGATAAATTGAAATAATTTTTGAATATACACCGCTATTCTCAATTCAACTGAATATTTTTTCCGGTGAAGAGGGCGGCATCTTTTTGCAGTTGCTGCTCCCATTTCCAGGCGGTTTTCATAATATCCTCCAGCGTATATTGCGGGTTCCATCCCAGCTCTTTTTTGGCCTTGTCGTTATTGGCGTATATGGCAATCACATCGCCCGGCCGGTTGGGGCCTATTTTATAATTGGCGGCAACGCCGGTCGCCGTTTCAAAAGTTTTGATGGCTTCCAGCACCGTGATGCCGGAACCGGTGCCGAGGTTGAAAACATCTGTAACGCCGGCAGGTTTTCCGTCCAGCAGGTATTGCAGAGCCAGCGTGTGGGCATGCGCCAGATCGCATACATGTATGAAATCCCGTACACAGGAGCCGTCGCGGGTATCATACTGATCGCCGAAAACGGTAATGCCGGGCAGCTTGCCGATGGCGCTTTGCGTAATGACCGGTACCAGGTTCTGCGGCTTGTCCAGCGGCATTTCCCCGATAAGCGTGCTCGGGTGTGCGCCTGCAGGATTAAAATAGCGCAGGAGAACAGACTTAGTACCGTTGGCCTTGGCAAATTCGGTGATGATCTGTTCGCCCATTTGCTTGGTGTATCCGTAAGGCGATTCGGCCTGTTTGGTAGGCGTTTCTTCCGTTACCGGGATGCTGTCCGGGTTACCATATACCGTGCAGGAAGATGAAAAAACAAAATAGGGGACCCGGAAAGCAGCCACACATTTTAAGAGGTTGATCAGCGAAACAAGGTTATTTTCAAAATAGAGAAGGGGCTTTTCTACCGATTCACCCACCGCCTTGTAAGCTGCAAAATGAATGACGCCAACGATGTCGGGGTTTTCTTCAAATACCGCGTTCACATCGTCAAACACACATAGATCCACTTTATAGTTCTTTACTTTTTTACCCGTTATTTTTTCAATGCCTTCCAGCAAATGTGTGGTAGACCGCGAGTTGTTATCAACAGATATCACATCAAAGCCATTTTCGATAAGATCGGTTATCGTATGCGACCCGATATATCCACATCCGCCCGTTACCAGAATTTTCTTCATTTTAAATAATTACAATTTTTACTCAAGATACTAAGTTCATTAAATATTCTCCATAGCCGCTTTTTAACAATGGACGGGCAATGGTGATCAGTTGCTCTTTGCTGATAAAGCCTTTCCTGTATGCTATTTCCTCAATACAGGCAATTTTTATTCCCTGCCTTTGTTCTATGACCTGTACAAAGAGAGCGGCCTGCATCAGGGAGTCGAAGGTGCCGGTATCCAGCCAGGCAGTACCGCGGTCCAGCACCGATACTTTTAGCTTTCCCTGCTCCAGGTATTTTTTGTTCACATCGGTTATCTCGTATTCGCCCCTGGGCGAGGGTTGTAATTGTTTGGCTATTGCCACTACGCTGTTGTCATAAAAGTACAGTCCCGGCACGGCATAATTGCTTTTAGGCTGCTGCGGCTTTTCTTCGATCGAAACGGCATTCATGTCTTTGTCAAACTCCACTACCCCGTATCTTTCGGGATCTTTTACCTGGTAGGCATACACGATACCGCCATCGGGACTTGTATTGTTGCTCAATTGCCGGCCAAGACCGGCGCCATAAAATATATTGTCACCCAGTATCAGGGCTACGCTGTCATTGCCGATGAACTGTTCACCGATAACAAAAGCCTGGGCCAAGCCGTTGGGCGTAGCCTGCTCTGCATAAGAAAACTCCAATCCCAGCTGATGGCCGTCTCCCAGCAGCCTCTTAAAATTGGGCAGGTCGTGAGGGGTGGAGATGATCAGTATCTCCTTTATCCCGGCCAACATCAGTATGGACAGGGGATAATAGATCATCGGCTTATCGTATACCGGCATGATCTGCTTGCTGATAGCATATGTTATGGGATGCAGCCTTGTTCCGGAGCCTCCCGCCAGGATAATACCCTTCATATTAATAATAAATAATTTATTGTTTACCGGAATCGCGAAGTTATAGTGTTTGACATTAACATGTTGCAATCGGAAACTTACGAATACAGGTCAGCCCGCACATAGATGTGCCGGGCTGACCTGTATTCGTATTACTTCGTCTGAATGATACCTGGTAGACCTACTTTAATTTATTTACTTCCGCCTCGTAATACTCCCTGGTGGCTATCACATCCGGCAGGTTGTTCTCCCAGTTCGATTCATGCTCTATGGAGAGCATACCATTGAAGTTTTGCCTTTTCAACTCCGTGAACACTGCCGGGAAATCTATCACACCCTTACCCACCAATGTATCGCCGGCGTGGGTATTGTCAAACTCCACTACGTCTTTCAGGTGTCCGCCATACACATATCCTTCCAGTTGTTTCAGGCAGTCAACCGGGTTGAGCCCGTTGCGCGCCCAATGTCCTATGTCGGCACATGCGCCGATGTGCTTACGTCCGTTGATGGCAGCCAGCACCGAATCGGGGGTGGCGTAAGCGCTGGGGAAGGGATGGTCGTGAATGGCTACCTTAATGTTATAGGCAGCTCCCAGGCTGTCTATATAATCCCAATGTTCTCTTTTGGGCTCTGCAGTGATATATTTCAGCCCGAAATCTTTCGCCAGTTCAAAAGCGCTCTCCCATTCTTTCTCATCTCCCGGAACGATAACCCCGAAAGCCACCAGGCTGATGCCTTTGGACTGCAGGAGTTGCTTCACTTTTGCACGGGTATCGGCAGACATGGCCGGCCCGAATTCCCCCGGCAATCCGCCTCCGAGCTTTTGCCCCCAGAATGCTTCAATATTTTTGATGCCCGCGCTGTCTACCTTGTTAACAGCTTCGGTAAAGGTAAAAAGCCGGAATGTCCAGAGCTGAACACCCAGTTGAAAGCCGTCAACCGAGCCGGCATTTTCGGTAACACTCTCGGATGCTTTGCCTTCTTCTTTATTTTCTCCGCTATTACAGGACGCAAGGGTAAATAACAGGATGGGTAGAAAAAACCGGGAAAGTACTTTCATATGTATATAAATTTTAAACGTGAAATGATATCCTGTAAATGTAAAAACTATTTGGCACTTACCGGGGACGTACCGGCCGGATTTTAAATTTTCCTGGCACCCAGTTGCCTTATATCCACCGGGATCTTTTTCAGCAGGTCAACTGCCCGGGGACCTTCGCAAAACAAAAGGTCAATGATGCTGAGGTTGGGGATAAAACCGGTTCGCTCTTCAAAGACCTGGGTATAGGGTGGGCAATATGCATGGAACCCGGAAATGGTTTTGGGCAGTATCTTATTCCGGAAATCTAAAACATCTTCCTCCTGCCGGTTTTTCTCGTACCGGTCAGAAAATGAAAATCTCACTTCCAGTTGCAGCTTTTCAAAAACCCAGCGGCTTAGTTCCAGGTTCCAGTCCCACAGGAAGCGATAGGGTGTATGATAAAACTTTTCCATTTCAAACCGGTAAAATTCAAACCAGGGGGAGTGGTTGTAGGCCGAAAATATCGATCGCCAGTGACGCTTCTGCCACGACTGGCTGTTGTCTATGGTAACCTCTCTCACCGGCTTGTCTGCATTCCTGCCACCCTCTACCGGCACGCTTAGATCCAGTGGGCCGTTAGCCGTTCCGATACGGCAACGGTTACGAAAACTCATTTTTTGCCAGCTCTCATATTGCTCAAATTCAATATTTATACAATAAATTGAAATTTTATATAAAATAAATGGTGATAAATATTGATTATCAATTAATAATTTCATTTATGAAGTTTGTATTACATACTATAGCTATATACCGGATTTTATCTCAAAAATCCGGCAATAAACAGAAATAATATTGATAATTAAAATTTAATTATAAAAATATAATCTATTTATAATTAATTATTTATGTATTTATTCGATAACTAAAAATATTAGAATCGTTATTTTACATGCTGCAACAAAATAACATGGGCTAAAGCTAATATATTTAGTCAGGATTTTTAGCTTTTTTGGAGAAATTTTCAGGGAGTGCATCCTGATTTTAAAGATGGTTGGCGACACCCCTCCCCAGGGCGCACCAGGGGCTGCACCTCACCGACCGGAAAATTAGTATGGTGTGAAAACCCGGAATACATTAAATTTTCAAAGGCTTATCCTATCTTGCACTGCTATGTACAGGATCGTATGCGTTGCGTTTATAGCCATTGTTGCACTGAATGGTTGTCTTGGAAAAGTGCAGGAACCGGAGTTTATTGATGTTGAAAATATCAGGCTGGGTGGCCAGGGTAAGCTCAACAGCCTGTCCGGAGACATCCGGCTTTTTAACCCCAATAAGTATAACCTGGCGCTTAAGTCGGGTAATCTTGATATTTATATTGAGGATCGTTTGCTGGGTAAAACAGCATTAGACACGTTACTTAAAATTCCTAAATTGGATACGTTTGTGATACCGGTAAAAATAAATTTGCAGACTAATAACTTACTTTCCAATGCTTTATCGATTGCATTTAAAGATTCTTTAAAAGTGCGGCTGGAAGGAAAGCTGACTGTTGGTCGTTCCGGGATGTTCATTACCCGGCCGGTGTGGTACGAAACAAAAGAAAGGCTGGATATTTTCAGCAATTTGTGGTAGAAGGAAAAAAAAGCTCCCTCTCTCATTAGGATAAAGGATCAGGAGCCGTGCTTTTCAAATCGGATAATTGGATTTCGGTGGTTTTACATGTGAATCTTGGATTGGTTTTCACAGAATAAGCGTTTCAATAGGTATAAGGTTTGCTTATTTTTTAACATTTAATATGCTGTGTGTTGGATAACTATATAACGCACAACGGGCAGGAAATTGTCTGTACTTTTATTTTTTTGAGGAAAAGCAGCCACGTAAAATAGGGTAAGTAAAGGTAACATGGGCTAATTTTTTCGTTATCAGCTAATTGTAGCTGCCGGGTGGTTTATTTTGCCTAAACGCTTTTTTATTGTGTAACAGGGAAATTAATCAGGGATCAATTTTCTGTTTACCATCATAGTTTCCGATTTTCATCATATTTCCCGTTTTACCCACCCGCCTTTTGTATCTTTGCAGCCGCCTGACAAACAACAGTGTCCGGCGATCCAAAAAGAAGCATATGAAGTTTTACCTTTTCTTGATCAGATACAGGCTCCAGCTTGGGATACTCGCATTGATACTGGCAGTAATAGTGAATATCTATTCCGGGTTTTGGCCGGCATTTACCCTGTACCTGGTTGCCCTGATCGCCATTGTAAGCCATTTTCTGATCGGCCCCATGCGGCTGATACAGGGCTACATGGAAGAGGGGGATATTGAAGGCGCCCAGAAAATCCTGGATTCCATCCGCTTCCCCGGGCTGCTGATCAAGCCGGTACGCAGTGTATATTATTACCTTAAATCGAGTCTGGCAATGTTTGGACAGGATTTTGACGCGGCGGAGGTGATGATGAAAAAAAGCCTGAGCCTGGGAATGCCCATGAAGGAAACGGAAGGCTCCGCTTATTTTCAACTGGGAACCATTGCCATGCAGAAAAGCAATATGCGGCAGGCGGAAGAATATATCCGCAAGGCCATAAAAGCCGGGTTGCCGGATAAGGAAAATGCGGCGGCTGCCTACCTGCAGATGTGCCAGATCTTTATCAATAAAAGGGAGTTTCGTGCGGCAAAGGATTATTTCAGACGGGCAAAGGATCAGAAACCCACTACGCCTCAGGTGGTAGACCAGATAAAGCAGATCGAGAAATACATCAGCAGAATGCCGGGGTAAACGCCCTGTTCCCCTTACGTTTTTACCGGGCGTATCATGCATCAACAGCAATATCCAGTAGTTGCCTGGTATAGGGAAACCATCTTTTCAGCTCCGGTATATAGGCCTCGGTAAACTCTTCCCCGACAAAAAGCTTGTAGTTGAATTTGGGATAGTCGTATACCAGGTAACCGGGGTAATAGTATTTATATCCTTCTTCCAGCGCATAGTTTATTTTCAGCAGTATCAGGTATTTTCCCAGGCTATACCTGCGGTATGCCGGATCGTAAAAATTCATGATGCCTGCAATGCTCCGGGCGCCCTTATCAAAAACACCGGCAGCTACCAGTTGTTTTCCGTCTCTTATCTCGATTAAGTGACTATCGTAAATATCCGGGCCGGGACTATCGTAAAAAAGCCATTGTTTTACGGAGGGTGCTCCCTCAAATGTGATGGTGTTCCTGTATTTTTCATACAGCTGCTCCAGCTCATCGCTGAGTGCAAAAGGTTTAATGATAAAGGAAAACGCCTTGTTTTGTTGCAGTATCCTGAGGCTGTTTTTCCGGTGGGTATAATACCGGAGGTTATATCGCAGCCAGAACACCCGGTAATGTCTTTCGGCATCCATGATATAGTTGGTGGTAAAGATCGTCTGGTGCATCCGGTACCATCCCCTGGCCAGGAACTCGTCCAGTTGACGGTGGGTAAGCTGCCTGGGAGCGTAAAATTGAGGTACCGTCATAGCTAACAACAAATGTGGATTAGAATTACCCTGTGGGGTATTCAAAAGATATCACTTTTTCCGGGAAAATCAACATTAAATAAAAAGCTATATAGAAGAGTGTCAGTTTGAATTATCAACGGGTTTTTCGTCCGTTTTTTTCGGTTCGCTCAGAAGCACTTTGTTCTCTTTATCGTACATTTTTTCCAGGTCATCCATTACGGTTTCCTCCCATTTTTTGGCGCCTATCAGGTAGGCCACCCTGCCGATCATATGCGCAGCTACCGGCGCCGTAAGCACCAGGAAGAATATGATGGCGAATACCTTGGTTGTTACATAGGCTTCGGGAAAGAAAACAGCCGCACTCAGCAGCAGCAGACCGCTCCCGAGCGTAGCCGCTTTTACCGTTACGGATAAACGCAGATAGAAATCCGGCATTCTTAAAATACCGATAGCGGCGAACAGGATACTCAATGCACCGATGGTGCTCAGGAACATGATAATAAGATCAGTCATTTTTCCTCCTTCTTTCAAGATAATAAGAAAAGGCAATGGTACCCAAAAATGCGATCAGCGCCAGTATCATACCGGTATCCATCAATATGGGTTTCCGGGTACTGATGCTGTATACCGTGATGACGCCCACCCCGATCGTGATAAGCAGATCCAGGGCTATTACCCGGTCAACGGTAGTGGGTCCCTTAAAGAGCCTGATGAAGACCAGCAGCAGGGAAATGGCCAGTATCGGCAATATGATATAATCTATGTAAGTACTTAAGCTCATTAAAATGGAGTTTTATCGCATTATTTCCAACAACCGCCTTTCCAGGTTGTTTTTCACGTTTTCAACAAATTTCTCTTTGTCTTTCAGGTACATTACATGAATGTATATGGCTTTTCTGTCATCGCTGATATCCATGATAAGTGTGCCTGGTGTAAGTGAGATCATAGTAGCAAGGATATTGATCTCAAAATCACTTTTGGCAACCAGGGGGTATTTTACAATACCGGGCTTCATAAAGAACTTCGGTGTGATCACGTCGTAGGCTACGTGAACATTCGCTTTTAGCATTTCCCAGATAAAGTAAAGTATAAATGCGATGATCTTGGGTACCCGGTTGAAATACCTTTTATCGGCCTCTGTTCTCCGCGTCAGCCATAGCAGGAAGAAGCCCAGCAGGAAGCCGAAGTAGAAATTATAGAAATATAAAGCCCCTGTTAATGCCACCCAGATAAAGGCCAACAGGAGATTCATTAAAAATTGTTTTACCATGATCCAGATATTTTATTGTGGTTTACCTAATACCGCTTCGATATATGGAGTCGTATCCATCATTTCGGCTGCTATCCTTTTGGCCACCAGCGCAATGTTTTCGGCTCCCAATCCTATGTACACCGAAATGGCAGCCAGGAAAATAACAGGCGCTACCAGCATTATTTTTTTCGGCAGGCTCTGGCTAACAAAGCTGTCTTTCAGGTCGTCCCCGGTTCCGTCATTTTCCAGCGCATTTTTCCAGAAAACCTCCGCCCACATTTTAGCTATCACATACAATGTAATAAAACTACCCAGAATAATGGCGCCGATCAATGCATAGTCCTGGGTATCAAAACCTGCTTCAAACAAATATAATTTAGGCCAGAAGCCCGATAACGGGGGAACGCCGGCCAATGAGAATAAAACAATGGCAATGACCAGGGATATCTTCGGGTATTCGGCGTACAACCCACCCAGCTTATCCATGTTCATAGTGCCCCGTAACTGCCTGATCAGCCCGGCAATTAAAAACATGTTTGTTTTCACCATGATGTCGTGAAAAAGATAAAATAACGCGCCGGTAAGGGCCACCTGCGTGAACATGGCCAATCCCCCGATCATAAACCCGATATGACACACGATGAGGTAGGAGAACATACGCCGGATATTACGTTTGATAAGAGCGCCGAAGCTGCCGGTGATGATGGTGAAGATGGCCATCAGCATCAACAGGTTTTTGGTAAATTCATCCGGGATAAAAATAAGGGTGGTTATGCGGAACATTGCGTAAATACCAACTTTGGTGAGCAGACCGCCAAAAGTAGCCACCACGGCCGAAGGCGGCGTATGGTAGGATGACGGCAGCCAGAAGTATAAAGGGAAGACGGCAGCCTTAATGCCAAAGCCGATAATGAAAAACAATGCTGTAATGTTCACCAGGTTCCTGTTTTCAATAGCGGCGATCTTCAGGGAAAGGTCGGCCATGTTGAGTGTGCCGGTAATACCGTACAGGATAGCAATGCCCGTGAGGAAAAAAGTGGAAGCCAGGATATTCATGGCCATATATTTTACAGCACCTTCCACCTGCGCCTTGCGTCCGCCCAGGGTCATTAACACAAAAGAAGATATGATGATCACCTCAAACCATACATAGAGGTTAAAGATATCGCCGGTAAGAAATGCTCCGTTCAGGCCCATGACCAGGAAGTGGAAGATGGGGAAGTAGCCGTAGAGTATCCTGGAACGGGAGATACCTGCAGAGGAAAAGACGGATACCGCCAGTGCCGCGAACGATGTGACCAATACCAATGTGCTGCTGAACAGGTCTGCTACAAACACGATCCCGAAGGGCGCTTTCCAGTTGGCAGCTTCCATTACCAGGATATTGCCGTTGTACACTTTGATAAACAACCGGATCGCCATCGACATGGCGATGACACATGCCGTAATGCTCACGAAGCGATGGGCTATCGTTCTGCGCCAGAGAAACAGTTGAAGGACGGCGGCCAGCAGATGCACTATAACGGGTAATATAATTAAGTTGTCTATCATATGTCTTCTTCCTCCGGTGTATTTAAATCATCAAGATCGTCTGAGTTTACCAATACATATACCCGCTTCAGCAGCACAATGGCAAAAGCCTGCAACCCAAAGCTGATAACGATGGCCGTTAGTATCAATGCCTGTGGTATGGGATCTGCGTAAATATCCTTGAAAACCTTTGCCGCTTCATCGATCACCGGTGGTTTTCCCTTGGTGATGGTGCCCAGCAGGAAGATGAGGATATTAACGCCATTGCCCAAAAGCCCGATACCGATCAACAGTTTGACCATACTTCTTCTCAACAGCATATATATACCTGTTGAATACAAGAGCGCAATTAAGATCAATAACAGTATTTCCATAAATTAATCGCTATACTGGAATATGCTGAATAAAATAGTGAGCACCACGCCGATCACCAGGAAGTATACGCCGATATCAAAGAATAAGGCGGAACCGATCATGCCGATCACCGGCACGGGTTCTTCTATCCACAGGCCCGTCATAACGGGTTTGCCGGCCATCAGCGGCAAAGCCATGCTGACGGTTGAGATGGCAAGCCCGAACGGGATGAGGCCGCTGGGGTGTACCGGCAGCAGCTTTAAGGTGCTGTTTACTTCGTGTGTGAAGCTGTGCAGCACAAAGGCAATGGATGCGATCAGCCCCCCTACAAATCCCCCTCCGGGGTAATAGTGTCCGCGAAGCAGGATAAAAATGGAAAACAGCAGCAGGATAGGCAGCAGGTATTCCGTAGCTGTTTTTAGAATTATACTTTTCATTCAGATCGTTTTAGTGTTATCGGTAATCATTTGCCTGTTACCGGGTTATTCTTTTTCTGACGATTTCAGCCGCAGGTTGATCAGGCTGAATACACCCAGTGCCGCAATGCTGAGCACTACTATTTCAAACATGGTATCAAAACCGCGAAAGTCAACCAAAATTACATTCACAACGTTTTTCCCCTTGGCTAATACATAGGCATTATCTGCGTAATATTTGCTTATTTCCGTATCTATCGGTTGATACATGGCCTGCAGGGCGATAAGAGCGATCAACGTTCCGAAGCTGGCTGCGATCACGCCGTCGCGGATCCTGACCTTGTTATTGGCAAAGTTAAGAAACGGTGGCAGGCGGAACAGTACGAAAACAAACAATACCAGTGTAAGTGTATCAATGGTAAACTGCGTCATTGCCAGGTCGGGTGCGCTGTAAAATACGAACATGAGACAGATACAGTACCCGATCACGCTGGTGCCTACTACCGCTGTTAACCGGGAGGAGCTGGTAACGGTCATGTATACGGCCGCGATGAGGATGCCGGCCACCACAATTTCATAAATGCTGATGGTAGATATTCTTGCCAGGTTTATTTCTAACGGTCCCCCCCTGATGACACGGTAGGCCAGCAGCAATACCGAAAAAACAATGATGCGGAGCAGGTAGGAGCGTAACAGTCCGTTATGAAGAATATTGGTGTACCAGTCGGAAAACTTTTTTACATTACCGGTGAGTCCGAAGAACAGCAGCTCCGGCAGGAGCATACCACCCGGACTTTTTCCGGCCGCCGGCTTTTTTGACAGGTACAGCAGCGTACCGCCCGCAATGGTGACGGCGCTAAGCAGCAGTATAATATTGAACCCGTGCCATATTTTTAAGGTGCTGTCTACCCCCCCGGTAGTGAGGGCTTCAGTTGCCGCCTTTAATATGGTAGATCCCGGCAGGGCAGGGAAGCATCCGAAAAGAATACCTAAAAATGCCAGTAACAGGGGCGGTACCCACATAAACCAATGGGGGAGGTGTACTCTTTGGTATGCATCGGGAAGGTTGCCGGTAAATGGCCGGATACCCGCCAGGAACCCGGCCGATACCAGGAATATATTGGTAAGCAGGGCTGCGCCGGTGAGTATATAAGGCAGCTTGTCTGCGTGCAGCGTGGCTTCGTAGATCAGGTCTTTTCCGATAAAGCCGAATGTGAACGGGACCCCGGCGCCTGACAGGGCGGCAAGGACGCCGGCTATGGCCAGCGGCAACATCACTTTTCTCAGGCCCGCCAGCCGGGTAATATCCCTTGTACCCGTTTCATGGTCTATTACACCCGTGATAAGGAACAGGGCCGCTTTGTACAGGGCGTGTACCAGGATGAACACCGGCAAGGCCAGCAAAGCCTCTTCTGTTCCTATGCCGATAAGGAACACCAGGATACCCAAAGCCGAAATAGTGGAATAGGCCAGTATCTCTTTGAGGTCCGTTCTGAAAACGGAATAAAAAGCGCCATATAACATGGTGATGCCCCCGGCTATCACCAGCGGATATGTCCACAGTTCCGTGCCTCCCAATACCGGGAACATACGGGCCAGCAGGTACACGCCGGCTTTCACCATAGTAGCGGAATGCAGGTAGGCAGAAACCGGCGTAGGCGCTTTCATGGCGCCGGGTAACCAGAAATGGAACGGAAACTGTGCTGATTTGGTAAATGCACCGCTGAATACCAGCAGCAGGATCAGTCCGTACAATACATGGTCCTTCAGCGCTTCGTTAGAGCGGATCATTTCCTGAATGGAGTATCCGCCTGAAATATAGCCGGCCAGCACCAGTCCGGCCATCAGTAAAAAACCGCCTCCACCCGTGATGACCAGGGCCGTGAGCGAGCTTTTCCGGGATTCGGCATTATCATTGTTGAACCCGATCAGGAAGAAAGAACTGATGCTCGTCAGCTCCCAGAAGATGAACAGCAGCAGGATATTGTCAGACAGCACCACGCCGAGCATGGCGGCCATGAACATGCTGAGGTAAGCAAAAAAACGGTCAAGATAGGGATGCCCCTTCATATAGGCTACGGCATACAGGAACACCAGGGAACCGATGCCCGTGATCAACAGGCTGAACAACAGCGAAAGCCCGTCCAGGTGAAAATCGAAATTAATACCTGCGGAAGGTACCCATGCATAGTGGCTGCTGAAGACCTGGCCGGCGCTGACGCCCGGAATGAATGTCGCGAAGTACAGGAACAGGGATACCGGCAACAATGTCACCAGTATCGAATATTTATTTTTTAAATATTTCCCCAGCGGCACAAATAATATGGAAACAAGAAAGCCGGCCAATACCGCAAACAGCATCTATAAAAATTATTTATTATGAAAGTGCCTAAAATAACTAATTATCTTATAGTACGACAATAAATTTTTGGTTTGCCTGCAGGCAACGATATGCAAAAAATACGCGTAACGGTTTCATTATCAAATCTATGGTTGTGTGAACAAGGGATTTGATATAAGGTTCCAAACCCTCGCAGCATGTTTCAGAAAATGTAACAGGTTACCAGGGTTCGGCCCCCTTTTTGCCAAAGGCAACTGCTGTATTTTTCCCGTAAACGGGTTCTACCAATTGTCGTATCTTGGTATTTTTGTTTGTAGTCATGAGAAAACTCCGCCCCTTTGGTTTACTTTTTTTCCTGTTGCTGCTCCTGTCCTGTCAGAAGGAAATAATGGACGCCATGCCCGACCCGGATCCGCTGCCGGACACGGTGCAAACCCGGATATTGCTCCCCCATATTTTCAAAAATGTTTCCGGCTATGACTCGCTGGTATATGATGATGCGCAACGCCTGATAGAAAAATGGTCCTGGTACGATGGCCGCTTCTGGAAAAAAGTGTATGGTTACGATGAAAAGGGTTTACCGGCTTTTTATGAGAGTTATGAACCCTTTCCGGGACCCTTATCGGAAAAAGCCGTGTTCACCGAAAATGGAGATGGAACTGTTTCACAGGTAACGACCCGGTATAGCAACGGACGGGAGTTTCCCTACTACCTTACACATCAATTTAATGAAAAAGGACAGCTTGTAGCATCTGTCCGGGAGGATGGTAGTTTGCGGCAGGAGCTGAGTTGGGATGAAAAGGGAAGAGTGGAAACCACCGGCCATTTCGACAATACCTGGATCACGCGCACCTATACATACGATGACAAAAAAGGAGTTTTCTCATCTGTTAAAACGCCTTTTATTTATGATGAATACAGCCTCGACGGCCGGTGTTTTTCAGTCAATAACCTCCTCCAGGTGAAAATGTCATATATTGAAAGAAGCTCGGGAGAGGAGGTGACCACGGCAATCGATATTACCTACACGTATAACGAGG
Organism: Chitinophagaceae bacterium; assembly: GCA_037190885.1. GTDB lineage: Bacteria > Bacteroidota > Bacteroidia > Chitinophagales > Chitinophagaceae > Agriterribacter. The sequence goes on from JBBCJQ010000003.1 coordinate 165,196, forward strand.
ATGGATACCCGATAGCCCTGCACGTTAAAGAGCGAGATGGTGAATTCATTCAGAACATCACCTATATGGAAGTTGAGCAATAACGGCTTCTATCACATGCGTTGTATCAACCATTTTCAACCGGCTTTGAATGGGGCTGACCAAAAAGCTTATGGAACGTCTTTGCGAGGGAGGAATCCCGCATATGGCGGGAAAGCAATCTCTTTGAGTGATAAAGGTTTAAATATTTGAGATTGCTTCACTTCGTTCGCAATGACGACCTTTTGGTCAACCCCGTATAATATTTTCGGTTACCACCTGTCGTAAAAGGCCGGCGGCTCAATACCCAGCGCCCGCAGGTACACATAGCCCTGTCCGCGGTGATGCACTTCGTTGTCCAAGGCATAGGTGATATTGACGATCACCGGGAAGTTGTATTCTCCGAACATGTTGATGGTTTCCCTGAAGCGGTGCAGCGGGATCTGTTTCCAGTAAATATTGATCTGTTCGGTAGCTTCATCCCAGGCATCCAGCAGCGCCTGTTTTGTGTTGATGGTATTTTTGTCGTTGTAAGGTTCCTGTATTCCGGTTACTATTTCTTTCAAACCCGGAACTGCGATGGCCAGCATTTCTTTTGCCAGTTCCGCAAAGGGGCGCATACCGCCGATGGAGAATTCAAACAACTCCTTTTCGGGAAAGGCTTCTATTACTTTGCGGGTAAGTGTCCGGTGTCCCTGCCAGTTTTGTAAAAACTCTTCCGGTGTAAGAATTTCCTTTTCAGTGATTGTTGCATTCATGATCGTATATTTTATATGTGATTGATACAACAAAGCTATACCCGGCGGGTGACAGCCCTTTGTCAGCAGGGTTTAAAAAATAAAAAAACCTAACAGGTCTTGCCTTGCCCGCCGTAGCAAAGCGCAGGCGGGAAGACCTGTTAGGTTTACACTTACTTAGTATTTATTTCACTGCAAATGTTACATCGTGGTCACCCCAGAGGATGCTCACGGTTCCCCCTTCGTTTACGTTCAGTTGCAGCGCTTCTGAAAAACTGCCTGCTTTAGAGGGTTTTACTTTTACCCTTAATGCATCTTCGCTGTCTTTATACTCATACGCGCCCCACTGATCCCATGTTTTGTTGAAGATGATGGTCCACTCGTCATCGCCTGAAAGCGTGAACAGGCTGTACTTGCCGGCGGGCAATGGTTGACCTTCAACGGTAATGTCTTTGTCCGTTTCAAATACGGTTGCCTTGTTGGCGCCGGTGCGCCATACCTGTCCGGGCAGGGGTTCCAGGTCTTTGCCAATGGTTCTGCCTTTTACGGAAGGCTGGCTGTAATTAATGGTAATGGTAGCGCCGCTGGCAATTTTGGCGCTGCTGCTGGCGGGCGGACTGGCAGGAGGCTGATTGTCCTGTGCCAATGCCGAGCCGGAAAATATCGCAGCGGTTAATGATAATAAAAATAACTTTTTCATGCGTGTAATGGTTTGAATAATAAAAATCAATATTCATGCCACGATGATTAATTTGAAAATGTGTTAATTTGAAAATTTGAAAATGCGGAGGTATGAAAATGAACCTTACCACTATCCACTTACTACTTGCCGGAGACCTGCATCCTGCAACCTGCGACTTGCAACCCGCATCCCGCCTCCCTACACAAGCTGCCTTTTATACAATTGAACCGTATTCTCCAGTCCCAGGTAGAGGGCATCGCAGATCAGCGCATGGCCGATGGAGACTTCATCCAGCCAGGGAATATTCTTTTTAAAGTATGCCAGGTTATCGAGGTCCAGGTCGTGACCGGCATTCAGACCGAGTTGAAGCTCCCGGGCTTTTACAGCAGCCGCCACATAGGTGGCGATGGCTTTTTCTTTGTCGGTGGGGTATAGTTTGGCATAGCCTTCCGTATATAGTTCAATCCTGTCTGTGCCGGCGGCAGCGGCGCCTTCCACCATTTCGGGGATGGGGTCTACAAAAATCGATACTCTTATACCTGCCTGCCGGAAGATGCCGATCATCTCTGTTAAATAATCTTTATGTTCCCGGGTATTCCAGCCGTGGTTGCTGGTGATCTGGCCGGGCGCATCCGGAACCAGGGTCACCTGTGCGGGCCGTGTTTCCAATACGAGGTCCACAAACTTTTGTTCCCTGCAATTCCCTTCTATATTCAGCTCTACGGCAATATGCTTTTTTATCTCCCTTACATCGCTGTAGCGGATATGCCTTTCGTCCGGGCGGGGGTGTACCGTTATTCCATCGGCGCCAAACCGTTCAATATCCAGGGCAGCTTTCAGCACATCGGGGTTGTTGCCGCCCCTGCTGTTCCTGAGTGTTGCAATTTTGTTTATGTTTACCGAAAGTTTTGTCACTATATTCATACTGCAAATGTATTTACCTTGTTGCTAAACTATTTTTATTAATTCAATCGATTGTTATATATTTACAATTACTAAACAAAGTTTAATTATATAAAACAAGTCTGCTTGTCCGCTAAACAGAAGATATGCAAAGATTAAGACAATTACTGGCAGACTCCCGTTTGTTTTTTATCGTGTGGTGCATGGTGGCTGCTTTCGGCACCTATTTCTGCATGTATGCCTTCCGTAAGCCCTTTAACGCAGGCACTTACGAGGGACTGGAAGCCTGGGGCATTCATTACAAAACGATTTTGATCATCTCCCAGGTGTTTGGCTATATGCTGTCCAAGTTTATCGGTATCAAGGTTATTTCCGAGTTGAAGTCGGCCAGCCGGTCAAAGCTGATCATCGGTTTGATACTGTTTGCCGAAGTAGCATTGTTGTTTTTCGGACTCACACCGCATCCCTACAATTTCTTCTTCCTGTTTTTGAACGGCTTGCCGTTGGGTATGATCTGGGGAATTGTGTTCAGCTACCTGGAGGGGCGCCGGTTTACTGAAATACTGGCGATCGGCCTCAGTATCAGCCTGATCGTATCTTCCGGGATACTGAAGACCATTTATTTTGATGTAAAAGAATGGTTCCCGGAAATGTCTGAGTTCTGGCTGCCCTTTGCGATAGGGCTCCTGTTCATGCCCCTGTTTTTCCTGTTTGTCTGGATGCTGTCTGTCATACCCGCCCCTGATAAGGAGGATCTGGCAGCGCGGTCGCCGCGGCTGCCTATGACGAATACGGATAAGCGAAATGTATTCCGTATATACGGTGCGGGGATCGTGGCCTTTATTATTTTGTACACTTTCCTGGCAACCCTGCGTGATTTCCGGGATAATTTCGCAGTAGAGATATGGAATGAAGTAGATCCCACCTGGAATAAAAATGTATTTACCCAAACGGAGGCCATCATCAGTGTAATTGTGCTGGCGGTGATCGGCAGCCTCTCTACCATCCGCAGCAATTTGAAAGGTTTCTGGGCGGTGGTAGGCATTATCGCCGTCGGGTTTATCATCAGCGCATTGGCTACCATTCTTTTTCAAATGGATAAATTATCGCCGTTCTGGTGGATGATGTTCCTGGGCATGGGGCTGTTCCTGGCATATATGCCCATGCAGATCGCGTTGTTTGAGCGGATGATCGCCTATTTCAGGATAAAAGCCAATGCCGGTTTTTTTGTGTACATGTGCGATTCTATCGGTTACCTGGGCAGTGTAGTGCTGATGTTGTATAAAGAGTTTTTCATGAAAGACCTGCACTGGTCGCTGGTGATGATCCGGTTCACGTATTTGCAGTCTGTGCTGGCTGTGTTGCTGCTGTTGGTTGCCGGGATATTCTTTTACCGTGTAGCGGTTAAAAAGAAGATAGCTTCTGCCGGTGAAGCAGCCTGAGATCAAAAACATTCAAATATTTAATTTACAAAGAGATAATATGGCAAACGCACCTTTATTATTTACGCCGGGTCCGCTCACTACTTCCGCTACGGTAAAGCAGGCAATGCTGCAGGACTACGGTTCACGTGATTACGCTTTTATAAACGCCGTTAAGGATATCAGGAACGGGCTGCTGGAACTGGCGGGTGTTTCCAAAGAACAAGGATATGAATGTGTGATCATGCAGGGCTCCGGCACTTTCGGGGTGGAAAGCGTGATCAGCAGCGTGGTGGGTGAAAAAGATAAATTGCTGATACTCGTGAACGGCGCCTATGGCGAACGGATCGCGAAGATGGCGGCTATACACAAGCTGTCGCATCATGTCATTCGTTTGGACGAAGATGTGATCGTTACGCCGGAGATAGCAGAAGCATATATAAAAGAAGATGCTGCCATTACCCATGTGGCCTGCATACATAGTGAAACCACCACAGGCCTGTTCAATCCCGTAGAAGCGATCGGTACCGTTTGTAAGCGTTACGGGAAGATATTTATTGTAGATGCCATGAGCAGCTTTGGCGGGGTGGTAATGGATATGGCTACCATGCAGATAGATTTCCTTGTGTCTTCCTCCAACAAATGTATTGAAGGGGTGCCGGGGTTTGCATTTACGCTATGCAAACGAACAGAACTGGAAAAAGCCAAAGGGCAGGGCAGGAGTCTCAGCCTGGATATCTATGATCAGTGGGCCGGTTTGGAGGCCAGCGGCCAGTTCCGGTTTACACCGCCCACGTTGAGTATCATGGCTTTCCGGCAGGCGCTGAGGGAACTGCACGAAGAGGGCGGGGTAACGGCACGGGAAAAAAGATACCGGTCAAATAAACAGATACTTGATGAAGGGATGGCTGAGCTGGGCTTCAAACAATATCTTTCTCCGGACATACAGGGACATATCATTACTTCTTTTCTATACCCGGAAAATCCGGCTTTCAACTTTGAACGTTTTTACCAGAAGCTGAACCAGAGAGGCTTTGTTATCTACCCGGGCAAGCTGAGCAAAACAGATGCTTTCCGTATCGGCAATATCGGCCAGATATTCCCGGTAGACGTAAAGGGCCTGCTGGCCGCCATCAAAGAAGTGCTGCAGGAAGAAGGAGTGGAGATATAATATTGCATTCGAGGCTTCCATTCGAGCTTTCAATCGTTGGGCCGTGATATGTATTCAAACGGAACGTGGAGACACGTTCCGGGGTGTCCGATCGCCCGGTTGCGTGTCCTCACGCAGCCTTCAAAGCCCGGATATCCGGGAAGAGTATATGCTATTAGGCCCCCTATTATTGAGTCGTGCCATTTTATCATCAACGATGATAAAATTAATATTTCACCGTGCTGCGGCTTACATTTAACAACTTCATATTTACTACAAATATTCACGGTGCGATACACCTTTTTGCAGACTATTAATTCACAGCAGCTTACGTAACATGTCATTGGCAATGGAACGAAGTGTAATGAGAAATCTCATTAACCATCATGAGATCTCTCCTGCGGTCGAGATGAGGATTGACTATTAGTTACTATTTTACGGTCTTACCATCTTGCCATTTTACAGTCTTACCATTTTACCCTTGTTACTCCCACCACTTCGTAAAAGTCTGTGTGCTGTCTTTCAGTATAACAGGTTCTCCGATCATCGGAGTTATCAGGTTAAAGGAATGTTCGCGGGAAGCTTCTGCTATTTTCTGCAACGGTTCGTACCAGGGGTGTTTTCCCAAAGCAAATTTTGAATTATGGACCGTCATCAACCGCCCGGGCTGCAGCTCTTCAACGGCTTTCACCAGGTCTTCGGGAAGGAGATGAATGTATTTCCATTCTTCGTTGTACTGCCCGTTTTCCATAATGGCAAGGTCAATCTTCCCGAACTGCTCTTTGATCTTTTTGAAATGGGTATCGTAGCCGGTGTCACCCGATAAAAAAATATTTCCCAGGGTGCTTTGAAGCATATACCCGGCCCAAAGCGAGTGATTGGACCTAAGCCCTCTTCCGGAAAAATGACGGGCAGGCAATGCCGTGAGCATAATATCCCCATCCAGCTGGATATGTTCATCCCAATCCAATTCTATGATCTTTGCAGGATCAAATCCCCAGTATTCCAGGTGTGCGCCAACGCCTAGGGGGCAGATGACTTTTCCTGTCCGGTTTTTAAGGTTGAGCATGGTTTTATAATCCAGGTGATCCCAATGATCGTGCGTAATGATGAGGTAGTCAGGGTCGGGGAGGTCTTCAGGCTGATATATGTTAGTTCCCGCAAAAGCCCTGTTCACAAAGGAAACAGGCGAAGCGGAAACCAGCACCGGGTCTATGACTATCCGTTTACCGTTGACCTGCATATACAGTGAAGAATGTCCCATCCAAATCAGCACTTCTTCTTCAGGCACCAGTTTTTTCAGATCGGTTTTGATTGCCGGAAGCTTTTCCGCGGGAGTCAGGTCTTGTACCTTAATAAAAAGAAATCCCCATAAGACACGGACTTTCGATTTATCGCTCACCAGCATCTTTGTCGGAGACTGGTTATGGAAGGTTCCGTCTTTATAGTTCGGCGATTGCCTGATCCGTTCCAGCCGCTCACCTTCGGGTAATTTCCCAAACATCGGGTGTTGCATGAAAAGAAAGCCACCCACAACCAATACTACCACTAAGCCTATGATCCCTAAAAGCATCTTTTTTACTATTTTCTTTGTTTTAATGCTCATACTCTGGTCTTTATAGCACGCAGATAACGCTGATTATTATGATCCGGAGATTGTATCTGCAAATATCCGCTTAATCTGTGTCATCCGCGTTCTATACGACTAAATTACAAAAATGACTCCCTGTTCAGAAGCCATTTTTACAATCTTCTCCATGAAATTATTCCAGGTGCTCCTTAAAGAAAGAAACGATCTGCTCCGATTTTTATCAGAAGTTGACTGCTGAATAGCGTAAACTCCAGCTTTTGTGTTTGAATTTTACTTCTTTCATTGATTTAATATTTTAGAATTATTATTCATTTTGATATGGTAAAATTACAAACGGTGCCTTCCTCAAAACCTATACAGATTACGGGAAAACGGATATATTTTACGGATTTACGTTGACTGCAATGTGCTTTTCTGCACTCCTTTCTATTCTCGAATTTCAAAAAAATCAGGGAAAAATTTGCGAAACCGAAAAGTTGCACATATATTAGCAACCGATTGGTTTCTTAAATTAAAACAACAACAGAATGAGACGGGATATTTTTCAGGCAGTTGCAGACCCGGCAAGACGGCAATCATAACTTTAATTGCACTGCAGACAATGACTTCAAATGCTGCCGAACATTTTGACACAACACGGCAAGCCGTATCCAAACAGCTACGCATTTTAACAGAGTGCGAACTGATAAAGCAAGAACACAAAGGCAGAGAGATCTATTACCAGCCTGAAATAAACAAAATGAAAGAAATGGATAAATGGCTGGAACAGCTCCGTAAAAATTGAGAAGGCCGTTTTGATAACCTGGATAAATTATTAACAAAAATGAAAAAGAAATAGACTATTGTTTTTAAAAATTCCGGTCCGCATTTTGTCGGTATGGTTTTATTTGAAGCAAAAGGAAGGAAAATGCAGATAGCATCGAGTTAGCTGTTTTGATATGGAGAAATAGGCTGAAACCGGATAGCCGAAACATTGATTTGTTGCCATAAGACAAGTCCGCGAAATCCAGGGCGCAATAAATTGCAGAAATAAAAACGGTATGACTAAGAAAGGAACTTTTAAATATGTAATACAAAACAAATAATAATCAAAATCCGAATAAGATGAATATAAGAAGTACGGTTGTTTGTTTACCTGTCCGCAATCCGGATACAACATTAATATTTTACAAAAATGTATTTGGTCTTTCTGATATTCAGGTTGAAGAGGGAATGATTACGCTTGAGCTTCCCAATCTCTCTTTGTTTCTTATGGAAAAAGATGCCTTTGAAGCTTATAGCAAAAAAGCGGGGCGTGGATCATGGTTTCCAAATGAAAATATCGGAACAATTATCAGTTGTGCGTTGGGATCTGAAGAAGATGTAGATAAAACTTTAGAGAAAGCGCCAAATTATGGAGGGGCAGTAATGAACAGGGCTGCAATCGATGAAACATACGGGGGATATATTGGATATGTTTCTGATCCTGATGGTCATTTATGGGAACTTGTATATCCGCCACAGCAGCGGTAAGCACCATGCAGTAACATTCTGCGCAGGGCTTTTAAATTTAATATTCATGTAGCAAAGGAAATGGAAAGATATTTATGCCGCTAACAACTATGACTTCTGCCGGAAATTTTGTTAGATGGAAAGACAAATTTGCTATTTCGGGGTAATTGAATTTAAAGCAGATGTTTTCTTCGGACAGGTTTTTTTCAGCATTAAAAAATTATAATGATGGACAATAAAATATTAGTTATCGAACGCATTTTTAAAGCCCCTGTTGAAAAAGTATGGGAAGCCCTTACCAACAAAGACCTGATGAAAGAATGGTATTTTGATCTGAAAGAATTTAATGCCATTGTTGGATTTAAGTTTGAATTTATGGGTGGCGACCCAAACGGAACACAATGGAAGCATTTGTGTGAAATAACAGAAGTTATTCCTGGAAGCAAGCTGGCTTATTCATGGAAATACGAGGGTTATACGGGAATTTCTTATGTTACATTTGAACTTTTTGCTGAGGGTAAAAATACCCGATTAAAATTGACACATTCAGGCATCGGCTCATTTCCTGCGGATATTCCGGAACTGGCTATTCATAATTTTGAAGCAGGCTGGGATCACATTATCAATATCTCGTTGACAGACTTTTTAGAGAAGCAACGTTAAAAATAGAAAAAATGGGCAGCAATTTATTATTCGACTTTATTGTAGATAGAGAAAACAAAACCGTTCACATCAAACCTGAATTTGATGCACCGCTTGATTTGGTTTGGGATGCTTTTACCAGGCCGGAATTGCCTGACCAATGGACTGCACCTGTACAACGAATCCTTTGAACGTATGGAGCGATTGTTCGAAGGCTTTAAACAGGGATTTACTGCCACATTGAAAAATCTGGAAAACCTGTTGGCAACTTTGAAATAATAAAACAAAATGAACATAGAAGAACAAATCAAAGCGTATATCAGCAGCCAACCTGAGGGTAAACGTGATGAAATGCAGGCCTTACACCAACGTATACTGCAGGTGTTTCCCAAAGGTAAACTATGGTTTTTAGACGGAAAAGATGATAAAGGCAAAATAGTTACTAATCCCAATGTCGGATATGGACTTCAAACCATAAAATATGCAGACGGAACAACCAAAGAGTTTTATCAAATCGGCATCAGTGCGAACACAGCAGGAATTTCTGTATATATAATGGGGCTGACAGATAAAAAATATTTAACCCGGACTTTTGGGAAAACAATAGGCAAAGCAAGTGTAACAGGGTATTGTATCAGGTTCAAAACACTGAAAGATATAAACATTGATGTACTTGAAACGGCAATACGGTACGGGATTGAGCAAGCAAATGAATAAAGATTTATCATTTCAAAAAGCAATAAAATGAAATCAACATTATTATTTGACTTCACGGTCAACAGAGAAAGCAAAACCATTCATATAAAACGTGAATTTGACGCACCCCCTGAATTGGTCTGGCAGGCGTGGACAACAGCCGAACTCCTTGACCGGTGGTGTGCTCCCAACCCTTACAGAACAGAAACAAAAACTTTGGATTTCCGTGAGGGTGGTTTTTGGCATTACGCAATAGTAAGCCCCGATGGAAAAAAACATTGGAGCCGGTATGATTATAAAAAAATTGAACCTCAGAAAAGCATTACGGAATTGAGGGTATTCAGCAACGAAAACGGAGCAGTTAATCCGGGTTTCCCACGTACCGAATGCTCCATTATTTTCAGCAAAACGGACGGCAAAACACTTGTAACGATTGTTGAAAAATACGGAAGCCATGAAATGTTTGAAAAAATGGCAACGCACAGTCACAAAAAGGGCTTTTCATCACATCTTGAGAACCTGGACGAACTATTACCAACATTAAAGAATAAATAAAATGAACAGTAATTTATTATTTGACTTCACCGTCAACAAGGAAAACAAAACCATTCATGTAACGCGTGAATTTGATGCCGGACTTGCACTGGTCTGGCGGGCATGGACAACAGCTGAATTGCTCGACCAATGGTGGGGGCCTAAACCCTGGCGGGCGGAAACCAAAACCATGGATTTTCAGGAGGGCGGATACTGGCTTTACGCAATGGTAGGTCCCGAAGGTGAAAGACATTGGGCAAAATCAAGTTACGTTTCTATTGTAAAAGAAAGGTCATTTTCTGCAAAAGACGCTTTTTGTGATGAAAACGGAACGATGAACCCTGCATTTCCTCAGAATTTGTGGGAAAATAATTTTATCCCGAAAGAGAACAAAGTGCAGGTTGATATACTGCTCACCTTCGATATCCTTGCCGACCTTGAAAAGACCGTGGAAATGGGCTTTAAAGAAGGTTTTACAATGGGTTTGGAGCAGCTGGACGAATTGCTGTCGACCTTAAAAAAGTAAACAGCATATAAACTTAAAATAACACACAATGGCAGAAATAAAGATCCCGGCAATAGAAGTACAAATGCTGATCAGAAAACCTGTTGCAACGGTTTTTCAGGCAATTATTGACCCCGCAATTACTACCAATTTTTGGTTTACAAAATCAAGCGGGCAACTGGAGGTTGGCAAAACAATAACCTGGGAGTGGGAAATGTATGGCTTTTCAACGAAAGTGTTTGTAAAGGACATTATCCCGAACAGAAAGATCTCTACCGAATGGGGCGATCCTGTAACCGCAGTGGATTATGAGTTTACAGCATTGACAGACAATACAACTTATGTTGTGATCAGAAATTACGGTTTCCACGAAACAGGCGACGATTTAATACAAGCTGTTCAGGAAAACACAGGTGGCTTTACAACAGTTTTAGACGGAATGAAGGCATATTTGGAACATAATATAAAACTGAATTTAATTGGTGATAAGTTTCCAAAAGAACTCACCCATCACGGACAATAAAATACACATTGAAAGACAGAAACAACGAACCGCCGGCAAAATGCTTTTTGTCGACGGCAGTCCTTTAATACCAATATTACGGCGTCCGGAAACCAACAATATTCTTGCCATAGGGCAAGTACGTCCGAAATATATTCGACTAACTTTATAAGGAAAAAATGGTAAACGGGATATTCTAAAAAGCAACATATGGAAAGAAGTAAATTGCTTGAAATGAATAATGTCGGTATCGTTGTAGAAGACCTCGATAAGGCTATATCTTTTTTCACGGAAATAGGGTTGACGCTCGAAGGACGTGCTACCATTGAAGGAGAATGGGCCGGTCGTGTTACAGGACTTGGCTCTCAATGTGTAGAAATTGCTATGATGGTTACTCCTGATGGACACAGCCGCCTTGAGATCTCAAAGTTTATTACCCCGGCAACCATATCAGACCACCGAAAAGCGCCTGTTAATTCTCTCGGTTATCTACGCATAATGTTTAGAGTTGACAATATTGATGAGTTGGTATCCCGGCTCATAAAGAATGGTGCTGAACTTGTTGGCGAAATAGTTCAGTATGAGAACTCGTACCGGCTTTGCTACATTCGCGGAACAGAAGGGCTTCTTATCGGGCTGGCAGAACAGCTATAAAGCGGAATAACAGAAAGCAAACAGAATATGGGAAAGGAAAAAACCTTGCGAACCTGTAAAAAGGGGCATAGATATTACAAAAGCAGTGATTGTCCTGCCTGCCCTGTTTGTGAAGCAGGGAAAAAACCTCAGGAAGGATTCCTCTCGTTGCTTTCTGCTCCTGCACGAAGAGCGTTAGAGTATAACGCAATCACCACCGTAAAGCTGCTCTCAAATTACAGCGAGAAAGAAATACTGAAACTTCATGGTATCGGTAAAAGCTCAATCCCAATACTTCGGGCGGCATTGGAAATAAAAGGCCTCACTTTTAAAAAGTAAAAAACGGAAAATAAAGTATGAGAAAACTGATTGCGGCCATTAATATGACAGTTGACGGGTTTTGCGACCATACAGCAGGCTTGCCTGATGAAGAGGTACATCAACATTATACAGAATTATTGGGACAGGGAGACGCTATTTTATATGGCAGAACAACATATCAACTGATGGAATTCTGGCGAACGTTCTTAGAAAATCCTTCGGAAGAAAAATCCATGAACGACTTTGCTATGGCCATTGACAAAATTCCAAAAATCGTTTTCTCTCATACGCTTAAAAATGTAGATTGGAAAAGCGCAACATTGGCAACCCGGAGTCTTGAAAAAGAAGTTTCAGAACTCAAACAGTCCGGCAGTGACGGGAGTAAAGACATTTTTGTCGGCAGTCCGGGTCTGATTGTAGCATTGACAAAACTTAATCTTATAGACGAATACCAACTTTGTGTTCACCCTGTTATAGCAGGCAAAGGCCTGCCGCTGTTTGATAATATAAACTACAGGATACTTCTTACACTGGTAAAGACGAAAATCTTTAGTGGTGGTGCCGTCATTCTTTACTATGAGCCGAAAACCGTTTAAAACGGGCTTTTCTTCATCGGGAAGCTCCTCCTGTTGAAAACAGGTTAAAAATTTCCTATAGCAAAAACAGCTCCCGAAACCGGAAGCTGTTTGTATGGTTTGTAAGAAATCTACTACAGGTTTTTCCGGAAAAACGGAACGATCACCGAAGTGGTTTCTTCCACGTATTGCGGTACATCGTACAGATGCATATGGTTGGCCCCATTTACAACGTGGATATTTTTATTGGCGCTGGCTGCACGGTTGTATATATCTTCGCTCATCCATTTACATCCCGACTCACTGCCCACTACTATTTGTAAGGGTTGTACCAGGAATGCCTCCGCATAGTTGAACGCATCATAGGTTACCAGTTGCGTCAGGCTTCTTGAAAGCACATAACCGGGGGATGTGGAACACATGGCACGGGGTGTGCGGTAGTATTCCCAGGCGTCTTCCATTTCTTTGCTGGGTGCACTTTCCTTGGTTTCCGGGGCGAAGGGCAGCTTTCCGCCGTCTGTACCCTGTGTTTCTTTGGCACGGGCATCAGCGCCTATCATTAATAACGGCATGGCATCTGCATTTTTTACCGACCCTTCCCAACCGTTACGATACATAGCGCCGATATTCACGGTGCTGATTCCACCCACGGCCTTGATACGATGGTCGTTGATAGCCGCATTGACGGAGTAACCGCCGCCTGCACAGACTCCGGCAGCACCGATCCTGTTTTCATCTACATAAGGCAATGCGCTCACATAGTCCACCGCTGCGCTGATATCCTCTACACGGATATACGGGTTTTCCAGCAAACGGGGTTCGCCTGTGGTTTCTCCCTGGTAAGAAGCATCGTAAGCGATCGCCACAAAGCCCGCTTCCGAAAATTTGGTGGCATAAATGCTGGCAGTCTGCTCTTTCACGCCGCCGCCCGGGTGTGTTACCACGATAGCAGGATATTTGTTTGCTTCCTTAAACCCTTCGGGAAAAAAGAGAATGGCTGCCATCGTAATGTTTCCGTTGTTACTGTTTTTGAAATTTACTTTTTGTGTTGTCATGATTTTATAATTTGAAAATTTGTGAATGTGTAAATTGTAAGATCATTCTTTAGTCACTTTGAGAAATTGTTTTCCTGATACAAAGCTACGCGGGGCTATCGCCTCAGCACGTAAACAGATTACGGGAAAACGGATACATTTTACTGATGGCTTTAAACCTAACAGGTTTCAAAAACCTGTTAGGTTTCATGTATAAAGAACTTTTTGCAACTTTGGGTGCAGAACCTGAATCAACATTGTGAACCAGTATGAACAAAACAGCAGTTTTTTATCCGGCAAGTATTACTGAATGGAGAAAATGGTTAAGAAAGAACCATCTTTCAAAACAATCGGTATGGCTTGTTTTGTATACTAAATCATCGGGAAAGCCGTCTGTTACCTGGAGCGAAGCTGTTAATGTTGCACTTTGCTTCGGTTGGATAGACAGCAAAAAGATCAGGATAGACAAAGAAACATCACACCAGTTTTTCAGCAAACGAAAACCGAAGAGTACCTGGTCAAAGATCAACAAGGAAAAAGTGCAGATACTTATTGACGGCGGATTGATGACACAAGCCGGGTACGAAAGTATCGAAACCGCGAAACAAAACGGTTCGTGGACCATCCTGGATGAAGTAGAAGAGCTGATCATTCCCAAAGATCTGGAAAAGGCATTCAGAAAACACAAAGGAGCAAAAGGCTATTTTATGGGTTTGAGCAGGACGACAAGAAAAATGATCCTGCAATGGCTCGTACTCGCCAGGCGACCCGAAACCCGGCAAAAACGCATAGATGAAATAGCGGAACTTGCGGGACAGGGAATGAAACCAAAGCAGTTTCGCTGAAGGATTGGGTGTTTGAAGCAAATTGAATTATCTTGGGCGATACGTCTGTTTTTTCCGGTGGATGTCTCACCGGCCGGAAAACCTGCATAAACCGAAGATTTGGAATACATCCACTTTTGCCATTAGGGTTGCAGATATTTTTTTAGTTTTATCATTGATAAAATGGACGAGCTATGAAGTGGACGAATAAGCTGACCCGGCTATTAAACATAGAATATCCTATTGTTCAGGCGCCGATGTTTGGAGTGTCAACCCCACAAATGGCTGCAGCAACTTCAAACATACATTGTTTGGGCTCATTGGCTTTGGCCGACCTTAACGCTGAAAAATGTGTAGAAGCCATTCGCACAACCAGGCAATTGACAAACAAACCTTTTGCCGTAAATATTTTTGCCCATAGTATTCCGGAAATTACAGAAACATTAAGAACAAGGTATGCAGAGACGAAGACCTTTGTTGAACAATTAGCCAGACAAAATAATCTGGACATACATATTCCAAACATTGAAGAACTAAACATCAGTAGTTATCATGAGCAAATAGAAGCTATTGTTTCTGAAAACTGCAAAATTTTGAGTTTTACTTTTGGAAACCTTGATAAACCGAGTGTTGATAAATTAAAAAGTAACGGAACCATTTTGATAGGTACCTGCACTTCGGTAAATGAAGCAATTGTTTTAGAAAGATCAGGAATTGATATTATTTGCGTACAGGGATGGGAGGCAGGGGGCCACAAAGGGAGCTTCGTATCAGAAAACATTCCTGAAGTCGGAGGCCTGTCGCTATTGACAAGAGTGAGCGAAACGGTAAATGTACCTATTATTTATGCAGGAGGAATCTACAATTCAAAAACGTTATTGGCGTCAAAGACTTTAGGTGCAAATGGTTTTCAAATCGGAAGTTTATTATTAGGTTCTGCAGAAAGTGCTTTGAAAGAGTTTGAAAAACAAAGACTGCGAAAAGTGAAAGAAACCGATATTGTTTTAACAAAAAGTTTTTCAGGGCGTTTTGCAAGAGGAATAAAAAATACTTTTACCAAAGCCACTGAACAGGCTGGATTTATTTTGCCCTATCCCTACCAAAACAAGTTAACGAATGAACTACGGAAAGTGGCGAAAGCCAATCATAATGTTGAGTTCCTGAACATTTGGGTTGGACAATCTATCAATGAGTTTAGCGGACAATCAACGTCTGCCATCATAAAAAAATTAATTGAACAGACAGAAGATAGTTGCTAAAGCAGATACATCTGTTGCATGGCATACAGATAACGCGGATTGTTATGATTTGCATAATGGCAATTGCGAATAGCCGCTCAATCTCTGCCATCAGCGTTCTATCATCATATATTTTTGAAGATCTTCGGCGACATCCCCGTTTTCTTCCGGAAAAAGCGGGCAAAGTAATTCGGATAATCAAAGCCCAAACTATAGGATATCTCTGAAACGGACAGCGAGGTGTTTTTCAGCTTGTCCTTAGCTAATTTCAGGACAAAATCCTGGATATGTTCAATAGGCGATTGCCCTGTGAAGTGCTTTATCAGGTCTCCAAAATAGTTGGAAGACAGATTGGATTTCTGGGCGAAGTAAGCCACCGAAGGCATTCCGGAAACGCCGTCTTCCCTGTTGTAGTAGGCATGAAGGTGTTGGTAAAAATCGCCCACCACCTGGTGATATACGGCGCTGCGGGTATCAAACTGGCGGTCGTAGTAGATCTGTGTGTAGGACAATATTAGCGCGATGTAGGATATGATCACTTCTTTTGAGTAATGCGGTTTCTGAAACTCATCGCAGGCTTTCCGGAACAGATCCCACAGCAACACTTCTTCCTCTTTGGTGAGATATAACGCTTCGTGGTTGTTATAGTGAACGAAGTTATAATCTTTGGCAACACGCCGTACCAGCTTTGCATCTGCCATAATTACGTAGCCGGAATCAGGTTCGTTCACATCCCAGGCCATGGTATTCTGCGGGCAATCCACATATAAGAAAGAATTTGCCTGGTCTTCAAATTTTTGGTCAATGATCCGGTTCTTTTCCATCGGTGGCTTTATCGCCATGAGGTAGAAATCGATATTTATCTCCTGTGATTTAGGCAATATGTTTTTTTCGTTTTCGAAGCTGACAATATGCAGGTTTTCATTTTTTACCGGCGTAAACCTGGCATAGTCCACAAATTCCTGTATGTTAAATATCTTCTTAACCATTGCATCCTGATAAATAATATGCAAAAATACATGTTTGAGAAAGCCGTATCCGGATACATTTTAAGGATAAAAGGACACTTTTTACAGATACAATAACAGTTGTATTGCTCTTTCGTATCGATGAGGTATTAAAAAACAGCATAACCGTACAAAAAAACGGGTATTCGATACCGGTTTTCATACAGTATGCTGCTTTCGTTTTGCAGGTTCCTGCTACTTAGATCATACCTTTTCGGGGATGGTATAGATACCACGGTAATGCCCTTTCAGGTATTTATTGGCTTCAGGGTTGTTAGTAAATTTTTCTGTTTTTGCGTCAAAAAATAGATGTTTGTTACCTGTCCGGTAGGCAATATCTGCCAGGTGCACCAGGGATGCGCTGAGGTGGCCCTGCGTAACCTCGCCATTGGGCGTTTTGTTCTGCCGGATACAATCGATAAAGTCTTTGAAATGGAATTTGTCCGGGAAATATCCGTAAAACTGGTCTACGACTTTGCCATCTTTTTCCACGACCTGCCATCCGCCTCCGTGCCTCCCGAGGTACATCAGTCTTTCCGTGCCGTAGATCTCAATTTTGGTAGCCATTTGCGGCCAAAAGGGAAATTTATCCGAGTACCTTACTTCCTGCGTTTTTTTCGTCATATAGGGCTGAAAATTCCCACTTTCGCAGGTCATGGCATATTCGCCGAAATCGTAGGTGATGTTCAGGAACTCGGGAGTTTCTTTCTGAGAGTGATAGGCAATATTGCCACCGGAGCAATAAACGGATGCCGGGTGTCCCGGATCACCGAGTGCCAGCCGGGCCAGGTCCATCACGTGACTGGCGTCGTCGGACAAGGCGCCTCCGCCATAATCCCAGAAGTCGAGCCATCCGCCCCTGCCGGTCATGCTGTGCCGGCGGTTGTTATAGGGTACCACTTTCGCCGGTCCCTGCCAGGCATCCCAGTTCAATCCTTTGGGTGTTTCGGAATCGGGAGCGGGTATCCATTTACCGCCCGACAGCATGTTATAGCATTTTACATGCACTACCTTGCCCAGCTTACCGGACTGAATGTATTCCCTTGCCGAAAATGCATAGGGTGCGCTCCTGTTCTGGAACCCGATCTGCACTACCTTATTGTATTTTTTAGTGGCTTCTATCAGTTTTCGACCTTCCCATACAGACAATGTAGGATTCTTTTCCACATATACGTGCTTACCTGCCTGTAAAGCCCAGATGCTGGCGAGTACATGCCAGTGTTCCGGTGTGGCGATAACAACGCCATCCACTTCTTTGTCATCAAACACTTTCCGCATGTCGTTTACAAAAACGGGTTTTGTTTTTTGTGTCTGGCTGTATTTGGTAATATCGTCTGCTATGCCTTTCAGGGTTTCATTTACATCGCAGAAATATTTTACTTCCACATTCTCGTTTTCTTTGATGATCCCAGCCAGCACCTCCCGGCCCCTGCCTCCACTGCCTACCAGCGCCAGCACTATTTTGTTATTGGCCGCATTAAGGGATGGTAACGGCAATGCAGATGCGCCGGTCGTTAGCCCGATGGCGCCTGTAAGGGCGGTTCCTATAAAGCTTCTTCTTTTCATGATCAATGATTTTTTACATATTCGGTAGGCAGGCCGGTTATTTTTTTCCGCTGTCTTTTAATAAATATCGCACAGTATTAGTAAAGAGGTTGTTGACGGAGGCTATTTTCCAGTCATCCCAATGCCCCAGGGAGGTGTATACTATTTTGTTCTTGCCGTTTTTGTTGATCCAGAGCACAGGTTCCGATTTTTCATTCGGGATGCTGCCTGTTAGTAATACCTGCGCATTCGGGGAGGCAAGTGGCGCGTTTTTATAGAGCCAGTTTTTGCTGCCGAATCCTTCCGGGTCAATGCCTTCCAGCAGCGGGTGCTTTTCCATGCCGGGCACTATGCGGATCCGGGTGGGTTCCTGCAAATGAGGATGGTGTCCCTGGTAGTTGCCACCCAGTACCATCTGGTCAAATTCCGGCCATTGTTCCAGGAAGCCGGAGACATTTTCTTTGGAAGCTGTGATACCACCGCCCTCTCTCGGTACATTGCCTTTGGCGTCAAAAGCATGGCTGGCCGTTCTGATACCAAACACGGGTTTACCGCGGTTGACATAGTTTTTTATCAGGGCCATTTTCTCCGGCTCCAAAGCGATCCTCCTGATAAAAATGACTGCCAGGTCGGCATCTTCCAGTACCTGCAGGTTCTCCAGGTTATGTCTTCCCGGGCCTTCCATCAACGGTAAGCCGATCGAATATTCACATTGTACGCCTTCTTTCAGCAGCAGTTGATGAGCGAACTCGGGCAACCGCTGGTTTGCCCTGTATTCTCCTTCCGCTGTTAAAAATGCCACAATGGGCCTTTTATCCGCGGGGAAACGGAACTGTTTGCGGTCGGTAAAGTCAGTAGAAACGATGGTGGGGCATACATAGGTTTCGATATATTCGGCCATGAGGCTGTTGCCCGTGAAATGGGAAACATAGGGTGGCATTTTACTGTTATACATGGCATCGGTCAGATCCCGCATCAGCGCCACGTTCATGCCCAGCCGTACCATATTTCGCAGCCCGAAGGTTCTGCCGATAACACACATATTGGTATGTACGCCGGTAAGGATCACATTCCTGATCCCTCTTTTCTGGAAAACGCCTGCTATTTCGGCTCCGGAATCGCTGATGATATCTTTGTCGTGGATCTCCAGCGCATCTATCTGCCTGGTCCAGGCCCGGTGTGGGGTTTCACCGTCATCTTCACATCCTTCATCCGATTGGTCGATGGGCCATACAGCGTCTTTTTCCGAATCGAGATTACCGTCACCCAGCAGGGCATGGTATTTTTTGTTATAATGTTTTTGGGCAAGCTTTCTTTGCGGGTAATCTTTGTAATAATCCATACAGTCGCTGGGAGCGTGTACGATCAGCATGCCCTTTTGGCGGGCAATGGAGAGTACTTCATTCAATCGTGGCGCCATTTCGGTAACCCTGGTCGTAGCGCCGGTACACCAGTGCCTGTCCCACATATCGCAAACGATAATGGCTGTTTGGGAAGGCAGCCACTCTTCTATGTCCTGTTTAATGATATAAGCGCCGGTTTCTTCCGTTGAGGGCGCCCTTTTTTGCAGGGAAACCCTGAACTTTTCTTCCGTTGCTTTTTTTTGTGCTTTCAATCCATCCGGGCAAAAGAGGGAAAAGGCTATAAGCAGTACAGGTAGGGAACCAATTTTCATACTTTCCGTTTTTATTTGAGATCGTCTGGCTATAGGGTCAAATGTAAGCCCGCGTATTTTTTTTACAGACTGTTATATTATCATTCCATTACAGAATATTGATAATAAAAAGCATTTTTTGAACCCCGGAAGTGAATATACAAAAAGAAGGGGTGCTGCGGATAACCGGTTTTTTAATGCATTAATAACCAGTTTTACCCGTTGTTTCCGGATACTCCGAGAGGGTATTCAATAACTGGGCCGTGACATGTTATCATTGTCGACGAAAGTATTGCCTGCAGCAATGTTTTATTTGAGAGAATGTGTTTTTAGCCGATGTTCACTGCGTATTTGAGATGATTACCTGTATTGATATGCTCCTCCATACAATATACCTACTACAGCAATTTACAAAGAAAATATATAGAGGAATGGTGGCAGCAAAAATAAATACCCGTTCCTTAGTAACAAGCGTAGAAGGCATATGATCAGGAGAAAGAGAATACATACAAAATTTAACCCGGCGCTAAAGGGATTATACCCGCCAATTCAATATCTTTAACGGCAAAGGATGATGCCACATGGAAAAAGAACTGCGTAGCCAGCACTGGTTTGGAAAAGAAGGAAAAGACGGGTTTATTTATCGTGCCTGGATGAAAAACCAGGGTACACCTTCTTATGAATTTGAAGGTAAGCCCGTTATCGGTATCTGCAATACCTGGTCTGAGTTTACACCCTGCAACGGTCATTTCAGGGAACTGGCGGAAGCTGTAAAAAAAGGAATATACGAAGCCGGAGGGGTACCCCTGGAATTCCCGGTAATGTCGCTGGGAGAAACGCTGATCAAACCCACGGCTATGCTTTACCGTAACCTGGCAAGCATGGACGTGGAAGAATCTATCAGGGCCAATCCCATGGACGGCGTGGTGTTACTGTGTGGGTGTGATAAAACAACCCCTTCCCTGGTAATGGGGGCGTGCAGTGTGAATATTCCCACGCTGGTGGTATCCGGCGGACCGATGCTGCCGGGCAGGTTCAATGGAAAAAGGATCGGTACCTCTGATATATGGCGCTTCAGCGAAGAAACCCGGATGGGTAAGATGACGCAGGCGCAATTGCTGGAAGCCGAAGCTTCCATGTGCCGCAGCCCGGGCCACTGCGCCGTAATGGGTACGGCTTCTACGATGGCTTGTATGGTAGAATCACTGGGACTGTCGCTGCCGGGCAATGCAGCCATTCCCGCGGCGGATGCCAGGCGGAAAACACTGGCACAGTTATCGGGGCTCCGCATTGTAGAAATGGTAAAGGAAAAAATGAAACCATCGGATATTCTTACCCGTAAGGCCTTTGAAAATTCTATAATGGTAAATGCCGCGATCGGCGGTTCCACCAATTTTGTATTACACCTGCTGGCGATTGCCGGCAGGGTAGGGGTGGACTTGTCACTGGAAGACTTTGACAGGTTGTCTGCCGATATTCCCCTGCTGGCCAACCTGCAGCCCTCCGGCGATTATTTTATGGAAGACCTGTATTACGCAGGCGGATTGCCGGCTGTTATAAAAGAGCTGTTGCCTTCTTTGCATGGAGATACGATGACAATAAACGGGAAAACGATCGAAGAAAATTGTATAGACGTGGAATGCTGGGACCGCACAGTGGTGGCTACCACGGAAAAACCTTTTAACGACATATCCGGTATTGTGGTGCTGAAAGGAAATATCTGTGAGGAGGGAGCAGTGATGAAGCCGTCTGCTGCCAGTCCGAACCTGATGAAGCACACCGGCAGGGCCATTGTATTTGAGACCATTGAAGACTATAAGAACCGCATTGACGATCCTGACCTGGATATAGATGAAAACTCTGTGATGGTGCTCAAAAATGTAGGTCCGAAGGGATACCCCGGGATGCCGGAAGTAGGGAATATGGGACTGCCCAAAAAGCTGTTGGAAAAAGGGATCACCGATATGGTACGCATATCGGATGGACGGATGAGCGGTACCGGTTTTGGTACGGTGGTATTGCATGTGTCTCCTGAGGCGGCTGCCGGCGCTAATTTTTCTGTACTGCAGACGGGCGATATGATCACTCTGGATGTGGCAGCCCGTACACTGCAGGCGGATGTGGCCCCGGAAGTTTTTGAAGAAAGAAAAAGGAACCGAAGATCCGAAGACTCACCTTATAACAGGGGATATGCGCAATTATATGTAAACCACGTGTTACAGGCACACCTCGGGGCAGATTTTGATTTTTTGCAGGGCTGTTCAGGTAGCGAGGTAACGCGGGATTCACATTGATATGCCACCAAAACTTTGTGGACTTACTTTCTTTCTGCCGCGCTTAAGACTGCATACGTAAGATAAGAAAGTTGCCGGAGTAAATTCCCGGATGGGATTTTACAATAACCAGGCTGTTGAAACTTATAGGAAACGGATCTGTATTTTAAACCAGTATATCCTCGTATAGTGTCCGCCCGGACGACGGGTCGGACGCGCCTGTCCGGCTGATGCAGTCAGTCAGAAACGGGTCTTTCCGCTTTAACTGACCTATATGCGCCGGGACGACGATCGCACATGAGCCCGCAGCAGCAGGTTCAAAAAAGTAATCCTTTTTTCACGAGTTTCATGTGTGGTTACTCAAACACCGGCACTTGGGGGCTGTTTTCCAAAATCAGGGAGAAACTTTTTCAGCTGCCCGTTTATTCAAACCGGAGCGCGACAATGGGGTCGAGCTTTGAGGCTTTCCAGGCAGGATAAATGCCCGCAATCAATCCGACAGCAGAGCAAATAAGAATAGCGATCCCTATTAATCCCCAGGGGACGAAAAAAGAAGCTTTCATGATGGCGCCGACAAGATTACCCAGCAGTACGCCTATAATAATGCCGATCAGGGCGCCCCTGAGGCTGATAATAATAGACTCAAACAGGAATTGCTGGCGGATACTTTTCTTTTTTCCACCCAGTGCTTTGATAAGTCCTACCTCTTTGGTTCTTTCGGTAACGGCCACCAGCATAATGTTCATCAGGCCAATGGCGGCTGCCAGCAGCGTGATGAACCCGATACCCCCGGCTGCCGTGCTGACATAACTCAGCATATTGATGAATTGTTCGGCGAGGGCGTCACTTTTATCGAGGTAAAAATTACTTTGTTCGGATACCGTCAGGTTCCTGATGATGCGAAACAAACCTTCCGCTTCCCCCATTGCCTGGTCAAGTTGTTCCACATTCTGCACCTGCACGCCTATATAATAGCTGCTGTTGGGAAGCGTATACAACCGTCGCAGGGTATTATAGGTAGTGAAAACAGCATTGTCTGCCCGCATAAAGGAACTGCTGCCCCTGCTTTTCAGTATCCCGATGACCCTGAATTTATTGGCGCCTACCTTGATGATCCTGTCCAGCGCATTTTCCGGGCGTTCCCCAAAAAACCTTTTGGCTACATCAAAGCCCAGCACACAGACATTCCTGCCGCTTTGTATATCCAGTGTATTAAAATCCCGTCCATGCAGTATTTCGTAGCCGTTGAGCGTAAAATAATTCTCATCACCCCCGGAAACCCTTACATTGGGATCTGTTTTTTTGTTTTCGTAGAAAATGGTCTGGCTGCCCATACCTCCCAGTCCCATGCTCACTTTAGCTCCGGGAAAATGATACCGCTCTTTAAATGCCAGGGCCTGCTCGTAAGTGATCTGCCGGTTGGCATTTGATTTTTTTACTTTTTTATTGCTGGTACTGCTGGTTTTCGTTACATCGCCGCCGCCACCACCAAAATTTACCTGCATCTCACGGAAGCGGATGCTGAAGGAGTTGGCGCCCATTGTGGCAAAACTGTCTTTCAGGCTGGCATTCATCGCCTGGATGGCCGTCATGATGCCTACCAGGGCACAGATACCGAGGGCAATAATGGCAACGGTGATACCGGTGCGCAATTTGTTGCCTTTCAGGTTCTTTTGTGCCAGGAAAATTGTGTCTTTTATGGTCATGTATCGGAATAAAGGTTAAAATTACGGATTGATCGGGCAATGGCAAATTTTGAATGATAAACGGAAAATTAAGTGGTTGGTCGTAAGTTGCAGACACAACTAACCATTTACTACTTGCCACCTGCGACCTCTATCCTGCCACCTCTGACCCACGACTTATCACTTACTACTTGCCACCTGCAACTTCCCCTATTCCTGCCAGTCAAAGGCATCCGATTTGCGACTCACTTCCCAATAGAATTTGCCCCGCGGGGTGTTGTAGTTACCGGTCTCATTCATGGTATCGGTATCGTATAAGCGACCATTGACCATCACGTACCTGATCTTTTCGGTGTTGCGTATATTATCCAGCGGGTTGGCATCCATGATCACGAGGTCTGCCAGCTTACCTTCTTCCAGTGAACCGATCCAGTCATCCAGTCCCAGGCTTCGGGCGGGGTTGATGGTGGCTGTTTTCAATGCCTGCAGGGGTGTCATGCCGCCTTGCTCCATCATCCAGGTTTCCCAATGCGCGCCAATGCCCTGTATCTGGCCATGTGCTCCCATATTGGCTAAAACGCCGGCGTCATCCAGTTTCTTTACACTCTGCGCCGTAAGGATATGCCCGTTTATATATTCCTCTTCCGGTAACATCGTCCGGTGCCTGCTCCGGGTATCTATCACCGAACGGGGCGTGTACTTCAGCAGCTTTTCGTTTTCCCAAACATTGGTATGCTGGTACCAGTAGTATTCACCGGATACGGAGGCATAGTTTACGATCAGGGTGGGGGTGTAGGTGGTTTTGGACCGTTTCCACAGTTGTATCACATCATCGTAGAGCGGCGCTACCGGCACATTGTGTTCAATGGTGGTATGCCCGTCATTGATCATAGCCATATTATGGAAGAAAAACGAACCGCCTTCGGGCACTACCAGTATACCCAGCTCTTTTGCCGCGGCAATCACCTGCTGATTTTGCTCCCGCCTGGGCTGGTTATAGCTTTTTACGGAAAAAGCGCCGAACGCCTTTGTTCTGCGGATAGCGCTGCGGGCATCCTCCAGCGAGTTGATAACGGCTTTAAAATCGCCATCGGCCCCATATAAAACAGTACCGGTACTGAATACCCGCGGACCAACCATTTTGCCGGCCTTTATCATTTCACTCTGGGCAAACACCATTTCGCTGTTAGCCGACGGATCGTGAACGGTAGTGGTGCCGAACGCCAGCGCTGTATAATAGGGCCAGTGTTTTTGAGGGGTAATGCCGCTCCGGAAATGGCTGGCATGCGCATGGGCATCGATCATGCCCGGCATGATGGTCTTTCCCGCACAGTCAATGATCTTTGTGCCGGCAGGAATGCTTATGTCCTTACCAACCGCCCTGATCCCGTTATCCTCCACCAGCAAAGCGCCGTTCTCTATCACCACATCATTGTGCATGGTGATAATGCGGGCATTGGTAAATGCTATCCTTCCTTTGGGCTTGTCGTATGGGTAGTTCACCCCGATGTATACGCCCCTGGGATCGGCGGGCTTAGCAGTGTCTTTTTTATTGTTCAGGAAGCTGAAGTATGTTTCCAGCGGTATGGTGAAATATTCGTTGCCCAGGTTATAGTGCAGTTGTTTATTGTTGGCACTCCAGTGGAGATTATACCCCGCATCTTTCGCTACCTGCTGAACGGGCACAGTTTTGGCGCCGCCTGATATTTCGAGGGTAATACCTGTTTGAGGCAAGGCGGCTATGTAAACTTTGTGCAGGTCAACAAATGCCAGCCAGTTGCCATCCGGCGATACCGTATACTGACTGCCATAGGTGCTTGTTACCAGCGTTTTTTCATCAGTACCGTCTTTTTTGACGATCCCCAGGTTATTCCGTCCTTTTTGAAAATAGATATGGCTGCCGCCGGCATTAAAATACGGCGCACTGCCAAAATCCAGGATACGCCGGGCGTTGGTGGCGCCATCCAAAGCAGCCAGGTATATCCCGGTGTTGGTAGTAAATGCATTTCCCAGCACACCATCGCCGCGCTCTTTCGAAAATACAATGGTTTTGCCATCCGGACTGAATGAGGGGTTACGGTAAATACCTTTCTCCAGGTTCAGTTTGCGACTGCTGCCTTTGGCGGCATCCATAATATAAATGCTGCTCATGGCAGTATCGTTCCAGGTAACATAGGTGATCCATTTGCCGTCCCGGGAAAAGGAAGGTTCATCTTCTATGTCGTTTGAGTTCGTCAACCGGGTGGGATTACCGTTGGGCAATGTTTTTTTCCAAAGGGATCCCAATGCGTTGTACACAACGTATTTCCCATCAGAGGAGGTGGTTACATTTTTGAGCACATGGGTACTGTCCTGTTCTTTGTTGAGATTTTGCTTAAACTGTACGGCATCCGTTATTTTCTGTGTCACGTTGCAGGTGAAAGGAATTTCAACTGCCTTATTATCGCCGTTGGTTTTTACCCGGTTGATCTTTCCATTTGCCCAGATGACGATCTCTTTTCCATCGGGCATCCAGGCAAAGCCGGTATATACACCGAAGATCGCCCAGGCCTCTGACTGATCTTTACTCAACCGGTCATATACCGGCCATTCTTCACCAGTAGCGAGGTCGCGCAGGTACAATACGGTTTTGGTGCGCACCCTTCTTACGAATGCCAGCGTCTTTCCGTCCGGCGATACCTGGGGCCGGAAGGCGCTGCCGCCACCGCCGGTAACATTTTCCAGGCTGCCCTTTTCCCGGTCATATCTCCTGATGATATAGATCTGGTTGTTGGGGTCTTTGTTATACTGGAAAAAGCCGCCGGGATACATGTCTTCACTGAAATAAATATAACGCCCGTCCGGTGAAGCGGAGGGTTCGTTTACATCCTGCTGGTCGTTTTTTCTTTTGGTGAGCTGAATGCCGTCTCCACCGCTGATATGATACATCCAGATCTCCCCTGCGCCCAGCGATCTTCCGGACGTGAAATGTTTACGGGCTATAATATAGTTGCCGTCCGGAGACCATACCGCGTTGTTCAGCAGCCGGAAGCTTTCTTTGGTGATCTGCCGAGCATTGCTGCCGTCTTTATCCATCACCCATATATTGTCGCCACCACCGGCGTCTGAGGTAAACAATATCAGGTTGCCATCCGGGCTGAACCTGGGCTGCACTTCATATGCCAGCCCCTGGCGCAGCAGCTTTGCCGTGCCTCCTGCCAGCGGTATGGTATAAATATCGCCCAGCAGGTCAAATACGATCGCATCACCTTTGGGCGATACATCCAGGTTCATCCAGGTGCCTTCGTTTACCGTAAAAGAAACTTCTTTATACACCTGCCCGGGCGGATTGTTCACATCCCATTTGGCAGTTGATTTACTCGTGTCTTTTGAAGCTTGTGCGGTTGCATATATTTGTATAGTGCAAAACAGGCAGATGAACAGGTAACGCATAGTATTTTGTAATAAGATGGAAAATAAGCGGCTAAATTACGCAGATGAACGCTGATTACAATGCCTTTCTGTCTATTCGGTAAGCGTTCCCCGGGGATCTGCTTAATACTGCACAAATACTCTATAGCCCCATTGTTCCAGTCCGACACCTGCATTCGTGGAAAGGTCCAGTATATCCCCGGTAAACAGGTTTGTATATGCGCCGCCGATATGTTCCAGGCGAACAAATGCAGGGTAGGGTGACAGGTTCAGGACGGTAAGCACCGATTTATTATCCTGTTTCCGCCGGTATGCCACTATGTGTTCATCTGTCATCTTCAGCATTTCCGTAGTCGCTTCGGTGGATAGCGCCGGGTGGGTGGCATGCAGTGTCAACAGCTTTTTGTAGAAATCGTGCAGCGCACAGTCTCCTGTCCATTCAATTTCATCTTTATCAAAGAACATCAGCCGTTTGTGGAGCGGCAGCTCCTGCCCGCTATATACCAACGGCATACCCTGCCAGGTACAGCTCAGCACAGTCAGCAGGAGCGCCATATCCCCGTACTTTTCATATTCGGTTCCGTTCCAGCTGTTTTCGTCGTGATTGGTGGTAAAAAACAATGCCGTTGTACCCGGGGCGTAAGTAGTGATGTAGTTCATCAGCAGGTTGGAGAGCTTACTCACCTGCCTATCTGCTTTATAGAAAGACTCGGTGGCGTGCATCCATTTCCAGGCATAGGCTACGTCGAAAACCTGCAGGTAGCTCTTTTCCTCAATAGCGTCCATTTCGCCCAGCCAGAAAAGAGGCTTTATAGCGTCCAGCGCAGGACGGGCCTTTATCCAGAAGTGCAGCGGCACCCAGGAGGCAAGGTCGCACCGGAAACCGTCAATATCACATTCGGTTACCCAGAACCGCATTGCGGCGATCATTGCCTGCACCAGCTCCGGGTTTTCGTAGTCCAGCTCAATAATATCATCCATGCCGTGGGCCATTTTGAACCCGCCTGAAGCGTATCTCTTGTAATAGGCGGGATGGGTTTGGGTCCAGATATGCCCCCAACCGGTATGGTTGGCCACCCAATCCAGTATTACCTTGAAACCGAGCTGATGAGCCTCCGCCACCAGTTGTTTAAAATCTTCCAGTGTGCCGAATTCGGGGTTAACTGCCATATAATCCGAGCAGGCATAATAGCTGCCAAGCGTGCCTTTCATCTTATCGCGGGCAATAGGAGTAACAGGCATGAACCACAGCGTTTCAATGCCCATATCCCTCAATCGCGGCAGATGTCGGGCAAAAGCCTTAAAAGTACCTTCCTTTGTGTATTGTCTTACATTTACCTCGTACATAGTGGTGTTCAATCTCCAGTTGACGCGTTGTAGCTGTATGTTCATAATTATGCGGTTACTTTATTTCACTATGACATTATCTGCCTGGCGGTGAAGATATTACGTTTTACATAAACCCGGAGCAGATGGCGAAGTATTTACAGCAGAAGATCATATGAGAAAGGTGCCATAGGAATCCGGCTGAAAGGCAGTACCTTTGCAGCAGGTTATGAAACAGTTCAATGTTCCCATCATTTACAGGAGCCCCCTGATTTCCGCTATCAAGCAAAAAAGAAAACAGGAGGATAAGATGAAGAAGGATTTTGTGCCCACCCTGCTTGATTTTGGTTCTTTACAGGTGTTTCTGGCAAGGCATTTCGGGTTTTGTTACGGAGTGGAGAACGCCATTGAGATAGCCTTCAAAACCGTGGAAGAGAATCCCGGTAAAAAGATATACCTGCTGAGTGAAATGATCCACAATCCGCATGTCAACCACGACCTGCAGCAAAGAGGGATCCGGTTCCTGCAGGATACTTATGGCAAACAGGTATTGCCATTTGACAGCTTAACACCCAATGATATTGTTATTACCCCGGCTTTCGGTACAACATTGGAGATAGAGAACAAGCTGCATACCATCGGGCTGGAAACAAAGCAGTACAATACTACCTGCCCGTTTGTGGAAAAGGTGTGGAACCGGTCTGAGCAGATCGCTAAAAAGGGTTACAGCATAGTAGTGCATGGTAAACCGAAGCATGAAGAGACCCGCGCCACTTTTTCGCATAGCGCTTCAACAGCGCCTACCGTGATCGTGAACGATATGCAGGAAGCCGTGGCGCTGGCAAAATACATTACCGGCGAAAAGGAAGCGGAACAATTTTATACGGAATTTGCCGGGCGATATTCCGAAGGCTTTGATATAACAAAAGACCTGCAGCGCATTGGCGTGGTAAACCAGACCACCATGTTATCTACGGATACACAGGCAATAGCGGATTACCTGAAGCAGGTGATGATAACACATTATCAACTGGATGACAAAAATATGGGGGAACGGTTTGCCGATACGCGGGATACCCTGTGTTATGCCACCAACGACAACCAGATGGCTGTACGCGGACTGCTGGAAACTGATGCCGACCTTGCCTTGGTGATCGGTGGCTACAACAGTTCCAATACCTCGCACCTGGTAGAGCTGTGCGAAGAGAAGCTGCCTACCTATTTTATCAGCAGCGAGGAAAAGATCCTTTCTGAAAGAGAAATATTACATTATAATTTTCATACAAAGGAAGAGATACTGTCGCATTCCTTCCTGCCACCAGCTTCTCCGGCAAGGATACTGATCACAAGCGGTGCTTCCTGTCCGGATGCCCTGGTAGAAGGTGTTATCAGGAAGCTGGCCGGCTTTTATAACGCAGAAGAAAAGATGGAGCAGTTGGTGGAGGCGTTTTCGTAAAAGGGATTCCCGTTCTTTCGATCCCGCGCAGCGGCAGGGAAATATCACTATCTCAATCGTCATTTCTATCTCTCCGACCATTCGGAGGAAGAACTATTTCACCGAAGGTAATCTCATGACCATAGAAGTGTTTCTGTAAAGGAGATTGCTTAGGTCGTCTCCGCCAATGACACTCCACACCTTCGTAAGATTTTTCCTCATCCTCCTTCGTCGGACTCGAAATGACGTAGTCCTAATTGTCATTTCGAAGGGAGAAATCTAACGACTATACAACCGATCATATTACTCTGTTATTTATGAGGATTTGTCGTGACTTGCATATAAAGAGGAAATCTTAATGATACAGTCCGTAAAACCTGAACTTCCCTTTTGAGTTCATTTCCAGGGTAGGAGCGGGCCATTTAACGGGTCTTGTCATATAAGTGGCTGCGTCAACCGGTGCAATGGACCGGATACGAAAAAGGTCTGCATCCGGCGCGATCATGAAGCGCCTGGTGCGTTCAAAATGGGGTATGGGAACCCCCTTTAGCGTGGTGGGGTTGGAATGTCCCCCAATCATGCCGTCTGCACCATAGCCAAAGGACACTGCTGCCCAGGCGGGAACCGAAGAGCCCGCCGGCAGGAAGGATTTAAGGTTTACGGACAGCCAGTAGCTTTGGCCGTTATAGTCCTTGAGTATCCGGGAGGCAAAATTATTACCCAGTTCCCCTTTGTGGTATTGGGCATAGGGAGAAAGATGCGCCGAAAACTTCATGGATATCCTTTGCTCATCCCACCATTTTTGTTGCGCTGCAAATATGGCGGTACCCACCAGGTTGGCCAACATATCGCTTTTGGAAAAGCCCCAATGGGTGGAAAAACCATCCAGCAGCTCAATGATGGTCAGGCTGCCCAACGCAGTGGCGGAGCCAATAATGATGGCATCGTTTTTTTTCACGCCACTCCAGCGCATCAGGTCGTATTGTAAAACACCCGCATTATAAGCTGTGACGGCATGTCCCACTTTATCCATTTGCAGCCATTCCCGGCTGTCATTAAAGAAATGGAACCTGCTGCGTGGGAATTTTTTATACCAGAGATAATACAATCCTACACTTACCGCCGTGCCGATCGCAACTTCCGTAATGATCACTTTCTTCAACCGGTCCGGGCGGTACACATCAGAGGATGGCAGGAAATGCTGGGTAAACCCGGAAACAAAAAAAAGACATAGCGTTACTGTGAATACTATTTTTGATACAGCGGGCTTTATTTCCTTCATTGGCTTGATTTCCTGGTTGATAACGAAATAACGAAAAAATTGCTATCCCGTGTGATTTTTGCCCCAAACAATACTGGGATACGCTTAATCATTTGTCTCCGTGATCTCAATCCTGAAGTCTTCTGACAGCCTGCGTCCCGTAGCATTGCTGACAAAGCTCTCCACTGTTACAGGCACTATCCGCCGCAGATCATTTTCCCGGAACGATAGTTGGTTTTCAGCTGTTACAAAACCCGTTATTTCAATATTGTCAGGATCATTGGCTTTTTTGATCTCTACTCTTTTGTCGGGTTGTATATAGCAAACCAGGTTATCTGTTTGATACTGCAGCACAAAATCCCCGCGACGTCCGTACACGATACCCACCAGTTGGGGATAGTTAAAATGATGGGCGGGACGTATAAAGTCTTTATACAAAGCGGCTTCCAGTTCTTTTGCTTTAGCTTGTAAGCACTGTCCCAATACATCAAATTCCTCTTTGGTATAACCCTTCGGGTTGGCATATATGAAATAGGGCCAACATGCATCATCTGAAAAATTGGAATTGTAGCTATGGGGCACTGCGTGGCGTACTGTATCCCATTGATAAAAAGGAGCCGATTGGTACAGCTCTTTTTTCCAGGGCAGCCAACTGCCGGTTATATCGCGAACGGTAATTTTTAAGGGCTTCAGCTTTCCATAGGTCAGGAGCATAAAATAGTAAGAATGGGCATATTGTTGCTGATTATAGACTTCCAATTGAAGAGGTATCCCGTTATATTCCGTCTGGAAGGCATATACCTTCGACCTGGAGTTGAAGACAGCTATAAGCGCTATAACACCCAACACTACTACGCCTGCAATTATAAGAATGACTTTCATTGCATTATGTTTATTACTGTTTGATCCTGATCGTATAACAACAATTTTGGCGATTTATTACTGTAAACGGCGGTTATTCCTTCAAATTGGTCGCAGGAAAGCGTAATTCTTTATTTACTACCCCGTTCAACTACCGCCTGCCTGTTCCTGGTGCGGTATCTCAAAACATACAATACCGCCAGTCCGAGTGTCCATATCGGCCATATTTTTATTAAGCCGATCAGCACCAGTTCAACCAGTTTCCAACCCTCTTTCAGCGAGGTAATGGCTTGTTGTATAAAGCCGGGCGGTGTGTACGGGTCTGTGATAGTCATATCCAGGGGCTGAAAAAAGCTGAGGTATATGGTGCTGAACGTTGCCTGGTGTTTGATATAGGCCACCCTTCCGCTGGCTGCTTCAATGTCTTCCTGCATGATGCCAATTTCTTTCTGCACTTTTAATACTTCATCAATGTTTTTTGCCTTCTGCAGGAACTCATAATACCTGTCCCTGACCTTTTCCCGGGCGGCAATCCTGGCTTTGGTATCCACATATTCGGCTGTTACGTCTTCACTTGTTATATTTTTCTGTATAAGACTGTCTCCCGATTCCGTGATACGCGCCAGCAGCCATTCAAACTTTTCCCGTGGTACTTTGATGGTCATTTCAGATTGAACCTGTCTACCCAACTGCCTCTCTGCATCGGCAGCCACATATCCCCCGGCATTTTCCACTGCCTGGTAAATACCGGCGTGCGCTGTTCTGAAGCTTTTTACCCGCATGCTGACAGATGCATTGCGAATGATCTGTTTGTTCCAGTCAGGGGCAACCGGTAACGGGGCGCCCTGCCCGGGATTATGGGGTATGCCGGGAGATTCCCTGAAGGTTTCTCCTTCCCGATCAGTAAATGTTTCGGCTTTTGCAACAGGCTCTGTTGCTGCCAGTCCCGGTGTATGGAGCACTATATCTTTCGTGTTTTCATTACCGTTATTGCAGGACAAAAGGATGAGGGCAGCCGCCAGGGCTGAGACAAATAATTTCATATGTTTCGTTTTACTAAATGAAAGATGCAGGAACCGGATTTATTACATAATGTCTGCAGCAGATATGCCTTTATTCTGTAAGACTGAAAAGGTAACCCAATCTCCTTTATTTCTGATTTTGGATGTATGATTTCTGATTTAATTTACACGCAACTATAAGTCAGTAATCAAAAATCGCACATCAGCACTCTGTTGCCGTTAGGGTAGTTTGGTAAATTAATTGTTAGTACCTTCAGTGGTAGTGCACCTGATGACATAAATTGACTGCATATATGTATGGTGCAGGCGAATATTATTTTAATAAGATAAAGCGGATGAATAACGTATCAGAACTGAACCTTGAAACCGAAGTTATTCCCCTTTTTGATTATACGCTCAATACTCTTGCAAGAGAAAAATTAGTCAGCTTGTTTTTGACGCCTTTGAAAGGCCCCCAACAGATAACGGAGAGACAGGATATTTTAAGAGGATTTTTGAGCAATATTGAATATTTCGATAATTATCACTATGCCCGGTCTGACTTTGATGAAGTATATATATTCCTTAAAAGTGAGAGATTATTGCGTATTGCTAAAGTTAAAAAATGGCAACTGCTTCTGTCAAAAACAACCAAACATGCCGTTCAATCCCCCATTATACAGCTCATCTATCTCTTTAATAAAATTGAGTCCGGAATAAAAGAAGTCAAAAGGGAGTTTTTCCCGGTAGAATACAGGGCAACGATCAACTGTATGCTTGAATTTCTAGCAACGTTTAATACCGGGCTCTATATTGATCTGATCCGGGAAGACAAATTCGGCACCGGTTATATTACCAGCTTACTCAAACAGGTCGCAGATAGCAGGAATACCAGGGCATTTGAAGTATTCTTCGATAACCTGGGTTTATTTGAGGCATTCTTGTCAATCAGTCAATGTATCAGGAAAAATAATTTCAGCTTTCCCGTATTGGATAACCAATCGTTTAAAATAGAGAACCTTTATCATCCTGTTTTGGAGAACCCTGTTAAAAATAGCTTTGAGGCTGACAGGAACGTTATTCTTTTAACCGGTTCCAACATGTCCGGCAAATCAACATTTTTAAAATCTGTTGCTCTTTGTGTATATCTCGCTCATATCGGTATAGGGATCCCGGCAGGAAATGCCGTTATCCCTTTCTTTGATCATATTTCCGTATCAATAAATCATAACGATGATATCAGGCGCGGGTACAGTCATTTTATGAATGAAATAATAAGGCTGAAGAAGGTACTGCTACGGGCTAACGAAAAGAAAAGATGTTTTGCTGTATTTGATGAGTTATTTAAAGGTACAAATATTGAAGACGCCCTTGCTATCAGTCGAAAAACCATCAGTGGACTGGCAAAATTTGAAAACTCCTGTTTCTTCATTTCAACTCATCTTCACCAGTTAAAAGAACAGGAAGAAGTGGTTGCTAAAAAGGTTAAAATATATTACCTGGATACTTCCGTAGCAAATGGTGTTCCGGTATTTAGTTTTGAACTCAAAGAAGGTTGGTCCGACCTGAAGGTAGGAACGCTTTTGTTTGAAGCTGAGGGGTTAAATGAGCTGTTGACAGCTAAAACGCAGGAAATGTAAACAATCCCTTTATTGCCGATGTCTGATTTTAGATTTCTGATTTGAGTATTATGCAATCAAAAATCAGTCTCCGAACGTTCGGAGGTCTTCCATCCTCCCCCTTCGAAATTCATGAGGGTTTAGCATGGTACCCCTCAAGAGGGGGACAATTAACCCGCTGTTTATGCAGGTGCGTAATGGCTCACCGCAGGCGACAGGCATTCTACATCATTACATCAGCAAGCATACATCATAAATCATACATCCATCTTGTGTCCCCTTAAAAAATCTTCCGTCCGCATTCTTTTTTTCCCTTCCAGTTGCAGCTCCAGCACCTCTATATAACCATCTGCTGCGGCAAAACGGAGATATGTTTGACCATCTGATTCAATAGTGCCGGGAACACCTGTGGCATCGGTGATCTTTTTACTTCTGAAGATCTTCAGGGTTTTGTTGTCAAGTGTTGTAAAAGCACCGGGGAAGGGAGACAGTCCCCTTATGAGGTTATGAATATCAGCTACCGGTTGCAGCCAGTTGATGCGGCAGGTATCGGTAAAAATTTTAGGTGCATGCTTCAACCGGGCGGTTTCAATGCTTTCCTGCGGTATTTCCTTTATGCTTCCGTTGATGAGCCCTGCTACGGTTTTGGCCAGCAGCGCTGCGCCTGTAAGCTTCATTTTATCGTGCACTTCGCCTGCGGTTTCGTTTTCGCCTATAGCAAAACGATCCTGCAGCAGGATATTGCCGGTATCAATTTCGTGCTGCAGCTTAAAAGTGGTAACTCCTGTTTCCGGTTCCCCATTGATAACTGCCCAATTGATAGGAGCGGCTCCCCGGTATTGCGGCAGCAGGGACCCATGTACATTGATGGTGCCCAGCGGCGGCATATTCCAGACCACTTCGGGCAGCATTCTAAAGGCAACGACTACCTGCAGATCCGCCTTCAGCGAACGAAGTGCTGATAAAAATGCAGGATTCTTCAGCTTTTCCGGCTGCAGCAGGCGCAGGTTATGCTCCTGCGCATATTGTTTTACGGCGCTGCCGGTCAGCTTCATGCCCCGCCCTGCCGGTTTATCGGGGGCCGTGATCACCCCCACAATGGTGTAGCCGGCCTTTACCAGTGCGTCAAGCGAGGCGACTGCAAATTCGGGCGTACCCATGAATACGATGCGCGGAAAGGAATTATCGATGGGTGTTGCCTGCATATGATCGGTCAAAATAAAAGATGGTATAGTGCTATGTTACATTTAAAATATCGTATAATATGCTATGAATGCACGGACAATATTCGTGCATTCATGACTATTGTAAAACTATAATACATTTAACTTACCAATAGTTTAAAAATAAGGGTGAAGGCTTATTACGAGCGCTTCACCCTTTAGCGGGAAATATCACCCGCCTGTATTATGACGCAAAGCGTCATTCACAAAAGAAGTCAGATATCTTCCGACTGCATCAAAAATGCAGCTTTCCTTTTTTTTCCATTAATGCCTCTACTGTTTCTTCATACATTTCATCAGGAACGCAGCAGTCAACCGGGCAGACAGCCGCACACTGTGGTTCCTCATGAAAGCCCTGGCATTCGGTACACTTATCGGGTACGATGTAATAAATATCCACACTGATCGGCGCATGCTTTTCCGAGGCGTCTACAGTTGTTCCATCCATCAAAACATAGGGTCCTTTTATAGTTGTTCCGTCCGATATCGACCATTCAACCCCTCCTTCATATATTGCATTGTTTGGACATTCCGGTTCGCAGGCCCCGCAATTGATACACTCATCCGTTATTTTAATTGCCATTCCAATTTACGATTTTACGGGTAATTTTTTGCTAGTACATTTGCGCTACAAAGATAATTACATCTGAATTAATAATCAATGCTGAATTTATCGGACAGAATAGGATTGCTGACGAGGCTGGGAGCATATATGATCGGTAACGAAGAACAGTGGCAGGCGGCCCGGCAGCAGGCCCATATAAGCAATGCCTGGTTTACGCCGGAGTTTATTTCCCTGGCAGTTTCCAATATTGCACAAGAACTCCTGGATGAGGAAGCGCTTGGTGTCTGGTGCACGCATTACCAGGTGCAGGATGCTCCCACGGTAAAAAATGTGGGTATCATCATGGCGGGTAATATCCCGCTGGTAGGGTTTCACGATTTTTTATGTGTATTTGCTGCCGGTCACCGGCAAACCATTAAGCTGTCGTCAAAAGACGATGTGCTGCTCCGGCATCTGATTGAAAAGTTATACGAGTGGGAGCCGGAAACACGCTCCCTGGTGCAGATGGCCGAACTGCTGAAAGGCTGTGATGCCTATATCGCAACAGGTTCCAACAACTCTTCCCGTTATTTTGAATATTATTTTCGTAACCGTCCTCATATTATACGCAAAAACAGGACCTCGGTGGCCATACTCAATGGAAATGAATCAGCTGCGGATCTGGAAAAGCTGGCAGATGATGTATATTCCTATTTCGGGTTTGGCTGCCGGAATGTAACCCAGGTATTTGTACCTGCCGGATACGATTTTCTGCCTATGCTGCAGGCTTTCCGGAAATACGACCACCTGATGGAGAACCATAAATATAAACACAATTATGACTACGGGTTGGCGCTGCAGATCATCAACCAGCAGTATTATATGACCAACGACTCCATCATTTTAACTGAAAATCCGTCATCTTATTCCCCCGTCAGCCAGTTGCATTACCAGTTTTACCGGCAGGTGGATGATGTGTACCACCGGCTGAACCCGGAAGAGATCCAGTGTATTGCCGGCACACCTAAAATACCGCTCGGAGCAGCTCAGCGCCCTGGGCTGTACGACTATGCAGACGGGATCGATACCATGAAATTCCTGACCACTCTTACGCCTTCTGTCAGCGATAAAAGCCGCACCTGAAATTTTGGATAATACCTGACATTCAATTAACATTTCTATTACGTATTGCTTCGTAATTTCACAGACGAAATGTCATAGCTGGTTCGTTTATTACATAAATCATCTGACAGGCACAGCATTTGATGGATTTTTAAGAACTTTATCAGCTATAAGTTTCAACGGTGCGTTTCAACGATGTTCCATGGACATCAGTAATTTATAAACAACAAAACAAAGGATATAAAGATGAACTTTAAACATGTATTATTTACTATCGTAATTAGTGCGGCTACGGCGTTTGGAGTGATATACGCCTATGACAGGTATATGCCTAAGAAAGGGGTGACGGTTCAGACAGACGGTGTAAAAATACCGGCCAACTATGCAGGCTTGTTTGACGGGGCCAATTTACCCGGCCCGGTAGATTTTGAACAACCGGCTAAAATAGCGGTACCGGCAGTGGTGCATATTACCACTACCATCGGCAAGTCACAGGCCAGCAACAACCTGCCCCGCAGGAGCAACCCTTTCCAGGGGTTGGTGCCGGATGATTTTTTTGATGATTTCTTCGGCGGCCCTCAAATGCGCAGTGTTCCGCAAAGAGCATCCGGTTCCGGTGTGATCGTGAGCCAGGACGGGTATATCATTACCAATAATCACGTAATAGATGGAGCCAGTGAAATAAAGGTAAGCCTGAGCGATAAGCGCTCTTTTACGGCAAAGCTGGTAGGAGCCGATGCAAGCAGCGACCTGGCGGTTATAAAGATCGATGCGAAAAACCTGCCTTTCCTGTTGTACGGCAATTCTGACAATGTGCAGATAGGACAGTGGGTACTGGCAATCGGGTACCCGCTGAACCTGGAGACTACCGTTACGGCAGGTATCATCAGCGCAAAAGGCAGAACACTGGGGCTGAATGCCCGCAGGAGCCAGACGCCTATTGAATTCTTTCTGCAAACCGATGCTGCGGTGAACCAGGGCAACAGTGGTGGCGCATTGGTAAATACCAATGGTGAGCTGATCGGTATCAACTCCGCCATTGCATCGCCTACAGGGTCTTATGCAGGATACTCTTATGCCATCCCGGTAAATATTACCAAAAAGATCGTGAATGACCTGATAGAATTCGGTACGGTGCAGAGAGCCTATCTCGGCATCAGCTACCTGCCGGATGAAGCGCCTGATTCAGAAAAGGAAAAGCTGGGTTATACGAGAGGACAGGGTGTATTTGTGAGAGAGGCTACCAAAGATGGCGCTGCCGCAGCCGCCGGACTTAAGTCCGGCGACTATATCAGCAAGATCAACGGAGAGCAGGTATATTCAGGAAATGAAATGGTAGAGAAAATTGCCCGCCTGAAACCAGGTGATAAAATAAATGTTACTTACCTGAGAGATGGCAAAGAGAGAACAGCGGAAGTGACCCTGAAAAACAGGGCGGGAAATTTTGATGTGGTGAAAATATCTGTGCTCGACGATTTCGGGGCGGAATTCCAGGACCTGGATAAAAAGAAAGCGGACGAATATCGCCAGAAAGGCGGTGTGATTGTGAAGAAGATCAACCCGAACGGTTTTATTGACAGCCAGACCCGTATGAAGGACGGATTTATCATCCTGAAAGTGAACGGAACCGCCGTGACCAATATAGATGAGTTCAGCACCGAGGTGCAGAAATCTGATAACATAAGGGTGGAAGGCTTTTACCCGGGTTATGAAGGGTTGTATACCTACAATATCAGCAGGGATTCCAGGTAAGCAGGATCATTCCTGCTGAATGAGAAGCAATGATAATTTGTTCCATGCGCCAATTTCACGATTGGCGCATTTTTTTGTCCCCTGCCGGCTGCCCGGCAATATTTGTCTGATAACGGCAGGGGAGCTTTTATATGACTCCATTTCATGTGGCGAAAATGGCCCAAAGCGATGCTTCATGCGCAGTATGGGCTCACTAACAGGGGCGGCTACACATGCGGCGTTTTTAGACTATGATATGGATGGCGACCTGGATCTTTTTACGGGAGAAAGGAGTGGCCCTTTACCTGCGGCGTATCGCCGTAAAGCTATACGGATACACCGGCAATCGCATTTTCCACTATCCGGAGCGCTTCTTTCAGCTGTTCCCGGGATATGATCAGCGGTGGAGAAAGCTGCAATACATTGCCCTGCGATATTTTAAAGCTCAACCCATTCCGGAGGCATTCGTATAAAACGGCTTCCGACTCATCTATTGCTTTTTCTTTTGTATCCCTGTCTTTCACCAGTTCAATGCCCCATAGCAGGCCGATCCCCCTGATATCTCCGATCAGCGGGTATTTTTGTTTCAGTATGTCCAGTTGTTCCTGCATGAACCCGGCATCGTCGTTTACTTTATTCAAAATCTGCTCCTGCTCTATGTATTCCAGCATGGCCAGTGCGGCAACACTTCCCAGCGGACTTTTCTCATGGGTGTAGTGCCCCAGGGAAACCTCTGCCGCGATATTATACGTATCACGGGCAACCATAGCCGCCATCGGCATCACACCGGCGCCCAACCCTTTGCCCAGACATACAATGTCCGGTTCAATATCATAATGCTCAAAGGCAAACATTTTCCCGGTCCTGCCGAAGGCAATGGGAATTTCATCCAGTATCAGTAAAACGCCGTACCGGGTGCAGATCTCCCTTACTTTTTTCCAGTAGGCTTTGGAGGGTATCTGTACATCGGTATTGCGGATGGTCTCCACGATGAAGGCGCCGATATCTCCCTCCTTGTCAATCACGTACTCCAGGTATTCGGCATACTTGCTGTCATTTCCATCGTGGCCCAGTATCCCGCGATAGGTGGTGGGCGGCGGAATGCGTTCAACGCCCGGCATCAGCGGTCCCAGTCCTTTCCGGAACACCTGTTCACCGCCGGCGGCAATGGCATCCATAGATGCACCATGGAAAGAATCCCAGAGGGAAATGACTTTGTGTTTGCCAGTCACCACGCGGGCCAGCTTTAAGGCCATTCCCACAGCAGAAGTGCCGCCGGGGGCAAACAATACCCTGTTAAGGTCTCCGGGCAGCAGCGACGCCAGCTTTTTGGCCAGGTCCGTTGCCGGTATATTGGTATAACGCCGGGGACTAAATGGCAACACATCCATTTGCTCCTTTACTTTCTGCAGCACATAAGGGTTCCGGTAGCCCACCTGGTGTACATTGTTGCCGTGAAAGTCCATATACGACCTGCCGCTTATATCGGTAATATAAATGCCGTCGCAGGATGCCAGCACATCCAGGCAGGGAGTAGACATGGACTGGTGCAGGAAATAACGGGCATCCGCGTCGAGGTAATGCTGCGTTTCCGTATCCGCTATTACCTTGTACCATTCGCTGCGGGCATCCGATAAATTAATGTCGCCTTCTGTACGGTGAAATGAGGTGCTCATAATATCTCAAAAATACGTGTTTAGTTTTTGTAAACAATGTTATGTTTAATTAAACTTATTTTCTAGCCCTGATGGGTCCCACTTACCCATAGTCGTCAGCTTAAGCACCCTCAATCTTACATAAAAGATGCCACGCAAAACCGCAAAAAAGAAGTGGTTCAAAAAAGAAATTGTTTGCGGCCTTCCCGCTTCATAGCGGCTTTGCGCGAAATATAATGCTGTAGAGTCGGAATATTTGTACCAGCTACTCTTGGAATATACTCCATTTTATTGAAATTCGCAACGAAATATGGCTTTTAAAGACTATTACCGGATACTGGGAGTGGCGCCCAACGCTACACCGGCCGACATAAAAAAGAGATTCCGGATGCTGGTATTGCAGTATCACCCGGACCGGAATGAGGACAGTGAGTTTGCGGTCATACGTTTCAGGGAAGTGCAGGAAGCGTACAATGCGCTGTCCGACCAGAGTCAGCGCATGATCTATGACCGGGAGTGGCGGTTGCAGTTTCCGGATGCGCCGTTATCCAAAGTCAAGGAGATCAGCACGGCGGCTATCCTGGAAGAGTCGAACGCCCTTTTGCAGTATATCCGGCATGCGGATGTATATCGTTTTAACAGGGATTTTATCTATACCCGGCTCACAGACATCCTGAGCCTGGAAAATATAGCTTTCCTGCGGCATGCGGCCGACAGGAAAAAAAATACTGAAATTATCCGGCGCCTGATGGATGCCGCCGGCAAACTTTCCTGGAAAAAGCTGAGCCTGGTATTGCCCTCGCTGCAGGAGTTGTCCTGCGAAAGTGACCTGCCCCAGCCGGAGATAGAGCAATGGAAGAAAAAGGTCCGGCTGAATGACTATTGGGAACGGTATTATCCCCTGGTCGCCTTTCTGATTGCAGGGCTGATCTGTATCCTTATCTTCCGGATGAGCAGATGATGCAGCCTCACCCTCGTTCCCTCTCCTACGGGAGAAGGACGGTACTGTGGTACAAAGCCAGACCTCATATCTACCACATCATCTACTGAACAAATCCGGGCTTTTCATTTTCACATTTTCAAATTCTCACATTTCCCACATTTTCTATCTTTACGGCATGATCTCACTGACCGAAGAGAACTATCTGAAAACCATTTACCGGCTGGCCCAGGAAAAAAACGAGATAACCGTCAAGGATATAGCGGAAAGCCTGGGTATTAAAATGCCTACCGTTAACAGTATGGTAAAAAAGCTGGATGAGAAAAAATTCATCCGGTATGAGAAGTATAAGGCCATAGAGCTGACCGAAAAAGGTAAAAAGCAGGCTTTGTATATTTTGCGCAAGCACCGGCTGACGGAGCTGTTCCTTTCGCAGGTGATGGGATTGGGATGGGAGGAGGTGCATGATATAGCCGAACAGATCGAACATATCCAGTCTGAACGGTTTTTCAGCCGCATAGACGAAATGCTCGGCA
This sequence comes from Chitinophagaceae bacterium, assembly GCA_037190885.1. Taxonomy (GTDB): domain Bacteria; phylum Bacteroidota; class Bacteroidia; order Chitinophagales; family Chitinophagaceae; genus Agriterribacter. Next base: position 207,522 of record JBBCJQ010000003.1, read on the forward strand.
GTCCGAAGTTTGATCCCCACGGGGAGCCTATCCCGGATATTCACGGTAAGCTCCCGGTGTTCAAAGCCTTTCCGTTATCTGAGGGGGTGGTGAAGGGCAGCTACAGGCTCAGCGGCGTTGCCAACCACGATCCGGCGTTTCTCCAGTTCCTGGACTCTATCGGATTAAACCTGGGCTCGTCCATAGAAATTAAGGAAATACAGCCCTTTGACAGGTCTATGCGTGTGGTGCTGAATAAAAAAAAGGAAACGATCTTCAGCTATACCGTTTGTAATAATCTGCTGGTAATGTAGCCGCGGGCAGGGGTGATATGCTTTTTTGCGGTTACTGATTTACAGCTATTTACTTCACGTGTCATGAGTATTACCGAGGGAGCTACTCTTCGCAACGAGACCTGCTTTAGATGCCTCCCCGAATGTTCGGGACTTCGGCATGACAAAGTATGGAGCAGCGTGAGTATCCGGAGAGCAATCGCACATTACTCCGAAGGCGTGAAGCTATAGGACAACACCCTTTCTTCCATATCCGCCAGGGTATATACCACCAGGGTGCCGTTCTTCCTGATATAGGTATAACGGTTCCGGTTAGTGCCTGTTTCTTTTTTGGAGTACCTGCCGAACCAATCGGCTATGGTGAAGATATTATGATCGTAGATCCTGATCTTATTCACCCGGCTGGTCCTGATCCTTTTCCGGTTGTCTTCAGTGCTTCCATCCACAGGTGTGAATATATCCGGGCGGTAGAGAAAGCTCGACACCACATTGTTATGATCAAATATTACCGTGAGGGTATCACCCAGGTAACCATATATCAGTCTCTCCCCCCGGTCGCTGATACTGTTGACCGGTGTACTGCCAAATAATTTCAGCGTTTCATCGCGGGTGGTTACGTCTTTTTCCAGTTTACGGACATCTTCTTCCGAGATGGGCTTATAAATAGCAAACGGTGTTTTTGCAGGGTTATATCTGCTGCATCCGATCGCCGCCACCACTATCACTGCACTTAAGTAAGCAACAAGGTTTTTTGTCATATAGAAATGAATTAGCAGGCAAAGTTACGAATAACTTGCACACTCTTTCAGCTCCTTTTCTGTATAAGCCAGCCCGTACTGCTTCAGCACATCATCCGGTACCCCGTTCCATTGGTTGGGTTTATTTCCCGCATAGCCGATGTCTTCTATGCCGATCCTGGAAGTATAAAAACCGGTGCAGGTCAGGTCGCGCATCTTGTTGAAAAAGGATACACCCTGAGACATTTCGGGCTTCGCTTTTTCAGGATAGGCGATATCGTCTACGATCTGGATCCGCTCTGCATTGCTGATGTCTTTGAACAGCTTATTGAAGCGGCGCAGCGATTCTCTGTCCAGCCAGCGCAGGCCGCCCCGCATGGGCACCTGATGCGCAGGCATATCTTTTACTATGAATTCTATAAAATCGGGTACACCCGCATCAGTGGCGCTGCCGCTTACCTCGTCCTTCGGGATAATGATATCTGCCAGGATGGCGATGGTCGCCATCTCGTGTGCCGTGAAAAAAGTATAGGAGGTTACCTTGTTATAGTGCTCGATCTCTTCCGGCATCCTGTCGGGACCGGCCGCAGGCACCGGAGAAGCGCCCGGCGTGTCCGCTACCCCGGCCTTTTTATCACCCGGTTTACAGGCATCAAACAGGATAGAAGTTGCCAGGGAACCAACCCCGATGATTTTAAGTGATTTTCTTCTGTCCATATACTGCTATTAAAAATGTTAAAAGTTAAAGGTTTTGTTTTTTCATTTCATCGATAATGTACTCCGAAGCACGCATCGACAGCGCCAGGATGGTCCACGTGATATTCTTGTCTGCCTGCGATGTGAAGGCCGCACCATCCACCACAAACAGGTTCTTACAGTCATGCGCCTGGTTCCATTTGTTCAACGCTGAAGTTTTGGCACTATTCCCCATTCTGGCCGTACCGGCCTCGTGAATGATCTTACCCGGCGCTTCCAGTCCGTAATTGTTTTTGGGATCCACATCTCCTCCCCAGGTAACCACCGCACCCATGGCATGCATGATCTCCAGGAAAGTTTCTTTCATATGCTTTGCCTGGGCAATTTCGTGTTCCGTCCACTTTACATCAAACTTTAATACGGGAATGCCATATTTATCTACCACATTCGGATCGATGTAGCAGCGGTTATCGTGCATAGCCAGGGCTTCTCCGCGTCCACCCATACCCACGCCGGCGCCATAGAAAAAGCGTTGATCTTCTTTTAATGAAGCACCATATCCGCCGGCTTCCTTATTCGTGCCGTTTACCGGGTGTTTCCCGTTTTGTCCCTGGATGCCCATGCCAAACCCGTAGCCGGGCATACCCATACCACCCCAGTATTCAATATGATATCCGCGGGTAAAGTTCAGCTTTTTATTCCCCTGCAGCCACCAGGGCGTATATACGTGCATGCCGCCTACGCCGTCTTCGTTGTATCTTTTGCGGCCAAACAGCTGCGGCAGATAACCACCCAACGATACGCCGGTGGAATCATGGAGATAACGACCGACCACATCGCTGGCGTTGGCCAGCCCGTTGGGGTGCGCTTGGGATTTTGAGTTCAGCATCAGGCGCGAGCTTTCACAGGCGCTGGCAGCCAGTATCACTACGCGTGCTTTCACTTCGTACTCATTCATATCTTCTTTGCTTATATAAGATATGCCGGTAGCCAACCCGTTATCATCTGTCAGCACTTCCCTTGCCATGGCATTGGCTATCACATCGATATTACCGGTAGCCAGGGCCGGTTCTACCAGTACGGAGCCGGATGTGAAATCCGCATAAAACTGGCAGGATCGTGCGCATTGTCCGCAATACACACAGGTACCCCTTTCATTATTAATGGGCTTGGTGAGCATGGAAAGCCTGCCCGGGATCACCGGGATGCCAATCTTGTTCGCCCCATTTTTAATGAACAGCTCGTGCAACCTGGGTTTGGGCGGCGGCAGGAAAAATCCGTCCGGCTCATCTTCCAGTCCCTCGTTGGTACCAAACACACCGATCAACTGATCCACCCTGTCGTAATAAGGCTTAATATCGTTGTAGCTGATCGGCCAGTCTTCACCCAGTCCGTCTATACTTTTTCTCTTGAAATCTTTCGGTCCCCAGCGCAGGGATATCCGTCCCCAGTGGTTGGTTCTGCCGCCCATCATTCTGGCCCTGAACCAATCCCATTCGGTACCGGCCGCCCTGGTATAAGGCTCTCCTTCAATATCCCAGCCGCCGTAACAGGCATCAAAATCACCAAATGGTCTGTATTTTGTGCTGGAGCCCCTGCGGGGAGATTCATATGGCCATTTAAACTGGGTCACATTTTTTTTCGGATCGAATAAAGGACCGGCTTCAAGCAAACAAACTTTTATCCCGGCCTTCGCAAGCATATAGGCAGCCATCCCGCCACCGGCGCCTGAACCTACAATAATAACATCGTATTTGGTGGGGTTGGTCTTAATCTGGAAATCTCCCATAGTGATCTAAGAATTAGTTCTTTAAAAGTGTGCCCTAAAAATAAGATTTTATCCATAACCAAAACAGCTTTTTGTATTTTCAATTCAAAACCTGTTTTTTTAACAAAGGGCAATTTAAATTTGGTATATATGAAACTGGTTATCGGCGTCGACATCGGCACTACAAATGTTAAGGTTATTGCGTGCGGTCCCGATGGAAACGTTGTTTTCAGGCGGGAAGCGGCCTGCGACACCATCCAGTCTTCTCCGGAGATGTCCGAGCAGGATCCCGAAGCTGTTTTACATTCTGTTAACAGGTTGTTGAAAGAAGCGTTTGCAAATATCCCGGCAGCACAGATAGCAGCCGTCAGCTTCAGCGCGGCCATGCATAGCCTCATTGCATTGGATAAAGATGGCAACCAACTGACCAACGCTATTTTGTGGGGTGATACCAGGAGCTACCGGGAAGAAAAAGAATTAAAAGATTCCGGCATAGCCGAAAAGCTGTACCGGGAGACCGGCGTACCGGTGCATCCTTCGCTACCGATCTGTAAGATCATATGGCTGAAAAAAAATCAACCGGAAATATTTCAGAAAGCAGCGAAGTTTGTTTCGCTCAAAGAATACATTTTTTATAAGCTGTTGGGTGTGTATGTGGTGGACTATGCCATTGCCGGCGCCACGGGCATGCTCAATATTCATACCCTTGACTGGAGTGAGCTGGCGCTGAAAACGGCCGGTATTTTGCCCGGTAAACTTTCAACCATAGTTCCTTCCACGCATACGGAAACAAATATCCCGGACAGCAGCCTGCAACTGCTGGGACTTTCGCAGAGCATACCTTTCGTGGCAGGCTCCAGCGACGGCTGTCTGGCCAATATCGGTACCGGTGTAACAGACGATACCAGGGCAGCATTGACCATCGGTACCAGCGGGGCGGTCCGCACCACGTTGCGGTCGGCGCATGTTAATGAGCAACCCACGCTTTTTTGTTATCCCCTCACGCGGGATCTATATATAAAAGGCGGAGCTGTCAACAACGGGGCTTTTGTGCTGCAATGGCTGATAAAGGAACTGCTGAAGCTGCCGCCGGCAGACGATGTATATGAGCGCCTGCTGGCGGATGCGGCCATCGTACCGGCAGGGGCGGATGAACTGATCTTTTTACCTTACCTGAAGGGAGAACGGGCGCCGATATGGAACGCCCGCGCCAAAGGTGTGTTTTTCGGACTGAACAGCATGCACGAACAGCAGCACCTGGTGAAAGCCGTAATGGAAGGCGTGGGTTATTCACTCTACGATGTTTTTTGCGAAATGGCAGAAACTGAAAAGGGCATCAGGGAGATATATGTGAGCGGTGGTTTTATCAAATCCGTGTTGTGGGTGCAGATCATTGCGGATATATTTAACAAAACCATGATCATAAGTGATGCTGCGGATGCTTCTGCCATCGGCGCCGCTTACATCGGATTTTATGCTGCAGGCATATTCCGCAGTACGGAAGATATGCCGGCAGACAGCGAAACGAAACAGGTATTCAAACCCGATGAAAAGAACCATAGGGTGTACAGGAAAGGGTTCCGGAAATACCAGGCCATCTACCGGGCACTTAAAAATGAATTTGAATAGTTGCATATAAAACAGACAGAACGCCGTAGCATTTCAGCGGATGTTTTTTCTGCAACAGGTTAAAATATTTATCTTAGTGGTTACTTTCATTCTTACCGGTGTCCGGTAAATATCATGTTAACCACTGATAGTACTCATAGTGACTGCAGGCGGAAACGCCGAATTTGACCATTAAAACCACAGCATAATATGAACAGGATACTGGTTCCGACAGATTTCTCCTTAAATGCAAACAAAGCGCTGGACTATGCCGTACATCTCTGCAAACATTTTGACGCACGGTTGTACATTGTACATGCATTGGAGCTGGCCGATACTTCTGTTGGCGACAGCACGGGTACCACCGCCGGCTACAACCGGAAGGTGAAGGAGGAAGCAGAAGCGCAACTGGCGCTGCTGCGCAACAGCATCACCGAAGCGGAGCAGATACCTGTAACTACCGGCATGTATAATAACGATGTGGTAGGTTGTATCAAAGAAGTGGTGCAGGCGCAAAGGATCGATTGCGTGGTGATGGGAACTTTGGGCCGGACCGGTTTGTTACAACAGTTTTTCGGCAGTAAAACAGCTGGTTATGTGCCGCATGCCGAAGTACCTGTTTTGGTGATACCGCCGGAAGGAGAGTGGCAGGGGTTGAAAAATATCCTGCTGGCCGTGAACGATTTTGATAAGCTGCCGGCTAAAACCAGTACGGTATTTGAATTGGCTGCAAAATTTGACGCTACGGTGCATGTGGCTACTTTTACCGGCAATGATATATCCAGCTTAATGGTTGCCCTGGTACAGGAGTGGGAACTGCTGAAATGCCGGCAGGAGATTGCCGCTTCTTTTCCGGATGTGGTGGTGCAAACCGTTACGCTGAAAGGAGGTAGCCTCACCATGGCGCTGGAAGAATACATTACAGGTGCAGGCATGGATATGATAGCAATGATAACCTATAAAAGAAGCTTCCTGGCTTCTGTATTCAAGCCGAGCGTTACCCGGAAGATGACTTATTATACCAAAGTACCTTTGCTGGCCATCCCTGCAAATGCTGAATAATAAACCGAATAGAATATGCAAAAGATTTTTGTTCCCTACGATTTTTCTGAGAATGCGGCTAATACCCTGTTGTATGCACTGAAGCTTGCCGGCGCTGCGGGCAGCCGGGTCACCGTGTTTCATGCCCTGGCCATCTCGGCGAAGATCATGTCATCGCCGGTGACTGAAGAGAAAAGAAATGAAGTGATCCAACAGGAAGAGGCGGCAAAAAAAGAAGAGCTGGAAAAAGAAGTGGCTGAATTACTGGCGACAGCCAACGCGGGAACTACAACAGACCAGGTGGTATGCAAGGTGAATTTTGGCCCCATCGTTGTGGAAAACATCATATATGCCGCAGAAGCAGCGGAGGCGGATATCATTATTATGGGAACGCACGGCGCATCGGGTCTGAAGAAATTCCTTTTCGGTTCCGTCACTTCTTCCACAATTTCCAAATCGTCTATCCCTGTGCTGGCAGTGCCGGTCGGACATGCGTACGCAGAGGTCAAAAACATTGTATATGCATCCGACCTGGAAAACCTGGATGAAGAGTTAGCCCGTATTGTGCCTTTCAGCAAGGCCTGCCATGCCGCAATCGATGTGCTGCATTTCAATTACGGCTTTGACCGGCAGAATGAAGCAGGTGACATATTGGCTAAATATGCAGAAGATAATGTTGAGTTGGTAGTAAAGAAAGCCGACAGCAGCATTACCCTGCTTAAGCAGATCCGGCAATTTATATCTGAAAGTGATCCGCAGTGGGTAGTGATGTTTACAAAAGAACGCAGCATGTGGGATAAGCTGTTCCTGAGCAGTAAAACAGAAGAAATGGCTACCGACCTGCAGGTACCGCTGCTGAGTTTTAGTAAGTAGTAGTAAGTGGTGGGTGGTAAGATGGTAAGACTGTAAGGTAAGATAGTAAGAGTGTAAGATGGTAAGATCGCCTCGGACCATTTTCAAATTAGTACATTTTCAAATTTCCACATTTTCTTCCCATGTCGAAAAAGAGACTCATCGTATTGACCGGTGCCGGTATCAGCGCGGAGAGCGGTTTGAAGACCTTTCGGGATAGCGATGGATTGTGGGAAGGGTATGATATCGAAGATGTGGCTACACCCCGCGCCTGGAAAAAAGATCCCGGGTTGGTGTTGCGGTTCTATAATATGCGCAGAAAAGATGTTCTGGATGCATCACCCAATGCCGCCCATAAAAAGCTGGCCGACATGGAAGCTGATTTTGACGTACACATTATTACGCAAAACATAGATGATCTGCATGAAAGAGCCGGCTCATCCAATGTGTTGCACCTGCATGGCGAAATTTTTAAAATGCGGAGCGAGAAGAATGAACACGAGGTTTACGAGATAAAGTCGGATATTAACCTGGGCGATACGGCAGAAGACGGCGGACAACTGCGGCCGCATATTGTATGGTTTGAAGAGCCTGTACCCATGATCACCCGGGCTATGCTGCTGATGGGCACCGCCGATATACTGGTGGTGATCGGTACCTCACTGGTGGTATATCCTGCCGCGGGACTGGTGGATTACGCTCCGCCGCGCATACCCAAATTTATTATCGATAGAAAGATACCCTATTCTTCTTCACTCCACGATGTGAGGGTCATCGAAAAACCGGCTACGGAAGGTATACATCAACTGGCCGCCGCATTGGCTGATCTCAGGTAGAAATACATTTGTTTTATTTAAATGTGAAAACAGGGGGTTACAATTCCTTCATTTTTTGATATAAGGTATTGTATACTTAAAACCCTTATGCTTCAATGCGATCTTATTTTCCGGTAGCCGGATTTCGTATTTTCCACATTGTGATTATTACGTAAAACTGCCCGAAATTAATTCCGGCAGCAATAAACCCGCTTAAATTTCCGCTTAAACCATAATAACTCCCTAAATTGAAAGAAAATTTTACCATACATAACCTTATCACATTTATAGCCGCTGTTTCTTTTTTTGCTCCTCTGGGTGTCCTGCTATATAAGAAACTTATAAAGCATCCCTTTTTCTCATGGTTTGCTTTTTACTGGACATTCTGTGGTGCTGTCAATCTTTTGTTTCTATCCGGCTGGGTAACAGAACCTGCATACCTGGCATTGCTTTCAGATGTTTTCAACTATACAGACGGGCTGCTGATGTTGTTTCTTTTGTATAAAACACTGGACATCCCTAAACTCAGGAGGAGAGCGGGTTATATACTGGCAGGCTTCGCCGCGCTTAGCACAGCGGGTATCCTTATCCGTGGGTTCAGAGAAGCGGTGGTGGTGATCATAGGTGTGGCGGTTGCATTGATTTTATTGCAACTGATATCCATCGTAGTGCACTACCTCACCTCTACCAGCAAATATCATGTCGGCAGTTCGCGCCTGCTGCTTTATTATGCATTGTTTTTTGAATATGGAACGTCCATCTTCACCTATATGTTCTCGTATGTATTTATCAATATGAATGTGATGCAGGACAGCTTCCTGCTGTACCATGTTTCCATTATTATTTCCACTACCCTGGGCTGCTTTGCCATAGCATTCAACAAAAGGAAAAGTCCACCCAGGCGGAAACAGACCCGGGCCATTGAGCAGGAAGTGGAGATCCAGTTTTTATAAAGAAGGTTATTGAAGAAAACCTACGGATGTGGTGTCTTTCGAACCGGTATCCCGCGCTTCATCGCTGATCCGCTGCCTTTCTCTTTTTCTCCTCAATGACTCGGGATCAAATTCGGTCCGGAAGGAAATGCTGCCGCCGGCACGGTTTCTTCTGCCGGTAGTAGACAGGGCATCAAAGTTACTCCGGTAGAAAAAGCTCACGCGAAACTTACCGTCGGCGGTGATCTTGTATTCAGCCGTTACATCCGGCAGGAACAGGAAGCTGGAGTTTTGCCCGCCGAGCGCTGTTTGGGTACCACTGCTTACAAAGTTGAAGTCACTGCCGAAAGACACCACCAGCTTGTCGTTGAGCAACGACTTGATGAACTGAAAGCTGATGTTATCACGGGTAAGGTTAACCGTATTCCCGATCCCCGCTCCCGTTCCCGTGGGATCAATGGATGCACGGGTGTAGCTGAAGTTGACGCTCAATCCGGGGTCCCTGAAAATGCCATAGAGCAGTGTTTTAAGAGAGCTGCTCAGGTAGCCGGATATATACTCGGAGATGGTATTGAACGCAAAAGTAGCGGCATCTGTCTGTTGCACGTTATACTGGCCGATGGGTGCAAAGCTTCTGAAGACGATCAGGTATGCCACCTGCTTGTTTTTCTCATTGTCGTCGTTGTTCATGCGCTGCAGGTCGCCCAGCAACCGCTGACTGTTTTTTACGTCGCTGTTGGAAGGCAGCGCTATCTCGAAGTGGATGTCAGGCTTCATCAGGTGCCCGGTGAGGGTACACAGCACGTCCACATCTGTTCTGGCACTCTTCAATTTGCTTAACTCGGGGTCGGTGGTTTGTCCGAATTCGGCATATAATGAGCTTAGTTTTACATCGTTGGCTGCGTATTTTGCTTTCAGGCTGATTTCGGCATCATAGGGGTCGCCATCCCACCTGATAAAGCTTCCTTCGTTGGGCAGCAGAATAAAGGGCTTTTTAAAGATCTCCTGGAAGCTGAACCGGTAAAATCCCCGCTCGATGTTGTACCGTCCGTTCATGGTGAACGGCGTGTTGGTACCCACATTCATACGGAAATTACCGTTGCCGGTAGCTTCAATAATATCACCTGTTATTTCATCCAGCACCATGTACATCCTGGCGAAATTATTGGCGGTGAGGTTCAGGTCCACGTTCAGTTCGGATGTCACCCGGCCGATGGAATCATAGTTCATTTCCCTGCCGTACTGCTTCCATATGATGTAATCGGCGTTGGCACTTTCCTTGGATGAAGAGGAGGTAATATAAATAAAGGAACTGTCTACCGTTTGCCCGGTAATGGACATTTGCATTTCGTCTTCGGGTCCCCGGAGCCTGAAATTCACCTTACCGATAGCGTTCCCGTAAAACATGCTATTGTCTGCACGGGTGGTATTCAGCGCCAGTATCCGGTTGCTGTTAATGGAAAAGTCATATTCAAATTTGCTGAAATTGGTATGCCTGAGGTTGCCCGTCAGCACTGCTGTATTGGGAACCAGGCGGTTGTTTTTATGCAGAGTGTCTTTTAAAATAACCGTTCCGAAATTGATATTGCCGGGAGAGAAGGTAAGCGTGGCATTGTCAAACTCGTAATATACCTGGGTATACAGCACCTTCAGTCCGCCCTCGCTCAGGCGGATGGTACCGGTGTAGTCGGGTGAGCTGGCATCGCCGCTGATGGTGATATCACCGGAGGCATAGCCTCTTATATCACCAAATACAACCCCCAGGTATTGCTCCAGGAAGTGTACGTTGGTACGTTCGAAGTTTGCATGGGTGTTTATGGTGTGCGTAACAGAATCAATAATGTCGTAGTTGCCCGCAATGCTGAATTTATAGTTATCGTTTTTGGATATAGCTTCATAGATAGCTCTTTTGTTTTGCCCGTCCCACGAGCCGGTGATATCTATCTGCCCGACGAAATCGTTCTCAAGCCTGAACTGGTCAGCTCTCAGCTCAGCGGAGACATGGAAATTCTGGAATACATCTTCGATGGTAATGCTACCGGTTACCATTCCCTCCATTCTCGGTTCGTTGATGATAAAGGGCAGGAAATCGCCGATGTTCACTTTCTTCAGACTAATGACGATATCATCCCATTTTCCCGTTTCCGAAGGTCTGCTTACTACAGAAAGCTCCTGTTCCCCGTTTGTAAACCTGATATTGTCTGCATCAATATGAGACCGGCTCAGGGTGATCTCGCCACCGTCATCTATACGCCAGGTCTTATTGTTCAGCACGATGCTGCTGGGGTCAAAATGGATTGCAATGCCGTCTGTCAGGTTGGTGATCTGCGCCGAAAGCCTGGCATCGTTGATGGTCTGGTTGGCCGACGTGCTGATGTTCAGCTGCGATACATTGTTCCTGGAAGCAATGGATATGGTGCTGGAAGGGAACTGCAGGCTGTCATTGACGGTGGTGTTGCCGATGGCGCCTGTCAGCTTAAGGGAGTCCATATTTCCCAACCCGGTGAGCCTGAAATCACTGACGCTGATATTCTTATAGGATGCATAGGGGATCATTGCGCTGATGGCCATCAGGTTGGTACCGGAGTTCAGCGATCCCACAATGGTGCTGTTGTTGAAGCCTTTTAAAGAAGGGTTTATCAGGGGCAGATACTGGTCTATGTTTTTTACATCCAGTTGAAACAACAGGTTCTGAATAGTGATTTCGTGATCCGGCGGCGGAATATAAGCCGGGTAGTATTTGTTCAGGAAGCCTTTTACCGCATCCGGTAATTCTTTTATCTTAAAGTTGCCTATCATATAGGCGGAGGCTTCCGTATTTTTTAATGTCAGTATTTTTTGCCCGTCAATATCCGTCGAGTTAAAAGTGAGGGTATCGAACACATAGGTGTCATAATCCCGGGTAACCGCCACGTCAAATAAATGTACGGAACCGGAAAAATTATCAATATCGTCCCCTACAAAATTCATATCAAATTTTCCGATCACCCGGATATCCTCTTTGGCAAATTTCAGGGTTTGTAAGTTGCTTCTTTGTATATCGGCAAAAAAGTTAAAAACCGGCTTTTCGCCGTTGAAATCAATGGCCCCATCCAGCACTGCTATTACGTTGGGATCTGCCACGGATACTTTTCCATTAAAGAGCTTTTGGGTCATTCTCCCGTTTACCGTGATGTTTTCATAGCTGTATCCGTTGTAATCCAGCGTGGAGAAAAGCCCGTCCAGTTCGGAGTCCATCGATTGACTGGTGAATCCCCTGCCTTTGACCGTTCCGTTGAACGACATCTCTCCCAATGTGTTTACGTGCAACAGGCGCCCTACCTGGAAGTTGCTGGTGCTTATTTTCCCGGAATAGTGGGGTATATTACCGGCAGACAATTTCAGGTTGAGGTCGGTGGTGATGGATCCCAGGTTTGTGCTGATGGTGCCGTTGGTTACAAAGTTTTTTAAATAGCCCGAAAAATTTCCCTTGTATCCGAGATGGGTGATCTCCTCCAGGTGCGGCTCCTTCACCTCCGTGATCCCGGGAAGAAATTTCGTCATGTCTGCGTAGGTGGTATACAGATCGGCTGAGTGGAAATCGATATACGTGGTTTCGATATCAGGCAGCCCTTTTATCTGCAGGTTGCCGGATGCCCGGGTGCTGTTATCAGATTTAACAACAAACCCTTTTGACTGCAGGTTGCTGACCGGCCCGCTCACATACCCGTCAACGGTAATGAGCTTATTCCAGTTTTTCAGGGCAGGTGCAAAATAAGCGATGTCCCGGCTGTGTACCCGGCTGTTGTTAAACCTGCCTCTCATTTCTACATTGTCTATATACCGCACCATATCCCAGTTGAAATCTTCATAGTGCATGGCATAATAGTCGCCCAGCACGCTCCAGGGCGTTTCAACCCTGAGGGAGTCAAATATCATGGCGCCCGGTTCCATTCTGAAGTTCGACGTCAGCTCATTTACCACAAAGCCCGATCGCTCTTTGGCGTCCAACTGTAATCGGGCCGTTAATGTATCCTGGCGCAGCTTTACGTTTTCGGCTTTTCCGTTGATGGCAAAAAAGTGAATGTTGGAATCGTCAAAATAAGGGTAAGCGGCCCGGTCCACCTTTTTATCTCCTTTAAAGGCGCCGTTCCCGATCACCAGTTTCCTGATATTGATATCCCAGTTGGCGCTGTTGAAAGGAATGCTGTCCTTCGTTTTGTCGCGAACCGTATTTGTTTTGGGCCTGCGGGCAGGAAAGTCGTACACCCGTATAAGGGGCTCTTCTATATCAAGATGCGCAATATGAGCAAACTTTCCGCTGAAGCTGATGCTGTCGGCCTGCAGGTTCAGCTCCTTCAGCCCGATCGTGAGGTTTTGCCCCCGCCATGCGTCTTCTTCGTTATACCGGATATTCCGCAGTAATACGCGTTTGAGGAAATAGGCGGTTTTAGGTTGCCGCCCGGTACCGCCGGAAGAAGCAAAATGATCCAGTAAAAAACCATAGTTCCATACCGAATCTTCCCGGTTGAAGTTCACCACCACACCGTCCATGGTAATATTTCTTACCTCAGCCCTTTCGCGCATAAAAAAAAGATTGGTAATGCTCACTCTGACCTTATCGGCATATAGCAGCGTATCCTGCTTCCGGTCTTCCATATACACGCCGTCCAGGTTCATCCTGTTGAAAAGAGAGAAGCTGACCCGTTTTACCGTTATTTTTGTGCCGAGGTCTTCGGACAGGTAGGTAGACACTTTTTTAACCAGCCATGTCTGTACCGGAGGGGCGCTGATCAATATGGCTGTTAATACCATTAAAAACAGCAGGGATAGCGCCGTAACCTTTAATATTTTTAGTGCAGTTTTCAGGCTGGATAATTAGAATGTGTAAAAATAAGCAAACCCTGCCTATTATAGTGCAAATACAAAGCCATTGAAAACCCGGAAATTTGCATTTTTAAACAGATGTTCAAAGCTCATCACTTTATTACAATCTAAAAACTCATAAATTGTTATTTTCTTATAAATTGAGATATGAAATATATGTTTTTAACAATCTTCTTCCTGTCCGGGTTGTTCCGGTTTGAAGAGAATGCCGCTCAGGGGCAAACCCGCGCTAAAAAAGACTTCGTGTTAGTGGTGCACGGGGGAGCCGGCACCATACTGAAAAGCCGGATGACAGGTGAAAAGGAAAAAGCCTATACAGCTGGCCTGGAAAAGGCATTGCAAACGGGGTACATGATACTGGAGAAAGGCGGAACAGCCCTGGATGCCGTGGAGGCTGCCGTAAAAACACTGGAAGACAATCCCCTGTTCAATGCGGGGAAGGGTGCGGTTTTCACCAATGAGGGAAAAAATGAGCTGGACGCTTCCATTATGGATGGGCGCAACGAGGCCGCCGGGGCGGTAGCCGGTATAACTATTGTTAAAAACCCGATCAGCGCAGCGCGGGCAGTAATGGAAAACAGCAGTCATGTGATGATGACCGGTAGCGGCGCCGAACGGTTTGCGGCTTTGCAGGGACTTGAAATCGTTGATCCGTCCTATTTTTTTACCGAAGAGCGGTTTAAAGCCCTTCAGCAGGTGAGGGCAGAGGACTCCCTCCAAACTGAGATGGACCACTCTGACAGGAAAGATAAAAACAGCGGCATATATAATAGCCGGGACGAAAAGTTTGGAACGGTGGGAGCGGTAGCGTTGGACAAACAGGGCAACCTGGCGGCAGCTACCAGCACCGGCGGCATGACCAACAAACGTTTCGGCAGGGTGGGAGATTCTCCCGTTATCGGTGCGGGCACTTATGCCAGTAATGGTACCTGCGCCATCAGCTGTACCGGGTGGGGTGAATATTTTATCCGGCTGGTAATGGCAAAAACCGTGAGCGATATGATGGAATTCGGGAAAATGCCGCTGGACAAAGCAGCAAACGAAATGATCATGAAAAGACTGCCTGCCCTGGGCGGAGACGGCGGATTGATTGCAGTGGATAAAGAAGGTAATATTGCCATGCCCTTTAACACAGAAGGAATGTATAGGGGATATATTGATGATAAGGGAAAGGCGGTGGTAGAAATATATAAAGACTAGTCAAGCGTTGAAGGCAATCCCCTGATGGCATCTTCGATATTATCTACAGAGATCATAAATGTGAGTTGAAAAAAATGCTTGCCATGTCCGCGGTCCTTATCGTGATCGTAATCGTATTGATAGACATAACCCGGTGTTATACCAAAGGTTTTGTTCAACTGGTAACCGAAGCCCAGAAAAAACCGGTTTCTCAGGAAGTATTCAGCTTTATCGGTTAAAAATATCTCATCAAATGTTGATATATAAACAGAGCCGGGCTCAACAGACTTTTTGTTGAGCGGTATCATAGCATTCAGCCGATACCGGAACCTGTTCCGGTAACCATCAGTATGCCACTGCTGTTCTATCCTGTACCGGTGTTCAAATTTTATCCGCTCCAGGTAGTTATTCATGGTTATTTGCTGCCAGAGCCTGGTTTCATTATTGTCTATCGGTTTATTAAAACTACCGTCTTCCTCAATATCATAGGTGATGTACTTGCCGGTACCGATCAATACATTGAAGTTTTTGTTTAATTTATAGGAGATCCCACCTTTTACTTCATAGTAAAAAAAATCATCGTAGAAAGACTGGGAACGAAGCTGCAGCTCATTAAAAAACTCCCATTTCTTATCAATGCCGATCCTGGTATTGACAACGCTCCAGGAACCTAACCTGTCGGATTGGGCATTTGTAATAGCAACGAAACAGATGAAAATAGCGGACAGGACAATTTGCCGGAACATGATAGTTGATAAATGTTTGCAAGTTTACGATGGAAAACAATACGCCGCAAAATAAAAACGGATCGGGCGGATATTCATGTTAATTTCATCTGGTTCCGCACATTTTTATCATTACATTTACAAGCCTAATTGTAACCCACTTCTTATTATGGACAACAGAAGAGAATTTATCAAAAAAGCCGCCCTTTTATCCGGCGGTGCCGGCATTTTCAGTACCCTGCCACCTTCCATTCAAAAAGCTTTTGCCATTGACCCTGCTCCCGGTACCACCTACCTGGATGCAGAACATATTGTTTTTCTGATGCAGGAGAACCGGTCTTTTGATCACAGCTATGGCACCCTGCAGGGTGTGAGAGGTTTTAATGATCCGAGAGCTATTTCGTTACCCAACGGTAATAAAGTATGGGCGCAGACCAATGCGGCCGGTGAAACCTATGCGCCTTTTAAGCTGGACCTGAAAGACAGCAAGATCACCTGGCTCGGTTCGCTACCGCACAGTTGGAGCGATATGACGGATGCCCGCAACGAAGGAAAGAATAACCAATGGCTGGATGCCAAAAAATCGGGTCGTAAGGAATGCGAGGGTATGCCGCTGACCATGGGTTATTTCGGCAGGGAAGATATTCCCTTCTATTATGCGCTGGCAGATGCCTTTACGGTTTGTGACCAGCATTTCTGTTCATCCCTCACCGGCACCACACCCAACCGGCTGTATTTCTGGACCGGCACCATTCGTGAAAAGCATGACCCCAACGTGCAGGCAAATGTGTACAACTCCGACGTGAGCTATGGCCGCGACGCTTCCTGGAAAACCTACCCCGAATACCTGGAGGAGAATGGTATTTCCTGGCAGATCTACCAGAATGAATTGAGCGTGGCCACCGGTTTTGAAGGAGAAGAAGACGGCTGGCTGGCCAATTTCACCAACAACCCGCTGGAATGGTTTACGCAGTATAATGTAAGGTTTTCTCACAGCCATATGAAGTTTTTACAAAAAGCAATACACACCCTCCCCGGCACTATCAAAGAACTGGAGGAAAAGCTGGCATCGCTGCCTGTGGCGGATGAGTCGAGACCGCAGGTGGAAAGACAACTGAAGCAGGCCCGGGACGGATACGAATATGTGAAAAACGGTATTGATAAATATAATATCGAAAATTACGAAAAGCTGTCCGACCGGTACAAAGCCCTCCATGCAAAAGCGTTTAGTGATAACCGTAAGGATCCGGACTACCGCAACCTGACCACCATCCACTATGAGGATGAGGGCGTGAAAAGAAGCATGCAGATCCCGAAAGGCGACCTGCTTCACCAGTTCAGGGAAGACGTTAAAAACGGTAAGCTTCCCACGGTATCCTGGGTGATAGCGCCGGGCAAGCTTTCCGATCATCCCGGCTCTCCCTGGTATGGAGCCTGGTATCTCAGCGAGGTGATAGATATACTGACCCAAAACCCCGAAGTATGGAAGAAGACGATATTCATACTGAATTATGATGAAAACGACGGCTATTTTGATCATGTGCCGCCTTTTGTGCCGCCGGATCCCTATAAGCCGGACAGTGGAAAAGTATCTGCCGGTATTGATCCTTACCCGGAATACCTGAACAAAAGCCAGGACTGGATGAAAAACAAGCAACCGGCAAAAGGGGACAGGGAAGGGCCTATCGGGCTCGGATTCCGTGTGCCGCTGGTGATCGCCTCCCCCTGGAGCCGGGGCGGGTGGGTGAATTCAGAGGTTTTTGACCTGACCTCACCGATACAGTTCCTTGAACATTTTCTTTACCATAAAACCAAAAAGAAAGTTATTTCCGAAGAAATGACCGCCTGGCGCAGAACCGTTTGCGGCGACCTTACTTCGGTATTCAGACCATATAACGGGGAAAAAATGGAAGCCCCGACCCCGGTAGACCGTATTTCGTACCTGGAGACGATCCATAAGGCACAGTTCAAAGACCTGCCTTCCGGGTTCAGGAAACTGGGCGCCGCGGAACTGACACAGATCAACACGGATCCGTATAGTTCCTCACATATACCGGAACAGGAGAAAGGAACCCGCCCGGCCTGTGCCATTCCCTATGAGCTGTATGTTGACGGAAAGCTCAGTGAAGATAAAAAATCATTCAAGATCAGGTTTGAGGCCAAAAAGGAAGCGTTCGGCGATAAAGCCGTGGGTGGTCCTTTCATTGTATTTATACCCAACACTGAGCTTGCTCCCCGCAACTATGCCGTAGCGGCAGGCGACAGTTTAACAGACGAATGGACGGTGAACGGAAGCTATCATCTCCGGGTAAATGGGCCGAATGGCTTTTACCGGGAGTTTATCGGTAGCCCCAACGACCCGGCCATTGATGTGCTGTGCGGGTACGAAGGCAAAAAACAGTTGAGCGGCAACCTTGAGCTGAAGATCAAAAATAATTCCGGGCAAAAGCTGACCATTGAAATAACAGATAATGCGTACAAAACAAAGCCGGTTTCCAAAACCATCAATGCAGGCGCTGTGCAGACCATACCGGTAAATCTTTCCGGCAGCAGTGGCTGGTACGACCTGAGCGTAAAAGTGAAAGGCGTATCCGGTTTTGAAAAGCGGTATGCAGGGCATGTCGAAACCGGGAAAGCAACCATTACAGATCCGTTTATGGGGCGGGTGATATAAAGATGTATATACTCTTTGTCGTCATATCGATCCCGCCGCAGGCGGGATCGATATGACGACTATACAAGTGTATTTCATAAGAGAACTATTCTACACTTCGGCAGATTTCTCTTCATCCTACTTCGTCGGATGTATCGTGATGACAGGAGAACAGGCAGGATGACGCAGTGTGTTCGTTTTTTCGTATCGCTGCCTGCCCTTTACTCAATACCTTTTCAACCCCTTTAATATCAGGCTGTCTTTTGCACCTGGCGACAGCTCGTGTTTGTATTCATACAACATGCTTTCCCAGTCGCCATACATGGCATTGGGTAATACGATGAAACGGGAGCCGAACAGGTCGGCGTTCTGCCTTGTAAGGGTATTGCGTATGTCTTCCGGGCGTTTGTCAAATGCGGAGCTGAAATCACTCAGGTTATCCCCGAACAGCATGATGATCTCATGCGTATTGGCAACAACATCCCGGCGAGGTCCTTTCCCGGAGCCGGCGGTTTTCAGGATCAGGTGCTCATTCGTGGCATCGGGAAAATTCCAGCGTTGCAGATCTTTCAGCGTCTGTTCTCTTTCCTCTTCCAGCCGGTTGGTAATATAAAATACAGACACCCCCCTGCTTTTGGCATATTGAAAAAAGCTTAATGCGCCCGGTACGGTATCACAATCTATTCTTTTTGTCCATTCTATCCAGGTTGCGTCTGCATATTCCTGGTTCTTTCCGGCAATATGTACCTGGTAGGGACTGTTATCCAATACGGTTTCGTCTATATCCGTCACCACTGCCAGGGGCTTGCTGTGCGATTGCTGCAGGATGATATCCAGTTGCCAGCGCGCTGTATTGTAAGCCTGGTAACAAAGGGCCCGGTATTCGGAAGCCCGCTGTTGCCATATGGCTCCCCACAAAGGTCCCTGCACTACCAGCGCCGTTCTGCCGGGATCGGTTGCCGGTCGCGTATGTTTTGCAGCAGAACAGGAAAAAAGGAAACCCGGGAGGACAAGCGTGTACAGCCATATTTTTCGCATGTGTAATGATTTTTAAAGCTCGCACTAAAATATGCGTTGAAAGCGGATGGAAAAAATATTTTAATCCGCTTCATTCCGACAAGGTATTACGGGTGATAGTGAAGGAGTCAGCGGGATGGCCGGTAAAAAACAATAATATATTTAATGAATAATAATAATGTTTAAATATATTATTAAAGTTGTTATTACATATTAATATTTACTGCTTATGATTTTTTTAACAGCCATACCGGCCTGCTATGGCATGCTAATTGAAAAATATATACCGGAAGGCATCGAAGCAAGCCCCACAGGTTTCTCAGAACGGTGCTGTACATATCATTTAGAAACAAAAAATAAAATATAAAGTTATGAGACCAATTACAGAGCAATTTGAAATCGTATCAGGTAATACTATCTATAATGTAAAAGCGACCCAATATTTGAACGGCATAGAGGAAAAAAGATACAGGGTATGCATTAACGAAAACCCGGTTTGTGTGTTCGGGTGGAATGAAGACTTACACACATACAGGCTGATGTTTGACGTACGCAATCCGCAGATACCGGAAGGTCTGGAATCTGTTATCGGTAAAAGGTTATGTGATATGGAATCTGTAGAAAAAGCGGCTTAGAAAGAACACCGTTACATAGCAGCTACCCATATCAGTTAGTTGCTTTGCAAACAACACGCGGCATACCGGCGTGTTGTTTGCTTTTTGGGAAATGTCATTCTTTCAAAAAAATAGCACGGGCAGCGTTCCGGAAATCATTCCCGGAGTGATGAAAAAGAGAGCATCACATGATTGCAGTCCTTTGTGAAGCTTAGAATTTTGTAGTTTGGAAAGAAGAACCACGAAGACGCCGGGACCCGCAGTATCACGAAGGAAATACATTGTTTTTTCCAGGTGTTACACACATGGACAGCCGATCGTTTTGTTGCCGGCTGAACCGGCCGGTATGATCTTCTTATCCCGGCGGGAATTTTCAGGGCAGTTGGTTATTTACTAAAAAATGGACGATCCTGCAGGTATTTCTTTCCTGCGATTCCGGATGGGGGATCACTTCAAGCCGGAGTGTATGCTTTTTATCGGTCAAGTTGTCTGCCAGCACCAGGTACCAGGGCAGGTGCAGGCTATTGCTCCATTCCGTGTGCAGGTCTGTTTCTTTCTGTGTACCCCCGTCAATGCTATACCGTATCCTCCCGGCATCCGGCCCTGAAACGATACAGATGCCTATGGCATTCCCGGTAAAGCTGAGATTGAGTGAAGCCGGTGAGCCGTTACCCTCTAGTACGGGAACGTTCACAAAACCCGGCCGGGTGGGTTTACCGTCGGCAGGTTGCCAGTTATTTACCAATAAAAAATTGTGTAAGCCTGAGGCTTCTTCCGGCGGCGTATATCGTCCTTTGTCGTATATACCCGTATATATCGATGCCGGCAGATATCCTGCAGGAGTGGAAGGCGCGGCATGGTATGCAGCGTACTCTTTCTCTAAAAGTCTTTTGATAGTGGAGTAATATAGTTCCTGGCCAAAAGGAGAGGGGTGCAGGTCTTTAAAGTCGTCCTTCCAGGTAAACTCCCTGTTTTTGATCCTTTGCTGTACCTCTTTTGCCAGGTTGATGAAGGGTAGCCGGTAATGCTTTGCCAGGGCGTTATGCAGCGTGATCTCCGGGGGCTCCTTTCCGGCATCATAATCCGCTATTTTGTCTTCGTCTACAAATGCCATCAATACGATGTTCATCAGGGGATTGTTTTGCAGGGCATGCCGGATGATCCCCTCCATAGCTCTTTCCTGTTGTTCGGGCGGCGTTTGATTCACATGATCATTGACGGCGGTTTCCAGGAACAGAAGGTCTACTTTACCTTTATCCAGCACATCCCTTTGCAGGCGGAAGCTGTGGGGTACACTGCCCAGCGAAGCCACGCCGGCATAGATAAAGCTGAATACCGTTTCGGGGTAAGCGCTTTCCAGGTAGGCGACCAGCTTATCTTTCCAACCCGGACCCTGTGTAATAGAACCGCCCAGGAATGCAACGGTACATTTCTTTTTTTCAATCATATTTTGAAAACTACCGGTAAGATGACCGTAGGTATGAATGAAGGAGTCGGCGGCCAGCTTATCCTGGCTATGGCTTCTTATAAAAAACAAAACGGAGAGGAAAAAAAGAAGATATTTCATAAAATGCTAAAGATAAATGAATTACAGGCAATTTCCCGTGCTTGCAAAGCGTCAAAACTGGAATGTTTTGAAAAAATTTCAAAAAAAAATAGTTAGTGATGCAACCAAACTGAACCGTTGCGCATCAATACATGCATACTAACCAAATATCGCGATACACCGCTTACCCCTTTAGAACACACAACCCGGCTCCCTATAGATGATAATCCTTTCCCTTGTAAATCACCAGATTGCATGGTGGCACTTTATTCAAAGCGCAGTGGATGTATCCTTTGTGAATTTTCTGATCAAAAGTTAGAGAAACCAGGCATGCAATCAAAGAAACTGTGCCTTCAAAAAACTAGGATTTGGGGCACAGTTTTCCTGAAAAGATTCCCCGTTTTGTTAACCAATATCCCCTGAAGCTACAAGCCTGTACCCTCTGTACCCTATGAAGCGCTTCAGGCACCCCATCCATCCGTTTCTAAAAATGTCGAACCCGTCCCTTTGCTTTTTAATTCAATTGTACAATAGGTATATGTAGAAACTATTGCCTTTCCTGACCTGTGAAAGCCCTGACCCTGTGAGAAGTCCGGTCCCTGTGAAAGCTACTTATGATACACCGGGTAAGTAGCAGTATATAATATCAGCCTGTATTTATCCTATAAGCTTGGGAGCCGGTTGTTGTTGGTCACCTTCCCTATACGGGTGGCCAAATCCCTTAACCTGGTGCTTCCTTTGGAAAACCAAAAACCGGTCATTTGACCGGTTTTGTTTTTCAGAAACCTTTGTTTAGTACGTAATCTACCTTTCGTAAAACATCCTTAATACCTGAGCCAGTTTCTGCGTCCTTTATCCTAATTCTTTTCAGTTTGTTTTGATGATGTAAAGATGGCGGGAAATTTAGCGGAACAGAACTTTATTCGCCGGTTACATTTCAGACGTCGATAAAGGAACTTTTTCAGGCGATAAGAATAAACCCTTATTATTGCGCCTGCAATAGCTGTTACCGAATGATAACTGATAACAGCATCCGTATTGCTTATCGCGTAAAAGTACGCGGGTCTCGGTGTGTGGATTGACGATATTGCATCTTTTTATCAAACATTCCGGTTGTATGTTGTACCTGGTTGGGAGCATATTATTCGCCACATACCTGGGCATCTTTTTCAAGGTGTCCGGTCGTCTTGGTTTGAGTACGCTGCAGGTCATTGTTTTCAATTATATTACATGTGTTATCACCGGTCTTTTTATGCAGTCTGGTCCTGTGCCCGGCGACATATTGCAGCGTCCCTGGATACCCTGGGCGGCGGTCATGGGTGTCAGCTTTATCACGCTGTTCAACCTGATCGGGTTTTCCACACAGCGGATCGGCATTGCGGTAACCTCCGTTGCCTACAAGCTGTCCCTGGTGATACCTTTTGTGTTTTCAGTATTTCTTTTTGAAGAGCAGATATCGTCGCTCAAATGGGCAGGCATCGTACTGGCTATATTTGCGGTTATCCTTACCTGTTATCCGGGCAGGGAATCGGATAAGACCAGGTCTGTCAGCAATTGGCTTTATATTATGGTGCCGGCTGTCATTTTTACGGGAAGCGGCCTGCTGGATACGACCATTAAGTACACGGAGCATCATTTCCTGGATGGCATGAATAACGATAGCTTCCTGGTGACAGCTTTTGGGTTTGCAGCCATCTGCGGATTGCTGGTATTATTCATAAATATTTTCCGGAAAAAGACAAAATTAACACCCGCTGCTGTTATTGCCGGGGTGCTGCTGGGGGTACCCAACTATTTTTCCATATGGTGCCTGGTAGCGGCGTTACAATCTTTTCCCGGCGCCAGCTCATTCATTATTCCGGTTAATAATATGGCGGTTGTGCTTTTAAGTGCTATCATTGCATGGTTCTTTTTTAAGGAAAAGCTGTCTTCGGTCAATTGGGCGGGCATTGTACTGGCGTTGATTTCCATTTTATTGATCGCAGATATAAACCTGTAGATCAGAAGATATGAGAGAAGCGGATTTTTATTATTCTATCGAACAAACCGGTGTGGCGGAATATAAGGACAGGGGGAGCAAATTCATTGCCTGTGTTTTTCCCCTGAAGTCCACGGAGGAGTTTAAACCGCTGCTGGAGGCTACCCGGAAGGAGTATCCGAAGGCCAGTCACTATTGCTTTGCCTACCGCATAGGGCTGGACGGGAATACTTACAGGGTAAGCGACGACGGTGAGCCTTCCGGCACAGCCGGCAAACCCATTTTCGGTTTGATAGAAAGTAAACAGCTGACAGATGTGCTGATCATCGTGGTGCGCTATTTCGGCGGTACATTACTGGGGGTTCCCGGGCTGATCAATGCCTACCGAACCGCTGCCGCGCTGGCTCTGCAAACTACCCCCGTCATACAAAAGCCGGTTGAGATACCTTATCACCTTCATTTTGACTACACAATAATGAATGAAGTGATGACCGTAGTAAAACAATACAATTGTACCGTCATTAAACAGGACCTGCAGCTCTTCTGTGATATGGTGATCGGTATTCCCAAAAACCGGCTGAGCGATGTAACATTCAAGCTTGCTGATATAAGGGGGCTGGAGAGTGAAGTGGTTAGGGGGAAGTAGTTGAGTCGCAGGTTGCAAGAGGACAATGGTAAGTAGCAGGTGGTCAGTTTACAGATTGTGCACGTGTAATAACCGTCACCCGACCTTAGGGACACTGTCAGACAAGTTTAAACGAATCATACAGTTTAAATTCTTAATATTTTCCTGGCGATGTCCTCTCACATTGAAAAAAGGACTTGTCAAGAAAATATTTGATCCGGCAGGATCAATCCTTTTCAACGAAGGCCATCTGCCACATCAAATACAGGGTTTTACATTGTAAGACTGTACTTAACTCTCTTAACTCCTTAATGGTTTTCAATAATTATTTCTGGTAAGCAGTTCCTTCTTGTTCAACCACGAGTTTACCCCGTAGACAAATCCTTCAGCCTGTAAGTCGTAAATCCCATGTTATGGATGTATCTACCTGCGTCTCTTGCATCCTGTAACCTTACGACTTGTGACTTATCACTCACGACTTACTACTTCCCCTCGCCCTGTGCCATGCGCTCATCAGTGTTCCGATGGTGGTAATGATCACGCCCAGCCACAGCAAATTGATGAAAGGAAACATGTAGGCCTTCAGGGTAATGAAGTTCATAATGGAGCTGGATTCTTTCACACCCAGCTCTATCTGCTGCCCATTCTTGTTGACTTCCAGTACAAGGCTTTGCGCCATGATGGTATCCCTTTTGTGAATGGGGTTATCATTTTTGGTAAATAATGCGGGTTGTGCCTTAAAAGTTGATCCGTTATTTCCATATACGGTAATATCCGCCAGCCAGGCGCTGTCTACCAGCGGCAAATCCTTATTGGTTTCTTTGTCTGCTTTGATGAGCTGATCCACTATAATATAGCCATTGGAATAGAATACCGTATCTCCCGCCAGAATAGGAACATGACGGAAGCTGGCTGTGTCTTTCAGGCTCTCGGGGTCCGGGAGGGAGGTTACAAACGTGAAAATATCCTTATTCCAGTAATGACGGGAGGCGGGGTTAGCGGAAATGCTGGTTCTGCCATCTTCGCCTTTCATCAGGAAAGCATTCGGGTATAAGGTAAACTCTTCCTTAATAACATCCCTTATAGAGTCTTTCCATACATAATGCACCTTAAAATACTTTTTCTCATCGCCGGGATAGCTGGTATCGCCCACATAGGTAACAACATATTTATTAAGCGGAGTAGGAACGCCCTGCACCAGCGTAACATTTTGCATACCGCTGTCTTCTTTTCCTTTGGGGTCTCTCAGCCAGTCAAACACGATACCCGTCCTGTTGATGGAAATCGTTTCTCTTTTGGAGGAAGTGATGAGAATACCCAACAGCATCATCCCAAAGCCCAGGTGCGCTACAGAGCCGCCGGCAGCGCCCAGTTTGCCCTTGAGTCCAACCCATATATAGGCGATATTGGCCACCAGGGCATACACGGATGCAAAAATGGCAACGTGAATGGCGCCCAGGTAACCAAGACCGTAAGTAGTGTAGTTGATATTCCCGAAAATGCTGATCAGCAGGGAAAGTACCAGCGCAATAACAGTAGGCACTGCTATTTTTTTCATCCAGAAAGTGCGGGGTGTGCTTTTGTATTTGAGGTATTGCACGATAGCAGTTAATAACCCCAGCACAACGGCGATCAGGATCATCACCCGGTTGTAAACATATTCCGGGTCTTCGCCTATGGCTTTGTTGGTGCCGAATATTTTGTTGATCAGGGGCAAAGAGGTATAAAAAGTAATATAGGCGGAAGTAATCAGGAATACCAGCGCGCCTACAAACATCCAAAATTCACGGGATGAAATATCTTCTTCCTTTTTAACTACGGGAATATGCTTGCTGTTCTTAAAATACAATACCAGGAAGAGACCGGTAAAGAAGCTCATGATCACCAGGAAATGCCAGAAGAGAGAGTTGCCGTCCCCGGTAAACGAGTGAACAGAAGTATCTCCCAGCACACCGGTGCGGGTCAGAAAGGTAGAATAGAAAAGCGTTAAAAACGAAAGAAAGGTAAACCAGAATACAGACTTGGAGGAGTACCCGGTAGACCTGTTCAGCAGCATAACGTGAATAGCGGCTATTATGATCAGCCAGGGTACCAGCGACGCGTTTTCCACCGGATCCCAGGCCCAATATCCTCCAAAGGTGAGTGATTCATAAGCCCATGCTGCGCCGAACATGATGCCGATACCCAGGAAAGCCGCGTTGAACAGTGCCCAGGGAAGGGCAGGCTTTATCCATTCCTTGTATTTCTTTGTCCACAAGCCCGCCAGCGCAAATGCAAAAGGTATGGTGCTGGATGCGAATCCTATGAAAACGATGGGTGGGTGTATGGTCATCCAGTAGTTCTGAAGCAATACGTTCAGTCCCTGACCATCTCTTAAAGCTTTCTGGATATACAGGGGATCTTTGAAGATAGGGTAGGCGTATTCGTTCCGCATCAGCACAAAGGGGCTGCTGCCTATTTTAACATCGAAGAAGTAGATACCCAGCAGGAAAGTGGACATGAACACCTGGGCTACGGAAAGAATGGTCATAACGGGTGCTTCCCAAACCTTACCGGTTTTGATCAACACCAGCCCGATAACGCAATGCCACAAATTCCAGAGCATGAAGCTGCCTTCCTGTCCTTCCCAGAAGCTGCTGATCAGGTAACTCACGGGCAGGCTCCGGTTAGAATGCTGGTAGGCAAATTTGTATTCAAAATAATGATTATAGAGAATTACATATAGCAGGATCATGATAGACGCTACTGCCACGGTTTCAATGATGAAAGCGGTCCGTGCCAGCTTTTTCCAGGCCTTATGCACTTCCGCAATGGCTGCGGTTTGCGTGGCTTTGAAATAAGCGAAAGTGGCAACAAGAGAGGCTACGAATGATAATACGGCGCTAAAATGGCCTAGTTGGCCAACGAGCAAATGTTCACCCTGATAATCCATGTCTTAATGCTGCATTTGGTTTTCAAAAGCCTTTTCCTGCACCGCAGGATCGTCTTTGTACTTGGAAGGACATTTCAGCAGGATTTCCTTGCATTCAAATACATCGCCGTTCATTTTTCCTTTCATTACGATACGCTCACTTACTTCCAGTTCCGGTGGCTTTGTATTGTGATATACCACTTTTGTTTTAGCGCCGAGGGAATCAACAGCGTAAAATTCCAGGTAATTCGGGTTCTCGATCGGATCATAAGAGATCTGCTCCGAACGGTCGAGTTTGGCGATCAGATGCAGGTATTGTCCCTGTTTTTGCTGGGCGGATGCAATGGTATCGTATGTTGTCAGATCTTTTGACAGGGTCGCTAACATATAAGCAATTGCGCCGGCTATCAAGATCAATGCAATTATATGCGTCTTCTTCATGTGGTGGAAACTCCTTTAATCCGCGAATTTAGGCTAAAAACGAATGCGTTCCTTACTTTCCGGAAGGGTATTTGAACTGAGTTTAGTCAGGGTTACAAGTCTCAAGTTGCCGGCTGCAAGTAGGTTTCAGGTCCCGGGTTTCGGCTTTGTTACATATTTTACCATTTCATTCACAATTTGTGCTCCGAACCTGCGACTTGCAACCTGTGATCTGAGATTGGCAATAATCCCTATCTTCGCGCAAATACATTGTATGAATATCAGTTGTTTCCTTCCGCCACCTGCACGCTAGCTATTTTGTGCAGTTCCTGCTATAGTCCGAAATATACGGACGTTTTTTCCCCTTGTATTTTTTGTAGTGAAACAACATATTCTCCATGAAACAAACATATTTTCTATTACATATTGCGGTCTTATTGGCCGGGTTCACCGGCATTTTTGGCAAACTGATCACCCTTAACGAGGGATTGCTGGTTTGGTACCGGGTTTTTATTTCAGCCGTTATCCTGTTTTTTGTGCTGAAATGGTTTGGGATTAACAGGGCTATCCCCTGGAAAGAAAAGCCCCGGGTTGCCCTTCCGGGCATATTGATCACCATTCATTGGGTGTTTTTCTATGCGAGCATCAAATATTCCAATATTTCCATCGGGGTAGTCTGTTATTGTCTTACCAGCTTTTTTACCGCCATATTCGAGCCGCTGATCAATAAAAAGCCGTTCAGGCTGTCTGAACTGGCGCTCAGCGCCCTGACCCTGTTTGGCATAAGCCTGATCTTTCATTTTGATGTTTCTTACCAGACAGGCATCATCCTGGGAGTGATTTCTTCCGCTTTTGCCGCACTTTACACCATTTATAATGAAAAGCTGGTGAAAGTATACGACGGTAAGCTGATCAACTACTACCAGATGACAGCGGGTACGCTTAGCCTGGCGGTATTATTGCCTGTCTATCTGTATTACTTCCCGGTAGACAGCTTTATTCCCGGGTGGAAAGACCTGGTTTACCTCGTATTGCTGGCGGCGTTCTGCACGGTAGGACTGTATGTGTTGTTCGCGGAGATATTGAAAAAGCTTCCGGCTTTTACCGTGAACCTGACGTTTAACCTGGAGCCGGTGTATGCCATCGTGATAGCATTTCTTTTCTTCAACGAGAGTAAAGAGATCAACTTTTCATTTTATGCCGGCTTGTTACTTATATTAACATCCGTGGTGTTACAATCTGTTCGCACGCAGGTAAAGCAGCCCGGACAGGCGCCTGCGGTTTAGGGCTGGACTCAGGATGACTGGTCCGCGGTTTTAACGATCTGTACTTTTACCTTTTTGCCTTTGATCTTTTTATCTTTCAATGCATGCAGCGTATGCGCACCACGGGATTTTTTGACGGCGGCAAAAGCGTTGAAATCATTTACTTCTATCAAGCCAATATCTTCACTTCTGATGCCGGCATTGTGAAGGATAAACCCCGCGATATCGCCCCGGCTTACCTTATCTTTTTTGCCGAGGGAAAAATTAAATGTCACCCAATCCGGCTTTTCCGGGAGGATATAGGGTGGAGAGCAGGTGATGGTTTCAATATTCTCACCGATATACGGTGGCAGGTATTCCTTATCGCTGATCATCAGGATAACCGTACCGCTGGCATCCATCCGCGCCGTCCTTCCGTTCCTGTGGGTAAAAGTTGCTTCGGAGTCGGGCAGGTTATAATGGATGATATATCGTATGAAAGAAATATCAAGCCCCCTGGCGGCGAGGTCGGTGGTGACGAGAAAATCCACGGTGCCGTTCCTGAACTTGCTTAAAGCGTTTTCCCGGTCTTTTTGTTCCATGGAGCCGTGGTAAAATTCATGTATGATACCTTTTCCGGAAAGATGTTCGCTCACCAGGGATATTTCACTTTTGTGGTTACAGAAAATGATGGCCGACCTGTTGCCGATATGACATAACAGTTGGAACAAGGCTTCCGGCCGGTGCATGTCTTTGATCAGCAACTGCTGAAAATTCAGTTTGGTCTCCGGCTTTTTTTCTCCCGTAACAAAATTCAAAGTCTTAAGTTCATTGGTTGAGAGAAAGCCGGGAATAGCGGCTGCTTCCGTAGCGGAGGTAAAAATGCGTTTGTGTATGCCGGGCAGCGCATCTGCGATAAACCTGATCTCATCGGTAAAGCCCAGTTCCAGCGACTTGTCATATTCATCCATGATCAGCCACTGTATGGTGTCGGTGGTAATATTCCCCCGGCGGATATGATCTCCGAGTCTGCCCGGTGTTCCCACAATTACAGCCGGCGCTTCCAGCAGGTTGTTTTCTTCTATTTCCCTCTTGTGGCCGCCATAACAGGCAGTAATTTTATAGCCGGTGTTCATTTGCCTGAACACTTTTTCGATCTGCAGCGCCAGCTCGCGGGAAGGCGCCACGATCAGCACCCGGGTACCCTTTACGCCGGGTTGCAAAAACTGCCATACGGGGATCAGGTAGGCCAGGGTTTTGCCGGTACCGGTATCCGAAAGCAATAACAGGTCATTGTCTTCCAGCGCCGCGTCGATAGCGGCTTCCTGCATCGGGTTGAGTGCTTTTATGCCCGATTGCCGCAATACGTCTTCCAGGTTCTTTTCATTTACTGCCATGGGCTCAAAAATAGCGCTTTTTGGATTAGGTGGTTGATGAGACCTGCAATGCTGTATAGGCGTCAACTTAAGGGTTTGTTCGGCTTCCTGCCCCGATGGGACTGAACAAAGCCTATATCATCTTAATCTACCAAACTGACGCCTCTACGACGCTATAACAACATCTATGCAAGTCGCCCGGAAGCAGAATATCTACGGCAGTGAGAGCTGAATCTCAGCCCTTCGGGCTTAATGCCCGCTGGCTGGGCGATGCCACAATGCTCACACCAGCCTCTTCAGCATCCATATATTACAGGAGGTATGTCCTGAAGCGCCCAGCGGATGATTGAGCATTTTAAACCCGATCTTCTCATATATCCTTACGGCATGGGAAAATGCAGGCATACTTTCGATATACAGTTCGGTATAACCCATATCCCGGGCAGACGCTATGCTTTTTTCCATCAGCACCTTCCCGGTTCCCCGGCCCCTTGCTTCCTTTGAAAGATAAAATTTTACCAGCTCGGCACAATGCTCCGGCAGACCGGGGGTGGGGTAGATGCCGCAGCATCCGACAATCCTGTTACCTGATACTGCCACCCAAAACACAGAACGGGCCTGCCTGAAAAGCGAATACAGGTCATCCGTAGCGGGGTCTGAGTAAACGGTGCCTTCCCGTGGTGCGCCGTGTTCTTCAAACACGGCCCGGATCATATCCGCCACGGCCTTGTTATCGCCCGGCTGTATCTCCCTGATGGTAATGGTCTCTGTACTGTTCATAATACCAAAGATATCTTTTAAAAGCGGTTGGATAACAAGAAAGGGCGCAGGTAATGAATGCAGATAGACTCATCCTGCGTTGGAGTGACAAGTAAAAAGAAAAGGAGTGACAGAAAAAGGGAGGACAGGAAAAAAGAATAGGGAGTGAAGAAAAAAAAGGAGAGATAAAAAAAGGGGAAGGGGCAAACCTTGCCGGCAGGTGGAGGTACTGACTGCAAAAAATAATGCATTACGATAAATCAGCCAATCTTTCTTACCTTTGCCCGTCTCAAAAATGACGGGAACGTACATGAAGAAAATCAGGAATTTCTGTATAATAGCGCATATCGACCATGGCAAAAGCACCCTGGCAGACCGGTTGTTGCAAACAACCAATACCATCAGCGAAAGGGAAATGATGGACCAGGTACTGGACGATATGGACCTGGAGCGGGAAAAGGGGATCACCATTAAGAGTCATGCTATCCAGATCACCTATAAGCATACAGATGGAGTGGAATATACCCTCAACCTGATCGATACGCCCGGTCACGTAGATTTCAGCTATGAAGTAAGCCGTGCGCTGGCAGCCTGCGAAGGTGCCCTGTTGCTGGTAGACGCTACCCAGGGCATACAGGCACAAACCATCAGTAATTTATACCTGGCGATCGACAACGATCTTGAGATCATCCCGGTGATCAACAAGATAGATATGGACGGGGCAATGATCGAGGAGGTAAAAGACCAGATCATAGAGCTGATCGGGTGCAAACCGGAAGAAATATTGCTGGCCAGCGGCAGGACCGGTATCGGGATCGATGAGATCCTGGCAGCCATTGTAGAGCGGATACCGTCGCCTAAAGGCAACCCGGAAGCACCGCTGCAGGCGCTGATATTCGACAGTGTGTTCAATTCCTTCAGGGGTATCATCGTGTACTACCGGATCATGAATGGCAACCTGAAAAAGGGTGACCAGGTGAAGTTTGTATCTACCGGGCAGGAATATGAAGCGGATGAGATCGGTATCCTGAAGCTGAAGATGACGGAAAGGAAGGTAGTGGAATGCGGTGATGTGGGGTATATCATTACAGGTATCAAGAATGCCAAGGAGGTAAAAGTAGGCGATACCATCACGCTGGCCAAGAATGGAAATAACGAGCCGATCAAAGGTTTTGAAGAAGTAAAGCCCATGGTATTTGCCGGTATCTTCCCGGTGGTGACTGAAGATTTTGAAGAGCTGCGCGACTGTATGGAAAAGCTGCAGTTGAATGACGCATCTCTTACGTTTGAGCTGGAGACCTCCCAGGCGCTGGGCTTTGGTTTCCGGTGCGGCTTTTTGGGGTTGCTGCATATGGAGATCATCCAGGAGCGGCTGGAACGTGAATTTAACCAGACCGTTATTACCACCGTACCTAACGTAAGCTTCATTGCCTATACTACCCGGAACGAAAAAGTAATTGTGAACAACCCGGCGGAAATGCCGGAAGTGGTGAAAATAGACCGGATAGAAGAACCTTTTATCAAAGCGCAGATCATTACCAAGCCCGATTATATCGGGAATATCATGACCCTTTGCCTGGGAAAAAGAGGTATGCTGATCAACCAGAGCTACCTGACCACTACGCGTGTAGAGCTGGTGTTTGAAATGCCCCTGACAGAGATCGTGTTTGATTTTTATGATAAGCTAAAGAGCCAGACCCGCGGTTATGCCTCTTTTGATTATCATCCCATCGGTTACAGAACGGCTGATATTGTAAAGATGGATATACTGCTGAATAGTGAGAAAGTAGATGCGTTGAGCGCTTTGATCCACCGTGGTCGTGCAGAAGAGTTTGGCAGAAAACTTTGCGAAAAATTAAAAGAACTCTTACCCCGTCAACAGTTCCAGATCGCTATTCAGGCCGCTATCGGCGCAAAAATTGTGGCGCGGGAAAATATATCGGCCATGCGTAAGGATGTTACCGCCAAATGTTATGGTGGTGATATCAGCCGTAAACGCAAGCTACTGGAAAAGCAGAAGGAAGGTAAAAAGCGTATGCGCCAGATCGGTAGTGTGGAAGTACCCCAGGAAGCCTTCCTGGCGGTGCTGAAGCTGGACTAGGTGAGTCGCAAGACTCAAGTTGCAGGTTGCAAGTCCCACGTTATAGGTATGCCTGCCTGTGGTCCATTATTGCTGATTTATAAAACATTAAGTTAAGGTACATTAAGGCTTTTACTTGACTTTCTTAATTCCTTAATGGCGCTAATACCTATTTCTGATTTGGCATCTACCTGAGTGTCTTGCGCCCGGTGTCTGCCTGCAATCTGTATACTGCAACTACCTACTAACCACTTACAACCTACTAACCGGTTCCAGGTTATTGAGCTCTTCTTCTGTAAACACACGGGATTCTATGAAAAAGCGGACGCCCAGCGGTATCTCCAGCGAGAAGCTGCTACCCCTGCCGGGGGTGACGTTCAGGTGGAGCTGGGTATGTTTCCAGTAGTTAAACTGGTCGGCGCTCATATAAAATTTACATCCTTCCACTTCCCCGAGACAAACATCACTGCTGCCTGTTTTGAAATCTCCCTCCGCAAAACACATGGGCTGGCTTCCGTCGCAGCAGCCGCCACTCTGGTGAAACATCAGTGGGCCATGCTGACTTTTCAACTTCTGTATCAGTTCCCTGGCGGATTCTGATGCTGTAATTCTCTTTATGTGCATGGGATCAAATTTGGTTAACAGGTAAATTAATAAGAAAAAAGACCGGGATAAGCAGGCGTGGTGAAGACAGGCTGCCGGCCTTTCCCGGTCGGTTTACGATCGAGGGGCACTAAAAGAATCCAAGTTTGGATTTGTTATAGGAAATCAGCATGTTTTTGGTTTGCCTGTAATAACCCAGCATCATCTTGTGATTTTCCCTTCCGAATCCTGATTTTTTGTAGCCGCCAAACGGCGCATGCGCGGGGTAGGCGTGGTAGCAGTTTACCCATACGCGACCCGCCTGGATGGCGCGGGGAACCTGGTACAGTTCGTGCGCATCCCTGGTCCATACGCCGGCGCCCAGTCCATAGAGTGTATCATTTGCAATAGCAACGGCTTCTTCCGTATTTTTAAAGGTGGTAACAGAAGTTACCGGTCCGAATATTTCTTCCTGGAATACCCTCATTTTGTTGTTGCCTTTTAAAATAGTGGGTTGGATATAGTACCCGTTTTCCAGACCGCTGTTTTGATGAAAGGCGGCACCGCCGGTGAGCACTTCAGCGCCTTCCTGCTTACCAATATCTATATAGCTCAGTATCTTTTTATACTGGTCTTCACTGGCCTGTGCGCCCATCATCACCGTACCGTCCAATGGATTTCCCATCTTAATGGCCTGGGTCCGCTGGATCACCCTGTCCATAAACCTGTCATATATTTTTTCATGCACCAGTATCCTGGATGGACAGGTACAGACTTCTCCCTGGTTGAGGGCAAACAACACGGCACCTTCCACAGCTTTATCGAAGAACTCGTCGTCGGCGTTGGCAACGCTTTCAAAGAATATGTTCGGACTTTTACCGCCGAGCTCCATGGTTACCGGGATGATGTTTTCAGAAGCGTATTGCATGATCAGTCTGCCGGTGGTGGTTTCACCCGTAAAGGCAACTTTGCTGATCCTGGAGGAGGTTGCCAGGGGCTTACCCGCTTCCACACCGAACCCTGTTACTATGTTCAGCACACCGGGCGGCAGAAGGTCGCCGATCAGCTCCATCAATACCATAATAGAGGTGGGCGTCTGTTCTGCCGGTTTTACCACAATGGTGCAGCCTGCCGCCAGCGCCGGGGCTATTTTCCAGGCAGCCATCAGCAACGGGAAGTTCCAGGGAATGATCTGTCCTACAACACCCAGCGGTTCGTGCAGCAATATGCTCACGGTAGTTTCATCGTGCTCGCTGATAGCGCCTTCCTCTGCCCGGATAACCCCCGCGAAATAGCGGAAGTGATCTACCACCAGCGGGAGATCCGCCGCCCTGGTTTCCCGGATGGCTTTTCCGTTATCGATGGTTTCAACCGTAGCCAGGTATTCCAGGTTATCTTCAATCACCTGGGCTATTTTCAACAGCAGGTTGCTACGGTAGACGGCGGCTGTTTTACTCCAGGTTTTGAAAGCTTCGGCAGCGGCATCAACGGCTTTTTCAATATCGGTCGCGTTTCCGCGGGCTGCTTTCGTAAATGTCTTTCCGTCGATCGGGGAAATGTTGTCAAAATATTCGCCGTTGTCGGGCGTGGTCCATTTCCCGTTGATGTAGTGATCGTATTTATCTTTAAACTTAGGTCTTGCTGCCAGGTTTGATTTGGGGGCAGCGGCAGTTGCAGTGCTCATATGCAAGATTTTTTCGTTAAACAATACCGTAACTTCCCTATTATTTTACCGAAACCTGCGCAGTATCGTATTTTTTTATAGCACAATTGTCACCTGGATTGTTAACGCGGTTTAACAGACGCCCCCGTAGGGAACCTCCAATGGTGTATTCCAATCTTCACTTTATGCAGGTTTTCCGGTCGGAGAGGACCCCATAAGCGTAATACTTAACAGCGCATCCTGAACAAATTGGTGAAGATTGCTTTTTTTGGGATTTCTCAGCCGATGCCCGCCCGACTGAACATCGTTCGGGCGGGTCTCCCGGTAGGGGATTCAGCGTCTTTTCCACGTACTACGCCGAGTCCACAGCCAATAACCACTGCCTGTAGTGAAATATTTTCCGGGGAACAACGTAATTTCCTACTCTGTCACCGGGCAGGCTGTGAGACGTCGGCTATGAAGTAGTGTAATTTGCAAAAAATTGAAACTCACCCCTCTTCAAACAGTGGTATTGTAAAATGGGGTTATTTGTTTTATTTTGTAGAAAATACGGTAACGCGTGGCGCAGAAAAGCTTACTGAACAAGATTGATCTTACAGATCCCAAATACCTCCGGGCACTGGTAGAAAACCGGCGTGTATTTAATCTTAATAACTGTGAGCTGAATGTATTTGAGAGTTATCAGCAGGCTTTCCGGGTACCGCTTATCTTCAACGACCTGTTGGTTACCAGTATGATCAGGGGAAAAAAAGTGATGCACCTCGATAACAGGCCCGCTTTTGATTATCTGCCGGGTGAAACCGTGATCGTACCGGCAAACGAAACCATGGCGATTGATTTTCCGGAAGCGGATCTGGATAACCCCACGCAATGCATCGCCCTTGCCATTGACGCTTCTTATCTTGACAATACGCTGCAATACCTGAACGGCTATTATAACAGTAACCGGGAGGAGGAGCACACCTGGAGCATACAGTTTAACCAGTATCATTTTGCCAATGATACCGATATCAGTGAGCTGATCAATAAAATTATCCGCATCTGCAGCAGTAAAGATGCAGCGAAAGATATCTACGCAGACCTGAATTTAAAAGAGCTGCTGATCAGGCTGGTGCAAAGCCAGCACCTGCAACAGGTAAGCCTGGAGAGCCTGGACAGATCCAATGCGACAAGATTACATTATGTGCTGGCGTATATACAGCAGCACCTGACGGAAAAGATCAGCATTGACACTTTGAGCAACAAAGCTTACCTGAGCCGCAATACTTTTTTCCGCTGGTTCAAAGAACAGTTCGGCATTACACCGGTTGAGTATATCAACCGGGAAAGAGTAAAGCATGCCAAACAGTTGCTGAGCAACGGAAAGGATTCTATCAGCAATGTTGCCATGCAATGTGGTTTTAGCGACGTAAACTATTTTGTACGTTTGTTTAAAAAAATGGAAGGTATTACCCCTGGAGCCTACCAGTCCTGTGCACAGCAATCCGCAGGGTAAACATTACTGTATCGCATACACGCCGTTTTTATCATGTTATAAAAAGCAGCACCGGCAACATTTCGTTTCTCCGCTATCAGGATTTTATGCAAAAAAAAACAATAAAAGCAGCCGTTTGCCGTGCCTGACTTTTATTAAGTAAAAGTTATGCTTGTATTGCGCTGTACCGGCTATTATAAGAATGTGCTATTATTGCCATAGTAATTATTGCATAGTGCCGCAATAATTTATGCCATCCTTTTCATAAGAATTACTATTGGTCACTTTTCAAAATTGGAATAACATTGACCTTTGAAATAATATAGCAGTTCGGGAGAAATGTATTTGAACAAAATTATTTTTTTACCTGCTTATTTTTAGTATATGTCTCAAAGTATCTACCTTAATGACGCTGCTTGCTGGAAGCAATTAAAGGCCGGAAACCCTGAAGCCCTTGGGTATTTTTACGATACCTATATCGACCGTTTGTTCCAGGCTTCCATAAAAATGACGGACAACCGGGAACTTGCCAAAGATGCTTTACAGGAAGTATTTATAGAAGTATGGCACTATCGTGCCAGCATCGGTGATGTACAGCACACCTATGGTTACCTCGTAAAGGTTTTAAAGAGTATCATCCTCAAAAAGGTAAAAACCAAAATGGTCATCAGCGAGCTGATAGAAAAGGACCAGAGAATTTTCGGGGAGGAGAATATTGAGGAGTCGATCATATCCGCCGACATGGCAGCGGAGCAGAAGAATAAGCTCAACAAAGCGATAGGACAGCTTACCAGCAGGCAAAAGCAGGTGGTAAGGCTTCGTTTCTTTGAAGGACTTTCTTATGAGCAGATCGCCGCAAAGCTGTCTATGAATTACCAGTCGGTGAATAACCTGGCTTTCCGGGCTATGCTGAGCCTGCGGAGGCAGATGTAATATCTTTGACGGGATGGATGCAGCATTTGGAAAAATTTTGTTGTCCTTATAAGATGACCCTTAAAACCAATAGTAATTTTTGCTATTTTTTTCATAAGATATAACATTTGATATCGTTCGTTTTTTGAATAAAATTGAACCTTGATTTAAGTGATGTTTTTTTTACGTGGTAAAATAACGAACGTATGTTATCTTTTTTTGAACAGCTACATTATATGATATTACACCCTCAATTTGCCTGTAAACCAAAACCATAAAACCACATAACCGTTTCTCATGCAAAAACGATTCAGTCCATGCCTGCTCCTGCTATTGGCTATTTTTGCCGGAACGTTGATATCCTGTAAGAAGGATAACAAGCTGTCGATAGAGGAAGAGAGAAAAAACAACATTACGGCTACCTGGAAAGTAAAAGATGTAACGCTGGCCTATGCGATCAATTTTGCCGGTCAGCCTTTACCTGTAGGGTTCAGCCTGTACAATGTAGCGCCCCTGCTGCCGGTATCGGGTCCCAAATTGGTATGTGCCAAAGAAGCTACTTTTACGTTCAACAGCAATTACAGTTATGCAATTACCGGGTGTACAGACCTGATCTTCCCCGGTGCGGGGCAATCCGGCAGTTGGTCTCTTTCATTGAACGGGGGAATCTTCAAACTGGGTAACGAACCGTATATGACGGTGGCCACCAGGGGAAATGAATGGACCCTGTCCAATAAAGTTTTGATACTGGAAGCCGATCCCAACCGGGGGGGCGCCTATGTACCCGTTAATATCATCCTGGAAAAATAGACACACCTGTTCCGGGAGTTTAAAAATTGAAAATCAACACTAATCAAGAATATTAATATTATGAGAAATAACTGTTTGGCAAGCCGGTTAAGTACGCTGTTCTTTATGGCTTTCTTACTCAGCAGCCTTAACATTGCTTTTGCCGGTGGCAACCAGGCCGATTTCAGGGTGGGCGGTATCGTTTCCGATGAAACCGGGCCCATTGGAGGAGTAACGATCCTGGAAAAGGGAACCAACAACGCAACTACCAGCAGTGACGAAGGTAGATTTTCACTGAACGTGAGCAGCCCTAACAGTACACTGGTGATCACATTTGTTGGCTATAGAACAATAGAGGTACCGGTGAGCGGCCGTTCCAATATAACCATTACCCTCGAAAGTGAAGCGCAGGAATTAACGGGGGTTGTAGTGACCGCCCTGGGCATTACCCGTGAAAAGAAATCCCTGGGCTATAGTGTGGAAGAAGTGGCGGGAAAAGAAATGACACGCGTAGCCCAGGAGAATGTGTTGAACGCGATGTCCGGTAAAGTTGCGGGGGTTACCATTAACCAGACAGGCGGCGCCGGTTCTTCGGTAAGTATGATAATAAGAGGTGCTACCTCATTGAGCAGCGATAACCAGCCGTTGTTTGTAATAGACGGGGTGCCGGTAGCCAATTCGCTGAACAATGTCAGCCAGATAGGAAACGACAACAGGGTTGACTACGGTAATGCCATCTCGGGGCTGAACCCTGATGATATTGAAAATGTGTCCATCCTGAAGGGACCCAGCGCAGCAGCATTATACGGTTCCCGTGCGGGGAACGGTGTGGTGCTGATCACGACTAAAAGTGGAAAAGGGCTGAATAAATTAACCGTGAATTTTACATCCAATACGGTATTCGACAAGCCTTACCGGTTTTTGGAATGGCAGTATAAATACGGACCCGGTTTGTTTTCAGCCATTCCGCCGGAAATTTCGGGTACGCCTTTGAGCAACCCCTTGGGTTCTTTGATCGATGAGAGCGCCGGTGCTTTGTTTGGCGGGGAACTGGACAAGGGTTATCTGGCGCAGCAG
This sequence comes from Chitinophagaceae bacterium, assembly GCA_037190885.1. Taxonomy (GTDB): domain Bacteria; phylum Bacteroidota; class Bacteroidia; order Chitinophagales; family Chitinophagaceae; genus Agriterribacter. The sequence continues at coordinate 246,733 of JBBCJQ010000003.1, forward strand.
TGGAACAGTCCGCTGGATGAGAACGGAAGAAAAATCCCAACACCCCTTGTGGGCTATCCCAACAATATCAGGAATTTTGTACAAACCGGCATTACTACTACCAATGGCGTGTCTGTATCAAACAATACGGAAAGCATCAACTATAGAATTTCCTATGCAAACATGACCAACCGCGGTATTATACCCAACTCGGACCTGTTCAGGAATACACTGAACATTAACACCAGCATGAGGGTGAGTAAAAAGTTTACGTTGAGTACCAACCTGGACCTCAGCCGCAACAATTCCAACAACCGTCCCGCGGGTGAGCGGGGTACCAACCCCCTGGAATGGGCGTATAAAGTGCCCAATCATGTGAATATACTGGATCTTCAGAATTATTGGGTAGAAGGACAGGAAGGATTGCAGCAGTTTTCCTTTGCGCCGCCTTATAATAACCCCTATTTCCTGGCATATGAAGTAAACAACGGATTTGTCAGAGATCGTTTATACGGAAATATTAAAGCCGACTGGCAGATAACAAGAGACCTGAGCCTGATGCTGCGTTATGGACTGGACACTTATAATGAGCAAAGGGAAACCAAAATTTCGCACAGCTATACGGACGAAAGGAATGGTGCATATGGTTTGATAGGCATTAAGCATTTTGAAAGCAATGCGGATTTCCTGCTGACCTACAAAAAGAACCTGGGTGATTTTCATGTATCGGTATCCGGTGGCGGAAACGTCAGGAAGCAGCATAATCATTCAACCAGAAATGCCTCTATCAACGGAACCGGTATTATTGTACCCGGCGTGTTTACGCTTCAGAATATACTGCCGGCAAACCTGGACTTCAACAGCTTTACTTCGCGTCGTGGTGTGAACAGTCTTTATGCGATGGGTACTTTCGGATACAGGGACATGGTATACCTTGATGTAAGTGGCAGGAACGATTGGTCCAGCACACTTCCGGGAGCAGATCCCTATTTCTATCCGTCTGCCTCACTGAGCCTGCTGGCAAATGAAATGCTGGGCATTACTTCCAGTAATATCAACCTGATCAAGCTCAGGGGCGGGTATGCCCAGGTGGGTAATGATGCCAGCCCTTACAGCCTCATACCCGTGCTGGCAAATGCCGGCACCTGGGGTACGGTACCCAGGCTGGGTACTTCCAGCGTGCAGTTGAACACCGAATTAAAGCCTGAGCTTGCCACCTCTTACGAAGCCGGGGTGGATGTTGCCCTGTTTAAAAACCGGTTCCGGTTTGCAGGTACGGTGTATATAGTGGACAATGAAAACCAGATATTCAATACGCAGTTGCCATCCTCCAGCGGATTCGGATGGGCAAGCATCAATGCCGGTTTACTGCGAAGCCGCGGGATAGAGCTAAGTGTGGGCGGCACGCCTTTTCAGACACGTAATTTCCGCTGGGATATCAATGCGAACTTTACCCGTAACCGTACCCGTATCATGAGCCTGCCTGAGGAAATGCCATTCTTTACCTTCTGGGAAGATGCCAAAGGCGGCGCCTGGACCTACCCGGGAGAAGATATCGGCGATATTTACGCTCCGGAAATAAGAGTAGTGGAAGATAAAGGTTCTCCCTATTACGGATACCCGCTGCTAACACTGGATCCTGCCAATGGCTGGGCTACCTATGCTGTTGCAGCAGAAGGGCAGGCGAGCCGCAATAAAGTGGGGAACTTCAACCCTAAGTTTATCATGGGTATACAAAATACGCTTACCTATAAAAACTGGTCATTGAATTTCACATTGGATTGGCGCAACGGCGGACATTTTGTTTCTCAAACCTACCGCTATGGTATGAGTAACGGTCAAACATTGCTGCCTATGTATAATGCCTTTGATGCAGGTAATATGACCGGCAAGGAGCTGCGGGATTACCTGGTGGCAAATGAAGATGAACTGATCAAAGGAGGGAACGGATTCAGTACCCTGATCGGTTGGCCGACGCCGGAACGCACTTCCTTCCCGATGTTCTTTTCCGCTGTGTTGCCTTATGGCGGTATGATCATTCCGGGTGTATACGCAACAGCATGGGATGCTGATGGAAACCCGACGGCATATGAGGAAAACCTGGGTGAAAATATTAACCCGGTTGCCAATCCCCTGACACAGGGTGGTGGTACCCAGCCTGTACCTTATGCAGCGGCTATTAACTGGGAACTGTTGCAGCCCTCGTTGTTCTCTGCGTCTTACCTGAAGCTGCGGGAGATTTCGCTTACTTACGGCTTACCCTCCAATATCATAAGGGGATTACGGGTGCAGGACGCCAGCTTCTCCGTGTATAGCAGGAACATTATTTTATGGACAGCTGCTAAAATAAATGTAGATCCGGAGAATGCATTTCAGCCTTCCGCCGGCGCACAGGCCGGAACGCAATTCCGGCAGGGCATAGAACGTTACAACGTGACGCCCTGGGTAATTCCGATAGGCATCAAGTTAAACCTGACCTTTTAATCTCCAAAATCACAAGCTATGTTAAAAGTGAAATCTTTATATATCGTTCTCTTTTCAGTGCTGGTTACCGGGATATCCTGTAAAAAGGAGCTGTTGAAAATGAATGAAAATCCCAATGGCGCCGATCCGGAGTCTTCCAACCCCAACCTGGTGTTGTCAACGGTATTAACAGAGTCCGGAAGAGCCTTTGTTGACCTGGGTTACCAGGATCTTGCCGGTGTGATGCAGCATACCCAGAAAGACGGGTGGGCAGGCGGACACAACGGGTATGATTGGGGTGGCAGCAATAACTGGAACCGGTACTATGATATTTTAAGAAACAATAAGTTTGTGCATGAAAAAAGCGAGGCGGAGGGTAATACGCTTCACCAGGGAATAACACTGGTGATGAAGTCACTGATATTCGGACTGATCACCGATCTGTGGGGAGATGCACCTTATACTCATGCGCTGAAGGGTGATCAACCGGGCCTAGAGAATAAGTTTCCCGTGTATGATGCGCAGGAATCCATTTACCAGGGTATCCTGTCGGATCTGCAGCAGGCTAATACGCTGCTGGCGGACAATGCCACCGGTTCGGTGGGCAATGCCGATGTATACTTCAACGGTAATGCTGAGAAGTGGAGAAAATTTGCTAACTCTCTTTCCCTGCGGTATTATATGCGCCTGGCAGAAAAAACGCCATCCGTGGCTAAGGAAGGGATAGAGCGGATTGTGGCCAATCCTGCACAATATCCCATCATTTTGTCTGGAGCGGACGATGTGATCATGAGTTTTCCGGGTAATAACAACGGGAATTCATGGCCTTCCAATGCAGCATATGATAACGATAGTACCAATTTCCGCCGTATCAAACTGGCGGACACTTTTGTAAAAGCTTTGCAGGAACTGAACGATCCCCGGATAGGAGTATTCGGCGAAAAAGTAAAAGCATTTCTATTGGTTGATTCTGACTTTCCGAATGGAACAGACCGGTTTGCCGATACCATTGTAAACGGGGAGTCAAGGATGGTTCGATACCTGTCGCCGGATGTATTGGCTGCGCAGGGATTTTCGGTAGCAGATGTTAACCAGGACGTGGACTATGTAGGGTTACCGCTTGGGCTCAGTACACCTTATACCTATAACTTTAATTTTAATACAGCTTCCATAGGGGGCACTACTACGCAGTCTGCCCGCAACCCGCATGTTTCCTGGCTGAACAAATCATTTGCATCACCCAATGACCATGTTGTAAGATTGCTTACTTCATCCGAAGTTCATTTTATCCTGGCGGAAGCCGGCGCGGTGTATGGATGGAGCACCGGGGATCCGGAAACCCACTATAACCAGGGGATAGCTGCTTCTTTTGACTCCTGGGGAATAGGCAGCGCTGCCGCTGCTTATATAGCGCAACCTGAAGTGACGTTTGACGGCACCCAGGAACAGATATTGACACAGAAGTGGATAGCCAGTTGGACGATGGCGGCAGAATCGTGGTTTGACTGGAGGAGAACAGGATATCCCCAGTTGCAGGGAGCGTCAACGCAGAATGTGCTTCCGGTACGCTTTTACTATCCGCTGGAAGAAAGGAACCTGAATACAACCAATGTGAATGCTGCCATACAACGCCTGGAAAGCGCACCATATGATGATCCGTTCTTAAATAATGGAAAGAATGGCATTTGGAGCAAACCCTGGATCATCCAGGAAACAGGTAAACCGTGGTAAGCATAACGATACCGTATAAATGAAAAAAAAGATATTATATAGCCTGGTCTTAATAACCTTTTTCAGTTTCAACACTAATTCCCAAACCTTCAGAGCCGGAGCCGCAGTAAGGGTCATTACACCTGACCCTTTACTGCCGGTATCGGGTGGCATAGGAACCCCCAAACCGGCTACGATCAAACAGGGCGATCTGTATGTAAGAGCCCTGGTGCTGGAAAAAGGAACTACACGGGTAGCGATCGTAAACATTGATAACTTAGGTTGGCCGGCAGCGTTAGGCGATAGGTCGCGGGCCCTTATCAGGGATATTCCCCCCGAAAATATCCTGATCGGCGCCACGCATACCCATAGCGCCCCGGATGCATACGGGTTCCCCGATGAAAAAGGAACATCAAATGCAGACCTGAAATACCTTGACTGGTGTGTGCAACAGGTAGCCGACGCCGTGAATGAAGCGTTTGCAAAACTGGTGCCTGCACACCTTAAGACAGCAGTTGGGGAAGCAAAAGGAAAAATTGCCTACAATTATTATGCGCCGGACCTGTACGATCCCCGCTGCGGCATCATACAGGCCATTGCTGCTACCGGGAAGAATGCCGGTAAACCCATTGCCACGCTTGTGAACTACGCTGTTCACCCGGAAGTGATCGGATCCAAACAGGGCATACTGAGCCCGGACCTCTGCGGGCCGCTGTATGACAGGATAGAAGAAAAAGCAGGCGGCATTGCGTTGTTTATGAACGGTGCACAGGGCGGGATGGTAACAGCAGATACCCGTATTGACGACAAGACAGAAGCCAACCACTGGGCGGAGTGCGGCCGGATCGGCAGGTTGCTGGCGGATGAGGCGCTTCGTATCATCGACGCCGCAACGGTACAAACAGATCCGGGCCTTTATTGCGCTTCCAGAACGATACGGTTCCCGATCGATTCTCCCATTATGAAATATATCCTGGCGAATTCTCCCCTGAAATTGGCAGGAGATAACCCGGATATGAGCTATGCATCCACCCGGTTGAATTTATTGAATATCGGTACGGCGCAGGTGCTGACCATCCCGGGTGAAGCACTGCCGAATATCGGCTATTATGTAAAAAGACATATGAAGACCCGGCAGCCTTTTTTGTTTGGTCTTACCAATGATGCGTTCGGATACATGCTTACCAAAGAAGATTTTAACAGCTTCAAACGGTATGAGTATGTAAGCCGTACCAGCCTGGGAGAGATGACCGGCGATATATACATAAAGGAGGCGTTGCAATGCATTGCGGAAAATCCGCCGGCAGATATGAGTGATAAGTAGTGAGTGGGAAGTGATAAGTAGGAAGTAATAAGTGGTAAGGAATAAGGGATAAGTGGAAGATTGCAGGTATCTTACCATTTTACGGTCTTACCCTCTTACCATTTTACAAAAGAACAAACTATATAAAACAATAAAAGAAGACAGATGAACAGGAACATTATTGCGATTATTGCTTTCTTGTTATTTTCAGCGGGCGTTGGATACAGCCAGGTGACACCGGAAACGGCGCTGAAGGCTTACCTGGATAACGGGGATAATACTTTTGCATGGGAACTGAAAGATTCTTATGATATAGATGGTGTTAAGGCTTATGACCTTCTGCTGACTTCACAAAACTGGCGCGATCATATCTGGAAGCACCAGTTGACCATATTGGTGCCGAAAGAAAATAAGTTCGACGGCGCCCTGTTATACATTACAGGCGGTTCTATCAGGGATGGAGAGCCGCGCTGGAGCAACAGGGATGATAAGTTCAACAAAAGCATCAGCGCCATTGCAGCAAAAAACAACGCGATAACGGCTGTGGTTAAGCAGGTGCCCAATCAGCCCCTGTATGGAGGCAAAACAGAAGATGAGCTGATCTCCATGACGCTGCATAATTTCAAACAGGATAACGACTATACCTGGCCCTTGCTTTTCCCGATGGTGAAAAGCGCGGTAAAGGCCATGGATGCCATCCAGCAGTTCAGCAAACAACAGTTGAATCACGATGTAAATCGTTTTGTGATCTCCGGCGCTTCGAAACGTGGGTGGACAACCTGGTTGACCGGCGCTAATGATAAAAGAGCCCAGGCGATCGCGCCGATGGTGATCGATATCCTGAATATGCCGGTAAGTCTCGATTACCAGATCAAGGCGTTGGGGGGATATAGCGTGCAGATAGAGGATTATGTAAAGCTGGGTATCCCGCAGGGCGCCAAAACGGAAAGCGGGATGGCAGTGAGCACCATGGTGGATCCTTATTCCTACAGGGCGGCGCTTACCATGCCCAAGCTGATCTTTATGGGTACCAACGATGAATACTGGGTGGTGGATAATGTCAAGAATTACCTCGGTGATATTCCCGGGAAAAACCTGTTGCATTATGTACCCAATGCCGGCCATAACCTGGGAGATGGCAAACAGGCGCTTGAAGCATTGAGCGGCTTTTTCGGCAGCACGCTTACTCATACGCCTTACCCGGAATGTGAATGGAAAACATCGGTGAAAAAGAAAGCTGTACAGGTAAAGATAAAAGCAAGCAAAGATGAGCTGACGGATGTGATACTCTGGCATGCAGACTCCGACGATACCGATTTCAGGAAAGACATATGGAGTAGCACAAACCTGGATATAAGCGGCAAAAAATCATTTACCGTACAACAGGCCTTACCGGCATCGGGCTTCAGGGCCTTTTACGTAGACCTGAAGTATAAGGCGGTCAACGGCGGAACCTATACCGTAAGTACCCGCGTATTTATGACAGATACAAATCAGATATTGTAAAACCCGGTTTTTGACCGGGTATCTTACAGGGTAGTAAAATAGGGTAAGTATTCGGAATCTATCTGGAACCATTCCAGTCCTGTTTTTTTCAGGTCCAGGATTTGCTTTTCTATTTCATGGGGCGAAGCATTGTTCCTGAGAAAAACCCACTTGTTTACCACACCCACGGCCTGTATATTATTTTCTTTTGCCCAGCGCACATCTTCTGCGGACAGGTCGCTACCGAAAAGATAATAATGAGCGGGGTTGTAGTCCGGTCGTTTCATGTTGTCTTCCAGTTGCCGGCGGGTGCAGCTAAGCCTGATCCTGCCTCTGAAAAAATCAGTGGATTCGCTTGTGCCTATCGTCAGGGCCCCGTCGTAAAGGTTGTATTGCTTCAGGAGTGCGAACAGATTATTCCACACCAGGGTATCGTTGCCGGAAATTTTATTGTCGATCATCACCTGAAGCTTTCCGGAACAATACTGCAGCGCCTCTTCCAGCTTTAATACCCGGTGGTTACCACTTTTCAGCTGACTTATCTCATGCCAGGTCATATCAGCCACTTTACGCGGGTCTCCGAAATAGCGTTGAAAATTGTTGTCGTGGTGAATAACCAGCTCTTTGTCTCTGGTAAGCCGAACATCGATCTCTACCATCTTAAACCCCTGCTGCCATGCTGCTTCCAGGGATGCCAGGCTGTTTTCCGCCCTTATACTATCCACTACGCCGCCCCGGTGCGCTATCAGGTGATAAGGTAGCTTTTCCTGCCCGGAAAGGAATTTCGAAACTAAAACGAGGAGCAGGCAATACAGTCCCCGGTAATATTTCAGTGCAACAGCTGATCGTAATATCATCATTGCAGAATGTATTTGTTTGGGTTATAAAAATAGGGGAAAAATACCGCCATCTCCTAAAGGGGAGCTAGTTTTTGCCGGAGAACTGATACAGGTGCATGAGCGTCGCGCCTGTGCCGAAAGAATCTTCATCCGGACGAAGTCCGGGAAGAACATAACGGATCCGGAGACTGTCGTATAGCCTTCACTGATTGTCACTGCGATCCCGCTATAATACCATCCCCGGATGTAAAAGAATGTTCTTCGGGCGGGAGAAGCAGTCTCTGGGGATGACCACGTTTTGTAACTCCCCCGCAGCAATTCTGCGCGGGGTGAGCATACGTAGGGATTGCCTCACCCCACGAATATTCGGGGACTACCACACCGATTCGTAATGACGATCATCCGTTCGGCAAAGTGGTCGTTGCTACAGGCATCGTGCTTCTTCCGTATAGGCTTACATTTGCCTGCTATACCATCTCAGCTTTGGAGCATCTTTTGCATCTGATTTCTCAACCAGCTTTACCGCATTGTTTTCACCCGTCACCCCCTCCCTGGAAAGAAAGTGTTTGGGATACATGACGCTTTCCAGGGTAACAATGCGAACGCCATCCTGAAATGACATATGATGCCTTTTAAACAGGTGCGCCTGGTCGGTGCCTTTGGACGTAGACATCAGCATGTATTCATCACTCAGGCGGTTGGGCGCCGCCAGTATGTATCTGTTGGCATCGCCGGACAACTGAAAATAGACATAGTTGCCTTCTATGTGGGCAATCCATACCGTTTCATAGGCATTCGCAGCATTGAACAGGTACTTTACAGCTTCATCGTTTTTGTCAACTTTTGCACGACGGACAAAGCCTCTCTGGCTGTTGAGATAGTCGTAGAAAAGATCATCGTTTGGATTTTCGATTACCAGTATTACTTTCTGCGGAAAAGACTCCGTCAGAAGCGCATCGGGCGTATCTTTTTTCTTGCAGCCCAGCATCAGCAGGATCACGATTGACAGCAGGTATCGTTTCATAAAAAAGTATTAAGCATACAACTTTATAAAAATACCTCTCTGCCTGACCCCTTATGTGCAAAGATTAGGGAGCGGCAGCATTTTATGAGAGAACGGTGCCCGCCACAGGCAATGCTTTCTTTAGAAGCTAATGGGTTAAGCCCTTATACCCGCAGGAAAAGTTTTTGCCTGTACATGAAATAAAGGAACAGCCATTTGGTAAGCACCAGGGTAGTTGCCATGATCACAATACCGTAGGGTTCACCGGCCAGTTGTCCCAGCCATCCGAAAAAGGCATTGTTGCTGTACTGCCAGTTGATGAACCCGCCGCTCATATAGATGAGGATAGAGTTCATCCCGATCACCTTAAAAAAGAATGCCCATTTCTGATAGCCCTTTACATCGATGATATAGTAGAAAATGCTCAGTAACATCAGGCTGTAACCGCCCACGTTCAAAGCAAAGGAACTGCTCCAAAGGTTTTTATTGATCGGGAAATCCAGCGCCCAGATATGCGCCAGTATCCACAGCACCAAACCGCCGGCAAACAGGTAGAGTGCCTTTTTACCGGGAGTGAAGGGATGTTTTTTCAGGAAGGTACCCGTTAGTATACCCAGCAGCCCTGTACCGATGGCCGGGATCGTACTCATCAAACCTTCAGGGTCGTGGATCTTGAGATAGAGTTCCCCGGGCACAATAAAAGTGTCGATATACGATGCTATATTACCTTCCATGCTCAGATCTCCCATAGGGTGACCCGGTGCGGAAGTAAATTTCAGGAGCAGCCAGTACCCGATCAGCAATGCCCAGAACCAGATGATCTGCCCTTTTTCGCGGGTATAGATATAAATGATATTGGCGAACATATAGGCCAAACCTATTCGCCCGAGCACACTCGCGATCCGCAGTTCCGACAAAGGTTTTAAGACCAGTCCGTTGTTATAGATCACGCCCAGCAATACCAGTATCAGTCCTCTTTTCACTACCCGGCGCACCATTTGCCCTTTGGTTTTTCCATTCTCCAGCTCCCGTCCGACGGAATAGGGCGTGGTTACGCCTGATATGAACAGGAACAACGGAAAAATAAGATCGTAAAAATGAAATCCATGCCATTCCGGGTGATCGAGCTCTGTTGAAATGGCGTTCCAGAAAGGGGCATTGGTCACTTTTGCCAGGGAATGAAATATGCCTTCGGCGCCGATGATCCAGAACATATCAAAACCACGTAATGCATCAAGGGAATACAGGCGGCCGGGTTTGGCGGGTAATGTCGATTGCATGTGTATGTTTTCTGAAAGTATAAATGTTTGGTTTGGTACTATTGAGACACATCCCATCCGTATATACTAATGCCTTTTCAATTTTATAGCATACCGGGACAGGGAAGACAGGCAAGTATTCTTATAAGCGAATATAATTTTTTAAATCATTCTTTTTGTATTTCGGTTAAAAATATTGTTGACGGAACCCGTTGCAAACGTTTGTTTCAATTTTTAAAAGGAAATGATTGTCACTGTTTTATTCTATTTTCGGTTACCGGAAAAGCAGCTTCTTTTTTTTCACCGGAATACCTTTTGTTTACGGGAATCATCTTGTATGAATTGTTGCACAGGAGAAAAACATGACAATATGGTCAGGGGATTTGTATCCGGAAAGTTTTTGCCTTTTCATAAGGGACATGAGGCCATGATAGCGTTTGCCCTGCAGCATTGTGACGCACTTACCGTACTGGTATGCTGCAGCGACCGGGAATCATTACCCTGCGCTGTCCGGAAACAGTGGATAACGGAAGCCTTTGCCGGCAGGTCAGAATTGACGGTTCGTATTTTTGAATATAACGAAGCGACGCTCCCGAATTCATCGGTATCTTCCATGGAAATAGCAAGGGTATGGGCGACCGTATTTTCAGACTTGTTACCGGATCATACGGTACTGATAACATCCGAACCATACGGAGATTATGTAGCCGGTTGTATGAATATACGGCATATTATGTTTGACAGGGAGAGAGTGAAAGTGCCGGTATCGGCAACCGACATACGGGCCAACCTTCCTGCATACTGGTCGTTTCTGCCTGACAGTGTAAAACCATCTTTTGCATACAAGGTGGTGATACTGGGAACGGAATCTACCGGTAAAACCACGCTGGCCCGGGATCTGTCGCGTCATTTTGGTTGCAGCATGGTGCCGGAAACAGGGAGGGATCTTATTGACAACTCAAATACGTTTAGTATAGAAGACTTATACCGGGTGGTGTCAGCACATGCGGCCCGCATCGGGCAGACCGTCAGGGGAGACAGTAGCCTGGTAGTCATTGATACCGATATTCATATTACACAATCCTATTGCCGCTATGCATTCGGCGAAGAATTAGCCATAGCCGATGATATATATGCTGTCAACAAAGCAGATCTGTATCTTTATCTCAATAATGATGTTCCCTATGAACAGGATGGTACCCGCCTGAGTGAAGAAGCGCGTAATGTACTGGATCAGTTCCAGCGGCAGGTATTATCAGATCGTGCTATTGCAGTAGTGGAGGTAAGTGGTGATTGGGAAGAACGGTTTGGTAAGGCGGTGGCAGCCATTCAGCAACTGATGGGGGAGCGCAGATCGGTCTGAGTTATCATGGTATTGGCTTCCGGTAACGATTTCCTGCCGGGCATCCTGTCATTGAAAAATAACTGAACCGTCGGGGTATCGCCCGTAATAAAAAAGGGTATGGATATTCCACTGTTATGGTTGAATAAGGATACGTCGCTACCAGTTGTTCAGCTCTTCCTCTGTAAAAGGCAGTTCACGGTCTTTCAGCTTCTCCCGCATGGCTTTTACTTCCTCCGGTTTTACTTCGTCGGCGCTGTTATTCCAGTTCTTCCTGATGAAGCTGAGCAACTCCGCCAGTCCCTCATCCGTGATATCTGCGTTGCCGCCCACGCCCGGCATATCACCGGATATTTCCGGGGCCTTGTATAATTTGTTATTGACATGTACAGGACCGGTGAGTCCTTTTAAAACGATGGCCGTCAGTTTATCAATGCTGCCGGTAACCCAGTTGGAATTGTTGAGTGGGGGCGCCAGCAAAGCAAGACCTTCTCCATTGACCCCGTGGCAATTCTGGCAAACAGTAGCATAGATGGCGCTGCCTGCCGGAAACTTCTTTTTCAGCTGCTCTTCGTTTTTGGCGGCTTCTTCTTTGTGGATATTGGTGATAACGCTTATAAAGCGTTTGTGTAAAACGGAAGCGGTATCGCTTACCTGTGACAATACCCGCTGATAGAACCGGGTATCGGTGCCCGCTATATTGCTCAGAATGGCTCCCTGTATATAGGGATTATTGCGATGCTGAATGGCTGCCTTCGTCAGGATATCATCCACCAGCACGGCACTGTTTTCCCTGAAGTGCTTTAGCTGAAACAGTGCTGTTGGCATAACCAGTGTATCCCCGGATTGGATGACAGCGGCTATCTTATCCAGCCACTCCGGACGGTTGGTATGATTCAAAATCGAGGGGATACCTGCCAGCGCATGCATACGAAGCTTCCAGTTGTCCTGCTCCAGCAGGAGATCTATATCCGCTTTTTGTAATACTCCCAATCCTTCCAGTGTCCAGAAAGCATGTATGCGGGCTATTTTATTGTCCGATCTCAGGATAGCCCTCAGGCTGTCCGCCGCTTCGGTATGTCGGTTGTCTACCAGCTTTCGCTGTGCTGTTTCGCGGAGCCAGGCATTGCCTGATGTGAGCAGGCTGACAAGAGACAGCGGATCTTCGGGTACCTGTTGCCGTTTGTATCCGGTGTTCACCGGCGCTACCCTGTAGATGCGTCCCGCATGGAGCGGCAGTGTCAATGCTCTTTTCCTGATTTCTTCTTTCAGGTATTCCGTAAGGTAGTAACGGTGTTGTATAATGCCCCTGTACATATCCGCTATGTACATGCTGCCATCCGGCGCCGTGTGCAGGTTTACCGGTCTGAACCGTTCATCGATGCTGGTAAGGAATTCCTCATTTTTATATGCCTGCCTGCCTTTTACCAGGAATCCTTCTTCATGCACAATATTGCGTTTTACCAGGTTCGCAGACGGCTCCGCCACAAACACATTGTTGTAATATGCCTTGCCAAACAGGTTGCTCCGATATAACAGGGGGCCGCAGGCGGCGGTAAAGTCTATCAGCCGCCCCGTGCTGTCCAGCACATCCTCCTTGTAGCCGCGGTTTACGCCGGTGGTAGGGCGGGCGGGGTATACCCTGTTGTCTTCTACGATCCGTACATTGAAGCCGGGTACCGGCTTCAGGAACCTGTTGCCGGCGCCCAGGCCGGGCAGAAAATAGTCACCCAGCAGATTTTGAGAATTGTTGTTGTAATACAACCGTCCGTAGTCATCCTGCGAGATGCCCCATTGCCCGCGTCCGTGCGTGATATCCGTAAGCCACTGATCACCTTTTTTCCTGTAGCGTTTGGATGAGTTGGCGCTGTATATCCAGTTGTCGATACCCCTTAGCAGGCCGTTTGCCTCATGCTCCACGTTTCCCCCTTTATTGTATTCTTCGTCTACTATAGTGATGCTTCCGGGCTTATCATTCACAATCTCCACAAACAGCAGCCGGGGTGGTACCGCTACCAGTATGCCGTTTTCCACCAGGCTGATGGCCCGGGGTAATACCAGGGAATCCATAAAAACTTTCCGGTTATCTGCTTTTCCGTCACCGTTCAGGTCTTCCAGTATTACTATTTTCCCGTTGGGAATATCTTCACCCGTACCCAGTGTATCCGGCATATACCCCGCCATTTCCACTACCCATATCCGTTCCTTCTCGTCAAAGGCCAGCGCCACCGGAGCCGCTACCAGAGGTTCGGCCGCCACCAGTTCTATGGAAAAACCTTCTTCCAGCTGTATGGCTTTCATGGATTCCTCCGCTGTCAGAAAAGGGGCTTTTTCAATAATTTCCTGCGCACGGGCAGCGTCAAGCCGGATAGATGTGAAGTCGCTACGATGATTACAACTGGTATAAAAAAAAGACAAAGCACACAAAAAGACACCAATGATCCTGTATCTCATTCCTGAAAACCGGTTTGTTTTATAAACATTTAATTGCACGAACCTCGGATATTTCTCTCTTACGATGTTATCTCTTGTTGTAAGACCGCAAGATAGCAAGACGGCAAAATAATCAAATCCGATATTTTACCTGCCGCCATTTTTAATGTATGAATTTAGGGCAAAAAAAATCCTTACGATCTTCTTCCGTAAATTATCTGTCACTATAAACGTAATCAAACGGGTTTTCATATAGGTACAGGATAGCCGGAAATAAAATTTGGTTACCTTTATTCGTTAAAAATGCGGATGTGATCAAATGTTTGCCGTTTCAAAAAAAAGATATATTTAAAAGGCTGATTTTTACTATTGCTGTATTCCTGGGAGGCTTTGCCTGTGCCTATGCCCAGGAAACCACCTTTCGTGTTACCGGAAAAATTATAGAAGCGGATGCGCAAACAACGCTGGGATACGCCACAGTACAGTTGTTCAGGCAGGGAGACAGTACCGCACTGGTTACCGTCAATTCAGCGGAAAATGGCTCATTTGCGCTGGATGCGCCTGGTGCAGGCAGTTATTATGTACAAATAGACTTTATCGGATATGACAGCTATATCTCACCGTTTATCAGGCTGCATGCAGAACAGAGGATACACTCGCTGGGAACCATAGCCCTCACGATCTCCGGTAAAACGCTGGATGAAATCATGGTGCAGGCGGAAAAAAGTACGATGCAACTGGCATTGGACAAACGGATTTTTAACGTGGGGCAGGACCTTGCCAATGCCGGTGGTACAGGAATAGACATTTTGAGCAATATACCTTCGGTAGCCGTGGATGTGGATGGTAATGTAAGCCTGCGGGGCAGCAGCAGTGTGCGGATATTGATAGACGGTAAGCCGTCCGGGCTGGTGAGCATAAAGGGTGGGGCAGGGCTTAGCCAGCTACAGGCCAATATGATCGAAAGAGTTGAGATCATCACCAATCCTTCTGCACGATACGAGGCGGAAGGTATGGGTGGCATTATCAATATTGTACTGAAGAAGGAAAGAAAAGAGGGTTTTAACGGCTCGTTTGATGTGATAGCAGGGTATCCCGAAAACTTCGGGCTGGCAGCCAATGTTAACTACCGCAGAAAGAACATCAATTTTTTTGTTAACTATACTGCTTCCTACAGGAATGCCCCCGGCAGGAACCGCCTGTACCAGGAAACTTACCGCAACGACAGCACCTTTATTTTTACGAAACAAATGGATTCATGGCTGAGGGGTATGTACAATACCGCCCGTGCCGGACTTGATTATTTTATCGACGATCAGAATATCATTACTGCGGCATATACCTATCGCATCAGTAAGGGAAAACGGTATTCAGATATATGGTTTCACGACTACGAATCCAGTATGAAGAACCTGACTTCTTTTTCGAAGCGTACCCAGGATGAAACCGAAACAGAACCTAATTCTGAGTATGCGCTTACCTATAAGCGGACTTTTAAGCGACCGGGCAGAGAGCTGGTAGCGGATATCCGGCACCTGAACAACTGGGAAAATTCCGACCAGTATTTTAATGAAGATGTGTATAAACCGGATGGAAGTCCTTCCGGTATACCACACCTGTTGCAACGTTCGGTGAATTTTGAAACAGAGAAACAATACCTGTTCCAGCTCGACTATATCCATCCTTTCGGAGAAAAGGGCAAGTTTGAAACGGGCATACGCACCAGCTTCAGGAATATGACAAATGACTATACCGTTACGCAGCGGGATGAGGATAACAACTGGTTTGAACTTCCGGGGCTGACCAATGACTTCGTGTATAAGGAAAATATTCACGCGTTGTATGCTATTTATGCCAACCAGTTCAAAAAGCTGACCTACCAGGCCGGACTTAGGAGTGAACTGACCGATGTAACTACCACTTTGAAGCAAACAAATGAAACGAATCCCAGGGACTACATCAACCTGTTTCCCAGCGCACATATTACCTACGATCTGCCCAACGATCATGCGTTGCAACTGAGCTATTCAAAAAGAGTACGCAGACCGCAGTACAACGACCTGAGTCCGTTTATGACGTTCAGTGACAACAGAAACTACTGGAGCGGTAACCCCGACCTGAACCCTGAATACACAGATTCATATGAATTAGGGCATATTAAGTATATGCACAACGCATCGGTTACTTCGTCTGTGTATTACCGGTATACTACCGGCAAAATTCTTTCCGTAAGAGAGGTGTTCGAGGATGGTACTTCCTTTACCCGCCCGGAAAACATGGCCACCGAAAATTCGTTCGGAGCAGAGCTGACCGGTTCCTGGTCGGTAACGCAACGGTGGAAGATGGATGGCAGTGTGAATTTTTTCAGGGCGATCACCGATGGAAGCAATGTGAACGAGACGTTTGAAAGTGATACCTATAGCTGGATCGCCCGTTTGCTCAGTCGCGTAACCGTATGGAAAAATACGGATGTACAGTTTCGCGGCAACTATGAAGCGCCGCAGCAATTGCCGCAGGGCAGAAGAAAGTCATTGGCCACGCTGGATATATCGGCCACAAAAGATATAATGAAGGACAAGGCCACCCTGACGCTTAATATCATTGATGTATTCAATTCCCGTAAGTTCCGGCACATTACGGAAGGCGCCAATTTCTATTCTTCCGGTGTGTCGCAGGGAAGGCTGCGGCAGGTGAACCTGACCTTTAACTACCGCCTGCGCCAGGCCAAGAAAAAAGTGAAGGAAGGGCTGGATGCAGAACTTTAGTCAGTGCCTATAGCCTTAGGGGGGAGCCCATATGAGTCACAGGTTGCAAGTCTCAGGATGCAGGATAGTAAGACCGTAAGATAGTAAGAGAAAACATCTTACCATTTTATACGCTAATGTCTCCGTATTTCCTATGTTCTTACCGGCCTTAGTCCGGATGAAGATCTTTACGGTACAAGAGAGACGCTTACGCGAGTGAATCCTTAAAATAACGAAGACTGGCCGCCGGGTTTGTCCGGCACTTTCAGTTGCAGCCTGAAAGCCGTGTTGATCTCTGTTATAAAATGGGTCGCCAGCAGGGGAGACTCTTTTTCTATGTTTTGGTGTACGAAGAAATACAGCTTTTGCAAGCCGGCCTTACGCCATTTTTTGATGCGGGTTACCCAGTCATCAAGGCGGGTGATATCGCTTTTATGATTAGCGCCAACATAGCGGATAAAAGCTTCCGGTCCTGTTAACCGCATATGCAGCATATCCCTTCGTCCTGCAGTATCCACAATGATATTTGCCATACCCAGCTTTTCCAGCAGGTTTCCGTAAGCACGACTGATGGAAGGATCGCTGAACCATTTTTCATTCCTGACCTCCACGGCCAGGGGAATGCCTTTCGGGAAATGGGTCAGCACCTGTTCCAGACGGTCAAAGTCCTTGGGAGAAAAGTTGTCGTGCAGTTGCAGGAAAGCCATTCCGAGCTTTTCTTCAAATGCGCTTACGGCATTGCAGAAATTTTCAATAGGCTCCTCTACGTTTATCAGTCTCCGGTAGTGACTGATCACATCGGTGAGCTTAGGGAAAAATTTAAAGCCGTCCGGTGTTTTCTGCTTCCAGGTTTCCACCTGTTTGAAATCCGGCATCTTATAGAAAGTGGCGTTCAGCTCTATGCAATTGAACTGCGTGGCATAATACCGCAGCTCATCCTTTGTGCCACGGGGGTAGAATCCCTTGAGGTCGCTCCGGTTCCATTTGGCACAGCCTACATACACTTCAAAAGGCGCATCGTTTTTAAAGGAAGCCAGCAGCTTCGAAGTTTCCGGCGCGTCTTTAGGAAGTGTAAAATCTATTGCTCCCGGGTCGGCTACTTTTCCAAATTGCATGCTTGTTTTTAGCACAAATTAGGAAATCTTCAGAATTCCCTCTTACCATTGTTGTAAGATCGTAAGACATGTAAGACCGTAAGAAAAGACCGCGATCTTACCATTTTACAATCTTACCATTTTACCATTTTCCTACAGGCTAAAATCAACCATGATCTTGGTGATATTGCCGCGATTTTCCGCCCAGGATTCCAGTGCTGAGGCGGCATGGCTCAATGCTACGGTTTGTGATATCACGGCATCAACAGGGAATTTCCCGGATCCTATATAGTCAATAACATTGGGAAAATCCCCCAGGCAGTTGCGGGAGCCCAGTATCTCAATTTCTTTGCGTACGAAAAACCCGGTATTGTAATCCACCGGCTTTTTACCATACCCAACATACACCACCCGCCCGGTATAGGCCACCAGGTCTACCGCCTGCCGGTAAGTCTCATAGCTGCCGACTGCTTCTATTACCACATCCGGTCCATCACCACCTGTAAGGGCATTGACAGCCGCGGCAGCATCCTCCCTGGCACCGTTGATGGCGCCGGCAACGCCTACCTGCCGCGCGATATCCGTCTTATAATCGCTGATATCCAGTGCATACACCGTTGCGCCTCTCTGTAAAGCCCCGGCTATAGCACCCAGTCCCACAATACCGCATCCTATCACCAGTACCCTGTCTTTTTCCGTAACCCGTCCGCGGTCCGCTGCATGAAATCCAACCGTAAGGGGTTCTACCAGGGCTAGTTCCCGTAAGGAAAGCTTATCGGAAGTATGCAGCTTGCTCCAGTGTATGGTGATGTACTCCGCCATAGCACCGGGGCGACGAACCCCCATGGTTTTATTATCCACACAGGCATTGGGCCGCCCCTTGCGACAGGCTATGCAAACACCGCAATTCAGGTAGGGGTTGATGGTTACTTTCATGCCTATACGAAATTCGTCCGGCACCCCGCTGCCTTTTTCTTCAATAAGAGCGCCTACTTCGTGACCGAGCACATTGGGATATTCCTGCAGCTCAAATAATCCAAGGAACCCGTTCAGATCACCTCCGCAAAATCCTACCACCCCGATGCGCAGCAGCACCTCTTCCGGTCCCGGCGCTGGTTTTTCTATTTCATGTAAGGCTACTTTACCGGGAGCTTCCAGAACCAATGCTTTCATACTTATTTTTCTAATATTTAGGGATATTATTGGCAGGGTTACCTTCAAACCACATCAGGTTTTTAACGGGGGCAACGAGCGTTTCTATTTCTTTCAGCAGGTCTTCCGGTATCACCAGGTCAACCGCCCTGATATTTTTGCTTACTGTTTTTACTTCACACATACCGGCAATGGTAGTAGTGATATGAGGGTGCGAAACAGCATATGAGAGGGCTACATCGCTTAACGCCAGCCCGTATTTTTCACATACAGCCAGTAATGAGGATTGAATATCCTTTAACGGCTGGGGCGATCGGTGCCACGCAGGCAGCGGCGCATCGGTAAGAATGCGTTGCATAAACGGAGCCGCATTTATCAACCCGAAGCCTTTTTCGAGGGAGAGTGGCACCAGTTCATCGTTGATCTCGTCTTCCACGAGATTGTAATGTGCCCATGACAGTACGGTATCTACATTCACCTGCCTGGCGATATGTGCCAGGTAACGCACCGGTAAACCCGTAATGCCGATAAAACGGGCTTTACCGCTTTCCTTTACTTTTTGCAGTGCCGGGAAGGCTTCGTTCAATACCTGCTCTTCGGTGCCGAATTCAATATCGTGCAACTGAAAAACATCCACGTAATCGGTTTGTAATCTTCGCAGTGATTCATCAATTCCCTGTATCACACGGTTATACGAAAAATCGAAGTGATCAATATAACGGCAGCATTTGGTAGCCAGTATAATATCCCGGCGTCTTCCCTTTAATGCTTTTCCCAGGCGTGTTTCCGCAAGCGTGTCGCCGTAAAAAGGCGCTACATCAAAATAATTGATACCGTTATCCATGCCATAGTGTAAGGCGGCAATCGCTTCCGCCTCTTCCACGGCCTCAAATACATTTCCAACGGGGGAAACGCCAAAGCCCAGCACCGATATTTCTAACCCTGTTTTGCCCAGGATACGGTAGTTCATATTCTAATATTTGATATAACAGCGCACAATATTAAATATTTTTGCCTTCTTCCGTATCGCCGGCGGTAAGCCAAAACTTATATTATATTCACGTTATTGTTTTACTTCAGCATAGCTTCCCGCTGCGTGGCCAGCATCTTTTTCTTATAGTGCAGCGGGTTTTGCCCGGTTACTTTGCGAAACTGCCTGATAAAATGCGCCATATTGTTGTAACCACAGCTGTTGCTGATATCCTGAATGGTTAGTGTATCATCTGCCAGCAGCCGGCAGGCTTGTCCGATCCTCACTTCCATCAGGAACTGGAAATAGGTCTTGCGGTTGGTATTTTTAAAGAACCGGCAAAAGGACTGACGGGTGAGATGCGTAATAGCCGCCAGCTCTTCCAGGTAAATTGGGCGGTGATAATTCTCAAATGTGTATTGATAAACAGCCTTCAGCCGACTGTTATCATAGTCGCTCGCAATATTGGCATATCCCTGGCCTGCCAGGATATCGTATTCTTCGGAGTCGGCAACCTCCTCCAGGATCGCCAGCAGGCAAAGCAGCTTCTTGGCGGGTGGCAGGTGTATAATAGACATCATAGACTCTATTACAAATTCCCTGGTCTGTCCTTTCAGTAAAATACCCCTGGGCAATATATTTATCAGCAGGTTGCTGACGCCCGCCATTTCCGGCTTTTTCAACAGGTCGAGCCCGATATTTTCCAGCTGAAAATGAATGGTAATGGCTTCGCCCTTGCTTTTGGAGGGGTGTATATACTGCGGTTCGTGCACGGTAGTATGCGGCAGGTGTGCGCCAAACAGGAGAACATCGCCGGGCTTAAAGTTGCCTATATAATCACCGGCGGCAAAAGTGCCCATGCTGTTTTTCAGGTACACGATCTCAATTTCAGGATGGTAATGCCAGGGATTTACCATATCCTTTCCTTTTACTGTTTGCACAAAAAACGACTGGTTTTGTGCAGGGCTGAACTTGCGGAGTATCGGTTTCATACGGAAAAAAGCAAATGTTAATATAATACAACTAAAGTTATACCAAAAAATACTTCAGTCCGTCCTGTGCTGTCGGGTGAGGCAAGTCCTCGTCCTGGCACGGTAAACATGGACGCATCCCGTTCCTTTCCCGGTTTCAAAGGTTCGGGAAGAGAGATATCCCCTTTGTCGTCATATCGATAATCCGCTGTGAACGTTCGGGAGAGAATAAAGAGAAAAATCACTACCCGGCACGTCATTTTACACATCTGACGAACGGGGATGAGGAGAGATCTGCCGAAGGTGCGGGGTATCCTTTGCGAGGGAGGAATCCCTGTGATGCGAAAGCAATCCCGTTCATAGTCGTTAGATATCCCGCCCCACCGGAGGCCGGGATCGATATGACAAGTGACGGTCGAGGTAACGATGGAGGAGCGGTCGGGATACGACCAACTATCAGTAGCAGTAAACAGGCATCAATATGATCACCGTCTCTTATCGCTGACAATGATATTGTAACGCATATATACCTGAAAGGCCTGGTTGCGCGCCTGGATATCGGGCAGGTTGCTGACGGCTTTCCGGTCGATATAGTTGTTTAAAGCCTGGCTATACCGCACGCCGAAGGAGAAGCGATTGATATAGTAATTGGCATCCAGCAGATACCGCCATTCGGAACCACGCAGCCTGCCGGAAAGGGCATCATCCTTAAGGGTGATGGTTTCCGAACGCAGCGTTGTATTGTTGGGATCGGTTTGCTCTACCGTTGCCAGACCGCTGCTGAGGGAAGAAAACTGCAGACCGCTTCCCAGGTAAAAGTTCTTTGCCGGACTGTAATAAAAACTTACCGGCATATGGAAGTAATAAAGCTTTCTCAGGAACGTATGCTCCTGCGTAACGACTGTAGTGGGAGTTACCATGGAACGCTGATCCAGCAACAGGGCAGGAGTAGATTGCGGTGAATTGAATTGAAATTCACTTTGTACGTACACCCGGTTGGTCAGATGCAGTTGCAGGTAAGGAGACGGAATATAGTCCGTCGCTATGTTACGGGTGGCGCCTGCACCATAGTGATAGGTTTTCTGGTCGCCGATCGAAACATTCTGGAATGGAGCAATGCCGGCGGCAAACCAGCGATCAGGCTGCTCTCCCCATAACGACCGGCTGGTTTTGTACGACCGTGCCATATCCCTTTCATCCCTGCGTTGCTGACGCTTCAGTTGTTTCAGAGCGGTTTTCCGGGCAGATTCACTTTCGGGTACATCATACACCAGCTTGCCGGGCCGGTTATGAAAACTGTTTACGGATCTTGTATCGGTGTATAAAAGGTTTTCAACGGGTACGGATGCCGGCGTTGTACGAATAGAAGCAGTAGCCGGCGCACTGTATCTGAAAGCGGATGTTTTATCGTCTGGTATAGCTTCCCCATTTTTTACCGGGGAATCCAGGTTGCTAACGGCTGCGTTGGATACAGGTAGTTTTGACCTGTTCGTTCCAATATTTTGTTCAGCTTGTTGTGGCCGGGCAGGCAAGGGGTTGCCGGAAGCATGTAAAGTTACATTTTTTCTCTTATCGTCTTCTATACCGGCATTGCCGGCTTTTTGCAGTATTAACGTTTTATCCGTTTTATCAGCTGTTCTTTTTAATGACGATGGGGTTTCTGCAACAGCGGTTGTTATACTTTCTTCCTGAACTGCAGGCTTTTGCTGTGCCCCTGTGCCGGAAGCTGTATTGCTGACAGATACCATATTCTTCACATCGCTGACAGGATCTTCACTGCTTTCTGCAACCGGTTCAATACGTTCGGGAAATGTAGTGGTAGATTCCACTACCTCTACCGTTACAGGCTGCCCAGGCGTATCTGTTGAGCGAATATAGAAGATAGCAGCTCCGGAGAGCAGCAGGATGGCAAGACTACCGATCCACCATTTACCGGCCACCGGCTTTTTTTTGTCTGCCTGTGGCATCTCAGCATCCAGGATGGATTTCATCTTCTGCCAGGCGGTCTCCATATCGGGTACCGGCAGATCCTCCATCTTTTTAGCCAATGTTTTGTCGTATGGTATCTTTCTGTTCATTATGCCACGTGTAAGGTTTTAAGAGATTTTTGCAATAACCTCCTTGCTTCACTCAAATGCCACTTACTGGTTCCTTCGCTAATGCCCATTTTAACTCCTATTTCTTTATGCGTGAATCCTTCTATAACGTATAAATTGAATACCGTTTGCGTAGCTGCCGGCAATTTCTTTATATGATGCAGCAACTCATTTGCGTTCAGCCTGTGCAATGCGTCGCTTTCCACATAAGGCTCGGCCACCTGCTCCAGGTCTACCTGTTGCCGGTGTTTCTGATTTTGCCTGATAAAATCAATCGATGTGTTTACCATGATGGTTCGTATCCAGGTGTACAGACTTGCCTTCTGTGGGTCGAATGACTGTATATTTTTAAACACTTTTAAAAATCCGTTATGCAGCACCTCCAGCGTGTCGTTCTCATTTTGGGTATAGCGGGTGCATATAGAAGCCATGGCCACATAAAACTTTTTGTACAAAAGCTCCTGTGCCCGGCGGTCGTTGTTAATACAGCCGTTTATAAGGTTGATATCTACGGGTTCTTTGCTCAAATTGCCATTCTTGATGGTATGCCTTTAGTGATCTTTTCTATTTAGTTATAGTAAGTTAATTATTTCCCGTTTATCCCTATCAACATCAGCCCGGACACAAACGATTATAACTTTATGTAAACACTAATAAGGTACGTTTTATTATACGAAGTGTCAGCCGGAAAGGTTGGGTGCCAATGATTTACCATAAGGTTATATTGTAATAGCAGTATTTTGTTTAATTTATTGACAGTTATATATATTGTAATTTTTTTATTTAAATTAAACATTATCGCCTTCATGCGGGTAAGATCCGTGGAACCTGTTAGAAATCTGTGCCGTTATCCTGGTTTTTCCCGCAGATGTCGCAGATGATCGTAAAGAAAAAAGGAATACACAGCAGCGTGTATTCCTTTTCGTTATTGATCCTGATTGACAATAATATTATACCTGATCCGGCACAACATAAGGCGGCCTGTAAGCTCTTGTCAGCAATGCATCTGCTTCCGGGTCATTCACGAATTTTTCAAAATCCCTGTCTCCACCCATGAATTTCAATTCTCTTCCCAGGCGGTAGGAGATATTGGCCAGGCTGGGGAGGGCAGAAGAATAGTGACCTTCAATAATATCACAGTTCAATGTTTCCACCTTACCGGAACGGACCGCATCGATAAAATTGGCGTAGTGTTCAGTACCCCCCGGAGGTGTTCTGGGGTCTGCCGGTGCCTTCGCTGCTGCTTTGGAGCCGGCAAAGGCGGTGGTTTCTCTTTTCCTGAAAGCGTTCCAACTGTTACCATTGATCTCAAGGTACCCGTCGGATCCGTAGAATATATTACCTATGCGGATATCAAGGTCGGATTCGGCGTTGGAGTAGCCGCCCCTGGTTTCAAACTCCAGCACGGTGCCATCCTGGTACCTGAACAAAGAGCTCTGCATATTCGGTGTTTCCTGCGCGCATTCCTTCGGGTTCCATCCAAATATGCCGCCGGCTGAATATACGGATACGGGATGCTCGTTTTTGTTCAATCCCCAGCGTGCGATATCAAACTGGTGAGGTCCCTGGTTGCCGGTGTCGCCGTTGCCGGTTTCCCAGAACCAGTGCCAGTTATAATGTCCTTTCTTTTCGTTATAAGGGCGGTAAGAAACCGGGCCCAGCCAGTTGTCGTAATGCAGCGATGCCGGCGGTGCGCTGTCTTTGGAAACGCCGAACGGATCGCGGGGCTTTATACAAAGGCCTCTTGCCGCATACACTTCACCGATACCGCCGTCGTGCAGGAATTTGATAGCGTCCTGCACATTTTTGAAAGAACGGTTTTGAAAGCCAACCTGTACGATCCGGTTGTATTTACGGGCGGCTTCTATCATTTTTCTGCCTTCCCATATATTATGGGATGCCGGCTTTTCCACGTATACGTGCTTACCTGCCTGGCAGGCCCAGATGGTACCGAGGGCATGCCAGTAGTTAGGCGTGGCAAAAGAAACGGCATGTATATCCTTGTCGTCAAAAACTTTCCGCATATCCCACTCCGTACCTGGTGTGGCGCCTGTTTTCTGTGTAACAGTCTTTACCTTATCGGCGAACTCGCTTTCGTCCACATCACACAGCGTTTTCAGATTCACATTACGGTTATCCTTAAGCGAGCACCAACTGTTGATATGTGTGCCGCCCTGGCCACGGATACCTATAACCGCTATATTCACTCTATCGTTGGCTCCTTTCACCGCGGCATACGATTTTGCGCTGAGTCCCATGCCGCCAATGGTAACGCCGGCTCCGGCAATCGCTGTTTTTTTAATAAAACTTCTCCGGGAGTTTTCGTTTACTTTCATTTGAGTATTGTATTTACGAATGTATAATTGATGTTATCATTTCTTTTTTGCGTTGGCTACCATCTCGTTGAATACAGCCAGTTGCTCCTGCATGGCTTTCACCCTGTCCGGCACTTCCGTCCGGGCTTCCAGCAATATCCATCCTTTATAGTTCATTCCCACAAACAGGTTCATCAGTTGCTGATAAGGATAGTCCCCGATATTCAGTTCCCTTACGTGCACGGTGTCGCCAAACCATTTTTTTACGGAGTGAAAGTTTGCTTCCAGTCCCGGCGGCAGCAGATCCTCGTCATTGCAGTTCCAGCATATTTTTACGTTGGGTTCCGTTACCTGGTCAAATATGGCTTTCATTACCGGTATATCCTGGGTGTATTTGCCGTGCACTTCCACACGTATGAGCTGGCCATGGTCTTTTGCAAACCTGCCCACTTCATCAAAAGACCGGGCGATCTGGGCAATGGTCTTTTCTTTTTCCACGCCGGCCGGTAAAGTATTGGGCTTTACCTTGATACCTGTGGCGCCGATGTCTTTACACAGTTTGATATATTCTTTGGTATCATCAATGTTTTTCCTGAGTTCGGCAGGGTCGGGACTGTGGTATTCAAAATTGGAGCCATACCCCAGGCAGGTGACGGGGCTGTCGCTGAACCGTTTTTTTACTTCTGCTCTTTGCGCCGCGCTGAGATCGGTTTCTACTTTATGGGCATGTTCCGTACGCAGCTCCACGCCCAGCAGGCCGGATCTTTCACAATTGGCGATCAGGGTGGACAGGTCCCAGTCGCGCCCCCATTGATAGGTGACCAGTCCGAATTTCATATCGGGCTGTCCGTTTGCAAAGCTGCTGAGAGCTCCCAATAAGGGGAGACTTAAGCCGGTGTAAGCTGTATGGCGTATAAAGCTTCTTCTGGTTAATTTGTTCATCATATAAAGCCTGAGAAAAAATAAATACCGCCATCATCAATGGCAGGCAATCTAGTGATGCGGAAATATACAGAAACTATCGGATATAGGAAAAATTTTCAGAAAACTGCTTAGCTTTGCAGTCATTTTAAAAACTTGTCGAATGGTAAGTTGATCGGGCTTCATTGCCGTTATTTTTACATCTGAGCGCAGTTGCCGCTGTTGTATACCGGCAGCTTCTCATGGTACTACGGGGTAAACTTTTTTCCCGGCATACTGTGTACACCCATTAACATACAATTTTTCAACTATTCATTTTATATGCAGGTTAAGGAAGGCAGAAATGTCAGGGGCTATATACGGCTTATTGTTCAGTCGCTGAAAGGAGAGGACCTGGATTATACACAGGTAGGGATATCCAAAGGAGTGGTCATGCTGGCCATCCCGATGATGCTGGAGATGATGATGGAGTCTGTTTTTGCCATGGTGGACCTGTATTTTGTAGGTCACCTGGAAGAAAGCAGCTACGCGATACAAACGGTAGGACTGACCGAGTCGGTTCTCACCATTATTTATTCCATTGCCATGGGAATGAGCATGGCCGCAACTGCCGTGGTGGCACGGCGCATAGGAGAAAAAGACAGGGATAAGGCAGCCCGCAGCGGTATGCAGGCCATCCTGCTGGCCGGCGGCATTACCCTGTTGCTGAGTATTGCCGGGGTGGTATATGCCAAAGAGATATTGTTGCTCATGGGCGCGAGTGAAGCCAGCGCAGAATATGGCAAAACATTTACCCGCATCATGATGGCCAGCGGACTTTCCATCATGCTGTTGTTCCTCATCAATGGTATTTTCAGGGGAGCAGGCAATGCGGCTATAGCCATGAAGAGCCTGTGGGTCGCCAATATCTGTAATATCATCCTGTGTCCGGTATTGATCAAAGGCTGGCTGGGTTTTCCTGCAATGGGCCTGACCGGCGCGGCTGTGGCAACAGCTACGGGCAGAAGCATCGGGGTGCTGTACCAGTTGTATCATTTATTCTGGGGTAATGGTAAGATCCGCATACGGATGAAACATTTTGTATTGGATATGCCGATCATCCGCTCGCTTACCAAAATATCATTACCCGCTATTTTCCAGTTTGTGATCGCTTCCTGCAGCTGGATTATATTGGCCCGCCTGGTAGCTATTACCGGTGGCGACGAAGGGTCGGCCGGTTACCAGACAGCACTGCGGCTGATGATGTTCTTTATGTTGCCGGCATGGGGACTTAGCGGCGCAGCTTCCACACTGGTAGGACAAAATCTGGGGGCCAAACTACCCGAACGGGCGGAAGCTTCTGTAATGAAGACGGTGCAGTTCAACGTATGGTATATGGTGCTGGTATCCGTGATATTTTTTGCCCTGGCTGATCCGCTGGTGACCATATTTACCGGTTCTCCGGAGGTGAGGGGGGTGGCCAAGACGGCTATGTATATCATGGCGAGCGGCTTTGTGTTTTATGGTGTGGGTATGGTATTGCTGAATGCATTCAACGGGAGCGGCGATACATGGACACCTACCAAGATCAATTTTGTAGGGTTCTGGTTGTTCCAGATACCATTGGCCTATGTGATGGCCGTTTATTTCCGGATGGGTGATACCGGCGTTTTCTGGGCCGTGCCCATTGCTGAATCTGCTATTACTGTAGCTACCTATTTTATTTTCAGAAAAGGAAAATGGAAATTAAAAGAGGTATAAAAGCTACCGGCTTGTATTTTTATTTTCCGGACGAAAGGGAAAACCGGAAGGCAAGGCAGACATTAATGCCCTGAACGCCGGTTCTGACAGGGTGTATCTCAATGCAGAGATGTTGTTAAGAAATTCAAAGGCTTCTTTGGTCGCATCCGTATTGTTCTGTTCAGCAGGAATGTACAACGCCTGCTGACGGATACTGACTTTCACAATGTTTTCCATTTTGTTTGTTTAAAAAGGCAATTGTTGCTTTATTTTTTCAGAATCGAAGTAAACCCAACTTGGCCTTTCGTTCTAAAATTGCAAAAAGTTTGCTTCAAATCAAACTTCCCGTTCAGGTTCATCATTAAATGACCCCATGACAATCGCTTGTGGAACAGGCCGGATTCGAACCGGTGACCCATACATTACTTAGGTGTAAGTCCTGGTTGACCGGTAATAATATTTGATAATTCCAGCGCTTATTGTATTGCTCTGCCCCTGAGCTACTGTTCCGGAAAAAATGGAAGGCAATTGTAAACATTGAACCATGGTCGTGTTGGAGTAATATATACCTGGCCTTCTCATGTTTTCAAAGATCATTTGTTGATGGTACAAAAGTTCATCACTTGTGTGCATTCTTTTTGCACAGAAAAATTAAAATGTCACTCCTATGGGATTCGAACCCACACCCTGCCTTCCGGCAGCAGACCGGCTGTAAATGCGCTTCCCTACTTACCGCTTCCGGGTTTCGGTGCTTCTGCAAATTCTGTCCATTCAAACGCAGGGTCTGAACGGCATTATCCGGTCACTCCACGGCTTCGTATAACTTTTGCCGCAGCACTTCCTTTTGTGCTAAGGAGTGAAGGGGTACAAAGCTGTTACCGTACTGTGCAATCTTTTTGCACAATAAAAAATAATTTGTGGAAATGAAGTCGTCGCAGGAGATACATCTCTGTTTTTTCCGGGGCGTATTGCAGTGATGGTCGGTGATAACACCGACCAGAAGCAAAATTGTTGTTGGTGAAGCCCTACACATTGCCTCCCGCGCAACACCAACAACGGCGTTGCCCCTTAAAAGAACTTGCGCAGGCCTCCGAAGTTTCGGGGCCAATGTG
The DNA here is from genome assembly GCA_037190885.1 of Chitinophagaceae bacterium. Classification (GTDB taxonomy): domain Bacteria; phylum Bacteroidota; class Bacteroidia; order Chitinophagales; family Chitinophagaceae; genus Agriterribacter. The sequence goes on from JBBCJQ010000003.1 coordinate 275,643, forward strand.
CGTTGGCTGACATTGCCCGGCGTTTACTTATCCTGCAATAACAGCGGGTATGAGTGTAGCCGCCAACAGCATCGGAGAGAACCGGAGCGGCGTTCATCCTGCCGGCGGTCGGTATTGTCACGTGTCTCCACCGGAAAACCTGCACAACACGAAAAATTGAACTTTTATTGCGGTATTTGTTTATCGCTGATCTTGCCGCAATAAGAATAGTTCTCGCCGAAGGTAAATACTCCCTGTTTTTCTTTGTTCCTTTAAAAATTCATATTTTGCACAGATACCAAACGTCGCTGATATTTTCATGAAGCAAGTTTTATATGCCCTGGTGCTTTTCTTATTTGCCTGCAACAATGCTGTACAGGAAGAAAAGCTCCCTGAACCCTTCGGTCCGGTTCCGAATGCACAGCAATTGGCCTGGCATGATCTTGAGTTTTACTGGTTCATTCATTTTGGTCCCAACACGTTTACAGACAAGGAGTGGGGACATGGTGATGAGCCCTCAGAGATATTTGCCCCTACGGCGCTCGATTGCAACCAGTGGGCAAGCATTGCCAGACAATCCGGCGCCAAAGGCATCATCCTGACAGCCAAGCACCATGACGGGTTTTGCCTCTGGCCCAGCCAGTATTCTACTCATACCGTAAGGGAAAGCAAATGGAAAGACGGAAAGGGCGATGTGGTAAAAGAGCTGGCGGAAGCCTGTAAGGCAAATGGCCTGTCATTCGGCATATACCTGTCTCCCTGGGATAGAAACCACCCGGAATATGGAACGCCTGACTATAATGATGTGTATGTAAATACCATGAAAGAGATCGTGCGCAATTATGGCCCCCTGTTTGAATTTTGGTGGGACGGCGCCAATGGCGAAGGCCCCAACGGCAAAAAACAGGAATATGATTTCAACCGTTTTGAAGCCACCATCCGGGAAATTGCACCACAAACAGTGGTGTTCAGTGATATTGGTCCGGATATCCGGTGGGTGGGAAATGAAAGAGGCATCGCGGGCACTACCAACTGGAACCTGCTGGATACCGCCGGATTTAAGAGAGGACATGGCGCACCATCTACCGATACACTGAACAGCGGAAATGTAAACGGCCGTCACTGGATACCCGCGGAATGCGATGTGAGCATCCGCCCGGGATGGTTTTATCATGCGGAGGAAGACGATAAGGTGAAATCCGGCGAAACATTGTTCGACCTGTACCTGAAATCGGTAGGAAGAGGATCAACCCTGCTGTTGAATATTCCGCCGGACAGAAGGGGATTGATACATGAAAAAGATTCCGCCGCTTTAATGGCGTTTAAACAGTACCGTGAGGAGAGCTTTGCCAAAGATCTTTTCTCCGGGGCTCAACTGTCCTATACCAATCCGCAGGGTGCTGCTATAGAAAAAAAGTTGACCGGGCATTTGCTTCCGGGTGCGGGTAAGCCGTTAACCATCACTCCGTCCGCCGCTCAAACGATCAATACGATCGTATTGAAGGAGGATATCGCTTTAGGTCAACGCGTAGCAAAATTCACCCTTACACTTAAAAACGGCGATGCGGTGGTGCGGACGATAGAGGGTACCACCATCGGTCGCAAACGGATACTGACCTTTCCGTCTGCAGAAGTGAGCAGTATGGAACTGGTTATCGGCGAAACAAAAGCAGACCCGGTGCTGAATGGGGTGGAGGCTTACAGGATAGACGAAAAGTTGCTTGAAAAGGAGCAGCCTTGATACTGTGCACAGGGATAAGCGTTAGCCGCCGTTTACCTTTCCTTTATCCATGCGCACAAAGGAAAACAGGTCGAATTTTTCTTCGGTAATGCTCCCGTCTGCCTGTTTGGTAATACGGAGCATCCGTTGGCCGGACTCCCCCGGTTCATCCACCGGTATTACCATGATACCGCCCGGTTTCAGTTGTTCCACCAGCTTTTCGGGTATATTGGCCGCGGCTGCGGTTATCAGTATTTTATCAAAGGGCGCAAAAGTGGGTAATCCCTCGTAGCCGTCTCCATAAAAAAACTTTATGGAAGGGAATCTTTTGAGATATTCAAAACGCTTGTTCCTGTCGAACAGCTTTTTCTGGCGTTCGATGGTGAATACTTTTGCGCCGAGTTGTGCCAGGATGCAGGCCTGGTAGGCGCTGCCGGTGCCTATTTCCAGTATTTTGTCAAAAGGTTGTACGTTCAGCAATTGGGTTTGATAGGCCACCGTATAGGGTTGGGAAATGGTTTGCTCTTCCCCGATAGGGAAGGCCCTGTCTTCATACGCGATCCGGTCTAACGCCAGGTCCATAAAAAAATGCCGGGGGGTATTATTGATTGCATCCAGTATTTTTTCGTCGGTGATCCCTTTTTGCCTGATGGTATCCACCAGCTTTTTACGCAGGCCCTTGTGACGGTATTCATCTTCGTACTTTCTCATAACGGTTTGCAAGATAGCGGGTTTATTTATGATTTCTGATGTATGATTTCTGATTTTTGATGTATGATCGTCACTGCGCGCCGCTCCGAACGTTCGGAGGTCATCATTTGGTGACGGATCGTCCTTGCTGCGAAGCAGTCCCTCAGCTCCGTCACTGCGAGCCGCGATGGTGATCAACAGGTAACGGATTTTCCTTGCGGCAAAGCAGTCCCTGAGGATGACTACGCCTTGTAACTCCCCCGCAGCAATTCTGCTCGGGGTGAGCATACGTAGGGATTGCTTCACCCGCCCTGCAGTCGGGTTCGCAATGACGATCATCCGTTTGGCAAAGCAGTCCCCTCCCGGGTCGTCATTGGCAGGCGCGATGGTGATCAACAGGTAATGGATTTTCCTTGCGGCAAAGTAGTCCCTGAGGATGACTACGCCTTGTAATTAGCCCCCGCAGCAATTCTGCTCGGGGTGAGATACGTAGGGATTGCTTCACCCGCCCTGCGGTCGGGTTCGCAATGACGATCATCCGGCAATTTCTTACATTCGTCTCCTAAATCTCCCTCCACATGCGCATACTCCCGGTTGTTTTGCTGTGTATCTTTTCTGTTACTAGCTTGCCTGCACAAACCATCCGGCTGTTGACGGAAGGCAGGGAGACCTCTATCCGCGGACTGAGCGTGGTAGACGACAGGGTGGTTTGGGTGAGCGGTTCCAACGGAACAGTGGGCAGGTCGGTGGATGGTGGCGAAACCTGGAAATGGATGACCGTAGCCGGGTTTGAAACAGTGGATTTCCGCGATATCGAGGCTTTTGACGGGGTTACGGCAGTGATCATGGGTATCAGCAGTCCGGGCTATATTTTAAAGACCATCAACGGCGGCGAAACCTGGAAGACCGTTTTTGAAGACCCACACCCGGATGTTTTTATGGATGCGATGGAGTTCTGGAATGAAGAAAGCGGGATCGTAATAGGCGATCCTGTTGACGGAAAAATATTTGTTGCCCGCAGCTTCGATGGCGGCAGCACCTGGCAGAAAATGCCCCCGGAAAAAAGCCCGGAAGGAGAGAAAGGAGAAGCGATGTTTGCTGCCAGCGGAACGAATATCCGGCCGCTCTCTTTGTCGGAAACGGCATTTGTTACGGGCGGCATGCGATCCAGGATCTTCATCCGGGATGAAAAGATCGATCTGCCACTGCTGCAGGGGAAGGAAACCACCGGCGCCTTTTCACTGGCGGTATGCAACAGCCATAAACGAAAAAGAGCTTCGCTGTTGGCCGTAGCCGGTGGTGATTATGCTGCTGATACCGTCCGCCGGGGTAATTTTGCCATCAGCCGGGATGGCGGTAACACCTGGCATCTGCCGGAGACAGCTCCTGGTGGATTCAGGAGCTCGGTAGAATTTATTACGAAAAAGAAGCTGATCGCCTGCGGCACCTCCGGTGTGGATGTTTCGGCAGATGGCGGCATGAACTGGCAACCGGTAGATACCCGGGGATTTCATGTTTGCCGCAAAGCTAAAAAGGGTAAATCGGTCTTCCTCGCCGGCGCCGGGGGGAGGATAGCTAAGCTGGACTGGTAGCTTATTGAAAAAACATTAAGGAGTTAAGGGAATTAAGGAAAAAACAGAACCTGGCGCAAGTGTTCGGCTTGCCGGTCACTTGTGCCGGAAAAATCAACCTGATTGTATCAGGGCATGAATATGCCCAACCCGGACGCAGTCCGGCAGCATTAAAAGACAACCCATCCCCTAAAGGAGAGCATCTGTTGTGGAGACTTGCGCCAGCATGTCAGGCCATATAGCGTAAGGTACAAAATATAAAAATGTTTCACTATACTTCCCAATACGGTGAGGGAAAGGCAGTTGTACCCGACGCTCCCGTTACCGGTGAAAAACCGAAATTTTGTATCTTTGCCCGATGCTGGAAAACGAAAAAAAACATGTCCGGGTGGCAATACTCGACCTGTATGAAGGTGTTGCCAACCAGGGGATGCGTTGTATCAGGGAGATCGTCGATCAGTATGGAGAAGCCAATCACCTGGACCTGGAGTGGGACGAATTTGATGTCCGCCAAAAGCTCGAAGTGCCGGACGACTCTTACGATATTTATATTTCAAGCGGGGGACCCGGCAGCCCGATCGAATCTGAAGGCTCCGGGTGGGAAGTAGCCTATTTCGGTTGGCTGGAATCTATCCTGGCATGGAACAGCAATGCTGCAAATACCAACAAGAAATACGTGTTCTTTATATGCCACTCTTATCAGCTGGTTTGCCGCTATTTAAATATCGGAACCGTCAGTAAGAGAAAATCAACTTCTTTTGGTGTATTTCCCATTCATCCTTTGAAAGCAGGCCTGGAGGAGGTGGTTTTCGAAGGGCTGGATGATCCTTTTTATGCCGTAGACAGCCGGGACTACCAGGTAACCCTTCCCAAACAGGAGATATTGAATACCATTGGCGCTACGATTTTGTGCATTGAAAAGGAACGTCCGCATGTTCCGCTGGAGCGGGCGGTAATGGCGGTACGCTTTAATGATTATATGATCGGTACACAGTTTCATCCCGAGGCCGATGCTATCGGTATGAGCATGTACCTGCAGCGGGAAGACAAAAAGCTGGATGTGATCAAGGCGCATGGAGAAGCCAAATGGGCTTCCATGATAGAACAACTGAATGACCCTGACAAGATACTCTGGACTTACTCACATATATTACCGAATTTCCTGAACCAGGCTGTTGAACACCTGGAATCTGTTGCTGTGGTGAAGGATTAGACCAATGTTGGTATGACCATTCGCTGCCAATACATATGAGGGAAGCCAATATGATTCAATGGACTGCAAAAGGTGCAGCACACCGTGAATATTTGTAGTAAATATGGAATAGTTGGTAAATGGAATAGTTGGTAATAAGCCGCAGAGCGGCGAAATATTAATTTGCTTCCGTAAATACCCGCCCGACTGAACATCCTCAGGGCAGGCGGTCTTCCTTTTAACTCAAAACTCCCTGCTATTTTTCTGCCACTTTTTGCGGAAAAAGGTAGCGCAAAAAGCCCCGCCCGACTGAACGTCGGGCGGGCGGGCGCCGGGGAATAACGTGTCCGCCGTGGTGGATTATCCCAATTCCTCGGTTCCGAACGTTCGGAAGCCTTGATTAAGCTTTTGTAGTACTGTGAACTCGGCTATAGAACCCTGATACATTACCCAATTAAAAGAGATCGATCAGCTTATCATCATTTATTTTATGCGTCACGGCTCAACCCCTTCCGTCCACCTGGGGTCTGGCGTAGCCGACCCCCGGGATCACTGAACCCGGAAAATATTGTCACAGCTTAATGATCAGCTCACCGATCGGGTGCCCGGCATGAGTATATCCACCTCTTATAAGACTCTTTAAGGATAGCATATACAGGCAAAATGGTATATGGAAAGCTTTTTTCTACCATATTGCCGCTATGCCTTACATTTATGCCATTGTTTGTACCGTTAAATATTTTTTAGACATGATGAGATATGCAAAAAAAGCATTGCTGTTTGTACTGTTGATCGCAGTGAAAGCAGGTTTCAGCCAGGTCACCATTCCCCAGCAACCCAAGATAGTGGTGGGTATGATGGTGGACCAGATGCGTTGGGATTATTTATATAAGTATCAGGACAGGTATGTAGAAGGTGGCTTCAAGCGATTGATCCGGGAAGGGTTTTCGTGTGAAAATACACATATTGATTATTCACCTACTGTAACAGCCTGTGGCCACACGAGCGTATATACAGGCTCTGTACCCGCGATTCACGGAGTGGTGGGCAATGGCTGGTACGATCGTGCGCTGGGCAGGAGTGTAGAATGTGTGCAGGACGAAAACTACAGCCTGGTAGGCTCTCCGGGTGCTACAGCACAATCTCCGCACAACAATTTATCAACCACCATCACCGACCAGTTGCGCATCGCCACCAACTTCCAGAGCAAAACAGTGGGCGTGGCCATCAAAGACAGGGGCGCTATTTTCCCGGCAGGGCATACCGCTACCGGAGCCTTCTGGTACAACGGCAGCGACGGAAACTTTGTTACCAGCACCTATTATATGAAGGAACTGCCGGACTGGGCAAAAAAATTCAATGACAAAAAAGTAACCGACAGCTATTATAACAATGATTGGGAAACATTGTTCCCGATCAACACCTATACCTTGAGCACGGCTGATGACAAAGATTACGAGGGTACCGCCAACGGCGAAGAAAAACCGGTATTCCCGCACCGGCTGAAACAGTTCAAAGGAAAGAATTACGGCGCTATCAGAACCACTCCCTTCGGTAATGGGCTTACGCTGGATTTTGCCAAAGCAGCCATCGAAGGATACAACCTCGGCGGCGGAAAAGTAACCGACTTTATCGCTATCAGTCTCTCAAGTCCCGATGCTATCGGGCATACCTATGGCCCCAATTCCATAGAAGTAGAAGACAATTACCTGCGTCTTGACAGGGATCTGGCTGAATTCTTCAACTACCTGGACAAACGTTTCGGAAAAGGTAACTACCTGTATTTTATCACAGCCGATCACGGTGTATCGGAGTCTCCCGGCTTCTACCTGGAAAACAAAATGCCTTCCGGTGCATTGGTTGACAAAGACTATGCGGAGCCCCTGCTCAATGCCCTGAAGGAAAAATACGGTGTTGAGAAACCGATCCTGGCTTCCACCAACTTCCAGTTGTATATGAACTGGGAAGAACTGGATGCTAAAGGCGCCAACAGGGATGAAGTGGGGCAGATTGTAAGGAACGTATTATTGAAGGCAAAAGGTATTGCCGATGTGATCCCGCTGGAAACGCTCGGTTCGGCCGCACTGCCCAACCCGCTGAAAGATATGCTGATAAAAGGCTACAACGCCAAACGCAGCGGTGATTATATGATCATCATACAACCTACCTGGAAAGGAGGCAGCATCAAAGGTGCCACCCATGGCGCCTGGTACCGCTACGATACCCATATACCCCTGGTGTGGATGGGATGGAGGATCAAGCCGGGTTATACCAACCGCCTGACCGGTATGACGGATATTGCACCTACCGTAGCCGCCCTGCTTCGCATACAGATGCCCAGCGGCGCCATCGGCTTACCCGTCACCGAGATCACGGATGCACAATAGCTCCGGATGACCGTATAAAAACTGATTTACTGCCGGACGGCAGTGCAGCTATACCCACAGCAATTGTTGTGGGTATTTTTTTGGGGGTACTGTTAAAGATTGCTTGGAGCTAAGCTATTCAGCACAATTTCGAGGTAAACAGAACATCTTCTGAAATGGAGCTTTCTTTATTCCGTCAAGTCAATTTTACACTTTGAACAATTTGTCATTTTCAGACAATCTAAGAATTATATATTTCTCAATATCTACATCAGAAGGAATTTTATCTCTTACGATAGGCAAAATGAATTGACAATTGATTGTATTTGCTAAATTCACTAATATAGTGCTTAGCTGGTTATCATGCATACTCTCTAGCTGATCATGCATAATAAAGTGAACAAGTCTTATATCGATCTCCTCTGAAAAAAGAATATAGGCAAAATCAAAGGCTGCAATTTGCCCTTTCTTTTTACCTGTACTTGGATTACCTTCAATATTTGTGACAATCAAATCGTAACCTTTATCGTTTTTTTGTGTACTTAACAGGTACTCTTCTCCATATAGCTCGCTGGAAATCTTGGTAAAATACTTATTAAATAAGGTTATCCTTTTCTGAATCAAATTATCTTTTGAATTAATTTCTGAATTTATAGACTCTAATTCGCTATTAATTCTTTCCAATTTCTCATTAGAAGTTATCCAATACCGTTTACGTTCTTCGAAAGTTCCTTTTCTTTCAAATAAACTGTTTAACTCGATTAGTATACGTTCGTAGTCTTCACTATAATCAGATGCACTGATAAATGCCGACAATTGTTTTTCCCTCTTTCTTAAGCCAGTAACGTCTTTGCTTATAGACTGTAATTGCCCCGTAAGCGATGGTAATTCTTTGGTTATATATTTTATCTTTTCTTCAATTAAGTCATTATGGAATTGTATTGTTTCTTCAAAAGAGACTTGTATGCTTGGAACTAACTTAGATGCCTTTTTGTAAAGTAATTCAATTTGACCTATATTAATATTTGTCTTCTCTTTTTCCAAATCTGCTTTACTTTCCGAGATTAACTCTCGTCTCATATTTAGCCTGCTAAACTCAGTTGAGAGCTTAGAAAGGCGCAACTTCACGTCATTTAGCTCTTTAATTTGCTCATCAAATTTTTGATTAAAATTGTAATTTGATTTAGCTTGCTGTAATTCCTCTATTTTTGAGTTAACCAACTCTAGCTGTTGCTCAATCAAAGAAAGCTCACCTTCTTTTTTCAATCTCTTTTGAAAGCTTTCCTCACGTGTTTTTTCTTTAACTAATAATTCCTTATGGTTATGGGTATCGGTATTAATTCCTAACCAGAAAAGGAACAAAGCTTCATACTCTTCTGTTTTGGTATAAGCATTTAGTACTTTAACAATATTTGCCAGCTTATTTTTTTCATCCCGGATATTTTTTGAAATGATTTGCTTAAAAGTTGGCTTCTCTACAGAAGTTTTGAATATTAGTTCCTTTAATTTTAAATCAAAATCTTTATCGTTAGGAATGTTTTCTTCATTAACTTCCTGAACCTTTTTATTTCGCTTCAAGAAGTTTTTCCTTATAAAAACAGATTCTGCGGGAAAGTCTAAATCGTCTACAATGCTTAATGAAACCACAACTTCTGTGTCTATTAAAAAATTCTTTATTACGCTGTTTTCCTGTTCCTTAAATTCTGAATCCTGATAAATGTTTTTCCCATCAGAGCCTAGACAGAAATCTACAAGCCTTAGCACTGTAGTTTTACCTACATTATTACCGGTTTTTTTCCTATTGTTTTCAGGAGTTTCATCAACAATCAGATTGAGCCCCTTATGAAACTCAATAGTTCGGATTTCTCCTGATTTATTTTCTATTTTAAGCTCCTTTAAAAACATTTTTTTATTCTGCCATTTTCACCTTTAGTTACCAAACCCAATATAAATAACCAATCTAAAGTCAGTGAATATAAATTTATTGTAATTTCCTGCTTCTGTTTAAACGACTTATAAAGCTCTATATAATCAATTTCTCTCTTTCTCTTTTTTGAAAGAATGTCAATAAGTATACCCCCCAAATAGTATAAGTCTCTTTCTGGATTTATATTCTTATCCACTATCATGCTTGTACTGTTTTAGGAGGTTCTTCTAAAATATTACAACGCATAAATGCATCTACAACAATAATCATTAAACTGAAATCAACAGTTTCATAGTCAAACTCATCAATTTTATTGGGAGCGTTTTCCATATTATTCCAAATTCTTTCAATCACTTTATCAAAAATATTATCTGCGTTATTCCTTATGTCTTCAATAGTAGGATATGCTTTTTTAACCTCGTAATATAGTCTTTTTATATTATATAATACAAGGTCTTTCTTTGTAGAGCCTTCTTTTTCTATCTCTTCATATATTTTATTGAGCTTGCCTTGATATGCGGCAAACTCCCTGACAATAGGCTCGTACCTGACAACATTATTATACGCTATTTTCTCAACTGGGTTGGGAGCATTGTCAGCATCAGGAAGGTCTAAAATCTCATCCATTTTTCTTCCAATCAAATTGATAACTTTATTCAATGCTAATGGATGCTGAGACAACAAGTTTTTAGACGCTGTCAGCTCTCTAATCTTTGTTTCGTGGTCACTTTTCCATTTCTTTAGTAATTCAGTAGTGTATTTGTCTTCATTTTGCTTGTTATCAATCATTACGTGATGCTCGTCACATAACAAGATTAAATTCTCAAAACTTCTTCTTTCATCATCACTCATTGATTTATCGAACCGCGGGCCATCTTCACTAGCTGCTGCAATATGGCAAATTTTGCTTACGATAGATATTCCATCTTCAGCGATGAATTTTTTAGTGCAGTCTGGATGCGCACATTCATTACCAGAAAGAATGTCTAATCTTCTAATAGTAACACGAGTATAATCTCTCGCTTTATCCTTCTGTTTTGAAGTAGCCATGATTTAAAATAGCCGCAAAGTTACGGGTGTTTTTGAATTGAAGGTTTATTGGTTCAAAGTGTTTTCAGCCATTTTCTTTCTGCAACACGTTATTTTATTGTCTTGATAGATTGATATATTAAGATAAAAATCCATTAATCTCTACTTCAATTCCTTACTTCCCCCCAATCAACTTCTCCAATCTCGCTATCATTTCATCCTTCTCCTTCAACATCCGCTCATACAAGGCAATCTTTTCTTCATGCAATTTCTTTATTTCATCTAAAGGATTGAATGTACAATTATAGTTCATCCCAACAGGATTGGCAACAGCATTGTCTTTGAAATCACTAAATGTATTTGAAACAATATTAACCACCTGATCCTCATCAAACTTCTGGAGCGCCTCCACCGGTATTTCCAGCACTTCGGAGATCTGTTGCAGCAGGGGAAGGTCAATGGTTTCCTTTTGTTCCAGCAGGGATATCTTTTGCTGGTTCCAGTCGTTGCCCAGTTCGGCAGCCAGGGCATCCTGCTTAATGCCCATTATTTCGCGGAAGCGTTTTACGTTACGGCCCTGGTGTATGGTGCGGTTGGGTGTTGTAGTGTGCGTCATAGGACAAATATAGTTTTTTCTGATACGGTAAATTACACATTTATCCTGTAAAATACCGGTAACGGGTGCATTAGCTTTGGAGAAAAACTATCTCCGCTGATATCCACCCCCTCAGGTGTAGCATTGCTTTAGTTCTGTGCTTCAACCCCCGCCAGCGGGGGATATGCCAGTCGCTGCCCGGTTCCTGCCCGTGTTTCCTTGTTGTAAATATCTGACGTTTTATGATAGAAACTAAACTATTATCATCAGCCGGCTACATGTCCCCCTCGGGAGGGGGCTGCAACCTGCATCATCAGTAATTTATCACGGGGGAGGATTCCGGAAGATCTCCACGGCTGTATTCTGCGAAAACTTAAATGCACCCCGTAATTCACATGTATTACACCTTAAAATATAAGTATACCGTGTAGGTTACGGGTTATACAGGGGGTACTTTGCCCTACACAAAATTATGATCTATGGAAGCACAACAAACCTCCCTAAAGCTGAGAAAACTCACCGTATGCAACAAGGGCTTTGCCCGGGAATCCGGCCCCTGGGTATTTTTTCCCGTTATCGTTCTTACCGGCAAGTGGCTGGCGGAAACCGGTTTCCGGGCAGGACATGTGGTGGATATCACCTGCGAAGACCAGCGGTTGACCATTACCCTTGCCCCGGAGCAAAGGTTTAAGGAGAGGTGATTGAATTGCGCCGGGGTCTTGCACAGCGAAGACCCCGGCGCGACAAAATACCCGCAACGATCGTTGCGGGTATAATATTTTTACCGGCAACCTGACTTCATTATTTTTTTGTCTGCTCCGCTGACTGCCCGATATAACGTTCCCCAACGATTTTCACCCGGTCCAGTTTGGCCGTCAGTTCGTCCAGTTCGCCGTCAGCAAATCCATAGTCTGCCGCCCACATATTTTCCTGCAGGTGTGCCGGTTTGGTAGTGCCGGGGATGGGTACTATGAATGGTTTTTGTGCCAGCAGCCAGGCGAGGGCCACCTGTGCAACGGTCAGCCCCCGGTGGTTACCAAATTCTTCCAGGATATCGATCAATGGCCAGTTGGCAATAACGTTTTCCGGCTGATAACGCGGAAGGGCAGGCCGGTTGTCATTATCAGGGTTGTATTTTGTCCTTTCATTCAGGTAACCTGAGATCATTCCCCGGCTTAAAGGGCTGTATGGCACAAAGCCGATCCCCAGCTCTTCGCATACTTTGATGACATCGTTTTCCGGCTGCCGGGTCATCAGCGAATATTCACTTTGCAGGGCGGTTACAGGCTGCACGGCATGGGCTTTCCGGATGTTTTCCACACCGGCTTCGCTCAACCCGAAGTGCCTTACTTTTCCTTCCGCGATCAGGTCTTTCACCGTTCCTGCCACATCTTCCATCGGTATGTTGGGATCAACCCTGTGCTGGTACAACAGGTCGATGTAATCGGTTCTCAGGCTTTTGAGTGAATGTTCCACTACTGCTCTTATACGTGCCGGGCTGCTGTCCAGCCCTTCTGAAGGTTTACCGTTTGTAAAACCGAACTTGGTGGCGATGATGATCTCCTTGCGGAACGGCGCCACTGCTTCACCCACCAGCTCTTCATTTACCAACGGACCATAGGCTTCTGCCGTATCATAAAAGGTAAGCCCTAACTCCGGCGCTTTGCGCAGCAGGGCTATCATGGCTTTTTTATCCGGCACAAAGCTCCTGTGATAGCTCATACCCATGCAGCCCAGTCCCAGCCGAGAAACTTCGATGGCATGTTCACCTGAGCCGAGGGTGCGGGTTTTACCAACTGTATGTTCGTTGTGCTTCTTATCTTTTTCTTTCTGTGCGCAGCCGGTTACGGGCGCAGTTAACAATGCGGCCCCGGCCAGGGCGCCTGTTTTCAAAAAATTCCGTCGGTTGTTATTTTCCATATTTTAAAATTCATTTACCTACAAAGTTGGAAAGATGAAAGGGATATTTTGGTATACGGATTACGGAGATTACTACCAATATTACTGATAGTAATAAAAGATCAGGAAGGCTAAATGCTTTGGGTGTATTTCAAGTTTTCATTCTACACCAGTTTTCCGGTCGGTGTCTCACCGACCGGTAGTGGATATATTCATACATTACATTACTTTTCCGTAGTGCTCAGGCTTGGATCAGTACTGATTTTCAAGTGTTTGAAATAGCCTGTTGTGCCAATGTCTACCCAAAGACCCACTGAACCTTTTTTTGTTTTCCCGAGCATTTTATCAACTACAAATGTTGAATACTTTGCATCATTGATATACATGTATGCCTTTTCTCCTTTCACGACAATACGCATTGTTATCCATTCGTTGATATCAACGGATGCCGTGGTCTCATATTTCCCATCAGCTTGTTTTCTCAATTTGTCGAATTTGTGATCCGGGTATGAAAAATACTGTACGGTTTTATTTCTGGATAACTGGTTATCTGACCTGCCAACTTTTGGTCTTAAATAAATAGCTTCGAATGCGGTATTATCTGCGTTTACACGGTAAGCTATGCCTATAAAACCCTGGGCGGACTGAAATGGAGAAGGATCCTGGATTTGACTGTAAAATTTCACTTCAATTGTTCCGTTTTCAAAATCCAGGTCTTTCAGTTTGACAAAAGTCGGCTCATCTACAGTAGATTCTAACCGGGTAGTATCAAAGGGTATTTTTTGTAAATCCCGTTCTACTTTTAAAACTTTATCTCCCTGGAAATTTACTATTGAAGCTTTAACACCTGATAGTTCAAATTCTTTCCCTTCAAATTTTACAGACTGGGCAATTGCGGTATTCAGAAAAGTAATTGCGGTAAAAGCTAACCCTGTTATTGTTTTGCATTTCATAATGTGCTGTTTTAAAGATTAATGGTATGCTTAAACCTTTGCTTTGGCTTCAGTAGCGGTAACAGTTTTGCCTAATGCTCCAAACTCATGCAGGTCGCCAAAGACTTCTATGCGGATGGATTGGTCAATGCCGCCTACGCGTACTGCATCAAAACCGCAACTTGCAATTAATTGTTCGACATCCTGGTTAACACTGTTATCATCTGTTGCGTAGAACAGCACTGCTTTTTCCGGTGTTTGAAAGGCTGCGCTTGCCAGTGATGTGACTCCCAACGTGCCAAAAGCTTTTGCAAGTTTTGCGCCTTTTGGAAGCATAGCAGCGTTGAGCAGCCCGGCACTTTCATTTTCACTGATTATTTTTTTGAAGCCCCCGGCTTCGTCCGGGGCAATGGGATTGGACGGGTCAATAATGGTTTTCCCCTGTAATTCGTTTGGATATTTTTCAAACAACTCTTTGATGGTACTGAACCAAACAGACAATACGATAATATCTGCTTCTTTAATAGCTTCTGCAATTTCTAATGGTTTCGCAAGGCTTCCCAATTGCTGAGCTAATGCGCTGGCATCTTCTGATTTGCGACTTGTAATGATCACAGGACGATTTCCTTTTACGAGGTTTTTTACTACTGTTTTCCCGATGTTTCCTAAGCCGACTACGGCTACTTTTGGCGTTGTTGACATACTATTTCTTTTTTATTGAATAATAAATTTGATAATGCAAAGTTGCATCAGGGCGTAGCACTGCTCCAATGAACTGCGTCAGGAAATAGTATTGATCTGGTTTAAGACTTCGGTTTTATCTTGCGATTTCGGAGCCTGCTAAGGAACTCTGGTGTGATGCCTAAAAAGGAAGCGATTTGTGTTTGAGGCAGGCGGTTGGATAAGTGCGGATACATTTCCATAAAAGAATTATAACGTTCCTCTGCGGTTGAGCTGATAGTTTGTAGTAAACGGTTTTGAAGCGTTACATAGCTGTTCTCTATAAGTACCCTGAAAATACGATCGAACCTGGTAGCTTGTGTATATAGCGCAATAAGATTATTGTAGCTGATTTGCAACACCATTGTATCTTCAAGAGCATCTATATTTAATTGCGAAGTTTTTCTTTTATGAAAGCTGCCTATATCAATCATCCACCAGTTTTCAGCAGCAAACTGGATGATATGTGTATTGCCTTTGTCATCTATCTTGTACATACGCAGGCAGCCTTTTATAACGAAATTGAATTGATTGCAAACATCTCCCTCCTGAAGAACGTATTGCCGTTTTCTGTACAATCTCGGCTTGAAATACTCCCCAACTAACCTGATCTCTTCTTCGCTTAACAGAATTAGTTTATTGAAATAATCAAGCAGAGGTTGTGTTGACGACAGCACTGTTTTATATATTGTTGTACTATTACAAACCTACACAAAAAATCTTTTACCCACTTACATACAACGCTACTTATCCAACCCTTTTTCTTTCAGCCATTTAGACATCAGGTCGGCAATTTCCATATTGTTCAGGTCGGAAAAGGGAAAATGAGTATTGCCTTTAATGCCCACTTCGGGCAAATGTATCACCGTAACATCACCTCCACGGCGGTTTACGGTATCGCGCCACAGGCGGGCCATTTCAAGTCTTACCCGCCAGCCATCCGTTCCGGGATTGGGATCCGGTTTTTCAGGAATATAATCTCCGTAATATATGATGATGGGGATCTTTGTCAGCTTTAAAAACGCTTCTTCCGGAATAGCAACGGCCTCCAAAGCGCCGGCTGCGCTCGGTATAGGATCCGGCACTTCTGCTTCCGGGAACAGGAATCCGGTTCCGGGTTCATAAGAAACGATGGCTTTTACATGCAGGTTTTTAATGACTGTCAGCCAACCCATCCCTCCCGAGTGAGAGTGCGTAACAAGAATACCGGGTCCGATCTTATCGAACAATGCGGAAGCGGCATGGGTGTTTACATCATAATCAATCGGTCCTATATTAGGCGTCATGGAGCGGAAGTACTGGTTCAGTGTCTCCGGGTCTTTTGCAAATTGTACACCTGGAAAATAGTCCGGCCATACACCCAGCCGGAATGTTCCGAACCAGTTCTGTTCATCCGGAACAGGTTCTATGGTAGCTTCTATCGTGCTGCGTCCTGCATTTCCGCGCCTGGGCTGGTTCAGCAGGTACACACCAAAGCCCCGTCTCAGAAAAATGTTCTGGAACCCGTCCCGTCCATCTGGAGTGGTTTCCCAGGTTTTAGAAAACTGACCAATGCCGTGCCAGAACACCAGCGGTAATTTTTTTGCCTTTACGGGTATCTGGTAAAACACATACGCATGATCACCACTAAAGGTTTGTCCTTCGGGTGTAAGCTTAATGGGGTCGTATGTTCCGGGGGTTGTAGTAACAGTACCACCCACAGTAAAACTGCCCTGCCGTTCAATTATCAGCGGCTTTTGCTTTTTTATTGTCTGTGCGTTCAGCGAAAGAGTTACCGCTGTTGCGACGGTACAGATAAAAGATATATTCAGGAATTTCTTCATTACTCGTTTTTGTACTGGGTAAATCTGTTTCTGCTACTAATATTTATCTCTCTCCGGGGTCGGCTACGCCAGACCCCAGGTGGACGCACGCTGCAAATTTCATAAGATAAATTGGTGTATGCTTATACCCATTACTGTTTCTGCTACCAATATTACGGATGAGTGCCTGCGCGCTGCCATTACCCCTGTAAGAATGTTTACATTTGTGCCGGTAAAATACAAGAGCCATGGGACAGGTACACTATTTTGATACCATCAATGCGTACAACGCTTTTAACAACCACGAAACATTACATCCGTTGGTGAGTGTGATCGACTTTTCAAAAGCGAATAAAAGAACAGGCTCTAAAATGAATTTCGGGATCTATTGTGTCTTCCTGAAAGATGTGGTTTGCAGTGACCTGAAGTATGGACGCCATTATTACGACTACCAGGAGGGAACCCTGGTTTTTGTTGCCCCCGGACAGGTAGTGGATGTGGAAAATAAAACGGATTATTATCAGCCGATAGGTCACGCATTGGTTTTTCATCCCGACCTGGTACGGGGTACTTCCCTTGCAAGGAGCATCAACGACTATACTTTTTTCAGCTACAATACCAATGAAGCCCTGCATTTGTCTGCAACAGAGCGGCAGTTTGTGCTGGATTTATTTTTTAAAGTAGCAACCGAATTGCAACATTCGGTGGATAAGCATAGTAAAAAGCTGATCGCTTCCAATATTGAGCTTTTCCTGAATTATTGTGAACGGTTCTATGACCGCCAGTTTATCACTCGCGAGAATGTTAACAGGGGTATCCTGGAAAAATTTGAAGAACTGCTGAACGGTTATTTTTCGTCCGGTAAAGCCGTGCAAAACGGTCTGCCCACCGTTGCGTATTGTGCCGATGAATTGCATTTATCGGCTAATTATTTCGGTGATTTAATTAAGAAAGAAACCGGCAGATCCGCACAGGAATATATTCATAACAAAATTATTGACGTTGCCAAAAACAAGGTCTTCGACACGGATAAGACCATCAATGAGGTAGCTTTTGAGCTGGGCTTTAAATACCCGCAGCATTTTACGCGCTTATTTAAGCAAAAAACGGGTGTAACACCTGTTGAATACAGGAGATAATGATCAATGGTTGATGGTTAATGGTTAGTGCAGTCTCGTGCGGCACAAGCGCGACGCCAGTTATATGTGCAACCGGTAACTTGCTACTTCCCACCAACCACTTTCAACTTTTCCACTGTAAAATGATAATATTTATTATTTTGGCTCAATGACGGAAGCCGATTGGTTTTTAAAAACAGTTGACGAGACCACTAAAATAACCGGTGCTGAACCGGAAACCGGGCTGGGCACGGAGGAAGCAGGCAGACGCCTGACGGCGAACGGCCCCAATGCGCTCAGCAGGCACAAAAAGAAATCGCTGGTAGCCGCCTTTTTCGGTCATCTCAACGACCCGCTGATCTATGTTTTGTTGGGCGCTGTTGTCATTACTGTTTTAATGGGAGAGTACCTGGATGGTATCATCATTGTGGCCGTAGTGCTGCTGAATGCCATTCTGGGACTGGTGCAGGAAGTGAGGGCCGAAAGTGCTATAGAAGCCCTGAAGAAGCTGGCTTCTCCCAAAGCGCTTGTGAAAAGGAACGGGGAGCAACAGGAAGTGTTGTCAGAAAGCCTGGTAGTGGGGGATATTGTCATACTGGATGCTGGACGGTATGTGCCGGCTGATCTTCGTTTAATTGAAACCGTTGACCTGAAGATCGATGAATCGGCCCTGACAGGAGAGTCGGTGGCGGTTGATAAGGACGCAGCGGCCTTGATCACGGATGAGAATGCAGCATTGGGCGACCGGGTGAATATGGCCTATATGTCTACCCTGGTAACCTACGGCAGGGGTACAGGGGTGGTGGTGGAAGTGGCGCACCGGACGGAGGTAGGTAAAATAGCCACCATCATCAGCGAAGAAGAGGAAGTAACCACGCCGCTTGAACGAAAGCTGGCGGAACTGGGCAAAACGCTGGGCAAAATAGCCGTTCTCATTTGTGTCATCATGTTTGGTATAGGTTTCTTGCAGGGCAGGGATGCAGCCGATATGTTCCTGACGGCGGTTTCGCTGGCCGTGGCATCCATACCGGAAGGACTGGCGGCGATCGTGGCCATCGTACTGTCGATCGGGGTAACGAAAATGGCAAGGCGAAACGCTATTATCAAAAAACTGCCGGCAGTGGAAACACTGGGTTCGGTCAACATTGTATGCTCCGATAAAACCGGTACCCTCACCCAGAACAAAATGACTGTCACCCGCTATTTTACGTATACGGACGGCATCAGGGAGGTAGGCAATGGTACTGTTTCAGCTGAAGCGGCCTTGCTGGTAAGGGCTATGGTATTGAATTCGGATGCCACACTGGAGAGTGACAATGCCACGGGAGACCCGACAGAGGTTGCCCTGCTGATGCTGGCAGACGCCCTGGGCATAGAGAGGAAGGAGTTGCATAACACACAGCCACGTATAGACGAACTGGCATTTGACAGTGATCGCAAAATGATGTCTACACTGCACCGGGACGGTGAATCGTATGCAGTATATACCAAGGGCGCCGTTGACAGTCTTGTGCTTAAATGCCGCTACATCATAGAGCAGGGCAAAGTAGTGCCCCTGACGGAGACACACAGGCACCTGTTGCTGGAAGCGGCGGATGAAATGTCGGATAACGCATTGCGTACGTTGGGTGCTGCGTATAAGACGGTTGACAGGCAGCTTACAGAAGGGGAGTTTGAAAATGAGCTGGTAATGATCGGGCTGGTAGGTATGATGGATCCGCCGAGGGAAGAAGTGAAGGATTCTATCAAAAAGGCGAAAGCGGCGGGTATAGATACCGTTATGATCACCGGCGATCATAAAAATACGGCTGTAGCGATCGCCAAAGAACTGGGCATTGCCCAAAACAGCCGGCAGGCAGTGACCGGGGCTGCACTCGGCAACATGTCAGGCGAATCGCTGGAAGATCATGTTGAAGAATACCGGGTATTTGCCAGGGTATCGCCGGAGCACAAGGTGAATATCGTAAAAGCTTTTCAGGCCAAAGGTAATATCGTGTCCATGACAGGCGACGGGGTGAATGATGCGCCATCTCTGAATGCCGCGGATATCGGTGTGGCAATGGGCATTACGGGTACAGATGTTGCCAAAAATGCTTCCGATATGATACTGGCGGACGATAACTTTTCAACGATCATTTCAGCCATTGAGGAAGGCAGGAATATTTATAACAATATAAAAAAATCGGTAGTCTTTCTTTTGTCCAGCAATGTAGGGGAGGTAATTGCCATGTTGCTGGCAATTGTTGCGGGTATGCCTGCTCCTTTGATCGCCACCCAATTGTTGTGGATCAACCTGCTAACCGATTCCCTGCCGGCAATAGCGCTCGGGCTCGATCCGGGCAGCAAAGACGTGATGAAGGAAAAGCCGCGTGGCGTTCATGAAAGCTTTTTTGCGCACGGCGCCGTCGGCAATATCGTTATTGGTGGCATTTCCATTGGTATTGTTACCATTATTTCTTACTGGCTTGGGTTTAGCGAACACGGCTATACACCCTTTGATGACAATGTGCCGAAGCATGTGCTGGATTATGCCAGGACCCTGGCATTTATGACCATTATAGCCTGCCAGTTGTTTTACGCGTTTTCGTTACGTCATCCCCGGCATTCTATCTTCAAAGCCGGTATTTTCACAAACAAATTCCTGGTGGGCGCTATCATTATCGGTTTCCTGTTACAGGTACTGGTGCTCGAAGTGCCGGCGCTATCAGAGGCATTCAGGCTGCAATCACTCCATCTCCGGGGTTGGCTCGAGATCATGGGGTTGGGTTTGTTTCCGCTGGTGTTGAATGAGATCGTTAAGCTATTCAGGAAGAAAGATGGTAAGACGCGTAAGACCGTAAGAGGGTAAGACCTTAAGAAAAGATTGCCATCTTACCATTTTACAGTCTTACCATTTTGCCATTTTCCGGTCTTATCATTTTACCATTTGCTATATCACCACCAGCTCGTAAAAGCTTTCCGGCTGAAGATACCTGTTTGCCAGTTCCTGTATTTCCGCTGCAGTCACTGTTTTGATCTGTTCTATAGACCGGCTGAAGTAATTTTCATCCAGTCCGTTCAGTATGATATTTTTCCACCGCCCGATGATATGGAAGGGACCATCGAGGTCTCCGAGTATGCTTCCGATCAGGAAGTTCTTTACCAGCAACAGTTCATCAGCCGAAACGGTCTCATTCCGTAATCTCTCCATTTCCCGGTATACTTCGGCTACGGCAGCTTCCGCTACTTCCGTACCCGCTTCCGTGCTGATCATCCAGGCACTTTCCTGCATGTGCGCCTGCATGTAGCTGTGTATACCATAGGTATAGCCTTTTTCTTCCCGGATATTTTTCATTAATCTCGATCCGAAATAGCCCCCGAAAAGGGTATTTAATACCTGGGTTTTTGTAAAATCCGGGTGATGGCGGTTGGGAAAATGACGGGCGATCCGTATGGCGCCCTGCACGCCGTTGTTGTCGTTGGTTACCCGGTATTTTCTTTCTTTGGCCGGGATAGGAGTATGCGTTACTGCCGGCAGTGGGGTAGCGTTGAGCGGCAGGTCACCGAAATGCCGGTTCAGGAGTGTTCCCAGGTTGGCGGGTAGCTTGCCGGCAATGAAGATCCGGCAATGTCCCTTGCGGTAGAACTGATCAAAATGCGCTGCCAGTTGTACTCTTTCCACCGCGTCGTATTCTGCTGCGGAGCTGTACTTACCATATGGATGCGCTGCTCCGTATAAGTAAGCGTCGATCAGGCGTCCGGCTACAAAATCACTTTTTTTAAGGTTGACCTCCAGGCGCTGTTTCACGTTTTGACGGTAGATATCCAGTTCTTCCTGTGGAAAATTGCTTTCGGTGATCAGCTCCCGCACAACAGGTAACAGCGCATCCAGGTGTTTGGTGAGGCTATGCAGGGTGATGACGGCGGTTTCATTATAACAGTGCCGGTTAAGGTATGATCCATAGTATTCAAAATGCTCGTTTATATCAAAAGCAGATCTGCGGGTGGTACCGTTTTTCAACAGGTAGTTGGCGGAGGCGGCGATGAGGTTTTGCTTTTCGTACCAGTTGCCGGCATCAAAAACAAGCTCTACCTGCACGACTTCCTCGGCCCCGGCATCAATGGCATATACCGGCACACTATTATCGAGTACGATCTTTGAATAAGGTTTCAGCTCCAGTTGAAATGCAACAGCGTCTTTAATGGGAGGGGGTGTTGATCTGTTTATCATGTAGTTTTTCCTGTTATTTAGTTCTCTGCATGGTAGTACATAGTACTACTGTTCTTTTCATTAAATATGATGTTGGCTTCCGTCAGGATATCCGCAGTGGTAACGGCCTGGTATTTTTCCAGCTCTTCATTTATCATATTGGTATCTCCCAGCAGGGTATAAAAAGCCAGGCTGTTGGCCCTGTTCATCAGGCTCATATCTTCAAAAGCGATCAGGCTCTCTGTTTTGTTCTTTACTTTCTGCAGCTCCTTTTCACTTACCGGCAGCTCCTTTATTTTCTGCAATTCCGCTTCTACGGCTGCTTCCGCCGCTTCCATGGTTACCCCTTTTACCAGCTTTCCTTCTATGGTCACCAGGCCGGCATCAATAGTGCCGAAATGATAGCACTCAATATTGCTGAATAGTTTCTTTTCCTTTACCAGCGCCTGGAACAGGCGGGAAGATCCGCCTCCGCTCAGTATTTCAGTAGTGAGGTCGGCGATGTAATATCGCCTGTCCAGCCTCGGATACATATGCCAGCATTTATAAAAAGCGTCCAGCGGCACTTTTGCCTGCACATCCAGCTTCCTGGCTTCGGCCTGCGGAGGTTCCTGCTCTATCGAGCGGATGTATTTTTTCCCGGAAGGTATTTCGCCAAACCATTTTTCCGCCAGTGCTTTCACCTGTCCGGGCGTCACATGCCCCGCTACCGTTAATATGGCGTTGGCAGGTGTGTAATGTTTGAAGAAAAACTGTTTTACATCGTCTAGGGATGCCTGTTCTATATGATCGAGCGAATCGCCGATGGTCATCCACCGGTAAGGATGTTTCTTAAAAGCCAGGCGACGGAGCTTATGCCATACATCCCCATACGGTTTGTTGATATAATGTTCCTTGAATTCTTCACATACTACCTTACGCTGCACTTCCAGGCTTTTTTCTCCGAAAGCCAGGCTCAGCATCCGGTCGCTTTCCAGCCAGAAAGCGGTTTCCAGGTTTTCAGCGGGCAGCTGGCAGTAATAATCGGTAAAATCGTTTGTCGTGAATGCATTATTTTCACCTCCGGCCAGCTGCAGCGATTCATCATAAGAAGCGATGTTGAGAGAGCCGCCGAACATCAGGTGTTCAAATAAATGGGCAAACCCCGTTTTGGCGGGATCTTCATCTCTTGCCCCTACATCGTACAACACGTTGACAATGGCCATAGGGGTGGAGTGATCTTCATGGACAATAACCTTTAACCCGTTTCTCAGTTCAAATTGTTCAAATTGAATCATATGGATCTTACTTTAAGCCAAACCAATTTGCAAATATGAGATATTTGGGGGATTTCTGATGTATGATTGCTGATTTCTGATTTTTGTATTTCTTCTTCCGAATCAGAAATCATATATCAGAAATCAGCAATCCTTATTTGATGCTGGCCGGACGTATGCTTAATATCATTAATTCGTCGTTCCTGTTTATCAGCAGCTTCAACTTCCGTTTCGGTACCTGTAGCAGGTTTTTATACGCCTGGATATTTCCGCTGAAGTCGTTTTCAACTCCTATTAAAACATCCCCGTACTGCACGCCGGCGACGTCAGCGGGAGAACCTTCGATGACATCTTCAATCACTATTTTACCATCGATCACATAGATGCTCATGCCGGTATAAGCATAATCGAACCGGGAGTGATAATGGGTATTGGGCGTGATATGTATCTCTTTCCGGGGATAATTGATGGTCATGTTGAAGCGCCGCAGCAAATCATTGCCGATGAGGCCCGCCAGGTACGGGTAAGCCGTGATGTTATAAATATCGTCGTAAATATAAGTGGGGACATGCCTGAATGTATATCGCCCCAGCTTTACCCGCTTCATGGTGGTCACCCGCATGGATGCTTTTCCGCCAAGACCTTCCGCCTGCGTCAAAAATGATTTTTTACCTGCTTTAAATACCAGGCTGTCCCTTACATAGGATTCGGACAACAGGTAACACAAACCGGCCCCCGTATCGAAATAAAACCGTGCATCAAAATCACCCCATTCGGAGAATTTGGAGTTTACGATAGGAATGGAAGTCAGCAGCGGCTTTAAAACAGCTCCCCGTTTCCGGTACCTGAATTTCCCGGGTGTGTAAACGGTGATAAGGGTGTTGTCGAAATTGATATGCACAATATAGCGGCTGAAAAAGCTGAGCCCGATGATGCCGTCAATTTTGATCCCGTATACACTGGACAATATTTCGTAGTCGTTTACATGAAAATTAAGGCTGTCCACGGTTAGCCCGGGCAGGTGCAGACGGGCGTTGTATAAAAAGTTGACCTTCCTGATGCCGGCTATACCCCTGATGGTCCTTTCGGAAGGTTCCGTGGGAATGTTCAGTTCGGATACCGTGGCGGAGTCCAGTGAAATACCGCCGCTGCCGGTGTCCAGGATAAAATTCAGTGTATCCCGGTAGTGATCCAGGAGCGCCTGAACGGTGATCACGCCGCCGCTGTGCTGATGAAAAGAGAAGCTGGTGATCACTTTAGCCGGCTGTTCTTCCCCGGGCGCCTGCCCCACGGTATTCAGACTCCTGCAAACAAGCAATGTTAAAATGACGAGCGTTCTTTTCATATGTATTGTATAAATTTAAGCCATATTGTATATAAAATCCCTCCATTCATCAATCAAATAGTTAGTATTTTTGCCTGCAAATGAAAGTGGAGGATATTTTACAAAAAGCATTGTCTTTTGCATTTTTAACCGTAGAAGAAGGCATGCATTTATACCGGTATGCACCCCTGAGCGAACTGATGTATGTGGCAGATGAGATGCGCAAAGTACACGTGCCACACGGAAAGGTGACCTGGCAGATAGACCGGAATGTAAATACAACCAATGTATGTGTTGCCAATTGCAAGTTCTGTAACTTTTATCGTATACCCGGGCACGCCGAAGCGTATATAACAGATATGGATACCTATCGTAAAAAGATAGAAGAGACCATCCGGTACGGCGGTGACCAGCTGTTGCTCCAGGGAGGGCACCACCCGGAGCTCGGGCTTGCCTTTTACACCGACACGTTCAGGGCGATAAAAGCGGAGTTTCCGGATATACGGCTGCATGCCCTGGGACCGCCCGAAGTGGCTCATATATGCAAGCTGGAAAAAATGAGCCACCACGATGTGCTGAAAGCACTGAAAGAATCGGGGCTTGACTCATTGCCGGGCGCTGGCGCAGAGATACTGATAGACAGAGTGCGCCGCCTGATCAGCAAGGGCAAGTGCGGTTCGCAGGAATGGCTGGATATTATGCACGAAGCCCATAAGCTGCATATAACCACCAGCGCCACCATGATGTTCGGGCATGTGGAGACGCTGCAGGAACGTTTTGAGCACCTGGTAAAAATAAGAGAAGTGCAGAGCCGAAAGCCGGCGGACGCGAAGGGTTTCCTGGCTTTCATACCCTGGACCTTCCAGGATGTTGACACATTGCTGACCCGTATCCGGGGTGTACAAAACCTGACCACTGCGGAAGAGTATATCCGTATGATAGCTTTGTCCCGTATCATGCTTCCCAATATCAAAAATATACAGGCATCCTGGCTGACCGTTGGAAAGAAAACCGCCCAGATATGCCTGCATGCGGGCGCCAACGACTTTGGAAGCATTATGATCGAGGAAAATGTTGTAAGCGCTGCCGGCGCTCCACACAGGTTTACTTACAAAACCATACAGGATGCCATCCGTGAAGCCGGGTTTGAGCCGCAGCTCCGCAACCAGGAGTACGACTGGCGCGAGATACCGGAACTGATAGCCGAACAGGTGATAGATTATTGACCGTTAATTTTTCAGGGCAAGGTCCTGCCTGGCTGCCCGCGTGGCAGGGATCCAGGAGGCAAGAATGGCTATGATAAATACGGTGGAAGCCACGATCAGAAAGTCTTCCGGCACCATTTTTACAGGGTAATAGTCGATCACGAATGAAGCGCCTTCCAGCTTGATCAGCTTGAACTGTATCTGAAGTACGCATATCACCACCGCGAAGATAATACCGGACAGGGCGCCAATGCCGGCCAGCACCAGGCCTTCTGTCAGGAACACGCGTTTTATCCACGAGCGGGTGGCCCCCATGGATTGTAATATCTGGATGTCTTTTTGTTTTTCCAGCACCAGCATGCTCAATGCACCGATCATGTTAAAAGCAGCAACTACCAGCACCAGTATAAAAATGGCATAGATGGCATATTTCTCCAGCCGCATGACATTATACAGGCTTTCGTTTTGCTCAAATCGGCTTTGTACAAGGTAATCTTTCCCTAAAACCGCCTGTATTTTTTTCTTGACCGCTTCCGTGTCTTTTTCCCGTACCAGCTTTATCTCTGCGGATGTATACTCATCGGGGGCAAATTTGAGATGCTCTTTCAAAAAATCGATATTGGTAAGCACGTACACGTTGTCAAACTCCTGCTGCACGCCGAATGCACCGTAAGGCGTCACATTGGCCTGGGAAAAGGCCGATAGCGGATTGCTGAACTCCGTGGCGTTTTTCGCAGGCAGTAAAATATTCAGTTGACCAATGCTCCTGTCGCTTAACAACGCCAGCACATTTTCCACACCCAGTCCCAGCACCACACCGGGGTGATCCGCATCTCCCAGCTCATAGCTTCCTCTTACCATACCGCTTTCTATGGTGGTTACGCCGGTATAGGATTCATCTACACCTTTCAGTTTAATAAATGTTTTATATTCCCCGTTGCGGATCAGCGCTTTTTCCTCTGCCGTCATGGATACCTGCTCCACACCATCCATCGCTTGTAATGCCTGGATCTGAGCGGGAGTCAGCAGGATCGTTTTCCCGGTGACGGCGGACACTTTCAGGTCGGTATAAAAAGTTGAATAGAGCGATTTTACCAGGCCTTCAAAGCCGTTGAAGGTGCTCCACAGAATCAGCAGGGCAGCCGTGGCAAAGGCGATAGCCACTACGCTCACCCATGCAATGATATTGATGGCATTGGTTGATTTCTTGGCTTTAAAATATCTCCAGGCAAATAATAGGTACAATGGGCTTGGTTTAAGTGAAATGGTGTTAAGTCAATTCAATAATGTCTGTTCTTTAGTTTTCCGGTCGGTGTCTCCACCGACCGGTAGTGTGCTCTACAGGCGGGTGCCCGCCCGGATGACCAGTCGGACGGGTCTCCACCCGCCTGCGAAAAATACGCCCACATCAGCCATTATCTCCTTCGCCTTTTTCTTCATTTATTTTTTTGAAAAGCGCTTCCATCTTAAACACGTGTTCCAGCGTATCGTCTGCAAAGAACTTCAGCTCCGGTATCCTGCGCAACTGGTGCTTCACCCGCGCGGTCAGTTCTTTTTTGATCTCCCATGCCCGGTCTTCAATTTTTTTCAGCGCTGTCTCCGCATCATTCACTTTAAAAAAGCTGAGATATATCCTGGCTTCCAGCAGATCCGGCGTAACTTTTACAGTGGAAATCGACACCATGCCACCATCCATCATGCTTAAACCCAATCTTTGAAAAATGTCGTTAAACTCTTCAGCCAATAGTCCTGCTACCTGCTTTTGACGCTTCCCTTCCTGCATATTATCAAGTTTATTGGATGTAAATTTAGTTACTTTGCCGTTTAAATTCGACTTTTAAGCCAATGAATAAATATTCCAGGATCTTTAATTACCTGAAGTTCTACAAAGGGAACATTGTTCTGTATTTTATATGTGTTGTATTATCCATTATCTTTTCGGTAATATCCATGGGGATGTTGGCGCCGTTCTTCGATATCATATTCCTGGGAGAGGAAGGCAGAAACCTGAAGGAAGCGGATAACCCCATTACCGATATCGTAAGTAAAGTGATGCTGTACTTTTCCAGCGACCTTAACCCGTTATATGCACTGGGCTTTATTTGCGTGGTGATCATCATTACCATTTTTCTGAAAAATATTTTTCTCTACCTTTCTTTTAATATCCTGAATCCCATAAAAAACAGCATCGTGACGAGGTTGCGTGCAGAGCTGTATGATAAGATACTGTATTTACCCATCGGGTATTTTACCGAAAAAAGAAAGGGCGACCTGATCAGCAGGATCACCAACGATGTGCAGGAAGTGGAGGTATCTATGGTGGGTGCGCTGGAAGGCTGGGTAAGAGACCCGATAACCATCCTGGTCAATTTTACGGTATTGTTTATCATGAGTCCGCAACTGACCATCACTATCCTGGTGTGTATACCGGCGGTAGGGTTTATCCTGGGGCGGATCTCCCGTTCGCTTAAAAGGCAATCCAATGAAGCGGCTGTAAAGCTCGGCGAGTCGCTTTCCGTGCTCGACGAAACGCTGAACGGGTTGCGGGTGATCAAGGCATTTAATGTAGAAGGTCTGCTGAAAGAGCGGTACAATAAGCTGAATGACGAGCTGTACCGTACAAAAAATAAGATCAGTAAAAGAAGGGACCTGGCAGCTCCTACGTCGGAAGTGCTGGGGGTGCTGGTGTTTGTCGGTATACTATGGTTTGGAGGCCGCCATGTGCTGAATGAGGAAATGCTGTCTCCTTCTATGTTCCTGGCTTACCTGGCCATGTTTTACAACGTGATCAATCCCGTAAAATCGCTTTCCACCTCTTTCAGCAACATGCAGAAAGGCTCCGCTGCCATCACAAGAATAGAGGATATTTTAAAAACGGCCGTAACGGTGGATGATAATCCCGGCGGAAAGCAGTTGTCTTCATTTACACGGAATATAGAATTCCGGAATGCAGGGTTTGCCTATGAGGATACCAGCATCCTGAAAGACATCAACCTTACCATTGAGCGCGGAAAGACCATTGCGCTGGTAGGCTCTTCGGGAGCGGGCAAATCCACGTTGGCTGATCTGGTACCGAGGTTTCATGATGTGACAACAGGTGAAGTGTTGATTGACGGCGTCAACATAAAGGATTATCGGCTGTCCTCCGTGCGGGATCATATCAGTATTGTTACACAGGAGCCTATCCTTTTTAATGATACCATTGCTGCCAATATCGCGCTGGGCGATCCCGGCGCCACCCGCGAGCAAATAATAGAAGCTGCCAAAATTGCCAATGCGCATAGTTTTATTACAGCAAGAGAGGGCGGCTATGACAGCAATATCGGCGACCGTGGCTCAAAACTGAGTGGCGGGGAAAGGCAGCGGCTTACCATTGCCAGGGCGGTGCTGAAAAATCCTCCTATTCTTATACTGGACGAGGCCACTTCTTCGTTGGATACGGAAAGCGAGATGCTGGTGCAGGAGGCGATCAATAACCTGATGACGGACCGGACCTCCATTGTGATAGCCCATCGCCTGTCTACCGTACGGTATGCAGACGAAATAATTGTGCTGCAAAAGGGAACAATAGTGGAGCGGGGAACGCATGATGCGCTGATGCGGGCAGACGGAATATACCGGAAGCTGGTGACGATGCAGGAAGTAAGGTAGTTGTGGTAATTTGAAAATGTGAGAATGTGGCGATGTGGAAATTTGAGAATGTGATAATTTGAAAATGATGCGTCCGCCCACTGGGTAATTTATACCGGGGATCGTGCCCCCTTTTCCTACTTCTGTGCACCCGGGGTCTGGCGTAGCCGACCCCGGGGAACATACCCCTTTGCTGCACGATTTAACTATTTACTATGCCACAGGATTCGTTGATCATAATACAGAGTGACGCCAGCGGAGATACGTTGGAACACACCGTTATACATCCTGTTCGCATCGATAAAGACAACTACAACCGGTCGCCGGACTTTTTCTATGGCGTTGCCGCTATTATTGCTATCGTGATCATTCTGCGGCTCGTGGCCAAACGACTTGATCGAAGGAGTGCTCAAAAACAGGAAGCTTCTTCTGCGCCGCCCAGTGCCGCTCCTGTAGCGCAGGAGCCGGGCGCCCTGGTATATCCCGGTAACGAGCTGCAGTTTTCCGAAACGGAGATGGACAGGGTGCTTACCAAACACCTGCCGTACTATTGCAGGCTGCCGGATCCGGAAAAGGAACGGTTCCGGTACCGGGTGCAACAGTTCATGCAGACGAAAATCTTTGTTATCTATGACAATATAGGTTTTAAGGAAATGCCGATCCTGCTCAGTGCAACCGCTGTGAAGCTGAGCTTCGGACTGCAGCGATACCTGCTGCCTTACTACAGGTCCATTCACATTTTTCCGGCGGAATTTATTGGCGTTGAACCCACCATCCGGGTATTGGCCGGCAATGTATCGGGCAACCGGATCCACGTTTCGTGGAAGCACTTCCTGGAGGGTATAAAAGATCCTGACGATGGCGCTGACCTGGGTTTGCATGAAATGGCGCATGCCTATTATTTCCAGAATTTCGAGACGGGCAGGCCGGAGGATACATCTTTTGTTTCTCATTTCCATGAATTCAATACGTACGGCAACCAGGTGTTTGAGCAAAAGCGGGTAACAGGCAATGTGCTCTACTCCAAATATGCCATGACGAACTTCCAGGAGTTTTGGGCGGAAAGTGTGGAACTTTTTTTTGAAAAGCCGGCGCTGTTCAAATATACCTATCCCGAATTATATCGTATAATGTCTAACATACTTAACCAGGATACAGCAGGGGATAATTTGAAAATTTGAGAATTTGAAAATGTGGAAATGTGAACAGTGTCCCATGAGTCCCCCTGGGGATCATTGGCTTGCAACCAGCGCCCCCGGTTTCGTATATTTTACACTAACTTGCCATCTTACGAATAAGCGCCAGGAATGGAATACCTCCTACATCTCAGAAAAGACAGGAAACTGGCAAAGCTGCTGGATACTGTGTCTCCTTTCAAATTGAAGAAAAGGAAGAATATCTGTAATTATCTCTGTGCTTCTATCATGAGCCAGCAATTGTCGGTAAAGGTGGCCGATGTGATCTACAATCGTTTTCTGCAACTGTATGAAGGGGAAGAGCCCTCGGCGGCACAAATATTGCATACGGCGCCAGAAACGCTGAGGAGTATCGGATTAAGCAATGCCAAAGTACAATACGTGAGGAATGTAGCCGCCTTTGAGATAGAGAACGGGATGGAATGGAAGAAGCTGAACAGAATGAGCAATGAAGAAGTGATAGCTTACCTGACAGCCATAAAAGGCGTAGGAACCTGGACGGCGGAAATGCTGCTGATGTTTGCCCTGGGAAGGGAGGATGTGTTCTCTGCAGGGGATCTCGGGTTGCAGAATGCCATGATCCGCATTTATAAGCTGGACAGATCGGATAAGAAAAAGTTCATAGAAGATATACTGCGGATATCTGCCAGATGGAGCCCGTACCGGACCTATGCCAGCCTGCATCTCTGGAGCTGGAAAGACAATACACCGGTAAACGGAAAATAGTTGCAGGATACAAAATGCAGGACGCAGGTGGATTGTTGATTTAGCAAAGAACCGCTACAATCAGAAATCCTACACCATATATCAGAAATACCGTAACCATTATTTGCGGGCCAGGTAGTTATATATTTCTATCTGCGACCGGATCTTTTTCCCCCTTGTTTTAACGTATTCATTGGAAAGCGCGTTATCAAGCACCCGCGCTTTCACGTTATCGTGCAGTTGTATGCTCATGATATCTTTCAGCTCCTGTTTGATCCCAGGATCCAGGATCTCCACGGCCGCTTCTATCCTGTGATCCAGGTTCCTGACCATCCAGTCTGCCGACGAAATAAAAGCCCTGTTTTTGCCATTGTTATGAAATATGACTACGCGGGCATGCTCCAGGTATTCGTCCACGATGCTGATGGCCTGTATTTTGGTTTTGAACTTTTTATTTTCGGTGTACATGCAACAGATACCCCTGATCACCATTTTTATACTGACGCCGGCACGGGCAGCTTCATAAAGCTTTAATATGAGCGTTTCGTCGGCAAGTGAGTTTAGCTTCAGTACTATTGCAGCCTGCTTTTTCCGCTTTACGTTCTTAATCTCCTGGTCGATCAAGGCAAGCAGCTTTTGGCGCATATAGTCCGGGCTGATCAGTAAAGTTTTGCAGGCGCGCAGGAAATGCGCGCCGGTTTTCGGTTGTTGCAAAAAGTTAAAGATCCGGTTGATGTCCATCATAATATTGTGATCGCTGGTCAGCAGGCAGTGGTCGCCGTAGAACCTGGCCGTCTTGCCGTTGAAGTTGCCGGTGCTTACAAACCCGTACTGGATGGTTTTGCTTCCTTTTTTTCGCTTGATCACACAGACTTTCGCATGCACCTTCATGTCGGGTACTCCTATCAGTACGGTCACTCCTTCATCTTCCAGGCGTTCTTTCCATTCCAGGTTGGCTTCCTCGTCAAACCTGGCCCGCAGTTCCAGCATTACCACTACCTTCTTACCATTACGTTTTGCATTGATCAGCGCATTGATGATCTTGGAAGCCGGAGCCAGCCTGTAAGCGGTGATTCTGATCTCGAATACATCCGGGTCCATGGCCGCCTCTTTGAGCAATCCCACTACGGCATTAAACGAATGATAGGGGAGGTGCAGCATCACGTCTTTTTTCAGCACCACTTCAGTCACCCGCGGGGCGTTCCGCAGCGCCGGGTGCGTGATGGGCTTTTTCCGGACACTTTTCTGGTGGAATACGGATTCCGGGAAATCCATAAAGTGGCGGAAGTTGTGAATTCTTCCCCCGGGGATAATGGCATCCTTTTGGGTCAGGTGCAGTCTTTTTATCAGGTATTCCAGCAGGGAGGCATCTATCGCTTTATCATAAATGAAACGCACGGGTTTCCCCTTTTTCCTGCTCTTCAGCCCTTTTTTGATCTTTTGGGTATAAGCCACATCCAGGTCGGTATCCAGGTCAAACTCGGCGTCCCGGGTGATCTTCACCACGTATCCTTCATAGGTATCAAAGCCCATAAAGGAAAATATCTGCGGCAGGCAAAAACGTATGATGTCTTCCAGCAACATAATATAATGCTTGCCTCCCGAAGACGGCAATATGATAAACCTGGACATCAGCCTGGTGGGCACTTCTATCAACGCATATTTTTTCTTGTAAGCGGAATCTTTTTTTGACATGACAACCGCCAGCAGTATGGCTTTTTCGCGGAGATAAGGAAAGTCCGCAATATTTTCGATCATCATGGGTATCACCGCCGAAGACACTTCTTCGTCAAAATAATTCTGGATAAAGGTTTTTTGTTCCCTGTTCAGTTGTTTCTCTGTTACCAGGAATATATTTTCTTTTTTGAGTTCAGCCAGGATGTTCTTCCATATTCTGTCAAACTCGCTCTGTTGCTGCAAAACAATAGCGTGGATCTGGTCCAGGATATTCTGCGGATCCTGTTCCAGGTGCATCCGTGCCTTTTTGCCCAGTGAGAGCATCCGTTTCAGCGCAGCTACCCTTACCCGGAAGAACTCATCCATGTTATTGGAGAAAATGCCTAGGAACTTTATCCTTTCCTTTAGTGGTACGGTCGTGTCAGCAGCTTCCTGCAACACCCGGGCGTTAAATGATAGCCAACTGATATCCCGGATGATCGTGTTCTTTTTTTCCTTTACCATAATATCTTCCTTTCAGGATGGGTAAATATACCTAATGCGGACATATCCCAATATTAAGTTTTGTAATGTGAAGAACTCGATGAAATGAAAATTTGTCGTTAAATTATTTTTTTTTAACATTGTGTTATATTATATAAACATTCAGTGTAAAGCTTATCCTATTTTAAAACGAAATATAACCTTGCCAATGCCTGCTAATGCCTATTCCTGGATACCCCAATGGTCCTTTACCTTCTACCCAGACCAACAGATGGTGTCGTTTGCATACTCAGCGCAGACAAGTAATAGTTTACCCTTCCCTGGTTTTAGAAATTTTATTTATCAAAAAGAAAACATCTTGCCATGAAGAAAACAGGAATTAAAACGATTTTCTTATTCATTGGTCTCTTTATCGGTCTCTTTGCCTATGCACAGCAAAGAATCGTATCAGGGAGAGTATTAAACAGCACTGACGCCAGCCCTGTGCCCGGCGCCAGCATTTCAGTTAAGGGCTCTGGTACAGCAGTGGTATCAGATGCAGAGGGCGTATTTTCCATTAATGTACCCGGTGACAATGCTATTCTGGTAATAAGCTCGGTAGGTTTTGAGACGGTAGAGATCGCTGTGAGCGGAAGAAACAGCATCGAAGTTTCGTTGGCAGAAAGAACCGATGCGCTGGAAGAGGTAGTTGTTACCGGTTACACAAGTCAGCGAAAGAAAGACATAACAGGCGCCGTCTCGGTGGTAGACGTAGCGCAAATGAAGGCACAGCCGGTAGCCAGCCCTGTAGAAGCCCTGCAGGGAAAAGCAACGGGCGTGCATATCATCAATGACGGGGCGCCGGGATCGACACCTCAGATCAGGGTGAGGGGGTTCAGCACTATAAATAATAATGATCCGTTGTATGTGATCGACGGGGTGCCATACGAAGGAAAGCTGAGCTGGCTGAACCAGAATGATATTGAGAGCATGCAGGTGCTGAAAGATGCGTCTGCTGCGTCTATTTACGGGGCCAGGGCAAACAACGGGGTGGTGATCATCACTACAAAAAAAGGGAAAAACGGTGCCCCGCCCAGGGTAACCTTTGATACTTATGTAGGTACCCAGGTACCCCGCAAGGAAAATTTCCCCAAGATGATGAATCCCACGCAATTTGCGGAATACCTGTATGCATCTTTTAATAATTTAAACAACCCGGCACAGTTGCCGGGGCAGGGAAGCACAACCGGGACGAACTATGGTACCGGTACCACTCCTGTGTTACCCGAATACCTGTTGGCCGGCACCAAAACCGGTCATGATGTTACAGCAGCGGATGCCGACATGGCTACCAAATATAACTACAGCAGGGATCCCAATACGTTTTACCAGATCGTAAAAGCCAACCAGGCCGGAACCAATTGGTTTGAAGAGATCACCCACAATGCGCCTATGCAGAATTATATGCTGAATGTAGCGGGCGGCGGGCAGTCCTCTAACTACGCCATATCGGGTAGCTATATGAACCAGCAGGGAACGATTAAGCACACCGGCTTTGAACGGTACACCTTCCGGGCGAATACCAATTTCTCTATATTCAACGATAAAGTTAGAGTCGGCGAAAATTTTCAATATGCAAGAACGCGATCCAATGGCGTGGGTGCTAACGTGAATACTGCCGGGGATTACCAGGGCGAAGGATCTCCTATAGGCTTTGCCTACAGGATACAGACCATTATACCGGTGTATGATGAAGGCGGTAATTTTGCCGGAACAAGGGGTGATAAACTGGGGAATGCACAAAACCCTATGGCCATGTTATACCGGGCAAAGGATAACTATACGCTCAGCAATACCATGTTAGGCAATGTATATGCAGAGGTGGATGTTCTTAACGGGTTGACGGCCAGAACCAGTTTCGGTTTACGTTATGAAAACTGGAATTCCTTCAGTGCCGGTTATCCAAACCCTGAACATTCGGAAGGTAGCATAACCAATAATTCCATGAGCGAAAGCTATGGCTTTAACAACGATTGGACATGGACCAATACGTTGAACTATAAAAGGATTTTTGACAAACACAGTATCGGTGTATTGGCCGGCACCGAGGCAATAAAGACAAAGGCCCGCAATATAAGTGGCAGCAGGAACGATTATTTCTTATTAGGTAACCTGGACTATTATTATCTGGACGTAGGTTCTTCCAATATTAATAACGGCAGCTCCGGTTATTTGAGTTCACTGTTTTCGCTTTTCGGGAAGATCGATTATGGTTATGACGGCAGGTACCTGCTTAGCGCCACTATAAGAAGGGACGGTTCTTCCAACTTCAGTGATGAATTCAGGTATGGTGTTTTCCCGGCGATCAGTGCTGCCTGGCGTATATCAGGAGAAAGCTTTATGGCGGGTGTGGAATGGGTCAACGATCTGAAGTTGAGAGCCGGCTACGGAGTTACCGGTAACCAGCGTATCCCTCCGTTTAACTACCTTAATCGTTGGACGGCCAATCAAACGGCTTCCTATTATCCCATTGCAGGAGGTACCCTTGCATCCGGGATCTGGAAAAGCAACTACAGCAATCCTTCCATCAAATGGGAAGAGGTGCGCTCTTTAAATATTGGTTTGGATTTCACCCTGCTTAACAATGTATTGGATGGTAGTCTTGAATGGTATGACAGAGATACCAAGGATATGCTCTATCCGGTACCCCTTCCTTCTGCAGCGGTTGGACAGGGCAGCTCACCTTTTGTGAATGTGGGTAACATGAACAACAAAGGGTTTGAAATTGGTTTGAATTACCACTACTTTAAACCCAACGCAAGTGATTTTACATTTGACGTCGGATTTAATTTTTCAAAAAATATAAATAAAGTAACTTATCTGGCGCCATCCATTCCTGAGCAACCCTACCTTGGATACAGGAACGTTACGGTCTCTATTTTAAGGCCGGGTGAACCTTTCGGTGCGTTCTACGGCTACAAGATGGATGGTATTTACCAAAATGAAACGGAGGCCGCTGCCGGTTACCCCGGCGCCAGGGTGGGCGGTCCGAAATATGTGGATGTATCCGGCCCCAGCGGCAGACCGGATGGTGTGATAGATGCATTTGACCGTACGATTATCGGTAACCCACATCCTGATTTTATTTATTCATTCAGCCTGAATGCCACTTATAAGAACTTCGATGTGGTAATGTTCTTTAACGGTTCACAGGGTAATGACCTGTATGAAGTAACCCGCCAGTTCACTGACTTCGGTTTGTTTGGAGGTTCTATCTCTACCAGGTTGCTGGATGCATGGAGTCCAACCAATACCGACAGTAAGATCCCGTCTCCTTACGCAAACCGTCCTGCCTACGAAATGAACTCTAATTCATATTATGTGATAGATGGTAGTTTCTTCAGGATGAGAAATCTGCAGTTGGGTTATACATTCGGCGAAAATATACTGGGTAATAACATAAGAAGCTTAAGAGCCTATCTAAGTGCTACCAACTTATTCACTATCACAAAATATACCGGTATGGATCCGGAAGTAAGCCAGTTGAGCAGTACTTTTTCAGCTCCCGGTGTGGACAGCGGTATCTATCCTGTTTCAAGGCAGTATTTAATCGGGCTTTCCGTTACATTTTAATTACCAGTGAGTATTTCCTGATACTAAAAGCATTTGAATATGAATAAGTTTAAAATTCTAATAGTTGCAACAGCAGTTTCTTTTGCCGGAGGGTTATCTTCCTGCAAGCAAAGTTTTCTTGATCTGACCCCGCAAGGGCAGTTGACTGAAAACCAGATCAATTCTACCGAGGGGGTAGAGGGACTTTTAATAGGTGCTTACGGTATGCTGAACGGTAACCGTTCCGGTACCTGGGGCAATTACGCTTCCGCGCCAAGCCAGTGGTTAATAGGAGATGTGGTGGCCGATAATGCGCATAAGGGCAGCATTGCCACCGACATTACCACAATGGCTGATATGGAAAAAATGGCACCCAACAGCACCAACGATAACCTGGAGGTTCTTTGGGTAAGGTCTTATGAGGGAGTTCTGAGCTGTAACAGTGTACTGACAGGTCTGGCAGCCCTGCAAAGCAGCGACGGGTTGAAGTTTGATGAAACCCGTGCCAGAGAGGTAGAAGCCGAAGCAAAGCTGCTGAGGGCACATTATTACTTTCTGCTTCGAAGGGTTTTTGTAAATGTTCCTTATATTGATGAGAGCATTACACTAACCTCTGAAGCGGCAGTAGTGCCTAACAATACCGATGTATATCCTAAAATACAGGCAGATCTTGAATTTGCAGTAGCCAATCTTCCTGAAAGCAAACCCAGAGGGGAAGTAGGACGTGTAAATAAAGCCATCGCACAGGCTTATCTCGGTAAAGTATTGTTGTATCAAAACAAATATCCGGAAGCGCTTCCATTATTCGAAAATGTAATAGATGTTTCGGGAGACCTGGTTGACATGCCCTTCGAAAACAATTTTCAAACGGAGACTGAAAACGGACCGGAAGCGATCTTCCAGGTACAGCATGCAATAAGCGGTTCTGTGAATGACAATGCAAATGTCGGGGATATGCTGGGCGGCTTTTACGGAAGTGCTCCTGTTACCTGTTGCGGGTTTTATCAACCCACCATAGACCTGGTAAATGCTTACAAAGTTGATGCGAACGGGTTGCCTTTGCTGGACAACTCCTACAGGACCGACCCGTACATTTCAGATCTCCAGTCACCCGGTGATAAATCCAGCTATAAGCTGGATACCACGATCAGGTTCGACCCTCGCCTGGATTATACTATTGCCAGGAGAGGGGTGATGTTCAGGGATTGGGGATTGATGCCCGGTGACGGCTGGATCCGCGACCCGGCATATGGTGGTCCGTTCCTTGCCCAGAAACATACGATCAACCGATCTACGTTTGGATCACAAACAATTTCCGGTGCGGAATATGTTACCGGCTTGA
Source organism: Chitinophagaceae bacterium (assembly GCA_037190885.1). Classification (GTDB taxonomy): domain Bacteria; phylum Bacteroidota; class Bacteroidia; order Chitinophagales; family Chitinophagaceae; genus Agriterribacter. The sequence continues at coordinate 313,781 of JBBCJQ010000003.1, forward strand.
ATGTTAATATTATCCGGCTTGCCGATGTCTATTTAATGGCTGCTGAATGTTATATCGATGCCGGTGATTTAGACAATGCCAGGAGGCTTGTGAATAAGGTTCGTGAAAGGGCATCCTCTTTAGCCCCCAAGAAAACGGCCTACGGCAATGATGCGGCCAATTATCAGATTGGAGAGTATCCCTCGTTTCCCGATGAAACATACGCGTTAAAAGCGGTTCAGTTTGAACGCCGGTTGGAGCTGGCTTTGGAAGGACACCGGTTTTACGACCTGGTTCGATGGGGAATACTGAAGGAAGTGAAGGAAAGTTACTCAACGTTTGAAGCGAACTATTTGCCTGCTTACGGTGGTGTTACTGTTAATCCACATAATACTTACTTCCCGATCCCCCAAAATCAGATAGACAGGAGCTCGGGCGCCCTGACGCAAAACACCGGGTATTAAAGATTGTTTATATCACTATAACAAAAGAGCCACCTTTCCGGTGGCTTTTTTGTTATAGTACAATGGATTCTTCCTGCTATGGCACAAGAGGGAATAAAGCTTCCAACCTTCCAACAGTTGGAAGCTTTTTCTTCTAACATGAATTGTCACCAGTTCCATAGGGACGGAAGGTCTGTAGCCAACCGGTAAAATGTGTACGCGTCCCATAGGGATGCCAGGTGATAACCGGGAAATATATGATGAATGTATGATTGCGTGAATATAGGATTCTGAATCCTTTCGCTCATATTCTTTATTTTTCTTTACACATGCAAAGCGGGCAGGGCTACCAAACCTGTGCCGGTGCAGTAATGGAATTTGATTAAGCATTCAGCTGCTGTAAGGGGCAAGACTTCTGACTGCCATAAAATTTCTTCAGTTTTTATGACTTTTGCAGGTATAATTGCTAATTTGGTTGCATGAGCCTTCATCGTATATTCCTGCTGTTTTGCCTGCTGATCGCGTCAGCCGGCTGTAAACAGCAACAGACAACCCTGCCCTCCTGGGCGTTGGGACCTTTTGTTCGCCCCACACCGGCAGCACCGCTGATCAGTCCTGACAGCCTGCGTACTTTTAAAGATCCCATGACCGGCAATACCGTGTACTGGATGAAAAACGCGGCTTTCAATCCCGCTGCCGTAGTAAAAGACAGTAAGATCATCGTGCTGTTCCGGTCCGAAGATTTTTCCGGTATAGACAAGATCGGCGCACATACTTCACGGATAGGCCTGGCCGAAACAACGGACGGGCTGACCATGACGATCCGGCCGGAGCCGGTTTTTTATCCCGATCATGATGATCAAAAGGAGTATGACTGGCCGGGTGGCTGCGAAGACCCGCGTGTGGCTGTTACCGGGGACGGCACTTATGTAATGCTATATACCTCTTGGAACCATACAGTACCCCGCTTATGCGTTGCCACTTCCAGAGACCTGATCCAATGGACCAAACACGGTCCGGCGTTTAAAGCTGCCTGGAACGGTCGCTTTAAAGATATTCCGGCTAAATCGGCTTCTATTGTAACTGCGCTGTCAAACAACAAACAGGTGATAGAAAAAGTAAACGGGAAATACCTGATGTATTGGGGTGAGCATTTTGTAAATCCTGCCGTGTCAGATGACTTTATTAACTGGACACCCATGCTGGATGACAGCGGGGAATTGCTGCAGTTGATCGCACCACGCAAGGGCTATTTCGACAGCGACCTGACGGAATGCGGTCCACCTGCATTAATAACAGAGCAGGGGATTTTACTACTTTACAACGGAAAGAATGCCGCCGGAGAAAAAGGGGATACGGCCTATGCAGCCAACAGCTATTGTGCGGGCCAGGTGCTTTTTGATAAGAACGATCCCACCAAAGTGCTCGGTCGCCTGGATAAACCATTCTTATACCCGACAGAACCTTTTGAAAAAACCGGACAATATGCAGCCGGTACCGTGTTCATTGAAGGTATGGTATTTTATAACAACAAATGGTTCCTGTACTATGGATGTGCGGATTCCAGGGTGGGGGTGGCCATTAGTGAGTAGCCAGACCTAACAGGTTTCTCCTGCCCGCCGGAAAAAACCTATAAGGTTTAGTACCCCGGTATTTCTCTCTTGAGCAATCATTTTCTAAAACCTTATAGGTTTCTTTGCCCCGGAGCAAACCATCAGCCCAGACCTAACAGGTTTCTGAAACCTGTTAGGTCTCACCTACAGCAATTCAAACGGTATATCCATCACCGGATATTTGCGCCAGTTCTGGTGGTCGTAGTGCCACCACTCGTCCGCATATACCCGGAAGCCATGCTTGTGCATGATATTTTTCAGCAGGTCGCGGTTTTTGATAACGCCCGCTGGTAAGTTACGGTAATCAATATGCGCTTTTTCCGTAAAATCATCAAAAGGAGTGGGCATGGCCAACTCTTTACCGGTTTTGAGGTTAATGACGGACAGGTCCACGGTAGTGCCGCGGTTGTGCCTCGACCCGTTGAAAGGCGAAGCCACGAACACGCTGTCGCGGTATAGTTCATAAAACTGTACTGTTACGTCATAAGGACGGTAGGCATCATAGATCTTCAGCCCCAGTCCTTTTTTATTCAGTTCCTTCTGTACATTCTTCAGTGCCTCCGCCACCGGCTTTCTCAAAAATGCACCGGGTTGGTTATACAGTTGCTTACCGGTAAAATTGTTGGTGGTAGCATACCGTATATCCAGTTGTATGCCGGGTATATAGCTGTCCAGCGCTACCAGCTCCTGGTCGGGATCGCCTTTCACCAGCGCCCGGTATTCTTCCATTGTGTGGATGGTTTTCAGCCGGTATTTACTGAAATGACTGTTTTTGGGTCGCTCCCATATGCGATAATCCTGTATCAGGGCGGGGTTTTGCGGCGAGAGGGAAAACCATACGGCAATATCCGCATGCTCCCCTTCTATAATAAAGCTGCCTCTCAGCTGGTTTTCAGGAATTATCTCTTTAACGCGAATGATCTTTCCGGCTTTTTCGAATAAGGTACGTGCTTCTTCCCGGAGGGTATCAATGAAGAAGTCGTTAAAGAAATTAACGGCGAAATAACCGGTATTTTCCGCCTGCTTCCAGTCGGGCAGGAGGGAAGCCAATTCTTTTTGCCGTTGCAGCAGGATGGGAGAGGGAACGGGTTGCCGCGGCTGCAGATCGGTGGCGGCCAGCAGGGTATTCAATACCTGTATGTTCAGCAGGGCCGGTCCCTTATAGGTATGATTGGTGAAAGCCGCTACACCCAGGTTATATTCCGGCAGGAACATCCAGTTGGAGCCATACCCGGGCAGCCCGCCTGTATGACTGACCTGTATGATGCCTTTGCAGTCTCTTGCCCAGCTCAGCCCGAAATTATAGGAGCTTGCCCTGGCGCATACGTGACCGTCCGGTGTTTTGAAGCCGGTGTTGAGGTTGATCATGCTGCCGGGAAAATGCATTTCCCGCAGACTGCTTCTTTTCAGGAGCATTGTATCGCCTCCTGACCTTGCCGGCCAGGCAGACATATGCAGTTGCATGTATTTTACAAAATCGTGTATGGATGTCAGTAAGCCGCCCATCATGCCGTAAGCACCGCTGTGCAGTATTTCCTGTGGCTGCCAGTGGTTGTTGGCCCAGCGGTATCCTTTGGCGAGCCGCCGGTCTGGTAGTTTGGTGTATTCCCAATAAGTACTTGTCATACCAAGCGGATCCAGTATGTTTTCCTGTATATAGGTTTCATAGTGTTGTCCGGATACCCGGTTGATGATGGTGCCAAGCAGGGTGTACCCGAGGTTGCTGTATTCGTATTTTATACCGGGCGGGTTGGAAAGAGAAACATCTTTTTCAAGAAAGTCTGTAAACGCTTTGTCGGTAATGTCAAGTTGACGATCCGCCCAGGGATCATCCTGCGGAAAGCCGGCGGTATGGGTCAGCAGTTGTCGTATCGTGATGGGGGCAGTATCGTCTGTAAGGGAGGTAACGCTGTCGATCTCCGGAACATATTTCCTGACGGGATCATCCAGTTGTAGTTTTCCTTTGTCACGCAGCATGAGAATGGCCATGCCCGCAAAGCTTTTGGTCATGGAGGCGATACGAAATACGGAATTGCTATCGGCGGCAATTTTTCTTTCTACATCGCTGTAGCCGAATGCGGCGGTATGTATCACCTGCCCCTCTGCTACGATGGCATATACCAGCCCCGGTACGTGGTTACCGGCTGCATAGGCCTGGTAGAGGCTGTCGATTTGCGGTGCCATTGCTTTGAGCCGGGCCACCCGGTTGCCGTCCGGGAAGGCGGGGGGTGCATACTGGTTGATGACCGGTGATTGTGAAAAGCTGTGCAGGCCTGTTACCAGGCAAAGGATCAGTAGTGCAGGTAGTTTCATCCGTTTATATTGTACCTGCAATTTAAGGCTTATGGATTTATAAACCCTTTCCCCATTCTATCAGCCGGGGTACTTCCATCGGGATATCATTTATTTTTTCGTCCCGCTTTTCACCCAGTCTTACGATCACCATATTTTTTTTTGGAATGCAGATAATATACTGGCCCAATATTCCACGGGCATAAAAAATACCTGGTTCATCCGGAATGAGCCACCACTGATACCCGTAATAGTTACATGGTCTTCCTGTTTCATCGGGTATACGGCAGGGGGTAACCGAAGCGGCAAAATAGGCACTGTCTACCAATGGTACCCCATTGATCCTGCAACTGTCCAGCATCAGTTGCCCGAGCCTGGCAAAGTCACGGGCATTGCTGTTGAAGCAACAGTAGGCTTTTTCGTTTCCGCCCGGTCTGTCTGTGCTCCATAAGGCCGGGTGTGTCGCCCCCAGCGGTTGCCAGAGCTTTTCCGATGCATATTCGCTCAGCGATCTGCCGGTTGCTTTCTCCAGCACCAGTCCCAGCAACTGTGTATCACCGCTCTTATAGAAATGATAAGCGCCGGGCTCTTTCACAATATCAACGGAGGTGGCTACCCGGTACAGGTTCGAACCATAATACGCTTCTGTTGTCACAGACAGGGGATTGGCATAGCTTTCATCCCAGTTGCTGCCGCTGCTCATGGTAAGCAGATGCACGATCTTCAGCTTCTCTTTTTCACCTTCGGCAAACTCGGGGAGGTATTTTCCCACAGCATCCTCTACGGAGCTGATCCTGCCTTCGCGGATGGCGATGCCCGTTAGTAGGCTGACCACGCTTTTGGCTATAGAAAAGGAGTTGGTGACGGAGCTGTCGCTATAGCCCGGCCAGTATTTCTCTACTTTTATTTTACCGTCCTGCACTACCAGTAACGCTGCCGACCGTATCTTCTCCAGGTAAGCGGAGAGGTCTGCAGGTATCTCCTGCGTATAATGATCATCCTGCGGCCATGCAACGGGATGTTGCGCCGGGGTTACCACATTGTTGTCAAAAATTTTATAGTCGTCTATATCTGCAAAGTTGTACACGATCGCTTTATAGAGATAGGATTTTCCGATCAGAACCGGGAGCAATGCTATGATCAGTATTATGATAATGAGGATGCGGGATCGGGGATTACTTTTTGCCATATAATATTTGTGTTGAAGATTTCAGGAAAACCTGCTTATTTTCACACACTAAGATAAAAGAATTTGCATATGGAAATGGTAATTTTAGATGGGTTCACCCTGAACCCAGGTGATCTGAGCTGGAAACCTTTTGAAGAATTGGGGAACCTGACCGTATATGAGCGGACAGCGCCGGAAGAAGTGGCGCGGCGTGTGGGCAACGCCGCCATTGTGCTGACAAATAAAGCCAAAGTATTGGGAGAGGCTATTGAACAAATGCCTGGCCTGCGGTATATAGGAGAGTTGGCCACCGGGTTTGATAACATAGACATCAAAGCGGCAGCAAAACGGAATGTTCCTGTTTGCAACGTACCGGGCTACAGCACTCATTCCGTGGCGCAGCTGACATGGGCTTTTATCCTGGAATTAACTTATCATACCGCTCGTCGTTCTGCCGAAGTACACGGAGGCGCCTGGAGCAGGAGCAAGGACTTTTGTTTTGGGCACGAAGGGCTTTTTGAGCTGCAGGGCAAGACCCTGGGATTGGTTGGACTCGGGCAGATAGGAATGGCCGTAGCAAATATAGGGCTGGCTTTCGGTATGAATATACTGGCGGTGGTCCGTGATCCATCTAAGTATCCCAACGTGATGGGTATCGATTTCGTTAACAGGGAAACCTGCTTCAGGCAGTCCGATTTCGTAAGCCTGCATTGTCCGCTTACGGATGATACACGCCAGATGGTCAATGCAGCGCTGATCGCCAAAATGAAACCATCTGCCTTTATTATAAACACCGGTCGCGGTGCTTTGATACAGGAAGATGACCTGGCTGCCGCCCTGAGAGAAAACAAATTGGCCGGCGCCGCCCTCGATGTGTTGTCTTCGGAGCCGCCGCCTGCTGATAACCCTTTGATCGGAGCCCCTAACTGTCTTATCACACCCCATATTGCGTGGGGTACCAGGGAAGCAAGACAAAGGTTGCTCAACGAGTCTGCGCGGAATATCAAAGCGTTCCTGGATGGTAAGCCCAGGAATGTGGTAAACGGCGTTGGTGAATAGGGAGACTTATAACCATAACCATTAAGGAGTTAAGAAAATTAAGTAAAAAACTTAATTTTCTTAACTCCTTAATGCGTACCTTGATTATAATGCCACGCCCAATACATGCTTTGCCCCAGCGCGCTGGCAGTGTCGGAATCTGCCTGGTCGCCGGCAGAAAAAACCGGGATAGTTTTTTAGCTAAAGTAGAAAAGCAGTTTGAGCGGCTGGACGTAGCTAAAACAAAATATGCGGCTTCCATGTATGATCTCATCGTTGAGGTGACCAAAACAGCCATAATTTGCCGGTATGGAAGCAGGGCACTGAAATAAAAGATTGGATATACATTACAGTTTTGACAATTCATCTCCGGATAATTTTTATCCCAAATACCAGTTACCCGTAACCGCACCCAAAGATGCGCGGTACATGAAGGTGATCACTTACCGTGCCGGCAAACCCATCGGCAGGATGATCAGTCTGCCGGTGACGGAACTGAAAAAAGAGCTAAGATCAATAGATCCCGTGTATAACCTGTTAAAACTTCAGGTACTAAGCAGATTAAACTTTCGTTTGTAATACCAGTCTGAATGACTGGTATTATTTTTGACCCTGTAAGGTATTGTACCATTGACGGAACCTTTAACCTTTAAAAACAAAAATCTATAACGGATGAAAAAAATCACTACTATCTTATTCCTGCTCTTTGCATGTACTGCTATCTCTATACATACGGAAGCCCAGATACTTAAAAACGTATTAGGCGGCAATAAAGGTGGCGAGGATAATACCATTGCCGCCGGATTGAAGGAGGCACTGTCTATCGGAACAGAAAATGCCGCGAAAAGCCTGTCTGCTGTTGACGGGTATTTCGCGAATGCGGCCATCAAGATCCTGATGCCGGACGAGGCAAAAAAAGTGGAAGAAAAACTGAGGTCCGCAGGATTGGGTAAGCAGGTGGATGACGCTATATTGAGCGTGAACCGTGCCGCGGAAGACGCGGCTAAATCCGCCACGCCGATCTTTGTGAATGCGATCAAGCAAATGAGCATCCAGGATGCTGCCGGCATTCTGAAAGGAGGTGACCACGCCGCAACAGATTATCTTAAGTCAAAAACCACCTCACAACTGACAGGTGCATTCAGACCGGTTATTGAAAAATCGCTTGAAAAAGTGGACGCTACCAAATACTGGAATGCAGTATTTACCGCCTATAATAAGTTTACCATCAACAAAGTGAACCCCGATCTCTCAGCATATGTAACGGAAAAAGCCCTGTCCGGTATTTTTCACCAGGTGGCAGAAGAGGAGCAAAAGATCCGTAAGGATCCCCTGGCCAGAACCACCGATTTGCTTAAGAGTGTGTTTGAGTAATCGGGGTAATACTCCGTATAATTGGCCCGGCATGACAAATACAAAGTACATTGTCATGGCAAGGCATAGATTTTTGAACCACAAGGGCACAAAGACTCGAAGTGTCACAAAGGAATGCATGGTGCATCTTCGAGCCCTGGTACCTTAGTGGTTCTCTTTTTCGTGTATTTGTCACCCCGGGGTACCGAGAGGTCTGCACCCTTTTTACCAGGTGATAACTTCATATTGTTCAGTTTCCGTTATCTTCGATAAAAGTGGATATATGAGTATTACGATAGTCATCATTATTATGACCTGTATTGTTTCGTTTACGGCTTTTAACAGCCAGAAAGTGCTGGATGACCTGATCTTTTATCCGCCTGCTGTTAAGGAACAGAACCAGTACTATCGTTTCATTACCTGCGGCTTTATACATGCCAATATACCCCACCTGCTCTTTAACATGTATTCCTTCTGGATCTTCGGAGAGTTTGTGGAGATCCGTTTCATGACGATCTTCGGACCGGCGGGCAAATGGCTGTACCTGCTGATGTATGTAACTGCTTTGATAGCCTGTTTGCTGCCCACCTATGTAAAGAACACCAACAATTATCATTACCGGAGCCTGGGCGCATCCGGGGCGGTTTCGGCCGTTATTTTTGCTTTTATCTTTCTGGAACCGTTAAGGGGTATCGGGCTCATCTTCCTGCCGGGACTTACCATTCCCGGGTTTGTATTCGGTGCTCTTTTTATCGGCATCTCCTCTTACCTGGATAAAAAAGGAGGCGGTAATATCAACCATTCTGCCCATATATGGGGTGCTTTATACGGTGTTATTTTCCTGGTGGTAGCTGGTCTGGCGTCGGGTCATAACCTGATGACCCAATTCACCAACCAGGTGAAAAATTACATTTCGAACTTTTAATTTTTGATCAGTCCGCCTACGGGCAGTCCGCTCGGTACTTTATCCGGTATCTTCCTGTCGTAATCTTCGTCGTTGAGGGTGTTGAGAAACTCTACAATGGTATTGATGTGCTTGAACTCAACACGTACCTGCTTGGCGAGTGTATCCAGGTGGTGCCGGGTCAGGTTTTTATTGGGTAGCTCCTTACCCTGCAGGTCCTCGTAGAAGGTCATTACGCTCTCCAGCGTTTGTATCTTGCCGTTATGCATATAGGGACGTGTACGCCTGAGGTTGCGAAGGGTGGGGGTTCTGAAAGAAAAGTTTTGCTGGAACCCGGAGTCGATAAAAGAAAGCTTTTCGTTTTCGGCAACGCCCAGCACATGCGGCTTAAAATCGGAAAGCATGGGACCGCTGTGACACCGGGCGCACCCGGAGCTGAGAAACAGTTGCATACCTTCTATTTCCCGGGTAGACATGGCGGTTTTGTCACCCCGCATATACTGATCGAAGCGGGAGTTGTTGGCCGTGAGAGAGCGCTGAAAGGCTGCCAGTGCCTTCGCCAGGTTTTTATCAGTTATTTCTGTTTCTTCGGGAAAAATGGCATTGAACATTTTCCTGTATTCGGGTATACCGTTGAGGCGCTTCACTACTTCGGGAACAATTTCGTGCTCGGCAAAATCGTATCCACGCATTTCTTCCAGCGTTTTTATCGGTTCCAGAGCCTGTTCTTCCAGTCCGGATGCACGCATATCCCAGAACATTGGCGCCTTTTCGGGAGTGTACCGGCCGTTGTCGTCAATGCCGTTAAATGCGATGTTCAGCAGCGATTGCGAATTTCTTTTGGTAAGCGGAATATTGTTAGGTTTCTTAAAAACCCTGTTTTGCCCAAGCCCTCTTCCGTTTACCCCAATGGGCAGATCAAGGCTCTCCGCATACCCGAATTCGGGGTGGTGACAGGTAGCACAGGATACATCCTTATTACCTGACAGTATAGGGTCATAAAATAACAGCCTGCCCAGCTCTATTTTTTCGGGCGTAGTGGAATTGTCTGCCGGGGACAGGAATTCGGCCGGTAAGGCGGCTATTTTCCCAAGATCCGTTTCTTTCTTTTTAGAGAGTGCCGGTTGGTTGCCGGGTGAAGAGTCGCGGCATGCTTCTATGAGCATCACACAACCAAACAATATAACAACGGGTACCAGCCATGCGTACATCTTTCTCCGCTTCATGAACACTAGAGGGTTTGCTTTGATCTGTATAACCGGTTAAGGTATGATTGCAATACTATTGCATGTGTATGCTCCTCATCTTTAGCTGCATACACGAGTGTTATCCGTTTTTGTTTTTCATGTTTATGTAAAAAGTCATCGATGGCACTATTGTCTGCCAGTTCCTGCTTATACTTTTTTTGAAAAACTGCCCAGTGCTCCGGCTGATGCCCAAACCATTTTCTGAGGTCGGGGGAGGGCGCCAGGTCTTTAGCCCATTCGTCAATGGCGGCCGCTTGTTTGGTAACCCCCCGCGGCCACAGACGGTCTACCAGTACCCGGCAGCCATCGGACTTTATCGGTGGGTCATATACCCGTTTTATATGTATGGCAGGACTCATACAGGCAAAGCATTGTCAGCCGTCAAGTTATGAAAAAGCGATAGCTTATAAAAATATATACGGGTGATGTTCGTCATATGATCGTAGTCACATTATTCCGGCCGGTATGCGCCGGCTTCTTTTTTGAGTTGCTCAATGACTGCTTCTGCCATAAGCATTTCAATATTGGAGTGCGTAACCCTGTGTCCGTTTACTTTTTTCTCCGAGAGGTCGATATTCTCAATTTCCACGGAATGGGCAGAATAAGCGGGAAGTCCATAGGAGAACAGTGGTGGACGGGGTTTGCTTTGGTATATATTGATGTTCTTTACTACATTCACCGGTACTGACCGGTCTATACCTGCAGACCATGGTCCGTTGGCGATATCGACGGTAACCAGTAACGGAACAGCATGGGTGGGTACCAGGCTGCGGCTGAGCTTAAGTACCACCTCTCCTCCTTTGCTGTATCCGTATAGAAAAACATCAGAGAAGGCGTATTGTTGCTGTATGGCGGTAACCAGTTGCTGATGAGTACGGCCAAAGTCCAGGAAATAGTTGTAATTAATGACCAGTACTTCGTCAAACGTGTGCCGGATGGCTTGATGAATGATCTTTGTTCCTCTAGATATAACCTCTTAGTCCCGAGAAAAGGTCAGAACCACCCACTAAAATAGCTATTCTGCTGTTTTTCATAACATAACATTATTGTATACCCGTTACCATCCGTCAATTTGTATCATGAATATTAAAAATACATTTTACTTCATATTATCCTGTAAAAAGAGGCTGCCTGTAAAGACAACCTCTTATCCTGATTCTAAACAAAGTATCTGTTAGCATGGCACAAAGGACGTGCCGGGTGCGCTTCCCGGTTAGATAAAGCGCCCGGAATTGTAATAATTTGATGTTAGGTATCTGATTGCATATCCTGTTCCGGGTATCAATCCTTCAGATCTGCGTAGCTGATCAGGCGGATGTTTTTATCCCGGATGAGCTTTTTGATGGCGGGATCGGTCAGCACATCCGTTACTCCCTGCCGGTCCTCCGCCACATCTTCATAGCCTATATGATGAATGGCCCGCATTTCCGCGTCGTCAAATGCGGGGTGATCCACGAACATATAGGTTTTTCCTTTTTCCAGCGATTCCAGCATGGCAGCAAAGCTTTTCTTCTTTTCTGCAGCGGTGCGGCCGGGTCCTTTGTAACGCACGTTTTGAACCTTGTGTTTTTGGAGGTCCACGTGAATATTATATTCTTTTGCCAGCTTTTCAGTAAGCACCTTAACGGTTTCGTCCAGGTGCGTACAGCCCATATGTCCCGAAATATGGGTAATGCGGGGTATTTTTTTCAGTGCCAGCTCTATCTGCGCCCTGAACTCTTTTTCTATATCTTCCGGTGTCCATTGGTGATCCCTGATTGCCTGGCCGGGGTAATCTTTGTTGGGCCAAACCATCGGGTAGAAATAACCGTCCGGGTCTTTCAGAGAGGGGCAGTCACTTACCGGCCGCCATTTTACATTGTCCCACTCACTGGTGATCGCCAGGTGAATGCCGACATCCACACCGGGATTTTCCTCCAGCAGCTTTACCGCTTCCGGGAACCAGGGGGCAGGTACGATCACTTCAATGGATGTTGTGATCCCTTCTTTATAGGTTTTGATCAAAGCGAGGTTACCGCTGTGGGAAAAGCCCATATCGTCGGAACGGATGATCAGCTTTGTTTCCTGGGAAAAGGAAAAGGAGCACAATAGCATACCTGTAAAAAGGAAAGAAGTAAACTTCATAACGCTTATTTTCAATGGATTAAAATATAGCATTTGATATCTGCGTTGTTAAAGGTATTAAAACTAAAGCTTCATGTTGCGCTTGTTTTTGTTCTCTACTTTAATTATTTCGATAACCGGTTGCCAAAAAAATAATGACCGGGAAAATCAAGGACCCTCTGATGTACATCAGTTTCACAAGAGTATTGCAAGTGGGGGAGATACCTATCGTCAGCAGCCTGTGTATTCCTTTTATGGAGAAGATAGCGCTATAGATATTATGTATAGAAGTTACGGCGCTGATGAATTTTCTGTTGAAAGCTGGATACGGTTTAGAGATGGTGAAGCTGTTTTTAAGAAAAGGCTTGTACCACCCGAAAGCTTTACCGGATTTGGTATTTATGGCGTAACTCAGGACCAGAACAAAAACTATTCCTTCGGCGGCACCTATTGGACAGCCAACAGTGGTGCAACTATGTTCTTATCAAAAATCAGCGCTTCGGGAAACCTGGTGGAAAGTAAATCTATTAACTATAAGAATGGTGGTTCGTTTAAAGCGGACAGAATTTATGGTACCCGTGATAATGGCTACATTGTTACTTTTGGAACAACTATTGCACGATTGAACGAAGATGCCGAAGTCATCTGGCGGAAAACCATTAATCAACTGGTCAATCCGGCTGTAGGTTTCGGGAATATTTTTTCCGTCAGGGAAGACAACGCAGGAAATTTTATACTGGCAATGAACAGCGGAGAGCCGGCTAGGAAATGGATGATAAAACTAGATGGTAATGGAAGTCTTATTTGGGTAAGGGGCGTGGAGTTTACCAGTACGGAAATCGAAAATACTTATAACAGTAGGTTACATTACCTGATAACAGATGAAGAAAATAATCTGTATGATTTTGAAGTATTTCATTACACCTTAAGGATCCTGATCACTAAAATAAGCCCGGATGGTGAGGTGTTGGATATAGTACAGTTTAATAGCGAAGCTGCAGGCTTGTATGATGTTCAGTATCAGGACGGTTCATTTTTTGTTCTGTCCGGAACACAATATTTTAATACGGCACAGTATTTTGAAATGGACAAAAGTTTAAAATTGTTGAAAAAAGGAGTGATATTGGGTAATGGCTATCAGATGCCTGAACACTCAGGAAAGTTCTTTCTTTCTGCCGGCAAAAAATATACAGATTTTGTCATTGCAGCGCTGGATCAGAATGATAATTACAATCCCTGGCAGTACCTAAGGCTGGATAATAACTGGACGTATCCCTGCCAAACTTTTGAAGTACCGGATGTTGCTGTTTTCCGACATAGTGATTTTATCGTGCTTAGCAGGGAACCTGATGAAATTTTAATAGACTCAGAGGACCCGGATAATTTTGAAACAATAGCGCTAAATCTCAATCTGGAGGATGTGCCCGGTGTTTTATCTTCTTCCGGATTGTGTTCAACGCAATAGTAATAACCGCGAGACCGGCCTGATATTCACCACCAGGTTAGGTCAGTTCAATGGTTTGTGTACAATCTTTTTCGGGGCGAAATCATCAGGGAACGCATGCCCGGCACTATTACAGCCATAAAGAATAAGGGTCGGTTGAAATTCATATATAATAGCTGGTTGGTATTAATCCTGTTCCACAATGCGGTCCTGTACCGCTACCACGTTCGTGATATCTACGGTTAAAGGTATGACGCCCAGCTGAACGATCACTTTTTTATCACGAACTTCTTTTACAATGCCCACCTGGTTGTTCTGGATCATTTTCACCTTTATGCCGGGCTTTATTTCTTCCCCGGTCTCAATGTATTTGGCATCGAACTTCTTTTGGGTCTTTTCTTTTACCTGCTTTTCCTTTTGTTTGAACAGGAGCGCATGCATTTGCTTCATCAGCGCGTTTTTATTTTCCTGGTCTTCTGCCCGGCGCCAGTCGAAAACGATCTGTTTCAGCTTACGTTCCATGTCTTTCAGGTAAGCAATCCGTTCTTCGCTGATCCTGTTCTGGTGCTTCAGCAGCTCAACCTGCTGCTGGTGCTTTTCTTTCCGGATCAGTAACTCCATCTCTTTTTTGAGCTTCTCATTTTCCTTCAGCAGCTTGTTCAGCTCTTTTTCCTTTTTTTCCAGCTTATGCACATCCTGTTCTGCCCTGTTGAGCAGCTTATCCAGTTGAAAATGATTTTCGTCCACCAGCTTTTTCGCACGCCGGATCAGCTCCGGATGGAGTCCGATCCGTTCGGCAATAGAGAAGGTATAAGAACTGCCGGGCTTTCCAACAATGAGCCTGTATTGGGGCAGCAGGTTGGTTTCATCAAAGGCCATAGCGCCATTCATGATACCGAAGGTTTTGCCCGCCATGATCTTGAGGTTCAGGTAATGCGTGGTAACAATGCCGAATGCACGCTTTTTTGCCATTTCTTCCAGTATTACCTCGGCAAAAGCACCCCCGAGATGAGGATCACTGCCGCTGCCCAGCTCATCTATAAAAAACAGGGTACGTCCGTTGGCGTTTTCTATAAAGTACTTCATGTTTTTCAGGTGCGAGCTATAGGTGCTCAGGTCAAACTCCAGGCTCTGTGTATCGCCGATGTCGATCATGAGTTGCTTAAAGATACCCATGGTAGAATCGGGATGCACGGGCACCAGCAAACCCGACTGCAACATCAGTTGCAGCAACCCCAATGTTTTAAGGGTGACGGTTTTCCCTCCTGCGTTGGGTCCGGATATAACGAGTATCCTGTGCTTTTCATCCAGCTTCAGGGTAACCGGAACCGTTGGCTTACCGGCCTTTTTGTTGTATAGATACAACAGGGGATGATAAGCCTGTATCAGGTTTATTTCGGCCTTATCCTGCACTACGGGGTAGTTGCCTTCTATGTCCAGCGCCAGCTTAGCCTTTGCCCGGATGAAATCGTATTCGCCTGTTATAGTATGATAATCACGCAGCAGTCCGGTATAAGCGGAGAGTTGTTCGGTCAGCTCCCGCAGGATGCGGTATATTTCCCTTCCTTCTTCGTGTTCCAGGTCAAATACATCATTGTTCAGCTCTATGGTCTCTTCCGGTTCCACGAAGGCGGTTTTGCGGGTATCACTTTCTCCGAGCAGTATACCCTTCACCTGCCGTTTGAATTCGGCATGAATGGCTACTACCCGTCGCCCGTTCAGGAAGCCTTCTTCAATATCGGCCACATACCCGCTTTTGCTCCATTTGGATACCACGCGGTCGAATACCCGCCGGAGCTCGGCCCGCTTCCTGCTGAGGTTGGTGCGGATCTCGGCCAGTTCCCGGGAAGCAGCGTCTCTGATATTGCCTGTTTCATCAATTACCCCGTCAATCAGTTGTACGATCTGTTTTTCGTACCAGGCATGGGCTATCACCCGGTGCAGATAGGCATATGCCTGCTTTCTTTCATCATTGAACCAGCCGAAAATACTTTTGGCTGCTTCCGCCAGCCTGCGGATATCTACCAGTTGATCGGAGTTCAATACAGCCCCCGGTATGCCCAGCAACTGCAGCTCTTTATTGAGATTAAAAACGCTGTCCCCCGGAAAATGCATGCCGTTCTGCAAAACCATTTTATACTCGTTGCTCTGATGGAGTTCCGGTTCTATATATTCCAAACGGGTATGGATACGCAGGTTGACCGCCTTTTCCCTGGCATAGCCGGACTGACAATGATCGGCCAGCAACGCTTTTATTTTCTCGAATTCCAGTTGTACCAAAGCCGACTCGGGGAAACACTTCATACTTCAATTATATATTTAGCCCGGCAAAGGTAAACAGATTTGGAAAATGCGGGGCAAGTGGGGAGTGGGAAGTAGTTAGTAGTAAGCGGGTAGTTGCAGGATTACAGCCCGCCTGGGGGCTGACGTAATCGACCCCGGGGAGACGAAAAACCGTTTTTTCTTATTCAGCCTGAAATAACCGTCATTCTTCTTTCTAATCATCCATATTTTTCTCTGCAGTCCGAAAAGCCGATATTTGCTTATTCCTTCACCTTAAAAAACCGGCTATGCGACCACTCACTACCAGTTATCCTCCATTCGCAGGCACCTATATCTCCCTGGTGCCGGAGGATGATATCAAATTTGTGCTGCAGGATTCTATCACCCTCCTTGAGCAGTTCCTGGATACCATCCCGGAAGAAAAAGCGGACTACGCCTATGCGCCGGGTAAATGGACAGTGAAGGAAGTGTTGCAGCATACTATAGATACAGAACGGGTGTTTGCTTACCGGGCAATGTGCATTGCCCGCGGGGAAACGCAGTCATTACCCGGCTTTGACCAGGATTTATATTCCATGAATGTAGATGTAAGCGACCGTTCGCTGGAGAGTCTGAAGGAAGAAATGTCGCTGATCAGGGTATCCTCCGCTTTGCTATTTGAATACCTGGGAGAAAAAGACCTGTTGCGGCAGGGCATTGCCAGTAACCATGTTATAACGCCGCTGAGCCTTGGCTATATGATCGCGGGCCACTGGCGCCACCATGAGCATTTGTTCCGGGAGCGGTATGGATGTTAGTCGTGAGTAGTTAGTGGTAAGTGGTAAGTAATAAGTCGCAGGATGCAGGTTTCGATGCTATTGTTGGTGGTGTGAATAGATCCGTGTACAACCTCCACCAACAATATCAGGTGATATTGCTGTTGTTGGTGATGTTAGGCACAGGCAACCATACGAACACCAAGAACGGCATTTAAACGTTGCAGGATGCAGGTTCCGGGTTGATTGGTTGCTTATAAAGGACAGACAAATCAGAAATAAGGGGCGATCAACAGACAAGCTTATCACTAATTACTTACTACTAATTTACTTACTACCGTCCACTCGCTACTGTTTACTTTGAGATCAGCAAAATGGTTCCTGCAATGATGCATGCGACGCCGAGAGCTGCTTTCAGTGTCAGTGCTTCTTTCAGGAAAACAACTGCCAGGATGATGGTCAGCGCCACACTCAGCTTGTCAACCGGCGCTACTTTCGACACATCGCCCAACTGCAGCGCCTTGAAATAGAACAGCCAGGATAAGCCGGTAGCTATACCGGATATTACAAGAAAGAATATATTTTGCCTGGAAAGACTGCTGATCCCTTTTATCTCTCCATTGGCAAGTACAATAGACCATATCATTATAAGAATGACAACAGTACGGATACCCGTTGCCAGGTTGGCGTTAACATTCGCTACCCCCAGCTTGGCAAAGATGGCGGTTAAGGCTGCAAACAATGCAGAAAGTAAGGCATAGATCCACCACATGGTTTTTGCGTAAAATTAAACTACCGGTTTGATAACAAACAGTTTTTTTAGGCCGCGTAAAAACGCTGCTTGGTATTTGCAATTTCGCATCTCGTTTGTATAATTCTCCGTTAAAGTAAATGGCGCCTGTACCGGATACATAGTTTTCTCAGACATTTGCTCCATTAAAAAATAAATCATGAAAAAAAATCTACTAACCTTTGGCCTTATCCTCACATTTTCCTTTTCTGCTTATCTATCTCAGGCTCAGATCGGCAAAGGTACCCATTTGTTAGGTGGCTCTGTTTATTTTACTTCCCAGTCGGAGGAGACCACATCCCGGGAAACAAGAGGACATTTTTTTGTTTCTCCCTCCTGGGGGCAGGCAATCAGGCAGAACCTGGTGGTAGGCGGCGACCTGACCTACCGCCACGAAAACTCCAGTTTCAGCGGTTTGAAGGGAAACAGTTTCGGGGCAGGTGTATTTACCAGAAAGTATCATAATTTCGGAACATCCGGCTTCTTTTTCTTCGCACAGGCCCGCCTGGGAGCCCAGTTCTCTAATGAAACGGGCCGCATTCATCCCGACAATTCCAACCTGGATGCTACGAGAAAAGGAATCAATATTGATCTTGGACTTCAGCCAGGTATTGCCTATGCCATCACACCCAGGCTTCACCTGGAGACCGGACTCAACGACCTTTTTTATGTAGGATATGGACATTCGGAGACCAAATCCGAAGGCACCACGGTTCGCAAGTCCAATGCATTCAATGGTGGTATCAGTCTGACAAGTAACTTTCAATGGAATATTGGATTCCGGTTCTTACTGGCTGGCAGGTAGTATAGTTATCTGAATCCAGAGTTTCCAGCAGATTTCGCAGATGATCGCAGAAAATACCGGTTATCAGCGGGAAATAATGATACGGTGCTTTAAATAGAAATATTATTCATTGTATTTGAAGTTTTCCGGTTTTTCCGGCATCCGGAGAATACCTGGCCTTTATGAATAGAAATCTTAGGCTATATTCGTTGTAGAACCGCATGCTGTGAATTACATCCAATGAATAAGTATAATATGCGCCCAATACATCGAGTAAAGGTGATATTCTTGATGGTAAGTGTTTTGATCGTAGCTTCCTGTGAACTGCTTGATAAAAGTGATCCCCGGAAATTACTGTTGGTCAACAACAGCGATCAGAATATAATTTTTTATATGTCCTACGTTTATGATTCTTCCGGTATCGATTTGACAAGTGCGTATAACAGGTCACAAATGCGTGCAATAGATGCAGGAAAAAGAACAGAGTATAGCTCCCGCTCCCCGTGGGAAAAAGTACAGGAAAGGTATACGGAAAATGAATTTATCATTTTTGTTGTGAATAGGGATTCGGTGGTCAAATACGCCCAAACGGAACCGCTCTATCCGCAAAGCAGCAGCGGGATATTAAAGTCCTGGACGTTGAATCTGGACTCTCTGAAAGCGCAGAACTGGACAATTGCATTTCCTTAAACCTTTGAGATGGCAAAAGTTTTTTTCTATATCACACTTTATATGCTCACCGTTACCGGTTTGTATGCACAGCATAAAAAGCAATCGTTTTTCCTGGGGCCGGGGTTTGGGTTGGATCACGGCGGCACAGGTTTGAAAGCCGAGTATCAGCCTCTGAAGTTTATAGGACTATTTCTGGGTGGCGGGTTCGATTGGGTGGGCGTCAGTGGTAATATAGGAGCCATATACAACGTGTTGCCAGATAAAAAAGTATCCCCTGTTGTCACCGCTATGGCCGGGGTGAATGGGGTAATTATCACCGACTACAGCGTTCCAGGTGACAGGGCAATCTGGGCAAGTAAAACCCAGTACGGAGGCGTTACATTAGGTGTTGGAGCCGATCTTAAATTTGGAAGACAAAGGAATCAAAAGGCAAGCCTGAATATCCTGGTACCCATACGAAATGAAGATTTTCGAAACAAGACCCGGGCGCTGCAGGCCAGAAGAGAACCCATGCAAATTAAACCCAGGTCTGTATTGGTTGCGGTAGGATGGAGTGTGGACCTGTTTAATTTCAGACCAAAGACCCGGTAAATACATATTTCTTTTCTCTAGACCTTCCGGCTCATGCGGGTAAAGCGAATGGCGAGTGAAATGCTGGAACAGGTCAGTCCGGCAATAAAGCCGATCCATATACCGGCGGCGCCCATATTGAAATGAAAGGCCAGCAGGTAACCGATAGGGATCCCGATCACCCAGTAAGCAACGGCCACCAGTATGGTAGGGATGGTTACATCCTTAATGCCCCTCAGCAGAGCTGCCCCTATTGCCTGAGTGGCATCTGATATCTGGAAAACGGCTGCCAGCACCAGCAGGCTGGCGGCGAGTATCAATACGTGGGTATCATCGTTAAAAGCCGCCGGCAGCACGTTCCGGAGCAGGATGAACAGGGTGGCGCAGAAGACCCCGTAGAAGATGGCGGTTATAAAAGTGCTCTTGCCTATTGTCATTATTTTGACCCGGTTGCGGGTGCCGAAGGCGTTGCTTACTCTTATAGAAGCCCCTTGTGCCAAACCCATGGACACCATAAATGTAAAGGAGGCGCAGCTCAGGGCTATCTGATGTGCTGCCTGTTCCGTGGCGCCAATGGTGCCCACGAGTATCCCCGAAATGGCAAAGGCACTGCTTTCCATACCGATCTGCAGGCTGCTGGGTAACCCTATATGCAGCAGTTCGCCCATGGTTTTAGTACGGATCTTCCATTGGTTCTTACGGACTTTTACATACCGGCTGAAAACCGGGTGCCGCAGGATAACCAATGCCAGTACCAGGAACATAAGGCTCCGGGTAATGAGCGTGCCCCAGCCGGCGCCTGCCAGTTCCAGTCGCGGAAAACCCCAGTTGCCGAAGATCAGCAGCCAGTTCAGGAATATGTTCAGCGGCATGGAGAGCAGGGAAATGACCATAGCGGTCCGGGTTTTTTCCAGTCCGTCGGCAAACTGTTTCAATGCCATGAACAGCAGCATGGGTATGATGCTCCAGTTCATCAGTTCCAGGAAAGGAACTGCCAATTGTGCCACTTCCGGGTCCTGTCCCAGGTGAAAGATGATATCCTTACCAAAATAGAGACAGCCTGTAATGACCAGTGCGGTAATAACACAGAGCCAGAAACCGTTGAATAAATAATGGGATACTTTTTGCCCGTCATACCGTCCGTGCGCCAGGGACACCATCTGCGAAACGGAAATGGTCATACCGATACCGAGTACAAAAGGTATATTGATAACGGCCAGCACCAGGGCGCCCGCCGCCAGTTGCTTATAGCCCAGGGCGCCGATCATGGCGGTGTCAATGACGTGCAGCGCCATCTGCGACAGCTCTCCCAGAATGATGGGAGCCGACAATAATAGTGTTCTTTTGGCTTCTCCTGTTAATGATGGCTGGTACATAGCGGCTGCAAATATCGATTATTCTTTTTTTTCGCAGCGTTTTGATTGTCTTTCTCAATCGTCACTACGCGCCGCGATGATCATCCATTGGTGACGGATCATCCTCTGAACGTTCGGAGCGGCAAAGCAGTCCCTGAAGATCATGATACATTATAATTGCACGCGTCTGAACCTGCTGAGTGGAAGATACACACTAACGCTGTACGGAGTCTCCTGACTCCGTATACTATATGTTCTCCCGGAACGCCATAAAAGATTTGTCGCTTTCTGTCAGGCGACTGTTTCTTCCGCCGTAGTATTATTTTAATTCAGGGTTGCACAATGGCGGGATCGCAGTGACGTGCGCAGGATCAATACGTAACCGTCAAACCGGCACCCCATCCCATATCACTGTCGTAATGGGTGGAGGCGGAAATGTACTTCGTAAGAATATACCTGGCGCCGGCGGCATATTCCCGGTCTGTATTCCACACGCCCCAGAGGCGCAGCCTTTTGGTGACGGGGATATCTTCCCTGCGGAACTGTAACCGGAAATAACCATTATGGTTCACCGAAGCATCTGCTACTATAAAAAGCGGTAGTGTATATTGAATACCAATATGGGCAACCCCTCTTTTGTTTTTTGTACTGGCCTGCCCAAACAGATTCTTTTCATTGTCATGTCCCGACCGGTATCGCCAGTCCCAACCGGCATATGCAAACAGGAACTGGTTCCGGTCGAGAAAACGGCCGAAATGACTTTCCGTTTCGTAGCCGGATCTGTCGTTGAGACCCAGCCGCCATTCGGTGCTGAACATCCACCGGGTATTCATAGCCGTTACGGAGCCATCGCTGCCGTTGGATTCCAGTCCTATTTCGGCGCCCCAGTAAAACCGCCTGTCATCGGCATACACTTTTCGCAGCGCCTTTTTAGCATCGGGCAGTTGCGGGTTGGGAGGAGAGTTTTCGTAGCTGAAAATACGTCCCATGCCTGCCATCATGTGGTAAAGGATATGGCAATGAAAATACCAGTCGCCATACGCTTCCGAGGCATTGAACTCCAGGGTATCTGTTTCCATGGGCATAATATCCAGCACATTTTTCAGGGGTGCATACTCTCCCTGCCCGTTCACTATACGAAAGAAATGACCGTGCAGGTGCATGGGATGCCGCATCATCGAATTGTTGGTGATGATGATCCGGATATTCTCGCCGGCTTTGATCTTTATTTTGTCGGATTCCGAAATGGTTTTATTGTTGACGGTCCATACATAGCGGCGCATATTGCCGGTGAGCTCAAAATGCAGCTCCCTGAAAGGCGTATCGGGCAGGGTGGTTTTTACCGGTGACTTCAGCATGGCATAGTTGAGGGTGACCGGTTGTTCCCTTTCTTCCATCTCGGGGTACATAACCGCATTCATATCCATTTGCTGCAGGCTCATGTTCATACCCATATCATGCATATTGCCGCCCAGCGTCATCATATCGTTCATCATTTTCATTCCTTCAAAATATTTCAGTGGCGGCAGCCCGGAATGGTGAACCTTTTCCCCGTCGCCCAGCCAGAATGAACTGTACCCGGTGCGGTCTTCCGCCGTAGCCCGGAACTCCCGGGACTTTCCTTCTTCGGGAACAGTAACCTCAACATCATAAATTTCCGAAACACCGATGATCAGGCGATCCACTGCTACCGGCTCCACCTCCATACCGTCGGAAGCCACCACTTTTATTTTTCCCCCGGCATATTGCAGCCAGAAGTAGCTGCTGGAGCTGCCGTTGATTACCCGCAGCCGCACCTTATCCCCCTTTTTATAGGTTTTGCTTTGCCGTTCGGGTGCACCGTTTACGGTAAACCGGTCATAGTACACATCACTTACATCCATGGCGTGCATCCGCTTCCATTCATTTTCTACTTTGGTGGAGAAATGCCCTTTGCCGATGGCTTCCGCGTAGCTCTGTACCGCATTCTTTTTGATCATGTACCAGTCGGTGGCATAGTGGAGGGAACGTTCTATCTGGTGCGGATTTTCATTGCTCCAGTCAGACAACAGCAACACTTCTTCGTGCGCGGGTCGTGCATCGCGATCATAGATCACAATGGCGCCATACATGCCCACCTGCTCCTGAAGCATGGTATGGGAGTGATACCAGTAGGTGCCGTTTTGCCGTATCACAAATTCGTACTTGTGCGTGCTGTGCGCTTTAACAGGCGCCGTTGTAAGGTAAGGTACGCCATCCTGTTCATTGGGCAGCAACAGTCCGTGCCAGTGAATGGAAGTTTCGTGGTGCATCTTGTTATGCACATATATCACAGCAGTATCTCCTTCGGTAAAATAGAGAGTAGGCATAGGGATACTGCCGTTTACCGCAATGGCGGGCCGCTTTTTACCCGTATAGTTTACGATGGTGTCCTGCACATACAGGTCATATCGCACCACCTGCTGTGCCTGCAGTGAAAATACTGTCACCAGCAAACCGATACCTGCCAGAAGATACTTCATCAGCGCCTATTTGAGCTTTTTATCCTTCACGCTGCCGCAGGTCAGCATTTGGGCCCCATAGTAGGGATTTTTTATATCAGGTTCCGCACTCAGCCAATACGCTTTTTTCATGGGACAATACTGGTAGTAAACATCTGCCGGAAGCTCACCTGCCTTTTGCACCAGTTGCCACATGGCGGTTGACACATCTGCAAAAGCGGCACGCTGCTTTTCCAGGTCGTTCGCCTTTGCCAGCTTAGCGGTGGCTTTGGCTATATCACTTTTCTGTAAAGACGCTTCCGCTGCCAGTGTTTCGCTGAATGTCTTAATGGCTGCGGCAGCAGCTTTGCCGTCACTGTTTACCAGGGCATCCTTTACTTCCAGGTATTCTTTCAGCAATTTGCCGGTATCCTGTGCATGGATAGTGAATATACTCCAGCAACTCATGATCATTAACAAAGTTTTCATAAAACGTTTTTTAGTTGTTCAGCAATTCAATTTTGTAGCCGGCGGCCTGTACGGCTGCTTCAATATCTTTCGTCCCTCCCCTGGTCACGGTCAGTATCCTGTCCTTGTCTGTAAGGTCTACTTTCCAGGCTCCGGCGCCGCTGACCTTATCCAGGTAGGGGGTTACTTTGGCTATGCAGCCATCACATTTGATATTCGTCTTAAATTGTCTGGTTGTTGTTTCCATGATAATTATAATTTAATGTAGTTATACAAAGTTCTTTTGTTTCAATGATCGTACCGTTACAGCATTCGGATCATTTTTTTCAAAATTTACCGTCCGATCGTTTTCCACTTCAACCGAAGGGAGTTGCTTACCACGCTCACGCTGCTCAGCGCCATAGCCGCCCCGGCTATCATAGGGTTCAGCAGGAACCCGTTGATAGGATATAATATGCCGGCTGCCAGTGGTATACCGATGATATTGTAGATAAATGCCCAGAAGAGATTCTGCCGTATGGTAGCTACCGTTTGGCGGGATAGTTCCATTGCCTGTGGAATTTTTTTCAGGTCGGAGGAAATAATGGTCATTCCTGCCACATCCATCGCGATATCGCTTCCTTTTCCCATAGCTATACTGATGTCTGCCTGTGCCAGCGCCGCGCTGTCGTTGATGCCGTCGCCGGCCATGGCTACGGTTTTACCTTCGCTTTGCAATTGCTTTACAAAAGCGGCCTTTTCTTCCGGTAACACTTCTGCCTTATAATGTGTTATTCCCACCTGTGCTGAGATGGACTTTGCCGTGGCCGCATTGTCGCCGGTGAGCATATACACTTCAACGCCCATTTGTTGGAGGGCTGCGATCGCCGCGGCTGAAGTGGGCTTTATTTCATCGGCAATGGCCAGCACAGCCAGTGCCTGTTGTGCATCCGCAAACCATATAACGGTCCTGGCTTCTTTAGCCCATGCATCGGCTTTTTCTGCCAGCGTACCTGCAATACGGATATGGTTTTCCTGCAGCAATTGAATATTTCCCACAAAATATTTGTCACCTGTTATTTCAACTATAACACCCCTGCCCGTGATGCTGGCATAATGAGAGAAGCTGACCGGGGGTTGTGTGCCGAGGTGCTTTACCACTGCTTCTGCGAGGGGATGCTCCGACTGTTTTTCTATATGGTACAGTACCTGCTTTTGTGTATGGTTCTCATCCAGCCAATATGCATCCGTTACTTCCGGTTTTCCCTTTGTGATGGTACCTGTTTTGTCCAGGATAATAGCGTTTGTTTTTTTAGCCATTTCCAGGCTTTCCGCGTCTTTGATCAGGATGCCGTTTTCCGCGCCTTTTCCGACGCCCACCATGATAGCGGTGGGAGTGGCCAGTCCTAACGCACAGGGACAGGCGATCACCAGCACGGTGATCATTGCCAGCAGACCGTGCGTAACACCATTCGATCCACCCAGCACCACCCATGCCACAAAAGCCAGCACGGCTATCAATATCACAACGGGTACAAACACAGCGGATATTTTGTCCACCAGCTTCTGTACCGGGGCTTTGCTACCCTGTGCATTTTCCACCATCCGGATGATCTGGGCCAGCATGGTTGCTGCTCCCACTTTTTCCGCTCTGAACTGAAAACTTCCTTTCTGGTTGATGGTGCCGGCGAAAACCTTTGCTCCCGTTGCTTTCTGCACCGGCGCCGGCTCACCGCTCAGCATGCTTTCATCCACGTAAGAATTGCCATCGGTGACCGCGCCATCCACGGCAATTTTTTCCCCGGGCCTTACCAGGATGATATTACCCGGTTCCACTTTATCGAGCGGCAGTTCCACGAATTGCCCGTCATCCTGCACGATATGGACTGTTTTAGGCTGCAGTCCCATCAGCTTTTTGATGGCGGTGGATGTATTGCCCTTTGCTTTCTCTTCCAACAGCTTTCCCAACAGGATGAACACTATGATCACAGCAGCGGCTTCAAAGTATACATGCGCATGCAGGCCTCTTTGATGCCAGAAATCAGGATACAGGGTGTTGAAAACACTGAACAGGTAGGCTACACCGGTACTGAGCGCTACGAGGGTGTCCATATTTGCTGACCGGTGTTTGGCCTGTTTCCAGGCATTGACAAAAAAGTCCTTGCCAAACCAGAAAATAACCGGGGTGGTCAATATCCACATGATCTCATTGCCGTAAGGCATATCCATGAAGAACATGCCTATGATGAATACAGGCAGCGCCAGTATGCCTGCCGCAATGGTTCTTTGCTTCAATTGCCTGTATTTCTTTTCGTGTATTTCTTCCAGCGTGGCTGTGCTGTCCTCCTGCCCGGAGATCACCAGGTCGTAACCAATGTCCTGTACCGCTTTTTGCAGCCTGCCCGGCGTTACAACTTCGGGTATGTATTCCACTTTCACGGTGGCAGCGGCATAGTTAACCGCAGCGTCCACCACCCCGGCTACCGACTTCAACATCGATTCCACACTTACCGCGCAGGACGCACAGGTCATTTCCAGCACCGGGAAGGTCTGGCTGACGGTAGTGACTCCATAGCCCAGGTCACGGATCGCTTTAACGGTATCGGCTACTGCGCCCGGCCCGGCGGGGGTAATAACGGCCCGGTGATTGTTCAGCTCCACCTTGTGAGACGATAAAGAGCCAACCTGCTGCAATCCCCTGTCAACGATCAGCGCGCAATGCTCGCTTTCAACTCCCTCCAGCGGAATATGTATGGTTATATTATTATTTGCCATGATCTGCCATTTTTTGTATGGCAAAGTTCGGCTATGGGAGCGCGGGTGTTGTTACAGGATTGGGAGAAAAACTTACATCATTTACACTTCATCCAGGGGTTTTCTCTTTTTATCCCGGATGTTTTTGAAATGGCTGGGTGTAAGGCCGGTCACCTTTTTGAACTGGCTGCTCAGGTGGGCAACGCTGGAATAGTGCAGTTGCCAGGCGATCTCTGAAAGGGATAGCTCATCGTACACCAGCAGTTCCTTTACGCGTTCAATTTTCTGAGCGATAAAATATTTTTCGATGGTATTACCTTCTATTTCAGAAAACAGACCGGACAGGTAGTGGTAGTCGTGATTGGTTTTGCTGCTCAGGTAATCAGAGAGGTTGATGGAGAGCTCCCCGTTTTTCTGGTGTACCAGCTCTACGATCAGGGTTTTGATCTTTTCGATCAACTGGTTTTTCCTGTCATCGATCAGGCTGAAACCCAGGGGTTCCAGTACCTGCTGAATTTTCTTTTTATCAGCGGGTGAGAGGTCTTCTTTAAAATCTGCTTCCCCGAGCATCACCGCTACAGGTTGAAACCCCGCTTTTTCGAGTTCATCCTTCACCACCATGATGCAGCGGTTGCATACCATATTTTTAATATAAAGCTTCATGTCTTTGCTCCGCAAAGTTACACTTATCCCGGGTTTCTGCGTATCATGGTTCGTATATGAGGCGGAGGAAGGAGCTGAAGCGTTCATTTTCCCTGCTGATGGGGACGCCGGTCACGATGCCTACCATCATCTTCTCCGTAATGCCCAGCCGCATTTGAGGGCGAATGGTCATATCAAAATCTCCCCTGTCAAAGGATTTATTGAATTCCACGCCGATAAAATTCCGTGTGCCCGGTATCATATAATGAATGTTACTGTTTACATGCATGCGGGTATGTATACTGCGGGTTGTATACTCCTGGATAAACATGGGGCCGGTGTATAGCAGCGTGTGAAAATTGGATCCCCACCGTTTGGCCGCTACAAAGAACGGGTTATAAATATTGCCGTTATACAGTCGCTCCCGGTTGTAGTTCCGGAATTCCGGCAACTCAAACTCATGGATATAACCGATTGCCAGGCTTGTACTTAGTTTTTGTGATACCAGGAAAGTGTACTGACCGGCCAGCTTCAGGCTGTTGAGCCTGCTTCCGGGGCTGCCAGGTCCGTTTTTGCTGTATATGGAAAAGGGAAGCTCCACTTCGAGTCCCAGCCGGTCTATGGGCGCCCATTCGTATTCCACCAGTGCGGTATACAGATCGTGATGGTTTTTATCGGTAAGCCCCAATCCCAGGTTCCATTCCTTTTCACCTTTGCGTGCACCCAGATCGCGTATCAGGTCAATGAATAAGGGTTCGGCATGCAGCACCTTGGCGGGGTATTGCAGGTCTTCCACTTCCTGGATATAAATGCTGTCTTTTTGCGGGTTGGTTTCTTCCTGTGCTTTGGCGCCGGTAACTGCGGCTACAGTTAATAGAGTCAAAACTATTTTTCTCATCCTGCTTCCTGTTTCCCGGGTACATTTCAATCTTCGCAAACTGAATGTCAGGAAATACGAAAATTTACAATGCCCCTGATTTCTGATATGCTTTTTTTGTTATAAGTATAAGCGTCAAAACTACAAATTCCAAAATGGAACGCGGTGTTTCAAAAGTTAAGAAACTTATATTATTGCTATTTATTGCCCGGGATATAGAATTAAGAATTGAGCATGCGGGGACCGGTAATGGATTTTTGATGCTGATGTATCTCCGAACGTTCGGAGTCCGGTTTATTCGCCCTGCATCTTGTAACTTGCGACTTATGTCTGCCTGTGTCCTGTAACCTGAGACTTGCGCCTGCCTACTTACCACTGTCCACTAACTACTAGCTAGCCATTATCCCGCTTCCGTCTCCAATCGTCCGTGTTCGGCATCTTTGTAGAGCCGGTTGAATACCTGGCAGGTTACCAGGTCGCCCATTACGTTTACGGATGTTCTAAGCATGCCCAACAGCCTGTCTACGCCGATGATGAGGGCGATGGCGGTTACCGGGATGCCGATGGTGCCAAGCACGGAGCCCAGCACGATCACACCGGCGCCGGGTGCCGATGGCGTACCGATCGATGCCAGGATAGTAGTGACAATGATGACCATAATGGTTGCGGTATCCAGCTGCAGGCCATACACCTGTGCCAGGAAGAGTGTGGCAATTGCCTGGAAGACGGCGGTGCCGTCCATGTTGAGCGAAACACCTACGGGGATGATGAACCGGCTGACAGAGGGATTGATCCCCATTTTTTCTTCAGCGGTTTTAAGGGTGAGGGGCATTACGGCAGCAGAGCTGGCCACTGAAAATGCCAGCAGGAGCACATCCCTGGCATCGGAAAAGAACTTGCGGACATCCACCCTGGCCACCAGCAAAAGAATGCAGGTATACACCACCGCTACCAGTATGAGACCCAGAACGACAGTCAGCATAAACATCGACAAGCCCATGATGGTTTCGATACCAACTTTGGAAGTAACCTGGCACATCAGTCCAAATACAGCCAGCGGCGCCAGCTTCATTGCCCAGCGCGTAATGGACATCGCTATCTCCTGTACGGAATACAATACTTTCAGCAGGGGTATGGCGGTATCAGCCGGTATGTTGGCCAGGGATACGCCGGTAATAACAGCAAAAACCACGATGCTGAGCATATCGCCCGATACCAGGGCTTCCAGCGGGTTAGCCGGTAACAGCTCCGTTATCATGTTGGGAATATTACCGAAACTTAAGCGGGGAACCTCTTCTGATAAAGTCGCATTCAACGCCATATCTGCTGTGATCAGGCTGGAAGCGTCCATGTAGCTGCCGGGCCGGATCACAGACGCCAGGATCACCGCCAGTATCAGCACGGATGTGGTAGTAAGCCCGTAATAAATAAGCAGCCTGGGGCCTGATCTCATCAGGTATTCTTTATTGTTACCACCTGCTATCCCCTGCACTACCGAACTGAACATTAAAGGTATCATGATCATCTGCACTACCCGGATGAACAGGTTGCCGGGAAAGGCTATCCAGTTTATAACGGCGTTCAGTAAATGATCGTTGATGAATGAGGGACGGGTAGCAAACCATGCACCCAATGCAATGCCGGCCGCCATTGCGATCAGCACTTTCAGCCATAACCGTTTCTGTACAAGACTCTGTAAATAGGTATACAGCTCCTTTATAGGGTGAAGGGACGCAGTATTTTGCTTCATGCACGGTAGTTTGGTTTAACGCTCGCAAAGATAAAAGCAAAAATCAAGTCTCAGGGTAAGTGGTCAGTTGAAAGTGGGTAGTGGTCAGTAGGGGCAAGTTACAGGCTTCAAGTCTCAGGTTGTGCAACTTGTGAAACCTGTTACCTGCGCCTTGCATCTCCTGCCTGCCTGTTTCCTTCGGGATTTCACTTACATCTGTACATTGAGTGGTCTGTCTTTTGTATTTTTATTAAATGAAATTCTTTAAACCTGTACTTTATGTAAGAACCGGCTATTTTTTCTGTTGGTTGCTTGCTTTGGCTGCCTGCAAAAAGAATGATGCCGGCAACAACGAGCTCCTTTTTATTTCAGACTTTTCAGTAAGCAGGGAGCATAATAGATCCCTGTCTGAGGATATACGCTTTACGATACATGCCGATACTGTCAGCGCCACAGCGCCCGACATATTCCATAAACGCCTGAAGCCGGATTTCTCAACAAATGCTGTGAGCGTGCTGGTTGACGGACTGGAACAGGAGTCAGGCGTATCGGAGCAGGACTTTTCTGGTATTGTTACCTATACACTAAAATCCGCCGGCGGACAGGAGAAAAACTACCACGTCAAAATACACTGGTTACAGGACAGCCTGCCTCATATTTATATTAATACTGAAGGAAGTGTTGCTGTAAATTCGAAGGATAACTATGTAAATGCTACATTGAAGATAGACGGAAAGGGAAAATATCCTGATTACACAGGCACCACACAAATAAGAGGCAGGGGAAACAGTACCTGGGGAATGCCTAAAAAACCATACCGGCTAAAACTCACAAGTAAATCTGAAATGTTCGGGTTGCCGGAAGAAAGAGACTGGGTGTTGCTGGCAAATTACCTGGATCCCACCCTGATGCTGAATGCAGTGGCTATGAAGATCGGACATCAGTTAAACCTTCCTTATACCAATACCCTCATACCTGTGAATGTAACGATGAATGGGGTATATGCAGGTTCCTATAACTTTACCCAGCAAATAGAAGTGGGACCGGACAGGGTGAATGCAGGATCCGACGGACTGCTGCTGGAGCTTGATGTATATTTTGACGAAGATTTTCAGTTTCGTTCGCAGGAATATGATCTGCCGGTCATGATCAAGCATCCGGATCTTAGTGCGTCCGAAGAGATTACACCCATCGCCCACCAGTTCAACACCCTGACATCTTTGATGGCCGCTGCTGATTTTCCCGGCAATGGTTACAGGGAACACATAGATTTAGAATCACTGGCGAACTTTTTAATTGTACATATGCTGACAGACAACCAGGAACCTAACCATCCCAAGAGCACCTATATGCATAAAAGTGCAACCGGTAAATTCGCCATGGGCCCTATATGGGACTTTGACTGGGCCTATGGATACGAGGGAGGGGGCAAGCATTTTACTGCCGCAAACCGTCCGTTTTTCTGGGGGTCCGGCAATGCGATAGGTACAGGCTTCTTTACAAGGTTTCTACAGGATCCGGAGTTTGTGTCAGTTCTCCGGCAGAAATGGGTGAGTTACCGGTCTGCCCCGTTTGAGGAACTGATACAATTCGTAGAACAATATTCCCTGCAAATTGCATCTTCTAAAAACGAAGATTTTAAGGTATGGAATACCGGTGACGGCAATTTTATGGCTGATGCGGTCAGGCTTCAAAACTGGCTGGTGGAAAGAGCTGTTTATCTGGATGATTATATCCAGGGGTTGGAGTGAGTTGGAAGTAGTAAGTGGTAGTAGGAAGTATTAAGACACAAGTTGCAAGTCGCAGGTCTAAGGTGGTTAGTAGTAATTGATAAGACGTAAGTTGAAATGTGATCTTACTTCCATTTTCAAATTTTTAGCCCGAAGTTTCTGGACCCTCATTTTCAAATTTCTTATATATCGCAAGCTACTAAGAACTTCCCAATCCATTTCCACATTTCCATACTTTCACATTTCCAAATTCTCCTCCCATTTTCAAATTTTCAAATTACTGGTAGACCCTCACATAATCCACTTCCATTTTTTGCGGGAAAATGCTGTCGTCAATTCCTTTTTGTCCACCCCAGTTCCCGCCGACCGCGATGTTCAGCAGCAGGTGAAACCGCTCGTCGAATGGCCATTCCATGAAGGTCTTTCTTTCGTTGGGATAAGAAAAATATTCCTCGTCGTCTACAAAGATCCGGATATCGTTCTCACTCCATTCCAACGCATATACATGGAATGCTTCCGATACATTGTTACGGTAAGTGCTTTTTCCTTTTTGCGTGCCGATGGAATGATTATAGGCGCCGGTATGCACCGTACCGAATATGGAATCGGGCTGATACCCCACATGCTCCATAATATCAATTTCACCGCTTTCCGGCCAGCCGCCGTATTTCCAGTCTGTCGGTAACATCCAGATGGCGGGCCATACGCCCACTCCTTTCGGGAGCTTTGCCTTTATTTCCATACGCCCGTATTTCCAGTCGCCTTTGTTCTTGGTGACCAGCCTGGCAGAAGTGTAGTCCGAACCTTCATGGGATTCTTTAATAGCGGTGATGGTCAGCACGCCGTTGGCTACCGCAGCATTTTCCAGTCTTTCACTGGTGTAAAACTGCTTTTCATTATTACCCCAACCGTGTCCACCGACATCATAGCCCCATTTGGTGCTGTCCGGCAAACCTGTATAGTCGAACTCGTCGCTCCATACCAGCTTTCGCTCGCGGTTGCCTTCCTCTGTTTTTTCTTCTGTCTGGGTATTGCAGGCTGACGATCCCAATAAGCATGCCATTGCGAAAAGATATACTGTTACTTTCATTATGTTCATTTTTGGCTGTTCCATGCCGGTTTGGTAATGCTCCGGGTACAAACGTTATATTGTACCCGGAGTGTGATCAATATTCATATTTTTTAGTACCCGGGATTTTGATTTTCCCTCAGCTTGGGATTTTGTCCCAGAACATCCAGCGGTATGGGCAGCAGGTAGTTTTTGTTTTTGTCAAAGGTCCATTGTGGTGCGCTGGACGGGATGGCAGGTATCCGGGTATACGTATAGCCGCCGGCACCGTTGGACCTGATCTCCATACCATGCATAACGGAGTTTAATTTTTCCTCCGCCAGTTCCCATCGGATCAGGTCAAAGTATCGTTTCCCTTCAAATGCCAGCTCAATTCTTCTTTCCCTGCGGATATGCTCCCGCATTTCTGCCTGCGTGGCGCCGGGATATACATCGGAGAGGGTTGGAATGCCTGCCCTGGTCCTGATCTGGTCAATAGCGTCGTATACTGATGCATCGGGACCTACCGCTTCATTCTGCGCTTCTGCGTAATTCAACAACACTTCCGCGTAACGAAAATAATAATAGTTCTGATCGCTTGCGCCCCATTGGAAGATGTTCACGGTAGTATCCATCCTTTTCTTGGTGCAATACCCGGTATTGGTGTTATCGGTGGCATCTGCCAGGTCTATCGCGTTCAGGCCGGAGCCTACGGCGCTTAAAAATACCGTTCCGTTAAATGTATTGCCGTTGTAGAGAACAGACTGGCGAAACCTGGGTTCGCGGTTGGTATACGGGTTGTTTTCGTTGTACCCGGAAGCCGGGTCATTAATGGTTCTGCCGTTTGCCATCGCATAGTCATCCACCAATTCCTGGGTAGGAGTGGAGCCACCCCAGCTGAGCCATTGGGTGCCTACATGATTGGGTCCCTGCCGGGTAATGAATGTGCTTCCCCGTTTAATTGACATATACTCACGGTAAAGAATACCCTCGTTGTTATTGTTACCGGATCTCAGGAATAGCTCATCATATTTGGGATACAGGGAATAACCCATTTCCATCACCTGCCTGTTGGTTGCCGCTGCGGCAGCCCATCTGGAAAGATCATTGGAAGGATTGTTTCTTTTGCTGGCGTAAAACAATTCCGCCCAACCCTTGATGGTCAAAGCTGCGCCGCGGGTGACCCTGCCTGCACCTTCGTTGCCGGTATTAGCCGGCAACATATCTGCGGCTGCTGCCAGTTCATCCCGTATAAAGGCAAAGGTTTCATCAAAGCCGGCCCGCTCGTGGAATATATCATCACCGTTTGCATTTCTGTCATCGGGTTTTATAATAAGCGGCACACCGCCGTACAACATCCACAACTGGTGATAGAAATAGGCACGCATTACCCTGGCTTCCCCTATCCTGCTGTCTTTGTATTCCTGGGGAAGCTCTGAGTTTTCAACGCCCAGTATGAAAACATTGCATTTGCGTATCCGGCCGTACAAGGTAGCCCACTCCAGCCACCTGCTGGGCGGTTCCCAGTCGTAGAATAAGATAGTGCTGGGGTTGATATTGGTTTTGGTCCTGGCCACCTGCGAACTGATATTCCAGTTGAAGCCGGTCATCAGGTCGTCCGACCAGGTATCAAAAGGTTCAAAAACGGTACTGTTGAAATCCGGCAGATTGCCATAAATGTCATTCAGTACGAGGTCGGCGGAAGATTCGGTTGAAAAGGCAGTTTCGTTGCTGACAGCGCTGTTATTAGGTACTTCCAGGAACCCGTCTTTGGAACAACCCGCCAGCAGCAACGTACCGGCTATACCGCAGAAAATAAGTTTGTTTATATTGAATTTCATAATAATCCAGATTGAAATGTGATACTAAAATTGAACCCTCAGCCCTGCAGTTAACACTTTTTGTGTCGGGAAATACCAGCCCCTGTCATTGCTGATCTCCGGGTCAAAGTTTTCGATCGGTGTCCAGGTGAAAATATTCTGCCCTGATACATATACCGTCAACATGTTCATACCCCACTTTCCTGTGATACGGTTGGGCACGGTATAGCTGAGCATGCCTGTTCTCAACCGCAGGTAGGAAATATCTCTCTGCCAGAAAGTGGAAGGCACCATATTGTTGGGACTGGGCGCGGTGGTCATCCTTGGATAAGCAGCATTGGTGTTGTCGGGCGTCCAGTAATCCAGCACCGTGATGGGTGCATTTTTATTGTTGTCGAATGCCCAGGCAGCGCTGTTGGCGATCTGTATCTGCCGTTGGCCTACCCCCTGGAAAAGCAATGAAAGCTCAAGCCCTTTATAGCTGATGCTGGGAGAAAAGCCGTACACAATGGCCGGATAGTGCGGGTGTCCCATCGCGATCTGATCGTTGAAGTCGATCACCCCGTCC
This sequence comes from Chitinophagaceae bacterium, assembly GCA_037190885.1. GTDB lineage: Bacteria > Bacteroidota > Bacteroidia > Chitinophagales > Chitinophagaceae > Agriterribacter. Next base: position 348,648 of record JBBCJQ010000003.1, read on the forward strand.
GGTCTTCCATCCGGACCGCTTATATCGGCATACCGGATATCACCGGGGAAAACTGTGGCAAATGTTTGACGGGCAATACCCTCCTTCAACTCCCCGGAGGCTTCAAAATCATCTGCTGTAAAATAACCGATGGACTGGTATCCGAAACGCACATCCAGCGGCCGGCCGGTCCGTCTCATATTAGGATTGTCAAATGTAGCCGGGTTTTCAAACACTTCCACCAGCTTGTTTTTTGCATAGGTGAAATTTCCGTTGAACCCAAGTCGCAGGTCTCTTGAAATATTATAGCTGCCGGACAGGGAAAATTCAAAACCGCGGTTTTCCATGGTACCGGCGTTCACCTGCGATAAGGCCACGCCATATTCCACCGGCACGGTTACGCTGGGCTCCAGGAGCATATTGTCCCTTGTTTCCATGAAGTAATCGGCCTCAAAATTCAACAGTCCGTTGAACAACCTCGTTTCTATACCAATATTCGTCTTAATGGCTTTTTCCCAGGTAATGTTCGGGTTGGGCTCGGCTTTTTCCACCAGTCCCTGTGTTTGGGTGCCATTCAGGATCGGTCCGTTCCCATACAGGTCAAAGCCTGCCTGGTATTGATAGGGATTACCGGCTAGATTGGCTGACTGACCCCAGGATGCCCGGAGCTTCAGCTCATTCATCCAGCCAATATTCTCCATGAACTTTTCCTCCGAAATACGCCATGCGGCAGAAAAAGCAGGGAAAAATCCAAACCGGCGACCGGGTGCGAAATAATAGTGTCCGTCGTATCGGCCGGAGGCTTCCAGCAGGTATTTGTTATCGAAACCATAGGTTACCCTGTAAACCATGGAACGTTGCTTGGTACCCATGGAGTTGCCGTCATTGCTGATATCTGTTTCTCCTGCACCACCGGCAAACAATTCATGGATGGGCAGGTTGTAGCCCTCTCTGGCAGCGCTGAATCGTTCTGAGTTTGTATTCCTGGCCTCCAGTACCACCAGCCCTGTAATATCACTTTTTCCGAAACTGCCCGCGTAATTGATATATCCCTGGTAGGTGAATGCCTGCGTCTGGCGATGTTCCTGATAGAAGGAAGGTAATACGGTAATAGGGGTTTCAGGATAAGTATAAGGACGGGTGCTCGTGTCCACAGTGTAAAATGGGAAAGATTGGTTCCATCTCCTGATGCTACTGACAACTCCCGGGTTATTGGTATTATAGGGGTCAAAAGGATTAAAGTCATAGGAGCCTACGAATTTAACGCTCAACCCTTTTACCGGTAGTTGCTGTTCAATAGAAAGCTGGGAAAGCAGGGTGTTGCCGCGCAGGCGCTGGTAGCTGGGATTGTCGTAAAAGTATGCATACATATAAGGATGCAACCCGTTGCTGTATGTCAGGGGCGTGCTGTTGGTAACTGTATTGATCAGGTTCTCAAACATGGCCTGTTCGCTGTACCCTGCTCCCGTCAGGTTCCTGTTTTCCACGCGCCCGTTGAGCGAGAGGCCCACCTGGGTGGTTTTGGTAGCCTGTGCCTGTAAATTGGCGGAAACATTATATCGCTGGAATTTTATCCCGGGAAACATACCTTCCTGGTCCAGGTAGCCTAGCCCCATAGCATATTTGATGATCTCGGTACCGCCGTTCACAGACAGGCTGTGGCTGGTAATGAGCGTATTTTTCTGGATCATATCCCCGATCGGGTCTATATTGGGGTGCCCGTCAGGATCAGAGCCGTCCCGGTATTTCTGAAGACTTTCTTCACTGAAGGGCATGGTTGCCGAGCCGGCATTCCGGGCACCCTCATTTTTCAGCAGCGCATAATGGTAGGCGTCCACAAATTTTGTAATAATAGTAGGATTCTGAAAACCCACGTAACCGTCGTACGACATGACGGGTTTGCCTGTTTTACCCTGCCGGGTGGTCACCAGTATTACCCCGTTGGCGCCGCCCAGTCCATAGGGCGCCACGGCAGCGGCATCTTTTAAAACAGAAATACTTTCTATGTCTGCCGGGTTCAACTGGCTGAAATTACGGGGCACACCGTCTACAATTAACAATGGCGCCGAATTACCGTTGGTGCCGATACCGCGGATCATGATCCTGGCGGCGTCGTTCCCGGCCTGTCCGCTTGCCTGGGTAAATAATACACCCGGCGCCCGTCCTCCCAATGCATTGGAAAGGTCGCCCACCGGCTGGCTTTGCATGTCAGAACCTTTGATGGAGGATACGGCAGCGGTCACGGAAGTCTTTTTCTGGGTACCATAGCCCACCACTACGACTTCGTCCAGGCTGTCATCCTGAACATCCAGCTCAAAATTCAGGATACCGCTTTCGGTTACCACTTTTTCCATATTTGCCATTCCTGCAAAGCTTACCACCAACACGGTACCGCTGGCGGGAACAGCAATGGTAAAATTACCTTCCGTATCAGTTACGGTGGTCGTGGCAGAGCCTTTCACAGCTACGGTAGCGCCGGGTAGCCCTTCGCCGGTTGATTTGTCGGTTACTTTCCCGGTCACCCGGAGCGCCTGGGAAAAACCTTCCGCCGGTAAAAAATGGATAAAAAAGATGGTAAAGAGTAGCCAAACAATGTTACGTCTCATAAGCAATCAATTGAGCTGCCGGCATCACCGGCGGCAGTTAAAAATGAATTGGAAACTAAAACTATTCATTTAAGGGCTGAAATAGCGAAAAGACACTACTTCAATACTACATCATATCATTAATTTTTTGTAGAAAATGCCCCTGCAGTATTACAACAATGGTATTTTATTATAAATTTGTTTCAAGTATGGGGAAGATATTCATGACAATCTGCCTGCTTGTGAAAACGGTGGTTATCGTCGGGCAAAATTCTATCGGGTTGCCCGAAATTGTGAATTATCCCAAATACGTATATAAGGCCGGAACACAAAACTGGGATATCTGCCAGGACCAGAACGGGTTTTTATATTTTGCCAATAACGAAGGACTGCTCAGCTTTGACGGTACTTATTGGAGGAATTATCCCCTGCCCAATAAAACCATTGTCCGCTCAGTCGCCATCGGAAAAGACAACCGGGTATATGCCGGCGGGCAGGATGAAATGGGCTATTTTTCACCTGATGATCGGGGTGTGCTCCGCTATCATTCGCTTACCAGCCTGGTTGCTGAAAAAAACAGGTCGTTTTCGGACGTATGGGATATCGTTCCTCTTAGCAGGAGTATCTTCTTTAGAACCAACCAGCAGATCTTTCAGCTTACTGACGGGAAAATGACCATATACCCCGCAACGAACTGGCTGTTTATGGGAACCGTGGATGGGCAGGTATTTGCACAGGAGTTTGAAAAGGGAGTATTACGGTTTGAAAACAATGCCTGGACACCCCTTTTCCCGAAGGAATGGCTGCCGGCGGACTTTCTTGTTACGGCCGTACTGGAAGCCGGAAAAGACAGCATCTGTTTTACCAGCCTGAAGCATGGTATATACCTGTATGCGCACGGGCGCATTACCGCGCTGCGTTCCGGTGACCTTGAAAAAATAGCGGGTTATAATATATACGATGCGGTTACTATCGGAGATTATTTTGCGATCGCTACCAGTCAAAAGGGATGCTTTATTGTTGACAGGTCCGGCAACTTTATACAGCAGTTCTCCCGGCCGGACGGACTGCAAAACAATAATATATTAAGTGTATTCGCCGACCGGGCAGGCAGCCTGTGGCTGGGACTTGACAACGGTATTGATTTTATTGCCCATAACAGTGCAATAAAAAACATTTTCCCGGATAAGGAAAGCGACGGATCCGGTTACTCGTCCATCATCCATCAAAACAACCTGTATGTAGCCACCACCAACGGCCTGTACTATGCACCTTTAGGGGAATATGAAGACCTTAGTTTTGCCAGGAGCCATTTCAGACCGGTAGAGGGGATCAGGGGACAGGTGTGGAATCTTTCCAGTGTGAACGGCAGACTGTTGGCCGGGCATCACGAAGGCTTCATGGAGATCAGCGGCGGCAGAGCTAATCCTGTTGATAAAACAAGCGGCTTCTGGACCTTTCTGCCGCTCAGTTCTGTGCTGCCATCTGCAAAAATGGTGGCCGGCACTTATGACGGGATACGCCTGTACAACTGCAAAGAAGCACAGTTGACGGAGCTTGCCAGGATAAATTTTGAATCTTCCCGGTTTGTTACCGTTCTCAACGAAGAGATCTGGATCTCCCATCCCTACAAAGGAATATATAAAGTAGAAATGAATGACAATAAGGGATGGGTGGTAGAAAACATGAATGCCGGTACAGGTCTGACAAATTCAGGCAACTATATTTTTAAGACGAAAAACCGCATGATCGTCACATCCGAAAAAGGTATTTATGAATACGATCCGGTGAAAAAAACATTCAGGTTATCGGAAGTGCTCAACCCGCTCCTGGGAAATGTTGCCCTGCGTTACCTGCAGGAGGATAAAACGGGCAATATATGGTTTGTATTTAATAAGAAGCTGGGCGTGATCGATTTTTCGGGCCCCACCCCCCGGATCATATACATACCGGAACTGAACCAGAAAATGGTAAGTGGTTTTGAACAGGTTTACTTTGCAGATAGTAAGAATGTGCTGGTAGGTGCGGAAAAAGGGTTTTACCATATCAATTATGCCAAATACCGCCGGCAGTCCGCGGAAATCGGAGTTTTCCTGCGACAGGTACAGGTCATAAATCAAACGGACAGCCTGCTGTTCGGGGGCTATTTTGCCGAAGTGAATGCGCCGCAACAGCAGCACACCCGGCCGTCGGTGTCTTACGACTGGAACAGTATCCGGTTTGAATTTGCATCTCCGCAGTATGAGCAGCGGGAAAACATCGAATACAGCTTTTTTCTAAAAGGATATGATAACGGCTGGAGCGACTGGAGCAACAAAACCGTCCGGGAGTATTCCAATATGTCTCCCGGTGTATACCGCTTCCGGGTAAAAGCGAGGAATAACCTTGGCAGGGAGTCGGCTGCGGTCAGCTATGCATTTGTGATACTGCCGCCCTGGTACCGGAGCTGGTGGGCGTATACGCTCTATGGGTGCCTGCTGGCATACGGGCTTTACCAGATATACCGGTGGCAAAGGGAAAAGTTTCGCCGGCAGCGTTTGCGCTATGAAGAAAAACAAAAGCAGTTGCGCGACCAGCATCAGCTGGAACTGGAAAAAAATGAAAAGGAGATCATCAAGCTGAAGAATGAAAAGCTGGAAGCTGAGATACAGCACAAGAACAAGGAGATGGCTTCGGCTACCATGCACCTGGTGAAAAAAGGCGAGCTGATCACAAGGATAAAGGACGAGCTGCAGAAGCTGTCTAAAAATATTGAAGATGAAAGATCATCGGATGCGTTGAAAAAGATGATCAGGGCGCTGGGAGAAGAGGATAAAATGGATGAGGACTGGGAGCATTTTACCATTCATTTTGATAAAGCGCACAACGATTTTTTTGTAGCGCTGAAGGAAAAGCATACCAACCTTACACCCAACGAACTGAAGCTTTGTGCCTACCTGCGGATGAACCTTAGCACAAAAGAGATGGCGCAGATGATGAATATTTCTGTGCGGGGAGTGGAGGTCAGCCGGTACCGGTTGCGCAAAAAGCTGCAGATACCTACCGAAACCAATCTTTTTACTTACCTGCTCGATTTTCACGGCAGCGCGGTGAACGGCAACGGAACAGTAACTGCATCTGACGTGCCGCATGCGTGAAAATGCTTACTGTTTCTTATTTTTGTAATAATTGTTAAACGATATGCGTACCAGGGAGATACTGACGCTCGATGAGTTCACTATTAAGCAGTTGAGAAACTTTCCGCATGCAACCGGTGAGCTCAGTAATTTATTACGCGATCTTGGACTGGCTGCTAAGCGGGTGAATGTTGAGGTGAATAGAGCGGGGTTGGTTGATATATTGGGAGATGTGGGAAGTGTGAATGTGCAGGGTGAAAATGTGAAAAAGCTGGACCTGCTTGCCAACAATGCTTTTATAGGCGTATTGCGTCATGGAGTAAGTTGTGCCGGGGTAGCCAGTGAAGAAGTAGATGAAATCGTACCTTTCAACGACCCCATAAGCAATAACTCCAAGTATGTATGTCTTATAGACCCGCTGGATGGCAGCGCCAATATCGATGTTAATGTTTCTATTGGAACAGTATTCGGAATTTACAGGAGGGTTAGTGCAAAAGGTTCTGCAGCCACAAAAGAAGATTTTATTCAGAAAGGTACACAACAGGTAGCAGCCGGATATGTGGTGTATGGATCTTCTACTATGCTGGTGTATGCTACCCGGAGAGGTGTAAATGGCTTTACCTTAGACCCCTCCATAGGTGAGTTTACGCTTAGTCACCCGGATATTAAATGCCCGGTTGATGGTAATATATATTCTGTTAATCAGGGTAATTATTATCGATATGAGCCAGGCGTGCAGAAATATATAGATATCTGTCAACGTAAAGGCAAGGATAGCCGTGATAGGTATACGCTAAGATATACCGGCAGTATGGTGGCTGATCTGCACAGAAGCCTGATCAAAGGCGGAATATTTATGTATCCCGGCACCAGCGACGCACCCGGCGGGAAACTGCGGTTGTTATATGAGTGTAATCCTTTTGCCTTTATCACCGAAGTGGCAGGAGGAAAGGCTACAGACGGCAAGCAACGGATTCTTGATATTATGCCCTCCACATTGCACCAACGAACACCCTTTTTTATCGGTAGTAAGAACATGATGGAGGAGTTCGGGTCCTGCTATTGATATGGAGCCCCCTGCGTAGCTGCCACGACAACGCTTTATGATCACGGTCACATTACCCTGACCGGTTGGCGGCAAAAGCCCTGGCACCCAACTGCCATCTATCCAATCCCAGCAGCTTCCTGCCCAATGGGGAAGTTCATCAGCAATCAGTCGATTGCGTCAGATTTCAATGAATTGGAACACCGGAATCCCGGAAGTCCACGGGTGCAAAAACAGGCAAAACGGTTCGGAAGCATATTCCCTCACTTCAGCGTTATATTCCTACGGTTAAGGGAATAATAGTTGATCGCTGCGGAAAGCAAAAATATCTTTGTATTGTTCAGTTATAGCAAAGGGAACAGACAGCAAAGAAGGAATGCTTGCAATACGATCAGCGGAACAGTAATTTATTCAACATATTAGGGGACGGTTCAGGGTTAATCTATCCCGGTTGTGTAATCAACCGGGATTTTGTATTTAGAGGATACCGGTAACGGTCACCTGCCATATAGGAAGGTTTCCAACCTTACGAAGGTCGGCAACCTTACGCAAAAACGCTTAAGCCTGCAATCAAACACGTTTCACGCTTAGCATACCACGCCTCGCCCATATATACTTGATAAGCCCGGTAAGTGATAATAGGTTTGTTGTGTAATTCATCGGTTACCGAAAAAAACAAACTATGCGCTTTACAAAATTCATTCTGTGCATACAGGTATTGTTACTGAGCTTGACAGCAGTTTCCCGGAACGTAGGCATCGGCACTAATACCCCCACTGCAAAACTGCATGTAGCCGATAAGCACCCCCGGCAGGCGTATGATGTGGTATGCTGACAAAGCCGCTTTCAGGGCAGGAAGTGCCACGGGAAATAGTTGGAGCAAAGACCAGATTGGTAATTATTCTTTCCTGGAGCGATGCCAGGCTCAAGAAAAATATAATGCTCTACACCAGCGGCTTAAAAGAAATTATGAAAATCAATCCGGTGTGTTTTCAGTACAACGAATTATCGGGCGAAGAAGATCTTGATAAAAACTAAAGAACAGCAACTGCAAATTGAAGCATTAAAAAAAGAAATAATTGAATTAAAAAATAAACAATGAAAAAACTTTTAATAACAACAACCTGCATTATTACTATGCAATTCATACAGGCACAAAACGTAGGCATCGGCACCACCGAACCCAAAGCAAGACTGCATGTAGCCGACAGCAATGTGCTGTTTACCGGAGGAGAGCTGGTTAGCTCAGTTACACTTACTTCGCTCCCCGTAAGCGGAAGAGGCATAAGGATGATGTGGATGCCAAAAATCGCCGCATTCAGGGCTGGTTTTGTAACCGGGAATTTCTGGGATCACAATAGAATAGGCCTGGCATCGTTTGCCGCAGGCAGAAATACAGCCGCAAGCGGCTCTTATGCTACTGCATTGGGAGATGGGGCGGTTGCCTCCGGAGGCGGCTCTTTTGCCGCTGGAACCTCTGCAAGGGCTACCGGCTATACGGCTGTTGCCCTGGGAAACTATGTTACCGCAAGCGGCGACTATTCTGTTGCCATGACATACTATGCCGTGGCAGGTGGTAAATACGCAGTGGCCATGGGGTATAGTGCGGAAGCAAGCGCCGACCAGTCGATGGCACTGGGAAATGCTGCAAAAGCCTCAGGACTTTCTGCCGTTTCGCTGGGGCATTATAGCCACGCCTCAGGCACAGCGTCTATGGCTTTGGGTCCGAGGACTTTAGCAAACGGATACCTTGAAACGGTATTAGGGCATAATAATTTGCCCACCAATGGCTCTCCCAAAAGCTGGGTAGATACTGACCCACTGCTGGTGGTTGGAAACGGTACAGAACTAACAAGGAGAACAGCGCTTACCATGCTAAAAAACGGTAATCTCGGTTTAGGCACTACACAGCCACAGGCCAGGCTGCAGGTGGATGGTGATCAGTTGATCAAACGAAATAGCTCCGCAGGCGCCGCTCATCTTACACTGGAAGAAACGCAGTCTGGCGACGGCGCCCGCCTGCAGTTCCGCAACAGCGCCATCAGTAACCGCAACTGGGAGCTGTACGGAAGGCCCCATGCCACCAGCACAGCCGATGCCATCTTCAATATTTATTACGCAGGCGTAGGCGATGCTATGGTACTGCGGGGCAACGGCAATGTTTGGTTCAGGGGCGCTGTATCGCAAAACAGTGACGCCACATTAAAAAAAGATATTACCAGGCTCGATGGTTCGCTGGAAAAAATACAGCAACTGAACGGCTATCACTATTACTGGAAAGACAGCACCCGTGACGGGCAATTACAGGCGGGCCTGTTGGCGCAGGAGATAGAGGCATTGATGCCGGAACTGGTATCCGCCGATGAAGCCGGTATAAAAAGCGTGAACTATTCCGGGCTTATTCCATACCTGCTGGAAGCTATTAAAGAACAGCAACAAAAAATTGAGGAGCTGGAGAAAAAGATTACACCACGTCAAAACAGGTAAGCAGGAATTAGATATCACTTTACCCAAATCAATGACCTGTAAAGCGCACACAAAATTATTGTTGTACGGAAAGGAAACAATAAAGACAAATGGAACTGATTGAAAACAATAATAGTATAAGAGAACTTGAAAGCGATTTGTTTTCTGCGCTGGAAAATGTTACGGGTGCCGCTTACGACAATAAAGCAAAACTGTATGAGAAGTTGGTCGGCTCAAAATTGTACAACAAATTATTTTGGGGAACATCCCCCGGGGATTACACAAACTTTGCCAAAAAGGCAATTTTAACCGCAACAGGCATAAGCCTCGATATCGGTTGTGGCGGGCTGATTCAAACTTCTGTCGTATATGCAAACTCCAGACAAAATCATATTCTGCTCGACCATTCTGTTGAAATGTTGCGAATTGCCGGAAACAGGATAATCAATCATTTTGGAAAGATACCTGAAAACATAAACCTGCTTCAGGCAGATGCTTTTCACCTGCCATTTGAAGACGCAAGTTTTGATAACATCGTAAGTTTTGGAATGATACATTGCTTTGAAAATAAATCCGGATTTATCAACGAAGCATTACGGGTATTAAAACCCAAAGGAACATTTTACTTCACGACAATGACTTCCGACCGTTTCATCAGTAAATGCTATATGAATATCCTACGGAAGCAAAAAGAGTTTGGAGAGCCGTTAAGTTCACAACAAATTTTAAATCTATTCGCTGAAAAAGTGTCTAATATGGAATATTACAAAATTGGAAATATGCTTTTTATCAGTGGTGTTAAGTAAAACAGCGGTTTTCGAACATCATAAATAATTATCAACATGAAAAAAATATACCTGCTCATCAGTCTTGTAACGATACATTTTTGTCCAGTATGGGCACAATCCGTCATCCATATTGAAAACGGCGCTAACCTGTTTATTCAGCCCCAGGCTTCCGTTAACCTCGGCGGACTGGTGATCACGCCTTCCGGCAATCTTGAGCTTACTAATATAAGTCTGGAAAGAACCGCAACGCTTCAGCAGCCGGTGACAAATAATCATATACAACGGGTGTATCGCTTTAGTGATCCCGTGCCTGCGTTCAGTGGCATCATCCGTTTTTATTATGAGAAGGCTGAATTGAACCAGCTTCCCGAAGGCGATCTGACGCTAAATATCAATAACGGCGCCTTATGGCAGGATTTTAAGATAAATGTTATCCGCAATGCGCAGGATAACTTCGTAGAAACGGATATCACAGCGGCTGTCAGCCTGCGCGAGCTTACCCTGGCATCTGTGCAGGCCGCGTTACCGTTGAAATGGGGAGCGGTAAAGGGAAGCTGCCGGGACGATATCATTACCATACAATGGGAAACACTGGAGGAAGTAAATACCCGGCAGTTTATGGTGGAGCGCAGCAGCAACGGCACTGCATGGCAAACCATACAGGAAAAGGCAGCGGCAGGTCATTCCGGTGCTTCGCTGATCTACCGTATGGAAGATGCTTCCGCTATCAATGCGCCGGTATGGTATTACCGTGTTAAATCGGTTGACCTCGATGGAAGTTACAGCTATTCAAAAACCATTGCTGTTACATCATGCGCTGCTGCTGCCGGTATGAAATTATTCCCGGTGCCTGCCAACACCACCGTACAGCTTTCTTTTACTTCAAACAGCAACCAAAAAGGCAGCATCCGCATATTCAATACACAGGGGCAACAGGTAGCAACACAACCCGTGACCTTGCAGAAAGGAACCAACCTGTTTTCGGTTGATGTACGCAGCCTGCCCGTGGGTACCTACTATATGCAATTGGTATTGACCGGGCAGCAGTCGATGACCGAACGGTTCATAAAGCAATAGTGTAATTATAAATGCAAAGGTATTCAACCCGATATTACAATCGATTTTACCCGGGAAGACTGGTTAGGTAAGGCTATTGAATATTTACGCTGACGTGTAATATGACCCACACCCGGGAGTTGGATCAAAGTCATTCTTATGGAATGACTTTTTTTATTCAGGCTCCCCGTTTATCGTATTCGACGCATATCTTGTCCTTTTGTTGTCGTTTAGGGTATCCCATTAGTGGTCTCAATCTTTGAGCTGTGACATGTAGGGTCTACGATGATAAGTTGGCTGATTGCTTTATTTGCATAATGTATCAGGGTTCTATAGCTGAAGTTACAGTAGCGCTAAAGTTTAATCATCCCGCACGTGCCGGATAAAATCGGCCGTAATCCCCGGCCCGAACGATATTCAGTTGGGCGGCGTTTGCAGCAACAAATTAATATTTCGCCGCCCACCTTAATAGCGAAGTCGGGCAGGCGCTGCGACTCAACCTACTAACTATTCCATATTGCTACAAAATAATTACGGTACGCCGCATCTTTCAGCGTCCGCCGGTTGCGTGTCCGCACGCAACTTTTACAGCCAGGATATCAGGAGAGCAATTCGCTTTTGCAGATCGTTAGCAGTAAACCATTAGCGGCTCTTCGATTATTGAGCCGTGACAGAAGAACTGATCTTGCATAAATATGGCACGCAAAGGCGCAAAAAAAAACGCAAAGAGAGCGCAAAGAAAAAATGCGGTTCAAAAAAGGGAACTGTTTGTGCGTGCTAAACGCTTCATAACGGCTTTGTGTGAAATCTGAGGCCGTTTGATGCAGATTAAGCTTATCAGTGACGCCCACTATTATAAAAGAAAAGGGGAGATAAAATATCCCCCCTTTAACTTTAGAAAGCTGTGATCAGCTATTTATCCCCCCTGATATATTCCGCCACAGTTTCTGTTTCACCCTGTGTATTCGCATTAATATGCGTATACTTCTTATCGTCTTTTAGAACAATCCTGTAATGAATGCCGGAGCTGTTGGTGGTTTCAACTACACCGCATATCTCTTTTCCGGCGTAGGCCTGCTTTACTTTATATAAAACATTTGAAGGCAGTTCGTTCTCCGTGAAATAGCGAAAGGTTTGAACAAGACGTCCTTTTTTATCGAAATATGCGCGTGTTCTGACGGAGGCATTTACAAAAGATGCTTCATAATAATTTTCAGAAACATTCCATGTCGGGACGCTCGCATTCCTGAAAACCTCGTTAAAAGTTTTCATTACTTTTTCATTTGCAGGGTTTACCCTGGTGGCAGCCGTTGCGGTAATGCTCAAAAATATGACTGCTGAAAAGATTATCTTTTTCATTTTTTGATGTTTAATGTTTGTTTGCAATTATTGCACAAACATATACCGCTGCTGTACTGTGCGCAAGTATATATTGCTCAAAGGCACTAAAACCGTGGATGAACAGTGGTTTTTTAAACCTGAACGGTATGATCACCTGCTGGCTCTTATAGTTGTTATTCGCATGCAGCAGATATGTATACTGCCATCGGTGTATCATTCAGCGCATTGCTTGCTGTTATGATGTATTTGGTAACAGGCAGCAGGATTCCTTTTAACATAAAGGAGCGAAGTGAAGATTGCCGTATAGTATTCTGAAAGGAACGAGTGAATGCCACTAACACCCCAAAGGGGCTGTGTTTGCATCCTGCAACCTGCAACCTGCTCACTACCACCTGTCCAGTCCCAGCAGCTTCCTGCCAAGCGGCGAAAGTTCGGCGGCGGAATATTTTGTCTGCTCCCATTTTCTCGGGTCGCCGGGAAAAGCATATCCTTCCGGCGCTCTTCTTTCCCTCCAGGACATGATACGCCATTCACGCAGCGCTTCATTGTCTTCTTCGGCAGGCATCATGGAAATATATTGCGCCATCCTTACCTTGTTGCCGCTGGTATTGGCCCGTATGCCATGCGGTTGCGTGCTGTTAAAGATCAGCAGGTCTCCCTTTTGCATGGGCACTTTTACAATTTCAAAACCGCTTACATCCGGCTGAAAATGATTCCTGTCTGCAGGCTGGGTGAGCTTCCAGGTGTCATAGGTGCGGAACAATTCGGGTACGCACTGGAACCCGCCCATATTTTCATCCGTCTGATCTGCCAGCGCCAGTACACCCTGTACATTCTGCGGTTTTGTTTCCGGGTCGTAATCCCAGTGGATGAAACCCTTGTATTCATGACCCGGACGAATAGGGAAATTGAGATTTGCCCTGTCGATCGTCACCCAGAGCTTTTCGGTTCCCCATATATCGGAGAAGGCCTGGTATACACGCGGAAACTGCCGGTTGTCCCAGAGATACTGGTGATTGTACACTTCCACCATGCCGGTATTGGTTAACTCTTTCATCTGCATTTCGGCCCTTGGCGGTGCATACCAGGTTTCGGGATCCCCGGGATCCTTCTCTTCGAATTTCCATAAAAAAGCGGCCAGACGATCCGCCTGGGCTTCGGGAACGGCATTTTTGATCACGATATAACCGTTGTGTATCCAGAACTGCCAGTCTTCTTCACTCAGCACCTGCAGTGGCTTGCCGTTGCTCCGGTCATTGAGCCGGACCTGGCTGCTTTTGGCAATGGAAGGGTTGCCCGGAATTTCTTTGTGGGCGTTACCGGTTGCCATTGTGGGGTTCATGGTTGCCATCGTTTGTTGTTGCATATGGTAAGTTTTGTTGTTTCTGATACCGCAAAGTTCAGCATACGTATGATAGGAGTCTTATGCATAACTGACCAATATTTGCTCTCTATTGACATTTTATCTATGAAAACGAATATTTTTTTGAACTTCAGGAATAAATAAGAGAAGTATGAAGATCAAAAAGGAAATGGTGCTGCCGGATCCCGGTCAGTCTTTTAAGCTGTTCTCACCGCGCCTGCGCAATAATTTCTACTGGCATTACCATCCCGAATACGAACTGGTGCTGGTGGAAGCGGTGACCGGCATACGCCATGTAGGACAGCATATATCCGGCTTTGTCGGCAGCGACCTGGTACTGATCGGTTCCAATATACCGCACCTGAATTTCGACTACGGTATCAAAAACAGGTACCAGCAGATCGTGGTGCAGTGGAGGGAAAATTTTATGGGAGACGCTTTTGCCGAAACGCCGGAGTTTTCCCATATCGATACTTTGTTTAAACGATCCATGATGGGGTTATCCTTTTACGGAGACACCAAAAAGATAGTGGCCGAAAAGCTGAAAGCCATGCAGGGGCTGAGCCATTTTCAGCAACTGATCAGCCTGCTGGAGGTTTTCCAGGTGCTGGCATTGTCAAAGGAATATGTGCAACTGAACGAACGGGATACCAGCGTAAAGCTGTTCCTGGATGATAAGATAAGGATGGGATTTGTTTATCGCTATATCCACTCCAATTACAACGGGCATTGCGATGTAAATGAAGTGGCGGCAGGGGTTCATTTGAGTACGCCCGCTTTCTGCCGGTATTTTAAGAAACAAACCCGCATGACCTTTACCGATTTTGTGAACCAGTACCGGATCACGCAGGCGAAAACACTGCTGCTGAAAGATATTACCGTGTCGGAGGCCTGTTACGAAGTGGGCTTTGAAAGTCTTTCCTGGTTCAATAAGCTGTTCCGCAGGTTAGCCGGTATGAATCCTTCCGCCTTCAAAAGATCTGTGACAGGTGATATATAGTATTACCGGTGCTATTCCGGCAGCTTATAGATATAAAATACCGGGGAATAAATGGTTTCATTATCATCCACCGTGGTCACCCGCAGTTGAACGGGTATTCCTTTTTCTATCGGTTTACCGGTAATGGTAAAGCTATAATCCCTGGCCTCGTCGGCTTCGATATCGTGGTGTATTTTACCATAGCCCGGCAGTATGTAGCGGATATTCATTTTCTCAGCCAGCTTTTTTGCATCGCGCCATTGCTTGAAAAAGTAGGAATCCTTATTGATAGCGGCGGAATAGATCGTACCCCAGTAGCTGTTCTCTGTTTCTACCGTTACAATATCCACGATAAACTCCCTGTCTTCCTCCCCGGGATTGCTTACACTGATATGGATCTGGTCGCCCTTGCTGTTTACATTTGTAAAAAGCGTGTCGATGGTAAGCGCTGATGGATCGTTTTGTTCCTGATACATGTCCTGCGCCCGGAAATTTTTTCCCAATACAAATAACAAAGAAAGAAATAATAGCTGTTTCATCTGTTTATTTTTATTCAAATTATTACTCTGACAAAAACGATCCTGTGAAACAACAAGTATTTTGCTCATCGAGCCGAATCACCCGTTCGGGGGGATTTGGCAAAGGTCAACAGCTTTTCCCCGGTATTTTTTATGATAAGTACAATATGCAGACTGCCATTACGGGTTGCCGTTACTGTTAGTGTCAGTAAGCATACTACCGTTTTAGACGAACGGTATCATATCTTCGATGAATGATAGTACGGCAACCGGTTCAGAGGTTTTCAAGATAGGTCACCATTTTCCGGCGGCCGCTTTCATCAGGCAATCTGCCGTGTCCTGCCAGCATGTTATCGGCTGCATGTTTGGGATTGGAGGTGCCGGGAATGACACAGTTTACCGCGGGATGCGAGACAATGTATTTTAAGAAATACTGTGCCCAGCTATGGATATCATAGTCCTTTGCCCAGGCAGGCAGTGCTTTATCCTTTACCAGACTGAACAGCCGCCCTTTTTCCAGCGGCTCATTGATGATGACGGCTACGCTTTTATTCATGGCAGCCGGCAAAATGGATTTTTCCGCATCCCGCGTAAGAATGGAGTAGTTGAATTGTACGAAATCGATCGGGTGTTTTTCGAAAATGCGTTGCAGGGTAGCATGCATGCCCGTGGTATAGTGCGTGATGCCGATATACCGGATCTTCCCTTCTGCCTTCCATTGTACCAGGGTCTTTAGCTGTGTTTCCCAGTCAGACAAATTGTGGATCTGCATCAGGTCCATGTTCTTTCTTCGCATTTTCCTGAAAGAAGCTTCCATCTGCCGGATGCCCGCTTCTTTACCGCTTGTCCATACCTTGGTAGCATAAAAAAAATGATCCGGGGTTTTCATTGCCTGTGTGAGATCACCGATCACTTCTTCCGAGCTGCCATACATCGGTGAGCTGTCGATCAGCTTTCCCCTGCCGTTCATCACCTGTCGCAGTACTTCCGTCAGGTTCTCCCTTTCTTTGGCGTTATTACCGGCGTCAAACTGTATCCAGGAGCCGATGCCCATCACCGGCAGTAGCTCTTTGGAAGAGGGGATGGGTCTTGCCAGCATTGTATCGGCGGGCGTAAAACCCTGCAACCCGCCACTCATCAGTGTTGCCAATAGCTGAATAGCCTGCTTGCGGTTCAGTTTTTTCATACAACAAAGAAAGTAATATTCCGGGGGTTAATGCTTCTTATTAAGAAAGTTTAGTAAATATTTTTTTGAACCGACGGTGTTCCCCGGCATTTTAGTCAGCATCGCATTCCGGGACGCAGTCCCGGGAGAACATAAGGAATACGTAGTCAGAGACTACGCATAGCATACGTTTTTTCATACGCAAAGAAAGTAATATTCCTGGGGTTAGAGATCTCTGTTGGAAAAGTTTAGTAAATATTTTTGTTGCACGGTTTATTTTGATTTTTCTATTCAAATATCCGGTCTTGAAATAAAGTTTTTAGCTCATCATATGTCTGTTTGGGCTTTTTGCAAACGTAGATGTGCTGATGTAATTCTTCTTCATTTTCAGAATAGGGGTTGTAGATGGTTCTTACTTTGGCTACTTCATCAAAATATCCTTTAAAGAAATCTCCGACATTATACCCCAGAGCGATTGTTATTTCCGGCATTTTTCCTTGGGGAACCCAATTGTAGAAACTGCCGTGCAAAGAAAATGCTTCAGGCAAATCATATCGCTTATGGAGTAGATTTACTGCTCCTGCCTGAGCGTAATGTTTTCCCCAGATCATCGTATTTTCCTTTTTCGGTAAGCTATCATACACATTTTGTAGTTCTGTTAAAGTTACTGCCCATTTCTCTTTTGAATATCGTTCATCAAACCTTACGGCATATTGTCCACCGGGTATATCCTTTTTTTCATAGGGATATTCGTTCTTTAAATAGTCTTCAAGTGGAAATACAGGTAACCCGAATGGAATTAATACAATGCCTGTTGATAGAATAAGCCCCGTTGGATAGATAAGCCATTGTCTCTTCGTCAAAATGATACTTTCCCAAAATACTCCTCCGAAAGGCAAAATAGTCAGTGCGATCGGATAAAAGTAATATCCTTTTCCCTGGCTATCGCTCAGAATCAAAACCGATAGCAATATAGAAACGGACAATGGTCTGTATTTTTTCATATCCTGATGGAACATGAAAATGACGGCGGGTATTGAGATCAATAAAGTTAATGGGTTCAATGAGATGATCAACCCACTGAGAACGTTTAACGGAGTGAGTTTGTCTAGATGCATTTCGTATAACCTGGCAAACATTTTCAGCACCGGAAAATCATTAAGGAATTGCCAGATAATATTCGGACTTATCAAAAAGATGAATGCAATTATGTTCCACCAAAATTTCTGTTTAAATAATGCCTGCCTGGTTGATGTAAACAGCAGCAATGATGATACACCGAAAATAAAAAATACAGCATCGTACTTGGTCAAAAATGCCAAGGCTGCAGTAATTGTCAAATACCATAAATATTTCCTGTCCGGGTATTTAACATATTTGATAAGGAAGTAGAAATTCAGTACCCAAAGCAACTGACTGAAAACGACAGGTTGAAATAACTGTTGCGAGCGCCCGAAAGCCGGGGCAATGATCATAGACAATAAAACCAAAAATACCGCCTTTGTTTTTCCACCGAGCTCTACTGTGATTTTTGACGTAAAAATGAGGATAAGAACTGCAGCAACATGAGAAAAAATATGGTGTACGAAAACGGATTCTGATTGGAATAGATTCTGGATAAATGCCAAAACTCCAATAATGGGTGGAAACTCCATAAATCCGAATGCAGGATTGTTTCCTGTTTCGATATGAAGTAATTCGTCTCCCTGGAAACCTGAATTACTGTCAGCAATTAAATGAAGAGTCAATTTGATTATACAAAATGAAAATACTGTAAGTGTCGTTTGTTTGTTCATCTATTATTCCGGCTTTTCTCAAATTGTCCGCGGCGGGTAAATTTATATTGTTATGCGCAGCTGGCCAGCATTTCATATCTTTTTTAGTTTATCCATTTCCGGGACGCAGTCCCGGAAGAACATAAAGGATGTGTAGGCGGAGATTATGCATAGCCGGGGTTATTACATACAATAAAGAAAGTAATATTAGGGAGGGAGGGATCGTTGTTGGAAATTATTCTTCTTTCCAAAAGTAAATTTTCCTTATTGTCGCCAAATAGTAACCTAAATGTCCCTTACCGGAAGTGTCAATGAGACCTTTTATTGTAACTCGTTTACCGTTCATTTTATCAAAAGATGTATCATCGATATGTAAGTCGCTGTCGGTGTGTAACCAGAATCCTTTGGATGCTCCCGTCAACAAATTTTTGTTGGTATAAATAGCAAACTCCTCAAATGCCTGATGAAATCGTCCTGTTGTTTCAATGTATTTTCCCTGGTATTTTTTATAGTTGCCGGAGAGTTCTGAAATTGAAATTTTTGTCGCTTCAATTGTGGTGTCAAGATGAGTTACTTTGAATGTAACGTTAGGTGACGTTTTACATGAGCAAATTGTAAGTGTCAAAACGAATATTATCAGGGCTGATATAAAATTATGAGCTTTCATTTTAATTTTTTTCGAGACGCAGTTTCGGGAAGAACATAAGAAATACGTAGTCGGAGACTACGCATAGCATCATGCGTTCATTGTTTTTTCTTCACCAGCATTTTCAACAAGAGTAATGCAAAAACAAGCGTTATAATTGAGAAAAATTTTTCAAAGTTTGTATGGGCGAACAGATTGCCGATCGTATTTAAGGAAAAAATGAAAAAGAATATCCAGAGAATGATGTTGATGTATTTGCTTTTCGGTTTCCTGGCTTTCAACCAAAGTACCCATATCAGGAATAAATTTAAGGCAATGGATATACATTCAAAAACATACATTTCCTGGTCGGATTGGAGCCTCCCTCCCCAGGCAATACTATAAGGAATTATTTTTACAATGATCAGTAAGTGAAAGACTATTACTAAAAGTAATAGTCCTGTTAAAAGCTTAATGATATTTTTATCTGTAATTGTCATTCGTTTTTGATATAATTTATTCCAGGCAAGATAACAAATAATTACCCATTGTTTTTCTTCCTGTAGTTCAGGCCTTGCGGACTCAGCAATTGAAGTCTCTCCGGCGTCAGGAAGCCAGTATGTTTTTGATATAATAAACTGTTTTCTGATATTGGGAGTCAGCTATTTAACGTTGTGTATTTTTGTGGTGTTCTCGCGCTAATGACGATTCATGTATAAACGTTTATAGCCGTTTCAACACGATCCATCCCGAAGAGTTATAAAACTTAGCATTGTCTTCTTCCCGGGCCATATGAAATTTTGCAGCGTTCTATGTTTTTTTAGTTTGTATCATTTCCGGGACGCAGTCCCGGGAGAACATAGTGGAGGGCTGACCAAAAAGGTCGTCATAGCGAACGAAGTGAAGGCAATCTCAAATATTTACACCTTTATCACTCAAAGAGATTGCTTCGGTCGTTCCTCCCTCGCAAAGACGTTCCATGAGCTTTTTGGTCAGCCCCAGCACAGAACTCAATGATGTTATTTTTGCAAAACCAAACCTTTACAGGTCACCGATCTTTCGCTATAACGAAATGGGTTGCAAGTTCTCCCTCGGTCCTTTGTATCTCATTGTATCCAAAACTCACCATGTCAATTCCGGAAAACAAATGTTCTCCTGAACCAAGAAAGAGAGGCGATACGGCAAGATGCAGTTCGTCAATATATCCTCCTTTTAAAAACTGGCGTATAGTTGAAACACCCCCGCCAATTCGGATATCTTTTCCGTTTGCAGCTTTTTTCGCATCCTCTAACGTCGCTTCAATCCCCTTGTCAGCAAAGTGAAATGTCGTTCCTCCCTTCATGGTTACCGGTTTCCTTTCATAATGTGTCAATACGAACACAGGTACATGATAGGGTGGATTTTCTCCCCACCAACCTTTCCAGTTATCGTCCGGCCACGCGCCACGGATAGGTCCAAACATATTACGCCCCATGATCCAGGCTCCCACGTTTTCAAAAGCTTTTTCCACAAAGTCATTGTCAGTTCCTTCCGTTCCATCGTCTTTACCGCCCATTTTTCTAAACATTTTTGTAGGAAACATCCAATTATGAAGCTCCTCTCCACCAACACCTAAAGGGGTTTCTATACATTGATCAGGACCTGCACCATAACCATCCAGGGAAATAGTGAAATTCATTACTTTAATTTTACTCATGCTGTGTTTTTATGTTTTTAAAATTACTTTCCCGGTCGGTTAATATCTGAACTTTGTTCTAAAATGGCAGGTAGTGCAAAACATTTGTGTTTGCTGAAAAGTCGCAGCGGCTTCGAAACTTCGGGATGAGATCCCCTGCCCGCATGATCCCTCCGGGCGGGTACTTACCGGTATCCCGCCATTGAGCGGGACCGGTTAAAGATACAAAAGTTCATTGTTAATTCTATCGTTCAATTTATGCAGCTCAACCGGGACTATTGGTGACAAACGCGTGAAGCTGAAGTATCGTTATTAACTCGCTAACATAGCACAAAATGTAAAGTTGTGCAGGAATGTTTTTTATTCTGTCACTCCTTTTTGTTAAAATCTTCTTCTAATATTCCATAAAAGTAGCTATCCTTCCATTCTCCTCTGATTGGCAAATTTTTTCTTTTCATGCCTTCTCGTGTCATGCCTACTTTTTCAAGAACTTTACTCGATGCCATATTTTCAACTGCACAACCTGCTTCGATTCTGTGAAGTTTCAAGTCGTGAAATCCGAAGTTCAAAAGCTTTGCCAACGCTTCTGTCGCATAACCATTCTGCCAAAAATTTTTATTAATTTTGAACCATACTTCCGCATTTCGATAATTCTCTTTTCCTAAATTCATGGCAATAAGCCCGATAAAACAATTGTCATCGTTTTTCTCAATGCCGAAAATATAGGAATTTCTTGGTACTTGTTTCTGTAATGTCAGCCATTCTGTCAATATTTTTTCAGTAGTTTGAATAGTTTCAGGAATTCCTAATGTGTTAAATTCATCCGTTTCGGGTAATGAATGAAGTTTGTGAACATGGTCAATGTCATCAAAAGTCAGTTCTCTGATATTTAGTCGATTCGTTTTGAGCATAGTCATCCATAGCATTAATGACAAGATAATAAATATATGACCTTCTTAGAGGAAGTCCAAATTTGTGTTTATTGATTACCCGGGGTTCATATTCGCCCAAAAATTCCCACTACTCCAATACAACATGCCCTGCTCATGTATAAACACTTACAATCGTTTCTAAATAGATAATGGGATCCTTCCTCACTAAAAATTATAGCTCCATATCCTGCCGTTTCTTTGTAACTTAGCAACGCTTTCTTCGTGAACTGATATGAAATTTTCCGGGCGGTGACTTCGCAAAAAGGTATACCTCCGGCCGGCGCTCTTGCCTGTGACACGCCAAAATTTTCGCTGCCCTATAACGATATTTTCAGGAGTAATTTCTAACGACCAAAATGAATGCTGTACGTTTTTTTGTAAGGATTCTCCGGCACAAAAGCTGTTGTTTGCTGCAAGGCGCTTTGATAATAGTCGCTTTGCCGGGTACAATGACCTCCTGCAATAAGGCAGGGACGGACCTGCCGTACAACGCTTCCATCAGTGATTCTATATTGCTGGCAGATCAGTTATTCCACCAGGGAATGCGGCACAGTAACACAGGCAACGATTCTCTTCAATGGTATGCGGAACGGCTGATCCGTTTAGGGGAGCAGTACGGGAACGAGGGTATTACCGTGAACGGCTTGTTGTTAAAAGCGAATTATGAGTGGAGAACGGCAAACCATGCTACTGCCATGAAGGTGGCGATGGAGGCGCTGGAGAAGGCGGAACGCCACGGGCTTACGGAAGCGGTGCCCATACTGTACGGTATTATAGGTAATTTGTATAAGGAAAATGAAAATTATCCGCTGGCCCTGCAGGCGGCAGAACAGGGGATCCGGGCAGCAATGCTTATACAGGATACCGCCCGGATGATCAGGATAATGCTGAACAGGGCGATGTTTACGCATAGCTACGGGCTGAGCAAAAACGACACGGCACTCCGGAAAGAAGGACTGGACAGATACCTGGAGGGACTGGCAATTGCAGAGTCCGCTCCG
The DNA here is from genome assembly GCA_037190885.1 of Chitinophagaceae bacterium. GTDB lineage: Bacteria > Bacteroidota > Bacteroidia > Chitinophagales > Chitinophagaceae > Agriterribacter. The sequence continues at coordinate 371,057 of JBBCJQ010000003.1, forward strand.
GTATATGAGCGGCTTTGTATTCCTTATTATAATAACATCTGTCAATACTATTATCTTAACGGCAGTTATGCAGAAGGTTTATCGTACGGGAAAAAAGCGGAAGTGCTGGCGAAAAAATACGAACGGCATTTGTCTCTCACATACACGTATAACTGGTTGGGCGAGATCTACTTTTATAGCGGTGATCAAGCAAGCGGCTTTGATTACCTGCACCGGGCGCTGGATATTGCCACTGCCCAAAATACCCCGTTCCGCCGGGCAGAGATATACTGGTCTCTGCATAAGTGTTACCGCGCTGCCGGCCATGCCGAAAAAGCACTGGATGCTTATACCCGGTATACCGGCATCAATGACTCTTTACAGTTGCTTAAGAATACCAGCCAGATAGGCAGGTTGCAAATTGAATATGAAACGGAAAAGAAAGACCAGCATATTGCATCGCTCCGGCTGATCAACCTGGAAAAAACAAGAACAGCCCGTGCGATAATGGTTGGCATGATCGTTTTTGTTTTGTTGTCCGCATTCCTGTATCTCCAGTACCGTGGCATCAGGCAGCGAAACCGCCTGCTGACGGAGAGCAACGCGACGATCAATGAACAATCCGCGCAGTTAAAATTCCTTATGAAAGAGCTGCATCACCGGGTAAAAAATAACCTGCAGATCGTTTCCAGCCTCCTTAGCCTGCAGTCCGGCCACCTGGCAGATAAAGATGCCCGGCAGGCGGTAAAAATAGGACAGCAACGTATTGAAGCCATGTCGCTTATTCACCGGAGCCTCTACCAGCAGGACAACCCGAATATGGTGAATATGAAGGAATATGTAACCGATCTCGTAGAAAGCATCGTGCAAAGCTTTGGCGTAGAGAAAGAAGATTTTGATTTGCAACTGGACGTTCAAACAACGGAAATGGATGTGGATATGGCATTGCCCCTCGGGCTGATCATCAATGAGTGGGTGACCAATGCGTTTAAGTATGCTTATAAGGACGTACAGCACCCATGTTTGAAACTTTCTTTAAAGGAAGACAGGCAGATCATCCTGGAGATCAGGGATAATGGTCCGGGCATGGCCCGGGAAGCATGGGAGGCGCCGCGCGGTTCCTTCGGGGTAAAGCTGGTAAAGGTGCTGAGCAGACAACTGAACGGCACATGCGAAATGGAAAGCAGGGACGGTACACTGCTGCATTTACAAATACCCATGAAGCCAGTTAAAGCGGGGTGAAAATAAGCGGCGCTTTGCTTTTTCCGCAAGTTGATGGCCGCGGGTAAAGAAGTACGATACATCGGTCACTCAATAGTTGTCTGTATATTTATGAATCGCTTTTTAATAATCTGATGGAAAATAAAATCAGCATCCTGATCGTGGAAGACGAAGGTATTGTGGCCCTGGCGCTGGAAGATACCCTGCAGTCGGAGGGCTATCATGTTTGCGGTATTGCAGATAACGGCAGGGAGGCGCTGCATTTTGCGGAAAACGAAGACATAGACCTGGTGCTGCTTGATATTCATATCAAAGGCGATTGGGATGGTATAGAAACCGCCCGGCGGCTTACGGCATTAAGGGATATTCCTTTTATTTACCTGACCGCTTTTTCCGACAGCGAAACGCTTGACCGGGCTAAGGAAACCAGTCCGGCCGCTTATCTCATAAAGCCCTGCCAGTCCCGGAACCTGCTGGTAGCCATTGATATCGCTTTGCATAATTTTGCGTTTCGCAAGTCGCCTGCCACACCGGTTGTTTCCTTTTCCAGGGACGGAGACACCCCGGAAATAAAACAGAAAGAATCCATTCTGTGCTTTAACGATGCCATATTCATCAAGCAGAATTATAAATTCATTAAAGTGAATGTACATGACATTTACTATTTCGAAGCCCAGAACAACCACACGTATATTGCCACGAAAGACAAAAGCTTTGTTGTCAGGTACCCGCTTAACCTGGTGATAGACAAATTAGACCAGCCGCATTTTGTACGTGTACACCGGTCGTATGCCATTAATATGGATCACCTGGATACCTTCAATAATAACAGTGTTTTCCTGAAGGATCATGAAATACCCCTGGGCAGGAATTATAAAGACGATTTTCTCCAGCGTTTCGACTTCCTGTAGGATTGCCCGCACCGCATTTTGCTCGTTTACATACAAAACCATGTTGTTCGCATACATTCCCGTATCCCGCGCCGGGCACGTTATTATTTTTAGGTAACGGGTGTTCAGGAATACCCGGTCAAAATTTCCGGGAACATTAAAACGAATCGCCATGAACAAGTTATCGCATTATTTTTTGTTTTGCCTGGCAGCAGGATCACTGTTTGCTGCCTGTCAAAAAAACAAACTGGATGACAGTACACCGCAACCGGACATTACATCGCTGGATACCGGCAAACTGAACATACCGGTGAGCAGTGGTCATATCGGTCTGGTATTGGATACAAGAGATATCATGAAAAAGGGGTATAAACCTACCCGGCTCTCCCTGTCTATAGACGGGGCATTGTCTTCTTTTTCAAACGACAATATGGAAGTGGATACGCTTACGGGCCTTGCCATATTACGTATTCCCAGAGAAAGTGTTTCGGATGCCGACGCGGAGCAGGTTGCCAAAGGCGCTCCCGTATCCCTGAGGGTATATGATAAAGAAGATGCGTTGCTGGCTGAATTGCAGGAGGGCGCCCTGCCTGTGAGCGCCAGCAATAATCCGATTGCAATACAAACCACGAAGCCTAAAGTTGTGCCTCCCTTGAAGATCATTGCCGGTGCGAAATATTCCATCCAGACAATGCCCATTGATGGGTACCCGGACGGAAGCATATGGGGCTATACTTACGAGAAGATAAATGAAAGTGTTGCAAGGTTTGGAGGAAGTATAACAAACCTTGTTGAGTCTCCGTTCGTATCCCCCGGGGCCAAATATATTAAACCGGAGGATGAGGCGGATGCGAATGTAGGGCAGCTCTTCACTTTTGAATCGGTTAACAACAACGATTCCATATTTTATATAAAGGCCCGGGGTAATAAAGAAAAGTATCTCTTTACTGACGCCCGGGGTATGACAGTAATTTATACAGGCTACCCGGCTAACCTGCCTGATGAAGACTACCGGTTTATCCTCAGCCAGGATGAAGAGGGCGGGATCACCATTAAGTCGTATAAATATGGTGCCGCCATTAAAGCAGGCTCGGTTAAAATGCCGGACAATACAACGAAGACCATATTAGCTGTAACCGGCACAACACCTGTTTCATTCCGGTTGTTTCCTATGGATATTGAATGGAACGCGCAGGATATGGGTATTGCCTACGATCAGCCCATTATGCAGCCGGCAAAGCTGGATTTTGCCCTTGCGACTACTATCAACAATTGCGGCGCAGCCGAGGTAAAGCAAATAATCGGTAAAACAGATACCAAAACCACTACAATTACCGCGGGCACACAGGAAAACTTCTCTATTACTACACAGAATGAAGCGAGAGTGGATGTGTCGCTGACCATGGGCGTGAATGCTGACCTTTTCGGAGTGGCAGGTATGAGCAGAGAGCTTAGTTTATCGGCCGGGTACACATACACAAATACGCAAATGAGAGGAAATATGAGCCATTATAGTGACACCGAAACGGAGACCACCGCGGTATCTGTGCAAAGAGAAGTGACGGTTCCGCCCTATACATCCCTGGATGCTTATGATGCTGTACAAAGCTATGAAAATGTGGTGGTGCACTATGTACAAAGGGTCAGGGTAAGGGGCCAGCGTGGGGGTAAGTATTTAACGGGTGAAGAAATCATATCGCAACTGATGTCGAACCTGTTTGGAGGAGTGGTTACAGATATCGGAAACGACTATGTTACCATTACGATCAGGGGGAAAGCGGATATCAAAAACCTTATGGCTACCCAGACAGATGTATTGACAAGACCCTGCAACCGGTAACGGTTCCGGAAAGATATTTCCCTTTACCCGGATATTGAAAACAGGGTAGCGATAGTAAGGGCGGGGTTCGCTGCTCGCCCCCATCCCCTAAGGGGGGCGCATAACAGGCACAAGCGTCTCGCTTGTGCCTTCTTCTTTCACTGCGCACCGCTCCGAACCTTCGGAGATCATCTATTTGGTAACGGATCATTCTTGCGGAGAAGCAGCCCCTTCCGCAGTTGTCATTGGCAGTACCCAATTAGTGGCTCCTCAATCATTGAGCCGTGACATGTAGAGTCTATAATGATAAGTTGGCCGATCATCTTTATTTGGGTAATATATCAGGGATATATAGCCGAAGCTACAGTAGCAATACAGCTTAATCAAGGCGTACCGGGGAATTGCGGTAATTATTCCCCGGCGCCTGCCCGAACGATGTTCAGTCGGGCGGGCGTTTACGGAAACAAGTTAATATTCCGCCGCCCGCCCGAACGGCGCTAGTCGGGCAGGCGCTGCGGCTCAAGATACTAACTGTCTATATTTACTACAAATATTCACGGTGCGCTGCACCTTTTTGCAGATTGTTGATCCACAGCAGCTTACTTCACATATCATTGGCATCCCGCGAGCATCCACTCCTGAATTAAAAGAATGTTGCAGCGGGAGAAGCAGTCCCTGAAGATCATGACGCTTTGCACTTTGTAATTGCTCTGGAGTAAAGATGGTTACCTGTCAGAAAGGATGCTTGTTGCCTGCCGTCGGAGACGCTTTTTAGGTCAGCACTATTTTCCGGGACGGAGTCCCGGGAGAACATAATCTATCCGTAGTCAGAGACTACGGATAGCAACACACTTATGGTCCCCGGCCTGGCGCGTCGCGCTTGTGGCTCCCTCGGAAGTAACACTTATGGTCTCATGTCTTTTCATCGCTGTTTACAATCTCATACCATACTTCCACTTCGTAGTTATCCGGATCGTTGAAAAAAATATAAGGTGAGCCGGGCACAAATTCACCCTTGCTGCTGATCTTTCCTCCTGCTTTCAGGATCTTTTCTTCCATGGCTGCCATGCTTCCGGGATCACGAAGGCGAAAGCCGAAATGAGCGATGCCGCCGGTTTTCCCGTCTGCATCTTTGTTTTTCTCAAACACAAGTATATCATGCGTTCCGGGCGTGGTAAGCTGGATAAATTCCGCTTCTTCATACATTACCTCCATGTCAAACACGGACTGGTAAAAGGTTTTTGTTATATGAAGGTCTTTGACCGCGACGGCAATATGCGTTAGCCCGAAAGTAGGTGTTTGTTTTGTTGTCATACCGCTGTTGTTTATTCACTGATCAACGGGTTTGTTTTTGGTTCGGATAAAGATCATCGCGATGGCGGTCGTTACGATCCCCATGACCAAAGCCCCGATGGTGCCCTGTTTGGCATAGTTCGGGTAATTGAAATTGGCTTCCGCTTCAGCAGTTGTTTTGAAATAACCTGTTTCTACGGAACGTTTGATGACATTGGGAAAATATTCCGGGGTGATAATATACGAAGTGATCCATTGTGTCAGCGGACTCAGCAGGGCGATAAAAACGGACAGGATAATGCCTGCGACCAGTCCCTGCCGGTAGCTCATTTGTCCTTTATAAAAGTTCTTCTTTTTATCTTTCAAGGCCAGCACCATCAGCCATACGGCGGGAATGGCAAACAGGTTGGTAAGATACAGGTGGTAATCAATGTATTTTCCGTGCAGTCCGCACAGCTTTTCCAGTACCATCCAAAGCAATGTCATTACTGAAAATAAGATCGCCCATTTGAGCTCAATAGTAATATTTTTCATGTTATGATATTTATTTGTTTTATGTCACGAATACACGAATTCTTTTTATCGGTGCATTCATGGCTTATGCTAAGGTTTCAGCCTCCAGACCTTATCGGAAGCCGGCAGATATTCCGGAAGCGCTGCAGAACCATACCAGGTAAAAATTTCATAATCCAGCAACCCGCTTTTTACAGCCGGGTCGGTGAGTAATATTTCTCTGGCATGCGCTATTGAATCAATATTGTTCAGGATGAAAATACCCCTGTAATTGTTTTCATTCTTTCCCAAAGGCCCGGCAACAATGAGCCTGTTTTCTTCCACCAACCGGTTGATATTATCCATATGTCCCTTAAAGCTTTCATTAATAAATTCCCGGTCGGTAGTGGTATTCGTTCCTGTTTTCAGAATGACGAGGAAGTACCTTTTCATCCCGTAATCGTCTCCGCCCAGTTTTTCGGCTAACGCTTTGTCATAATTAGGATTTGCAATAGTGGTATCTTTTAGTGGTTGGGTCCCGTTTTGCTTTTGGGCATTTGATTGTCCGGAAGCGAAACAGCTTATTAACATGGCCATGATCAAAAAAGAGTACTTCATTATTGTATGATTTTGTCGGTGTTATATTTTCTTCATCCTTCCTTATCCGGGCCTTCTGCACTGAAGTTTATCATCCAGTTGATGCCGAATTTATCCGTCAGCAGGCCATAATAGGAACCCCAGAAAGTATGATCCATCGGCATTATAACTTTACCGCCTGCCGAAAGCCCGTTGAACAGCCTGTCGGCTTCAACCATATTGTTACCGTTTACAGTGATGGAAAAGTTATTGCCGTATACGGTGGTTTCTCCGAACGCGGCCAAACTGTCACATCCCATCAGGCAGGTTTCTTTACTCACCGGCAGGCTGATATGCATGATCTTATTTTTTTCGCTGTCGGGAACGGGAGGCTGTCCCTCCTGCGGAGGCATCTCTCCGAACCTTCCTACATACCCGAACGTTCCGCCAAACACCGATCTGTAGAACCGGAAGGCCGCTTCGCAGTTGCCGTTGAAGGTGAGGTAAATATTTACCGTAGGCATTTTTATATTAATGTATTGTTGTTAGTATTTTTTTACCGGTTATTCTTTGATCTTTATCGTTCCCTTTCGGTATAAATCCAAGGCCTTTTTCAAAATATTTTCAATGGTTTTTACGGGCAGGTCTTTGTTGGGATTGACCCTGAAGATCTTCATCCGGGAACGGTCGCCTTCTTCCAGCCTGGGGTGGTCAAGGTATTTTCCTTCTACCATGAGAATATATGGCTCGTCCGTTTTCTTATCCGTCCACAAATAGCAGAACATTTTCTTTTTATAACAAAAGCAGGGCATGCCGTATTTTTGCGTTTCGGTAATATCGGTGTCCTGCGCAAGAATAATGCTTCGTAACGCAAGCAGACAGCTTTTGTTGGGCTCTGTTTTGCCCAGGTAGTAATGATGAAGTTCTTCTGACATTGATTTCCTGTTTTGTCAGGCAATCCGTTTGCCTACGATCTTTAATCCCCGTTCCTGCCCGTCGAGCAGCGCAATACCGGGAAGGTGTGCCCATTCCTGAAATCCAAAATGTTTGAACAGTTTCAGACTCGGCTCGTTATGCGCAAAAATAAAGCCGAGCAATGTGGTGACGCCAAACGCCGGTGCTTTGTCCAGGCAGTATTGCAACACCTGCTTACCCAGTCCTTTTCCTCTTTGCGCTCCGTCCAGGTAAATGCTGATCTCAACGGTAGCATCATAGGCAGGTCGCCCATAGAATGATTGGAAGCTTATCCAGCCGACTATTTGCCCGTTGCTATTTTCAATAACCCAGAGTGGTCGTTTATCCGGACTGTGTTCGTCAAACCATTTTTGCCGGCTTTCCACCGAAACGGGTTCCGTGTCAGCCGTAACCATACGCGATGCAACAGTAGAGTTGTATATCTCAACGATCCTTTTCAGGTCTGAGCGATTTGCGTTTCTGTATATGAGGTCTTCCATAAAATTGTAGGTCAGGGTTCCGGACGCTGGCAACCTTATGTCTCTCCAGGGTCTGGCAGCGCCAACCCCGGAGGAATAGAACTTCCCGATTCGCTTCAGTCCATCATATTCTACTGCATCCGGTGATCCCGGGGCCGGCTACGCCAGACCCCAGGTGGACGGAATATTTTCTCCGGACAACAGTGGTTCGGATTTTCTTACAATGCTCAGCCACATACTTGTTATACCCTATAGGAAAATTAATTAATTTAAAATAATCATCCATATTTTTCTTTATGCACGGTAACGGTAGTGATACCGGCTACTTAATAATACTTACCTTTGCAAACTTTACCTTTGTATATGGAACTGAGTAAGAATTATATCCCGCAAGACGTTGAAAATAAATGGAATACTGCCTGGAAAGCAGGTGGTTATTTTAAGAGCAAACCCGACGACCGGCCGCCTTATACCGTAGTGATCCCGCCTCCGAATGTGACCGGGGTATTGCATATGGGACATACGCTTAACGAAACAGTGCAGGACATCCTTGTCCGCCGTGCCCGTATGAAGGGATTCAATGCCTGCTGGGTACCGGGCAGCGACCATGCGTCTATTGCCACCGAAGCAAAAGTGGTGGCCATGCTGAAGGAAAAGGGTATTGACAAAAACACCCTTACCCGGGAAGCATTCCTGGAATACGCTTTTGAATGGAAGGAAAAATACGGCGGCATCATCTATCACCAGATAGAGAAGCTGGGTTGCAGCGTAGACTGGGACCGGGTTACTTTTACCATGGACAAAGATTATTACGGTGCGGTGATCAAAGTGTTTACAGACCTGTATCAAAAAGGACTGATCTACCGCGGCGCCCGGATGATCAACTGGGACCCCTCTGCCAAAACCGCCCTCAGCGATGAGGAAGTGGAATATAAAGACGGTGAAGGTACCCTGTACCATATCCGCTATGCCATAACAGATGCAGACGGCAATCCCCTGCAGAGCCCGGTGACCGGGGAGAACGGGATCATTATTGCCACCCAACGACCGGAGACCATCATGGGAGATACTGCCATTTGCGTAAATCCCAACGATGAACGCTACGCTTACCTGAAAGGGGCTTTCGCGGAAATTCCCCTGATCAACCGCCGCATCCCCATCATTTTTGACGACTATGTGGATATGGCTTTCGGTACCGGCGCTCTGAAAGTAACCCCTGCGCACGATATCAACGACTATAACCTGGGATTGAAGCATAACCTGGAAATAGTGGATACCCTCAATGAGGACGGTACCCTGAGCGAAGCGGCTACTATTTATATAGGGGAAGACCGTTTTGCAGCCCGCAAAAAGATCATAGCCGAACTGCGGGAAAAAGGGCTGATCGTTAAAGAGGAAACCTATGCTACCCGCCTGGGATACAGTCAGCGTACCGGTGCGGTGGTGGAACCCCGCATCAGCACCCAGTGGTTCCTTAAAATGAAGGAACTGGCGGAACCTGCCCTGAAAGCCGTGCTGGACGGTGATATTACCATCCATCCCGGCGACCGCTTCCTGGCTACCTACAAATACTGGCTGGAAAATGTAAAGGACTGGTGCATCAGCCGCCAGCTTTGGTGGGGACAGCAGATACCGGCCTGGTACGACAGCAAAGGAAACTGTGTGGTAGCGGAAAATGAAGAAGCTGCCCGCACATTGTATCAGCAACAGTATGGCTCAGACGCTGTACTGACACAGGATGAAGATGTGCTGGATACCTGGTTCTCTTCCTGGCTGTGGCCGATGGAAGTGTTCAAAGGCATATCCAACCCGGGCAATGCCGATATCAATTATTACTATCCCACATCGGTGCTCGTAACCGGGCAGGACATTATTTTCTTTTGGGTGGCCCGTATGATCATGGCCGGGCTGGAGTATAACAAAGAAAAGCCGATAGTGGAAGCTATTCCATTCAGGGATGTGTATTTCACGGGGATGGTAAGGGATAAGCTTGGCAGAAAAATGAGCAAACAACTGGGCAACTCCCCCGACCTGTTACAACTGATTGACGAATATGGCGCCGATGCCGTTCGTTTCGGTATCATGATATCTTCCCCGGCAGGTAATGATCTTTTGTTTGATACCGCTTCCCTGGAGCAGGGCAGGTTTTTCAACAACAAAATGTGGAACGCCCTGAAGCTGGTGAAGATGTGGGAGCAAAAGCTGAGCGTTGACCTGCCCGAGCAGGATCCGTTCGCTACCGAATGGTTTGCCAGCCGCCTGAATGAAGTAAAGCAACAGGTAGATAAGCTGATCAGCGAGTTCCGGCTCAGCGAGGCGCTGAAAGTTATCTATTCGCTTATATGGGATGATTTCTGCAGTTGGTACCTGGAGTGGGTGAAGCCGGACTATGAACAACCCGTTGCCGCGGCTGTTTTTTACAAAACGATCAATTTCTTCAGCGAACTGTTGCAGATGCTGCATCCGTTCATGCCGTTTATTACAGAAGAGATCAATAATATTCTGGGTAATCAAAACCCGTTGTGTGTGAAGACCCTGCCGGTAGAAGGCGCTGTTGACGGCGCCAGGCTGGCTGAAGGAGAATTGCTGAAGCAGGCTGTTACCGCTTTACGGGATGCCAAAGCCAGGAACCAGCTGAAACCCAAACAGGAGATCACTGTTTTTCTGCAAACGGAAAACGGGAGGGTCTATGAAAAGATCATCCCGGTACTGGCAAGGCAGGCAAATGCGACCGCCATTGAACTGGTAAGTGAACCCGTTGCCGACTGCCTGAATATTGTATTGGGCAAGGATCGTTTGTATGTTCAGGCGGAAACACCCGTGGATACGGCTGCTCAAAAAGAGCAGTTGGAGAAAGACCTGGTCTACCAGAAGGGCTTTTTATCGTCGGTAGAGAAAAAGCTGGGTAACGAACGGTTTGTGCAAAATGCCAAACCCGAAGTGGTGGCAATGGAAAGAAAGAAAAAAGCGGATGCAGAGGCCAAGATAAAAGCGATAGAGGAAACCCTGGCACAGCTTGTTTAGAATAAGTTTCAAATCTGAAATCAATTTTTATCCTGCACTTGCGGGATGAATACAATGCGGTTTTTTATAGCAATCAGCAAAAAACGTCATTTTGACCTGACCAGTAGCTTGGCAAGCTTGTTGATTTTATAGATAGCCATATAATAATTAAGGCAATTATGGAACAAGAAAAGAAAAATGACCTTGAAAATCAGCAAGATACGAATGGCGGATGGACCGACGAAACGGAAGAACTGACAAACCTGTCAGAAGAAACTGAACCGGCTGAGCAAATGACAGGTGACAGCGGCAAGCTGAAAGCCGAACTTTCCGAGCAAAAAGACAAATACCTGCGCCTGTATGCCGAGTTTGACAATTTCAGGAGACGCAGTTCCAAAGAGAGGATAGAACAAATGCAAACTGCCGGAAGGGAGGTGATCGTATCGCTGCTGGACGTACTGGATGATTGCGACCGGGCGGAAAAACAAATACAGGAAGTGGAACAAACACCGGTTACCGAGGGTGTTTTGCTGGTATTCAACAAACTGAGAGCTACCTTAACCGCCAAAGGATTGAAACCAATGAACTGCACCGGGCAGGATTTTAATCCCGATGAGCAGGAGGCTATTTCCCAGATACCGGTAACGGATGAAAAGCTGAAGGGAAAGATCGTGGATGAAGTGGTGAAAGGGTATTACCTGAATGACAAGATCATCCGGTTTGCCAAAGTGGTAGTGGGTAGCTGATCCTGGCTGTACTTTTTAAATAATGCGCAATTGCTACTGCCTTTTTTATACAATTAAATGTGAGATTACTTTCGTAACAAACTGGTATTGAAACTTATATGAAAAGAGATTATTATGAAGTGCTGGGTGTGTCCAAATCTGCATCCGCTGACGAAATAAAAAAGGCCTACAGGAAAGTAGCTATGCAATACCACCCCGACCGCAACCCCGGAGACAAGGTGGCAGAGGATAAATTCAAGGAAGCGGCGGAAGCATATGAAATATTGAGCGATAGCGATAAGAAAGCGCAATATGATCGTTTCGGACATGCAGGTGTAGGTGGCAGAAGCGGTGGGTTTGGCGGAGGAGGCATGAATATGGATGATATATTCAGCCAGTTTGGTGACGTGTTCGGGGATGATATTTTCGGCAGCTTTTTCGGTGGTGGCCGGAGGGGCGGCGGCGGAAGGGCACGTGGTACCAGAGGCAGTAACCTGCGGGTGAAGATCAGGCTGAATTTTGAGGAAATTGCCAACGGCGCCACCAAAACCATTAAGGTAAAAAAATACGTGGGATGCACTACCTGTAATAATACCGGGGCAAAAGATAAGGGCGGGGTACAAACCTGTTCTACCTGCGGTGGCACAGGGCAGGTACGCAAGGTGCAAAACACGTTCCTGGGACAGATGCAAACCGTTACCACCTGCTCGGCCTGTAACGGAGAAGGTACTACCATCAGCAATAAATGTACTTCATGTAAGGGAGAAGGAAGGGTATATGGTGAAGAAACGGTGCATATTGAGATTCCGGCCGGTGTACAGGAGGGTATCCAGCTGAGCATGAGCGGTAAGGGAAATGCCGGCGAAAGAGGCGGCCCGGCCGGCGACCTGATCATACTGATAGAAGAAGAAAGTCACCCCGAATTGCAAAGAGAAGGATTGAACGTAGTGTATGACCTGCATATATCCTTCACCGATGCTGTATTCGGCACACAGCTCGAAGTACCTACCATAGATGGTAAAGCAAAGATCAAGATCCCTCCCGGCACGCAAAGCGGCAAGATCTTCCGCCTGAAAGGCAAAGGTTTTCCGGCGATCAACTCTTATGAAAGAGGTGATGAAATGATCCATGTGAATGTATGGACACCGCAAAATGTCAGCAGCGAAGAAAAAGCGATCCTGGAGAAATTGCAGGACTCTCCCAACTTCAAACCACAACCTACAAAAAGCGATAAAAGCTTTTTCGAACGTGTGAAGGAGATGTTTGGATAGGTGTGTGGGTTATACACAAGACACAGGTCTCAAGTCTCAGGTTGTAACCTGCGACTTGCAACTAACTAACCACTTACTCCTTACTACTTCCCACTAACCACTCAATGTGCGTGTCCGTCGCTGCTGTTCAGCCTGGCATTGATAAAAAAGGCGCCTTTGGTCACGATCCGGGTATCGGGTAGCACATCTTTTACAAACGTTACGGCGGTATATCCCATATCGGAGACCCCTTTTACGACTTCTATCTTTTCAAAGCTTGCCAGTCCGTCCTTACCGGTTTTTACCGGCTCGTGCCGGTGATCGTGTTCATCTTCGTGGTGATCTGATCCTGCTTCAGCCGGTGTTTCTGTTTGTATAAATACATAGTATTTACCATCGGCTTCCACAATGGCTTCGTTGGGAACGGCCGGTGTGGTGCTTTTATCAAGACTAACGATGCCCGTTATATTCATCCCGTCGATCAGCCCTGTTTTATTACCGGTGACATTACAGTGTACTGCCACTGTTTTGCTTTCACTTTCAAAGGAAGAGCCTATGCTGTAGATCTCGGCATCGTATTCATTGGCCGGGTTATTGGTAAGGGTAAAATGGATGACCTGACCTATCTTCATTTTGGGCAGATCCCTTTCAAACACCTGCAGATCCAGGTGCAGGGATCCGTTGTCTACGATCTCGGCTACCGGCGTGGCGGCATCCACATAGCTCCCTATCCTGGCGAACACATTGCTTACCGTGCCGCTGATGGGACTGCGCACAGCTAATGCCCGCCTGAGGTGGGTATTGGAGACGGTAGCGGGGGGAATGCCCATCAGCTCCAGTTGCTGCTGCAGCGAGGCCTGCCGGGTGCGGAGGGTATTCAGCTCGGTAACTGCTGCCTGTAGGTTCTTTTTTGCCCCGGCATTACCTTCGCTTAGCGCTGTTTGACGCTGCATTTCCTGCTCTGCCAGTACGATCCTGTTTTCAATAGTGAGATACTCCTCCTGCAGTTGTATGAACTGGGGATTTTCGATCGTGGCCACCAATTGCCCTTTCTTCACATTCTTACCTATTTCCACATTCAGCGTTTTCACCACGCCGCCATACAGGGCGGTGGCATTTCCCTTGTTGTTGTTGGGCACCCGCAGCATGCCGTTGGCTTTAATGGTAGCGGTCAGCTCCTTGTGCTCTATAGCCCCCAGTTGAAGGTCTATTGCTTTTGCCTGTTCTGCTGTCAGGGTAGCGACGGTGTTTTTTTCATGTTCTTCGTGGGGGTGTCCGGTATCGTCTCCCCGGGATACTACTGCGGACCTGTCGCCACAGGATACCAGCAGGATGCTTAGCATTGAAAATATGGAGAGTATGTATTTCATGACGGTTCAGTTAATTGTTATTGACATAATCGAATTGTATCACGGCCTGGTTGTATTGGTTCAGTACATCCAGGTAATTTTGACGCATGGTGATGGCCTGCCCCAGGAACTGGCTCATTTCTGCAAAGCTGATCTCCCCGGAACGATAGCTGAGGGTAGCTGCCTGGATGATCTCGTCTGCCTGCTTAAGACCGGTTGTCTCGTAAAACTGCAGCATGCTGAGAAACTTTTCAATACCGGTTAAAGCGTTTTTTTGGAGGGTTTCCAACTGCTGCACCTGATAGGCCAACTGTTTTTCCAGCACTTCTTTTTCCGCACTAGCCACTCTCACCCTGTTTTTATAAGCACCGGCGCCGAATATCGGGATGGCGGCGCTTACGGAAAAGCCTGTAAACGGATCCCGGGCGCCCCAGAGGCGTTGGCTGAAGAACCTGCCCGAAAAATCAGGCAGGTTGCTGTTTTTCTGGACGCTGATGTTGGCCTGGGCAATTTCAATATTTTGCTGCTGCAATTGTATCAATGGGTGTGGCCCGTTTTGTATAGGGGAGAAGTCTATTTTTTCCAGGGGTGTATCATCAGGTAACATCCACTCGTTGCGGTTTAGCAACAGCATCAATTGCTGCTGCTGCATTGCCATATCCTTGATATTCTGCTGCAGCAATGCCTGTGTTTCTTTCATCCGGGCTTCTGCAGCTATTTTGTCCAGTCCCGGCACATCCCCGGCCTTCAGTCGTATTTCCGTGGCATTGTCCAGCGAGGTGTAGATGCTGTCCAGTTGCTCAAAAAGGTGAAGGCGGTCCTGCAGGTACCACAACTGGTAGTAGGTGCTACGGACATCCCTTTTGATGATGACCTGCAGTGAAACCTTATTGAGCTCCGCGTATTCGAGCTGCTCTTTAAAATAGTTTTTGCGTGCGGCGTATAACCCGGGCCACGCAAGGTTCTGGATGACCCCGATCTTCAGAATGCCTTTCATATCGCTCGGCCGCAGATCCTCGTTTTCCCCAAACAGGGCGGTCTTGGGGATATCATTAGCCGTTTTGACCGTCAGGTCTGCCGTGCGGATCTCGGCTTCGTTTACATATAACCGTTGATTGTTTTTTAGTGCAGTATCCAGCGCGGCAGTAATGGAAATGCGCTGCTGTGCCTGTGAGAAGGCTGTTCCTGCCAGGAACAGCAAAAACGTACTGATTACCGGTTTCACTTTTCGTATGTTTTTAGATATGAAATTGGTTTGTATGATGATATAAAGCAGGGGCAGAACAAACAGCGTAAGGAACGTGGCGGTGATGAGACCGCCGATGACAACCGTTGCCAGGGGCTTCTGTACCTCTGCACCGGCGCCGCTGCTGATGGCCATCGGCAGAAACCCGAGAGAGGCCACTGTTGCCGTCATCAGCACAGGCCGCAGCCTGATCCTGGTTCCTTCCAGCACCCGTTTCCGTATATCTGTCCATCCCTCTTTTTCCAGTTGGTTGAACGTGCTGATCAGCACAATGCCGTTCAATACGGCAACGCCGAACAGGGCGATGAACCCGATGCCGGAACTGATGCTGAACGGCATACCTCTCAGCAGCAGGGCAAATACCCCGCCGATGGCGCTCATGGGAATGGCGGTGAATATCAGGGCGGCCTGTCCAAAGGAACGGAAAGTAAGATAGAGCAGCATAAAGATCAGCAGCAGGGCTGCAGGCACAGCGATCATCAGGCGCCGGCTGGCTTTCTGCAGGTTTTCAAATTGCCCCCCATAATTGAAATAATACCCGGCAGGCAACTGTACCGTTTCCAGCTTTGCCCTGATGTCTTCCACTACGGACGCTACATCCCTGCCGGCAACATTGAAGCCGATCACGATCCTGCGTTTGCCTGCTTCGCGGCTGATCTGCGCGGGTCCCACCCTGTAATTGACAGCCGCCACCTGCGACAGTGGTACCTGGTTGCCGGTGTTGGTGGGTATCATCAGGTTATTTACATCGTCTATGCCGGTCCGGTAGTCGCTGTCCAGCCGTACCACCAGGTCAAACCGGCGTTCGTTCTCGAATACCTGGCCGGCTGCTTTTCCGGCAAAGGCTGTGCTTACCACGCTGTTCACATCCTGTACGGTAATGCCGTAATTCGCCAGCCGGGTACGGTCGTATTCAATATGGATCTGCGGCAACCCGCTTACCCGCTCTACCTGCGGTGTGGTAACGCCATTCACCCCCCGTATTATCCCGCTTACCGTATTGGCATATGCCAGCAGGGTGTCGGGGTTTTCACCAAATATCTTGACAGCTACGTCCTGGCGGATACCGGTCATCAGCTCATTGAAACGCATTTGTATGGGCTGGTTCTTTTCAAAGAATACTCCGGGGATGCTTTCCAGGCGTTCGCTGATCTCGTCTGCCAGTTGATCATAGCTTTTCTTTTCCTTCCATTCTTTCCGGGGTTTTAATATGATCATCATATCGGTAGCTTCCGGGGGCATGGGATCCGTGGGTACTTCGGCAGACCCGGTTTTACCGACAACCATTTTCACTTCATCAAACTCCCGGGCTATGCGGGATGCCTGCATAGAAGTTTCAATGCTCTGGCTCAGTGAGCTGCCCGGTGGCAATATGCAGTGAAAGGCAAAATCGCCTTCCTGCAGTTGGGGAATGAACTCTCCGCCCATGTTCCTGAAAAGTAGCAGGCTGATGCCGAACAACAAAACCGTTGCTGTAATAATGCTGTATTTTACCCTTATGGCCTTTTGCAAAAGTGGTTGGTACAGGTGTTGCAGCCGGGTGATCATTTTATCGGAAAAGCCGGTTTTCGCGGAGGGCTTTTTTGACAAAAACAGGGCGCTCATCATGGGTATATAGGTCATTGACAGGATCAGCGCCCCCAGGATGGCAAAGCTTACGGTCTGTGCCATTGGCGTAAACATTTTACCCTCGATACCCGTTAACGTAAGGATCGGTATATATACGATCAGTATGATGATCTCCCCGAAAGCGGCGCTATGTCTTATGTTGGATGCCGCAACAAATACTTCTTCATCCATTTCCTGCTGGGTAAGCCGGTTGGCAGACTTACGCAGTCCCAGGTGATGTAGGGTAGCTTCCACGATGATCACCGCTCCATCCACGATCAGTCCGAAGTCGATAGCGCCCAGGCTCATCAGGTTGGCGCTTACGCCGAATACATTCATCATGCCCAGTGCAAACAGCAGCGACAGGGGAATAGCCGATGCCACGATCAGGCCCGCCCGCAGGTTCCCGAGGAAGAGCACCAGCACAAAGATGACGATCAGCGCACCCTCCACCAGGTTCTTTTCCACCGTGCTGATAGCGCGTCCCACCAGGTCTGTTCTGTCCAGGAACGGTTCTATCACGATATCTTCCGGAAGCGATCGCTGGATAACGGGGATCTTTTCCCTGATGCGTTTTACCACTTCATTGCTGTTGGCGCCCTTCAGCATCATTACCACGCCACCCACTGCATCCACTTCGCCGTTGTAAGTCATGGCGCCGTATCGCACAGCGTGTCCAAACTGTACTTTTGCCACGTCTTTAATGAATACCGGAACACCGCTGCCGGTATTCTTTACGGCAATATTTTCTATATCCTGCAGCGTGGTAACCAACCCGATGCCACGGATAAAATAGGCATTCGGCTTTTTGTCGATATAGGCGCCACCGGTGTTCTCATTATTTTTTTCCAGTGCGGTAAATATCTCCGGTATGCTGATGCCCATAGCTTTCAGCCGGTTGGGGTTTACGGCTACTTCATATTGCTTTAATTCACCGCCGAAGCTGTTTACCTCTGCTATTCCCTCCGTACCATACAACTGCCGGGCCACGATCCAGTCCTGCATAGTGCGCAGGTCCTTGGCATTGTATTTATTCTCGCTGCCTTTCCGGGGATGCAGGATGTATTGATATACTTCTCCCAAACCGGTGCTCACGGGCGCCAGTTCCGGCGTACCTATGCCGGCGGGAATTCTTTCCACCGCTTCTTTCAGCCGCTCATTGATCAGCTGCCGGGCGAAATAGATATCCGTTTTTTCTTTGAACACAACGGTAATGACGGATAACCCGAACCGGGAGATACTGCGTACTTCCACGATATCCGGTACATTGGCAATGCTTTGCTCTACCGGGAAAGTGACCAGTTGTTCCACTTCCTGCCCTGCGAGGGTGGGACAAACCGTAATGATCTGTACCTGGTTATTTGTAATATCCGGCACCGCATCTATCGGAAGCCTGGCGGCACTCCATACACCCCACAGGATGAGCGCCAGGGTCATAATACCAATAAACGCCTTGTTTTTGATACTGAACTTTATTATATGCTCTAACACCTCAGATAATTAAGCTTAACAATAAATGAAATAACATGTTGACAACACAGATATGTTGTCGCATGTACGCAGATGAAGCCTGTGCACCTCCAAAGCGGAAGGGTGCATGTTTCATGTCAGGTAAATGATCAGGCCTGTATTTTCGGCGGTTGCCAGATATTACCGGAGTAATCGGTGGTATGGGAGATGTCGCGAATAATGATCTTTTTCTCTACGAACGATTCAAGGGGTTGAATGGAGCCCGCGAGATTGAAATTGTAAACGGCGATATTGATGCTGCAACAGGCGCAATGACAGAACGGGGTGCAGTTGTCGTCTGTGTCATCGTTGTGATCATGATCAGCCGCCTGTTCGGTCATGATATTGTCTCCACAGTTGTTGTCGGCATCGCTGCAGGGTGCAAACGAAAGCATCACCAGGTAAAATGCCCATATGAGTGTTAACAATTTCATCGGTACAAAGGTATATAATAATGCCATGCAATGGCGTTGCAATCACTACACTTTTTATTGCTGATGTATGATTGCTGATTTGGTTGATACCCTTACATCAGAAATCTCAAATCAAAAATCACCCATTCCGCTGCAACTGCTCCCGGCAAAATGCATTGAAGATTGCTTCGTCAACATCGCTCGCAGCCGGCAGTATCTCTCTTTGCAGGATGCGATTGTTTTTAAAATCCAATGTCAGCAGGTTATCCCTGAGGATCACATTACTGAATGCATCCCAGTTATATTTCTTCCTGAAAAAGGTATTGATCACGATCCTTTCGTCTGAGATGCCGATCTCCAGGGGTTGCCTGGATTGATGGTCAAACAAAATAAAGAGGATAAAGAGCAACGCTATCCATCGCATACCCGGCACCAGCAGCCATAAAAGTCCGGTGAGGAACAGCGGATGCTTATAGGTAAACTGTTTGTTCTTTTTCCGGATGACAACGGAGCGGATAACCAGCACCGGGATCAGGAAGGAGGCGGGGAATAACATATTCAGGTATTGTTGATGGAGATAACAATAGAATATAAAAAACACCCAGCTGATAAAACAAAGCGTTATACTGACGGCGTCTATATGAGCCGCTTTTTCCTTTTTTTTAATGATCAGCACATACTGGAATAATTCTTCCTGTTTTTTGACAAACATTTACTGCTATTGGTTTTGACATGTATCAATGGGTTCCGGACCGTATCAGCCGGCTAAAATAGCATATTTACACATAAAGGTCAATATCCATAGGGAGGTTTGGTATAAATCTCCTGTGAAGGTTGTATATACGGGCAGAACGGCAAAGCCTGACAGACCCTTGCCCTGTAACATCCGGATCAAACTCTTACCCGGCCAATCGGCATTCCTTTGTAATATTGCCATAGCGATGATCATATAAAAGCAAGATAATGCCGGAAAAGATTGACGGAAAATCCATTTTTTCTCTTTACGAGGTCAGCAGGAGTATTCAGAAGACCCTGGGTGAAAGGTACAGCAGCTCCTTTTGGGTAAAGGCGGAAATGAATAAGCTTAACTATTATAAGCATTCCGGGCATTGCTATCCCGAACTGGTGGAGAAAAAAGACGGCAGCGTGATAGCGCAGATCAGGGCGAATTTGTGGAGAGCCGATTATATCCGGATCAACGACCGCTTCCTGCAATTGTTGAAAGAGCCGTTGAAAGACGGTATCAAAATATTGTTCGAAGCAAGGATATCCTTTGACCCGGTTCACGGGTTGGCGCTCTGGATCATGGACATCGACCCGGCTTTTACCCTCGGCGACCTGGAAGCTGAAAAGCTCGAAACCATTCGCCGTTTACGGGAAGAAGGGGTTTACAGCCGAAACAAGATGCATACGATGCCCCTGTTGCCGCAACGGATAGCCGTGATATCTGTTGAAACCAGCAAGGGATGGGCCGATTTCGGGAAAGTGCTTCACGGTAACGACTGGAATTATACATTCTTCTGTTACCTGTTCCCTTCGCTGTTGCAGGGCGATCAGGCTGCGTCTGCCATTATCCGTCAGCTCAACCGGATAAGGAAGGTAAAGGACCATTTTGACGTGGTAGCCATTATCAGGGGCGGCGGCGGTGATGTGGGACTTTCCTGCTACAACAATTATGTCCTGGCCAGGGCGATAGCCCTTTTTCCATTGCCGGTGATAACGGGCATAGGACATGCTACCAATGAAACCGTTTCGGAAATGGTTGCTTTCTCCAATGCCATCACACCTACCAAACTGGCGGAATACCTCATACAGCAATTCCATAATTTTTCCGTGCCGGTACAGGAGGCTGAAAGACGAATAACGGAATGGGCGCAACGAAAGATCGTATCCGAAAAGGATAAGGTTCAAAGCCTGATCAGATCATTCCGCTATCTTGCTGAAAATACCGTCCGTCTTCACTACAGTGAGATCAGGAATCTTTCCGGATCGTTAAAGCAAGAGGTAAAATTCAGAATGAAATATGAAAAGGATAACCTGCAGGTCAGCAGGCAGGTAATCGGGAAATCAGCCGGCAACCTTTGCCGGCAGGCCGGAAGCGCTATTACGAACTGTGCCGCTCATATCCGGAAGGACAGTCAGAAACAGCTTGTCCATCATAACCTGATCGTCCGGCAGCTTCAGCAAAAATTGTCCGTGCATAGCAGGCTGGCTGTAAAGGAAAAGCTGCTGCTGTTAAAAAATGTGGAAAAGAATATCGACAATATGAACCCGGTGAACGTATTGAAACGTGGATATAGCATTACTTTACGGAACGGAAAAGCCGTACGATCCGGTGATGAGGTAAACCCGGGGGATATTATTCATACTACCGTTCTTAGCGGCAGTATCACCAGTATTGTACAGCAAAGCATAAAACCAGATCATGAAACCGAAACTTAGCTATACCGATGCATTTGAAGAGCTGCAAAGCATTGTTTCCGACATTGAGCAGGGTGAGATCTCTGTGGATGAGCTGTCCGAAAAAGTAAAACGGGCGGCAGAGCTGATCAGGATCTGCAAAAATAAGCTCTCCGCCACGGAAGAAGATGTGAACACCATCCTGAAGGAACTGGATACAGCGCCGGATGAGGAGGAATAGGGGGATCCTAATAGCCCGGTACGTCATATCCGGTAACCATCAGTATTAGCGGCCTCAATCCATTGGGCTGTGACATATGACTGAACGTCGTTCGGGTGCACGTGAATGATGAAATTCAATCTGCATCAAATGGTATGTGGGGAAACCGTACCGGGCAGTTTGGATATCCCAACCGGAACTTTACTTACCTGCAAAAAGCCGAACTCTTCCAATGCTTTCAGTGGAACGTAAAGGTTCTCATTTCTTCATACCGTCTTTGTATTCAGTCGGCGTCATAGAAAATTTAGATCGGAATACAGTGGAAAAATAAGCCTGTGAGGAAAAACCGACTTTGCAGGCTACCTCAAAAATAGACATGTTTTCATTTGACAGCAGGAACTTTGCTTTTTGGAGCCTGGCGGTCAATATGTAATCATTGATATTATAACCCAGCAATGCTTTTACTTTCCTGTATAGTTGTACACGGGATATGCCGATCTCCCTGCAGATTTCATCAATGGTAAAGTTCTCATTGGATATATTGTTTTCTACGATTGCTGTGAATTCATTTATAAACTTCCTGTCAATTTTTTTTGCATGGTTACTGATCCTGGCCTCCGACGGCAACTCACTCGTATAGTGTTCTCTTAGCTGTACCCTGCTCTTCAGCAGGTTTTTGATCGTTTCACTAAGATATTCTGTATTGAAGGGCTTCACTATAAACGCATCTGCCTGCATCCTTATTCCCTGGATCTGCTCTTCCATACTGTTTTTGGCCGTTAAAAGAATTAAAGGAATGTGGGAAGTGCGAATATCCTGCTTGATCATTTCGGTAACCTGCAAGCCACTTTTCCCTGGTAAAATAATATCTGAGATGATCAGGTCCGGAACAATTTCATGCGCCATTGCCAGGCCCACTTTGCCGTTATCGGCTTCATGCACTTCATAGGTTCTGCCCAACCGGTTTTTTAAAAAGGACCTTAGATCGGTATCGTCTTCAATAATAAGGATAGAATGCTCCCGGGGAGTGTTGTCCGGGACATATTCTTTAAGAGAAGCCTGTTGATCCATCTCCTGCGCGAAGAGGTTGATGTCTTCATAGCTGGCATTCGGATCCACCTCTGACGAAGTAAAATCCGATGGCTTAAAATGATCTTTTCCGGTTGGCAGTTGTACTTCGAAGCAGGCGCCTTTCCATTTTTCACTTTTTAACATAATATTTCCATGATGTAAAGCCACCAGCTCTTTCGATAGCGACAATCCAAGTCCCGTACCCTTTGCATGGGAAGTATTTCCCTGGTAAAAGAGATCGAAAGCATACCTGATCTCATCAGGGGTCATGCCAATACCTGAATCTTCTACTTTTATGATTGCCAGCTTTTCATCCGGGCTTTTTTCTATCGTAATATTGACAATGCCGTTGTCCGGCGTAAATTTAAATGCATTGGATAACAGGTTGAACAGAACCTTATCCAGCATATTAATATCAAACCACAGCGGTATTTTTTTGTACCGTGTGTTCACAAAAAATGAGATGGACTTTTTGTGTGCTATTACCTGGAAAGAGTCAGCGATCTCCTGGACAAATCCGACAAGGTCATTTTCGGTAACCTGCAGTTTCATCTTTTGTTCTTCCATCTTTCGAAAATCCATCAATTGATTGATCAGGCGTAGCAGCCGTAAGGCATTTTTATGTACTACCTGCAAACTGTTTTTAGCTGTATATGATAACTTTTCTGTTGCCAGCATATCTTCCAGTGGTCCGAGGATCAGCGTCAGGGGTGTTCTGAACTCATGAGAGATGTTGGTAAAAAAGTTGAACTTGGCATCTGTAGCCTGCTTTGCCTGTTCGGTCATGTCTTCCAGTTGATTCTTTTGATCGAGGATCTCCTTATTCTGAACCGACAGCCTTTTGTTTATTTTTCTGTTGTTTCGCAAAGCGATCACTGCAATGCTTCCCAGTGTAATTACCAGGATGAGTGCAACGATGAAGATATTGATGATAAAAGTCTGGTTCTCGTGTATACGTTGCTGTTTTAATAGCACATTTTTCTGATTTCCGATGTCTCTTTGCTGGGCGTTGATCTTCTCTGTCTGGAGCTTCATGATCCGCACATTTGTCGAATCAATCACAACCGTAGATAAAGTGTTCTCTTTGTTAAACGGTTCTTTATTGAGGATCTTAAATGCAATTTGAACAGCCTCTTCTCCTCCTGTTGGATTTAAGAGGGTTGCTTTTAGCTTTTTGTCTGTTACCAGTTCTATGCCTCCGGCCGGGCCGGCAAGCCCGTCAACCCCGATAATGGTAGCCTTTTTTTCTATCCCCAGTTTTTTATACACATCATAGGCGCCGAGCGCCATTGGATCGTTTTGTGCAAAAATGATATCGCCGGCTTTTAACTGATGCCGGATATTCCAAAGCTCCTCATAAGCCGTTTCCCGGAGCCAGTTCCCGTAGATGCTTTTACTGATCTTTATTTCAGGGTTGTTCCGGATAGCAGCTTCGAAGCCGTTTTTACGCTCCAGCGAAGAGGTGGAACCTTTTAAGCCGATAATTTCTATAATATTGGAGTTAGGTGTGTAAATATTCGACAGATAATTACCCGCCATACTGCCGATTTCATAGTTATTTGCACCTACAAACGCGGTATATTGATCGGATAGTATTCTCCGGTCTATTACCACAACCGGGATCCCTTTATTATATACTTCTTCTACTATTGCAGTCAATGGCTCTGCCTCGTTGGGGGATACCAATAGTATATCTATATCTTCTTTAATAAGTTCTCTTATCTGCTGGATTTGCAAGGTGCTGTTGTCGTCTGCATTTTTATATATAAGTTCAGAACCCGGATGAAAAGTAAGTTCCCTGTTTACGCCGTCCAGGGTTGACTGACGCCATTTGATGTCGCCCGTACATTGAGAGAAGCCAATTTTATATTTTCCCGGCGGTACTTCAATACTTGTGTGACAGGCGCCTAATATAGTAGAAATAAGCAATGTTAATAGCGGGCTTAAAAGCTTTTTGCGGGGCAAACAAATCATGCTGCAAATTTGAGAGATTATATAAATATCATTTAAGGAATTGTTTCATTGTTTTTCAAATTAGAATATTATGGAAGGCAGAACCTCTTTGTGGTTAATAAAATTTAAAACGGATGATATCAATTTGAAAAATTTGTTATGAGGTTATTTATAATCTATTGATATTCAGGCGTCCGAAACATTTTTTTGGATTGATCTTATTTTAAAAATAATTGCGTCGATACTGAAAAGCTGTACGACATATCAAAGTTAGTTTTCCGCTTACTAACGATATGCCTGTATGAAAGATTTGCACGAAACCGCCCATCGGATAATTTGTTTTGGAGAAAGCTTTTGGCATGCTTCGGGAGCAGCCTCGGGTCCTTTAGGATTTCCCGTTATCATAGCTTACCATCTGAAAATGCTTGGAGCAGACCCGCTGTTGATCACGAGAGTTGGTTTGGACGAACAGGGGAAAAAGATTATCCGGTTCATAGAAGAAAACAGACTGAACACTGATTGCTTTCAGGTGGATTATGATTTTCCCACCGGCATATCAGGGTTTCCTCATTATACGCAGGGAACGGAAGCATGGCATAGTATCAGTACAGACGACGCATGTTTCAGGAAGATAGATGATGCATCGTTGCTGGTCCATAGTACGCTTCCGCTGGCACATGAAATTTCCAGGGAATCCCTGTTTTGGCTAAAGGAACAGAATACCCGGCGACTGGTATATGTAGCGCCGGAAGTTACCGGCTTGTCAAGGGAGGCGGTGCAGCACAGCCTGCAGGGTGCCCACATTCTCTATTTACATATCAGGGAACTGGAGTTGATGACCGGCTGGTTCGCCTCCTTTTCCACTTTTTATGACAGGGTATCCGTCATACAGGATACGTTCAACATACCCTATGTATTTGTATCCCTTGAAGACGGAGGGCATTTTATTAATGCACAGGGGAGCATACAAACGGTACCCGGTCACATTCCCGGGTTCGACCCCGTTATTTCAATGATATTTCTTACCGGCGTTTTATCCCAATATCTGGCAAATGCACCCATAGAGCAGGCAATTGCGTTCGGAACAAAGCTGGAGCAATTTGTTTCCTGTGCCGGGGACGCGTTTCCCATATACCAGCCTGGTCAGATACCCTATTTTAAAAAGGATTACTAGTTGATATAGAGCATTCACGAAAAAACCAAATACAAACAGACGGTTTATGGATAAAAAACATGTAAGAGTTTTAATATGGTCGGTTATATTAGCTTTGGGTGGATTCCTGTTCGGGTTTGATACGGCAGTTATTTCCGGGGTTGAGAAAAAAATACAGGGATTATTCAATTTGTCTTCATTCTGGCACGGCTTTACGATTGCGTCGGCTTTGATCGGAACAGTGGCAGGTGCACTCTTTGCAGGTGCTCCTGCAGACAGGTATGGTAGAAAGCCCGTGTTGTTCGTTATTGCATTTTTGTTTTTTATATCGGCTATCGGGAGTGCTCTCGCTACTAATGTGGATATCTTTATTATTTTTCGTTTTTTGGGTGGGATAGCTGTAGGCGCTTCTTCCGTAGTGGCTCCTATGTACATTTCAGAAATCTCCCCGGCTTCCATGCGCGGACGAATGACCGCTCTTTTTCAGTTCAATGTTATTTTTGGGATTCTCATCGCTTACATATCTAATTACGCATTGAGAAACCTTGGCGATGATGCCTGGCGCTGGATGTTGGGTGTAGGCGGGTTACCGGCTGTTGCTTATTTCTTCCTGCTTTTTGCGGTGCCGGAAAGTCCAAGGTTCCTGGTGAAAAAAAATAAAACTGCCGAAGCACTGGATGTGCTTCAAAAAATTGAAACCGGTAATGTGCAGGAGGAAATGGATGCTATCAGGAATAGTATGGCAGGTACCAGGGATAATCTTTTTTCCGGGAAATATACCAGGCCTATTGCTATTGCTTTTTTAGTGGCCATGTTTAACCAGTTATCCGGTATCAACGCCATATTATATTATGCACCCCGCATATTTGAATTGACGGGACTTTCATCTGCGGATTCACTTTTACAACCCGTGGTGATTGGTATCACCAATGGCATATTTACCATGTTAGGGTTAATAATTATCGACAGGGTTGGCCGGAAGAAATTGCTGATAGTCGGGTCAATTGGCATGGCGATATGCCTGGGTCTGACTGCAAAGGCTTTTTATGAGCAGAGTTTCCAGGGCTACAGCCTGCTTGTTTTATTAACCGGCTATATCATATTTTTTGCTTTTTCCACGGGCGCCGTTATCTGGGTATTGATATCGGAGGTTTTTCCCACTGCGGTTCGCGGGCAGGGGCAATCGCTGGGGAGCTTCACTCATTGGTTCTTTGCTGCCCTTATCACTTTTGTTTTCCCGGTTATGGTGGAATGGGGAGAGGAAGGTGCCGGTACTGCTTTTCTCCTGTTTTCTGCTGCTATGGTTATTCAGGCTGTTGTGGTATGGAAATATTTTCCGG
Organism: Chitinophagaceae bacterium; assembly: GCA_037190885.1. Classification (GTDB taxonomy): domain Bacteria; phylum Bacteroidota; class Bacteroidia; order Chitinophagales; family Chitinophagaceae; genus Agriterribacter. The sequence goes on from JBBCJQ010000003.1 coordinate 398,000, forward strand.
AAACCAAAGGAAAAACCCTGGAGCAACTGGGTAAAGAGCTTTCTGACAGCACTATAAAAAAACAAAGAAAATAATCACATTATGATTCAAAGGAAATATTTGATACCATCAGCCAGGGACAGGTGAATGTTTTCCTGGTAATACATTCAGCACTGATCATTGAAACAGCTTTCATCCGATTGCTATTATTAAGCCAAATTATTATAACATGAACTTAACTGCACGTTGCAGATTTTATGTAAAAAGCTGCGCAAAATTAATTTTCTCCGGATACATGATATTTCTGCTTGTTTTTTCCGCAGAGCCGGTGTTCGCAGGTATAAAGCACACTAGCGCTCATTCAAAAAAGAGGATCGATCATCTGCCCCGTTTTGCCAATATAACGGGTAAGGTCACTGACAGTGAAGGAAACCCCCTGGAGGGCGCTACGATCAGCGTATCCGGTACATCTGTTACGACAAGATCTGATAATAACGGTAATTTTTCGATTGCTGCCGATGCCGGCGCCGTACTGGAAATTTCTTATGTTGGATTTGAGCCGGCCGTTGTGAGGGTCGGCGATCAAACGGAGATCACTGTTCAGTTGAAACCCCTTTTTGCCGCAGCGGAAGAGGTGGTGGTTGTGGGATATGGTACACAGAAAAAGGCCAGCCTTACGGGTGCGGTTTCCGTAGTGAAAATGACTGATATTAAGGAACAGGCATTGGCCACAGGAAATGTAGTAAAGGCAATGGATAACCGGGTGCCCGGTATTGCTACATCTTTTAATGGAAATCCTAATGGTGCAGCCTCTATATTGATCCGGGGAAGAGGTTCGCTGAACAGCAGCACTGCTCCTCTCGTTATTATTGATGGCGTTCCCACAAACCGTGGACTGAATGAGCTTCCGGTAAATGAAATTGAATCCATACAGGTATTGAAAGATGCATCAGCGGCCACCATCTATGGGTCCCGCGCCGCAAACGGTGTGTATATTGTTACCACCAAATCGGCGAAAAAGGGCGCCAGGGTAGAAGTGAACTCCTCTGTTACTGCCGGTTTTCTTCCCGGAAACCCGATACCGCTGCTGAACACAGAACAATATGGGCGTGCGCAATGGATGGCTGCCAGGAATGATAATGTTGATCCAAACTACGGGGTATACAGATTTGAGGATCACCAGGACGCGAATGGAAACTGGGTTTTGGATAGAATTATTCTGCCCGAGTACCTGGATGCTGCACAGACAATGAAGCCGGCCAATACCGACTGGCAGAAAGTAATATCGCGAAATGCTATATCGCATAACAATAATATTGCTATTTCCCATGCAGGGGAAAACGGGGGCGCAGTGCTGGTGTTTGACTATTTAAAAAGTGCAGGCACTACCAAATACAATGATTGGGACCGGTTCAGTGTACGGTTGAATTCAAACTATCGCCTGTTTAATGACCGGGTTAAAATAGGAGAAAGCTTTTCAGTGACCAAAATGAAGTATACCGGGGGAAGCTGGCTGGGTAACACCGTAAACATACAATCGATAGTGCCCGTACGAACTGTAGATGGGATCGGGTGGGGCGGACCTGTTATGGGAATGAGCGACCGGAACAATCCTTTGCTGGATATTATGCGGAATCGCCAAAACTTTTCAACGGACATCAGGCTGTTGGGTTCAGGGTATGCCGAGGTAGAGATCATAAAAAACCTTCGTTTCAGATCTACCTTTGGAATCGATTATGTAGGGTTCTGGAATAATAATTCTGTATTGCAGTACCAGGCAGGCTTTATGTCGGAAACCATCAGCCGGCTGCAAACCAATGCCAGCTATGGCGGAAGCTGGACCTGGAATAATGTGCTCGACTATAACTTCAACTTCAATGACAATAACTTCCAGGTGATGCTGGGGCAGGAAGCGACCAAAGCCAGGGGGGCAAACCTGTGGGGAGCCAGGGATGGTTTTGCCAGTGAAGACGTAGATTATATGTACCTGGATGTGGGCGATGGAAATGTAAGAAATGGAGGACTGGCATGGGGAAACTCCCAGAACTCTTATTTCGGGAGATTGAATTACGATCATAAAGGACGGTACCTGCTTACCGGAATCATGCGCAGGGATGGCTCTTCGAGATTTGGCGCTGCCAACCGGTACGCCTTCTTTCCATCAATATCCGGAGGTTGGGTACTGAGTGAAGAGTCTTTTTTGAAGTCTGCAGGCTGGATCTCAAATCTCAAGCTTCGGTATGGTTGGGGTAAAACAGGCAACCAGGCTATAGACAACTATGCTTCTTATGCGCAATACCAGGCGTTATATGGCGATGATGCATGGCCGGTATATAACAGTGCTGCATATGATATCTACGGCAATGACCAGGGAAACCTTCCCTCCGGGTATATTCGACTGCAGTTGGGTAACCCCAACCTGAAATGGGAGACAACCGCGCAAAGCAACTTTGGAGTAGACTTTTCAATTCTGCAAAATAAGCTAAGCGGCTCATTTGATTACTATATAAAGAAGACAACCGATATTTTAGTGAAACCGCCCACACTTACAGTGACAGGTTACGGCGCCGGTATGTGGATAAATGGTGCGACGATGAAAAACTGGGGATGGGAAGGTATTTTGTCCTATAACGATAATATAGGAACAGTAGGCTATACCGTTACGGCTAATTTCTACAGGAACACCAATCGTTTTGTATACATTGTGCCGGAGGCAGTAGGTGCTTACCCGGGTAACGGCCGCGATCAGATCATTCTCGGGAGGCCGCTCAATTCGCTGTACGGATACGTGGCAGAAGGTATCTTCCAGAACCAGGCAGAAGTGGATGCGGCGGCTGCACAGCCGGGAAAAGGGATCGGCAGGTTGAGGTATAAGGATGTAAGCGGCCCCGATGGAAAACCGGATGGCAAAATTGATGCTGACGACAGGACCTGGATTGGTGTAAATGAGCCAAAATTAGCATGGGGACTGAATTTCCAGGCAAGGTGGAAAAAATTCGATGCAGCTATATTTTTTAATTCCGAGATCGGAAGGAAAATCCCCAGTCCGACAAAAGGATATACCGATTTCTTCGGCTTTTTTGGAGGACAAAACTATGGTACAAAAGTGCTGGACAGTTGGTCTCCTACCAATACATCTTCCACGGTACCTGCTATCACCAAGGCAGACCTGAACAATGAAAACAGGTTTTCAACCTATTTTGTAGAAAATACATCCTATTTAAAATTACAGTCTGTTAGCATCGGATATAGCTTGCCGGCCGTTTCCCGGACATTTGTGAAAGGCGGTCGTTTCTTCCTGCAGGGTGAAAACCTATATGTGTTTAAATTGCCCGGAAACACTTTCTCCGGCTTTGATCCCAAGAGCTGGGATGTGAATTTTCCTTTACCTACATCAGTGACAGCAGGTGTAAATATCAACCTTTAACAAAAAAAGCTTACAATATGAAAAGGATAAAATATATAATAATTGCAGGCGTAACCATGATGTTGTCTGCTTGCAGTAATTCATTTCTGGAGGATGCACCCAAGGGAATTATTACCGAGACGTTATTAGCCACAGAAGAAAATGCAGAAAAAATGGTAATTGCTGCTTATGCAGCCCAGGGAAATGAAAGATACTATTTACGGCCGCTGACGCCCTGGCCGTATGGAGACCTGCGGGGAGGCGACGCCTATAAAGGGGGCGCCGGTATAGGAGATCTGCCGGAGTGGAATGTTTCGGAGACTTTCGTGAATATGACAACCGATGAAGGAGGTGTAGCCGGAAAATGGGAAATTGAATATCAATGTATTTCAAGAACCAATCAGGCCCTTAAGATCCTTAATATGGTGGATTTTCCTATGAAAACATCACGTGTAGCCGAAATGCGTTTTTTAAGAGCCAATAATTATTTCTGGCTGAAAGTAAATTTCCGTTATGTACCTTTTATTGATGAAACCATAGAAGTACCTGATTACAATACCATCGGCAACGATCTGACAGATGAGCAATTGTGGGGAAAGATCATTGAAGACCTTCAGTTTGCCATTGATAACCTGCCTGAAGTGCATACCGATGGAGCAGTGGGGCGCCCTACGCGGCATGCAGCCAGGGCATATATGGCCAAGGTATTATTGTTCGCTGCGTATGAACAGGATGAAAAGAACCAGGTGGTGAATATTAATAACGAAAAGTTACAGAAGGTGGTGGATCTGACCACAGATGTTATTCAAAATTCCGGTAAGCAGTTGTTTACAGATTTTGCAGATAACTTTCAATGTGAATCCCAGAACGGAATAGAGTCCTTATGGGCAATCCAGTTCTCCAGGAACGACGGCACGCCGAAGGGTCGTATCAACGGCACTAACCAGGTGGTATATCCCATGGTGCAGGAATATGGATGCTGCGGATATCATACGCCGTCTCAAAATCTGGTAAATGCCTTCAGAACGGTAAACGGGTTGCCCGATTTTGATGGTTATAACACTGTAAACCTGGTGAATGCTGTAAGTGTGAAAACACATACAATAGATCCCAGGTTATTGCATACCGTTGCCATGGATGGCTTACCCTATAAATATAAAGTTGATTTTATTTTTGATGGGGAAACCTGGCCCAGGCAGCCCGAAACGTATGGAAGCTTTATGTCTATGAAAGAAACCGTACCGTATGATTCTCCCTGTTATCAACCGGTGAACCCCTGGAAAAGTGACTCTAAAAACAGGGACGTAATTCGCCTGGATGATGTGATACTCTGGAGAGCGGAAGCTTTAATTCAATTAAACAGACATGTAGAAGCTTTACCGCTAATCAATCAGTTGCGGGACAGGGCGGCACAAAGCACTGCTTTACTCGTCGATATTAACGGAAATTCCACAGGTAATTTCGATATACAACCGTATGTTGACGGAGTGAATTGTGTTTGGAATAAAGATTTTGCCTTTAAAGCCCTGCAATGGGAGCGTCGCCTGGAGATGGCCTGCGAAGGATTCAGGTCGTATGATCTTATGAGGTGGGGCGTTTTTGCCGAGGTGATGAATGATTATTTTGCAGTGGAAGGCACGCGCCGGCCGCATCTTGCCAATGCAAAATTTACAAAGGAAAGGGATGAGTATCTTCCGATACCGAAGGGGCAAATTGACCTGAGCCGGAATTTGTACAGGCAAAACCACGGATACTGATTTTGATTGCTGGAGAATGGTGGGGCATTCTAAGTTTTATCACGCCCCATCATTTCCGGTTTTTAGAAAAGAACAATATTTGCAAATATGAATACAATTAAAAAATGGGTTGTTCTGGTAATGTGTACCATGGCAGGCACGGCCTGGGGCCAGGAAGAGCAACCCCTGGTAAAAACAGAAAACGATATTCCATCCAATGTAGTCAGGGCTACCCGCGAATTCAGGGAAAGACTACTGTCTGATCCGCATCGTCCGGCATTTCATTTTGCTTTTCCGGAGGGAGACGGACGTCCCGGTGATCCCAATGGGGCATTTTATCATGACGGGTTATATCACCTGATGTTTTTATACAAAAGAACGGATGGTAAGTTTGCCTGGGGACATGCATCCAGTAAGGATATGTTGCACTGGCGATATCATCCCGATGCTATCGGCCCCGGAGATGGAGATGACGGTTGCTTCAGCGGCGGTGCTTTTGTGGACGATGATGGATCAGCTTTTTTGTCTTACTGGATGCTATGGGGCGATAAAGGGATAGGACTTGCCAAAAGCAATGATCCCGGCTTTTCCAACTGGAAAAAACTGGCCGCTAACCCGGTGATCAGGTCTACCGAATGGGGTATCACGGAAATGAAAGATGCTTCCGGAAAGCCTTACTACGTAGGCTCTGCAGACCCTTCCAACATCTGGAAAAAAGACGGAAAGTATTATATGCTCACCGGTAACCTGCTGGTGCTTCGCAAATTTGGTTCACGGGGAGCGGGGCTCCCTGCCAATTTTGAAGAAGGAACTTTGCCCGCAGATTCACTCAACTACCAGGGAGACAGATTGTACCTGTTTGAATCGACGAACCTCGCGGACTGGACCTATAAACATGAATTTTATACTTCAGACAGGAAATGGACCCAGAAAACGGAAGATAATATGTGCCCGAGCTTTCTGCCGCTTCCTTCATCACCTGATGGGGGAACCAGCGATAAGCACCTGCTACTGTTTATCAGTCATAACCTGGGTTGCCAGTATTACGTCGGTGACTACAAAAATGATAGATTCTTTCCGTCTACACATGGCCGTATGACATGGACGGATAACGCCTATTTTGCACCTGAAGCCCTGGTGGATGATAAGGGCAGACAAATTATGTGGGCCTGGATCTTTGACGACCGGCCGGACAGTCTCAAGAATTATTACGGATGGAATGGCATATACGGTCTGCCCAGGTCTCTCTGGGTGAATAAGGACGGCACATTAGGTATGAAGCCGGTGGAAGAAATTCAGCGCCTCCGGATGAATGAAAAAGAAAGAAAGGATATTGTCCTGTCCGGCACAACTACATTGTTCGATAAAGCGAATGAGCTGCTGGAAATTGAAATTACGATCCAGCCGGGGGCAGCCAGGCAAACAGGCGTGGTTATCGGGCGATCTGCAGATGGGAAAGAGGAGACAGTGATATACTATGATGCAGAAGAAAAGAAGCTGAAGGTGGATGCTACTAAATCCAGCCTGTTATACGGCAGAAGGAATATTGAAAGCGCTCCCTTTGAGCTAAGGAAAGGAGAAAACCTCGTTTTGAACATATTTGTAGACAGGGGAATTGTTGAGGTGTTTGCCAATGACCGCCAGGCAATTGCCAGAACTGTTTATCCTACATTAGGTGGTACAGGTGTGCAATTGTTTTCCAGGGGCGGAAGCAGCAAAGTATTATCTGTCAGAAGCTGGGACCTGGCTGCTTCCAACCCTTATTAATATTTGTGGTAATCAAAAAATAATTATGAACAAAAATACATTACTGGCGTTGGGATTGATGTTTACAGGTGTTTGTTATGGTCAATACGACAAAAAAGATGATGGGGACGTAATGAACAAAAGCAGGAAGCTCAGGCAACTGATCCAAAGCGACCCCCACCGGCCGGTCTATCATTTTGCAGCGCCGGAAGGGATCGCTATGCCCTTTGATCCCAATGGCGGTATATACTGGAACGGCAGGTATCACCTGGGGTTTATTTACCAGAATATGGAAAACGGTAAGCGGGAACATTTCTGGGGACACGCCGTAAGCAGGGACCTTTTCCACTGGACATTGTACCCGGATATGCTGGATGTAAAACCGGGAGATATCGAAAGAGGTATTTTCAGTGGCGGTGCATTCCTGTCAAGGGAAGGGATACCGCATATTATTTACCACGGTGAGGGATCCGGAACCAACCTGATCGCCTACTCTAAGGACAGGGATCTGCGAAACTGGGTTAAGTTTGAAGGAAATCCTGTTTTGGTGACGCCGCCCAAAGGCAGCACTATGGAAGGAAAGTACAGGGCGTGGGATCCGGAAGCATGGTATGATAAGAAGACGGATCATTATTACCAGATATCAGGTGGCGAGATAGCAGGGCTGTTTAAATCGAAGGATATGTATAAGTGGGAATATATCGGAGATTTTGTAGACCGAAATGATAATAAGCTTTTTTCTTACGAAGATATTTCCTGTCCCGACTTTTTCCGGATTGGAGATAAAGACATGTTGTTGTTTATCAGCCATCACCTGGGTACGCAGTATTACATCGGTAAGTTTGAAAACGACAAATACACGATTGAAAAACACGGGCGTATGAATTGGCCAGGGGGAACTTTTTTTGCACCTGAGCAACTGGTGGATGACAGGGGAAGGAATATCGTCTGGGGGTGGGTATTGGAGCGAAAACCAGGTTATCTTCCTAACTATGGCTGGTCGGGTATTATGAGCTTGCCGAGAGTATTAACGCTGTCCAGGAATGGAGAGCTGCAAATCAATCCGCCGGAAGAAATAAAAAACCTTCGCCTGCCGGGTGGATTGAAGGAGAAAGCAATAACCGTTGCTGCCAACACAGAGAAAGAACTTGCCTTGGAAGGCACTTCCCTGGAGATAAAACTGGATATCAAAGGCTCAGAGAAGGCTGCCTATGGCGTAAAAGTATTTTGTTCTCCTGATGGCAGGGAAGAAACCGCTATCAGCTACGATCCGGTTGCCAAAGAGATCGTGGTGGATTTTATAAGGTCTTCTGTACAGGGACCGGTTGAAATGGTGACCCATTGTATTATAGAACCTGACAAAATTGAGGGATTCGGCAAAACAACTTCGCAGCAACGGGCTCCGTTTGAATTAAAAAAAGGAGAAAGGCTGCAACTGGATATATTTATTGACCGTTCTATTATTGAAGTGTTTGCGAATGGAAGGCAATGTGTGACACAGGTGGTTTATCCTATGCTCAAAAACAGTACAAAGGTAAAGCTGTTTGCAACCTCCGAGGCTGTGATAGCAGAAAACCTGGAAGTGTATGAAATGATGGAAACCAATGCATATTAAAATAAGGAAAGCTCCGAATATTCTACCCGGCATTTAGAGAACAGCCTGTTCTCCAATACCTTACAATAATGGCCTGTTATTTGTAATATATAGGACAGCACCTGGCTGAAAGCGTCGTATAGCTCGTAAAGAGCGATCGTGTCTGTAGAATCTGCAGTCAGTTGTGCTTCCGTAGTGAATAAATATTTGTTACAACCTAACAATGAAGCGTATCCGCACTCCGGAATCCATTAAGAATATTTAATAAATTAAGTTTTGTATGGAAGGATCGCTTATTCAACAGATCATAGAACAGCTTGCATTGCCGGAAATTTCAAAAGTGGATCCTAATCTGCAACAGGTTCCGGACAGCGAAAATCTCACTATTCTGCAAAAGCTTACCCAGGCTTCGGTTCCGGCGGTATTATTGGGAATAACCAATATTGTGGCAGACGAGAATGAAACGGATACAAATAATGTTTCCGGGCGGTTGTTGCATATGCAACGGATCTTCCCTAACAATTATGATGAGATAGTACAATCCGTCGCAGACTATTCAGGTGCTCCTGTACAGGATGCCCGCTCATTTCTGGAGCAGATAGCGATGGCCGCAGAATCCATTATCCTGGAGAACCTGGGAGAGGATGCTGATGTATTACAGATGCGCGACTACGTAATAGGGGAGAAGCATAAAATATTTTTCTATTTACCGCCCCAGTTACATCTCGGGACGCTGATGGGAGATCCCAGCCAGGATGACCGTACCAAAAAAATGGAGGGTCCATTTTCCAATATAGCGCATAAAATAGAAGATGGTTTGTCCAAACCAGAATAAGCGATCGCCCTGTTACATCCTTATTTAAAAAGCTTTTCTTTCAGGAAGCCGGCGATCTGTGAAACAGCGGCCTTCGTAGCAGGGAGAGTCGCCAGGGGATTCAACATGCCAAAGTCATGGATCATTCCCTGGTAGCGTGTTAATGTTACTTCTACTCCTGCTGCGTCCAGCTTTCGCGCATATGCTTCTGCTTCGTCCCGCAAAACATCATTCTCTGCAGTCTGGATAAGCGCCGGTGGTAAACCGGCCAGTTCACTCAAAGAAGCCTGTAACGGAGATGCGTACTTATGCTTCCGGTCCCGCTGGTTTTCGATGTAGTTGCCCCAAAACCATTTCATCATATCCTTTGTCAAAAATCTGCCTTCTGCAAACAGACGATAGGAATCTGTTTCGAAATCTGCATCCGTTACCGGCCATAACAGCGCCTGGCATTTTATATCCGGTCCCTGCCTGTCTTTAGCCATCAGGGTAATAACGGTACTCATATTACCTCCTACACTGTTGCCCACTATTGCCAGCTTTTTGCCGTCTACCCCCACCTCGCTGCCTTTCTCCGCTATCCATTTCGCGAGATTATAGATCTGGTTAATGGCAACGGGATATCTTGCTTCAGGAGAAGGGCTATAATCGGGGAAGATGGCTGCAGCTCCGCTGTGCACCACAATATCCCGTACCAATCTTCTATGGGTAGGATAGTCGCCCAATACCCATCCGCCGCCGTGTATGAACAGGAATACCGGTAATAACCCCGTGTATCCTTCGGGCTTTATGATATGGACATTAACGGGAACTTCATCCTGTAATACCAGGCTTTCCGACTCGTCGATACCACTGTGATCTACGGTTACCGATACCTGAAGGTTGCTTAACACTTTCCTGGCGGCTCCAGGCGTCAGGGTTTCGATAGCGGGAGCATCAGGGTCTGTTGTTTTTTGCAGGAAATCCCGTACTTCTCTGAATATGCCCGGATCTTCAGCAGGAGATATGAAAGGTTTGTTCGACATATCATTAATTTTAGCCGGCATCTTCTGCCGGGATGTTCAATTGGTATAAATGGTTTGCAAAAGCAATAGCTGCTTTTGCAAACCAACGCTGGGTACTGTTAATAGCTTTAATCGATCGGCTTCCTACCCGAAATGATATTGAATAAAATAATAATGACAGCAATTGCCAGTAGTATGTGTATCAGGTTTCCCATACCCATTCCGTCGCCGATGCCGAATAAGCCCAGCACCCAGATAATGATACAGATCACCGCTACCAGCCATAATAAGCTTCTCATAATAATTTCAATTGAATGTTAACGAATAAGATACTACCTGCCTGCATTGTTAATTCCTGTTTTGATTCAGCTCACTTTCTACCTTACTTCGGGATAGATAAATTTGCAGGCCGACTCCAAATACAATGTTATTGGAAGCCGGACTTGAACCAAATCCTACAATGCCTTTATATTTCACCAATCCTTCCAGTCCGATGTTCGGTGTAATAAAATAAGCGATACCCGGACCGGCACTCATACCCAACCCGTTCGTATTGTCACCTACAGAAGGATTGTATCCTTCAATGCCGACAGTGGCTTCGCCAAAAAAACGGGTTTTCCTGAGTACGTTTATCTCCGGATCATTGATGTAATACCTTCCCAATGCGCCCACACCATAATTGATCGCCGGACTTATTCCTTTGGCGGTCATTAAATTAAAATCCAGGTAAGCACCCACTGCAAGATTGTTACGGACGAACCAGGCGGCTTTTGGACTAAGTGTCATGTTAAAAGCACCTCCATCATCAAGACCAAGAGTCATATTGGAAATATTACCGCCGATCATTACATTCTCCCGGCTGATTTGCGTTTGGGCGCCCGTGGCGAAAAAGATACCTGCGATGACGAGCGCAAAGACTTTTTGTTTCATAGTTGTGTTTTTTTTGTTTTGAGGATAAGCCCGCCATAATTGCTTAAAACATCGTACCAAAAGAATAATCAACAGTAAAAGCATTAATTCTGATCCGAAAAATTGAAAAGTGTGGAAGCATATCTACATGTGGCTGATAAAAAGACCATTATTGATTAATGAAAATTACTTTCCTTGATCATATAATATTATAAAGTAAACATAACGTCAGGCACAGAAGGGGAAACATCCGCCTGTGAAAAGATGAAGTAGGTATAGCACCGTGTGTAAGTTCATCTGTCCGGGTAAGAATATCTTTTTGATAGCATTGGTCATTTGTTCTTTTGTAAGAGACCCCCTGTGTGTATTTGTCCGTTGCAGTGCGGGTTAACCGGCTAATTGGTATATATATTGTGATACTTGCTTGATTCGATTTAATTTAATAACACTTTAAACGTTAAAACATGGATCACAAAGCATGCATTGATGCGCTTAATGATTTGGTCAAAATCAACAATGATCGCATTGCAGGATATCAAAAAGCTATCGAAGAGTTAGACGATGAAGAGAATAGAGATTTAAATTCTTTATTTGCCAGGATGATTGCGGAAAGTAAAACTTATAAAGAAGAGCTGAAACAAATGATTCACTCCTATGGGGGAAGCAGTGAGAGTGGCACTACCGCTTCCGGCAAGCTTTACAGAGCCTGGATGGATGTAAAGGCGTTCTTTGGCGGGGATGACAGGGCAACCGTTTTGAAGAACTGTGAAGCCGGAGAAGATGCTGCCCAAAAGGCTTACCAGATGGCGTTGGACGACGACTCGGTAATGGTGCAAACCAAAACCTTGATAAGAAAACAGAAGGAACAATTACGTCGTTCACATGATGAAGTAAAACAACTTCGCGATGCGGCTGTTGCCCATTAAAATTCCGGGGAAGTATAGCGAAGTATTAGCATGGTTTATAAAAGTTTTATAATTTTTCCTTCCGGAGCAGAGACACAAATAAAGAGCAGCAATCCTTATGTGCTGCTCTTTATCATATCCGGCACCTTTAGTCTGCTGTTTCGTTTCATGTGCTCTGTATCGGAATAAAATAGCATGTGAGAAAGCGCAAAGTGAATCAACCCACCCGGGCATACATATAATGCAGTATTATCGGAAGGGTAATCTGAACAAAATATTTTGATATCCAGGATGCAAACTTCAATTCTGATGTAGTAAGTGTGGAAATGTGTCTGCATGTGACTCCCCAAAGGGGAACATAACAGTCCTGGTCACCTGCCTTGCTGTTTGAATAAAATATAAATGATGGATCATAAAAAGATTATAGTACCGGCTGGCTCGTTTTTTGAATAATTGAATAATAAAGTAAAGTAATCACCACCAATCAATAATTATCAATCAGGAATGCTTAAGCATGTTGTTTCAAACGGCCATATTGAAGGAAATAGGGGGCTTTCTGCGAAATAACGCTGAAAGGGTAGCCGTTGCAGAGAGTGTTACGGCAGGGTTTCTGCAACTTGCCTTTTCTCAGATCCCGAATGCTTCCCTTGTATATAAGGGGGGGATCACGGCGTACACGCTGGAGGAAAAGGTAAGATTACTGGATGTTGATCCGGTTCTTGCTGAAAAAACAGACTGCGTATCAGCAGAGATCGCATCTCAGATGGCTGCTTGTGTAGCCCGTTTATTTGACGTGGAATGGTCCATCGCAACAACCGGTTATGCTACCCCGGTACCGGAATCGGGAAACAAGTGTTTTATCTTTTTTTCAATTTATCACGGAGATAAGCTGGTAGTCGACAAAAGAATCGGAACGGATGTCGGCGCACGGCAGATAGATGTGCAGCATTTTTATGTTGAAAAGATATTGCAGGAATGGCATGCATGCCTCGGGCTGACATAAAAAGACTTTGTACCTGTATCCTGTTGAAAAGATTAATAACATTAAAAGTAATAAGCAATGAAAAAGAATACAAACAGGGATGAGGTAGCTACAGCGGATCCGAAAACAAAATATCCGCAACCACCGTTTGACAAACAAAAGCAGTCGTTTCCGGGAGTCGAATCCGAAATGAAGCCGAAAGCGGATCATGGTGAGGATACCTATGTGGGATCGGGAAGGCTGAAGGACAGGGTTGCCATCATTACGGGGGGAGATTCGGGCATTGGTAAGGCTGTAGCGATCGCATTTGCCAGGGAAGGGGCAGATGTGGTGATCAGCTACCTGGAGGATAAGGAGGATGAGGATGCACTTGATACCGCCCGTTATGTAAAAGAAGCGGGAAGGAGATGCCTGCTGGTAAAAGGAGACATCACTGGTGAAAAGCATTGTAAAAAAATAGTGTCAACAACGGTTGATGAATTTGGCCGGGTAGACATTCTTGTAAATAATGCGGCTTTCCAGATGGCACGTCAATCATTACAGGAAATTCCGGAGGAGGAATGGCGACATACTTTTGACGTGAACATTCACGCCATGTTCTATTTATGCAAAGCGGCGGAACCACATATGAAGCCCGGCAGCTCTATTATAAATACCACTTCTGTAAATGCGTATCATCCGTCAGAAGACCTGTTGCCGTACGCAGCCACAAAAGCCGCCATACAAAATTTTACGGCCAATCTGAGCCAGATCTTTTTGCAGCATAACAAAGGTATCCGGGTGAATGCAGTGGCGCCGGGGCCGGTATGGACACCGCTTATTCCTGCCACGAAATGGCAGGACGTGGATACTTTCGGTGAGAATACACCGCTGGGGCGTCCTGGTCAACCGGCAGAGATCGCACCTTCGTTTGTTTTTCTTGCTTCTGAGGAAAGCAGCTATATTTCCGGGGCTACCCTTCCTGCAACAGGAGGACGCATCACGATATGAAAATAACGGCCTGACAGGTGAGATATCGTCCGGGGTATGGTTAAAAGAACGCAATGTGAGGAATTGTGTAGAAAAAATTCCCCGTTTTTAAAAAATAAAGACGGGTGTTGAAAATGGATTTTTAGCAGGATAAATTGGCATCATTTTTTCAGTATACCAGGTATGTTTCTATATAGGGGTGGTTTGGTAAAACAAATCTGAGAACACACTCTTTTAACCTGATCTGGATAATGCCAGCGTAGGAAATTAGAGACATCGGGCTCCGGTTTAGCGACCGGAGTCTTTTATTTATCCATTTCCCGATGGAATGCAATTCGCCGCATCTATAACGATTGTGCCGTAAATGACCGGCGCTATGCGGCAGCAGACTCCATAGGCGGGTGTCCGCCTGGATGACGCAGCCGGGCAGGTCACCACCCGCCCGTGAAGATTCGAGCTTTTTTCACCGCAGGTAAATACGTTCATTGTTGTCTGACTGTTCATACAATTTTCAACGTATATTTAAATTTGCTTAAAAGAGTCAGGCGCTGCCGGTAAATTTTTCTCTGCTAACAGGATTGCTATCCTCTGGAAATGATCTCTAATTACTTATTCTGAGATATATGATTAAATCAGTAAAGAATATAAGGTGGGGTTATGCAATTGCTTTCCTGCTGCTGCTGGCCTCGTACGTTCTTATTATTTCAGCTAACAGGCGGCTGGAGAGAGAAAAAAGATGGATACTGCACAACAGGGAACAGTTTAAAAAAATAACAGACCTCGAACTTGAAATGAGAGAAGCAGAGTCAAATGCGCAGGGATACCTTATCAGCCGGCATCCACATTTTTTACATCAGTTCAGGGAAAATCAATCAGATATAGACAGCTTATCCGAAAGGTTGGGAGATTTTAATAACGGGGATGTAGCGGTATCTGATAAAAAACGTCAGTTGCAGGTGATGATCGATCGTCGTTTATCGGAGTTGACCACCGCTATCCGCCTGCAACGCCCGGCAACATCCGTACTATCGGTCGAAGAAGCAGATAACATCACTTATACCGACAGCATATTTGCGCAATTGAGCGAGATGAGAGATATGGAGGAAAGGTCTATGCAATACCGGGCGGCCCGGTTCAATAATTTTTATACGAGTACGGAAGCTTCCATATATCTATCCCTGCTGGTGGCGCTTCTTGCCGCTGTGTATGCCATTACTACCTTCAACACGCAGCTTAACCGGAGAAAAAAGATGAACCAGGCTGCGAATCAATACAGGATAGACCTGGAAAAAAATGTAAAAGTGCTGAATGAAAGAAATGCAGAGCTGAAAAGCTTAAAAGGAATAGAAAAGCTGGCTGTCATCGGACGAGTGGCAAGGGTAATGGCCCATGAGATCAGGAACCCTCTTACCAATATTTCTTTAGCCACACAGCAGCTATACGACCTGCCTTATGCCGAAAAGGAAGATGAGACCCACCTGCTCCTCAATATCATCAACCGGAATTCTGTCCGTATCAGTCAGATTGTGTCAGATTTGCTGAATGCCACTAAGTACATGCAGCTGGATATACAAAAAGAGGATATCAATAAGATACTGGATGAAAGCCTGGAGCTTGCGAAAGACCGGCTATTGCTGAAAAAGATAAAAGTGCATAAACAGTATTCAGCGGACCTTTGTGATGTGCTGGTGGATAAGGAACGTATAAAATTAGCCGTTTTAAATATTATTGTCAACGCTATTGAAGCGATGGAAGAAAAAGAAGGGGTACTTGAGCTTATAACCAAAAAGGAAAATAATAAGTGCATCATCGAGATCAGGGATAATGGAAGTGGTATGGACGAGGAAACCCTTCATAATCTGTTTGAGCCCTATTTTACGCTTAAAAAAAAGGGAAACGGGCTGGGGCTGACCAACGCGCAAAATATTATTATTAATCATAAGGGAAGTATTAAGGTGGAAAGTGAAACAGGGGTTGGTACCACCTTCTCTATAGCCCTCAATCTTGTTTAATCAGCCAGATCCGAAAATATCTTATTGACAACTGTTGTGATCTGCTCCCTGGTAAACGGCTTACCCATAAAGCCGTCGGCTCCATTATTTTCCGCCATCCGCCGGTCATAGCTGGTATCATAGGCGCTCATCATGATAACATACCTGTTTGAGTTATTCTTGAACTGCTGTATATATTGAAGCCCCAACCCGTCAGGCAAACGATTGTCAAGAAAAACGAGATCAATGGCCGGAAATAAAGTTATCATTTCCAATCCCTCATGTATGGATCCCGCAAATAATACTTCGATATTCAGCTTTTTCAGAATACTTCCTACAAGAAAGTCCATATCTTCTTCGTCATCTACGACTAAAACGAGATGGCGGACGGGTAAAGGTTGTTGTGTATTGTATTCATGTAGATTGAGCACAAATTAAAGATGACAATTATTCTGCCAGACACCCGGAATGATAATATTTTTTTTCGCGTCAATCGTGGCATGGTTTAAGCAGGTAACAGAGTAAAAATCACCCCTCTATGCCGAAAAAAATACTCATAATTGACGATGACGCTGATTTATGCCTCTTATTATCGCGTTTTCTTATCAAAAATGGCTATGAAGTAGAGGTAGCTTATTCCGGAAATAAGGGTATAGCAAAGTATAAGGCGGAGGGCTTTGATGCCGTTATCGCCGATTTCAGGTTAGGTGATATGGATGGCGTACAGCTTATTGAAAAGTTAAAACAATTAGACAGCAGGGTTATTATTTTAGTCATAACCGGCTATTCCGATATCAGGCAGGCTATTGAAGTCATCAAGCTGGGGGCATATGATTATATTCCCAAACCGCTCATCCCGGAAGACGTACTGAACATACTGAAGCAAATGACTGCCACCAATTTTGTGATGAAGAGAAGACAGCTTTTCCGGGAGGAAGAGATAGCGCCGCAGGGCAATGCCCGTAAGTCTTCCCAAGACTTTTTTATAGGAAAATCTGATATGACAAAGTCTCTGTACCGGCAGGTGGAGGTAGTTGCCCCCACTAACTACAGCGTCCTGTTATACGGTGAAAGCGGTACGGGTAAAGAGGTTATTGCAAGAACCATTCATAACCATAGTAAACGCAACCAGCGGCCGTTTGTAGCATTAGATTGCGGAACGCTTTCGCGGGAACTGGCGGGCAGCGAGCTCTTCGGTCACGTAAAAGGCGCTTTCACGGGTGCTTTGCAGGATAAGGTCGGGCATTTTGAAATGGCTAACGGAGGAACGCTTTTCCTGGATGAGATCGCTAACCTGTCACTGGATATCCAGGCTAGCCTGCTCAGGACCATCCAGGAGCGGGTATTTAAACGGGTGGGCTGCAGTAAGGAGATCGTGGCGGATATCCGGATCATAGTGGCATCCAACGAAAATCTAAAGACCGCTTATCAAAAGGGAAAGTTCCGGGAAGATCTTTATCACCGCCTCAATGAGTTCACCATCCAGCTTCCGCCGCTTCGCGACCGGTTGGATGATATCCGGCCACTGGCTGAATTTTTTCTTAAAAAATCATGCGAGGAAAATGAAAAGGAAATACCGGGCTTTTCCGAGAACGTCCTTAAAGCGTTTCAGAAATATCCCTGGTATGGAAATCTCCGTGAAATGCGGAACGTTATACGCCGGGCAGTATTGCTGACCCCGGTAAATACCGCTATCGAAGAAGCCGCTTTATTACCCGAAATATTTGAGGATAATGCAACCCGCCCGGCGATCATCCCGGGGCAGCCCGCGACAGGGCAGGAAAGCCCGCTTTCAAACGGTGCGGCTGTTTTAAAAGAAGCATCTGCCAGGGCAGAATACCAGGCAATCATGAATGTGCTGCAACGGGTTAATTTTAACAAGAAAAAGGCGGCAGAGCTGCTGAACATAGACCGGAAAACACTGTACAATAAATTGAAGCTGTTCCAGGAGCAGGAATGATCCCGTTGCCCGTCTTCCAAATGTTAAGCACATCTGGTAAGACGGTGTAAGTTATTTTTCTTCGGTTATTTCTTTTTCCTTCCGCTGCCGGCGGGTTTGGAGAGGCTTAGCTGCAGTTGCTCTATAAGGTCGTTGGCAGGTTTCTTTACATTCGTTTTAGGCGCCGGCAATTTTTTCCCGGTGGCTTTTGCCCGGATCAGCTTCATTAGTTTGGCAGTATAGGAGTCTTTAAAATCGCCTATGTTGAATTTACGGGTCATATTTTTGATCAGGCTTCCGGCCATGGTGAGCTCATTTCTTTTAGGCGCCACTTTTTTTACCACAAATTCTGACGGATCGCGGATCTCATTTATAAACCGGAGGGTATGTAAAATAAGCAACCCCCGGGCTGAGCGCAGCAGTACGGGCTTTTCTTTATTCCTCAACACAAAAGTGCCTATTCCCGCCTTACCGCTTTTCTGCAGCGCCGCTTCGAGGAGGCTGAAAGCCCGTTCCCCGCCTTTGCCGGGCGCCAGGTAATATGCATGGTCAAACAGTATGACATCTACCTCGGAAGCGTTCACAAATTTTTCCAGGTCGATCGTTTTGGTTTTCTCCGGGCTGGCGCTCTCAAAATCTTCATCCGTGAGCACAATATAACTCCCCTTCAGATTGTACCCCTTCACGATGTTTTGCCAGACCACCTCCTTGCCGGTCTTTTCATTCACCCTTTTGAAGCGGATCGGCTGAAGGTCTTTTTTATCCAGCATATCAAAATCAAGTGTCCTGTCGTTCACGGCCGTATATAGCTTAACGGGTATATTCACCAGTCCGAAAGCGATGCTGCCTGTCCATATGGCTCTCATAATTGATGCTTTTGATGAATGAAATTTAAAGTTGCTGTAGTCGTTTTAAGGCAGCCTTCATATCAATGCCTTTTCCCAACACCGGCTTAAACATATCACCGCGGTCTTCCAGGAGAGAAGGTACATTTTTTAATGTGAAATCCTGCATTTTCAGTCCGTGTTTTACTTCATCCCAATGGAGGGGCATGGAGACCGTTGCCCCGGGTTTGGGCCGCACGGAATAAGGTGCGGCAAGTGTGGCCTGGGGACGGTTTTGCAAAAAATCCAGATACAGCTTGCCCTGCCTTTCATCCAGCGGTCTTTCTATGGTGGTGAAACGGCTGGTTTGGTGCTGCGCCATCGTTACCAATACCCTTGCAAACTCTTTCGACTGCTCATACGTGTATTTTTTGCCCAGCGGAATATAAATATGCATTCCTGTTGATCCGGATGTTTTGGGGAAAGACGGAACGTCTATTTCCTCCAGCAGATCATGAATGGCATTTGCCGCATCGATTACTTTGTTAAAAGTGGTTTTTGCACCCGGATCAAGATCCAGCAGGCACCAGTCGGGATGATCCGGCTTTTTCACTGTGCTGCTCCAGGGATTTATGTCGATGCACCCGAAATTGACCATAAACAAAAGGCTGGCTTCATCCCGGGCAACCAGGAAGTGTTTGTCTTTTTTATTCCCTTCGCTGCGATAGGGATAGGTAACTGCCCAATCCGGCACCTTACCCGTTACGTCTTTCTGGTAGAAGCTTTTCCCTTTATACCCGTCCGGGAAACGGTAAAGGGATTGCGGACGGTCTTTTATATAGGGCAGTATATACGGTGCTACCTGGTGATAATAGTTCAGCAGGTCTCTTTTGGTGATCTTGTCTTCTTTCCAGAATATTTTATCCAGGTTAGTAAACCGGAGCTCCTTTCTGTTTATTTTTTTGGTTTGTGTCTTTTCCTTGGGATCAAGTAATGTTTTTCTTGTCTTCCCGGTTTTCCGTACACCTGTTCTTATGGCTTTTTTTTCTTTTGCTGTCATGGTGGTGGCTTTTGGTTTCCCGGGAATGCCCGGTTGATCTATTACTTTTTCCGTGGGCTGCTCCTGTTCCTTTACCACTTCCGTGGCGATCTTGTCTTCCCGCATTCCTTTAAAGGAGGGATGGCGAAAAACGCCGTCTTCCGTTACTTCCGTAAAGCTTATTTCACATACCAGTTCAGGCTTTAGCCAGGTAGCTTCAGCATGTGGAGGAGCGGGCCGGAAGCGGGTGGGTTTATTATAATCAGGGATCTCCTGTAAAGGGCTTCGGGGCAGGATCAACGGCTTGAACAGTGCCATCATTTCCCGTTGCATTTTATCGTTAAAGCCGGTGCCCACTTTCCCGGCATAATATAATTTACCTTTGTTATACATCCCTAATAAAAGTGAGCTGAACAGCTTCGGAGAACCTTCATTATGTGTATAACCCACTATGATCACTTCCTGCCTTTTCTGTGCCTTGATCTTTAACCAGTCCCGTGAACGCTCGCCCGGGAGGTAGGTACTGCTGAGCTTTTTGGCAATAATGCCTTCCAGACCCATTTGCTGAGCGGTTGTAAAAAAATCCGTTCCCCGGCCCGTAATGGAAAATCCCATATGTATGATCCCGCTATCTGCCGGTACGATAGATTGTAGCACTGCCATTCGTTGTGACAGGGGCAGGGTAGTCAGCTTTTTACCCCGGTACCAAAGCACATCAAACACATAAAACAGCAGCTGACCGTCTGCTTCGCTTCGCCAGTTCTGCAGCTTATGAAACCGGGAAATACCTTTCTCATCTATCACCACTATCTCCCCGTCAATCACGGCATCGATATTCCATGCATGGACGGCTTCAAATACCGGATAAAATTTTTCCGAGAAGGATTTTCCATTGCGGGAGACCAGTTCGGTTGTATTTTCTTTTCTGAATGCCAAAGCCCGGTAGCCGTCCCATTTTATTTCGTACTCCCAATCCTCGTCATCAAAAGGCTCATCTACCAGGGTTGCCAGCATGGGAGAAAGCCTTTTAGAAAAAGGGGCAGTCGGGGCTTTTTTTAATATGGTGGTAACGGGCGGCGTTTCTCCCTCATTTTCCGCTTTACTTTTTTTTTGCTGCTGCTTTTTTTTTCGTGGAGTGGAGCGGGTGGCAGTTTTCCGTACGTTTCCAGGAACGCTTTCCGGCTTATCCGCTATTTTCTCAATCGTCTTACGACTGATCACCGACTTGTCTTTCAGTGTAATATCAGTCTCCGAGGCATATTTATCTTTATGTTTTATCAGCAGCCAGGCATTCTCACCCATTCCTTTGGTTTTTACAAGGGCAAATTCGCCCTTCAGCTTTTTTCCCTTTAGTAACACTTTCACAGATCCTTCTTTTAGCTGTTTGAGAAGGGATCTTTCCTGTGCGGCTTTACCCTCGCTGCCGTCAATGGGCGTGTAAGAGCCGGCATCCCATACGATCACCGTACCAGCGCCATAATTTCCTTTGGGAATATTGCCTTCAAAATCTTTATAATCGTAAGGATGATCTTCCACCATCATAGCCAGTCGTTTGTCCTTCGGGTTCAGTGAAGGTCCTTTAGGCACTGCCCAGCTTTTGAGCACACCTTTCATTTCCAACCGGAAGTCATAATGAAGACGGGAGGCTTTATGCTTTTGCACCACAAAGCTCAGTTGCCCGTTTTTGCTTTTACCTGATTGGGGTTCAGGCGTGCTGTCAAAGGCCCGTTTTTTTCGGTACAACGATAATCCCATACGTATGAATTTTAGCCGGTCCAAGCTGGCGGATACCCATGATCGTAATGTTTAACTCAGCACAAAAACTATTCCTAAAGGATAGCATCCCTGATGTTTTTTGGTATGATGTTTTGGGTGATTATTAGAAAACGTAATGCTATGGCAAAATATTCAAAAAAAGCAAGTGATAAAGTTAAAAGGGCGATGCGTGAAATGAAAGAAGGGACATTAAGATCCGGTAGTGGAAAAAAGGTTAAAAGCCGAAAACAGGCGATTGCAATCGGATTGTCAGAAGCACGCAAAGAAGGCGCCAGGGTACCGAAGAAAGAGGACAGACCATCTAAAAAGGTCTCTCCCCAAAAGGTAACAGGTACGGCAAAAAAATCCGGCGCTAAAAAAAGAGCAGGTATAACTAAAAGATCTGCCGCAAGAAAAACAGCTGGAAAGCATTCAACATAAACCATGATCTGGTTTCTGTTAAAGCTGGAAGTACTGATGGTGAACATTATTTCATGATCTTGTAAAAGCAGGCGTTATACAGTTTTTACCGGAAATGGTAACCCAGATTTACTTGTTTTCATTCACTGTTGTTATGGATCATTCGGTATGGGATAGTTTCCCAGCCCGGGAGTAGGTTTATCCTTGTTCACCGGACCGGTTGAATCAACAGCCTCCTGATTGCGAAAAGGATCGTCATTATTCCTTGTCGGGTCGTATCCCAGCCCGGGCGTAGGTTCACTTACCCGGTTCTGTACATCAGAGTCATTTGTATTGGTTTGCTTTGTTGCAGTTTCGTGCGATGACTCATTGCAACTGCAATACATCAATATTCCTGCGACTATTAACGGTAGTTGTCTCATTTCTGTCTTTTTCTGATTTGGAAATATTTAATCAGGTATTTCTCCGGTCGTTATTCTCCATATCGTATCGCTGGTGTCATCCGTTAGCAACAGCGAACCATCCTGCAGGGTGATCAGGCCTACCGGTCTTCCCCTTACTTCATCCTTTCCGGGGTCCACAATGAAGCCGGTAAGGAATTCTTCCGGTTTTCCGGCGGGTGATCCGTTTTGGAAAGGAACAAATACGACGCCGTAACCTGCTAACGCCGACCTGTTCCATGATCCATGTTGTGCTACGAAGGCGCCGCCCCTGTATTTTTCGGGAAATTTTGTCTGGGTATAAAACACCAGTCCTAAAGAAGCGGTATGTGCGCCAAGCGAAACATCCGGCACAATAGCGCTCCCGACCAGCATACTGTCCTGTTCTTCTTTTTTGATCCTGGGGTCGATGTGCTGGCCGAAGTAGCTGAACGGCCATCCATAAAATCCATTTTCTTTCACGGACGTTATATAATCCGGTACCAGGTTATCGCCCATCTCATCCCTTTCGTTAACGGCTACCCACAGCGACCCGGTAACCGGTTCCCAGTCCATTCCCACAGGATTCCTAAGTCCCGATGCATATACTTTTAAGCCGCTGCCGTCAGGGTTGATCTCCCATATTCTTGCTTTGTCTTTTTCTTCTTCCAGCCCGTTCTCTGCAACATTACTACCGGAGCCGATAGCTA
Source organism: Chitinophagaceae bacterium (assembly GCA_037190885.1). Classification (GTDB taxonomy): domain Bacteria; phylum Bacteroidota; class Bacteroidia; order Chitinophagales; family Chitinophagaceae; genus Agriterribacter. Next base: position 421,141 of record JBBCJQ010000003.1, read on the forward strand.
TATATATTTTCGTTCCCTGCGGGTTGGCTATGATATTCCGGGTCCAGTGCCTGTTATTTTTACCGGCCGGCAGGTCTACAATTTTTTTTCCTTCCGCAGTAATACTGGTCTGCCCGTTTTTATATGGATACGTCCAAAGTCCGTCCGTATTGGCTACATAAAACGTATCATTCAGTAAAAGCATGCCGAAAGGTAAGTGCAGGTCCTGTAAGAATGTAGTGCGCAGGTCAGGCTTTCCATCCTTATCGGTATCACGCAGCAATGTTATCCGGTTGGCGCTCTTGCGCATGTCGTTCGATTTGTTGGCGCCAATGATCGCCGCTCCGAGCTTTTCAAAAAAATTATGCGGCGTATTGGATTCCGCCACTAATACATCCCCGTTCGGCAGCACATACATCCAGCGGGGGTTCTGAAGACTGTCGGCATATTTGGTTACAATAAACCCCTGCGGTGCTACAGGTGTTTCGCCTTCTTTCCACCCGATCACATTGCTGAAATTCATTGCAGAAGGGGTTGCAAAAGGCGCCGGAAGCGTATCTCCGGGTTCGATACGGATATTTTCTTTTTGGGCAAAGACTGCCGGTGTGATCAGTACAACTGTTGATATTATATGAATGAGCTTATATATTGTCATATCCTGTCTGATCAGGTTCTAAAAACTGTATAATAAAAGAGCACAAAATTTTGTGCCGTTTTTCGGAAGTCCCTCACTTTCACGGTAAACGCTATATTAACAGGATATTCCTTTTATATGCAGGGGAGCGAAGCGTAATTTTTTCCCCATATGGGTATCCGGGACAGCAGTATTTTTGATAAAAGTGACAAGAAGGTATATAGGTATATAATTGTTGACTGCTGTTACAGGGCAATGAGGTCTTGAAATATTTTTTCCGGGCGATAACAAAGCTCATTCTTTTTTATTCAGGCGTTTTTTCAGCAGGCAGAGTACGCCTAACTCCTCCAATGAAAGATTTTCATTTTTTTTCAGTAGCTGCTTTACCTCCCTCCTGAAATTGCTGAGGGTTCTGCCCTGCATGTAATTGTCAATCACACGTGGATCTATATACGAGCTGCGGGCAATCGCAGGAGTGTTTCCCAGCTTTTCGCTTACCGCTATTACGGCATCGCGAATGTTTTTCTTCAGTTTCTTTTGGTCTTCTTCTTCCACAGCACCTATTTCATCCAGTGCCATTGCCGCTATTACAGTTCCTGCCCAGGTGCGGAAGTCTTTGGCAGAAAACTCTTCACCCATTACCGTCCGGATATAGGCGTTCAGGTGATTGCTTTTCACATCGTGAATGTTTCCTGCTTCGTCTGTGAATTTGAAAATTTCGTAGCCGGGCAGCTCATCCAGTTCTTTTACAATGGTAGTGAGCTTTGCATCCACTATATGCTTTTCCTGCTCCTGCCCGGATTTTCCCCTGTACGAGAATATCATTTCATTGCCGTTGATCTCCAGGTGCCTGCTGCGTAATGTGGTAAGTCCGTAGCTTTCATTTTCTTTACTGTAATGATCGTTGCCGGGGCGAAAGAAAGCAGTTTCAAGCAGGCGCACCATAACGGCCATGACCTTATCATAGGTAAGCTTTCGCTTACGCAAATGCTGGCCGGTTACCCGCCGCATATGTTCCAGCCTGTCGGCAAAACGTATGATGCGGTCAAACTTTTGGTCGTCCTGCCGTTTCCGGAACCGGGTGTTGTAAATATATTGTTTCCGTTCCTTTGCATCATAGCCGGTAGCCCATATTTTAGCACGGGGTGAAGTGTTGATCTCCACTCTTTTCCAGGCAGGCGGTATAACCAGCGACTTGCACCATGCTGTAAGGCCCGCATCGGCTATCGTGTTATTTTGTTCGTCCACGTACCGGAAACCCCTTCCGCTTTTTTTCCTGTAACAGATCATAGTAATATATTGAATCTTCAGGCAAAATACCCGCCACATTTTTGTTAAAAAGAAATGCACGATAACAATATAGTGAGGTCTATCTGTGGTGGGCATGCTGTTTGTTCTTTTTTATAAAAAATATTGTTATGAGCAAGTCACAGTTAAGAGACAAAAAGCCGGTAAAAACATCCAAACCACCGGAAAACAAAGATGATATAGACAGCCGGAAGCGGGAGGAATTTGATATAAAGGGAGATGATATAACCCATGGTAAAAAAGAAGGCAGGCGGGACAGGTCAAAGGTGAAGAACAATATGGCAAAATGAAGCGGGGAAATTTCTTCGATAATATAGCTGTTGCAGGGGAAATAATGCCCCGGTGAAGGCAGAAGCTTTATCAGCTCAGCTTGTTGCCTAAAGTATTGTTAGAATAGGGAGAAGACACTCCGGATTTTTTTAAACCGGCATTGTTTTTACTGTATCAGTAAGGTAGTTTCATGAGGGTGGTTTTTCAACAGATCTGGGAATATACCTTCAGACCTGATTTGGATAATACCAGCATAGGGATCAATGAAACCACAAGGGGCTTCGGGTAAAACCGGAGCTTTTTTTGATTTCCTGAACGGGTCTCTTCCAGGGGGACCCGCTGGCACGATATGATACGCCGGGTCTACCTACGGCTGACAGACAAGACCAACGGGGAGAACCGGCCGGCAAAATCAATAAGTCATCGCCTCATTCATCCGGCTTTTAATGATTAGCCGAAATGGGGGCACTGCTTTATACCGGTTCCATTTGCTGGCACGCCTGCGCACATTTCCTGCAGATCGCAGCACATGTATGGCAGTGTTCCATATGCTTATGTTTTTCACATTCTTCTGCACACTTGTTACATATCACAGCACAGGCAGACAGGATAACGTCCAGACTTTCCGAATCCCGTTCCGCCAGTACCGCTGCGGTTCTGCATACTTCCACACAATCCAGGTCCAGCTTTATGCATCTGGTAAGATCTTTTACATTTTTTTCGTTCATGCAGGCTGTTGAGCATGCATTGCATATCCATGCACACTCATTAAGAAATTCGATCAATTGTTGGTGGTTTTCCTGTTTCATATCATTGGTTTTTAAAAAAAATGTTGCTGCTAAAATCCTGCCACTCATTTTCCTGACGGGTAGGGTGTTTTTTCTATACCGTTCCCGGCAGGCTGAGAATTAACAGATGCTTCGGGAACTGTGTTTTTACGGCGTATATAAGGCCGGATGATAAGCCTGTTACCCTTATCAAATGTAAAGTAGTTCCATACCCAGCTTGCAAACACCATCAGCTTGTTGCGGAAGCTGATCAGGTAATTAATATGAACGAACAGCCATATCCACCATGCCATTCTTCCGCCCAGGTATTGCTTACCAGGGAGGTCAAGAACGGCTTTTCCCCTGCCTATCGTGGCTAATGTTCCTTTATCAAAATACTTAAAAGGTTTGATGTTCTCTCCCTTATGGATATGCCACAGGTTTTTACCGGTAAAGCGGCCCATTTGAATTGCTACCTGTGCAACGCCGGGATGACCTTTCGGGTAGTCATCCGTTTTCATTAAAGCAATATCGCCTACCGCAAAAATATTTGAAGTGCCTTTCACCCTGCAAAAGGTATCCGTCAGCAGCCGGCCTTTTTCAAGCCATGTTTCCCGTATACCATTGATCTTTACGCTGGTGACACCTGCAGACCATATAACGGTGTCTGCTGTTATTGGTTCCCTGTTTTTAAAACGCAGGGTATGTCCGTCATAAGAATCCACCATGGCATTTACGATAACCTCAACTCCCATCTTTTCCAGGTTTCGTTGTGCGCTGGCTCCGGCTTTTTCCGACATCGGCGGCAGCAGGCGTGCCATACCTTCTACAAGATAAATTTTCATTTCCCGAAAGTCGATACCCGGGTAATCTTTGGGCAACACTTTTTTCCGGAGTTCTGCCATGGCGCCGGAAGTTTCCACACCGGTAGGACCACCGCCAACGATCACAAAGCTGAGCAGGGAAGCGCGTCTTTCGGGATGGTCTGTCATCTCTGCCTGTTCCAGCACCTGCATTAACTGGCTTCTTAAATTCAATGCATCAGGAATGGATTTTAGCGGGAGCACCTGTTGCGCCAGCTCCGTGTTTCCATAATAATTGGAAACAGATCCTGCTCCTATAACCAGGTAATCGTAATGGAGAGTACCGGCAGGTGTATATACGATCTGCTGCGCTGTATCAACTGAAGTTATTTTGAAAAGCCTGAAATAGAAATCATCCAGGTTCTTGAATTGGTTCCTGAGCGGACTTGCAATGGCATCGGGCTGAAGACCGGCAGTGGCAACCTGGTAAAGCAAAGGCTGAAAAGTGTGGTAATTGTGCTTGTCAAAAAGTACTATCTGGAACTTTCCTTTCGTCAAATGCCTGCATACGTTCAAGCCTCCGAAACCTCCCCCGATTATTACAACTCTTGGTTTGGAAGTATCTGGTATATTCAGTTTTAGTGATAGATCATACATATGATTTCTTTTGAAAATCATGCAAAAAGGAGGACGTTTACAGAAACGTATGTGCATAACAACGGACTAAAACGCCCTCCATCACTATGGACGCTGCACGACGTTCATAATATGCTGGCTGGAGGAAGCCATTTACCTGGTTTCATCCAGCCTGAAAGAAATTTTACAGATGGCTCCATACGTTGTGATCTTATTGTCTTTTACATGCACTTTAATATCCTTTACAAAGACGGAGTCAATATTATGAATGGTCTTTGACGCCTCGGTTACTGCCTGTTGCAGGGCATCTTCAATGCTTTTTTCTGAAGAAGCGATCACTTCAATAACTTTTACAATTGGCATACAATTCGGTTTTAAATTAAGTAATATGATACCGGCTGCAATTATTATTCCTGTTTGCAGGTGGATACCGCTATTCGTTCATCCGTTCCAACGCTATTCTTCCCTGGTCGTTTTCAATAATGAGCGCTGTTTTAGTCAGGCTCACAATTCTATAATTTCTCTCGCCGATATTGTTCTGAAACTTGATCCATAATACCCCGTCACGCTCATAGAGCGTATAATCCATGCTTTGAGAAGGTTCCTCTGTTGCGCCGCTTAATTTTGCCATGCCTTTTTCCATCGGGGAACCGAATACGATCTGCATGCCGGGACCTGTCCATTTACCCGTCAGCGCATGCTCATAGTGTGGATCAGCCGTATGCTGCGTATATTCTGTCATGCCAGGTTTATTTGGTTATTTATATCAGCTCCCGATTACCGGCTCAGCGGATGCAGGTTCTACATTTTTTGTAGAAAAATTGTCTCCCAACCCGAGTTTTTCATTTATGAACTTCTTTCCTTTTTCTTTCAGTGATCTTTTTTCTTCTGACGACATCCGGGAGATCCGGTAAAAGGCATATACCGCTGCTGCCGCTATTAATCCACCCAGTACACTTTTGTTTTGCATAATGTTTTGCATAAAAATTATTTTAATAATAAATGGTGTCTTTTAGGTAATAGCCATACAATACCCTGCCAAAGTTTTCATTTGCGTAAGAAATTAACGATTTGATGAGGGACCGGATTTACTTTTCCGGTAGCCCGTGGCATAATTCATGCAGCATCTTATAATAAATGACTGTCATGAATACTTCATCTAAAAAAGAAACCCCCAAATCATTTACTGTCAATATTGATAATGTCGGGTACGATGTTCAGGTAACGCCGATGATGACAAACAATGAGAAGAGATTTATTATCAGGATAAATAACACGCCGGAACAGGTGTATGTGTGGGATGAGCAGATCCAGTCTTTAAGAGCGCTGGATAAGGAAGCATCCATCATCCCTGTGGCGTTGGAAAAAGCTATCAGCGACAAGCTGTTACGAACGATCGTTTTTCACTGACCTGTTTTATATATAAATATAAAGGTCGCTTAAAATCAACATTATGAAAATAGGGAGCAACACTTTATATATAATGATCGTGGTGTTATTCACCCTCTATTTTATGTCATTCCTCATTCCTTCACCATCACCCTGGATCCACCTTGCAGGTATTGCGGGCATTGGGCTTTTTATCTTCAGGATTATACGCGGGGATGATTGACACGGTGAAAAAGCCGGCGAATGAATTGTCGCAAAATGTACGAGGATAAAAGTCCCGGATACTTGTTGCTGTTAATAAGTGTGGCAGGATGCTGATATGGCTTAACATTTAAAAAGGAATCCAATGGAAAAAAAGATCCCCCGCCAGCTGGAGGGAGAACAAAAAGACATCCGGCAAACAAGGCGGGCAGCAGATAAGACGGAGGTTACACACCTGTTTGAATCTGCAACCGAAAGGTTGCTGGATGTGAACAGGTGGGCAGAATGGTCTGGTGCATTCTCCGCCGGGTTTCAACTGATGGATGATAAGGGTATGCCAGTACAGGGAAAAGCAAAGGAGGGCTTATTTATCCGTATTGATATTATGGGCCCCGGCACCCAAACAGGACACGGATACGATTGGGTACAGATAGAAAAGATCATGTATGGAGAAGATAGTCACAGGGATACGGCATATCAGCTGATCAGGGCCCGTCCATCTGCCGACCCGGGTAAACCCAGGGGCGTAGCTCATTTTTTTGACCGCGGTGCTACGAGTACCTTTATTGTTGCAAGGGAAGGCCTCCTGGTACATGCTGAGATCCATGGACGAAATGAAAGAACGTCCCGTCACGGTACATTCACCGATAAATTGAGAAATGAAATAGTAAGCTTTGCTTCTGTTTCCGGCTTATCAGACATGCAATGGAATAGCCTTGCCAAGGGGTTACTGGGCTTATAGCCCTGAAGCATTTGGAAAAATGCAATGAGACTATCCTTACATGATTTTTCGAGATCATAGTTCCCTGTTACTCATAATGTAGCTTTTTTCTCCCAAAATGGGGAAATATGTTACAAAAGCTTCTTTCGGCAACATTCATTTTTCTGCTATCACCGCCATTTATTTTTTGTCGCCGGTATTATTTTCCTCCAGCTCATCCAGGGAATGTGATGTATGGAGATCACTTTCCTGCCGGGATCTTTCAGAAAGCTTAACATAAAATTTTTTTAACAATAACAGCTCTTCATCGGTAAGATCTTCGCTATCGATCAGGCGATTGCTTGCTGATTTTGCACTTGCGATCAGCTCGTTTAGCTTCAGATGGATTGCCGCGGTATCTTTATTCTGGGATTGCTGGATGATAAACACCATTAAAAAGGTGATGATCGTGGTAGAGGTATTTATCACCAATTGCCAGGTATCGGAAAAATGAAAGATGGGGCCGCAAATCCCCCAAATGATCACAAGGATGGCAGCGATAATGAACGCGGCGGGGGTACCGGTTTTATGGGTGATCCATGTTGCGATCCGGTTAAAAAGAGCATGCAGGTTTTTTGACCTGACCGGGGTTCCTGTGCTGTTGTGCTTCAGGCGGGCTTTTTTTTGGGCTTGTTTATTTGCTGAATATCTTGTTGTTGTCATACTGTCTGTTTTTATTTTATAGTTAAAAAACAGTGCCAGCATTCTGCTGAATCCTTCCCCCGGGGGAGCCTGGTATATTGTCTTTCGCGCTGCCATTGGACTATTCTGTGCCAGTACTGCTTGAGAGAAGAGGTGGTATATTATATCGGATTTAACAAAATACAAGGATAGCTGTAAGACAACGAATTGCATGATGTGCAGCCGGCTGCTCTCCTCAAAGCAATGCTACTGATGGTGTATCAGAAATAGAGGCATATAATTTGGGATATGCTTTCTATTGACCATTATAAATCAAAGTGTATGCTTAAAGCACCTCATCTAAGGGATTATTCTGATATAATTAAGAAAGTCCGTTGCCTGATAGACGCTTTGCGTACGGAAGAGCAAAGGTATAATACGGCAGCGGAGGCTGTGAGCGACCGCCAGCTAAGGGATTCCATCCGTTACCTTGCACAGCAAAATGATCATTATGCACGTGAGCTTCAATCGCAGCTATATATTATCGGTGCGCAGGTAAGTTCAGATATTATGGATGCGGATGAGCCCGGGAAAATGCAGCCTCCGGTTCCCCAAGCCGAAGATTATCCTGTTAACCCGGCCTGGAATGATATCATCCGTCATTGCTGTGACAGCGAAAAGGATATCATTATCACCTACAGGAATATACTGAACGGGTCGTTGCCTGAAGAGTTACGGAGTGTTTTACACTACCAGTTAGAGGGAATTCTTTCCGGCTTTTTGCAAATGAAGTTAGTACGTAATATACTGGACCCATCATAACATAAGTGCTGACAAGGTAAGACCGTTTTTTGCATGTACCCTCTTTCATTCCGGGATACTCGTTTCAAGAGAAGCGATTTTCCTTTAAGCGGATATCTTCCCTTCCCTGTGGAGCTGTTTTCCCAAAACGGGCAAAAATTTCAATAACCGCAATAGAGAGGGAAATTCATTTTTACCTGCCTGAGAACAGATAATTGAAATCTATTCTTATCCTGCCGGTGGGAAAATTGAAGATGGAGAGATATGGAAGATGGCAAGATGAAACCGGCCGGCAATTTGTAACAGTTTTATTTATTAGGAAACATTCAAATCAATTTTTATGGGAAACTTACTTTATGTTATTGCTGTCCTCCTGGTAATAGGGTGGGCTATTGGATTTTTAGGATATGCAGCCGGAGGGCTTATCCACCTGTTGCTGGTCATAGCGGTCATCCTGGTATTGATGCGCATTATCGGGCGGTCGTCCAGGACATAGAAAACCGCATAAGTAAAGGTTGTATTGATTCAGTAATTAAAACTATCATAATATGAAAAAGTATATCGTTTTAGGGACCATTGTATGCCTTATTGCCTGTAACAGCAATACGGGCAATACCGCTGATCCTGTAGAAAAGGCAGATTCAATAAATGAAGCTCAGCAGGATATGGTTTCAGATGTCTCAAGGGCAAGGGAAGCTACCAGTGACTTTTTGGTGAAAGCAGCCGACGGGGGCATGGCCGAAGTGGCTGCCGGGAAAATTGCAGAAGATAAAGCGCTCAGCAAGACCGTCAAAGATTTTGCAAAGGAGATGATCAAAGAGCACGAGGCTATTAATAGCGAAGTAAAGTCACTTGCGTCACAGCTCAATGTTACCCTGCCGGAAACCTCCGGAGAAGATCATCAAAAGAAGATCGCCGACCTGGGAGGTAAGGACACGAAGGACTTTGATAAAGAGTTTATGGACATGATGGTTTCCGATCATAAAAAGACACTCGATCTTTTCCGGGATGCGGGCGAGAAGACTTTGGATCCGGATGTAAAGGCTTTTATAATAGCCACAATTCCTACGCTCGAATCACACCTGGGCAAGGCTGAGACGCTTCAGAAAACTTTACGGTAATAACTGACATCTGATGTAAAGCCTCTGTTGATGAGGCTTTACTTTAACAGGCATACTATTTACAACCAACAACTATGGCAGATAATACAATATTATGCTATGAGCTGCCCCGCAGCAGGGCGGGAGAAACAGACAATAAGGTATTATTACCTTATCCTTTTCATTTACTTGATGTGGCGCCACCCACAAATGCCAGCGGGATGAACCATAACGGGAAAGGAATTAACAGTAACACTCCTTCCCACGAAGAAAATAGAGAGTATTTCTACAAATATCCCTATACACCCATGCCACCCGAGCCGCATGGGTATATAAAGGTCAATAAGTACGATCCTTATTAATGAAATGAGAAATGGAAAAGATAAAAAACATTTCACTGGAAAAGGAAAAGATCAGGGTTGACTTTTCAAACCCCGAGCTGCCGGCTGCCGTGAGAAATTTTATGCCTGATGTGTACCGCAACGGAGACAGTTATTTATGTATTCTCGGCACGGAGCCTGACAGGCTGGTGATTGGAACAGGCGTCACAGTGATGAGAGCACTGGAGGATTGGGACAGGTCGTATCATACACTCTATCCCTGAGAGTAAACAGGCGTGATCAGGTGCTATCGGGAATAAAGATATCAGGAAATAGAATGGCCCTGTAAATACCAGCATAGAATAACCTGTTAAAAGAAATTTTAAAAACGACAGAAATCGCTACCGGATGTGCCATTATCCGTTATAAAGAAGCCGGGCGGCCCGATGTTTGTAACTATTAATTAAAGATAAAAAGACGCATTATGAAAAAACTAATCATCTCAGCAGCAGTCATGTTCGCATTTGCGGCATGCGATGGTAACAGAACAAATACTGACGCCGACCAGCAAAGAACAGATTCATTTATAAACGAGACACCTGATACAAGTGCACCGGGAAGCACGGACACCACAAACAACGGTTTAAATGATTCAGGTCAGATCCGGCAATAGTTTCCGGATCATTAAAGATATAAAGCTTACCGGCCTTCTATCAGGGGCATATGCAAAAAAGCATACGGTCCGTCAGCCGGTACCAATTCCTGACACATCCGGTGTTATGAGAAGACATCACATACCGCAGGAGGAAAAAAGTTGAAATTTCCGGAAATAATCCGCTACATTTTTTTGTGCCGGTTGTATATTTATTCATGAGGCTGTTGCATATTTTCTCCCTGGGGAAAAATATGTATGACAGCAGAATGGGTATACATCAAAATGCAAAAAATGAACTGGACCCCGAAACCGGCATTAAGTGACGCGGAAGTGGAGAAGGGTATGAAGGTAATGATCGTTGACGGTCTTGCATCAGAGACAATGACAACGCTTACCACAGGAACCTTCCTTATTGCCATGGCATTGTTTGCCGGCGCCAGTAACTTTCAGATCGGACTGCTTGCCGGACTTTCAACCGCCACTAACCTCCTGCAACTGACATCAATATGGCTGTGCAGGAAAATTCAAAGTAAAAAGCTGCTTTGTGTGCTTTTGTCTGTCTCAGCACATATTCCCCTTCTTATTATCGGTTTACTGGCGCTGATACTTGAGCATTTTTCTTTCCGCATTATGCTCATCATGTTGTTTTTTCATTACGCCTTCAGCTCTGTATCGGGGCCTATATGGAATGCATGGGTCAAGGAACTGGTACCTGTTTCCGGTCTCGGCGCCTATTTTTCAAAACGGAGCAGCTATATGCAGATGCTGAATGTTATGCTGGGCCTTTCCGTCGCTCTTTTGATCGATCATATCAAAGACTACTATCCTTATTTTGAGCAAAAAACCTATGGTGGCATGTTCATTGTTGCCGGTCTCGTCGGGATTGCAGGTGCAATTGTCCTGGGCAGGTCGCCTGAGCCGGCAACCACTGTTTCGACTGAAAATTTATTCACGTTGCTCAGGAAGCCGTTGAAGGACATCAATTTCCGGCGCCTGCTTACCTTTAATTCCATTTGGGTTTTTGCTGTAAACATTGCGACTCCTTTTTTTGCAGTTTTTATGATGAAGTCGCTGGGGTTATCACTTTCCTTTATACTGATATTGGTGACCACCAGCCAGGTATTCAGTATTTTGACCATCAGGGTTTGGGGAAAATATGCCGACCGGTTCAGCAACAAAAATATCATAGCCCTGGGTGGCCCGTTATATATCCTCTGCCTGGTGGCCTGGTGCTTTGTGGGGCTTAACCCGAGTGTGGCCGTCAATTATTCGCTTTTATTTATCATCCATGCCTGCATGGGGATGGCAAACGCAGGGATCAATCTTTCCCTGACAAATATCAGCCTGAAGCTGTCGCCCTCTAGCGAGGCGGTAATATACCTGTCTGCCAGGAATATAATAACATCGATATTTTCTGCCATAGCGCCTATTGCCGGTGGCTTACTGGTTGATTTTTTTTCCGATCGTTCTTTAACTGTAAGAGTGCAGTGGACAGACCCGACCGCAGAAACAAACATTTACCTGCTCAGCCTGCATGAATGGAATTTTATTTTTATGATCGGCGCATTGATTGCGCTGGTATCACTGGAGGTGCTGATCAGGGTGAAAGAGAAGGGCGAAGTGGAAAAAGGTCAGATGGTACGGATATTACGGGGTAATATTAAAAACACTTTTAAGGACTATTTTATTATCAGCCAGATCTTAAGTCTTCGTGAAAGCATCATTGAAAAGATCCGGAAATATTGATCCCCTGGCATCCCGGCTTTCCGAAAGGAGGGGAGCACCACGCGCAATAGCCGGCCTGGGCAAACTGTTCTGCAATAAAATGCTGTGCTAAAGCACGGTCTTCAGCTCTCTTTTACTGGCACAATTTTGATGCGTTTATTGTGATATGCGTATGGTCGGTCCGGCAGAAAGACAATTCTCCCTTCCGGGGGAGATCTCCGCCTGGCTTACTATCAATAACGAAAAATTTTATGTATGGATATTGGACAATGGATGGCTTTGATCAAAGAAAAACTGGTTAACTGGGTGTTGGCTTTTGTAAAGCTGTTGCCTAACCTGGTGCTTGCTATCCTGGTGTTGTTGATCTTCTTTTTTGTAGCCCGCTTCCTGCGTCGCTTTTTCGGACGGGTCTTTATAAGGCTGTCTCATAAAAGAACCATAAGCGACCTGTTTTCAACTATTATTTATATTCTGATTTTGCTGGCAGGTGTTTTTATAAGCCTGGAGCTGATGCACCTGGAGAAAACGGTGGCCACATTACTGGCAGGCGCCGGTATAATTGGTTTGGCGCTGGGATTTGCGTTCCAGGATCTTACGGCAAATTTCATATCCGGGGTGTTTATTATTTTCAGAAAGCCTTTTGATGCAGGTCATGTGGTTGAGACCAATGGATTTACCGGCACTATAGAAGTGGTCAACCTGCGATCTACTATCATCAGAACGACAGCAGGGCTGCAGGTGACGATCCCCAATAAGGATATTTTTCAGAAGCCGGTGATCAATTATACCCTCAGCGACAGAAGGCGTATTGAACTTGCATTCTCCGTTTCTGCTATCCCCGATACAGCCAGTATCGTAGACCTGATCCGGAATGCATTCACAGGTCTGCCTGCTGCTAAAGAACTTCAGCCGGAAATATATTTTACTGATTTCACGGGTGATACAATTAAGGTGGAAGTCTGGTACTGGGTAAATGGCAGCGTTCCGGAAGATTTTTTGAAAACCCGTCATACGATTATACAACAGCTCGCAAAGGCCCTTGCTCCTTTGTTTCAAAAGGGGTGATGTATGTATTATATATCAGGGGTTAGTGCATTTTATTCTGCCTGGCGGGTGAACGTATTCTTTATGTACTCTTTTTAATGCCCGGGAGGCGGTTCTTTACAGCCCGTTGTGGCATGCGGAATTGTTTTTTTTGCCTTTACAATGCTGATCTTTCCATTCCTTTCAATGTAGATCTTCTCGATTTCGTCTGTATCTTCTGTCAGCGCCGACAGCCGCAGGCCCTGCATAATGTCTTCTTTGCTGAGCATTGCCCGGTTAAGGTTTTTCCAGAGAAACGTTTTATTCTCAAACAACAGGATCTTTTTTCCTTCCAGCGTTTGACTGAGTAGAGGTGAACGGGCGAATAGGGCTGCGATCAACCGGTGTAATACTACCAGCACCAGGCTGCAGATCAATACCGGAAAAAAGGGAGATACCCCTACGACGGCTCTTCCCAGGATGGTTCCCAAAAGAATAATAATAATGTTATCAAGCGGACTTTTAATCCCGAAAGATCTCCTTCCTGATATTCTTATCAGCAGTAAGGCAAAGATAAAGACCACTACCACCCGGGCGGTCATATGATACGCTGTCAAATTCCTTCCTTCTCCAAATATTGATATCATGGTATCCATACGTGTAACTTTTAATCGTGTAAAGCAGTAGGCTATCCAAACAAATGCCGGCGCCGGGTTTCCGCATTCCGAAAAAATGCTTCCTGTTTATCCTGTGATGCTTTTTTCATTATTGCCGGGAAAACTCTAAAAACAGATGAAGTTTATTTCCGAAGCATTATTTAATTGTCTCCGGAGGGGTACACCTTCCCGTGTATCCGGAAGGTTGGGATTGAGGCGCCTGTGTAGAATAATATGCACACCTGTAAGCGGAAATCAGGACATAATTCCCTTGCCAATGATTTGTGGTCCTGAACAAGCGGGACTATGTACAATGGATGTTTTGCTAACTCCGGTTTTCCCTGGTTTTGTAACAGCATATTCATATTCTAACGTCCGGCCACGGCCGGACGTTAGAAAAGAGGTCATGCTTCCACCTGTGCGTCTTCCTGCTCAGCGGCCCAGTTAATATTGTTTTCGGCGATCGCGGTAAGTTTTACATCGGTTTCTTTTTCTTCTTCCAGCGTTTGCGAAAGAATAGTGGCGGCTTCTGTCAGACCCATTGTTTCAGCCAGTGAAACCAGGCCTCCGTAGGTGGCGATCTCGTAGTGCTCTACCTTTTGAGCAGCCATTATAATACCTACATCACGTGTCAGGCTGTTATCCTCTGTTTCTTCTACGATCGAGTCACCTTCTTTCGTAAGACCTTCCATGGCTTCGCACTTTTTTGCCCGGGGCTTTTTGTTGATGATTTCGAAAACCTGTTCCAGCCGCGACACATGCTCTCTGGTTTGTACAAGATGCTCATCAATAGCAGACTGCAGTTCTTCCGTGGTGGCCGCTTTTTTCATTTTAGGCAGCGCTTTGGTAAGATGCTTCTCCGCCCAATAGATATCTTTCAGCGCATCTTCAAAGTATTTTTCCAGTTGGGTGTTTCCTTTTGCGGCGCCTGCCCTTTTAGCAGACTTCTTTGCTGTGGTGGTTTTTTTTGTCGTTGCCATAATAATAAAGTTTATACCTACCTCTTACAAAACAGTGCCAAAAATGTGGTATAGTTTTCGTACCCGTTATAGTATGAAAAGATTTTTTCGGAACAATGGATTATCCCTTGCTTTCCTGATTCTTTTTATTATATCACTATTCGGTCAGGTCCTTACGGGGCTCTCAGTATACAACAAAGAGCGGATCGGGGACGGACTTACTACCATACCTCTTATTAATTATTTGCATTCCGGGCATTTTTTGCAGGCTACATTTGAAAACTGGGAAAGTGAATTTCTGCAGATGGCGTTGTTTGTAGTGCTTACCATTTCATTATATCAAAAGGGCTCTTCCGAGTCAAAATCAATGAAAGACACGGAGGAGGTGGACCGGGAGCCGGATCCCCGAAAGAAAGATGCTCCCTGGCCGGTTCGCAGGGGAGGATGGATACTGGCATTCTATAAGCATTCGCTGACCATTGCATTGTTGCTCCTGTTTGCATTATCTTTTGCAGCACATTGGTATGGAAGCTTCAGGGATGAGAATGAACAACTGATGTTAAAGGGACTACCGCCGGAATCGCCTGCGGATTATGTGATAAGCAGCCGGTTCTGGTTTGAATCGTTCCAGAACTGGCAAAGTGAATTCCTGTCGGTATTTGCCATAGTAATATTGTCCGTTTTTTTGCGTCAGAAGGGTTCGCCACAATCGAAGCCGGTGGATGCTCCGCATGGCGAAACACGTGGGTAAACCCGGGAAAACCGTACCCGCTATTTTGTTAATTATTTGAATATGAATATTACGATCTTCCAGTTTTTTCACTGGTATCTTTCCGCGGAGAGCGATCTCTGGAACCAGGCGGCTGAGCAGGCACAAAGGATGGCCGGCCTGGGAATAACCCATATCTGGTTGCCGCCGGCTTATAAGTCGGCAAACGGTACAAATGAACCGGGATATGCCGTGTATGATCTCTATGACCTGGGTGAATTTAACCAGAAGGATACCGTTAGAACCCGGTATGGAACGCGGGATGAATACCTGCAGTGTATACAATCCATTCACGACGCGAAGATGGGCGTATTGGCGGATATTGTTTTGAACCATAAGATAGGAGGGGATGAAGAAGAAGAGGTGCCTGTACAACAGGTAAAAAAAGAAAACCGCCTGGAAAAAATATCAGATCAGACCACCTTACAGGCATACACACGTTTTGCTTTTCCCGGGAGGAATAGAAAATATTCCGACTATATCTGGGACTGGCACAGCTTTTCCGGCGTCAGCAAGGAAGATAGCATTTATATTATTCTAAATGAACATACAAACGGCAACTGGGGGAATGTGATGGAGCTTCAAAACGGGAATTACGATTACTTAATGGGCTGTGACATAGAATACAGGAATCCGGCCGTAAGGGAAGAGCTGAAAAAATGGGGCAAATGGTATGTGGAGACCGCCGGTATTGACGGCTTTCGCCTGGATGCCGTAAAACATATTCCTGTAGATTTTTTTCCTGAATGGTTAACATACTTAAAGGAATCTTTTCAGAAGGATTTTCTCTGTATCGGCGAGTACTGGAAAGCAGATATAGATGCCCTGTTAAGCTATATAGATGCTACCGGGGGAATGATCCAGCTATTTGATGTACCCCTTCATTTTAATTTTCATAAAGCATCCAAAGAAGGAAAGGAATTTGATCTGCGCACCATCTTTGATAATACGCTGGTAAAAGCAAGACCGGAACTGGCGATCACTTTTGTGGATAACCACGATACGCAGCCGCTTCAATCGCTGGAGTCCTGGGTGGAACAGTGGTTTAAGCCGCATGCGTACGCGATGATACTTTTGAGAGAGCAGGGAATACCCTGTGTTTTTTACCCTACGCTATATGGTGCTGACTATTCGGATGGTAAAGACGGACAGCAATCCGATATACATATTCCGCCAACGGAAGAGCTGGAAACGCTTATAAGGCTGCGTGCCACATATGCATATGGAGATCAGTATGATTATCTGGACGATCCGCATGTTATCGGATGGACACGGACGGGGCATGATGATAAGCCGGAAAGCGGATGTGCCGTGCTGCTGACCCATGCAGAGGGTGGTGAAAAGCAGATGAGCATGGGAGAAAGGAACGCAAACAAAACGCTCGTCAATGCACTGGGGGATGGGAACGAAGAAGTTACACTCAATGAAAAAGGGGAAGGAATCTTTAAGGTGGCTCCCGGCAAGACAGCGGTATGGATATTAAAGGACGCAAATAAAAATTAATTATGGTGCTTATTGCTTACCATGCATCGCACGAACAGTTCTCTCCCCGTCATTTGTTATCACTGGTTTGTATGGCAGAGCATGCGGGCTTTGATGCCATTCATGCTTCCGATCATTTTCATCCCTGGAGCAAACGCCAGGGACAAAGCGGATTCACGTTAAGCTGGATCGGCGCCGCGATGCAGGCTACTTCGCTTCCCTTCAGCATGGTATGCGCACCCGGGCAGCGGCTCCATCCCGCCATTGTAGCACAGGCGATAGCCACTCTTGCCGAAATGTTCCCCGGGCGATTCAATATAGAGCTGGGGAGCGGCGAGGCCATTAATGAAAGCATTACCGGCGATATGTGGTTACCTAAGCATCAACGCAATGAACGCTTACTGGAATGCTACCATATCATTAAAAAGCTGCTTGGCGGGGAAGAAGTAAGCTATGACGGATATATACAGGTAAAAAACGCGAGACTTTACACCTTGCCGGAGCAGCAGCCGTTATTGCTTTGTGCTGCCATCACTGATGAAACGACTGCCTGGGCTGCGGGCTGGGCCGACGGCTTACTCACTACAGCCGGTGAAACAGAAGCAGTGGCAAAAAAAATTGAGCTGTTTCGTGCAAATGGCGGCACCGGTAAGCCTGTGTACCTGCAATTTGCTTTTTCTTATGCGAACAATAACGATGAAGCAGAACGGGAGGCCTATGATCAGTGGCGTTCCAATATATTGCCACTGGCGCAACTGGCGGACTATACCCGTGTAGAGCAGTTCGATAAAGCCTCGGAAAAAGTATCGCCCCGGGATGTCATAGATGTAATACCCCCTTATTCAGATATCGGTGCGCTCCGGGAAAGCATTCAACCCTATCTTGAGCTGGATATCGACAGGCTGATACTGCATAATGTAAGCCGGCGGCAGGAATTATTTATCGAAGATTACGGGCGAACAACATGATCATGAAAGAAGAGAAACCTGAAAGAATATCCGCGTGCCGCCGGAACAGATTAAACAATCTTCCTCTCGCCCGGAAATAATCTCAATGTCCTAAAACAGGAGACTCGTTTAAGAAATCGGGGAATTAAACAATACAATGCCGGGCACTTCAATACCTGTCCGCCGGCAGGATGATATTGATCAGCTATCGCTCCTTTTACTTGCATTTTTGAAAAAAATATATTACATTTCATAACAATTCCACTTCTAAATAGTTGTCATATGAACCTCATTCAAAATATCGGAAAATGGGGTGAAGCCCATCATCCGAAATGGCTTGATCTGGTAAGAGCCGTATTAGGTCTCTTTCTTTTTTTAAAAGGTGTTGACTTCATCAACAATATGGAGGTGCTCACCACAATGATGGCCAAAAGCGATTTCCTGGGATCATTGTCCCTGGGCCTGCTGGCGCATTATATCGTGATGGGTCATCTTGTAGGTGGCGCCATGATCGCTGCAGGGTTGCTTACACGCCTGGCGTGTCTTGTGCAGCTACCCATATTGCTGGGCGCCGTATTTCTTATCAACTCAAGCGCCGGGATACTGGCTCCCTATTCTGCCTTATGGATATCCGTTTTAGTGCTTTTACTGCTGATCTATTTTCTCATTGCCGGCAGCGGCCCGCTTTCGGTGGATGAATGGATGAAAAAGCAACCGGATAAGTAGGAAGACGGGAGTGGATTGTGGAATCCTAATCAGCGTATCCGCTATTATTTTCTTTACTGCTGCAAATCTGCCAGCCTTAATGGCTGCATTTCTTCCAGATATTCAGGCTGGCAGATGATACTTCATTAAGGATAAATTGAAAACCACGATTTCTTTATTTTCCCCGCTATTCGTCTACCTTTTTGGAGAACGTTTTATTTTGTTTGATTTGCGTGCTTTAGTCATTCAGGCGTTTTCATTATGATCAAACATCCAATAATTTTTGCCGGCGCCTCTATAAATACACTGTCCATATTTGAACAGAAAGTGTTCGATATCGAACACTGATACATACAAATATTGGTTTTGCTATTGAGTGTCAGGCAATTACTGTTTTGGCCCGATAAGTGTTATCGATTGATCGGGATAAGTACTATCTCATATCTTCTATTCTCGCGTCCTGATAAAATAATGAAATAATGATAAGGAATTATTTCAAAACCGCTTTGCACAATCTTTGGAAAAATAAGGTTGCTTCTGTCATTAATATTTTCGGACTTAGCATTGGATTGACCTGCTCGGCGATGAATAACTGGTTGGAAGATTTCGCCTACCGAGTCGATATCCAGTGGTGGATGTTTGCCTTGGCGGGATTGGCGGCTGTGATGATTGCCCTGCTCACGGTAAGCTGGCAGGCCATCCGGGCGGCGGTGGCCAATCCGGTGGAGTCGTTGCGGACCGAATAAAAAACGGGATACGTAGGAACAGACAATCATCTGTCCCTACGCCGGTGTCAATTAAAACCCTGTCAATATGCTTTTCAGACAAATAAATTCTATTAGCCATGTTTAAAACTGTAATCAGAAACCTGCAGCGTAATAAAGGTATTACCTTCATCAACATATCCGGACTGGCTGTCGGAATGGCGGTGTGCCTGTTGATCGGGCTATATATTGAAGATGAGCTCTCGTTTGACCGTTTTCATAAAAAAGGAGATCACCTGTATGTTGTCACCGGGGGGTCGCTCCAGACCCCGTATTCACTGGCTACGGCGCTGGAATCCGTGTCGGGGGTAGCGCAGACTACCCGTTTCTGGAAGGGCAGCACGATTACGATCACCGTGGGAGCAGAAGAACATATCGTCAGTCGGAATGTTCTGTTGGCTGAGCCGTCTTTCTTTGAAGTGTTCTCTTTCCCTGCCGTAGCAGGAGCACCCTCTGCCACATTGAACAATCCGGGTGCAGGGGTTATCACCCAGTCGATGGCTACACTTTTTTTTGGTTCTGAAGATCCTATTGGAAAAACCCTGGCGTTTCAACGCAACGGACCAGGCGAAAAGACCCAATCCATAACTATCGGCGCCGTAGTGAAGGATGCGCCACCAAACTCAAGCATCCGGTTCGATCTTATAGCACCGTTGACATCTCTCGGGCCGGTTGCATTACAGGAAAATAACTGGGGGTTTGATATCTTCGAGACTTATGTAAAAACTACAAGTCCTCTCCCGGCTGACAGGCTCTCCGCCCGAGTCGCCGAAGCGATGAAGCAACATATAGCGCCGGGCCCGGATCTTACATTCTCTGCCTTACCGCTTCACGCGTTGCATCTCTCCGGTTTCACCACAGATGGATTTAAAGGCCAGGTGAAATTTCTGTATATCTTCGGCACCATTGCACTTTTTGTCCTGCTCATTGCAGCGGTCAACTACGTCAATCTCCTCACTGCTCAGGCAGCCCGGCGTATGCGGGAAGTAGGCATACGGAAGGTAATGGGGGCGGGCCGGGTCCGGCTTATCCGTCAGTTTCTTGGCGAATCGGCCCTGTTGAGCTTTGCGGCCCTGGTTATTTCCCTGGGCCTGGTGAAGCTGACCCTTCCGGCGTTCAGCCTGCTTTTCGGCAAAGAGCTCAGCCTGTGGGGCGCTGAGTATGGCTTTACCCTGCCTGCGCTTATACTGATCGTATTGCTGCTGGCCGTCCTGGCAAGCATTTATCCGGCTTTTGCGCTATCCCGGTTCCGGCCGACGGAAGCACTACAGTCGAACGGAGCTAAAGCAGCTCAGTCCCGTACGTTTGGGTTTCGCCAGGGTCTCGTGGTGCTTCAGTTCACGGTTTCCACCGCCCTTATCATCGGAACGGTTGTGATCTACTATCAGCTTCAATACATTCAGAACAAAGATCTGGGATTTGACAGCGAGCAGGTAGTGGTCGTAGAATTGGGTTCCAAAATGCCAGAATCTGTCCGGGAATCATTCAGGGAGCGTATCGTATCGCATCATGGCGTGTTGAACGCCTCCATACCCAATGCGGTACCTGACCGTTTTAATATGGGATACACCAGGCCTGTGAACGAGGCCGCCCCGCAAAGCGGGATAGATCAGGAGAGCATACTGTTCAGACCGGCCATAGTCGACTACGATTTCATCCCCACACTGCAGATCCCGATACTCGCCGGCCGCAATTTTTCACGTGACTTTCCTGCTGATGCTTCACATGCCTACCTGCTTAACAAGGCGGCTGCAGAACAATTGGGGTGGTCGGCCGATGAGGCGATAGGGAAAACCTTTAAGCTTGGCACGGAAGACACCCCTGAAGGGAAGGTCATTGGTGTAGTGGACAACTTTCACATCGCCTCCCTTCACAAAGAAATTGAACCTGTTGTACTCCAGCTTCATACCCTTTCTCCTGCAGGGTCGATACCATTTGTGCTGGCAGCAAAGCTTGCACCGGGTACTGTCCGAAATACTGTTGACCACATCCGGGGGGAATTTAATCGGATAGCGCCACCCGGAACACCCTTTCAATACTCCTTCCTGGACGATCGTTTTGAAGCGATGTACAGGTCAGAAGAGCGAATGAGCCGTATCGCCACTTCGTTTGCCGGCATTGCCGTTTTCATCGCATGCCTAGGCCTGCTCGGTCTGGCGGCAAGCACCGCCGAGCGCCGTACCAAAGAGATCGGCATCCGTAAGGTACTGGGGGCCTCGGTGTCGGGCATCGTAGCATTGCTGTCCGGGGAATTTGTGAAGCTGGTGTTGATCGCCATTGTCATTGCTTCTCCTGTTTCCTGGTGGGCCATGAACCGCTGGTTGCAGGACTTTGCCTACCGCATCGATATCGAGTGGTGGATGTTTGCCGTGGCCGGATTGGCGGCAGTGGCGATCGCGCTGCTTACAATAAGCTGGCAGGCGATAAGGGCGGCGATGGCCAACCCGGTGGAGAGTTTGAGAGCGGAATAGAAAAACGTCTGAACCGTGATTAATTTGATTTATCAGATTATCATGATTCGGAAAATGATAAAATCAGAAAAATCATTTCATCATACAAATCACAGTTCAGACAATGATCAACAACTATTTCAAAACTGCCTGGCGTAATCTTGTTAAAAGCAGAATGCATTCATTCATTAATATTGCCGGGCTGGCTATTGGTATGTCAGTAGCAATATTGATTGGTTTGTGGATGCATGATGAACTTTCCTTTAACAGGAATTTTCAAAACTACGACCGCATTGCACAGGTAATACAAAATGTTACGAATAACGGCGAGGTGCAAACGTGGAGGACCGTACCCTATCCACTGGCGGAGGAACTACGGGAAAATTATGGAAGTGATTTTAAGCACGTGGTAATGGCTGTAAACCAGGGAGATCATATCCTTTCGATTGACCAAAAAAAAATAGCCGTCAACGGTGCATATTTTGAAAAAGGTGCTGCGGAAATGTTTAGCCTGAAAATGTTGCAAGGTAATTGGAACAGTTTGAATGATCCGGCTTCTATCTTGCTTTCTGCATCTGTTGCCAAAGCATATTTTGGTTCGGATAATCTGGTAAATAAATTAATTAAAATCGATCAGATGCCGCCGGTAAAAGTCGCCGGTGTATATAAAGATTTTCCGAAGAATTCAATATTTGCCAATCTGAATTTTATTTCAACAGTAGATTTTCTTTACAGTAATGATGAAGGCTTAAGAATGATGCCGGATCCATGGCGACCCAACTTTACAACATTGTTTGTTCAGATGAATGATAATGCTGACATACATACAGTAAATGCAAGAATAAGAGATGCTACATTCAAAAAGGTAAATCCGAAATTACAACAAAAGAAACCTGCGTTGTTTCTTGACCCGATGAGCAGATGGCATTTATATAATGAGTTTAAAAATGGTACAAGTGTCGGCGGCGCAATCCAATATGTTTGGATGTTTGGAATTATTGGTGCATTTGTGTTGCTGCTGGCCTGCATCAACTTTATGAACCTGAGTACGGCACGCAGTGAGAAACGTGCAAAAGAAGTTGGTATTCGCAAAACCCTTGGCTCATATCGCCGGCAACTGATCTTACAATTCTTCAGTGAGTCATTATTAACTGTTGCCTTTGCATTTATTTTGTCATTATTTATTGTGCAGCTAACACTCCGATTCTTCAATGTTGTCGCAGACAAACAGATGACGATTTTATGGAGTAACCCGATGTTCTGGTTAATAAGTATTGGATTTATTTTCTTCACAGCATTGGTTTCGGGAAGCTATCCCGCCTTTTATTTATCGTCCTTTAAGCCGGTGAAAGTTTTAAAAGGAACGTTCAAAGCCGGCCGTCTTGCTGCTGTTCCCAGGAAAGTGCTGGTGGTTGTGCAGTTTACGATTTCTGTTACGCTTATAATCGGAACTATTGTTGTGTATCAGCAAATACAATTCGCAAAGAACAGGCCGGTTGGTTATTCCCGAAACGGGCTTATCGCCATTCCATTGGCAAATTCATCCGTTCATGATCACTTTAATGCAATAAAATCAGAATTGACTGCAAGCGGAGCTATTGCATCAATTGCTGAATCAGAAAGCCCTACAACAGGCATCTTGAACAGTACAAGCGGATTTAGCTGGGCGGGGAAAGACCCGAACCTGTCAACAGATTTTGGTATTGTGCTTGCCTCTTTTGATTACGGCAAAACAGTCGGGTGGCAGATAAAAGAAGGCCGTGATTTTTCAAGAGATTTTGCCATGGATTCATCTGCTTTGATTTTGAATGAGGCTGCCGCGCGATTTATGGGGTTGAAAAATCCTATCGGGAAAACGGTTACCTGGTGGGACAGACCATATACAATCATCGGTATTATAAATGATATGATAATTGAATCCCCCTATGAAACCCCCAAACCTGTCATTTATAATTTGTCAGATGGAGTGTATGGAAATGTTGCCATCATCAAAATAAGTCCAGGAGTTAGTGTAAAAAACGCACTCGCCAAAATAGAACCCGTGTTCAAAAAATACAATACCGAGCAGCCATTCGAATACCAGTTTGTCGATGAACAATACGCAAAAAAATTTGGTGATGAGGAATGTGTAGGCAAGCTCGCAGGCTTTTTTGCAGCATTAGCCATCTTTATCAGTTGTCTCGGATTATTTGGTATGGCGTCATTTATGGCGGAGCAACGTACCAAAGAAATTGGTGTACGAAAAGTGTTGGGTGCGTCCATATTCAATCTGTGGGGATTATTGTCAAAGGAATTTATAGTGCTTGTTGTTATTGCACTGCTTATTGCCACCCCGGTTGCCTGGTATTTTATGCATAACTGGTTGCAGCATTATACTTACAGAACCCATTTATCATGGTGGATTTTTGCGATAGCAGGTGCCGGTGCATTGATGATTACTTTATTAACGGTAAGCTTTCAAACAATAAAAGCAGCACTGGCAAACCCGGTGAAGAGTTTGAGGACGGAGTAGAAAAAGTCTGAACCGTGATTAATTTGATTTATCAGATTATCATGATTCGGAAAATGATAAAATCAGAAAAATCATTTCATCATACAAATCACAGTTCAGACAATGATCAAGAACTATTTCAAAATCGCCTGGCGTAGTCTTGTTAAAAACAGGATTTCTTCACTCATTAATGTCGGTGGCCTCGCAGCAGGTATGGCTGTAGCCTTCCTTATTGGCCTATGGCTTTATGATGAACTGTCATTTAATAAATACCACCGGAATTATGACCGTATTGCTCAGGTACTGACACATGGGAACGACCGAAAAAACGGTCCGTATGTCCATAATTCTCTGCAATATCCTTTGGCGATTGAGCTGCAGACAAACTATAGGGATAATTTCCGGCATATTATAAAGACTTCCGGGGTACAGGATTATATTCTTACTGCCGGAGATAAAAAGCTTTCTGCAAAGGGACAGTTTATGGATGCTACAGCACCCGAAATGCTTACACTAAAAATGCTGAGCGGAAGTCGCGAAGGTTTGCGTGATTTTAATTCTATCTTGCTTTCGGCGTCTGTTGCCAAAGCCCTTTTTGGAAATAATGATCCTGTAAACCAGACGCTGACAATCAGTAACAAAATCAACGTAAATGTAACAGGTGTCTATGAAGATCTTCCAGCCAATTCTCAATTTAGCACTGTTAAGTTTCTTTGTCCGTGGAGCCTATGGGAGGCCGGGAATGACTGGATAAAAAACTCGACAAGTAATTGGAACAGTCGTTTTCTGAGAATTTATGCGGAAATAAAACCAGGTTTGAGTTTTGAATCTGTTCAAAATAAAATAAAGAATATAGAACTGCAGCATATCAGTAAGCTGGAAAATTTTGAGGAAAAAGTAGCACGCAATCCACAGTTATTCCTTTTACCAATGGGTGATTGGCATTTATATCCCATTGGTAGCAAGGCAGCAACTGATAATAAACCAATTCGTATGGTATGGCTTGTAAGCGTTATCGGCATGTTTGTACTATTACTCGCCTGTATCAATTTTATGAATCTTTCCACGGCAAGATCTGTAAAGAGGTCAAAGGAGGTGGGCATTCGTAAAACCATTGGTTCGGGGCGCTGGCAACTCATATACCAGTTTTTCGGTGAGTCTTTACTGGTAGCGCTCTTATCATTTGTATTATCATGCCTAGCAGTAGTATTATTCCTACCCTGGTTCAACAATCTTTCAGGGAAAGAAATGGAAATTCCCTGGAAGAATTTTTATTTCTGGATAATAAGTGTGGGGTTTATTTTTATAACAGGCTTACTGGCGGGCAGCTACCCCGCTTTATATCTTTCTTCTTTCAAGCCAGTAAAAGTATTAAAAGGCACATTTCGAATCGGGCAATCAGCAACTATACCGCGTAAAGCGCTGGTGGTGTTACAGTTCGCTGTTTCAGCAGCGCTTATCATCAGTACTGTGGCAATATACCGGCAGATACAGTTTGCCAAGGACAGGCCGGTAGGTTATGACCGCGAGGGTTTGATCATGATTGATATGAGATCAGATGACTATTTTGGGAAATATGATTTATTCAGAAATGAATTACTGAATACAGGTGTTGTAGCTAATGTATCCGAATCGATGGGTAAAACAACTGAAGTAACTACGGGTAATAATTCGTTTGACTGGAAAGGAAGAGATTTAAGTAAAGATGCAAGTTTTGGAACACTTATGGTAACGCACGAACATGGGAAAACAATAGGTTGGCAACTCCTGGCCGGTCGTGATTTTTCGAGAAAATTTGCTGCCGATTCTTCAGGTATAGTTATCAATGAAGCGGCTGCAAAATATATGGAGTTGAAAGATCCTGTAGGCGAAACCGTTACCTGGAAATGGGGGAATGCACAGCCAATTCCTTATACCATTTTAGGCGTAGTTAAGGATATGGTAATGCAATCACCGTATGAGCCGGTAAATCCAACTATGTTTTTTATAAAAGCGCCCAATGGCGGTGTTAGTTGCATCAATATACGTGTCAAGCCAGGTGTGGGAATGCATAAGGCACTCCCGCAGATTGAAGCTGTATTCAAAAAACTGGTTCCGGCTGTACCATTTGAGTATCAATTTGCCGATGAAGAATATGCATTCAAGTTTGCCGCAGAAGAGCGCATAGGTAAACTTGCACGCTTTTTTACGATCCTGGCTATATTTATTTCCTGTCTTGGCCTTTTTGGTTTGGCATCCTTTATAGCAGAACAACGTATAAAAGAAATCGGCATCAGGAAAGTATTAGGCGCATCTGCATTTAGCCTCTGGCGTCTTTTATCGAATGAATTTACCGTGTTGGTAATTATTTCCCTGTTGATAGCAATCCCTGTATCTTATTATTTTATGTACAACTGGTTACAGGACTATCAATATCGTACAACATTGTCCTGTTGGATTTTTGTAGGCGCGGGAGCAGGTACACTATTGATTACATTATTAACAGTAAGCTTCCAAACAATAAAAGCAGCGATGGCTAACCCGGTGAAGGCGTTGCGAACGGAATAACAATGTCTGAACTATGGTTAGTTTGATTTATCAGATTACCATGATTCACAAATTAATAAAACCATAAAAATCATTTCGTCACAAAAAATCACAGTCCTGACCATGCTCAGCAACTATTTCAAAATCGCCTGGCGGAACCTGTGGCGGAACAAAGTATTCGGACTGATCAATGTTTTCGGTCTCACAGCCGGTCTCACGGCCGCTGCTATTGTCATTCTTTACAGCCGGCATGAGCGTGGCTATGACTTCTTTCATCCGGAGCCTGACCAGACCTACCGCATTTCCGGTAAACATAAGTTCAATGATACCTGGTTTGCCTCTCTGCCGATAGATTATTCCAATGCGCTATACAGTAAAACATTCCCCGAACCGCAAACCATTGTCCGCATCCGGCTCTGGGAACCGAAATTCATCCGGTATGAAGATCACAAAATTTATGAAGAGCATGTGTTGACTACTGATCCGGGTTCGGCATTCTTCAGGTTGTTTAATTTTCAGTTTATCCAGGGCAACGCTTTAACGGCCCTGGAAGCGCCTAATTCGGTCGTGATCACTTCATCCTTCGGGAGGGAGATTTTCGGGAATGACGATCCCATGGGAAAATCCATCGCGTACGATACCCTTCGCCTGGTTGTTACCGGTGTCCTGAAAGACCTTCCTTCCAACAGCCACTTTAATTTTAAGGTTTTATTTACGAATGCGCCTGCTATGGAGAATGCCTATGCAGCTATTACCTATGCCGCTTTCTCTCCCAATACGGATATCACGGGTTTTAAAAAGAAACTGCTTTCCCTTCCGGAACCCTCAAATAAGTTTGACCTTATAGAGGATGTGGCTATTATCCCCATTAGTGATCTCCACTTTCAGGCCAATATGACCTATGAAATGAAACCACCGGGGAACGAACGCTATTTCCTGTCGTTTGTATTTACCGGCATCATGATCGTGATCCTCTCGTGCGTCAATTACATGAACCTTTCGGTCGCTTTGTACGCGGAACGAAGAAAAGAAATCGCTGTTCGCAAGGTGGCCGGCGCCGGTAATGCGGGTCTTGCCCTTCAATTTTTAACGGAGGCCGTATGTCTGTCATTCGCCTGCCTGCCTTTTGCGCTTCTTTTCACGGAATGGATGCTGCCCTGGTTCAACCAACTCATGGATGTACGTTTACAGAATGATTTTGTACGCTCCTTACCTGATTTCAGCCTGCTTGCATGCAGCGCGGCAGCGATGGGAATTGTGGCAGGGGCTTATCCTGCCTGGGTGCTGCCCAGGCTAAAGGCGGTCATGCTTTTTAAAAAGGAAAAGATATTCAGTAAAACGGGATTGGGTTTGCGGCAGGTGCTGGTGGCTTTCCAGGTAGCCGTGCTGGTGCTGGTCATAAGTGCAGGCGGCATCATTTACAAGCAGCTCAGTTATGTACAGGACGCCGACCTGGGCTTTCAAAAGGAAGGTATACTAAAGCTGAAAGGCGCCTGGTGGGTGGATTCCTCTCAATACCATACCTTAAAAGGCGAGTTGCTTCGCCATCATGCCATTCAGCAGGTATCAAATGGTTTTGCACCTGGTGATGAAGAATTCGGGTTCGCCTTCAAGGTTACCGGTACAGATGCCGTTTACAATGACCTGATTACTTTTGTCACCGATCACGATTATCTTGAAACGCTTGGTCTGGATTTACTTCAGGCTGATTTTGACCGGTCCCCCGGTAAAAAATCCGGACGGCAGATACTGATCAATGAAACGCTTGCCAGGCGATTGGGGCCGGATGCGCTGGGCAGGCAGATCACCCTGTCTCCCGGTGAGCAGGAAAGGGTTTATACCATCAATGGTGTGTTCAGGGATTATCATTTCTTTTCATTGCACCGGCCGGTAGCGCCTATGATGTTGCGCATCCAGCCTTACGGGGCAGGCCAGAACCTGTTAATAAAAATACAGACCGGGGATCTTTCCCGGACGCTTGATTTTATAAAAAAGAAAGCTGCTGAAATGATCCCCGGTATTCCATTGGTGCCCGAATTCCTGGATGATTCCCTGGGTAAATTGTATGACAAGGAACAAAAGCTGCTGTCGCTGGTCCGGCAATTGCTGCTGGCCGCAGCATTACTATCGGTTATTGGCCTGGCAGGGCTTGCCGGTTATATGGGTGCGCTGCGCACCAGGGAAATAGGCATCCGCAAAGTACTGGGCGCCACGGTATTCGGGATTGTGGCTATGCTTTCCAGGGATTTTGCGAAGCTGGTGCTGATCGCTATCCTGATCGCTTCACCTGTTGCATGGTGGGCGATGAATAAATGGCTGGAGAGCTTTGCCTACAGGGTAGAGATACATTGGTGGATGTTTGCCGCGGCTGGACTGGTGGCGGCGGTGATCGCGCTGCTCACGGTGAGCTGGCAGGCGATACGTGCGGCGGTGGCCAATCCGGTAAAGAGTCTGCGAACGGAATAAAAAAACGTCTGAACCGTGATTAATTTGATTTATCAGATTATCATGATTCAGAAATTGATAAAATCATTCGATATGCAATTCTTATCTCTTCAACCGTTTGTTCCTTCGGGGAAAGATTTTGAAAGTTCGAAAAAGCTTTTCGAAGAACTGGACTTTAACTTGGACTGGGATGTAGGCGACTATGTGGGTTTTGAAAAAGACGGCTGCCGGTTTATTTTACAGAAATACGATAATACAGCGTTTGCGCAAAACTTCATGGTTACTGTCGGCGTAAGTAGTGCAGAGGAATTCCGCAAGGCTGTTCTTGAAAAACAACTGCCCGAAAAATACGGCATCCGCATCGGGGAAATCACACAGCAACCCTATGGAAAGGAGGTAAACATCATTGACATAGCAGGGGTGTGCTGGCATTTTGTGGAGTGATGGTATTTGTGTGGCGCATGTCTGCATATACAATATTTTCTTTGAAAGCGCTACGGATGTGCCGGAAGAAACCACGTATTCGGAATGGATGAAAGCAAATAAGAAAGATCAATCACAATGACAAATCTTACTTACATATCACCCTCATTTATCGTTGCTGATTTAAAGGCTTCGGTTTCTTTTTATGTAGATAAGCTTGGATTTAAAATCCGGTTTATCGGCCCCGATGATAACCCTTTCTGGGCTATTGTCGGCCGTGAGCAGATCTCCGTTTTTCTTAAAGAAATTGCTCCTGATATAAAGCCCATACCCAATCATACACGCCATGAATGGGCGCGTTGGGATGCCTACATTTCTGCAGCGGACCCGGATGCTTTGTTTGAAGAATACGCTTCCCGCGGCGTGGCGTTCCATCAGCCGCTCCGTGACAACGACGATGGATTACGCGGATTTGAAGTCAAAGATGCAGATGGATATATTTTGTTTTTCGGGCGGCCGAACTTGTAAAAGATAAATAATATGGATACAACAACCTATTTCAGGATTGAAAAAATGAGCCCGCAGCTTCCTGTAGCTGATATCGAACGCTCCATTACGTTCTATACAAAAGAACTGGAGTTTGCCGTTGAGTTTCGTTACGAAGATTTTTATGCAGGTATCATTAAAGACGGCTGCTCTATCCATCTTAAAGCAGCCTGGTCGCCTGTAGGAAAAAGAAAAACTAACGAGGATCTGGATCTTCTGTTTTCGGTGGGTGAGATTGAAAGTGTGTACGAAGAAATCGGGAAGAAGTCCGTTGAAATAACCCAACCGTTACGAAACATGCCTTACGGGAAGGAATTTTATGTAGCTGACCCGGACGGTAATATCATTGCATTTGTACAGCCGTTGGAGTAATGGGTCCCGGTCATTGAAAATGTTCCGGTTAAAATAAAATCAGATATGAATATGGAAGCAAAAATTTCCGGCACCCGGTATGTGCTCGCGGTAAAGTACCTGGCCGTCTCAGCCGGATATTATCAAAACAGGCAATTATGAAAAATAATATTCTTGGCTTACGGACAACTATTTACCATGTGGGAGACATTCATGCAACCAAAACATGGTATGCTGAGGTTTTCGAAACCCAGCCTTATTTTATTTTGACCAGCCTTTTTATGTGGGATTTAATATTGACGGATATGAGCTTGGGCTGCAGCCGGAAGAAAACCCTGTAATGGATAAAGCGGTAAGTGTGGTTGCCTATTGGGGTGTAAATAATATTGATGAACAGTTTGACCGTTTTATAGCCTCGGGCGCCACCATTTATGAGAAGCCGCAGGACGTAGGAGAGGGCATTGTAGTGGCATCTGTGAAAGACCCCTGGGAAAACGTGATCGGACTGATCTACAATCCACATTTTAAAGCTAGGGTATAAAATTTGACAAAGCCGGGCAACTTACTCAAAACCATAAATCATAAGACGGTAATACATCGAGGTTTGGCCCCGTCTCTTTCATCAAAGCGATCCAACACGATCGGCCTTAGTTCTTTTTCAGCATGAGTATTTTCCCCGAGGCGTGATCGCAGATAAAGATCTCCTGGTTTTCGTCTACCCCAAAAGAAGAGATAGTACCGGCGCTTTCCGCCAGTATCTCGTTTTTGACCGCCTTGCCGTTTTTGAAGGTAAGCGCAAAGATCCTCCTGCTTACGTAATCGCCAAAAAGGTACTTCCCGTAAAGCTCGGGCCACTTTTTGCCCCTGTACACAAATCCGCCCGTCACCGAGTGTTCGCCTTTGTCCTGGGGTAAGTCCAGTATAGGATCGATCAAACCGGGAATTTCACAGTTCCTGCCCGGCTTATAGCAGTCTACGCTCTCTTTGAGCCGCCAACCGTAATTTCCGCCTTTTACGATCACATCTATTTCTTCCCTTTTATTTTGCCCCACGTCGCCCACCCATAAGGCGCCCGTTTCCGCGTCAAAACTCATCCGCCAGGGATTGCGGAGACCGTAGGCAAAAATCTCTTCGGCTGCCTCGCCGGGGTTTCCCGCAAACGGATTGTCCGCCGGAATACCGTAATTGCCCTTTGAGCGCCCGTTGACGTCTATCCTGAGGATTTTGCCCAGCAGCGATTTCTTGTTCTGCCCGTTGTTGAAAGGATCGCCCCAACTGCCGCCATCGCCAACGCCGATGTACAGAAAGCCGTCTTTGCCGAACTGGAGGCTGCCGCCGTTATGGTTATCATACGGCTGATAGAACCGGAGCACCACGGTCTCGGAGCCGGGGTCAGCGGTATAATTGGTCAGGTTGACCTGGTAGCGTGCCACAACTGTCTCAAGGCTATCGCCATTTTTCCGGGTATAATTGAGGAAAACGAAGCCGTTTTGATGAAATTTAGGGTGAGGGGCCAGCCCGAGCAAACCGGCTTCGCCGCCAAAGCTCACCCGCGACCGGATATCGAGTACCGTCCGGGCAGTATCGGTATCATACTGGTTTGAAAAGATCCGGACAACGCCCCGCTGTTCGAGTACCATCAGTTGGCGGCTTCCGTCCGGTACGTACGTGATATCAACCGGGTATTCAAACTTAAGCCTGGGAAATGCTTCCTCAACTCCCCAGCCGCCTGCAAAGTGGGCCGGAACGTAGTTCAGGAAAAGAATGAGCAGTAAGTGGAACATCGTTTTAAAATCGGTAAAAAATTGTGATTAATACTGAGGATGCCGGATTCAGTAACCAAATATACTGCCCGGATCCGATACTTCCTATACAAAACCCCCGCGATTACGTAAGCAAAAACTCCCGCAGGTGCATCTGTTGTATGCCCTTGAAGGTATTGAGTGTTAGTATTTCTCAGCAAAATCCTTTATCAGTTCATTGATCTCATCATCTGTTAAATGATGCCCGGAACTGATGATTACCCTGTACCTGAAGGTTATCGATCCTCCGGCAGGGATCGAATGATTTAATTCCTCATTTCCTTTGGTAAAATCCTTCGCGCCCAGGGGATTGGCGGCAAATAAGCCGTAGCCACGTGCATGCCAGTAGGTAGGATAACTTATATTTTGGGGATGATCGCATATAACGAGCGAAATGGCTTCATTGTCGATATTTCCATACAGGTTCATCCATTTGGCGCGGGTGCTCCACACGGCATCGCCGGTAATTCCCTCGCTGCTCCTGTAATTTCCCGTAATACCCTCATTAGACAGTTGAGATACTTTGGTTGCATTTCCCTCTGCATCTATAAAAGTAGCTTCCCCGGTGGATGGCAGTTCAAGTTGCCGCGCTACCCTTATGGCAAACATGCCTTCCTTGGTGTCTTTCAGCGCTACCGGCCCGTCAGTGGCCGTCAGCGTGCTGATGCGGTCTATAATACGCAAAGCATCTCTGGCAACAAAGTGGTAGGTCGTTTTTTCGGATAAGAGTTCTTTCCCCGAAGGATCGTTCCAGGCTGAGCCGGTAATCAATATACCTTCACCATCTCCGGAAGCCAGGCTGTCCAGGCTTTTATGTTGTATGCGGCCATTGTGCAGTTTTCTTTTCTCTATGGGAATTTCGTAAGAGTTGCCCCAGAAATCGTAGCCGTTCACATCCCCGTAGTTGAGCCAGATGCCACGATGATGTGGATGATCGGCGCGTTCACCCGGTCTTGGCTGTATGGGCCATCCCCGCGTAACGGGAGTACCCGCCGCAGTCAGTACAGGGTAGAGTATTTGTTTCATCAATGTATCCGAGTAACAGTAAGCGGTAAATAATGTACCATCTACCATAATATCCACTTTCTGCCCGGCAGTATCGTTGATCAGTTCAACTTTTTGTCCGTTGTCCGTTTCCTCCCGTTCCTGAGATCCGGAATTGCATGCCATACAGGCTATGACCGGCAATACAATAAGCGCTAATGATCTTAATTTCGGCATTTTTGAATTTATTGAGTGTTGAAGATAAAAACTAAAACATGATTGTGGAAAAACTGTTTTGATCCTGCCTTATATTCATTTCAGGAGAACGCGGGGCTTTTTCAATGAGAAGACGTATACATTTTCGGGCGACTATTTCAGGAATAATACTGTTAACCCGCACAGGGATACAATAAAAAAAGCCATACATTTCGTATGACTTCTTTTCGTGCCCGGAACAGGAATCGAACCTGCACATTGTTGCCAATACCAGATTTTGAGTCTGGCGCGTCTACCAGTTCCGCCATCCGGGCTTTTAATCGGGCTGCAATATTACACATTCTCTTTTTAACCACCATAGAAATTACATGCATCCGCAAAATTATTCTTCCGGTCATATCTGTATTTTTGAGGGCATGGATTACAACAGCTTTATTGCCACAGTTTCTGACAGCCTTCCACCGGTTTCGGTATCTGCCTACCTGCAGGCCTTGTGGTACGATGCCAAAGGCGATTGGGACAGGAGTCATGATATAGTGCAGGATATTCACGATGATAAAGCATCGTGGATACATGCCTACCTGCACAGAAAGGAAGGGGATAACGGTAATGC
Source organism: Chitinophagaceae bacterium (assembly GCA_037190885.1). GTDB lineage: Bacteria > Bacteroidota > Bacteroidia > Chitinophagales > Chitinophagaceae > Agriterribacter. The sequence continues at coordinate 455,262 of JBBCJQ010000003.1, forward strand.
CCGGTATTGGTATCACCGTGCCGGCCGGACTTTCCCGGCGGTATCGTTGCAGGAAGAGTGGGAGCAGATAGTAAGGGAACTGCTGGAGGCCGGGTATTGATCCCGGATCCCTCCCGGACGGAAAATAAATATGCCGGTTGTGAAACCGGCATATCGTAAAGGCAAATAAAACAAAGGCCTAAAATGGCAGATCGTCTGCTGCAGTTGATGTGTTGGCAGTGCTCATCTGCGGTTCTGCTGATCCTCCGCTTTCGTCCCCGGTGCCGCGGCCGGCATTTCCGCCGCCCAACAATTGTACATTGAAGACCCTTAAAGTCAGTGAAGCGCCATAGGTACCGTCATTGCGGGTAAAAGTCCTGATCTCCGGCGTTCCCTCCGCATATACCTGCGTCCCTCTTTTCAGGTAAGGGGCAATGCCTGTTCTGTCTGTCCAGTAAGCGCATTCCACCCAGGTAGTTTTTTCCTTCTGTTGTCCCGAGGAGTCACGGAATCTCTCCGTATGCGCCACGTTGAAATTGATGACTGATTTTCCGTTCACTGTATTGGTGATACAGTCCTTTCCTAAATTTCCGATTACCTGTAACTTGATCATAGCATCTGCTTTTATATGGTTTTAAAGTTTCAAGTTAGGCCTTTTGCGGCATTTTATCACATACCAGGGTATGGATAGCCAAAATGGCAGTGCAGGGAAGCGGCACAATATTTGTTTGATGTTTAAACATTAATTGTGATGAACGTATAAATTTCATGAAAGATATCATTTACAAAAGACGAAGTATCAGGTCATTTCTGGAGATACCTGTTGAAGAAGATAAAACAGACCTGCTGTTTGAAGCTGCCCGGTGGGCACCCAGCGCCATGAATGCCCAGCCCTGGATATACGTATATGCCCGGAAGGGAGAGACATTACATGCCGGAATAGCTGAAACCCTTACCCCCGGCAACCGGGTATGGGCGGCAAAAGCACCGTTGCTGATCGTTAGCCTGGCGAAAACCCATTTTGATAATGGCAGTCCTAATGGCACTGCCGGTCATGACACAGGAATGGCCAACCATGCCATTGCGCTCCAGGCAACGGCCCTTGGTTTGCAGGCACATATGATGAGCGGGTTTGATCATGAAGCCCTGGAGAAGCTGCTGGGGTTTCCGCCGGATGTAAAAGCGGTGGTGGTGATGGCAGTGGGATATCCGGGCATAGCCGACAGCCTGCCGGATCCGTTCAGGGAAAGAGAAACAGCCCCGAGAAAACGGAAAGCCGTAGGCGAATTTGTATTTAATCTTCCCAACACATAAAACAACAAACATATGGCAACAACCAAATGGGTATTAGATCCCGCACACAGCGAAATAAAATTTAAAGTAAGGCACCTGATGATCACCAATGTGACCGGCAGCTTTGAAAAGTTTTCTTCTACGGCAGAAACCACCGGCGATGATTTTACCACCGCGCAAATAGAATTTACCGGTGATGTAAACTCTATCTCTACCGGCAACGAACAAAGGGATGGACACCTGAAAAGCGCTGACTTTTTTGAGACTGAAAAATTTCCTGAACTTGTTTTTAAAAGCACTTCGTTGACACCCAAAGGTGATGAATACCAACTGGCAGGCGATCTCACACTTCACGGTGTTACCCGGCCTATTACCCTGTCGGTGGAAGTAGGTGGCATAGCTAAGGATCCATATGGACAGACAAAGGCCGGTTTTTCGGTAACCGGTAAGATCAACCGCAAAGACTTCGGGCTGAACTGGAATGCCGCTACGGAAACCGGTGGCGTAGTGGTGAGCGATGAAGTGAGGATACAGGCTGAAGTACAATACATTAAGCAGGGATAGGTTGATTAGTGGGAAGTAGTAAGTAGTAAGGAGTAAGTGGTTAGTTAGTTGCAAGACGCAGGTTGCAGGAAGACACAGGTAATGCAAGTCGCAGGTTACATGCCGGTAATGTGCGGCTTGTTTTCTTTTTTACAAACGTTTTAACGCAACCTTAGAGCCGGCGGTTCCTGTTCTGTTACCGGAAAAATACTATCTTCACACGTATTTATTGAGCGGTTAAATTAATTGAACAATATGAAAGCTGTTTTTACCTGGATATGCCTGTTGGCGACGATGCCGATATTTGCACAGTTGACCGTGAGAGAGCAATTTGAGAAGATAAACACGGTGCAGCAGGCGCAGAAATTCATAGATGCCAACTCCAACCTGAAGCCTATTTTGCTGAACCTGGCGCTGGGAAGGGATACCACCCTGATCGATAAAAGATTGCTGCGCCAAAATATCGGGGACGTGTTTTCCGTGGGGTATGTTACCTATAAAGTGATCGAGGGCAAGGAGTCGGTCAATTACCGCGCACATTATATTTTCCTGGATGGTGGCTCACTGTCACTTTCTGAAGTGGAAGCACTTAAAAAGGAGATACTGGACAAGCATGCGGCCGGGGCAAACTTTGAGGAACTGTCTGATCAATACACGATGGACGGCAATAATACCAAAGGTGATACCGGTTGGTTCTTCGGAGAGGAAATGATGCCGAAGGAGTTCCAGGACGCAGTAAAAAGGCATAAAAAGGACGATATCTTTTTCGTGGATGTGCCGGACAAGGAATGGCACTATATCGTAAAGAAAACCTACGATGACGAGGTGACTAAAGAGATCACGGTGCTGCGGGCGAATGGACGGTAGTTAATTTGAAAATGTGGAAATGTGAAGATGTGGGAATGACGCCCTTTCCCTGATCGTATTCGATCCCAACCGTAGGGTGGGAGGTAAATCTAACGACCATACAACTTTCATAAGAGAGTTACTCCACTCCTCGGCGAATTTTCTTCGTCTCGCAGGATGCATCTGCTCGTTCGAAATGCCGAACGAGAATCCTACCTATTCAAAATCCTCATACAACAGGTGTTTTTTCCTTGTTTGCTTAAATGCGCTTAACGCCGGCTCCCAGCTTTTGCGGATATCTTCTTCGGATACACCGTTTTTCAACTGCTGCCAAAGCTCGTTATTACCTGCCAGCTTATTGAAAAATGACTCTTCCATGTTGCCGGATTTGGGCAGGATGAAAAATTTTGATTTGTCAGGAAACAGGCGGTATGCTTCCATCAGGTATTTCAATTGCAGCTTATTATCCACTTCCTTCAATACTTCTTCCACGCTGCCGTCAAGGTTCCAGCCATAACATTGTTGTCCGTAAAGCTTTGAGCTTTTTGCGCCATCCGTAGGATTGGGCGTAAAGGAATACAGGTATTTCGGTAACGAAGGGTGCCCGAAAACTTTAAAGGGTTTGTCGGTTCCTCTTCCTTCGCTCAATACCGTTCCTTCAAAAAAACAGGTGGAAGGGTAGAGGTAGATGGTCTGGATATCGGGCAGATTGGGGGAGGGCTTTACCGGTAACACGTATTTTGACAGGTGGGTATAGTTTTCGTTTTTTATAATGGTCAGCGAAAACTTTTTCTCCGGCTTACCGCCGTCAATATGAACGGCAGCATCAGGCGATGGCACCGTCAGCATATTTTCCTTCAGCAGCATAGCCGCGTATTCGCCGATGGTCATTCCATAAACAACAGGCACCGGTTGCATGCCAACGAATGACTTATACTTCATATCCAGCACCGGTCCGTCTACGTAAAATCCGTTGGGGTTGGGGCGATCCATCACCACCAGGGGCTTGTTGAAGGCGATGCAGGCTTCCATCATGTCCTGCAGGGAAGATATATAGGTATAAAAACGAACGCCCACATCCTGTATATCAAAGATCACCACATCCACGTCCTTCATATCCTCAGCGGAGGGCTTTCTTTTGCTGCCGTATAAGGATACCACGGGGATGCCGGTTTCCGCGTCAATGCTGTTGCTCACCTTTTCGCCAGCATCGGCTTTGCCGCGGAAGCCGTGTTCCGGTGCAAATACCTTTTTTATTTCAATACCGTTTTCCTTCAGCACATCCGCCAGGTGCCTGTTGTTTACCATGGATGTATGATTGGCAAAAAGCGCCACCTTTTGTCCCTGCAGCAGGGGCAAATATTGTGTGGTTCTGTGTGCGCCCGGTATGATATCCGCAGGAGCACCTGTTTTGCTCTTCCCGTCCGGGGATGCATCAGCTGCTGTTGTGTGTTCATTACAACTGCTGTTTATCGACAATATCACCAGTAAAAGATATAGTACAGGCTTGAATAGTAAGGACATATGATATTATTAAACTAAAACAAATATCACGAAAGATTTTCTAATAAACGACAGAAAAGCCCTACCTTTCACCTCTTTTATCATTTATATAAATATATCATATGCAACAGGCAAAAAAGGGGGATAAGGTACGTGTTCATTATACAGGATGCTTAACAGACGGCAGCCAGTTCGATTCTTCCGAAGGAAGGGATCCACTGGAATTTACCGTAGGCGCCGGTCAGATGATCAAAGGATTTGATGCCGGCGTGGAAGGAATGGCTGTAGGCGAAAAGAAAAGTATCAATATAGCGCCGGAAGACGGTTATGGCGCCAGGAATGAGGATGCGGTGATAGAATTTCCCCTGGAGCAGGTACCGGCAGATATGCAGCTGAAACCGGGTATGCAGCTTACCCTGCAAAACCAGGAAGGCCATCCTATACACGTGGTGGTAACGGAAGTAAAGGAAGACGTAGTGGTGCTGGATGCCAACCATTCGCTGGCAGGTAAAGAGCTGGTTTTTGAAGTAGAACTGGTGTCTATCAACTAGCCGGGTCCTGTTGTTTGCGGGTTTGGTATATACTTTCAATAAGGCGTTTCTTACAAGCCGTTCCTGTACAGATGATCCAGTACCTGGATCTCGTGTTCCTGCAGCACCTGCTGCTTCAGGTTTTTCCAGTTACGGATATGGTCAATGGCTTTTTCAAAAATGTACCGGCCGGTATAACCCCATGTAAAGTCCGGGATCGGTTTTGGGGTTAAGCCCGCACCGAAAACACTGGAAGCTACTCCCACCATGGTGGCTGTATTAAAAGACGTGTTGATGGCGCAACGGGTGTAGTCTCCCATCATCAGCCCGCATTTAAGCCCCGCATTTACAGGTGTTCCGTCAATATGGATGATGATATCCGCAGCGTCGTTCCTGACATTGGAATTGCTGGTGCCGGCGCCGAGGTTACACCATTCGCCCACAACGGAATCGCCCAGGTAGCCCTCATGTGCCTTGTTGCTGTAATGCATAATGACACTGTTTTTGATCTCTCCCCCCACGGTACAATGGTCTCCGATGCTGCCCCCATAGATCTTTGTTCCGGCTTTTACAAGGGAATGATGACTGATAACGCAGGGTCCGTAAATAACGGTCCCTTCCAGCACGGTGGTGTCGTGTCCGATCACAATGGGGCCGGCAGTAGCATTGAGCAAACAATGCTCCATCCGCAGGTTGTCTCCCAAAACAATATTTTCTTTACCGGTAATATGATTGGATAGAGCAGGAGTGGAACCGGTTTGCCGCTCCGATATGTAGAGATCAGACAGGATCAATTCTGCATTGTATTGGAATATGTGCCAGGGGTACTGTAACTGCTTCACCGGGTTTTCATAAGCGATCTGTTTTGAAAAGCATTCTTTGCTAACCGGTTGTAACGGATTGAACCGGGCAGGCCGTCCCGCCAGTAGCTTTTCCTTTTGCAGCAGCGCTTCCCCGCTATTCAGCTTCAGTATTGCTTTTACCAGACCGGCATCAGGAAGAACGGATGCATCTGCCAGTAATACATCATCTTCCGGGGAAGGAAGTTCCCATGCCGGTTGCAGATAAGCAACTGTCAGCGCAAATACAGGAAGTCCCGTATACAACTCCCATCTCCTGAGATTGGTATACATCCCGAAAAACAAAGCCGATACCGGTTTGTTTTTGGTAAAAGGATAAAGCCAGTGACGCTGCGAATTATCAAACAAAATGATCTTCATGCTATCGTATTTGCAGGTTACGAATCAGCGGATATTTTTTCGTAGCTGGCTATTACACCCTTGATCAGCGAGGAGCTGAATCCCTGGTGTTCCATTTCGTTGAGGCCGGCAATGGTACATCCCTTGGGAGTGGTTACCTTGTCAATTTCCTGCTCCGGATGGGTGTGTTTCTGCAGTAGCAATTCTACCGCTCCCTTCACCGTTTGCGCCGCTATCAGGTTGGCTGTGCCGGCATCGAATCCTATTTCTATACCACCCTGTATGTTGGCTCTTACATAACGCAGGGCATAGGCCGTACCGCAGGCAGCCAGTACGGTAGCTGCGTTCATCAGCTTTTCTTCTATCACCACTACTTTGCCCAACTGGCTGAAAATTTCCTGCACGTATTCCAGTTGCTGCGAGCTGACATCTCTTGCGCTGATACAGGTCATACTCTCTTGTATGGCAATGGCCGTATTGGGCATGGCCCGCACCGTGGATATCTTTTTATTTAACGATTCATGTATTTCTGCAATGGACACACCGGTAACAACGGACACCAATACATGCCGGTTTTCCTCGAACAGCAGTTGCAGGCTGCCCAAAACATCTGCAACCTGGAAGGGCTTGATGGCCAGGATGACCAGGTCCGCGAACTTTACCGCTTCGGTATTGTCATTGCTTACCAGTACCCCCTTTTCCTCGAGCTTCGTCAGAGTTTTGATATTGCGCTTGGTAATGAGTAGCTGGCCGGGTTGTATAAATCCGCTTTGTATAAGTCCTTCTGCTATTGCTGACCCGAGATTTCCACCTCCGATGATGGCAATTTTTTTGTTCATCTTTCTATGTTTTGATACGCTTTATTGCTGCCTGCTTTTAATAATGATCTCCGGGCAGGAGATGGTTTTTTACATAATCATTTACACCCTCTTCCAGGCTATAAAAGGGCTGTATATAACCGGCGTTTCTCAATTTGGTCATATCCGCTTCTGTAAAATACTGATATTTTTCCCGAATATCTTCCGGCATATCAATAAACCGTATATCAACGGACTTGCCGGCGCCATGAAAAGTAGCTGCAGCCAGGTCGTAAAAGCTGCGCGCCTTGCCGGTCCCCAGGTTATAGATGGCAGAAGCCGGCTGGTATTGCATCAGCCAGTAACAAACCGCCACCACATCTTTCACATACACAAAATCTCTCAACTGCTCTCCATCCTTATATTCCGGCTTATGTGATCTGAATAGGTTGACAAACCCGTTTTTTTGTATCTGGTTAAAAGAATGGAAAATAACGCTGGCCATCCGGCCTTTGTGATACTCATTCGGACCGTACACATTAAAGAACCTGAGTCCGGCCCAGAATGGCGGCGTATTTTGCTGCTGCAACACCCACTTATCGAATTCATTTTTGGAAACACCATAGGGATTCAGCGGTTGCAGATTTTCTACCAGGGAATGATCGTCGGAGTATCCCAGTTCGCCTGCTCCATAGGTGGCTGCCGAAGAAGCGTAGACTAACGGAATATTATACCGGCTGCTGCAATTCCATATCTCACGGGAGTAATCGTAGTTTAGCCGCTGGTGTATGGCATAATCGAATTCTGTCGTATCTGTACGGGCACCCAGGTGAAAAATAAAATCAATGTCCCGGTGATGTTGGGTCAGCCAGTCAAAGAACTGATCCCGGTCTACCTGTCCGGCAATTTTTTTTCCTTCCAGGTTGAGGGCTCTGTCCGTTCTTTCAAATTTATCTACGATCACCAGGTTTTCGAAGCCCTGCCGGTTCAGGTAGCCGACCATACAGCTGCCGATAAATCCCGCCGCCCCGGTAACTACTATTTTGCTTTTTTTATCCATATACGAGAATAGGTGGCAAAGTTAATGTATGTGAAAGACCCGGGATATTCAAAATGAAATATGTTATTTCTTGTCAGTACAAAAAAGCCTAATGTCTATGTGGACACCAGGCCTTTCTATTATTGAGAAATACTAAAAACTTACAGTGAAACCCCTCTTTTCCAGGGAATGAAATCGTCCTGGTTGAGTTGCACTGCTTTAGGGATCACTTCTCCGCTGGCCGCTTTGATACAATACTCCAGTATCTCTTCTCCCATTTGCTCGATGGTTTTCTCTCCTTCAATAATACCGCCGGTATCGATGTCGATGATGTCGCTCATACGTTTTGCCAGAGATGAGTTGGTGGCTACTTTGATGGTAGGACATACCGGGTTGCCGGTAGGCGTGCCTAGTCCGGTGGTGAAAAGGATCAGGGTTGCACCGGAAGCCGTTTTACCGGTGGTGGCCTCCACATCATTACCGGGTGTGCATACCAGGCTCAGTCCCGGCTTTCTTACTCTTTCGGTATAGTCCAGCACATCCACCACGGGGGAGGTGCCGCCTTTTTTGGCTGCCCCGGTTGATTTGATGGCATCTGTTATCAACCCGTCTTTGATATTACCGGGAGAAGGATTGGCATGAAAGCCGGAGCCTACTTTATGTGCCAGCTCATCGTAGTTGCGCATCAGGGTAATGAATTTGGTAGCCGTAGCCTCGTCTATGGAACGGTCGATCAGTTCCTGTTCGGCCCCGCAAAGCTCGGGAAACTCAGCCAGCAGTACCTTTGCTCCAAGTCCTGCCAACAGATCGGCACAATATCCTACCGCAGGGTTAGCGGAGATACCGCTGAATCCATCGCTGCCGCCGCATTTTACCCCCACAACCATTTCCGACAGGGGAGCCGGCTTTCTTTCCAGCTTATTGAGTTCCGTAAGGCCTTCGAATGTTTTGCGAATGGCTTCAGACACCAATTGTTCTTCGCTTTGGGATTGCTGTTGTTCAAACACCAGGAGGGGTTTGTCAAAACCGGGATTCCGTTCTTTCAGGTATTGCAGGTAATCCTGCACCTGCAGGTTCTGGCAGCCCAGGCTCAATACGGTGATGCCCCCTACATTGGGATGATCGGAATAGGCAGCCAGCAATTGTCCCAGGGTTTTGGCGTCCTGGCGCGTGCCACCGCATCCCATCTGGTGGTTCAGGAATTTGATGCCGTCAATATTTTTAAATACCCTTCTTTGTATCGGGTCCGGCTGCAGGCTGCCGATGTCAACAGCATCAAGACTTTTCCCTTCCTTATAGGCCTCTGCCAGGTACCGGGTATACGATTTATACTTATCCGTGACAGCATAGCCCAGTTCGTTGTGCAGAGCTTCCCGGATCACATCCAGGTTGCGGTTCTCGCAGAAAACGGTGGGGAGAAAAAGCCAGTAATTGGCCGTGCCCACCCGTCCATCGCTGCGATGGTACCCGTTGAAGGTACGGCCCGCAAACTTGGATACGTCCGGCGCCTGCCACTCATACGTAACACCCCGGTAGGCATAAGGGTCGGCCGCATGCCGGGTATTGTCCGTTGTCATACGGTTTCCCTTTTTCACATCAAACTGGAGCTTACCCACCAGCACACCATACATATATACCGGGTCGCCGGTTTTAAGGTCGGTAATGAAAAATTTATGCTTGGCATCCACATCGTCCAGCAATGTATATTCATTTCCGTCGTGTGCGATCACTTCGCTTTTTTTGAGGTTGGTCAGGGCAACCAAAACGTTATCCTTCTGATGGATCTTTAATACCCGGGCTTTCATCTTATTATATTGTTCTTTAGTAAGTGGATGTTTAATGAGCGAAATTACTAAAACCAGAGATGATATAAGCGGTTCAATACTGTTCCGGCGAATGAAAGTTAACTGTTGATAAAAGATAGTGTGTACGGACATTTGATAATTATTGCTGTTGTATCCGGTAATTCTTTTTGGGTTTTTTGACCGGCGGCCTTATCTTTGCCGCCCCATCCAAAAAGGATAAGGCCCCGTAGCTCAATTGAATAGAGCATTTGACTACGGATCAAAAGGTTTCAGGTTTGAATCCTGACGGGGTCACGAAGAAAAGGGTCTTTCTACCGAAAGACCTTTATTTTTTTATGCATTATGTATATATTTTATACTCTACTGAACTTAAGAAATGGAAGAGCGCTAAAAGAATTACTGACCTTATTAACTGCAGTTCTCCCGAAACTTCGGGATGAATAGAGTATTCCGACCGAAGGTCGGGAAAGGTTCAAGGTTTGAATCATTGAAAAGTCGCTGATTTTCAGAAACTTATTATTGGATTGGTTCAGTAGATGAATCAGTCCCTTTTTGTTTTCTACGCCAAACCTCGCATTTTCCAAAATTTACAAACAAACCAGAGTTAAACGGCCTAAATGCCGGGAAAACCCAGGCTGATCAATCCCAATTGATGCTCATTTATTGTATTGTATAGTCTTTCATATCCACCTCCGATAATCTAAAATATCCATAAGCAAAATTTTCAGATTTGCTTTGATTTAAAATATTTCCTTTCACGGAACTTGGAGTGGTTGGAAAAGGGCCTGTATCGGCTCCCGATGCAGCTAGTAATTTTCTGAAATAGTCATAGTACCTTTTTGATACTCCATACAGTTTGATATTTATGACATCCCCGGGTTTTAAATCTTTGTTAGAATAATAAACAGGAACTAAATTGCCTTGATTATTCTCATCATTCTCCGCTTCATATTCCGGGAATGCAACACGAGGGTTTTTAATACTGTACAGGTAATTGTTTTGTTGTGCTACATCGTCTTGATAATAGTAAGTGATTTCCACTTCATCACCCCCCATTCCACCTGTGTTGGTTTGTTCAATGTTGTTTTCAATACTTGAAACACTCATCAAAGTTTCAGTTGCGATGTAAGTTTCCCCATTGAAGGAAATTGTGAGTGTATAGGTTTCCCCAAGAGCAGGCTGAAAATCCGTACAGGTATATTCTCCTGTTCCGGGGTTTTCTATGAAACGGAAAATCATATTTGATGAATTTGTAACCAAAATATTTGCTCCCGAAACTATCGGGAACTCATCGTTGTAATATCCCGTTGTCGTTGTCAGTTTGATTTTCTGCTCATTGCCGGAAGTATTCTTTACCCAATCAATGGATGCGTCAATTACCAGTTTTGGTTCTGCCGTTTCCAAATTAAGATCAATAACTTTTTCAACACAGGAAAGCAGGCAAAAGCTCAATAGTATTACGAGATAATTTCTAAATATTTTCATTGTTTTATTTTTTTAAATTAGAATTTGAAATTGTAGGCTATACCCGGAATGATACCGAAAATGGACATCTTTTTTGCTTCGCTCAAACCTGTTTCCATATTTTGTCCGAACGTGACAGCGGCAGCGTTGCTTCTATTGTAAACATTGTAGATACTAAATACCCATTCACTTTTCCATCTTTTGTTGCTGTCAGGTTTTGGTGTCCACGTTGCCGATAAATCCAAATGATGATATGCCGGAATAGAACTGCCGTTTCTTTCTCCGTAATTTGCAACCGTGATACCCTGATATTGATATTTACCAATCGGGTATGTTGCTGCCTTACCTGTTTGGCAGGTAAAAATCCCTCCGAAACTCCATTTTTTTGTCAGTTGATAAGCGGCTGTGAGCGAAAAATTATGGGTTTTATCGTAATTTGCCCGATACCACTCTCCGTTGTTTATGCCCGGCTCATCTGCGTTTCTTCCTGATGTTCGTTGTTCTGCTCTGGAAAGTGTATAAGAAAGCCAACCTGTTAATTTTCCTGTATTTTTCTTTAACATAAGCTCCAATCCATAAGCTCTTGCTTCTCCGTTCAGTAATACCTGTTCGATGGCTTTGTGAGCGATAAGTTCAGCACCGTCTATATAATCGGCTTTGTTTTTAATGTTCTTATAGAATGTTTCTGCTTCTAGGGAATAATCCCCATAGGCGAAATTTCGGAAATACCCCACCGCATATTGGTCTAAAATCTGCGGTTTCAGATATTGGTCACTCGGAGCCCAAATATCCAATGGGGAAACCGAAGCTGTGTTGGAAATTAAATGAATGTATTGGCTCATTCGGTTATAACTCGCTTTCACGGATTGATCGTTGTTAATTGCATAGGAAATTGCAAAACGAGGTTCTGAATTTCCAAAACTTGTAATTCTCTTATTCTTGCCGTAACTGATAGTTCCGGTTGGCGTTCCCTCCTCATAAATCTGTAACTCGGGGTTAAAAACTACCGCTTGATTATCGGCATAAACATTTACTTCCTGTTCGCCTAACCTTTGAAAGTTGCTGTATCGAAGTCCGTAGTTCAATGAAATTTTATCTGAAAGCGTGTGTTCTGCACTGATGTATATTGCATTTTCCCAAGCATTTTTTTTCGCAATCTGGTCAGGGTTAATCGGCGAAGTAGCGTCCATTGGTTTTATCGTTCCGGGGTTGAACTGATAGTAAATGGAATTGACACCATAGCTCAAATTCAGCTTATCCGATAGATAGTGTTTCAAGTCGTATTTAAAATTGTAGTTCTTAATGTCCGATTTCCAAGCAATCCCAACCATCTTTATTTTCAATCCGTAATCATAATTGCTGTAAATAGCCGATGCGTTGGAAAATAGCTTATCAGAAAATATATGGTTCCAACGAAGATTAACGAATGAGTTTCCGTAGTCGTTCATAAAGACATTATTAAAACTCATATTGTCTTTTCCTAAATATCCCGATAGAAACAAGTTATCCTTTTCGCTCAATCTGTAATTCAATTTAGCGTTCAAATCATAGAAATAAGCCGAATTGGGTTCGCCTGCCATTTTCAAAAATAAATGAGCATAAGAACCACGACCTGCAACAACAAAAGAACTTTTCTCTTTTACAATCGGTCCCTCTACCAACAACCGGCTGGAAACAGCACCAATTCCACCATTTACACGAAACTCCTTGCTATTTCCCTCTTTTTGATAAATATCCAATACAGAAGAAATACGTCCTCCGAAATTAGCCGGTATTCCACCTTTATACAGTTTCAAATCTTTAATCACATCAGCATTAAAAACCGACATAAAACCGAAAAGATGTGAGGTGTTATATACAACTGCTTCATCCATCAATACTAAATTCCCATCAACTGAACCGCCCCTAACATTAAAGCCCGTTGCTCCCTCCTGTGCATTGGCTACTCCCGGAAGTTGTAAAATGGACTTCAAGACATCTACTTCTCCCATCATAGCAGGCATTTTCTTGATAGTGGAAATAGGAAGTTTGTTCACACTCATTTCAGCCTTTCGGATATTTGTTTTTAAAGGACTGGATGTAATAACAACTTCTCCCAACGATGTATTGCTTTCAACAAGCCCAAAGTTCAATTTGGTGTTTTCGGTTAGAGAAATCTTCTGCTCGATATCTTCAAAACCGATATAACTGATTACTATAGTATAGTCCCCTTTAGGAACCGTAATAGAGTAGAACCCATACTCATTAGTAGTTGCACCAGTATTTAATTCGGAAAAGAAGATACTTACCCCAATAAGTGTTTCATTGCTACTGCCATCTGAAATTGTTCCACTCAATGTAAACTTTTCTTGCGAGTAAGTTGCGAATGAAGTAATTACAAACAATAGTACATAGAGGATTTTGTATTTCATTTTAAATGCAAGATTGATTATAAATTTGGCTGCTAAGCTATCCTTTTAAGTCACGTTCTTTTTTTGATTTATACCAAATAGCAGCTTTTTTATACCAAATTGCCTTGTGGAACTACCAAGAATAATATCGTATTTCAGAGCATTTATAGCAATTCTAATTTTCGTATAAAAAGTAGGCACTTTTGTATAAAAGTGGTATTGATGCTGTTTTAAAGTCTAGTTTTGTTTGGTGTTCGACTCAAATTATATCACGATGGACAATACCTTACATAAACAGTTTATATCAGAAAATTGGGTATTCCAATTTTTAATGTCTTCCAAATACAGAATTTACAGACATCTGTTGTTGATTGCTGTCATTGGTTGTGTACTGTATAACAGTACGCCGGAAATCGCGGAACCTACGTTGATTTTAGTACTTTTTCTTGTATTGTTCTATATCAATATGTATCTATTGGTGCCGAAGTTTCTATTTAAAAACAAAAACCTTCAATACTGCATATCTGTTTTAGTAATCATTGTTATATCCGCTATTGGAGGTCTTTTTTTCAATACTGCTTCCGGGGAAAACGGTTTGAATATCCCTCTTTTCTCATTTCTTATTTTGGTATTGATCGCGGCTTCCTCATCTGTAAAGCTTTTCCAGAAGTGGATGGTAGACAAGCAATTAATCGATGAGTTGGAAGAATCGAAAATTTATTCAGAATTAGAACAATTGAAAAACCAAATCAATCCGCATTTTCTTTTTAATATGCTTAACAATGCAAATGTTTTGACTAAGAAAGACCCTGAAAAAGCCTCACAGGTTTTAATGAAATTGAGCGATTTGTTACGTTACCAACTATATGACAGTGCAAGGGATACAGTCTTGCTGACTTCTGATATTCATTTCTTGGAAGACTTTCTGAATTTGGAAAAAGTCAGACGGGATAGTTTTGATTTCCTGATTTCCAAAGAGGGCAATTTGAGTGGTGTACAAATTCCGCCTTTGCTTTTCATTTCGTTTGTAGAAAATGCCGTAAAGCACAACAACGATGCTACAAAATCATCGTATGTAAACCTGTTTTTCGATGTTAGAAATGACGAGCTTTTCTTTAAATGTATCAACTCCAAACCTATGCTTAAATCTGTTAGTAATACTGGAGGTTTAGGGCTGACAAATATCAGGCGAAGGCTAGAGCTATTGTTTCAGGCATCACATAATTTAATCATTGAGGATAATAGCGAGACCTATTGCATAACCTTAACCATAAAACTATGACTTGCATTATCGTAAATGACGATATTTCAGCAAGAAATGCAATTAATATGCTGATTAATCAAACAGATAATCTGAAATTGATTGCATCGTTCAATAATACATCTGAGGCATCAAAATTTATGTCTGAAAATACAGTGGATTTGATTTTCTTTGATCTTCAAATAGATGAAACAAGTAGTTACGAGTTTATTAAAGCAATACCATTCAAAACATTTGTAATTTTTATTCCTCAGTTTTATTCACCAGAAAATAGAAAATATAATGCTCATGCTATAGATAGTCAAAATGTGCTTCAATTTCAAGAAGGAATAGAAATAGCAAAAGCCTATTTTAATGCTATGAAAGAAGATAATTCAAATATTGCAAACGGCTATTTTGTGATGTAATAATAAAGTATCAAATTATGAATTGTATTATCATAGATGATGAACCATTGGCACGAGAAGCCATCGAGATGTTAGTTAGCCAAATTGGAGATTTAAATTTAATTGGTTTGTTTAACAGTCCGGACGCAGCTAAAATATTTATAGAAAACAATTCGATTGACTTAATATTTCTTGACATACAGATGCCAGGAATAAGTGGAATTGAGTTTGCCCGAACTATCCCAAAAGAGACATTTGTGGTTTTTACTACTGCTTATTCTGAATTTGCTACCGACAGCTATGAAGTAGATGCGATTGACTACTTGATAAAGCCTGTAAAGCTGGAACGCTTTAAAAAAGCTGTTGAGAAAGCCCAAACCTACTCCAAATTACTCGATGCAGATTACGCTAATAACAATATTCAACAGATAGCTGATGATTTCTTTTTTGTGAAGGCTGACAGAAGAATTTTTAAAATCTACTATAGAAATATCCTTTTTATTCAAGGTTTGAAAGATTATGTAGTTATATACACTGAAGATCAAAAGGTGATAACAGCAATAAACATAAAAGCTATCTACGAACAGCTATCAAAAGAAATGTTTGTGCGAGTTAGTAAATCCTATATTATCAATGCAGAACACATAACCTCTGTAGATAATAGTACTGTATACATCAACTCTAACGAAATTCCTATCGGTAACATTTATCGGGATTTCTTTTTCAATGAATTTATTACAAAAAGGATTTTAAGTAAATAGTTTATAATACTCTAAACTAAAATTATTCGTTAGGTTGCCGGATTGATTCGAGGCTGTCTCTGGAGTTTTGATTAAAGCCTATTTAAATGCTGATTCAATACCCATTTTTGTAAAAAACATCATGGCAAAACTGGACTTTACAAAAGAATACCGGCCCTATTATACGGCTAAAACCCAACCGGAACTTGTGGATATTGAACCGGCTCAGTATATTTCCATTGCGGGAAAAGGGGATCCTTCTGCCCAACTCTTTGCGGATAATATTGCGGCATTATATGCAACCGCCTATACTATCAAATTTGCCTGCAAGGCAAAAGGAAACGACTTTACAGTTGCAAAACTGGAAGGGTTGTGGTGGTTTGATGAACAACAATTCGCGGGCGAAACAATTGCCACCGCACCCAAAGAAGTGCCCCGGTCGGAATGGGAATATCGTTTGTTGATCCGTATACCCGCTTTTGTGAAAGAAAAGGAAGTGGCAATGGTGGTTGCCAAAAGAATATTTTGCTGGCAAAAAGAGTGGAATGGTTTACAATGCATGAGGGCAGATCCGTGCAAATGCTGCATGTGGGTCCTTTTGCTGCCGAACAGGAAACCCTGCTGATCATGGGTGCGTTTATCAGTACGAACGGATTGGAAAGAAATGGTAAACATCATGAGACCTACCTGTCGGATTTCCGGAAGACACCGCAGGACAAACTGAAAACCATTTTGCGTGAGCCTGTGAAATAAACTCCATTTTCCTACAACCCCTTTTCCTCTTTGAACCTTTTCCTGGAAGCGATCTTTTGAAGTTGCCGTTCTATGATCAGTTGTGCGATCACCTGACCGGCAGGATCCGTATTGTCCAGCAATGCCTTTTTTATTTTGTCCTCACTCACATCTATGCGGTACAGCAGATTCAGCAGCCTGTTAAAATCTTTTTCTATCAGGTAATTGATCTGTGCTGCCAACTGCTCTTCCAATATGGATACAGCATCGCTTCCGGGCTGCGATCCGGGTTCAATAAGTGTTAATGACATTATAATTGCTTCCCGCTGTTCCTCGGGGTGGATACCGGCTTTCATATCGGGAGCAATTTACGGTATTATCTAGCCCAACGCAACATCCAGCGTCATCATCACGATAAACCCGCCGATAAACCCGATGGTGGCTATATCGGAACTTTTGTTTTGCTGTGCTTCCGGGATCACTTCTTCCACCACTACAAATATCATCGCCCCTGCAGCAAAAGCCAGTGCATAGGGCAACATGGGCGTAAAGGTAGCTACGGCCACAGCACCCAATACCCCTGCCATAGGTTCTACAACGGCAGACAACTGTCCGTAAAAAAAGCTTTTTCTTCTGCTCAGCCCCATTCGTCGTAAAGGCATCGACACGGCCACTCCTTCGGGGAAGTTTTGCAGTCCGATCCCCAAAGCCAGCGCAACGGCGCCGCCGATAGTGGCTTCGGGTATGCCGGCTGCAACACCGCCGAACAATACGCCTACTGCAAGACCTTCGGGTATATTGTGCAGTGTGATGGCCAATACCAGCAAAGTCGTTCTTTGCCACGGAGACTTAACGCCTTCCACCTGCTTGAAATTAACATGCAGGTGGGGCAGAATCTTGTCAAGCGCAAATAAAAACGCCGCGCCGGCCAAAAAACCGACAACCGCCGGAATCACCTTTACAAAACCCTCGCCCTCGCTCATATCGATGGCAGGGATCAACAGGCTCCAGATGCTGGCAGCTACCATCACGCCGCCGGTGAAGCCCAGCATCCCATCCATTACATTCCTGTTCATGTTGCGGAAGAAAAAAACGAAAGAAGCACCGGCTGCTGTAACCAGCCAGGTGAAGGTGGTGGCATAGAGTGCCGCGATGATCGGGTCAATTGATTCCAGGTAAGATAAAACAGATTCCATACAATAATTGAACTGAATATTGGCAGCGAAAATAAATAAGTTAGATTAATCTAACAAATATATTTTCTATTGATTTCTGATTCAATGACGTTTTTCAGTATACATGCCTGAAAAACCGCTCTATCTTTCAAACCGGTATCAATGACCATGGGAAGAATTTTCTGCATATTATTATGGGGCTTATCATACAGTACCGTTTCAGCACAGGATCATAAAAGCAGCTTTTATCAAACTGTTCAGTCGGATATCAGTCTGCCGGCGGCGGCAGGTAAAAACGTGCTCAGGCTTTTTGCCACCCCGAAGGGACCGGTTGTTGTTACTACCCGCGGCATATTTTACCGGCAAAACGGAAACTGGACGGGAAAGCCGGTCGGAGCCGGTTGGAAAACGGCAACAAGGGATACTCAGGGAACCATCTGGCTGGCTTCGCAAAAAGCGATCCAAAGTGAAACCGGTAAAATAATTGCCATCCTTCCGATGAAGGATACGGTGTTATGCCTGTTCCGGGAAGACGACCAAACCCTGCACCTGGGCACTACCGGCGGACTATACACGTGGACAGGCAAATGGGAGCAACAACCCCTGCTGAAAGGGATCCGTGTAAATGATATCATTACCGATGCCGGTAAAAACCTTTGGGTAGCTACCCACAACGGGCTTTGGCGAAAGCAGGGAGGTCAATGGGTGAATTTTGATGAAACCCTGATGGCGGAAGGGCACAACCGTACCTATTGGGCGCTGGCTACGGATAATAACGGACAAGACCTGGTTTTCAGCTCACCATTGGCGGTGGGTGGCATTGCCGGCAACGGTGAGCACTGGATATGGCGGGCAACGGATGGCTTACCTTATGGTCCGGTATCCCGGATATACATACACGATCACAACTACTGGCTGGCTACCCAAAAGGGAGTTATTCACCGGGATACTGCCTGGCATTATTATCATGGGCGGCGCTGGCTGCCGGCACCCACAGTGAATGACGTGCTGCAAATAGCGCCCGGTACAACATGGATCGCAACAACGGACGGTCTCAGCGAGATCCGCTACGAACCGATGACCCTGGTACAAAAGGCCCTTCATTATGACAGTGTGATAGAAAAACGTCATAACCGGCAGGGACTGATCAACATTTCCAAACTGTCGGTTCCCGGCGACCTGTCTACCAGCTACACCGAAAACGAAGACAATGACGGGTTGTGGACAGCCTGCTACCTGGCGGCACAATGTTTCCGCTATGCCGCTACCGCAGCAGCGGATGCCCGGCAAAAAGCTGTTCGTACTTTTGAGGCGCTGGAGCGCCTGGAAACAGTGACCGGTATCGCCGGTTATCCTGCGCGATCCTATGCTGCTGCGGAAGATAAAGTCGTACAGTCAAGGTCCCCGCATCCCAAACACTGGCATTTTTCGCCCGACGGGAAGTGGCAATGGTTGGATGATACCAGTTCGGATGAGATTACCGGGCATGTATACACGCTTTCATTGTTCTGCGAGCTGGTGGCCGATGAGGCGCAGAAGCAGCGGGCGAAAGCGCTGATAGATCGTATCGTTTCGCATATTATTGATAACGATTTTCACCTGATCGACTATGACGGCAAACCCACCCGCTGGGGTATCTGGCATCCGGACTCCCTTAACCACTCCGCCAACTGGATGTATGAGAAAGGGCTGAATTCCCTGCAGGTGTTATCGTTCCTGAAAACAGCTGCTCATTATACCGGTAATCCCAAATATGAAAAAGCGTACCGAAAACTGGCAGATGAGCACGGGTATGCCCGTAATGCCGTCGAAGCGAAGATATATGGGCCTTTTGAAACCAGCCATTCGGATGATATCCTCAATTTTTTTCCCTATTACGGTTTGTTCCATCATACGGGCGATGATCCTGATCGTTCACTGTTCATAAAAAGCCTGGAACGAACCTGGCAGCATGTACGCAGCGACCGAATGCCGGTATGGAATGTGATCGCCAGCTCATTGTTGGGGAGAGACTGCGACCTGGACATCGCGTTGGAGGAACTGCAGCAATACCCGCTGGACCTGGTGGACTGGAGCATGGAAAACAGTCACCGCTGGGATTTGCTGAAAGATCCGATGGTAGACCGAGGCCGTCGTCTACAGTCCATACAGCCGGTACCCACACCCGAAAGCGGTGTTTCGCGCTGGAATACCAATCCCAAACGGCTGGATACGGGAAGAAGGGGTGAAACGGAAGAAACCGGCAGCTATTTTTTGTTTGCTTACTGGATGGGAAAGTATTACGGATACTGGGAGTGAATGCTTTATTTGAAGTTTGAACCACGAAGACGCGAAGACACAAAGAAGCACAATGTATTTGCCTCATGAAACTTCGTGTCATTGTGGCTTGGTGGTTCATTTCCACATCTACACATTTTCACATTCCCTAAGCCGTTTCAACAACCCCAGCGTGACAGGGCCCGGTTTGCCGGTTCCGATGGTTTTTCCGTCCACGGCTACGATCGGTATAATGCGCTTGGTAGTACTTGTCAGGAAAGCCTCGGCAGCCTGCAACAGATCTTCCATAGTTACTGTTCCTGTTTTTATGGATACGGCGCCGTTCAGTGCCAGTACATGCCTGCGGGTAATTCCCTCCAGTACATGAGCAGCAGGCGTTCGCACTTCTCCTGCTGCCGTAACGATAAAGATGTTGCAGCGGGGAAACTCACTCACCTCACCATCCAGTTGATACAATACATCATAGGCATCCGCTTCCTTTACTTTTTGTTGCAAACGTATCCCGGTAGTATAGTTGATTGATTTTACCTGCGGCATTTCCCTCCTGAAAGCATGGGTAATGATCTTTACACCCTGCTCTACTGTTTTTTCCGGGACAGACGGCAGCGCATGTTGCGTTATGATAAGATTCGGCTTACCGATAGAGTAGCCATCTGGAGAATAGCCGCCGGTCAGCAGCAGCCTGATGCCTGCATCGGTCATGCCGTTTCGTTGCAGCAGCTCAAATACCACCTGCTTCAGCTCATCCCGGGAAAAAGCGACCGGCAATAGCAGGTGTTCTGCCGAACTGTAGAAACGGGTTATATAGTCATCCAGGAACGGGATCTTTCCGTTGACCATCTTGAAAAAATCGAAGATGCCATACCCACGCTGTATGGACAGGTCGCTGATATGAAGAGATGTTTTTTCTACCGGCAAAAATTCGTTGTTAAAAAAAGCCTGCATGACCTATCGGATGACATTATGTTGTTTCAGAATGTTAATGACTTCTTCGTGCGGAATGCTTTTCACGGTATTTCCGTTCCTGCCGGTCATAGACTCCGCCGCCCACATGGAATTAATAATGGCTTCTTCCGTAGCTTCGATGGCTGCCATGAACAGGGGAGATACGTGATCGTTGCGCAGCAGGGTAGGGGTATAGGTTGTTTCCGCCGCCTGGTGCTTCACCCGAACGCCTGTATGGGTGGAGAAAGCCACTACATAATCACCGCTGCCATTGGAGGCGATGCCGCCCGTTTTGGCCAACCCCATGAATGCTCTTTTCGCCAGCCGTTCCAGGTTCCTGGCATCCAGCGGTGCATCTGTTGCCACTACTATCATGCAGGATCCGTCGGCTTTGTCCTGCAACTGGTCGCTCATATAATATTTGTTCAGCGCTTTGCCTACATTCACTCCGTCGATCTGTAATACGCCTCCAAAATTCGTTTGTACCAGCACGCCCACGGTATAGCCGCCTGCTTTTTCCGGTAGCACACGCGATGCCGCACCGATACCGCCTTTGAACCCGAAACAAACCGTACCAGTTCCGGCTCCCACATTACCCTCGGCTACTTTTCCACCGGCTGCCTGCCGGATGGCTTCCAGCACATGTTCCTTTTTTACATGCATTCCCCTGATATCATTCAGATAGCCATCATTTGTTTCCCCTACGAGAGCATTTACCGACTGAACGGATTCATTTCCCTGCTGAGAAAGGGTGTGTGTTATCACTGCTTCTATACCGGCTGCTACACTAAGAGTATTGGTGAGCACCACCGGGGATTCCAGGTTTCCCAATTCAGCCACCTGTGTCGTTCCCGCCAGCTTACCAAAGCCATTGCCCACATACACCGCTGCCGGCACTTTATCCTGGAAGATATTACCGTCATGCGGAAGGATAACGGTAACGCCTGTACGAACGTTCGTCTCTTTTATTAATGTGGTCTGTCCCACTTTCACGCCGGGTACGTCTGTTATAGTGTTGTACTTACCTGTCGGTAGCACACCTATTTTTACACCGGCATCACGGATGCGCTGCTGGGTGTATCCGGTAATTGATGCTGACATGGCGACCAACAGTATGATAGGTTTCATGAATATTCTCCTTCTGTAGCCGCTAATATAGTGATTTATGACTGGGCACTTTTGGTTTTTTATCCTTTTCGGCCGGATCTTCCCGATACCCGACCGGACAAACCGATCCGCTTCAGACCAGTTCCTTCATGCATTTTTCAAGACTATCGCGCCACCCGGGTATAGTAATACCATAGGTTGATTCAATTTTGCCGGTATCCAGTAGTGAAAATGCCGGGCGTCTGGCAGGCGTCGGGTAATCCGAAGAGGGGATGGGCTGTATCCTGCATTGCTTACCGGCTATTTCACGGATGGCACTCGCGAATTCATACCAGGTAGTGCTGCCTTTATTGCTGTAATGATAAATGCCGGGTTTGTCCGCTCCCTGCGTTATTATCTTCATAATAGCAGCTGCCAGGTCTCCCGCATAAGTAGGAGCGCCGGTCTGATCTGCTACCACTTTAATTTCGTCCCGGCTACCCATCAGGTGCAGCATGGTTTTTACAAAATTTTTTCCATGACGGCTATACACCCAGGATGTGCGGATAATAATGCTATCGGGATTATTGGTCAGCGCCAGTTGCTCACCCCCGGCTTTGGAGGCGCCATACAGGTTCACGGGATCTATGCTATCATTTTCCTTATAAGGCTTGTTTGTGTTCCCGTCAAAAACATAGTCAGTAGAGATATGTATGAACCTGGTATCTGTGCTTTTGCATGCTGCAGCCAGGTGCCCGGCGGCTTCTGCATTAATGCGAAAAGCTGTTTCCCGGTTGGTTTCGGCAAGATCTACAGCCGTATATGCAGCACAATTGATGCAAAAGGAAGGTTTTAGTTCCCGGAATATATCCTGTACGGTGGCAACCTGGTCTACCGGCAGCTCTTCTTTGGAAAAAAAGCGGAACCGGTAGTCCGGATATTGTTCCGATATATCCTTTATGGTCAGTCCTAACTGGCCATTGGCCCCGGTAACGATGATAAGCGGCTTTGACATGTATTCTTAATCTTTCCCAAAAATAAAAGGACTTTCGAAATCTGCCAGTAAAGGGTTTACCTTATCTTTTTCGGAAAGGATTATTTTGTTTTCAGGAATTCTCCAGTTGATATTCAGTTGGGGGTCATTGTACAATAGTCCTCTTTCAAGCGATCTGTCGTAGAGAGCGTCGCATTTGTATAGTACAACGGCTCTTTCGCTGATAACGGAAAATCCGTGGGCAAAGCCCCGGGGGATCAATAGCTGCAATTTGTTTTCCGCGTTTAATTCTATAGTATATGCCTTGCCATAAGCGGGGGAACCTTTCCTGATATCTATCGCTACGTCATAAATAGATCCTTCCAGTACCCTCACAAGCTTGGTTTGCGCTTTCGGCGGAACCTGGAAGTGTAATCCCCTGATAACGCCAAATGAAGAAGAGGATTGATTGTCCTGCAGCCAGTCATGATCCAGCCCCTGAGAAAGAAAAACATTTTTATTGTAGCTTTCAAAAAAGTACCCACGGGCGTCTTCAAATACCTGGGGTTGAAAAATAAGTAAGTCAGGGATACCTGTTTCGATAAATGGCATGGGATTAAGTTGATGCTTACGCAATGAAGATAGAGAAATCCTATCGTTTATTATACTGTTCGTTATAATATTGCTGGTAGTGACCTGAAGTGACATCTTTTACCCAATCCTGGTTTTGCAGGTACCAGTCCACTGTTTTTTCCAATCCTTCTTCAAATTGTAGTGAGGGCTTCCAGCCCAGCTCTTTTTCAAGCTTTGTGGCATCTATGGCATACCGGAGATCGTGACCGGCCCTGTCTTTCACATAGGTGATCAGCTTTTCGGATGTACCCGGTTCGCGTTGCAGCTTATTGTCCATAATACTGCACAACAGCTTGACCAGGTCGATATTCTTCCATTCATTGAAGCCGCCGATATTGTATTTTTCACCGGTTTTTCCCTGGTGGAAGATGGTATCAATGGCTCTTGCATGATCCTCCACCCATAACCAGTCCCTGATGTTTTCTCCTTTTCCATACACCGGGAGCGGTTTGCTTTGGAGTATATTGTTGATCATCAGGGGGATCAGCTTTTCCGGGAAATGATAGGAGCCATAATTATTAGAGCAGTTGGACAATACCACCGGCAGGTTATAGGTATGGTAATAAGCCATTACCAGGTGATCGGAAGCCGCTTTTGATGCGGAATAGGGTGATCTTGGGTCGTAGGGAGTGGTTTCCGTAAAAAAACCTGTTTCGCCAAGGGAACCGTATACTTCGTCGGTGGATACGTGGTAAAACAATT
Source organism: Chitinophagaceae bacterium (assembly GCA_037190885.1). Classification (GTDB taxonomy): domain Bacteria; phylum Bacteroidota; class Bacteroidia; order Chitinophagales; family Chitinophagaceae; genus Agriterribacter. The sequence continues at coordinate 479,560 of JBBCJQ010000003.1, forward strand.
TTTGTGACGGATCCGTCCAGTGTTTCCTTGCGGCATTCAGCAGCACTCCCGTACCCAGCACATTGGTTCGCACAAATGCAAGCGGATCCATAATCGATCTGTCTACATGGCTTTCGGCCGCCAGGTGTATAACAGCGTCAAAGTGATAAGCGGAAAACAGTTGATCTATCTTCTGCTCATCGCAGATATCGGCGTGTTCAAAAATATAATTCTCCCTGCTTTCAATATCCTTCAGGTTATTGAGGTTACCGGCATAGGTAAGCGCATCAATGTTCACCACCCTGTATTGCGGATATTTGTTTACCAATAATCTTACAAGATGGGAGCCGATAAAACCGGCTCCCCCTGTGACAGCAATTGTTTTACTTGTTTGAGACATTACAGGCTCCAGTATGTGAATTTTGAGAACTTATTTCGGTATAATCCTTTAAGGTCTGCAAATATAGCGTCCGGATTGGTGATACTCAACAGGTAGTCTTCCGTCAGGTTTTTATACTGGTCGTGGGAAACACCCAGGATCACGGCATCATAGTTTTTGCCGATAGCCGGTGCTAAGGGAAGACCATACTCATGCTGTAACTCTTCGGTATCGGCATGCGGGTCCACAATATCTACATTCAATGAAAAGGATCTCAGTTCCTTTATCATATCAATGATCTTGGAGTTGCGGATATCACTTACATTTTCCTTGAAAGTGGCGCCCATGACCAGTACCCTTGCGCCGGTTACTTCTTTTGAGTTCTTGATGATATGCTGCACCACTTTTTTGGCAACATACAACGGCATTTCATCGTTGATCACCCTTCCGGCTAATATCACCCGGGAGTCGTATCCCAAAGCGCTGGATTTGTAGGTCAGGTAATAGGGATCTACGCCTATACAGTGACCGCCTACCAAACCGGGGTAGAACTTGAGAAAGTTCCACTTGGTACCGGCCGCTTCCAGCACTTCGTAGGTATTGATGCCCACTTTGTCAAAAATGATGGATAGCTCATTCATCAGCGCGATATTCAGGTCGCGCTGCGTGTTTTCGATGATCTTGGCAGCTTCCGCTACTTTTATGGAAGAAGCTTTGTGTACGCCTGCCTGCACTACTATCTCATAAATTTTTGCGATCTCTTCCAGGGCGCCTGCATCAGATCCGGACACCACTTTGGTGATCTTCGCCAGGGTATGTTCTTTATCGCCAGGGTTGATACGTTCGGGTGAATACCCCAGCTTGAAATCGGTATGTAGCTTCAGACCGCTCAATTCTTCTATGATCGGCAGGCAGTCTTCTTCAGTACATCCCGGGTACACGGTTGATTCATACACTACATAATCACCCTTTTTGATCACTTTTCCTATTGTTTCGGAGGCTTTTTTTACCGGTGTCAGGTCAGGTACATTGTGTTTATCTACCGGGGTAGGAACGGCTACGATAAAGAATTTTGCTTCGCGCAGCACATCCAGGTCATTGGTAAAAACGATATCACAGTTCTCAAAAGCGCTGCTGTCCAACTCGTTGCTGGGGTCAATGCCGTTTTTCATCATATCAATGCGTTTTGCATTGATATCGAAACCGATAACACTCACTTTCTTCGCAAATTCCAGTGCAATAGGTAAGCCAACATATCCAAGTCCGATTACGGCCAATTTGGCTTTTTGATCAACTATGTCCTTGTAAATTAACATGATGTTTTATTTTTTAAAATCTTTAGGCAATTTGTACAGTTCTTCTTTCGGTAAGGATCTAAAGTATTCATACGTTATCCGTAACCCGTCGGTCCGGCTTACGGTGGGCTGCCATCCCAGTAACTCCTTTGCCCTGGTAATATCCGGCTGGCGTTGTTTCGGATCGTCTACAGGTAACGGTTTATAAACAATTTTCTGATGGGTTCCTGTCAGCTTTATGACTTCTTCTGCAAATTCCTTTAAGCTGATCTCATCGGGATTACCGATGTTTACCGGGTGCGGATAGTCACTGTGCAACAACCTGTAGATGCCTTCTATGAGGTCATCTACAAAACAAAAAGACCGGGTTTGTGATCCGTCCCCAAATACGGTCAGGTCTTCTCCGCGTAATGCCTGGCCGATGAATGCCGGTAAGGCTCTGCCGTCGTTCAGCCGCATTCTCGGGCCATAAGTATTAAATATCCTTACAATTCTCGTTTCAAGCTTGTGGTAGGTATGGTAGGCCATGGTAATAGCTTCCTGGAAGCGTTTGGCCTCGTCATACACCCCTCTGGGGCCAACTGGGTTCACATTACCCCAATAATCTTCGGATTGGGGGTGTACCAGGGGATCTCCATATACCTCTGATGTAGAGGCGATGAGTAGCCTGGCCGCTTTTTCCTTCGCCAGTCCCAGGCAGTTGTGAATGCCGAGCGAACCAACTTTTAAGGTCTGGATCGGTATCTTCAGGTAATCGATCGGGCTGGCCGGTGATGCGAAGTGCAAAATATAGTCCAGCCTGCCAGGTACATGAATAAACCTGGAAACATCGTGGTGATAAAACTGAAAATCCGGATTGGGGAAAAGGTGCTCAATATTTTTAAGATCTCCCGTAATAAGGTTATCCATTCCGATCACTTCGTATCCTTCTTTGATAAACCTGTCAGATAAATGCGAGCCGAGGAATCCGGCGGCACCGGTAATCAGTATTCTTTTTTTCATCCGTTTCTTTTTTTCATCCGTTCGGACGGTAAACTTGTTTATGCTTCTTTCTAATATAAGTATACCAGCTATTGGCTAACGGCACTGCGACCGACACTTTCATAATGGAAACCCAGCTGCCTTATAGCGTGCACATCAAACAGGTTTCGTCCGTCAAATATTACTTTATTCTTTAGCAGCGAAACAATTTTCAGGAAATCCGGCGTTCTGAATTCATTCCATTCCGTTGCAATGATCAGCGCGTCGGCGTCTTTCAGGCAATCGTACTGGTTTTCAGCAAATACAATTTTATCTCCCAGCAGTTCTTTTACGTTATTCATGGCTTCGGGATCATATGCCGTCACCGATGCTCCCGCCGCCGTCAAAGCGTCTATTATATACAGAGCCGGTGCTTCCCGTATATCGTCTGTGTTGGGCTTAAATGCAAGTCCCCACAGGGCAAATTTTTTGCCGGTTATATCGTCGTTAAAATACTTTCTGATCTTTGGAAGGAGATGAAGCTTCTGCAACTCGTTTACGTTCATTACGGCGTTCAGTATCTTGAAGTCGTAGGCAACTTCTTCGGCGCTTCTTACCAGGGCCTGCACATCTTTCGGGAAGCAGCTACCGCCATAGCCGATCCCGGGAAACAGGAACCTTCTCCCGATCCGCTCGTCACTACCAATGCCTTTTCTCACCATATCCACATCAGCACCCAGCTTTTCACACAACTGCGCTATTTCATTCATAAATGAAATTTTGGTAGCCAGGAAAGAATTGGCTGCATATTTGGTGAGTTCAGCGGAGCGGACATCCATGAAAATAATGGGGTTCCCCTGCCGGACAAACGGCGCATACAGGTCGTTCATGATCTTCCGGCTTTTTTCAGATGAAGCGCCGATCACTACGCGATCCGGCTTCATGAAATCATCTACCGCCACACCTTCCCGCAAAAACTCCGGGTTGGATACTACATCAAAGGCCCCGGCTTTTTTCAGATCGTTTCCATTGCCTAACACAGCCGCCGAGCTTTCTATGATAGCCGCCTCTACTTTTTCGGCAGTACCTACCGGCACCGTGCTTTTATCTACTATTACTTTATAGTCTCCCGGTTTGATAATTGTCCCCAGGTCCCTGGATACACCCAGTATGTATTTAAGATCCGCAGATCCGTCTTCCCCCGGGGGGGTTGGTAAAGCAAGAAAAATAACTTCCGCATCTTTTATCCCTTCTGCCAGGCTTTGGGTAAAATGAAGCCTCTCTTCTTTGATATTGCGGAGGAAGATCTTTTCCAGTCCCGGCTCATAAATTGTTATTTCACCATTGGATAGTTTTTTTACCTTTTTCTCATCAATATCAATACAGGTAACATTGTTACCTGTTTCAGCAAAACAAGTTCCGGTCACCAATCCAACATAGCCTGTTCCTACTACTGCTATTTTCATCGTCTTATGATCATGATTTAATAAATGTGAGTACTTTTTCGGTAATATAGGCAAGCTGCTCCTCATCAAGTTCCGTATGCATGGGCAGCGAGATAACCCGCTCCGTGAGCCAGTCTGTTACCGGAAGATCAAAGGAAGCGCCACCAAATGCATCAAACATTTTTTGCTTATGCGCCGGTATCGGATAGTAAAGCATCGAAGGGATGTTGTGGGTGGCTAAAAAACGGTTCAGTTCATCGCGGCTTATGCCCTCCAGTTGTAAAGTGTACTGGTGAAATACATGGTTGGTATAGGGCGCGATAAAAGGAGTGGTGATGTTGGCATGGTCCGCAAATGCTTTATTGTAAAAGGCTGCCGCTTTTTGTCTTTGGGCTATGTATTCGTCCAGTTTTGTTAGCTTTATATTGAGTATGGCTGCCTGCAGGGTGTCCAGCCGTGAGTTACAGCCTACCAGGTCGTGATGATACCGGACACTTTGACCATGGTTGGCGATCATTTTTATTTTTTCCGCCAATTGATCGTCGTTGGTAAACAGTGCGCCGCCATCTCCGTAGCAACCGAGATTTTTGGAAGGGAAAAAAGAGGTGCACCCGATGGTACCGATGGTACCGGTCTTTTTTTGTGTGCCATCCGCAAAAGTGTAGGTAGAACCTATCGCCTGGGCGTTATCTTCCACAACATATAACCCGTGTTTCCCGGCTATCTGCAGAATAGCTTCCATATTGGCCGATTGTCCGTATAAATGCACGGGAACGATCGCCCTGGTCTTCGGGGTTATTGCTTTTTCTATAGCGGCAGGATCGATACAAAAGGTTTGTGGATCCACATCAACAAAAACAGGCTGTAACCGCAATAGAGCGATCACTTCCGTTGTTGCGATAAATGTGAAAGAGGGGGTGATGACTTCATCGCCCGGTTGCAGGTCCAGCGCCATCAGCGCTATTTGTAAGGCATCCGTTCCATTGGCACAGGGGATCACATGGTTCACATGGAGGTATGCTCCGAGGCCGGCGGCAAAATCATGAACAGGTTTGCCATTGATGAAAGCGCAACTGTCTAATACTTCGTGGATGGCTTTGTCAATATCCGGTTTTATTGCCTGGTACTGTGCCTGTAAATCCACCATCTGTATGTCGCGCATTAGCATTTTTCTTTAATGGCTGCAAAAATAGCAAAATATGAACATGTTAACTGTGTGTACGTTAGATTTGTATCAGGAATTTAATATATAACAATTGTGTTGAGCTATTTGTATCGTTTTTTTATCATATTGATGGAATCCGGCATACGGCTGGCTTCCTTATGGAACCCTAAAGCAAGGCTTTGGGTACAGGGAAGAAAGAAAATTTTCACTCAGATACAAGAAAAATTATATACGGTAAACGGACGTTCCGATCAGCGGATCTGGATGCATTGCGCTTCACTGGGAGAGTTTGAACAGGGGCGACCCCTGCTGGAGGAATTAAGAAGAACTTATCCGGGGGTGATAATCATTATCAGCTTTTTTTCGTCTTCCGGCTACGAAGTGCGGAAAAATTATACCGGCGCTGATCTGGTTTGCTACCTGCCGTCTGACCGCCCGGGCAACGTAAGGAAGCTGCTGGACCTGATACAGCCGACACTGGTGCTGTGGGTGCGGTATGAGTTCTGGCACAACTACCTGCGAGGGCTTACCAGAAGAAAGATCCCGGTTTTGCTGGTATCGGCGCTTTTCAGGGAGCAGCACCTGTTTTTTAAATCGTTCGGAGGCTTCTGGCGCGATACGCTTCGCGGATTTACCCATCTGTTTGTACAAAATTCAGCATCGGCGGAATTATTGGCAGAAATAGGTTTTGCAGAAAATATAACCGTTTCCGGGGATACCCGTTTTGACCGGGTAACCGAAATTGCCGGCGCTTTTGAGCCGCTGGCGGCTATAGAAAAATTTTGCAGGGGGCATAAGGTGCTGGTGGCCGGCAGCACCTGGCCTGAGGATGAAGAAGAGCTGGTGCATTATGCAAAGGCAAACAGCACTATTCGTTTTATTATCGCCCCCCACGAGGTGGATCCAGAGCACATTCACGATATTCAGAAAGCTTTCCCGGGCGCCGTTTTGTATTCCGACCTGGATAAAACGGAAGATCACAGTGCGCATATTCTTATTATCAATAATATTGGCATGTTATCAAGGTTGTATGCATACGCTGATATTGCCTATGTTGGAGGTGGTTTCGGGGACGACGGGCTTCATAATATCCTGGAAGCCGCGGTATACGGAAAGCCGGTTATTTTCGGTCCGGTGTATCAAAAGCATTATGAAGCAGCGGATATGATAGACGCTGGCGGCGCCATCAGTGTTAAAAATGCCCTGGAACTGGAAGCAGTACTGGACAGGTTGTTTAAGGAAGAGAAGGAACTGCAGGAAAAGGGAGCGGCCGCACGATCATACGTCAGGGAAAACGTTGGAGCCACCGCTAAGATCATGGAATATATTCAGCGAAACCGCCTTTGCACCAGTTGATCAAAGAGTTTTACCGAGGGAAGCTCTTCGTTCCAGCCCAGCTTTAATTTTAGCTCTCTCTGGATCCAAAACTCAGCCTCAGCATAGATAGAGAAATGGTTGATGGTTTTGAGCGAGCGTTCATACATGGCTTCATCACCGCGAAAGAGCTCTGTAATGAATATATAGCGGTCGTTCAGGCTGATGGCTTTTTTGATATCCTTCAGCGGTTCGCTGCCCAATGTTTCTGCCAATTCTTTTTTGCGTTCGCTCAGCTTTTCGTTCAGCGACAACTCTACCGGGGATATGGTTTCGTTCAATTCCCTTACCATTGGCTGGTGCGCCAGGGTGGGCACTTCTTCCAGCACATTGAAACGGCGGGATTCAGCCGTGTTTTCTTCCGCAAGCGCTGCTTCCTCCAGTGCGGTTTCTGTTACCGGTGCCATTTCAGGCTGTACAGGTTGAGCAGATACTGCGGCTTCTCTGGCAGGCACTATATCGGCAACCGGTGCTTCAACAGGAAGATTGGCAGGCATGATAACGGTAACTTTTTTTCTTTCCTCGCTGTTTTGTTGCTGCTGCTTTGCCAGGAACAGTTCCGTTTGCAACATTTGTGTTACGTGCAAAATTTGTTCCGGTGCAGCCCGCTGTTCGTATAGCTCCTGTAATTTATTTATTAAAACACCGATACGTTCCATCGAATATGGTATTTTTGTCGCCTTGATAGTAATAAAGTATTATTTACCTAAAAATTGCCTCAAGGTACAAACTCCTTGCCATAAAAAACTCATAAAATGTTTATTGAACCCCATATAACAGGTGCAAAAAGGGGCTGGCTTGAAGTAATATGTGGTTCTATGTTCAGCGGGAAAACCGAAGAGCTGATACGCAGGTTAAAAAGGGCCAGAATAGCCAACCAGCGTATCGAAATATATAAACCTGCCGTTGATACGCGGTACAGGGAAGGAGAGATCGTTTCTCATGATGAAAATTCCATCGCTTCCGTCCAGGTTGATAATGCGGCGGCTATTCTGCTGTTGACGCAGGACGCAGACGTTATCGCGATAGACGAAGCCCAGTTTTTTGATGACGGGCTCGGTGAGGTTTGTAACCGGTTGGCTTCCGGCGGAGTGAGGGTCATTGTGGCGGGACTGGATATGGATTACACCGGAAAACCGTTTGGTCCGTTGCCCGGCTTACTGGCTATGGCGGAATATATTACCAAATTGCACGCTATTTGCGTAAAGTGCGGTAATATAGCCAACTATTCCTGGCGTAAGACCGCGGCCGAAAAACAGGTCGTGATCGGTGAAAAAGATATATATGAGCCCCGGTGCCGGTATTGTTTTCAATTAAAAGACTAACAGCATGCGATCCTGGACCCATATCATTACCCTGCTTAAAAAGGACCTGTTGCTGGAGCTGCGCCAGCAGTATACTTTTTATGGCGTTTTATTGTATGTAGGCGCCACCATTTTTGTACTGTACCTGGCTATGCAGCAACCGGATGCAAATGTCTGGAACGGCCTGTTCTGGATGATCCAGTTGTTTGTTTGTGTGAATGCCGTAGCCAAAAGCTTTTTGCAGGAAACCCGTGGCAGAATGCTCTACTTTTATTCTATAGCCGGCCCCGTGCAGTTTATAGTAGCCAAATTATTGTACAACAGCATCATTATGCTGCTGATGAGCAGTATCAGTTTATTTCTTTTCCAGTTGTTGCTGGGTAATCCCATCGTAAATTTTTGGGAATTCCTGGGTATTGTTTGCCTGGGAGCGGTTAGCCTCGGTTTTGTTTTTACCATGCTGGCAGCTATCGCGTCCAAGGCGCAGCAGCAGGCTTCGCTGATGGCCATTATGGGCTTTCCCATCATTATTCCGCAACTGTTGCTGCTGATAAGAGTATCCAAAGCGGGATTGGGGGAGGTGTTTAAAGACTCCGCTCTTGCGGATCTGATCTGGCTGCTGGTTGGGTTCGACGCTTTGGTGATTGTACTGGCGGTCATCCTGTTCCCTTTTCTATGGAAAGAGTAGCGGGAGTATGATCCACCCACGTACGATCAACGGTATCCGAAACACATGTATCTCTGAAATTTGCGCGAATGTCAGTTATTCCTGCTGATCCTGTATTCCCTCAAATAGTCACCGGGCGACATACCTGTCGTACGGCGGAAGACCCGGTTGAAATTGGTCGCGCTGTTAAATCCTGTAGAATAGGCAATATTGGAAATGCTTGTATAGTTTGTGCTGATCATCAGGCGACACGCTTCATTGATCCGTATTTCATTCAGAAAAGAGTTATAGGTTTTCCGGGTATGCTTTTTAAAATACTTGCAGAAGGCATTGGGGGTAATATTGGCCACACGTGCAATTTTTCTCAGCGTAATATTCTCCATATAATGCTCCCTGGTAAATTTCAGCACATCATTCATGCGTATCCCTTCTATATTGGTGCTATGGTTATATTCCATAAAACCGTTGCTCAGTGACTTCCAACCGGTAATATCTTTATCAAATGAATGAAAAAGCTCAATAATGCCTGTCAACCGCTCTGTATTCGATTTCTTACACAACCGCATGATCTGGCCACTTACTTTTTCAACGTACCGGGAGGGTAGTTGCAGCCCATTGGAACATAGGTCCAGAAACCGGTTGAATCCTTCCATCTCCGGAAGCCCCAGGAAAAGCCTGGGCAAACGTTCCACATCAAAATAGATATGGATGGCTTCACAATTGGACTGGTGCGGAGCGCCAAAATATTGGGGCGCCGATTTAAAAATATGTGGCTGCTGCGATCCCAGGATATAAATTTCCCCGGAGGTAAACGGCTGGTTGTATTTTCCGGCGATCAGCGTTCCTTCTCCCCTGATAATATAGGTTATCTGCAATTCCTTGTGCTGATGATAATAGTCGTAAAAAAAAGGAAGAACGTCCCTGTCAATGACTACAACATCATTTTTAGGTACTGGTGTTGAATATTGCACGATTCGCATAGACAAATATTATAGCTGATTAGAAAACGATACATTTCATACAAAGCAGGCAACACAATCCACTCTTAGATGTCTTCTAATATTATATAGGATATGGTTCTGATGATTTACCAATAATACTATTTTTTTTGAAAAGTTAAAACCGTATAATAAAAATTGTAAACAGAAGGATAATAATTGTAAACAATGAAAAACAAGAGGTCAAGCATATCCTCATATTGGTTCGGTATCGTTTCCCGGCTTTTTAAACAGTTGCCGTCCAAAAATTTTGATTCTGCCAAAATGGTTGAGCATTGGATAGTTATTGCTTCAAAAAGGCCTGTTGTCAATTATAATTTTGAAAAATGTCAGATCAGCATAACACCATTTTTCATTATTAACATTGATAACATGACAAACGCATTGTTGAAAATACCTTACCCGCAAAACGAGCCGGTACTGAGCTATAGCCCCGGCAGTCCTGAAAGAGCTAAAATAAAGGAAGCATTGTCTAAAATGAAAGGAGAAGAAGCCGATATACCCATGGTGATAGGCGGAGCAGCCATAAGAACGGGCAAAAAGATAGCGGTTCGCCCCCCACATGAGCACCAATACATACTGGGTTACTATCATGAAGGCGATGCCACCCATGTAAACGCCGCCATCACAGCGGCCCTGGATGCAAGGGAGCAATGGGCTTCCGTTTCGTGGGAACACAGGGCTGCTATTTTCCTCAGGGCTGCCGACCTGATCGCAGGAAAGTATCGGTACGAGATCAATGCTGCCACTATGCTGGGGCAAAGCAAAAATATTTACCAGGCAGAGATTGATTCTGCCTGTGAACTGATCGATTTTTTCCGCTTCAACGCTTATTACATGCAGTCCATTTATACCATGCAGCCGGAATCGGCGGAGGGAATATGGAACCGTATGGATTATCGCCCGCTGGAAGGATTCGTATTTGCCATCACGCCGTTCAATTTTACGGCCATCGCGGCCAACCTGCCTGCTGCAGCGGCCCTCATGGGGAATGTTATCGTATGGAAGCCTTCGGAACTGCAGGCGTTATCTGCCAACCTCATCATCAGGATACTGAAGGAGGCCGGCCTGCCGGATGGCGTCATCAATATGATATTTACGGACGGACCGGTTGCCGGTGATATTATTTTCAGGCACCCCGACTTTGCCGGTATACACTTTACAGGATCTACAAAAGTATTCCAGGATATATGGGAAACGATCGGCGCTAATATCCGCAGATACAGAAGTTATCCCAGGATCGTGGGTGAAACAGGCGGTAAGGATTTTGTGGTGATACACAACAGCGCGCACGTAGATGTTGCCGTAACGGCTCTCGTAAGAGGCGCTTTTGAATACCAGGGACAGAAATGTTCAGCCGCCTCCCGGGCCTACATTCCCATGTCTGTGTGGCCCGGTATCAGGGAACGGTTGATGGAGACGGTAAAGCAGTTAAAAGTAGGCCCCGTTGAGAACTTCGAAAATTTTGTAAACGCCGTCATCTCTGAAAAAGCTTTTGATAAAATAACCTCTTATATAAAACAGGCTGCATCCGACCCGGATGCCATTATTATTGCCGGGGGCGGCTACAACAAATCAAAAGGATATTTTATTGAACCCACGATTATTCATGCCCAAACACCGCAATACATTACCATGCAGGAGGAGTTGTTCGGGCCGGTACTGACTATTTATACTTACGAAGATGAGCTGTTTGAAGAAATGCTGAACGAAGTAAACAATACGTCTATCTATGCACTGACCGGTTCTATAATTGCTAACGACCGCGAGATCATACATATAGTGGAAAAGAAGCTCATGCATGCGGCCGGTAATTTTTATATTAATGACAAACCTACGGGTGCTGTTGTAGGACAACAACCTTTCGGCGGCAGCAGGGGTTCGGGTACCAATGACAAGGCCGGATCGCTGTTAAACCTGCTTCGGTGGACTTCGCCCAGAACCATCAAAGAAACTTTTGATCCCCCGGTTGTATATAGCTATCCGTTTATGCAGGCAGACTGAACCCAAAAGGTTTCTATACAAAAATTATCCTATTGTATATAGATATTGGAGCGTAACAAGTGACCCGGTTTCATTTCAGCAAATACTTGGTAGATTTAAAAAGTTCACCCAATTATTTAACAATTTTCAATAACAACAAAACTAAAACTACATGCAAATGAGAAAAAAATATAAGTCACTGCTGTTGTTATTTGTTACTTCAGTAAGTGCCTTATACCTCCATGCGCAAACCACTGTTAAGGGCAGGGTGGTTACAGATGGAGCCACGGGTTTACCGGGCGTAACAGTCAGCATCAAAAACACCAACGTTTCAACGATAACGGGAGAGGACGGTAGTTTTTCTCTACGGGGTGCTATTCCCTTTACACTGGTATTTTCAAGTGTCGGGTTCGAAACGTTGGAACAGGTGATAAACAGGGAAGTGTCCGACCTGGTTGTTACCTTACAAACAAAAGATGCCAGTCTCGAAGAAGTGGTAGTGGTCGGATATGGCTCCCAAAGCCGCAAAACAATTACAGGCGCCATTTCAACCGTGAATGCCGAGCAAATCAAAAATGTTCCCATGCCAAGCCCGGATCAGTTATTGCAGGGAAGAAGTTCAGGGGTAACCGTAAGCGCTTCTTCGGGTGAGCCGGGAACAGGCGTAATGGTGCGGGTGAGAGGCGCTACTTCCATCAACGCCAGTTCAGATCCCCTGTATGTAATTGACGGGGTACCCATAGTAGCGCAAAGCCTGGCCCAGACCACCTTTGGGCAGTCAACCAATCCTATGGCAGATTTGAATCCCAGCGACATAGAATCTATGGAGATACTGAAGGATGCCTCGGCTACTGCCATTTATGGAGCAAGGGCAGCGAATGGTGTGGTGCTGATCACTACCAAACGTGGTAAATCCGGAAAGCCCCAGATTTCGCTGTCGTCTTATATGGGCGCCGGCAAACCCTGGAAGAAACCGACCGATCTGCTGGTAAGCGGTCCCCAGTTTGAAATGCTGCAGAATGAAGCCGCAGCCAACAACTGGATAGATACCTATGGTTCCATCAGCGCCACCAATCCTTCAGGCGCATCTTTTACACCGCCTTATGCCAATCCTGAAAATGCATTGGATGTTGACTGGGTTTCTCCTTTATTGCAAACCGCCAACCTGTATAATGTAGACGCTTCCATATCCGGCGGGAACGATCGCATCAAATACCTGGTTTCGGGCAATTTGTTTGAGCAGGAAGGGATGGTAAGACCGGCCAACTTCGGGCGCAAATCCTTCAGAACAAACCTGGATTTTAAAGCTTCCGAAGCATTGAAGTTTGGAACCAGCCTGTTTTACTCACATGGTACCCGCAACCGTTCGCAGAATGGCAACAATATCAATTCATCCCTTGCCAATGCATATTTCTACCCAAGCAACCAGCCCCTGTACCATCCGGATGGCTCTTACAATAAATTCATCTGGGAAAGCCCGTTGGCCGTTGCCAATGAAACAGACTACCTTATGAGTACGGACAGGTTCCTCGGTAATTTTTACGGAGACTGGACCATTTTACGGGGATTGTCTTTCAGAAGCAACTGGAGCATTGATTACAGTTATATCATGGAAAACAACTACAGTAATACATTGCTGAATGCAGGCGCAAGTGTAGACGGTACGGCTACCAACAGTGTGGTAAAAGATTTTAACTGGATCAATGAAAACACGCTGACTTACCAGTTTTCACCCGGTAAAAACAGCTTTAATATACTGCTGGGAAATACTATGCAGCAAAATACCAACAATATCACTTCGGCTACCGGATCCGGATTTCCGGGTAACAGCTTTAAAACCATTGCTGCTGCAGCGGTTAAAAATTCTACTGCCAACCAAACCGCATGGGGTATCGCTTCCTATTTCGGAAGACTGGTATATGACTGGGATAAAAAATATCTTATGACCGCGAATTTCCGTTATGACGGTTCTTCCCGTTTTGGTGAAAATAACAGGTGGGGATTTTTTCCTTCTGCTTCTGTGGGTTGGAACATGTCGCGGGAGAAATTCATGGAGAATGTCACATTTATTGATGACTTTAAATGGAGGGTCAGCTATGGGGTTACCGGTAACCAAAGCGGTATAGGCAATTTCGCTTCAAGAGGACTTTGGGGTGGTGAAAGAGGCGGCTACCGCGGCGGGGGAGGACCTACACCGGGCGCAGGATCTACCGCTGCCTATGTGGAATACCCTGGCTTTTCTCCGAGGCAGTTGGCCAACCCCGATCTGAAATGGGAAACAACGGCGCAATTTAATGTCGGCCTCGACCTGGCGCTATTCGATAATAAGCTGCGATTTTCTTTCGACTACTATGATAAGCAAACAAAGGATATGTTGCTGGAAGTACCGGTGCCACGATCCATCGGCTATAGCACCCTGTTGCAAAACTATGGCGCTATGGAGAATAAAGGATTCGAGGTGTCTGTCAGCGCAACGCCCGTCAGCAATAAAAATTTCTCATGGGATATCAATTTTAATATTTCCCGGAACAATAACCTGATCAAAAAGCTGGCTGCACCCATCAATACCGCTACCAGGGAATATATCCGTATGGAAGAAGGCTACCCGCTGTTCTCATTTTATGTGCACGAGCAACTGGGCGTAGACCCTGCTACAGGCGATATTATATGGAATACCGGCAGGGATGGTGAATTTAATATCAATACAGACCGGTTCATTATCGGTAAATCTGCCTGGCCGAAATTCCAGGGCGGGCTGAGCAATAACCTGACATATAAGGATTTTGACCTCGGCATATTTTTCCAGTATAGCTACGGCAACTCGGTGTTCAATTACAACCGCTACTTCTTTGAGCACGGCGGAACAAGAACTACCGGTTATATGTCTCAGCAACTGGACAGGTGGCAGCAGCCGGGGGATATTACTGATATTCCCAGGATGAACAGCAAAAACTACGATGCCAACCTGCGGCCGTCAAGACATGTGGAAGACGCTTCTTACCTGCGGCTGAAAAATCTCAGCCTGGGATATAATCTTCCGTCATCCCTCACCTCAAAGATCCATGCCGGTAAGATCAGGGTTTATATTTCCGGTCAAAACGTACTCACTTTCACGAAGTATACCGGGCTGGATCCGGAAGTATCCGGTGGTGGTACAGAGATCAACCAGGGTATAGACCTGGGCGTAATGCCACAATTGAGAACATGGATGGGAGGGATCAGTTTAACATTTTAAATGTTTAGAATTATGAAGAAATTAATTGCATCATCTATATTAGCTATCACCCTTTTGGGTACTTCATGTAATGTGCTGGACATAGAGCCGCTTGATCAGATAAGCAGCAACCAGGCTTTCTCAACCATTAACGACGCACAGGGTGTGGTGAACGGATTATATCATAATCTCCAGACAACCTATCAATGGCGGTTGCAGGTCATAACAGATGTGGCGTCCGATGTATCGCAACAGGTGGATACCTGGGATGCCCTGATCGCTGCCGATGAGTTTAACTGGGGCATTGACAATTCCGAAGTGGAAGATCTGTATACCGCTTATTACCGGTGTGTGGATGTGGCCAATAACATCATAGCCTTTGTACCGCCTCTCGAAGCAGACCAGGCGCTTAAGGATGATCTTATAGGACAGGCTCACTTTATCCGCGGACTTGCCTATTTCGACCTGGGACGGCTTTGGGGGGGCTATCCCGGAATTTATGGTACAGACGGGGTTGTTATCAAGCTGACGCCTTCCGCGGGACTTAATGATGAGGATTTTGCTACCCGCAGCACGCTCCGGCAAACCTACGACCAGGCAGAAAGCGATTTACTGGAAGCTATGAGATTGTTACCGGAGACCAGGGCATCTAATACGCTCACAAAGGCAAAAGTCACCAAAGCTGCGGCCAGGGCACTGCTGGCAAGATATTACTTATACAACAGGGATTGGCCCAAAGCGGAATCTTTTGCTTCTGATGTTATCGGCACCCAAACGCTTTCTACCCCTTTTGCCACTATCTTTACCACTAAAAACAGTGCGGAGTCAATATTCGAACTGCAGTACAGCAATGTGGACGGGATGGGATTGCGGCAATGGTATTTTCCGGCCAGTCTTGGCGGACGCGGTGGCAGCGGGTTGCACGATGAGTTCTACCAGGAGATGACAGCCGATCCTGCGGATGTACGGGGAAGCTTCACTGCCCAGAATGCCCCGACAGGTATATACTATACCACTAAATGGAGCATGCCCCAGAATGCGGATAACTTTCAGCTATTGCGTATGGCAGAACAATTTCTGATAAGAGCAGAGGCAAGAGCGCAACAGGATGACCTGGGTAATGCTGCCGGAGACCTGAATGCAGTAAGAGGCAGAGCCGGACTGGGTAATACGACAGCCGCTACCAAAGAGGATTTGCTGGATGCTATCCTGCAGGAAAGAAAACTGGAGCTTGTCGGGGAAGGACACAGGTGGTTTGATGTGATCAGGAGCGGTAAGGCTATGGATATATTTTCAAATGTGATCCGTACCAACGGCAGCCTTCCTTTTTACAGATTATCTGCCGAAGGGAGGCAGGTGTTGCCGTTTCCATCGGTAGAAATAAGAACCAATACCAACCTGGTTCAAAACGAAGCTTACAGGTAACCATCAATACGAAAAATTAACGAGTATGAAAATCAAATCTATTCTTATTGCCTGCTTGTTTTTTGCTACGTCTGCTTTAGGCCAGAAAAGAAACATAAAAGTGGATGAGGCGGTAACAACCAAAGGGCAGGTAACCATCAAGGGTACGTTGGTGCCCTACAACGCAACAGCCGGCAACCAGCCTGTTTTTACCGAAGATGGGAAAATTGTAGCCAGCCTCTTTTATGTATATTACGAAAGATCGGACATAACCGATAAAAGATCCCGTCCGTTATTTATTTCATTTAACGGTGGGCCCGGGGCGGCCTCCTGCTGGATGCACCTGGGATATACCGGCCCTAAAAAAGTGATCATTGACAGTGAGGGCTACCCGCTGCAGCCATATGGTGTGGAAGACAACCCGCATTCCCTCCTTGATGTAGCCGATATCGTGTACGTGGAACCGGTGAATACCGGCTTCTCCCGTGCTATCAACGACTCCATTCCCAAATCGCTGTTTTTCGGAGTGAATGAAGACATCAAATACCTGTCGGAGTGGATCACTAATTTTGTAACCCGTAAAAACCGCTGGAGTTCACCCAAATACCTGATCGGCGAAAGCTACGGTACCACACGAGTTGCGGGACTGGCATTGCAATTGCAAAATGCCGGCTGGATGTACCTCAACGGCGTTATCCTGGTGTCTCCCACAGGGTTGGGTATAACCAGGCAGGGACCTGTAGCTGCAGCCAATTACCTGCCTTATTATGCCGCTACGGCCTGGTATCATAAAACCCTGGCGCCGGACCTCCAGAGCAAACCACTCGCTACGCTGCTGGAAGAGGTGGAGCAGTTCACTATTAAAGAGCTGACACCGGCCATTACCCGGGGCGGTTTCCTGGAAGACGGCAAACGAAAAGAGATCGCGAAAAAAATGTCGCGCTATAGCTCTCTGTCAGAAAAAGTAATACTGGAGCATAACCTTGCGGTACCCTCTGCTTTTTTCTGGAAAGAGCTGTTAAGGGATAAAGGATACAACGTGGGGCGGCTGGATTCACGCTATCTCGGAATTGATTTCAAAACGGCAGGGGAGCGACCAGACTATGCTGCGGAAAACACTTCCTGGCAGCATACTTTCACACCGGCGATCAATTACTACCTGAGAGAGGTACTGAACTATAAAACAGATCTGAAATATTTCATTGCGGGGCAAACCAGGCCCTGGAACCGGGAAGGCGACCAGACCGGGGAGAACCTCCGGCAGGCAATGGCACAAAATCCATTTTTACATGTAATGGTTCAGTCAGGCTATTTTGATGGGGCAACCGACTATTTCAATGCGAAGTATAATATGTGGCATCTGGATCCCAGCGGAAAAATGAAAGACCGGTTATCTTTTAAAGGCTATGAAAGCGGGCATATGATGTACCTGCGACAGGAAGACCTGGCTACCTCAAACGAGGATATCCGCCAGTTCATCAAAAAAACATTGCCCAAGCCTGATCAACCGGCAAAATACTAAGTACGTTTTCTTTTTATGATCTGTAAAATTTACAAAATGAAAAAGAATATCTTAATCATCATATTGATAACGGTTTGTTCCGCTGCCTATGCCCAGCAGCGCTTTGCTGCGCCTGCCCCGCCACCCAGGGTAAATGTAAAGTCTACTCCCTATGATGCCGTGTTGAACATGGATTCCACCGTTGTAACAACAGGGGCAGTTACCATTAAGGGCGTCAGGGTGCCCTATACCGCTACCGTGGGAACACAACCTGTATGGAATGAGAACGGAGATCCTATAGCCGGTGTTTTTTATACTTATTATGAAAGGTCAGACATAAAAGACCGCACCATACGTCCGCTCGTTATTTCGTTCAATGGCGGACCCGGTACTGCTTCCGTGTGGATGCACCTGGCTTATACCGGCCCCAAGCTGCTGAATGTTGACAGCGAAGGCTACCCGCTGCAGCCTTATATCGTAAAAGATAATCCCAACTCGATTTTAGACGTAGCGGATATTATTTTTATAGACCCTGTCAATACAGGCTACTCGCGTATGGCAAATGACAAAGTTCCCCGGTCAACCTTTTTTGGTGTAAATGCAGACACCAAATACCTGGCGGAGTGGATCAGCACTTTTGTGAGCCGTACAAACCGCTGGAGATCACCCAAGTACCTGATCGGCGAAAGCTATGGTACCACACGTGTTTCAGGGTTGGCACTGGAGCTGCAAAAAAACAACTGGATGTACGTGAACGGTGTCATCCTCGTATCGCCTACAACACTGGGCATTGAAAGAGGCGGCCCGGTAGGCGGCGCCAATATGCTTCCTTATTATGCCGCCACTGCCTGGCATCATAAGGCATTGCCGCAGGATCTGCAGCAAAAAGAGCTGGAAGCTATGTTGCCCGAAGTAGAAAAGTTCACCATTGACGAATATATTCCGGCTTTGATGGAAGGAGGCTTTATTGACCCGGCAAAAAGAAAACAGATCGCCGGCCGGATCGCCCGGTATTCAGGGCTGTCCGAAAAAGTAGTGCTGGAACACAACCTGGTAATTCCGGCGTCATTTTTCTGGAAGGAGCTGTTAAGAGATAAAGGTTATACTGTAGGAAGGCTGGATTCCCGGTACCTCGGTATAGACAGGCAGGGAGCCGGTGAAAGATTCGACTATGCCCCCGAGCTGACATCCTGGTTGCATTCCTTTACGCCGCCTATCAACTATTATTTCAGGGAAGTATTGAATTACAAAACAGATCTGAAATACTATATGTTCGGGCCAGTACACCCCTGGCTGCGAACCGGTGAAAATGCGGACAGTACCGGTTATAACCTTCGGCTGGCTATGGCCATGAATCCCTATTTGCACGTGTATGTCCAATCGGGTTATTATGATGGCGCCTGCGACTATTTCAATGCGCAATACAATTTATGGCAAATGGATCCAGGCGGACGGCTGAAAGACAGGATGTCCTGGTCAGGTTATAAAAGCGGGCATATGATGTACCTGCGCAATGAAGACCTGGTCAAAGCCAATGACGACCTGAGGGATTTCATCAAAAAAAGCACGCCGGCTAAAGGCCAGCCGGCCAAATATACGCTTGACAAATAGGAATAGCATTTGAAACAACTAACTGGAACTGGTTATGAAGTATAACTTGAAACTGGTACTCACAGCCATATATATGGTATGCATAACCGCCGGTATAAGGGCGCAGGGAATTGTTCCTGATCCCGGACCTGACCGGAAAGAAGGAGAAGGTCCCTGGGAACAACTGATCATCCGGGGTGTTACTGTTATCAACAGTACCCTGGCACCGCCTTTGGGTCCCGTGGATATTGTCATAGAAAAAAACAAGATCGCCGCCATTGTTACGGTAGGCAATCCCGGTGTGCCCGTTAATCCGGAGAGACGTCCGAAATTGAAACCGGGTGGACATGAATTGAATGCTGAGGGCATGTATGTGATGCCGGGTTTTGTAGACACGCATGTGCACCTGGGGGGTGGTAAAAAAGTGCCTAATGCAGAATACGTATACAAGTTATACATGGCACATGGTGTCACCACCATTGCCGAAGCCGGCTCCATGAATGGGCTGGACTGGGTGTTGAAAGAAAAGAGAAGGAGTGCGGCGAACGAGATCACAGCTCCCCGTATTAAAGCGCATGCCCGCTTTGGCATGGGAAATGCAGTACCCATATCTACCGAAGCACAGGCAATAGCCTGGGTAAGAGAGAATGCCAAAAAAGGAGCGGACGGTATCAAGTTTTTTGGTGCAGAACCGGCCCTTATGAAGGTAGCTTTGGAAGAGAACAAAAAGCTGGGATTGCGTTCCATGATGCACCATTCCCAGACTTATGTAGGCAACTGGAATGCGCTGCATAGCGCCCGGGCCGGTCTTAATTCGATGGAGCATTGGTACGGGCTTCCGGAGGCGATGTTTGAGCACCAGAAGGTACAAAATTATTCCCTGGACTACAATTACCAGAACGAGCAGGACAGGTTTGGAGAGGCCGGTACATTGTGGAAGCAGGCTGCTGCGCCTTTTTCCGAAAAATGGAATGCTGTCATGAATGAGTTGATAGCATTAAACTTTTCCATATCTCCCACTATGGGTATATATATAGCCAACCGCGATCTCCACGCTATGCGCAGGGCCGAATGGCACGACATCTATACCTACCCGCAGTTATGGGAATTCTTTCAGCCCAACCGGTCGGCACATGGATCCTATTGGTTTGATTGGGGAACGGAAGAGGAAGTGAAATGGAAGGAAAACTATAAACTCTGGATGACCTTTCTGAATGAGTACAAGAACAGGGGTGGCAATATTACGGTAGGAACCGATGCCGGATTTATTTTCAGCCTGTATGGCTTCGCTTATATCAAAGAGCTGGAATTGTTGCGGGAAGCCGGATTCCACCCACTGGAGATCATCCAGGCAGCTACTTTCAACGGGGCAAAAACCCTGGGTATGGAAAAAGAAATTGGCTCTGTTGAGGTAGGAAAACTGGCCGACCTGGTGATCGTAAAAGAAAACCCGCTATCTAACCTGCAGACCCTGTACGGTACCGGGGCGATATATGTGACAGAAAAAAATGAAGTCATCCGCAGAGGAGGTGTCAGCTACACCGTTAAAGACGGTATCATTTATGATGCGAAGAAAATGCTGGAGGATGTGAAAAAAATGGTGGATGCTGAAAAGACCAAAACGGGAATAAAGATCACACAACCGGGTATGAAATAATACGAAACAGAATTGTTATTTATAGTAAAATGATCCACCGGGCAATGCTCCTGAATACTGGTTCAGGAGCATTTTACTTTCCTCCTGATCCGGTTACGACGCGGGCGCATGGCCGGACTTAGAATCAATGGAAGCAGGATCTTCGGGAAAGCTACATGATATATTCTCCTTTTACACTTTGCTGTGGTTGCGGTATATCGTCTTCTCCCAGCATCTCCAGCAGGTTGATCTCTATTGTACGCGTGATCTGGCTCAGGGGCACACCCGTAACGATATTTTCGAACGGGTTGATCAGTGTTTGCCCGATGGCCTGGATCGTAAAAAATATATAGCCCAGCAATGTGCCGAATACAATCGACGAGATCCCGATGGAGTTGCTGATCGTCATGGTGATGCTGTATACAAATATCCAGATAAAGCTCCTGGAGTAATAGATATAGGTAGTGGGGAATACGGTATTCCTTATTCTTTCCGCCTTGCCCATATCATCGCAAAAGCTGGTCAGGATTTTGCTCAGCTCTAAAAACCGGAACCCGTCCACTGCGCCCTGCTGATAAAGCCTTTCCAGGTCTTTTGACTGAAGGGTCAAAACAGCATTGTGCTGATTGGTCTGCGCAGCAATACCGGCGACTTCATCCTCCGCCAGATACTTTTTGTAGGTATTTGATTTTTTATTGCGCAGGTAGGTTTTCAACAGGTATAAAAAAGCGATATGCCGCTTTATCATTTGTGTTCTTCTGCTGGTCAGCTCCGGTTCATCCAACCGGGAAGAAGGGGTGGTATGTGCTATCAGCAACCGGCCCCAGGTTCTTGAATTATTCACCAGCGAGCCCCAGATCTTTCTTGCTTCCCACCACCGGTCATATGCCTGGTTATTATTAAAACCTATAAAAAATGCCAGCGCAGTACCCAATATGGTAGGAACAAATACCGGGAAAGAAAAATAGTTTTTCAGCCAAAACTCATTTATAAAATAGGCTACGATACAGGTGACAACAGAAAATAAAAAATTCTTCCAGGTACCTTTTAAAATTCTACCAATAGGGATATTATCAGTTAAGATCATCGGTATGGTTGCCCACTGGATTGGCTGACAGCAGCAACTAAAAATACAAAATAATTTATATACCTGCCGGTATTTTCATACCGCCTGTATTTGAGAATTTTCAGCATGGGTTCAGGGTGATGTTATATGCAACTGCGATAAATGGCGGAGTAAGAGAATTGCTGGATCTGATAGCGAGAAACCCGGGACAGAAGGTACCGTTCTTTATGGAAAAAATCAATGCTTCACAAAGAACAATAGAACGTTGGATCAAAAAATTAAGAAATGAAAACAGGAACAAGTTCCGCGGTGCTCCAAAAACAGGTGGCTATTCGGTGATTAAAGGCCGGAAATAGCCCTGCATCGGGAAGTTTTACGCAGGGGGGACACAGGGACATATCGGACTTACTTAACCTTATAGTTTATCTTGTCACATAAGTAGCAGAGTCCCGTAATGGGCCGGTGTTGCCAATCACAGCTTCAGTTCTCCTATCAGTTCGTTGTGTCTGATCTGTATAAAATTAATGGTTTCGGTATCGGCATTGTAGTCGTATGTT
The DNA here is from genome assembly GCA_037190885.1 of Chitinophagaceae bacterium. Taxonomy (GTDB): domain Bacteria; phylum Bacteroidota; class Bacteroidia; order Chitinophagales; family Chitinophagaceae; genus Agriterribacter. The sequence continues at coordinate 502,077 of JBBCJQ010000003.1, forward strand.
ACCACAATATCTGACACCTTGTAGTTATCTACCAGGTATTTTTTATTGAGCAGGGCGGAAAACCCGGAGTCGGTTCTTGTGGGGGCGCCGGCCCGCGCGATCACTTCTTCTCTTGTATCGCCAAAGCTGGTATCAAAAGGCAGCTTGTTGAGGATATTCAGAGAGGGGGGATACAGTGTGATATAAGAGAACACAGGGCTGGATCTTTCAAACAGATCCCCGCTGTAATCGATAAACAGGCTGCCGCAATTGGTAAAGCCGATCTCTATGCCGTACTGATCCGAGATCATAAAAATATCTTCTCCGGCAACACGATCTACCAGGTCAGTGAATGTCTCGCTCAGGAATGAGCAAAATACATCATCATGCAGGTCATGCCCGAAATAGCGTATAAGATCGTTGTGTGATATCATAGTGTATTGCTTTAGGGTACTTGATCATGATTTCTATTCCGGGTTTGCCTGCACCAGCCTGTACTCTACGCGCCTGTTCCGCTCACGACCCGCAGGGTTATCCACCCCGTTGATGAATTCGGGTTCTATCGGGCAACATTCACCGTAGGCTTTTCCTACCAGGCGTTTCCTGTCTACACCTTTGCCCACCAAATAGCTTATACAGGCCCTTACACGGCTTTCCGCCAGCTTGAGGTTATATTCTTCCGAACCTTTGGAGTCCGTATGTCCGCCGATCTCAATAACGATGTCCGGGTATTTCTGCATAATGAATACGAGAGAATCCAGCATCTGGTAGTAGGACTGGTTCAGAGAAAATTTATTGAAAGAGAATTTGGCCAACGTAGAGGCTTCAGTGAGCGAAGACAACACATCGTCCACCTCCGGTATTGACGGTACAAGCTGTAACGGCGACAAACAGATATCCCGGTTGGTAAAGTTTTCCTCGTTGGTGGTAAACTTCAGCACAAAATTGCCGGTAGCAGCTTCAAAGCCTTTTTTATCCGCCACGATATCAAACTGGGAGGTATTACTCAATTCAAAGGTATAAGAACCATCTGCACCCGTCTGCCGGTTCAGCAGCAGCTTTCCGCGTTTGGCATCTTTTACTGTTACCTGTGCATCTGCCAGGGGCTTGCCGGTTTCACAGTCAATTACCCGGCCGGATACATATTGCTTATTGTTTTGTTTGATAGCAAACAGGTCCAGGCAGCAGTCGGTATCACGGTCGGAACTCAAAAAACCTGTATTCCATACATTCACTTCATCGGTACTTACATAGTACAGGTCATCCCTGGAAGAATTGATCGGGGCGCCGGGGTTCTCGGGGTTTTCCCAGCTCAGCATCTGGAAATCACCTCTCGTATAGTAAATATCGAAGCCACCCATCCCCGGTCTTCCGTTGCTGGAGTAAAAAAGCTGCCGGCTGCGCGTATGGTAAGAAGGAGCAAATTCATCTTCCGTTGTATTCACCATATCACCCATATGCGTCACTTTTACCACGTTACAATCGGCGTCGAGCCGGGCAAACCAGAGATCATATTTGCCCACACCACCCGGACGGTCAGACGAAAACAGCAGGAAATTGTCATCGCTTGTAACAAAAGGCTGTGTTGCATTGGAACCTTTCATATTCAACGGCTCCGGCATCTTTACAGGCTTTGACCATCCTGTATCGGTTTTTTCAGAACGATAAATGGCGGAAATATTCTGACCATCTTCCACGGTCCATTTGGTAAAGAACATCTTTTTCCCGTTTTGAGAAAATGTGGCAAGCCCGGTATGAAAACCGGACTCCCCGGGAATAGCAACTCTTTCCGAAGAAGACATCTCCGCAGCATCGCTATAGCCGGATTTGAACAGCCGCGAAACAACATAATCTCTATTATTGTCCTGCTGCGCCTTCAGATCGGTATAAACGGATGTGAAATAAATTTCTTCATTGTTCACCGGTCTGGAGGCAGCATAGGCGGTGGCGCCGTTGAGCGATTGCTTTGTTACGACAAACTCGTCTTTCAGCCGGTCTTGCTGTTCCTTTATAAACGCCAGGTTTGCTATTTCACGATCTGCTCCGGCCAGCAGCGCATCCATGGTTTTATACTGTGCCCGGAATCTTTCGAATATCCGCAAAGCCTCATCATATTTTTGATTGGCCCTCAGACTTACGCCATACCAATACAAAGCATCGGGATAGGCTTTCGGTGAAAACACTGCAGCTTCGGCATAGTATTTCTCCGCTTTGGTATAGTCGTTCAACCGGCGGTAGCTTTCCGCCAGACGATACACAGTTTCGTTGTATATGCTGAAGTTGGATTTTCCGGCTGTTTTTTTGGAAATGGCGAAAGGAGTGGACCGGGCTGTTTTTCCCTTTTCGGTTTCTGTTTCGAGATACTTTTCATAATACTGCGCTGCTTCATAAAACCTTTTTTCCCTGAATAGTTTTTCTGCCTGTACAAAATATCCTGTCTTACCGGTCTGGGCATTTGCCGCAGTAAGCAGTCCCACGCACAGCGTCAACATTGTGCCGGCGAGGATCCTGGTAAAATATGTATAATGCTTCCGTGAATGCATAGGGTTTCATTTATTCGTTTAAAAACGCGGGCAAAAGAAAGGTTTGGTAGTAGTTGTTGTCTTTTTGCGCCATGTATACGAAAGTGATAATTCCAGGCTGTTCCTGTCTATTGCCATATAATCTTTGGTAGAAGGTGTTACGTCATAACTGACTCCCAACGTAAAACCGTTATGATAAAACCCGGCAAAAGGCGATGCCGCATCACTGATCCGCCAGTTGGCTCCCAGCATCAGATCTGTTTTACTGCCGGCGCTGATCTGCAGGTAGGCGCCCACCATTTTTTCATCTGCCGTTCCCTGTTTCATATACAATACATTGGGTACAAAATTCAGGAAGTCGTTCACGATGATCCTGGCGCCGCCATGGGCACTATACCGTATCGGCAGCTTCGTATGTTCGCCACCGGTAATAAAAGGGTCCTGGGGCTGCGTGATATGAAAGACCGCCGCACCCGCAAACAGGTTGACTTTCCGGTCGGGTGTGGCATCGTAATATAAAATGCCTGCCCCTGCATCAAATACAGATGCCGAAGGACGGGTGAAGATCTCTGATGTCGGCACGTTATGATCGTACCCGATACCCGGCAGCCACTGGTCACCGAACTGAAGTTTGCTTACATTGAACCGCCGGTTCAGCATACCGGCCTGCATTGCCATGGTAAGATAGTGATTGCTGAACCGCACACCGGTATATGCCAGGCTGACCTGCCCGCTGGTAAAGCTATAGGCGCCGCCGGAAGACATCTGGTTCAGTAAATTGATACCAACGTTAAGATTTTTGCCCGTTATCATTTCTGCCGCTACGCCCTGCGTATTGAATGTGTTGTTGTACTGGCTTCTCCAGATAGCCGACACCCGGTAATCGCCTTCTATGGCTCCTGTTAATGCGGGGTTCAAAAACATAGGCTGGATAAAGTACTGGGAAAAATGAGGATCCACCTGGGCATCCAGCCGCCCGGTGGTTACAATAAAAATTGTAAGAATGATATATATTGACTTTTTCATCGGTTTCCGTTTTAGTAATTATTCATCCTCCCGTTACCTGATCAGGGTAACTGATCCTTTTTTAATAAAGCTATCCTCGTTGTTAAGCCGTATTTTTATAATATACATATATACGCCCATGGGTTGGTGTTTTCCGTTTTGTGTACCGTTCCAGCCGAGGTTATTGTCTTTGGTCTCAAACACAGCATTTCCCCACTGGTTATAGATCTTCATATCAATTTCCCGGATAGAGGAACCATACACTTTAAAAATATCATTTTTCCCATCGTTGTTAGGTGTAAAGGCATTGGGAATGAAAACATCACTCTCATTGGAGTGGACAGTGAGCATTACGCTTGCAGTATCCCTGCACCCGTCTTCAGATACCCCTACTACAGATAAGGTGGTGACGGCATTTGAAGCATCAATGCTTTGGGTAGTGGCAACCTGGTTGGTAAAAATATTTTCGGGTAACCATGCATCCACCGCGTACAACCTGTTGGCGGATGAGGTAAGGGTAACGGGGTTACCGGAAAGGACTACCGAAGGATTTGCGGTCAGTTGCATGGCAAAATCAATAACGTCCACTGTTGCGGTAGCGGAAGCCGTGCAACCGTTGCCATCTGTAGCCACCGCCGTATAAGTAGCGCTTTCCCGCGCTTCTGCCTGTACTGTATGGCCGGATCCTATGCCCTGCCACTGTACCGTACTGCCGGCGGCCGTTGCAGTCAGTTCCACCTCCGTTCCCTTACATACGGGTGTCATGGGGCCTGAAGCAGTAATGTCCGGGGGGATGTTGATAATGACCCTTACCGGTTCCATCGCCTCGTCCCCGCATGTGTTTACTCCTTTTATATAATAGTCATGATTCAATGCTACCGCGCTGCTGATGGCTTCGGGAGTGGTTACAGGATCGGTGCCTGCCGCGTCATTAAAAAAAGTATAGGTAAGTCCTGAAGTGCTGCCTGCCACCACAGCGGGATCGGTAAGGTCTATGGACTGTGGCGTACATACGGCATCGGGATCATTTATTACCAGGCTAACGATATTGGATAATACGACTATTTGTAAAACATTTGAAGTATGGGTTTCGGAAGAAGGAGTAGTAGTGATACGCCTGAACCACGTAGTCATAACCAGGTTACCGGGTGTGTGGTCTCGCTGCGTGGCTGAAACAATATTCGAGAACCCGTCTGTAGCCGACGTGGTGCTGCTCTGCCATTGAAAAGTATGGTCCACTCCGGGGTTCATTCCCATAATGATTGCCGGAGAGGTATTATAACAGATAGTATCCGGCCCCGGGCGTATATCATATAACGTGGGATCTTCTATCCGCCCGCCAATACCTCTCTCATGTACTCTCCCGGGAATATTTGCCCGGAGCTGACTGGCGATCAGCAACATACAGATGCAGTACAGATAATAAATACAGTTTTTCATCGAATTACAGGACTGACGGATAACCCATTAAACAAAAAGTAAGCGGACGCTGAAAAGCAGCGCACTGTTACCATACAGTAAATAAACTTTTTAAATGATTATTTATTGTATACTAATCCGTTTTTACAGCCCGGGTGCAGGCCAATAAAAAAACGCCCCGGGGGGCGTCAGAATGAATTACAGGCTGTTTCTTTATATTAGTTGGAGTTGACAGAAGCCACGGCGGAAGCGCCGAGCTTTTTAGCTGTTTGCAATACTTTATATACATCGCCCCAGTGCCCGGCCGTATCCGCGTTCACTACAACGGAAGGCTTTTCTGATTCTTTGGACAACACCAGCTGAAGCTCTTCTTCCAGTGCTTCCGGTGTTATCTTTTTTTGGCCGATATACATCTGGTTATTCTTGTCGATGGATATTACAACGGTTTGCTTCACTTTATTACTGTCGCTTTTGCCGCGCGGCGCAGACACCTTGATCACATTCGGGTTTGCCAGGGTAGAAACAATAAGGAAGAACAACAATAATATGAACAATATATCGTTGAGCGCCCCCGTATGCACCTCTCCCTGGTTCCGCATTCTTTTTCGTAAATTCATTACCGCTGTATTTTCAACTATTTGGTTGGTTCATATAACAGATCTATAAACTCGGAACTGGCTGCTTCCATTCTGTTTACATTTTTTTCAATCTGGGCGTTAAGGTAGCTATGCCCCACGTAGGACAGCAACCCGATGATAAGACCGGTAGCGGAAGTGACCATCTTCGTATAGATACCGCCGGCAATGGTGCTCAACGTGTATTCGCCGGTAGAAGAGATACCGTAGAACAACTGCACCATCCCCACGATTGTACCCAAAAACCCGAACATAGGCGCTATACCCGCGATCAAAGACAGCACCGACAGGTTACGCTCCATTTTATATACCTCCAGTTTTCCTACATTCTCCATACTTTTTTCAATCGCTTCAATTGGTTTGCCTACACGCTGCAGCCCCTTGTCTATCATCCTGGCTACCGGGTTGAAGGTGTTTTTTGCCAGTGACCGGGCGGCCATTACATTCCCGTTGGTAACGTGGTCGCGGATGATGCTCATAAAATTGTAATCCACCTTACCGGCATTGCGGATAGCGATCAACCTTTCAAAAAAGAAAAAAACAGCCAGGATGAATAGCCCGAATAACGGCATCATCAGCCATCCGCCGGATAATAGCAGGTCCCACAAACTAATGGAAGTTCCGGGCTCCGGTATACCATGTTGGGCAGCTACAGCTCTGTTTAAAGAATCGGCAGGTACTTGCAGAAAATAGAAAATCATATTTGTTTTTGTTGAAAGTGCAACAAACGTACATAAATTTTTCTTTCCCGGATTATTTTAGATAAAGGGTGCAAAAAATTTAAGCTTCTTCTGTCTTATAAGAAGTATGAAAATATACCTGAAGTAATTTTCAATTCATTTGGCGAACGTGAAAATAGTGCGATTATTTTCTTTGCGGATGAATGATTTCTGTTATTAACTATTTTTTATGCTAAAACGGGAACATTAAAAGCTCATCATTTCCTTAAACTTTACAGCCTGCCGGCGGCTGACCTCGATCTTTTCGCCGCCTCTTATTTCCAACAGCAGCCCGCCGTTAAAGTAAGGTTCCACTTTATCGATCATCCGGAGATTGACAATATGCTTGCGGTTGGCACGGAAGAAAACCTTTTCATCCAGCCGGTCTTCCAGCGCATTCAGCGATTTCAGTATAAGGGGCTTGTGGGTACTGAAGAACACACGGGCATAATTGCCCACGCTTTCAAAAAGCCGGATCTCACCCAGCTTTACAAACCAGCAGCGTTCGCCGTCTTTTACAAATACCTGGTCCTGCTCACCCAGGATATTCCGGGGACCGTTGTTGCCATCTGTGTGAATGGTCGATTCTTTTTCTTCGATAGTTTCGAGTTTTTGTAACGCGTCTGCCAGCCGCTTGGGCTCTACCGGTTTCAGCAGGTAATCCAGCGCGTTTACTTCAAATGCTTTTAGGGCATATTCATCATAAGCCGTGGTAAAGATCACCTGCGGTGCACGGTCCAGCTCTGCCAGCAGGTCGAAGCCGGTTTTACCGGGCATCTGGATGTCCAGGAACACCAGGTCGGGCTGCAGGGTATCTATTTTTTCCAGTCCTTCCGCTGCATTGGCGGCTTCGGCAATAATTTCTATTTCAGGATGATCCTGCAATAATTTTCTCAGCTCTGTTCTCGCCAGTCTTTCGTCATCAATGATAATAGCTTTCACCATGTTTGTTTATTTTTTGTTAATGCATCTGTACCGGCATGATCAACCTGGCCTCCACCATATCACCGGGCACATCTTTTATTTCAAAAGAGGCATCGGCTCCATATAGCAGCTTCAGCCGGTCGATGGTACTCCTGATGCCAAAACCCTGTAAGCTTCTTTGTCCGTTGAGCAAGCCGGTATTTCGTACCGTGATCTCATGATGATCACCCACAAAATCGGATGTTATCAGGATCTTCCCGCCGCTCACCTGTTTGCTGATGCCGTGCTTAATGGCATTTTCCGCCAGGGTTTGCAGCATCATGGGAGGAACGGGCTGCTGCAGGGTGTCTTCATCTATATCAAAATCCACCTGCAACCGTTCTTCAAACCGCATTTGTTCCAGCGCCAGGTAGTCTTTTACTATATCCAGTTCCTGCTTTAAAGGTACTGTTTCCATTTTTTCTACCTGCAGGCTGCTGCGTAATATATTGCTTAGCTCGGTAATGGCACTGCGGGCCCGCTGCGGGTCTTCCACTACCAGCGCCCGGATGCTGTTGAGCGAGTTAAAAATAAAATGCGGGTTGATATGCGCTTTAATGGTCTTCAGCTCCAGCTCTTTTACCAGCGATTCCAGCTTGAGCGTGTCCAGCTCCCGCTTTTTATTTCTTTGAAAAGTATGATAGAGGTAATATATCACCACCCATATCATTAATACGATGATACAGTTAAATGAGTACAGCAATACCCTGTTCAGGAACGACTCCTTTTCCCTGGGATCCAGTTCACTGATTCCCAGTACCTCATGCGACCCCAAGAAAAGGAAGGAGCAGAGGAACCCGGTAAATACGACGCTGGTAAAGAGACGGGTAAGTGTTCTTTCATAGGGCAGGGCCAGCCAGGCGCCACGGAGGATCACCTCGCGAAGCAGGTGTGTCAGCGAAATGCCTATGATCACCATGGTCATCAGCCGTGCGATCATCTTCCAGGTAATATCATAGTCTATCGTGTAGGCCCATACCACGTTGATGAGCACCAGGAAACCCCAGCCCACCCCCTGGCAAAGCCAATATCTTGAAATACGGGAAACCATGGACCAAAACTAGAAAATTCCGCAAAGTATTTAAAGCAATAGTGGTATTAATGGCAAGAAAACAAGGTCTAACGGTCGTTATTACGTCGTTTAAAGCATAAACATTTGATAATCAATTTAAAATAAAACTAATAATTGTCCCTTGCTACGATTTTTATGTATTATTTTTGTATCCGGTTTTTAACTGAAGTATTACATGGAAATAACTCCCGGCGCACTCCTGAAACAAATTAACCATCCGGATGATCTCAAAAAAATCGACAGGGATCAATTATTACAACTTTGCGAGGAACTCCGTCAGTATATTATTGACGTTGTAAGTGTACATGGTGGACATTTTGGCGCAAGCCTGGGTGTGGTGGAACTGACTGTGGCCCTGCATTATGTTTTTAATACTCCCTACGACCAGCTGGTATGGGATGTGGGGCACCAGGCCTATGGTCACAAAATTCTCACCGGGCGCAGGGATGTTTTTCATACCAACAGGAAATATGACGGCATCAGCGGTTTTCCCCGCCGGGCGGAAAGTGAATATGACAGCTTTGGTGTAGGACATTCTTCCACCTCCATATCTGCCGCGCTGGGTATGGCCATGGCCGCAAAATATAAAGGGGAAGACCGGAAGTCAGTGGCGGTTATCGGCGATGGTGCCATGACGGCTGGACTGGCTTTTGAAGGTATGAACCATGCCGGGGTGGCCGATGCCGACATGCTGATCGTATTGAACGACAACTGTATGAGCATTGATCCCAATGTGGGTGGCTTGCGCGAATACCTTACCGATATTACCACTTCCAAAACTTATAACCGGCTTAAAGACGATATATGGAATGCCCTGGGCAAGCTGCCGGTGGGTAAAAGGTTTACCCGAGAAATGGCCGGCAAGCTGGAGCAAAGCATCAAAGGGTTTGTAAATAAAAGCAGCAACCTGTTTGAAGCTATGAACCTGCGGTATTTCGGGCCGGTTGACGGCCACAACGTCACCAAGCTGGTGGATATATTGCAGGACCTGAAAACCATACCGGGACCCAAGTTGCTGCATGTACTGACGGTGAAGGGGAAAGGCTACTCGCTGGCGGAGCAGGATCAGACCAAATGGCATGCACCGGGCTTATTTGACAAGATAACCGGGGAGATATATAAAAAACATTTCGATCTGCCGCAGCCACCCAAATACCAGGATGTTTTCGGACATACACTGGTGGAACTGGCGGAGCAGAATAAGGATATAATGGGCATTACTCCCGCTATGCCTTCCGGCTCTTCCTTAAAATTCATGATGGAACAAATGCCCGACCGTGCTTTTGATGTAGGCATCTGCGAACAGCATGCCGTTACACTCAGCGCGGGACTTGCCACACAGGGCATGCGGGTATTCTGCAACATATATTCTTCTTTCATGCAGCGTGCTTACGACCAGGTAATACACGATGTGGCCATACAAGACCTCCCGGTGGTGTTCTGCCTGGACAGGGCCGGGCTGGTGGGAGAAGATGGCGCCACCCATCATGGTGCCTACGACATCAGCTACATGCGCTGCATACCCAATATGATCGTGAGCGCACCCATGAATGAATCTGAGCTGCGCAACCTGATGTACACGGCCCAGTTGCCTTCTACAAAACACCCCTTTGTGATCCGGTATCCGAGGGGAGAAGGGGTGCAACCCGAATGGCGGAATACCATGCAGGAAGTAAAGATAGGCACAGGAAGAAAGTTGAAGGACGGGCAGGATATTGCCATCCTGAGCTTCGGACACCCGGGCAATTTTGCTGCTGCCGCTATACGTGACCTCCGTGCGGACGGTATTCAGCCGGCGCACTACGATATGCGGTTTGTAAAGCCGCTGGATGAGGAAATGCTGCACGAGGTATTCCGGAACTTCGATAAGATCGTTACCGTAGAGGACGGAACTGTAATAGGCGGATTTGGAAGTGCTGTTCTGGAATTTATGGCTGCACACAAATACAAAGCCGATATAAAAATATTGGGCATACCGGATATCCTGATAGAGCACGGTCCCCCCAGACAGTTGCAAAAAGACGCCGGCTATGATGCTGAAGCCATTGCCAACGCTGTCAGGCAGCTGGTAGAAAAAATGAAACCGGTAGTGGTGAACGGGTAACGTCTCTTAATGTTTCCCTTTTCCCGGAGGAATATTTTTCATTCCAAAACCTCTTTCATGCAATTCACTGTAAAAAAGACTTTTATTTTCTGCATTGTTATGACGATATCCTGTAACAGTTCCGATAAGCACAACGGCGCCGTGTGGCCTTCCACCGTCACACCTCCTGTAGCAACTATTAAACCATACGAAAGAAATATTCACGATGAGACAACCATTGACAATTACTACTGGTTGAATGACTATTTCAAAGAAGGACCGGACAGTGCTAACGTGATAGCCTACCTGCAGGCGGAAAACGCCTATACCGACAGCATGATGCAGCATACGGAAGCGTTGCAGGAGAAGCTGTTTACCGAAATGCGGGGCAGGGTCAAAGAAAAGGATGAAACAGTTCCCTACCTGAAAAACGGGTACTACTACTATACGAGAACAGAGGAAGGCAAACAGTATTTTAAGTTTTGCCGCAAAAAAGAAAACCCCGGGGCGCCCGAAGAAGTGCTGCTGGATATTGACGAAATGGCACAGGGATATGCATATTACAATGCTACCGGCTTCAGCGTAAGCGATGATAACAGGTTACTGGCGTTTGGTGTAGACACGGTATCAAGAAGACAATACACCATTTATATCAAAAACCTGGAAACCGGCGAGATGTACGGCGATGCTATCCGAAACACCGATGGAGACAGCGAGTGGACTGCCGACAATAAAACGTTGTTTTACACGGAGAATAATGCCCGCACACTGCTGACTGAAAAAATCAAAAAACATGTGTTGGGCACCGACGTAACCGGGGATGTAACTGTTTATCATGAAACCGATCCAACCAACTATATAGGATTGCAGAAAAGCAAGTCGGGAAACTTCATTTTTATTATATCCCAGGGAACGCTTTCTTCTGAAGTAAGATATATCCGTTCTGATAGTCCAGATCGCCCTTTTACTGTATTCCAGCCCCGTGTGAAAGACGTTTTGTACAATGTGGAAGACCGGGGCGACCGGTTTTATGTCACTACCAATTCGGGTGCGAGGAATTTCCGGCTGATGGAATCTGCCTACGATCAAACCGGAAGCGCTCACTGGAAAGAAGTGATCCCGCACAGGGACACGGTATTGCTGCAGGGCATTGAGGTATTCAAAAATTTCCTGGTGGTAAACGAAAGACAGAATGGGTTGGTGAAGCTGCGGGTTATAGACTATTCAACCGGCAAAGACTATTACATCGATTTCGGTGAACCCGCTTATGCCGCAGGCATCGGTCAAAACGAGACCTTTGATACCGATATCCTGCGATACGTGTTTACTTCCTTTATTACACCCAACTCCGTATTTGACTATAACCTGTCCACGCAGGAAAAACAGTTGATGAAGCAAACAGAAGTAGGGGGTAATTACAATGCTGCAGACTATACCAGCGAGCGGCTGCATGCCACTGCTTCCGATGGAACGGCTGTTCCCATTTCGCTGGTATATAAAAAAGGGCTCCGTAAAAACGGAAACAACCCGTTGTTGTTATATGGATATGGTTCCTATGGCATCAATATGGATGCATATTTCAGCAGCAGCAGGCTGAGTCTGTTGGACCGCGGCTTTGTTTTTGCCATTGCCCATATCCGTGGCGGACAGGAAATGGGAAGGTACTGGTATGAAGATGGTAAGATGATGAAAAAGAAAAACAGCTTTACCGACTTTATAAGCTGTGGTGAGTTTCTGGTGAAGGAGAAATTTACTTCTCCGGAGCATTTATATGGCATGGGCGGCAGCGCCGGCGGACTGCTGATGGGCGCGGTGGCTAATATGGCGCCCGACCTCTGGCACGGGTTGGTAGCACAGGTGCCTTTTGTAGACGTGGTGAACACCATGCTGGATGAAAGTATTCCGCTCACCACCAATGAGTACGATGAATGGGGTAATCCCAATGACAGGGATGCTTATCTCTATATGAAATCCTATTCGCCGTATGAGAATATCGAAGCAAAAAACTATCCGAATATACTTGTTACCACCGGATTGCATGACAGCCAGGTACAGTATTTTGAACCGGCGAAATGGGTTGCCAGGCTCAGGACCGTCAAAACCGGCAATAATGTACTGTTGTTAAAAACCAACATGGATTACGGCCATGGCGGCGCATCCGGCCGGTTTGACTACCTGAAGGAAACGGCGCTGGAATATGCTTTCCTGCTGAACCTGGAAGGGATTGACCGGTAGGGAGATGTTGGCGACCGAAAGTCTCAGAGGTTGTAAGTAGAGAGTGGTTAGTAGGAAGTTGTCAGTAGCAAGTCTCAGGTCGCAGTGTTCAGGCTGGTTGTATTGGTTCTCTCCACCCATTTGTCATCTCGATCCCGACCGCAGGTTGGGAGAGAGAGCTATCTTCTGGAAAGAAATCCCACACGAGGAGTGTTCTGCTTGTGCCATCTACCCGGGAACTGATCTCCTTAGCCGGAACGTAGTATATTTACTACACATGTCTCCATGTGAGAATACATGCATGGGCAACGGGCCGCCCGGTTGTGTGTCCGCAAGCAACTTTCACGATTTGGGTATTCCCACGATTCCAGACGCATCCCGCTTGTACCTGTCGGGGTCATCACTGCGCCATCCCACCAATGGCGGATCATCTCCGAACGTTCGGAGCGCAAATCACTCCCTTGGCGATCGTCACTGCGATCCACATGGTCGTCCATTAGTGACAGTATCATTTCCGTACCGTCTGAGACAATGAACATATGGTATCCGAAGTTAGAAACTTTGGACAGCGGGTGTTGTGAATCGCAGGTTGTAAATCAAATCATAAATCAGAAATAACAGGTTGCACGTAGTGAACGGCCTGCTTTCCTTTTCAACTGAAAAGCTGTAAATTTATAGGGTGAAGTATGTATGGATATTATTCTTTCTGAAGGGGTTTGGCTGCGCACCGGCAAGTGCGCAACTACCTTCCATACAAAGGGTATGGGCTGGTGTGCCGGAGTTACTTACCGCCAGGACCCTGGCAGGGCAGTTTCAGCTGCGTTACCAGTCAAAGGAAGAGCGGTTGCGGGCTGCTTATACCTGGGTGACTTCCAATATCCGTTACAGCACGGACAGCGCTTTTTACTTTGACCAGGCAGTTTCACACGAGGAGAAAATAGCTTCTGTTCTAAGACGAAGAAAGGGCGTATGCGAGCATTATGCATCTTTGTTTGCCGAACTTGCCAATGAAATGGACATACCCGCTTATGTGGTGCACGGACTGGTGAAGATAGACGGGAATATGGCCCATAGCTGGGTGGCCGTGCAGCTCAATGAAAGATGGTATTTGTGCGATCCTACCTGGGATGCGGTACGGCGGCCGGAGTATGTATATTACCGGAAAGACGGCGCTTTTTTTTCACAGAGCCATCTGCCTTTCGACCCCATCTGGCAATTGCTGGAAACCCCTTTCGGCTATAAGGAAACAGGCAGGAAAGCGGTGTTTAATTATAATGATTCCATCCACACCTTCCTGGCACAGGATAGCCTGCAGCGTTTTATCGGAATTGAGCGCCGCATGAAAAAAATGAACATCAACCGCAGCCTGTATAAAACATGGCAGTCTTATAACCGGATGAAGATCGCCATCATCGCCGGTGAAGAGGACATGCGGCTATACAATACAGCAGTAGATGCGCTGAATGACGCCAAGCAGGTATTCAATGAATTTGTGCGCTACAGGAACAACCAGTTTTCACCCTATAAAAATGATGAAGCGATAGCAGGGATGCTGCAGCCTGTGCAACAAAAGATCCATACAGCGCGACAGCATATTTCTCAAATAGGACTGATAACAGAAAACTACCAGTATAATACTTCTTCATTAAAAATGCAACTGGATGCGCTGGAAATAAGAACCAATGAACAGTTGGATTTTTTGAAGCAATATTTCGCAACAGCGTCGGACGAAAGGGAAAGGTTATTTATGATGCGGTGAATTCTTTCTGGCCGGAGTTCCGGGAACATAAGAGATGCGAAGTCAGGAGACTTCGTATAGTAGCGCTTTTTCCCGGGATAGCCGTACAATCTGTGATGTATACATGTTTTATTATTTTTGCACCTTATTTTTTGTAAACCATCAAAACTGTATGCATGGAGTTGATATTTGGAACCATTGCGGCTTTGCTCCCGATCGTAAACCCGTTCAGCACGGCGCCAATGTTTTTGTCTCTCACGGAAGGTTATTCGGAAGCGGAGAGAAATATTCAGGCGAAAAAAGGGGTAATGTACATGTCGGCTATTTTGCTGGTATTCCTGTTGGCGGGTAGCTTCATCATGAATTTTTTCGGACTATCACTGCCGGGTATGCGGATTGCGGGGGGGATACTGGTTTCCGGCGTCGGTATGGGCATGCTGAAGCCGAAGGACAGCGAGCATACGGAAGCGGAGGCAAAAGAAGCCAAAGCCAAGCAGGATATTTCGTTTACGCCGCTGGCTATGCCAAGCTTAAGCGGTCCGGGTGCTATATCAGTGGTGATCGGTATGAGTTCGATCGCGCAGGGATACTGGTTGGACTACGTATATATCGCATTGGGGATCTTGGCCGTAGCGGCGATCGTATTTTTTACTTTGCGTTCTTCAACGCGGCTGGTAAAGCTATTGGGCGTGAACGGGCTCCATGCCATGACAAAGATCATGGGATTTATCATTCTTTGCGTGGGTGTTCAGTTTGTGGTAACCGGCGTGTTGGGCGTGCTGACAGGCGACCAGATCAAAGATTTTATACATTCTTTTACAGGAAATAAATAGTGGGTGCTGCACTATAAAAACCATTAAGAAGTTAAGGTGCATTAAGTCTTAATTCTCTCAACTTCTTAATGGTTTGAAGCCAGAGGCCCTACTTCACTTCTATTCTTCTTCCTTCGGAGTGCGAAACAAACTCCGGCGCGTACATACATTGAATAGTAGCTATGCCCACTGAAAAATTCCCCTCGTGGGTCAGGAACAGCGGGTATTCAAATACGTAAGTGCCTTTATATAAATGATCAAAGAAGAAATTGGTGGAGGCGTCTTTGGTCGCTTCGTAGTAACCCAGACCTCCCTGCCATTTGTAGCTGCTTAATACATTTACCGGTTCTGAACCTGCAGCCCTGCTGTCCTTCATGTGTACATACTCCATATCACGGTCCACACGAAGTTCTATCCTTACTTTCAGCTTATCACCTACTTTAAGAGTGGTATTACTTACGGGTTCCAGAACAGGACCTGTGTCAGATCTACGTTCTATAAACAGCTCCTTTTTCAGTTGGAGCGGCATCGTTTCCTCCGCTGCAGTTGTTATTTTGTCCATGTCTTCAAAATACTGCCAGTACACGGCGCCCCAACTGCCACCGCTTTCTTTTGCATCAGATTGTACAGACACCCGGATATTACCCATTGCAGGTTGCACTTCTTTTCCGTCTACTTTGTACTTAAAATAACCCGTACCGGCCGCATCTGCTTCGCCGGATGAAAATACCCGGTCACCGAGACTGACCTGTACAGATGGGCTTTCTGCCAGCCAGTCGGTGCCCTGCAGGAGCAGAGCGTAACAGGCTTCTGCCGTTGCTTTGGTATTGCCCCAGTGCTGTGTTTGCTTTTGCTTCAGCAGCCACATTTTCATATCATTTACCGCCCTGGTATCCGCGGCTATTTCCTGGAATGCTTCTATCAGCAAAGCCTGTGTTTCCACCGGCGCCTGGTGCCAGTAAAAGCCCCTGCGCACATCTTTCCAGTACATCCCCAGCTCTTCGTGCTGCAAGGCATTTTGCTTCAGGGAAGCCAGTATTTTTTTGGGTGTTTCCTTATCACCGTTACGGTACAGCGCCAGGGCTATCAATCCCTGCATATACCGGCTCTGCGACAGCCAGTGTTTTTTGGACTGATCCAGGTAAAAGTTATAAGCCGTTTGTATTGCAACCGGCACTTTATGATCCGGGAAAAAGCTGCGCATATACAGGTACTGGATAGCGATATGGGTCAACTGGTTTTTTTTCAGGTCCGCTTTGTGTTTCAGCAAGTCGTCATAATCTTCTTTGATCCTTTTATCGCTGTATTCCAGTCCTTTTTCAATCAGCTCTGCCCATTCATCCTGTATGCTTTCGGGCGTATGCACTTTCAGCTTTTGCAGATGCCCTATGCCACTGACGATATATTGGGTAATATACCGGTTATCCCTGCCTCCTTTAAACCAGGCAAAGCCACCATTGGGTGTCTGCATTTCCCCCAGCTTTTTAAAGCTGCTGACAGATTCATTGCTCATGCGCGCCATATCAAACAGCAGGGCAATTTTTTTCTTTTGTTCTGTTTCACTTTTTGCTTCCGCCAGCCAGGGGGTCTCCTGCAGCAACACCGCTTTCAGCTCCTCGTTTTTCTGCAGCGCCGACACCAGGCTTTTGGGATCGGTGGTCTCCTGTTGCCATTGTTCCACGATGGTTTTGATACGCGGACTGCTGTTGGCAATGGTGGCCGCCAGTATATTGGCATAGTATCGGTTGAAAGTCTGCTCTGCACATTCATAAGGATAATCCGTAAGATAGGGCAGGGACTGTATGGCATACCAGGCTGGATTGGCGGTGTACTCCACCGTGAGTCCATATTGCTGCAGGGAGCTGCTTTTACCGGATTGCAGCAGCTTTTCGAACCGGAAGTCGCGGGAGCCCGCCGTCCGCATGTTCAGCGGCAGGGCTTCCGTTACCAGCATCTGGTTGGTGAGCACCGGCAGTATGTTCTCTTCCCCATCAGACAACTGCTTTCCTTCCGCATTATCGGAAGTGGCGCTGATCCTGTAGCGTAATGTTGATTGATAGTTGGCAGGTATGGCCAACTGGAAGCTTACAGCCGCGCTTTGACCCGCGACGGCAGAAAAGGTTTTTGCCTGCACCGCATTGTTGAACAAATGGTCTACGGGCTGATCGGTAGCGGCATCAAACAGTTCCAGCTTTGCGAAGCCGTTCATTACCTGTTCGCTCATGTTCACAATTTTAGCGCTGAAGGCCATGCTGTCTTTTTCCCGTACAAACCGGGGCGCGTTGGGCTGCACCATCAGCTCTTTTTGAGTGACAGTAATCGTTTGTGCATAACCGAAAGCCAGGTCGCGGGTATGTGCCAGCGCCATGGTTTTCCATTCGGTAAGGGCTTCCGGCATGGTGAAGCTGAAGCTGATATTGCCGGCGGTATCCGTTTTCAGGTCGGGGAAAAAGAAAGCGGTTTCGCTAAAATTGCTCCGGATGGGAGCGTTGCCGCCACCGGTTTCCGCTTCCTGGTTGTCGGGCGGCGCCGGGGGCGGGGCAGGAGCGGTAACCTCAGCCATATTATAGAGTTCAGGCTGAACAGCTATCGCTGCAGCTTCCGGGGAAACCGAATCCTTCATATCTTCGGAATCCTCTCTTTTTGACCGGGCTGTCATCGGCATGGCCCTGCGTATACCCGCCCCTTCGTAAACATCGTATAGCGAACTATACCTGAAGGATAACAGCTGGTCGTATCTTTTTTCAAAAGGCTGGTGTTTTACCGGTATGTTGTTATAATCGTTGGAAGAAACACCGGTAAAAGACTGCGCTCCCTGCCAGTAAGAGCGGTTATAATAAGAAGGCCATACCGAGGGCGTCGCCCAGTTGTGCGATCGGAACTGATCCAGCGATGCATCGTACATGGATACCAGCATTTCCGCGGCCAGCTTTTCGCCTCTGCTTCCTTTTATTGTTATTTCCCATTTTTCTTCGCTGCCGGGTGCTGTTTTATCCCGGAAGGTAGCAAACTGCAGGTCCAGCGCTTTGTTGCTCCAGGGCACTACTATATGGCGGGAGTGGGTGTAAACCCGGTTGTGCTTTACAAAAAACTGGCTGACACCAAACCCGCCCCGGCTGTCTTCCGTAACCGGGAAGCTGAATGCCTGGTAATTGTTACTGAGGGTATAGAAACTGAATTCACCGGGAACGTCCTGTGTCTCATTTTCATCCTGCAACGCCTTTTTTTCCTGCACCAGGAATACGTCTTTGGCGGAGGTACTGGTCAGGAAAGCAGCCGTTTCTCCCGGTTCGGCCCGTTCTTTGAGGGAGGCACTCCAGAAAAATTCATGGCCTGGAGCGGTGGGGATTTTTTTATCGTATAGCTGCACATACGCTATCGTTTTAACCTCTCCGCCATCCTTATCTCTGGCATCGGCTTCAATTATATACCAGCCGGGTTTCCATTGAACCCCGGAAACAGGCACTATCGTATCCCCTTTGCTTTCAACAGTAACAGATGATACGGAGGCTCCTTTTTTCCAGTTGCGGTAATTGCTTTCATTCTTATATTCATCGTAGGGAAAGAGTGTATGATATTCCGCTTCCGTGTACACAAACCGGTCGGGTTGTTTCCAGTAACGCGCTCTTACCGGTCTTCCGGGGGCTTGCAGGGGATAGATCCGGATGGTGGCATTGGCTGCCTGCCATTCATCGCTCAGGTTTTTACTGGTGAACCTAAAGCTTTTAAAGTCTTCAGTAGACTGTGGCTCTGCGGGCGCCTGTATGCCTAATACCAGTGATTTATATCCGATGGGCACGGAGGTGGAAGCACTGCGGGTTTCCCCATTGATGTCGGTCACATCAGCCTCCACGGTATAATGGAATATGGGATCGAGTTCGGTAGATATGCTATGATCCGGAATGGCGGCAAAGCGAATGGTGAATTTTCCTCCGGCATCGGTGGTGGTTTCTCCATATGTGATCTCCATACGACTGGTACGTGGCAGCGCTATCCGGTAGAACCACCAGGGTTGGGGAAAACGGACCTGCCGGTACACCCTGAAGCTGACTTTTGCACCGTCTACCAGGTTGCCGGCATAGGCTTTGGCAAATCCCGTTACACTAACTGTGTCGTTTACACGAAAACTTTCTCTGGGTGCTTCGATCTCTGTGTAAAATTTCGGACGTTTGTATTCTTCTACCGAAAAAGACGTGCCACCACTGATGTCTTCTGCATTCAGTGTGAAATTGCCCGTCAGCACATACTGCGGCAGTGAAAAATTGCCGGATACCGAACCGTATTCGTTGGTAGTAAGCACGACGGAATCGATCGCCTGGTAGTTGGCATCGTATAGCCGGATGGTAACCGGCCGCCCGGCTGCGATCACGGGCTTCCGGGTATCAAAACTTTGGGTTACCAGTATACCTTTAAAATGTACGGTTTGCCCGGGGCGGTAGATGCTCCTGTCGGTGAAGAAGAATAACCTGCTTTTGCTTTTTTCGTATTCCTCTTTTGTCAGCTTTTCATCGAGATCGTTATATCGTGTATACAGGTATTGGTAATCGTCCATGAACAACCGATCGCCACTCCAGGATATCTCCAGCCGTATATTGCGCGACTCCTTGTCGGGTTTCACCGTAAAAAAGCCATTCCGATCTGCGCGGATCGACTCCGCTTTTGTAAGCGCGTTCTTCCGGTCGTTGTAATCATATCTGGTGTTCCATACCTGGACGGCTGCATCATACAGGGGTTTACCGGTTTGCCGGTGTAATGCAAAATAATGATTGCCGCTGTTAACATAACTGATATTGGATACATAAAAAAACTGCGCTGCCAGCATATTGGCTACCGGGCTGAAGTTTTGGTTCATGCTGGCAATCAGCACGTATTCTCCGGCGGGTAGTGCACCTACCTTTACTTCTGCGGAATGTTCCCGGTAATCGTCTGCAACCGGCAGTGCTTGTTCCCAGCCCCGCATGACTGGAAAAGCCGTGAGTTTTTTCCAATAGCCTTCATTGTAGTTGTTTTGCAGTCCGGCTTTTTGTTCCTTCGTTATTTTGGCTACCCGGAAATAGATATTGTTCACGTTGCGGTATTTCACCAGCGTTCTAAAGACTTCGCCGGGAATATTGACTTTCTCGGTTTCCAAACCGAGACTTTTTCGTAATATATTATTGCGGAGATTGATGCAATTGGCGGCTCCCTCGGAGCCGGGCCAGGTTTCGGTTACCGTATTACAAATGTCTATCGCTTCTTTCAGGTTATTGGCATTTGCATTGTTGCTTTCGTCATCACCCGTTATTTCATCCCCTTCGTATTCCGCCGGTGGTTTCAGCGAAT
This sequence comes from Chitinophagaceae bacterium, assembly GCA_037190885.1. Lineage (GTDB taxonomy): Bacteria > Bacteroidota > Bacteroidia > Chitinophagales > Chitinophagaceae > Agriterribacter. The sequence continues at coordinate 522,560 of JBBCJQ010000003.1, forward strand.
AGTAATAGCTGGCCAGCAGGTAATGTGCCTGGGCTATGGCCGGATATTTTTGGTGACGGCTGATAATATGTTGTAAGCTTTTGACATATAAATCGTTCTTTTCGGGTTGTATGGATTTGTTGTGCACAAACGAAAGTCTTTTCAGGTCAACATCCACCAGCGCCTCCGGTGTTTTGTCAGGAAGGTGGAAGGCGATCAGCTCCCGGAAGATCAGCAAAGCCTGGTATTGCAGGGATGTGCTGTCTTTAGCAACAAATTGATGAGTAGCAAATGTAGCTGCCGGGGCAAAGGCGGCGCTATCGTGAATGGTGAAAGCATAGGCGGGTTTGGAAATGTCTCTTTCATCGTTCTGGAAATAATCCAGGGCTTTGTGTGCCAGCAGGTCAAACAGGGTAGGGCGCAGTGCACGCATATTCCCCTTTATAATAACGGGATCGTAACCCTGCAGTGAAGTCTGCTGCAGCACCGTTTTGTTTTCAATCGAACTACGGTAGAGTTCACCGATCTTTTTATGAAGATCATCAATGGTCCAGGTAGCAATGTCTTCCTTGTCAAAACCCGTGGTGTTGGTACGGTCATACAGGTTCCATCGGTTTTGCTGAAAATACTGCCAGTACAGGTCTGCAGCGAGTGACTGCAGTATCTGTCTGGCAGGTGATTGGGCGGCTGCTATTTCCGCTTCTATTTTTTGTATGGCAAGGAATTCATTCTCTGATGCAGCCTGCGATAATTGCGACTGGTAAATCAACGCCTTGATCAGTTGCCCCTGGTTGTTGTCTTTTTTGGCAGCGGCATATACCTTATCCACTTCTGCCAGGGCAGATTTTGGAAGTCCCTGTTTATCAAGAAGATCATCAATTTTTTTCCAGGCACTGTCGTAATTCATACGATACTGACTTTTGGTATGGGTAAATATTAAGCACGATATGATCAATAACACGGAATATTTCACTATTCTTTTCATAAATGAGCTTTGAGTGTACAGGTTAATAGATGCCGAAGGTTCAATTATTACATAAAGGTAATGTTGCCCGGAACATACCCGGTGTGTGCATTTGTTATTGTGTTGAAAAGTTTTTGTTCCGGGCAGCCGGCCGGTTACAACCATAATATATATTCAGTTTTCTGTTTATCAATTGTTTATGAGATTGATTTGCCACAAGGGGAACAAGCGCGATGTTATTGCTGATTTATGATTTGTAACCATTAAGAGGTTAAGGCACATTAAGGCTTTTATTTAATTTTCCTAATTCCTTTAATCGTTCTCAATACATGCCGCAAGCACAACCTGTGCCTGTATCTTGTGACCTGCACACCTCACAACTATCCACTTATTACTTATTACTTACCACTTTAGACCCACTTCCCACTGTCGGATAGTAACTCATCAACACCCTCAATTCGTAAAACTCAAATTCCGGCAGGGCAGATTTTGCTTCACCGAGTGAGGTCCATTGGGCGGTGGCTGCCCTGTCGCGAAAGCGGTTGATCTTTTCTGCGGAAAACAGCTTTTTGATATCGAGTGCGCCGGCTGACGCCACTTTGGCAAAATGTCCGTAAACCGTACCGACCGTCAGTCTCCGTTCCGTAGCGATCTCTTCCGGTGTTTTACCCTGTTCCAGCATATCAAAGCTCACAAGGTGCGAGGGTTTTGCGGGAACTTCCTTCGGCAGGATTATCTCTTTTTTACCGGAAAACAGCTTCTTTTCAAGCAGGCAGGCTGCCTGGATATTTTCCAGGTATGCTTTTATTTCATCCAGGAAACCCCGGGTCACATTATTGTATCCCTTTAGCCCTTTTACCCCTTTGGTAGTACTGTAAAACCCAGACAAAGGGATATATAATTGTGTATTGACCTGGTCGAAAAAGTAATGCACCGCCCCGGCGCTTTTGGCTTCTATCAAAGTCCAGTCATTCGCCTGTTGTACAAATTTTTCAAATTTGGCATAGGTCTGCTCAAGACCGGCTAAAGAAGCACGCATGGGATCGGCTGCTTTCAGCACCTCTTCATTGCTGATGACGCTGCTTTTATTTCCTTCGGCCAGCCAGGTCTCCATTTCCGAAGCCAACACGGAAATACTGATCTGCTGCAGCAGCTTTGCTACAGCGAAATCATTTTTTTCCGTTTCATATATATCTTCCAGAAGTAAAGCGGCATCGGTTCTTTGGTGAAAATCATTGATCCGGTTGTCCCTTAATATATTGCCGGCCCAGATAGAGGATTTCAGTACAATGCCCTCAAGTGTGCGGCAACGGCTTAATGCCACGTATACCTGTCCGCTGGTAAAAGATTGCCCCGCGTCAACGATCACACGATCAAAAGTCAGCCCCTGGCTTTTATGTATGGTAACAGCCCAGGCTAACCGAAAAGGGAACTGTTCATAGCTGCCCGCCACTTCCATTTTTATTTCCCGGTTTTCATCCAGGAAGTATTTCTTGTTTTCCCATACCTCTCTTTCCACGGTAAGCTCTTGCTGTGATTCCGTGATGCGTACGGTAACGGTCGTCTCGGAGAGCCGGAGCACTTTTGCCAGCATCCCGTTATAATATCGTTTTTCCTCAGACGTGTCGTTACGGATAAACATCACCTGGGCATCCGGCTTCAGCAAAAGCGCAGGATCGTTAGGGAAAAGATGTTCCTTAAAATCCCCGGATACGATGGCTTTCATGGTGGAGCCTTTGCCCGGTAAGGCAGCCAGCTTCCGGGAGTTGATGGTATCTGCCAGGTGATTATGGGTCACCAGGTATATATAATCATCCTGCGGTTCAAAATCAGGCTGATACCGGCTATGCAGCAGCTCAAAATCAATATTGTTCTTATCGCCGTTACGGATGGCATTCAGCAGCGAGATGAACCGCTCATCTGTTTGCCGGTACACTGTTTTCAGCTCAACGGTTATAAAATCAGTGCTGTTCAATGCCTTCGATTCAAAGAAGTAGGGAGAGGCATAGTAGCCGGTCAATATACGTTCTGCAGCGGGCTTTACCACCGGCGGCAATTGATACAGGTCTCCTACCATCAGGAGCTGTACACCACCGAAAGGGAGAGAAGAGCGCCGGGCGGATTTTAATGCCAGGTCAACCATATCCAGCAGGTCGGCACGAAGCATGGATACCTCATCTATGATAAGGATCTCAAGGTTTCGCAGCAGCTTGAGCTTGTCTTTCCTGTATTTAAAATGGGGCAGAAGATGCGGTATGTTGATGCACTCGTTCAGGTCCACCGCTTCATATGTCGGGACAAAAGTTGTTAACGGCAATCCGAACATGGAATGAATGGTAACGCCGCCGGCATTGATGGCTGCGATACCCGTGGGGGCAACGATGATATACTTCTTTGTTGTTTTTCGTGTGAAATCATTCAGGAAAGTGGTTTTACCGGTACCCGCCTTGCCCGTCAGAAAAACATTCCGCCTGGTGTATTCTATAATATTGAAAACATGTTGCTGCAAATAGTGCTCTTTAAGTCTCAAATATACTACTTATCGTACAGGTTATTTCGCCGGATAACAAATTATCCTTTTGCCAAACTATTTTGTGGGATTGTTATATGTATTATTGTTTGAAGGAAGCCCCGACCACTGTAAACCGTTGTGCAGCCACGCTGCCGGCTTCGTCCTCTTTCCCCTGTCATTTTGATTCCGTCTTTCTCTCTTGTCATTCCGATCCTGCCCGCAGGGCGGGATCGGAATCTACTAACTACAGAGGACCCTTTCGTAGGAGAGTTACTCCGCTCCTTCGATGGATTTCTCCGTATCCTCCCCCGAACGTTCAGGACGACACGTCGAAATGGCAATAGAAGGAAGAATTGAAATGAGGTGTATGATGGTGCGCTCTTTCGCGTCAGGGACTACCGTATCATAAACGGCTCCATACCCCGGAAGCAAAAATGCCGGCAGCTGCCGGCATTTTTACAAATTCCATTATTTTATTACTATGAGGCTGTGCGTAAGTACGAGTTGTTCAGGCCAAAATTATTATCCCTGTTCCTGAAGCCGGAACGGATACGGCTGAGGCTTTCTTTGGTGATGCCTAAGAAAGAAGCCAGGTAAGTCAGCGGGATGCGCTGCAACGCTTCCGGTTGCTTTTGCGTAAAGTAGTGATACCTGTCGGCAGCTTCCATGAAGCGGGTGGCAAAAAGATTTTCCTGCATTTCCATAATGAATGTGCTCATGATCGTACGATGCAATTTGTCGATATCAGCGTACTGACGGCTCAGATCCAGCAGTGCATTATAAGGGATTACCCCTATAACAGATTCTTCCAGGATGTGCATGGTTTCTTTTGCGGGCGTGTTGAACAAAATGCTGTGCAGGGATGAGATGATATGATCATCATAACCCAGCCAGGTGGTATGTTCTTTTTGCGTTGTTTTGTGAAAAAGCCTGTAAGAGCCTTTCACAATTACAAAAATATCACCGCAAAACTCATCCTGCTCAAAGACGTGTTCGTTCTTTTTGAATTCCTTCAATGTGATAACACTTTCTAAGGCTTTCTGGCTCTCCTCATCCAATGCGGAGTACTGCTGGCAGATGGAAATGACCTTCTCCATTGTTTGGGGTTCGATTAATGAGATTTTTTTCACGGGGGTAGAAATTAAAATTCGATAAAATTTTGGATTATCATACATTAAACGGGGGCTGTGTTGCGATTATTATAACGCTTATCGAAATTCCGTCGTGGATTACCGAATGCTAATCGAAAACTTTTATCAAAAGCTAAGTGGCTTTGAAAAGCAATAGGTTACAGATGCTTTAAGTTGTGTATGACAGCGGCGGGATCCGCTGCAGCAAACACGGTAGTGCCTGCTACGAGGGCGTGGGCGCCCGCTTCTACCACCGCAGACGCATTTGCTTCGGTGATACCGCCATCCACTTCTATCAGTGTCGGCAGTCCCAACTGGTCAATACGCTGACGCAGCATACCGATCTTTACCAGTGATTGGGGGATGAATTGCTGACCGCCAAACCCTGGGTTTACGCTCATGATAAGAACGATGTCCAGTTCCGCCAGCACGTCCTGTAGCATTTGTACCGGCGTATGGGGATTGATGGCTACCCCGGCTTTCATACCCAGGTTTTTTATTTGCTGTATGTTGCGGTGAAGATGCGGGCAGGCTTCCAGGTGAACCGTAAGATGATCGGCGCCGGCGAGCTTGAAATCGGCTGCATATTTGCCCGGTTCCTCTATCATGAGATGTACATCCAGGGGCTTCTGCGTGGCCTCCTTTATTTTTGCAACAACCGGTAGCCCGAAGCTGATATTGGGAACAAAACGGCCGTCCATCACATCCAGGTGATACCAGTCGGCTTCACTGGCATTCAGCATATCACACTCCTGCTGCAGCTGCAAAAAATTACTCGCTAATAAAGAAGGGGCTATTATCGGCATGCGACGAAGATAATGAGTTTGCCCTTCACAATTTGCATTTTCCCGGGAATGATCAGTAAATTCATACACTAAAATCAGGTCACTTGCAAAACACGTCAACGGTATTGATGATCCGCCCCTGCCGGTTTGAATTCAACAGCCAGACAGCGGTTAATAACGCTTTCCAGACCCGGGAAGGCGGGGAGGATATACAGGAAAGCGCCCTGGAGGAATTTGATAACCTGGTAACTGCTTTAAAAAAGGCCGGCATAGTGGTGGTCGTGGAAACCGATACCCCGGAACCGCATACCCCGGACGCCATCTTTCCGAACAACTGGATATCTTTTCATCCCGAACATACCATCTGTCTCTACCCGATGTTTGCCCCCAACCGCCGGCAGGAACGGAAGCCGGAACTGATAGAAAGACTAAAAGACAGGCTGGGCATTACTACCGTCATTGATCTCACGCCGTACGAAACGCAGGAATGTTTCCTGGAAGGCACGGGGAGCATGGTGCTGGATCGCGACTATAAGCTGGCTTATGCCTGCCGGTCTCCCCGTACCAGCGAAAGGGTGCTGCAGGATTTTTGCAACAGGATGGATTATACACCGGTACTGTTTAGCGCATACGATGCAGGCAGCCAACCCATTTATCATACCAATGTGATGATGTGTGTGGCTGACCGTTATGTGGTAATATGCCTGGAAAGTATACCGGAAGATGAAAGAGACAGGATAACCGGTTGTATAGAACGGACGGGTAAAGAAGTGGTGCCGATCAGCCTGGAACAGGTGGAACGGTTTGCCGGCAACATGCTGCAGGTGGAAAATACGGAAGGTGAAAAATTGCTGGTGATGTCAACGCAGGCATTTGGATCATTGTCCGGCTCACAGGTGGAAAAGCTCGGTTCCTTCAACAGGATCGTTCATTCACCCATCCCTACGATAGAAACCAACGGGGGGGGCAGTGTGCGTTGTATGATAGCGGAAGTTTTTTAGGGATACACCTAACAGGTTTTCCCACCTGCGCTTTGCTCCGGCGGGCAAGAAAAACCCGTTAGGTTTAATTCAGACCTGTTAGGTTTTCTATCACCATAGCGCTGGCGCCACCACCGCCGTTACATATACCGGCAGCGCCGTAGCGGGCATTATGGGTTTTGAGTACATTGATCAGGGTAACGATGATGCGTGCACCACTGGCGCCCAGCGGATGTCCCAGGGAAACCGCTCCACCATGCACATTTACGGTAGCAGGGTCCAGCTTCATCCGGCGGCTGTTTTCTATACCCACCACGCTGAAGGCTTCATTGAGTTCCCAGAAGCTGATATCACTCATCTGTAGTCCGGCTTTTGCGACGGCTCTTGGAACTGCCAGCGACGGGGTAGTGGTAAACCACTCCGGCGCCTGCTCCGCATCTGCGTACGACAGGACACGGGCTATGGGTTGCAGGCCCAGTTCCTTCGCCTTATCGCTATTCATCAATACCAACGCCGCCGCTCCGTCATTCAGGGTAGAAGCATTGGCGGCTGTTACCGTACCATTTTTTTCGAAAGAAGGATTGAGGGAAGGGATCTTATCAAACTTTACATTAAAAGGCTCTTCGTCTTTATCGAATATCAGCGGGTCGCCTTTGCGCTGCAGAATTTCCACCGGTATCACTTCATTGGCCATGACACCGTTTGCCCAGGCCGCCTGTGAGCGTTTATAGCTTTCTATCGCAAATGCATCCTGCTCTTCGCGACTCACACCACATTCCCTTGCGCAAAGTTCGGCTGCAAATCCCATGGCTTTACCGTCATACACATCTGTCAGCCCGTCTTTTGCCAGTCCGTCCACCAGTTCGGTATTGCCGTATTTGGCGCCCCACCGCAAAGAAGGTACGTAGAACGGGATATTGCTCATGCTTTCCATTCCCCCGGCTACCACCACTCCGGCATCTCCTAAAAGTATGCTTTGGGCTGCAAGAGAGATGGACTTCATACCACTGGCACATACCTTATTGATGGTGGAACAATTCACATTATCCGGCAGCCCTGCAAATTTTGCCGCCTGCCGGGCAGGCGCCTGTCCCAGGTTGGCCTGGATAACGCAGCCCATCAAAACGTCCTGGACGAGCACAGGCTGCACACCTGCTTTTTCGAGGGCTCCTTTTATGGCAAACGCACCCAGTTGGGTAGCGGTAAACGACTTCAGGCTTCCGCCGAAGCTACCGATAGGGGTACGCACTGCAGAAACGATCACAATTTCAGCCATAACCTGTTTTTTGAAGGGAAAAAGCTTCTAGTCCCTGGGATTTCTTTTGCCGGCAGCCAGCTTCTCTACAGCCAGCTTAAGACGACCGGTTCTTTCTTCAGCATTGGCGGAAGTCCACTTAAGATACTCTTTCTTATTGGTGAAAGAAAGCTTTTCGAAGAAAAGCCTGGCTTTTTTATTCCTGTTCAACAATGCCTGGAAGTCTGCGGGTGGCGTAGCGGTCCTGTTTTTATTATCGATACCTTCCACCGCGGCTTCTTTTTTTACAAACCGCGTTACCCCCTGCTTTTCACAACATTCCGGCTTCCTGAATTTAAGAGCGGTCCAAACATGGTCCAGGGTAACCTGGTCCTGGCTTTCAAAACCGCATTGGTTCAGCGTTTTCCAACTGCAATCCCGGTTGAGATCGCTTACAATTTTAGAGGTAGATTTCGGGTAGGCTATCCACAACTTACCTTCATCGCCCAATGCAGGTAATACCTCTTTCAAAATGCCATCCAACTGGCGCTCGTTGATAGCAAACACCAGCGCAAAGTCAATACGCCGCAGCTTCAAAAGCGGGGTAACGTTTTTGGCAAATGAAATTTTTGAAAATTGTTTTTCAATGGAAGAAGGCAAGCCCTGGATCAGTAAATTCTTTTCTTCAGTAAGTTGAAGTTTCTCAAACATTGTCTGCATCATGCTTCAACACGATTTTTTAGCGTCAAAAAGAGAGTCAAAGGTAAGGAAACCCTCCCTTAAAAGCAAATTTTGAGTTAAATAATACTATCCAACCGCAATAAAAATATTCGGCTGCGGCTGAATTGCAGACTTGTATGTTTAATATGACTTTACTATTTCATGGGTCTGTAGTACTTCATCGCTTCTTTGGCATACTCCTGCACTTTTCTGATGCGGGTCTCGTCCGAAGGATGTGTACTCATAAATTCAGGTGGTTTTTGTCCCCCACCTACTTTAGACATCCTTTCCCAGAAAGGCGCTGCTTCGTTGGGATTATATCCTGCCATGGCAGCGAAGATCAACCCGAAATGATCGGCTTCCAGTTCCTGTTTGCGTGAGTTGGGAAGCAATACGCCTATTTGGGCGCCGGGTGCATAAACGGTATTGAAAATGTTACTTACGGCGCTGTTCCCGGAAGTCAGCACCGATCCTACGGTACCTATTCCCTGCGCCAGCATCTGCTGACTCATGCGCTCATTACCATGCTGCGCGATGGCATGGGCTATCTCGTGCCCCATTACCACAGCCAGACCGGCTTCGTTTTGGGTAACCGGTAAAATGCCGGTATATACCACAACTTTACCCCCCGGCATGCACCAGGCATTTACCTCGTTTGAATTGACAAGGTTGAACTCCCATTGGTATCCCTGGAGGATATCGCCTTTTCCCTGCTCGGTATAATACTCCGTTATAGCCGCTGCAATTCTCTTTCCTACACGGGTAACCATTTCGGCGTCTTTACTCACCGAGACGTTTACGATCTTATTTTGCGTAAGAAAGCTCTGGTACTCTGTTTTTGCCATGTTCTGCAAATCCGCTTCGGGCAACAACTTCAATTGCTTTCTTCCGGTAATGGCATTGGTGCTGCATCCCACCACAAATAATACTGCGGAGAAAAATAAAAGGTATTTTTTCATCTGGATCTCTTTGTAATTGTTTTCATTCCGGGTAATAAAACCCACAGTAAAGATACTAATATCAGGCGCTATTTCGCCTTCTGCCTTTTCTTCTGTCCCGGTATTTAAATATCGGGGCCTTACTTTCACTGCCTTTTAACAAACGGGATATGTTCTTTTGGTGAGTGAGCATAACCAGCAGCGCCACCGCTACGGCAAATACCCGGTAGGCATGGTTATCCACATTGAAGATGATAAGAATGAAGACCGGAAATGCAACGCTTGCCAGGATGGAGCTCAGCGAAACAAAACGGGTAAGGTATAATACCAGCATGAATATGGCTACGCAGCAAACGGCACTGATAGGCGAAATAGCCAACACCAGGCCAAACAGGGTAGCCACTCCTTTTCCGCCCCTGAACTGTGCCCAGATAGGAAAGATATGTCCCAATACCGCACACAATCCGAGCCCGATCTGGAAATTGGTCCTGGCAAATTCATCGCCCACGTAAAAAGGCAACAGGTACGCGAGCTTTACCGCTACAAAACCTTTCAGCATGTCCAGCAGCATCACCAACGTTCCCCACTTAGAGCCTAATACCCTGTACGTGTTGGTAGCGCCGGCATTGCCACTGCCGTAGTCGCGAATGTCTATTTTAAAGAAGTGCCTGCTCACCCAAACAGCGGTAGGGATAGAGCCGATCAGGTAAGCCAGTATAATTAAAATAGATTCATTCATAAATGTTCAATACAGGTTGAAGTCCTTACAAATATAAAATAATTCTTCAATTGCAGCTTTGCCGTGTGAGCCTTTTATTAATTTTTTACAAACGCCAGACTGACCCAATTATTTTCAGACAGCTCTTTTACCTTCCGGAAACCGGATTTTTGAATAAGATCCTGTATTTCAGGTACATCTGAGGTTAATATGCCGCTGATGATGAACAGACCGCCCGGTTTCAGCCCCTGTGTGACAGGCCCCAGGTTATCGGTGATCACGTTGCGGTTGATGTTGGCCAGCACCAGGTCTACCGGGGTTATGCCGGCGGGAAAATGATCCAACTCCTGCAGTACAATACCGGGAGTGTTGTTCATCTCAAAATTCTCCGCCGCATTGGCTATGCTCCAGGGGTCATGATCAATGGCAAATACACCGGAGGCCTTCATTTTAGCTGCCAGGATAGCCAGTACGCCCGTGCCGGTGCCAAAGTCTATTACGGTTTTACCACACGGGTCAAACGCTGCCATCATTTGGATCATCATATGGGTGGTGGCATGATGCCCGGTGCCGAAACTCATCTTGGGTGTGATGATGATCTCGTGGGTTACCGTGGTATCTGCCGGGTGAAAGTCTGCCCGGATAGCAGCAAAGCTACCCACCGTTACCGGCCTGAAATCCGATTCCCATATTTCGTTCCAATTTTTATTATATATAGTTGATACATAGTATTCTGTATTATTTTTCTCTATTAAATATTTAAATTCATTTTCGTTGAAAGCATTTTGCTTAAAATAAAATTTCAGCTGACCATCTGTTTCCTCCACACCTTCAATGTCCATTGCTTGTGAAACCTGTGCCAAAACGATTTCCAGTTCATCTGCTGTACCTTTAACGAGCACCTCGGTAAAAATTTCGTTCATCGCTTTTCTGAATTAAAAAAGCTACCTGAGCAGGGCCAGGTAGCTGTGAATATTTGTGTGTATGAGACTGGGTATCTGCTATTGCTGCGGCTTGGGTTTGTTGCCAAAATCCGGCTTGGGGATCAGCGCTTTGCGGCTGAGCTTGAATTTGCCGGTTTTCTGGTCTACGCCTATCAGCTTTACCTTTACGGAATCCCCTTCTTTCAATACGCCTTCCATGGTTTCCAGGCGCTTCCAACTGATCTCGCTGATATGCAGCAAGCCTTGTTTTCCGGGCATGAACTCTACGAAGGCGCCAAACTCCTTGATACCTTTCACAACGGCTTCATACACCTCACCTACAGAAGGAACGGCTACGATGCCTTTGATCCATGCCACCGCTTTGTCCAATCCTTCTTTGGCAGGAGAGAAGACGCTTACTTCACCCACATTACCAATTTCTTCGATATTGATGGTCGTTCCTGTAGAACGCTGGATCTCCTGTATCACTTTGCCTTGCGGTCCGATCACGGCGCCGATAAATTCTTTGTCAATGAACAGCTTCTCCATTCTCGGCGCATGCGGCTTCACTTCTTCTCTTGCCGCTTCCACGCACGCATACATGCCATCCAGGATGTGCAGTCTGGCTTTACGGGCCTGCTCCAGGGCTTCCCGCATGGTCTCCATGCTCAGCCCGTCTATTTTGATGTCCATCTGCACGCCGCAGATCCCTTCGCGGGTACCGGTTACTTTAAAGTCCATGTCGCCTAGGTGATCTTCATCTCCCAGGATATCCGTCAGGATCGCATATTTGTTGTCTGAGGACCTTGTGATCAGTCCCATAGCCACACCGCCCACATGTTTGGGGATGGGTACACCGGCATCCATTAAAGCCAGGGAACCGGCACAAACCGTTGCCATGGAGGACGATCCGTTGGACTCCAGGATATCACTTACGATCCTTACCGTATAGGCATAATCGTTGCCCGGCATCATTTGCCTCAGCGAACGCAGCGCCAGGTTTCCGTGTCCTACTTCCCGGCGGCCGGGGGCTCTCAAAAATTTGATCTCTCCGGTGGAGAAAGGGGGGAAGTTATAGTGTAAAATAAACTTGGTATAATCGGATTTTGCGGCGCTTTCCACCAGCAATTCATCAAGGGGTGTACCCAGGGTTACAGTAGTCAGGGATTGTGTTTCACCCCTGGTAAAGAGCGCGGAACCGTGGGGGGTGGGCAGAATGTCGGTTTCCATCGCCAGCGGACGAACCTCATCCAGCTGACGTCCGTCCAGGCGGGTACGGTCATCCAGGATCATATTACGCACCACTTCCCATTGCAGGTCTTCAAAGTATTTTTTGGTTAATTTTACATCCTCTTCTGCAGGTTCTTCTCCTAAAGAAGCTACCAGCTCTTCTTTCAGTTTTGCATAAGCATCCGATCTTTCATGCTTGGCAGTGCCAGATCTGGATATTTCATAAATCTTTTCTTTGGCAAAGGCGATCACTTTCTGAAGGATATCTTCGTTGGTCTCCGGCTTGGGATAATCTCTTTTTTGAATAATACCTTTTTTATCCCGCAGTTCCTGTTGTGCCTTTATCTGCACTTTGATCGCTTCGTGTGCAATACCCAGCGCCTGCACCAGGTCTTCTTCGCTACATTCTTTGGATTCCCCTTCCACCATCATCAGGTTCTTCTCTGTAGCGCCGATGATAAAGTCCATATCAGCGTTTGCCAGTTCGGTGCGGGAGGGATTCACCACCAGTCTGCCTTCCACACGGGCCACCCTTACCTCGGAGATGACCTCCTTGATGGGAACATCGGAAACGGCCAGGGCAGCGGAGGCTGCCAGGCAGGCCAGCGCATCAGGCATTACTTCAGCATCACTTGAAATAAGCGATATAATTACCTGAACTTCACAAAAATAGTCTTCAGGAAACAGAGGACGGAGCGCCCGGTCTACCAGGCGGCTGATCAATACTTCATAATCGCTCAGTCTTCCTTCCCGTTTAAAAAATGAGCCCGGGATACGGCCTGCGGAAGAAAACTTTTCCATATAATCCACGCTGAGCGGGAAGAATTCCTGTCCGGGTTTGGGTTCCTTATTGGCAACCACGGTTGCCATAATGATACAGTTGCCCTGGCGTACAGTTACCGAACCGTCTGCCTGGCGGGCAATTTTTCCTGTTTCTATTGTTACGATCCGGTTATCACCGAGATCGAATGATACTTGCAAAGGTTGAGAAAGCATACAATGTTGATTAAAAAATAAGCCCAAGGTAAAGGAGAAGGGAGGAGAGGTACCTTAACAACTTACTGTAAAAAAATATTATTATAACAACAGCCTGAAAATCATTATTCCCAACGGCTGTGTTGGGAATAATCAAAGTTTATAACGATCAGGCTATTTTCTGAGTCCGAGCTTTTCGATGAGCGCACGATATCCTTCCAGGTTGTGTTTACTCAGGTAGGTGAGCAGGCTTTTTCTTTCTCCTACCAGCTGCAACAGGCCCCTGTTGGAAGAAAAATCTTTTTTATTATTTTTCAGGTGTGCTGAAATGTGTTTAATACGCTCTGTTAACAAAGCGATCTGTGCTTCGATAGATCCGGTATTTTTCTCATTACCACCGAATTCAGAAAAGATTGTTGATTTTTTTTCAGATACTATTGACATCTCAATTTTTTTTAAACATCCAAATTTTATTCTGCTAATTTGGGCGCAAAGGTAATAATTATATACCTATATAAATAAATTTTTTCTGCCAAATTAGCAAAAAAACGGCAAAATTACTACCGGGTTTTATATTCCCCGGTACGCGGAACCGGTTTGATATTTAATATTTTATAAATCTGAGCACGTAGTGATCCCCGGGTGACACTACCTGCACCAGGTAAGTGCCGGCCGGAAGCTGCCCAACCGGTATGTTCTTTCTCTGCACGGCACCCGCTATCCTTTCTATTTGCACCGGCTTCAGGTCGGTGGTGAGTATGCGGATGCTGGCGTTGCTGATCGTTTTGCCGAAATCGATCGTAATGCTGTTACCTGCCGGTACAGGATAGATGACAGGCGGCAGTTCCTCACCTCCGCCGGGCAGCCGAACCCTGATAACCTGGCTGTATGTATATTTCCGGTCATCGTCCACCTGTTTCAGCCGGTAAAACCAGGTACCGGAACCAGGATCGTCATGACGGTATTGATATGAGTTGGTACTCCGGTTGTTGGCGGCGAGTTGCCCGAGAACGCTGAATGTAATGCCATCCCTGCTGCCTTCTATGTCAAAATAACTGGTATTGATCTCGTTCCCCGTCGTCCACTCCAGTAAGACATAGGTGTCTTTTACCACAGCGTTGAACTGCAACCAATCCAGTGGCAGTGCGCTATCGATCATCCCGGCAGAAAAACCGGAGCGTTCGCTCATCCCGGTAAATGTTCCCGTTAATACATAATCCCCGCCAAAATCGCTATGCTGTACATCCCCGGTCAGCGCTACATTATTCTGTTGCCGGTTCAGCGGGTTAATGGTGCCTACGGGTATTCCATTCGTTTTGAACAGTTGAATATGACTCCACCTGCTATCGGTTGCCTCCTCGTATCCTTCCTTTTCCGCCGCGGTATAATACAGGCTGACCTCGTAGTTCGCATCGGGGGTGCTGAACTGGGGGGTCACCAGAAAAGTTTTTTCCGTAATGAATTGCCCCGGGTTGATATTCCAGAAGGGGAATGCACGAACACCCACCCGGTCAATCTCAACCCTGGTGCACCCATAATTCCAGTCCGTCAGGTTTTTGATGGATGCAATGATCCTTTTGGGAGTGGCGTCATCGTAAAAGTATATATGACCATAGGGCCCCAGGTAGCTTTGCTGACTAACGGCTTTTGAGTCAGCGACTGGGTTGCCTGTTGCGATCTGTGAAAATACTATGACGGGTTTAATGCCTTCGCCATAATTGGAAAAGTTTGTGAAGGAAGCATTGCAGGTATGGAGGGATGTAAGAAAATTACTCACCTCAAAGCCGGCATCTGCGAAAGCTTCTATATGATCGCTCCCTCCGGTCCCGCTTGTGCTCTGGTTGTCAAAACATATCTCAATACGGATGTTATCCCTGCCATTCCAGACAAAAGGCTGGTCAAATGTAAAAATGTTGGCGCCATCCCCGGTGGAATAGGAAGAAGCGAAAAACACTTCCTGCCGGGCTTCGGCCGGGGTAATATCACCGTCTGTCACCAATGCAGGCGATGCGGTATGAGCGGCTTTGATGCGCAGGTTCCGGAAAGAACGGGTACTGTTTTTTACAAGAAAGAGCTGCATACCCGTGATGGCGCCCGGGCGCAGACCGGCATGCAGCATTTCGTCCCTGTTATACTGGATAAGTGATTTCTGATACCGCAGCGTCGCGTCAAACAAAAACGCATCCTCTATTACCCGGGTAGCCCTGCCGATGGTAGGATAGGTAGTTGACTGATGAATGACCGGTCGCGTGTCATTGGGTCTGAGCCGGATATTCATCACCGGAACAGCCGTTCCCTTCACTGTATTGCCCTGCCCGCCATTCACTGTAAAATTTAAGGCAAGCTTCCCGGGAACATCCCTTTGTCCCGTATTGTACACACGAATGGTAAAAGGCTTTTTTTGCCGGCTGCCTGCCGGAAAGACCACCTGTTTGCTTCCCACAAAATCAAAATCTATTTTTTCAGTTCCTTCGGATGAAACATCCTGTGACAGGGTAACCGTGGCGTTTTTTGAAGGTGTGTTGCTGATCGTAAAATAAAAGGTGAAATCCTTATACTCCCTGCACCCGGTTTTTTGAACGGGCGGCAACAGCACCATTACTTCCTCTTCTTCAAAGTTGATCTTAGGATCACAGGAAGCACCGTTGCCTTCAAACGTGGAAAGCAGCGCATCCGAGCTGACCAGGGAAGCCCTGGGCTCCTGCGCCAGGCTGGCGAGCATCCGCTCTTTTTGCCCCGGGGTAAACAACGTATAACACCCGGTATAATTCATGATATTGTGCTCCGTACGTATGGAGTAAGGATGGTTGGTGCAGGTGTTGATATCCGTTCTGCAGGTAAAATCAATGAAGCCGTCATCGTCCGCATTCATCGAAATGGGATCGGTATCATTTACAAAATCACCTTCGCCGGAAGGGCATTGGTCCCTGTGACCGGAGCCCTCGAAGGGATGATAAAGGTTGAACGCATGGCCGATCTCGTGGATCAGGGTTTTGGACCCTCTTTTCATTTCGGAGGCGAGGATCACGGTTCCGTCTATGATATGGTTGACAGGAAAATAGGCAAAGCCTGCTACGTATTGGCCGGCACTGCCACTGTTGCCGTTTATTTTGTTAACGACATATATGTTGTAGTACCTGCTTATGTCCCAGGCGATCGGTGTTTTCAGTTGGGTGTCGTATCCAACATCGGCATTCAATGCCCCGTTTTCAAGGTATGCTGCATTCGCAGACATGTTCACTCTTCTTATACCGGTTGTGGGATTACATTCCGGATCACGTTTGGCGAACTCAAACCGAATGCCGATATCCCCGGCTGCATCAGCTCCTGCGGGGGTCAATGAATGATGCTGCCCGGAATAGATCTCGTTGAGATAATTGATAGCCTCGTATATTTTTTCATCCGGGGGATTGTACGGAGAGCCGATGGTATCGCCCGTATGTAATATATGAACTACCACCGGTATATTAAAGATCTGCCGGTCCATTCCGGATTTTGAAAAATGCCGGATCTTTTTTTCATTTTCTTTTATCAGCCTTGCGGCGTCGGGAAAAGTTTGCTGAAATTGCAGATGGTTCTGGTCAAAACCGCAAACCGGCTGACCCAGCACACTGGCTTTCACCCCAAAGATCAACGTTAAACAGATCAGTTGCTTCATAAAGGAAAGAATTGTCTTTCTAAACCTCTGGTAATAACAAGGTAGTGGACTTGGGTGTTTTGAAGCAACTTTCATAGCCAGGATTTGGTGTGTCGTTTTCAGCTAAAAATAAGCTAAATAAGGTTTTTCTACGAAAAAATTGCAGGTAAAAATACGAATATTTCCATATCCGGCGGAAGCAAATTACAGGAAACCTGTGCAGGCAATTCCTTTGTACATAGCAGGACGCCGGGTACGCCTAAAAATAGCCGGTTTTATACAAAGAATGATCCTGTACAGGGCTGATCTTAGTCAGGGGTGGCAGGAGGAGATCAATTGTAACCGGGCAGCAAACGGTTCCGTTCAGCCGGTGAGCTTTTTTAACATTGTCTCATTAAAATCAAGCAGACTGGTGAGCTGCATATCTGCGGCATTCCACCTGGGTTGTTGCTGAAAAGGCGGCGCCGGCACCACAATACATTTCATCAGTGCGGCTTTCACAGCGATCATCCCGTTGAAAGAGTCTTCAAAACAAATGCATTGTCCTGGGGCTTTGCCCAATGCTTTCGCGCAATTGAGGTATACTGCGGGGTGAGGCTTGCCATAAGGTAATCCTTCGGCGGATGTTAGTGTTTTGAAATAGGAGCTGATACCCAGTTTTTCCATTACCACGTCTACCAGGCCCAGGGGAGAGGAGGTGGCCACAGCCAGGGTAAACCCCTGCGACTGCAGCAATTGAAGGGTTTCATGCACACCCGGCATGGCTGTACCTGTTTCCCTGATCTTACGGGTAGCTTTGTCAATAATATCTGACGTAGCAGCAGGTTTATGTGTAAGCGGGATCTTAAAATAGCTGAACCAATGATTTATCCACTCCTCCGTTCTCAACCCGGTGGAACTGTGATATTGTTCATTGGTAAGAGCAACACCATGTGCTTTCAGCACTTCGCATCCCGCCTCTTCCCACAGTGGTTCGGAATCTATCAGCAGCCCATCCATATCAAAAATAAATGTGTCCGGTTTCATTTTCGTCTTGTTGGCGGCAAAGATAATCAGCTAACCTGTTGAATGATGATCTGCGGATAGGAATTAGTGCAGGGGAAATAAAAAAGCAACAGAAAATGAATAAGTTTTTCGGGGTTGTAAAGGACGTTGGCCCGGGTTCATTTTCTGTTGCAAAGTAATGTTTTTCTGGACGGAGTAACATTACGTTTGATCTTCTCAGGATCTGGATTCAGGTTGTTTCAAAGGACGGTTTCCTGTTTTTCTTTAAGCTATTGGATTACACGGTTTTCATAGTACGATTGGATTCATCGGTTCATAGTTTTACTGGATCTGGTTTTCAAAGGATCTGGTTTGGTTTTTCAGGATACATCGGATTCATCTTTCTAAGGATTCATTGGATTGGGTTTTCATGGACTATCGGATTCTTTTTTCTGGATTTGGATTTAAGAAACGGTTTCATCGGATGGCTCTTCATAGTTTTTTTGATACCGGATCTGACACAAAGAAAATACTGATTTCAATAAAAAAAAACAGCTCTGAACAGTTTGATCTTCCGGGCATTTTCCAGGGAAATGGGAAAACTACGTACAGCGGCTTTTCGCCGGCTGCAGGGAAATCAGGAAATACATAAGTGTAACTATATATCTGAAACGGATTTCCCGTTTAAATAAGCCGGACACTGTTGAGATATGTTAGCGGATGGTATATCGTAAAAGCACTATGGGCCTGTATTAGCGGGGAAATGATTTTTACGTTCTCATCGTATTTTAATTGAATAAAATCAACAAAAAAACAATAAACGCGTGACCGTATTTTTACTGATTTTGCCCTAAAATGCGGATTTCCCGGGTTTCGGGTTATGTATTCCGGTGCCGGTTGGGTAACAAAAACCCGCTATGGGAAAGGCTTGCGGATTGCGTTATGTCAACCCATTGACGGTTTTAAGTGGTGAGTAGTAAGACACAAAGGTTTCAGGTTGCAAGTCCTGCGTTATGGGAGTATCTGCCTGTGGACTGTTATTGCTGATTTTGTCTTTATAAGCAACGAGTTTACCACTATACACAGATTTTTCAGGTTGCAGGACGAAACCCCCACGTTGTAGATGTATCTACCTGCGACTCGGGATCTGAAACCTGTACCCCACTTATCACTTACTACTTACCACTTTCAACTATAGATCGTCTCTCAACAAAGGCATGCTCATACAATGAAAACCGCCCCGGGCACGCGAGAGCTCGGCAGAGGGCATTAATATCAATGTGTCCGTAAGAGTATCGGCCGACAGCGAGCCTTTTTCCAGTTGGAGGATCACATCCTGCACTGCTGCTATGGCAAACCCTTTGTTCCTGAAGGCCTCAACGGTTTTATCGTTCCTGTCGTAACCCAGCACCACTCCCTCCTGCAGGGCCAGCAGGTTGCAGGAGTCCGTCCATTGTTCCCTTGCATCGTAAGGGAAGCGGTTGTTGCCCGAGTATATGAAACGGGTCTTTTCTCCGGACTGCAGATCGTTCACGCTGATATCCTGCAGCAGGTCTTCGAGGTTGTCCATATAAACCGGCTGGTCAATATTGCTTTTATGAAATTGTATCACCTGCAGGCCATCTTCCTTTTTTTTACCGGTCAGTATCCGTTGTACCGTATCCGCATTCTCTCTCCGGACGGCTCTTTTTGAAAAGGCGCCCAGCAGCACCCACACATTTTTTTTCACCTGGGTGAATACGGTGTCGATATGCATGAAGTCTCTTTTTTTGGGAATTTTCACCACACTCACCTTGTCCATCAGGTTTTTGTCAAACATGAGGTTCACCACCTGGTGTGCGGCTTCGGTGCTGGTTCTTTCGCTGATGCCGATCAGCAGGTGGCGGTTGCTGACCACCATCACATCGCCGCCTTCCAGGGTCACTTTTTGTTCGTCGCCGTCCCTGGGCATCAGGAAATGACGATGGGTATCTGCCAGTTCAATGATATTGTCCTGTATGCCTTCAAAAGCCTGGTGGTTGAAGAAAATATACTTGGTGAGCAATGCCTCCCGGAGGCGGGCTTTTTTGGCGGGTTTGTTCAGCAGAATATGCTTTCCCACCACGATGCCTATGTCCCTGGTAAAAATTAAATTGGGAATAGGAGGGAAGAGCATGGTCTTGTCGGGCAATGTACCGGTAATGAAAACCTTAGCCAGTGTTTGGGCATCCAGCGAAGTGAGCTTCTGCTGCAGGTAATAGGAGCAGTTTTCCACGGCACAGACAGAAGCCGCCAGCTTTTCTTTTATGTTGGCGCTTTGCAGTATCCCGGCAAGCAGGCTCTGCAGCTCTATCACTTTGTCTGAAGCAAAAAACCCGGGGTGTTCGGGCTTATAAAAGCTCCTGTTATTTCCGGGATCGTCTATTTCTTCCAGCCGGCCTTTGATTTTCCCGGGATCCAGGAAGTATAACAGCAGCTTGGTATAATAATCATATTCATCTTTCCGGATGGTATCCAGGTGTACAATATCCTCAAAGAGCCAGTCCTGCGCTTTGGAAGGAACCACTTTTCCCAATCCGCTGTCCGGGGTATGCACCAGCACCCGCCTGAGCTTTCCTGTTTCCGAGTTGACTTCTATTTTAGACATATAAACCGGTTGAGATAATAAAAATAGCCTAAAAACCGGAAATGGGATTTAAAGGAGCATGGCGGAATGCTCGACTATTGTGGAGGAGAAAGTCTTCTCTTCGTTCATCGTCACTGCGCGCCGCGATGATCATCCGTTCGTGACGGATGACCCTGCGGCAAAGCAATCCCTGAGAATGACCATGCTTCGTAATTACCACCCCGGCAATTCTACGCGAGGTGGGCATACGTAGGGATTGCTTCACCCGTCCTGCGGTTGGGCAACGACGACCTTTTTGGTCAGCCCCAGCAAACCCATCCTCAGGGCAGATCCAGCCTGAAGCTTTTCCCGAGGTCGAATTGTTTCACCACGTAGATCCTTTCATATTTTTTTCCGCCGTTCTCGGGAACAGCTTCTATAATATAGTTCCCGGGAATGATCGGGAACCTGGCTACTTTCCCGGAATCAGCTACCGCGTTCATCTTTTTGTTACCCTCTATCCTGATCGTATATTTCTGTGGGGCTGCGATGATCAGCAGGTGCGCATTGGGATCCAGGGTTTCACCCGTTTTCCTGGTTTTATTCACGGATTTTTTCCCGGGTTGTGTTTCGTTTATATTGATGACCGACGGAATAGTATCTGACGGCTGATCGGCAGCCTGCGATATGTTTTCTGTATCTGCAGCTGCCGAAATGATAGCGCTGTCTTCCGATCCCGTTGTTATAACGGGCACACTGTTTAATGCCGTTCCTTTCATATATTTAGAAATGAAGGAAAAGTAGACGATGAGCAGGAGCAGTCCTGCTGCTCCCACCAGGATGGTTCTCTTCATCTTCGCCGGTATCGGGGGCAGAGGGGGTAAAGCAAAGACTTTTTTCCGGACAGGCACCGTTACGGGTGTTTCTTCCATCGCAAAGGAGATCTTCTTTGTTTTGGACAATTCTCCCGGTATGGCTTTGAACCCAACCGCCCGGCTTACAGGTACGGCAACGGCTGCCGGTGCCGGATCGAAGGATTTCACTTTTACTTTCGGCCTGTTTACTGCTTTCTTTTGTACGGGAGAAGTAGCCGGGGCCACAGGAGCGGCGTTTTTTTCAATAACAGCGCCGTGGGATCCTCCTTCCAGTATACCCAGCAATTCATCCGCGTGCTGCACCCTTGCCGCCGCATCTTTTACCAGGCAGCGGGCTACCACTTTCTGCAGTACCGGGGGAAGTACATTGATCTTGTCCGGGATCGCCGGCGACATGATGTTTACCATGATCTGTTCGGAGTTGTCATTTTCATTTTCCCTGAACAGTACCTTACCGGTATATATTTCATAGATAGAAACCCCCAGCGACCACAGGTCGAGGTTGTAGGATATCCTGTTGTTGATGCCGAATTTTTTGACGTTGAATTGTTCCGGCGCCATAAAGGGTATGGAAACGATCAGCGTGGAAGAACTGTTGCTGTTTACGGAGTCTGTGGCTTTGCTGATGCCGAAATCCGTGATCTTGGCCACCGGGCCTTCGATCGTTTCCTTGATCAGTATATTGGCCGGTTTGATATCCCGGTGGATGATCCCGTTCCTGTGCAGGTAAGACAACCCTTTCAGTATATCGCCGATCAGCTTGTTCAGCACTTTTTCATCCTTGTTTTTCTGGTAATACTCCGCGATGTTACCCCCGTCCATTAATTCCATCACGCATACCTGGGTGGTTTCCTTTTCCCCGAAGGCATTCTGGTTCACCATTTCCTCTATGTCCAGGTAACGGCAGATATTGCCATGATCGAGGTTGATCACGCGGCGTATTTCCGCGAAAGGACTGTAACGTTCCGATAGTTCGTTTGATTTGTAGACCTTTAACGCTACCCACCGGTTCAGCTTTTTGTCGAAGGCTTTGTATACCCTGGAAAACCCGCCTTTTCCTATCAGGTTGGATACCGGCGAGTATTCATACCGGTTGAACAGGGTTACCTTTCCTTCCTGCCCGCCTTCTGCTTCAGTTGGGGCCGGTGCGGTGATATTGCTTTTGTTGAGGATCACAGTTTCATCCACCGGTGGCTGGCCGGGTGCGCCGGTATCTGTGCCTGCTTTGATCACCAGGGTATCATCTGCATTATTTGCAGCGGGAGTATCATCATTTCCGGTTGATACCTCCGCTTTTTTCAACACGGTCGTTTCATCAACAGGTGTTTCTTCTTTTACCGCGGTGGGCTGTGCTTCTTTGAGCATGTTTTTCAGGGCGTCAATATCCGGCCGTTCAATGCCTGTTGCTTTCAGGCAGGCGGTGATCAGTTGCTGATAAGGCGCCGGTAGTTCGCTGAGCCGGTCGGGGAGGGCCGCATCCGTGATCTTCGATCTCAGCTTTTCCACTGTACTGACCGAGTCATCCCGGAACAATGCTTCACCGGTGATGATCTCGTAGGCGCTCACCCCAAACCGCCAGATATCGGCAGCAAAAGCCGTTTCTTCCAACGGGTTTTCCCGGTTGATCTGGTGTGGTGTCAGGTAAAACAGGTCGTCGGGCAAAGGCATGGAAAAATTGAAATCCAATACCTGCGTGTCTGCAACGGGCGCAATGCCGGCAATTTTTACAACGGGTTTGCCGTCCGAAAGACTGATCAGCATATTGGACGGTTTGATATTATTATGCGCTACCTGCTGCTGATGAAGGAACTGCAGTACATCCAGCGTACTGTTCAATATATGGTACAACAGTTCCGGCTGCTCATTCCTGTTTGCCGCATAATATGCTTTGGCAGTGGCATCGGCCAGTTCCATAGCCATCACTTCCAGTTGCTCAGACTCGCCGAATGCATCTTCTTTTTCTACCATGGCTGTATCGAACTGGCGGATAATATTTTCATGTATGATATATTGTGTTTTATCGTCACCGGCGCTGCGGCCATGCATGGCTTTTGAAAGCTTCAATGCGATTTCCCTGTTCAGCTTTGTGTCGAAGCATTTATACACCCGGGAGGTCAGTCCTTTTCCCAGCAGGTCTGTGGCGGGGTTATATTGGTAACGATCAAGAAATAACATGGCGCTAGTTTTTATGATGTTGACGAGACCGGGCGGTTGAATCCTGCGGAACATCCCGGGTTGTATGATTGGTTTCCTTCTGCTTTTTTTCCAGGGGTTCGGCAGGTGTATCGGGTATGGCCGGCATATCCGGCTCCGTTTCTTCGGAGCTGTCATAGGTCGGTATCAGTACAGGAATGCTGCTGTTATCTTTTTCCCGGGGAAGGGTATAGTTATATACCAGCAGTCCGGCTGTCAGTACCGGCAACAGCAGCAGCCAGGGAAGCAGCCTGTTTTTTTTCTTTTTCGCGATGGTCGCGGGCGCTGTTCTGATGAGGTACATGGAGTAATTGTCCCTGGTTTGTCCGTAACACCTTTGCTGGAACAACTGCTCAATTTCTGCCACTGGCTCATGATACACCAGCGCCGGCAGTTCCCTGTCCCGGATGTTTTCCAGCAGACCATCCGTGCAAAGCAGGAAACTGTCGCCCTGCTGCACATCGTCAATATGATGCGCTTCTGCTTCAATGGGTGAATGATCTGCCCGGATAGCCTTGAGGATGATATTTTTTTGCGGGTGCGTGGCGGCTTCATCCTCGGTGATCTCCCCGTTCCTGACCAGCGAGCTCACCAGCGAATGGTCGTTGGTTCTGTATATTATTTTTCCGTTCCTGAAATGATAGGCCCTGCTGTCGCCGCACCAGGCAATGAACGCCCTGCTATCTTTCAACACCAGCAGGCAGAAAGTAGTTGCCATATCGGTATTCAAAGATTGCTGTTGCACGTTTTCTATCATCTTTGTTTGGGCAGCCCCGAGTATATCATTGATGGAAGCTTCGGTAAGTTCCTCAAAGGGAATATCCGACAGCATCTCCCCCGTAAACTCCGCTATGAACCTGCTGGCAAACTCACCGTTATCCGATCCGCCCACCCCGTCGCAAACAATAAAGATTGTTTGGTGTGTATCGGCTGCTCCGGCGACCGGCCAGAGATAGTCTTCCTGGTTTTTCTTGCTGCCGATCTCGTGGAGAGAATGTATGCTGCGCAGGATTATTGACATTTTGCTCGTTTTTGTGATCAGTTTTTGATGAGGGCCATATTCACCCTGCCGGCGCCCACAATTTTGTGCCTCCAGTAGGGATCATTGAGGCTGGCTATGCTCACCCCGTTTGATGAAGAGGAATTGACAAAATACCCGTTGTCGAGATAAAGCCCCACATGGGAAACAATATTGTTGCCGATGGTACGGAAAAAAATAAGGTCGCCTTCCGACAGGTGTTTCAGCGAGCGGAACTTGTCTATCCAGTTGGTATAAAATTGTTCCAGGGAGGTTCTCGGGATCCTTATCTGGTACACACTGTCCAGCAGTTGCTGAATAAAGGCTGAGCAGTCTATGCCTTTTTTATCTGTTCCGCCCCATTTATAGGGTGTTCCTATCCACTCGTCTATGAACGCATACAGCGGAATATTGGTCACCTGCTCCGGCGTTATTTCCAGCGACCGGGCATATTTCTCCTGCAGGAACACCGCCCGGTTCCGGCTGGCGATGAGGGCTTCGCTGGTGTTGACAACAATGGTACCTCCGGCAGGTGCGCTCCTGGAAGCGCGGCAGGAAGCGCCGGTTACAACGATCAGCAGCAGGGATATGAAATGCAGCCTGGTCATTTTTTTTATTCAAATGGGGGTAACATTTGTTTCTGTTCCTGAATTCTATATATAGATTCTCTCGAAAGTCCAAATGTTACTGTGTTTTCGGGAATTTATTTTGAGACCGGGCGTCTGATCACTTCATAATTACAATACGATGAAAAAACAGCCTGCTTTTTTCCGGATCGATGACAATGTATTCTTCCTGATGGCCGGCTTGTGTCTGGCAGCATTGATATTGATCGGCTTTAAGTATGCCTCCTATAAGCCCTGCCTGCCCATACAGATCAGTTACCTCGATTCGCCTGTTGTGGAACAAACCATCCGGTTCAGGGCCGATATACCCGAAGGGAAAAAGTATGCCTGGGAGTTTGGTGATGGCGGCTACCAGGTGGTGGAACACAATAATATGGTGACACATAAGTACACCGCTCCCGGTTATTATATGGTTTCCGTAAGGGTAGACGGACGATGCGAGCAACTGGCAGATATACATGTAGATGTGCCGAAGGTTTTCATAAACGAAACCTTGTATCCGCAACTGCTGGCGCCGGATACGGCATATGTAGGGGTACGCGCCCAGTTTTCGGATATGGCGCCTACTTCGGAAAAATGGCAGTGGTATTTTGGAGAAACCGGCATGGTGGACGATACCCGGCGTGATCCGGACTATGTATTCAGTACGCCCGGCATGAAAAGAATACGGCTGGTGGTAAACGACCGTCCCGAGCTTTCCGTGAGCAAAGAAATTTTTGTAGTGGAAAAAAGCCGGCAAACCGTTCAGCCGCGTACGCCGGGACAAAGACGGCAGCAGCCGGTAGTGATATTGCCCCCCAAACCCAGCGCCGACAAATTGAAGGAGCAGGTAGACCAGGCAGCCAGGGATATTGCCGAAACCAGCGTTAAAAAAGCGCTGGATATTTCGCATACCCAATTCTCCACTAAGCTGGTCGCGCTGGCAAAAGGCGAAAAGGACCTGAAAGATTTTGCGGAATACCTGTGCGATGACCTCAATATTCCGGTAGTGTATAACAGCAGATCATCCACGTTCCGGCAGGCAGCCAACGATATCAAAGGGATGTCTGCCAGGAGGATCAGGGAGATCAATGTTACCATCACCAAGGATGAAACGACCAACTGCATCAAGGCGCTGAATATCGTTGTGAAGAGAAAAGTCTTTCCATTTTAAAATATTCTTATGGCATCTACACTTGTACAGGATATTCAACTGTCCGAAACCGGTAAACGGGTAATTAAAATTGCCCAGGCATATGCAAAAGAAAACCTGCATGCGGCATTCGGCGCGGCTCATTTACTGAAAGCCCTGCTGCACAAAGATGCGGGGTTGCAGGCTTTGCTGAGCAGCCTTGACAAGGATATGTATTATATGGAAGAATGGGCGGATGTGCGGATAGAGGCGGAACCCAAAGCCGCTTCACCGCAGGAGACGGTTGCCGGCGATGAAACGCTGGACGAGATACTGAATGAAGCCGATACCATCCGGCTGAAATTCTCAAAAGATGATATAGAGCCCCTGCATTTGCTGATCGCC
The DNA here is from genome assembly GCA_037190885.1 of Chitinophagaceae bacterium. Classification (GTDB taxonomy): domain Bacteria; phylum Bacteroidota; class Bacteroidia; order Chitinophagales; family Chitinophagaceae; genus Agriterribacter. Next base: position 549,081 of record JBBCJQ010000003.1, read on the forward strand.
GCCAGTACACCTGGGGTTGGATTCAGCTATGAACAACTGAAGACCTTTCCGGTAACCCGGGAGGAACTGCTGCAGTCCGGCGCCGACAGGGAGGAAATGCAGTCGATGCTTGGGAAAAAAACAGACGGCGAAAGCGGCAGGTCTGCCCCTTCAAGGCAGGCGCTGCTGAAATATTGCATTGACAAGACCGTGTTGGCCCGGCAGGGGAAAACGGATGCGATCATCGGCCGCGATAAGGAGATCCGGATGATGTCTGAAATACTGTGCCGGCGCTCGAAGCCGAATGTGCTGATCACCGGGGAGCCCGGTGTCGGTAAATCTTCCCTGGTAGACGCATTTGTGCTGGCCATAGAGCAGCAGAAAGTGCCGGAACGTTTGTATAAGGCTTATGTGTTTGAGCTAGACACGGGCGCACTGATAGCCGGCGCTTCCTATAAAGGCGAGATCGAGGATCGTTTGAAAAGTATCATTACCGAGATCAAACAGTTTGATAAGGCCATCCTGTTCATTGACGAGATACATGCGCTGATCGATAAGCATGGCGCCGCCGGCGGCGCGGTGAACCTGCTGAAGCCCGAGCTGGCAAGGGGAGAACTCACTGTTATAGGCGCTACCACGCAGGAAGAATACCGGAAATTCATTGAAACGGATGAGGCGCTCAGCCGCCGGTTTGAACAACTGATGGTGGAAGAGCCGGATACCACCGTTTGTTTTCATATGATGAAAGCGGTGGTGCCGCATTATGAAAAGCATCACGGCATAGCCGTACCGGACGATACCATCAAAGAATCAATACGACTGTCAAAACGTTACATCAAAGACCGGAAGTTACCGGATGCGGCCATTGACCTGGCAGACAGGTCGATGGCGGCGCTGCGTTTGATAAACGATACCGGTGCAGCCGCACTGGAAGGATACCGGTTGCAATTTGACGAATGGATGCAGGATGAGGAGCGCAGCCTCGAAGAATGGCAATGGTTCTTTACACAGATGAAAAACAGCCTGAGCCCTATTCTATGGGCACATTTTCAACGGGAAGACGACCCGGCAGGTTTCGGCGATCCGGCGCTGGTAAAAGATTATATAGCCGGCGCGTTGCACGCATTGCAGCAGGCGGCGGTGAATAAGCATACCGGACTCGAAAAGGCGGATGTGGCGGCCATCGTATCCCATAAAACCGGCATACCGGTCGGAAAGGTGCAGACGCAGGAAAGGGAACGGCTGCTGCATATGGAGCAGGTGCTGCAGGAGCGGGTGATCGGACAGGATCATGCCATTAAAACACTGGCGGAAGCGGTGCTGGAATCCCGCTCGGGACTAAGCAGACCGGGGCAACCCATCGGCTCCTTCTTTTTTCTGGGACCCACCGGAACCGGTAAGACAGAGCTGAGCAAGGCGCTGGCTTCTTTTCTTTTCCAGGACGAATCCTTTATGATCCGCTTCGATATGTCAGAGTTTAAGGAAGAACATTCGGCGGCATTGCTATATGGTGCGCCCCCGGGATATGTAGGGTATGAAGAAGGCGGGTTGCTGGTAAACAAGATCAGGCAGAAGCCCTATTCGGTGGTGCTGTTTGATGAAATTGAAAAAGCCCATGCTTCCGTGTTTGATACGTTCTTACAGATACTGGATGAAGGAAAGCTGCACGACAAGTTGGGTAAGGAGGGCGACTTCTCCAATGCGCTGATCATATTCACCTCCAATATCGGCAGTCAGTATGTGGTTGATTCTTTCAATAAAGGAGAAATACCGGTTTCTGCCAACCTGATGGACATTATGGCGGCCCATTTCCGGCCGGAGTTCCTGGGAAGACTGACGGAGATCGTTCCTTTTGCTCCTATGACGGAAACCATGGTGCAGAATATCCTGAAAGTGCAACTGAGATCCCTGTACACCGCATTGGAAAAGCAGGGTATTCAACTGGTGATTGCTGAACCTGCGTATTCGGTGCTGGCACAGATGGGATTTACACCCCGGTACGGCGCCCGGCCGCTGGCAGGCGTCATTCGATCACAGTTGCGCAAGCCCCTGTCCAGGAAAATAATCAGCGGAGAGCTGCAGCCCGGAAATAAAATTTTGCTGCAGACAGGTAACAATGGCGAACTGGAATGGATAATTGATACATAAGAAACAGACAGACGATCAGTAAGTCCTTTTGCCCGGATCAGGCAGTTGTTCCCTTTGGTTGAAAATCCTCCCTTGTTCAGAATTTAATTTTTTACATCTAAAACCCAGGTATATGGCTACAGAAAAATATGGCATCGGTGGTATGGTGCAGGAAAATGAAGCTTTTGAAGCTTTTGCCGACATACCCCAGAACAGAGTATTACTGGCAGAAAAGTTAACTGCTGATGCGCCGGTGAAGGCGGAAGTGGTGGAAGGTCTTACCACTATTGAGCAGGTCTTTGAACATTTTAAACCGGCAATTGACGTGGATTTTGAAACGGAAGAAGGAACCGGCAAAAAGGAAACGCTCCGGTTTGCCAACCTGGGTGATTTTGGTGTAAAGGGCATTACCGCGCAAAGTGAGTTCCTGAATGAGCTGACGATGAAACGGGAACAGTTCCGGAAGATCATCAAACAACTTAAAACCAATAAGCTGCTGAAACAGGCCATCAGCAACAGCGAGTCTAAAAAAAACCTGATCAATTCCCTGCAGGCGCTTATAACAGAGCTGGAGCAGGCAAAATGATCCCATCTTTTAACCAACACAAATATCCGATATGGACCAGGTACAAACAAAAACAGAGAGCATCCGGGATGTACAGGAAGCTGTTCAAACGGCGGAAAGACCTGCGGAACTGCTTGAAATCAGCCTCAAAGGGCTTGATAAGTTCGGTGGCTTTGAGCTGCTGGAAGCAACGATCGAGGGTGTTCAGAATGTGAATCCCGAAAGGAAAGCCCGTAAGAAAATATTTATGGAGGAAGCTTCCAGGAAGGCAGAGCGGGCCGCATTGAAAAAAGTGCTGCAATGGTGGACAGAGATACTGTCCGGTGCCGATGATATCAGTGCGATGATCGAAAGCAGCCAGCAAAAGGCAGACCAGGCAGAACAGGTATTGAAGAAAAACCTGAAGGCCGCGGTGGATACTACCCGCGATATGGAACGTTCTTACAGGTCGGTAGCCCTTTTTTATAAAAATACCGAGAGTACAAAAGTGAAAAATATTTCCATCATCAATGCGGAACCCGACCAGTTAAAAGACCTGGACAACACCCGGTTCATAGACGCCATTCATGCGGAGCTGGTGGAAAACTACGACAGGCTGGACCTGAGAAATAATTACAGCTTACTGATCCTGCCCGGCTACCTCGGTTCCAATATGGTGATAGAAAAGTGGGCCAAGATAGCGTATGAAAATAAAGTGATGCTGGTGACGGATTTTGAAGACCTGGAAGCACCTGATGATGTGATGGAGCTTTTTGAAGAAGCCAATTTAACCGGCGGTGATATTTATCGCTCCAACGCCCTTATGTCGTGCAACTGGCTGGTGGGCAGGGGTAAATTCGCTGAAATAGGAGAGGAGGATGATCTGTTTGTGCCGCCGGCAGCTGCGTTGGGCGGTAAGATATACAATACCCTGATGTCGCAGGTAACGGCGGGTAAAAAACATGGTGGTATCAACGAAGTGGAAGGCGTGCGGTTTGACCTGAAGAAGAGCGAGATCGCCAGCCTGGAAAAGCTTGGACTGGTACCTATGGTAAAAGAATATGGCAAGGTGATGGCGTTTTCTGCCAAAACCCTGTTCAACGGTGATAACCTGGGTTTGCAGACCTATTCCGTAGTGCGTGTATTTGACTATGTGGCAAAAGTGATGATGGACTTCCTGAACCGCCGGGCCTTCGAGAACTTTACGGCCAATACACGTAAAGAGCTGAACGGGCAGATCGTGAAATTCCTGGACAGCATTACCGGCCCCAGCAAGCTGATCGAACATTTTACCATCCGCCGTTTTGAGCAGGACCCGGTACAAAAGGATAAGATATACCTGGATATTCACATGAAGCCGTATTTCCCTGCAAAGACCTTCCTGATAAAGCTGGAGGGACAAAAAGGTGACGACGGCAACGACTGGAGCTCGGAGTATGCCCAGGATTAAATAGTCCGTAAGGGGTTGCTAACAACTTTTCTCTCATCCCTCCTGATCAGTTTTATTGGTTCGGTTCTTATACCATTTTTTAATTTAAAACACAAGCACTATGTCTTTTAAAGCAAGATTGAAAGTGGCCGGCAAAGAGTTGCCCATACTTTCGTGTAACTATTCGCTGAAGCAGGAAACGGATGCTACAGGTCGTCCCTCCTCCATTACCCGCGGCGGGAAAATTCATGTTACCATCGAATCTACCGGCGATACCACTTTTTTTGAATGGATGGTAAATCCCTTCGAGAGAAAGGAAGGTACCATTGTTTTTGTAAAACGGGACAGCGATGCGACCCTGAAGGAGCTCAACTTCAAAGAAGGGTATCTCGTGGATTATTTTGAGCAGTATGGCAGCGACGGCGACAACCCGGTTACAGAGGCGTTTACCATCAGCGCAAAAGAAATTGAGGTCGGCAATGGCTCGCACAAGAACGAATGGCCGGAATCATAACCCTCTTTTTCAAGTGATCAATGTCATTTGTTCTCCGGGATAAGTGACATTGATTACCTACATCATTAATTCATTTTGTATGTCATTCCTGGCAAGGTTAGAGATAGACGGGGAAGAAATGAGCGTGCTGCATTGCAGCTTTCGTTTCTCCAAATCGGTGGACACTACCGGTAAGCCGGTATCTATACCCAAAGGTGGTTTGATAAAGCTTACCATAGAAAGCACAGGTAATACCCAGTTGTTTGACTGGATGATCAGCACCACGCAAACAAAGAACGGCACCATTACCTTCTTTCGCCGGGATGCCAGCAGCAAGCTGAAAGCCCTGGAATTTTCAGAGGCCTATTGCGTGGACTATTTTGAGACCTACAATCACCTCGGTGATTTTCCCATGCAGGTAGAGCTGCTGATCAGTGCCATGGAAATAAAGCTCAACGATTCGGAATTCGTAAACAACTGGCCGGTGTAATACGAAACATTATTCACCATAAAAGATAAAACCCTTTATGGCACAGTTTACAGGTATAGCCATCGACATCGACGGAACGCAGGTGAAGCAATTCACTTCTTTTACACTCTCACAGGATATATTCGACCATCATCGTTTCCGCCTTGTTTGCCCCGCAGAATCACTGGACGGTACTTCGGGCAACCTGTTCCACTCTTCCAAAAACCTGATAGGCGCTGCAATAAAGGTAAAGCTGGAAGCCATAGGAAATAATGGCGCCATGTATTTCAACGGGATGGTTACCCGGATGACAGCTTCAAGACGGAACGGGTATGCGGGTGATATTATAATAGACGGTGCCTCTCCAACCATTCTGCTCGATAACGGTCCGCATTGCAAAACCTGGGAGAAGAAAAATATTAAAAATATTGCGGAGGATGTGCTGAAGCATTTTCCGCAGAACCTGTTGCAGCCCGGTATCAGCCCGGTATATACCGAAACGCTTTCTTACACGGTACAGTATAAAGAAACCGCCTGGCAATTTCTCTGCCGGTTGGCGGCCGATCATGGTGAATGGCTTTTTTACGACGGGCAAAAACTTTTCCTGGGGCCACCGGGGGGAAACCCGGTGAAGCTGGTATATGGCAGTCATCTTACGGAGTTTGATATACAATTGCAGTTGCAGGCGCCGGATTTTACCATGATGGCCTACGACTATATGAACCATGAAGTGTATGACGGGGCACCAAAAGGAGTGGCGGAAAAAGCGGGGCTGAACGATCTGGGAAAATTTGTCCTGCAAAAAAGTGAGCAATTTTATGCCACCCAACCCAGGCTCTGGTACAACCAGTTTCTCACGAATAAAAAACAACTGGACGATGTGGTAAACACCCGGGCAGCCATCAGGAGCAGTCACCTGCTGCGTTTCACCGGGAAAAGCGGTCACCCGGATGTGCAGATCGGCGCAGAGGTTTCCGTTGAAGGGAAAAATGCTTTCAGCCTTGCCGAAGAAAGCTATGGCGAATATATAGTAACATCGGTTACCCACCAGTGTGACGGACAGGGTAATTATGTGAACGATTTTACCGCTATTCCTTCTTCTGTAAAATTGCCTCCCATCCACCAGTTTGACGAGCCCCGCTGCGAAACCCAAAGCGCGCTGGTGACCGACAACAACGATCCCGACGGGCTTGGCAGGGTACGTGTGAAATTTCACTGGATGAACGGCGCTGAAAAAAGTCCCTGGATGCGGGTAACCACTCCGCATGCGGGCAGCGGAAAGGGGATGTTCTTTATGCCCGAAACCGGCGAAGAAGTAATAGTGGGTTTTGAAGGCGACAGCGCCACCAAGCCCTATGTGATCGGCAGCGTCTTTCACGGCAAAGCCAAGAACAGCTTTGCCAATGGTGGCAACGACGTAAAAACATTCCAGAGCCGGAGTGGAAATAAAATGGTGCTGGATGATAAGGAAGGCAGTGTGACCGTAGAAGATAAGGAGGGTAATAGTATGGCTATGGATGGCAAGGGCAATGTGCAGGTGGTATCAAAAGAGTCCATCGTGTTGTCCTGTGGTGATGCATCAATAGAATTAAAAAAGGACGGCACCATAACCATTGCGGGAAAAGAAGTTACATCGTCTGCCTCAGGTACGGCCGTGATGGTCAGCGGCGGAGCCTCGTTTTCCGCATCCAGCAGTGGCAACGAAGCCAGCATGAGCGGAACCAAGGCAAACATAAACGGAGATGCAGAAGCAACCGTTAATGGTGGAGGAAAAGCAACATTGAGCGCAGGCGGCAAAGTATCGTTACAGGGGGCTATCGTAGCCCTTAATTAGCAAGCAGCAAAATCATCGTCCATGGGTAAAGAGTCAAACCCGATACAGCAAAGAATGGATTGGTTGATGGAGAAATGGGAGCTGGCTGCTTCCATACCGGAAACCAAACTGGTGCGTATGCATGCAGCGGAGAACGAAAAAGATATGGTAAGCACCTTTTATACTTACCTGCTGGGCGTGGATACAGGTAATCATGACGTACCGATTGTTTTTGAAACCATTTATCATGACGATGAGCAGTATACGAAAGCTTTGTTACAAGAGCTTGAAACCTTGCTGGACATCTGGAATAATGCAAAAAAGGACGATCTGAACATTCAGATAGAACCCGTGAACTGGCAACCTGATTATGCGTTGTACAACGAAGACAATCCAGCGTATCTTTTTATAGAAAATATGAACCGCCTGGCAGCACACCTGCAACTACCTGCCGGTGTTTACCTCGTTTTGGCATTGCGGGTGAGCTTTGTGAGTGCAAAGTCCTTCAACAGGTGGCTTCGTTTTGCCCTGGAGAATGAGTTTAGTCCCCATCTGAAGATACTGATTGATGATACGGAAAGTATGCCGCTGTATGAAACGATCTGCAGGGAAAAGCCGGATGAAGTAGTGGTTATTTATCCCGAACTGGATATGGACAACGCCATGCAGCAGGTGGCTGCTATGGGTAAGCCTGATGACCCTGCAGTGCTCTACCGGCAGGCATTCATGCAATTGATGCAGGCAATAGAGAAAAGGAAAGATGCTTCCATACCGGCAGACCGTTGTATTGAAATAGCCGTAAGCAACCTCGAAAAAAGTCCTTTCTGGATCGGGCAGGTGATAGCCGTGTATGCGGCACTTGCTAACGACCAGGTAGGGTATAAAAACTTTTCCAAAGCCATCGAATATGCTACAGAAGGAGTTTCGGCGGCAGAGCAATCCCGGCGCCTGGTAAATGATGAATATATCTACAGGAAGCTGATGGGACAGGCTTTAATGCTCCGGGCTTCTTTGCTGGCGGTTGCCCGGAAATGGCAGGCGGCAGTATCCGATTTTACCACTGCAGCATCGTACTATACCTACACAAACGACATCGTGCTGGCAATGGAAGCCTGGCGGATGACAGGCTATTGTAACAGGAAATACGGAGATGACAATGCGGCAGCGCTGGCGCTCGTAAAAGCCCTGGAGATCAGCAAAGAATTACCCCCGCATATTATAAAAGTTACCACTTTTCCCGGTGTGATAGAACTGCTGATGGAGATCAGCAGCCAACAGCATATCAGCAGGGATGAAATAGAGGAAGCCGCAGAAAATGTTTACGGCCGGGATTGGTTAAAGGAGCTCATGCACTGGAAACAGCCCCGGTATGCGCCCATGGATGATCCTTCAAAAACAATCTCAACCACCGTACAGGAATAAAAGACAATGTATGCCGGAGATAATTAACAGGAATAACCGGATCAGGCAGATAGCAGAAAAAGCATCTGAACAGGCTAAGCAGGCAGCGGAATCGCAGCCGGAGCAAAGCCCTGTGGGGCAGGCTGTAGGCGCCGCCAATACTGCTATGGGTGTATATGGAAAAATCATGGGCGCCACCGGGGCGCTGAGTGAGAAAGCCATGATGCCGGTAATGAAAGCGTTAAGCTTTATGCAGGGGTTGGCCGTATTACCGGCTTCTTCTCATATGGATCCTGTCATGGGTATTGATGTGCATTTTGTGATGATCCCTCCTTCTCCATCACCCATTCCTATGCCGCATCCTTATATAGCGGCCGTAATGGACCCGAAAGACTGGTTGAGCTGTGCTGCTATGACGGTAGCGGCAATGGCTGCCCCGGTACCCACGGGCAATGCGGACGCCGATGCGGCAGCCAGCCTGGCTTTCACGGCTGCAACAATGGCACTGGGTATGGCAGGATTGAGCGCAACCGTAAAGCTGGGAACCTTTACACCCCGTACCACCACGGGCGTGAAGAACAAAGTTATTCCGCATTTTCCGATGGGCGCCAGCTTTGCACCGGTACCGGTGATGAAAAATAGCGGGCATGCTCAATTCGGCAGCCTGTTCCTGGTGGCTGACAGCAATCCCTTTACGGGGCTCATGCATTTGAACAACGACTGTTGGGATGTAGGCATCATGCAGTTGTTCCGGCGTCAATATTCTCCCGAGCCGATGAACCTGTTTATGCCTACGGGATTCATTATGGCAATACCTTCTCACAATGTAATTGTGAACCCGATACCAACACCCATCAACCCCATCGCGGCGTTCACAAAATTACTGAACCTGGGTTTTGCCAAGATCCTTCACAAATTGGTGAATAAGCTGCCGTTGGGCAACCGGCTGAGCGGCGCCTTACATAAAGCCATTTGTCATATAACCGGTCACCCCGTGGATGTGATCAGCGGCATGCTGTTTACGGACGAAGAAGATTTTTCCCTGCCCGGAGTGATACCTTTTTCATGGGAGCGAACCTGGTACAGCGACAGTATATATAAAGGGCCACTGGGTCATGGCTGGTATCATAATTATGATATCGGCTTTTATATCGACGAATTCAACAGGGGCATTTATCGTATGAACGACGGCAGGCTGGCTGTTTTTGAATTGCCTGCGCCGGGAAAATTTACTTTTAATCGTACGGAAAAGCTTTTCCTGCACAACCATAAGGAAGCCGGCTACTATTATATAAAGGACACTGAAGGCTTGATATACCGTTTTACGGAAAACATGTATCAAACGCCTTATCATAATAAAAAAGAACGGCTGCTGCAGAGCATTTCCAATACCAGTGGTTATGCTATCCGTTTCGAATACAATCGAAGAGGCGTATTGTCCGGCATTACCGATAGCGCCGGGAGGGTGCTGAAAGTAGAGCACGACCTGGAAAACCATATCACCCGTATCATAGCACCTGACCCGAAAACGCCCGGCAAAACATTTGTGATTGCACAATACGACTATGATGAAGACGGTAATATGATCTGTCATACCGATGCGCTGGACCAGCAAATGTTGTTTGAATATCAAAATCACCTGCTGGTAAAGGAAACCTGGCGTAACGGGCAGCAATGGTATTTTGTATTTGAGGGAACCGGCCCCGGCAGTCGTTGTATCCATACCTGGGGAGACGGTGATCTGTATAACCATAAACTTACTTACGGAGAGGGATATACGATTGTTGAGAATAGTCTCGGCTTTACGACCACCTACTATCATAAGGATGGTCAGCTCCATAAGAAAACCGATGCTAACGGCGCTGACTGGCTGTATCGGTATAATAAATACCACGATCTGGAATGGGAAACAGATCCGTTGGGGAACCAGCAGTCATATGTGCATGATGAGTGGGGCAATCTTGTCACTACCACTGACCCCGGCGGAGGGTTTACCCATACGGAATATTATCATCCGGAATTTCCCTGTTTGCCCACAGAAGCCATGGATGCCTCGGGTGGCAAATGGCAATGGACATACGATGATGCCGGACGGCTCACAGAAAGGATAAACCCGGTGAAAGCCAAAACCCGGTATGGCTATACAGACGGGCTGCTCAGCGAGATCATCAGTGTTACCAATGCAGTTACCCGGCTGAGGTATGATGATCAGCAAAATCTTATTGAAATAAAAACCGATGATGGTGCTGTAACCGGTTACGATTATGATGCGCTGGGGAATTGCGTGGCAATTACCAATCCGAACGGTGTGCAGCAACAACGTGCATTTGACCTGAAAGCAAGGGTAACAGCGGTAAAAGACTTTGACGGCAACCATATCCGGCTGGAATATGATGGTATCGATAATGTGACCCGGTACACCGATAAGCAGAAAGATGTACAATACACTTACCGGGGATTGTGGAAACTGACGAGCAGAACCGAATCCGGCGCCACCATATTTTTTAAATACGACACGGAAGAACAATTATATAAGATCATCAACGAGCATGGACTGCCCTATAAGTTTGAACTGGATCCGGCAGGAAATGTGAGCGAAGAGACCGGCTTCGATGGTATCGTTCGCCGGTATCAGCGGAATGCTGCCGGTTGGGTGGAAGAAGTGGCGCGACCCGGCGGTAAGTTTACCCGGTATGGCTATGATAAATGCGGCCGTGTGACGGAAGTGCTGTACAGTGACGGAAAGAAAGAGGTCTACGGGTATCGGAAAGACGGAGAGCTCGTAGTTGCCACCAATGAATCGGCCACCGTACTGTTTGAAAGGAATGTAATGGGGGATATCATAAAAGAAACCGTGAATGATGAATGGGTTGCTTCCGAATATGATATCGCCGGGAATCGTATTCGCATCAGCAGCAGTCCCGGCGCCGATATCCGGCAGCAGTATAACAAAATGGGGGATATATTGCAGGTATCATCCGGCAACTGGTCAGCGCAATTCCGCCACGATATACTGGGACTGGAAGTGGAGCGGCTGTTGCCCGGTGGCATCAGTGCCCGCTGGAACCGGGATGGCATCGGTAGGCCGGTGATGCAAACCGTAGGACATACCAGTCGTGGAGGTATCAATCCCATGAAACGAAAGCAGTATACCTGGGATGTAAATGACCGGTTGAAACAGATAAGAGACGAAAAAGGTATTACCCAATTTGAACACGACGGCTGGAGCAATTTAGCCAGAACCATTTATCCCAACGGCGAAGAGCAACTGCGCAATCCCGATGTCGTAGGTAACCTGTTTGCCACACATGACCGTAAAGACCGTGTGTACGGCAAAGGCGGACAGCTCAAAAAAGCCAATGGCTGGGAATATGCTTATGATGGGGAAGGCAACCTGATCAGCAAATCCCGCAATTCCTCCCCTTCAGGGGATGGGGGCTGGTTATATAATTGGAACGATGCCGGTATGCTTACCAGGGTCACCCGCCCGGACGGAGTGGAAGTGAATTTTACCTACGACGCCCTGGGCAGAAGATTGAGCAAGCAATTTAAGAATACAATCACTAAATTTGTTTGGGATGGTAATATACCGCTCCACGAGTGGAAGGAACATGCGACCACAGGAAAAATACTCGGCTCGCTTGAGGTAAATGAAGATGGTGATTTATCAATCCCTCCCATCCCCGGCCCTGAGCATAACAACTTCTCCCTTTCGGGAAGGCGGGGTGGGGCTGTTACCTGGCTCTTTGATACGGACAGTTTTGCGCCCACCGCTAAAATAAAGAACGGCAAAACCTACAGCATTGTAACCGACCACCTGGGTACACCTGGGCAGATGTACAAGGAAGATGGATCCCTGTTCTGGGAAATGGAGCTCGACAGCTATGGAAAAGTGCGAATGGAAAAAGGGGAAGCCGGCAGCTGTCCCTTTCGGTACCAGGGGCAATATGAAGATGCGGAGACGGGGTTGTATTATAACAGGTTCAGGTATTATAGTGCGGAGGAGGGGATGTATGTGAGTCAGGATCCGATTAGGATGAACGGGGGAGCAAGATTGTATGAATACGTAACGGACGTTAATTCAGAGTTAGATCCGTGGGCCTTTAAAACCTATCGCAGAAAAAACGGAAGATTTGGCAAAAAGCCTGGCCCAAAAAATAGAAAACGGGAATTGGAATCATTACGGCGCAAAGCTGTTAGAAAAGCATGGAGAGAGGAAAGACGAATGGTGAGAGAAACCGGAGTGGGTACAAGAGAATGGACAAGATCCGAGCGAAAGGAATTATTGGAAACCGGGAGAGTTACCGGATATGAAGGGCATCACATAAATAATGTTGAACATCATCCTTCTTTAGCCGGTGACCCTAATAATATTGAATTTGTTACGCCCGCCGAACACCTTGATCGTCATAACGGCAACTTCCATAATCCGTCATCGGGGGAGTTATTTTCCAGATAAATTTGTTTTATGAAATGCTTAAAGAAAATTAGAGATAACGTTGCGAAATACGAAATACTTGGTTCGAAAACAATGCCGGATGGATCAAAATTGGTAGGCAAGGCCCCCCATGTTGCTGAGCAAGCTTGGTTACATTCATTGTTCGCTCCGATCAACGAAAAGGAGATTAAAGAATTGGAGTTACAAATGGGACGGAAAATCCCCGATACATATAAGGAGTTTTTAATATTGGGATACAATGGTATAAGACTCTTTGTAACAGAATTTTCTTTATATGGGTTAAGGAAACAGTTAGGGCGAACAATTGAGGCGAGCGTACAACCATTTTCTATTTTAACCCCGAATGGAATTGAAAGACCTAAAAATGCGCTGGATTCCTATTTTTTTATCGGTGGCTATGGAGAAGATGGTTCGAAGATTTATCTAGATACGAAGACCGATAAGGTACATTATTGCAAAAGAAACGATGCAACTTCTATTGTTGAATGGAAGTCTTTTGATAAAATGCTTGAATCAGAAGTAGATCGTATATTCTCCCTTTTTGACAAAAAAGGAGAATTAATTAATGATAATATAAAAGTTACTCCTGCTTAAGCCGATTTCCCAGCCGACGTCTCCCGGAAGGTGCCCGGCATCTTTCCCGTATAACGCCGAGTAGACAGCCAGTAGGCTCCCGCAATGGTTCGTGTCTTCCATGGTTCGTGTCTCACGAACCACTGCCACAAATTTTGTAAATTGAGTAAATTATGAATTACCAGGAAAAACACCGAAAATCATATATCCGCATTGGTGAAATATATTTTTGGACGGCTACCATCAATAGCTGGATGAAATTATTGATGAACGACCGATACAAAGATATTATCATTAGCTCATTCAGATATTTAAGTAATGCCGGCAAGATGGATGTATTCGCCTTCGTGATTATGCCCAATCACATTCATGTAATATGGCGCATAAATGCCATGAATGGGAAAGAAACAGCACAAGGTTCTTTTCTTAAATATACGGCGCACGAATTCAGGAAGCTTTTGTTGCTTGAGGATCCGGCTATGCCTGGTTTGTATACTGTTGATGCCAGTAATAAACTGCATGAATTCTGGCAACGTGATTCCTTAGCCATTCATTTATATTCCCGGGAGGTTGCTTACCAGAAATTAGATTACCTGCATCAAAATCCTACAGCAAAGCATTGGCAACTGGTAGATGATTATTTACATTATGCATACTCATCGGTACGGTTTTATGAACCTGGTATAAAGGAGTATGATTTTTTAAAAGATTTAAGAGAAGCGGTTTAATCGTTTTGTGGTTCGTGAGACACGAACCACAGTGCTGTCAGACCCGGCTATGAAGTAACTTTTTTTGATTTCCAGCCGGATCTCCCGAGGGTCCCGACGTCACTACCAAAACATACTTTTTTATTACCTCGTCCATAATATTTTCCTTCCTCCCGTATATGTTATCAGCAACCTTGTTTCGTCAACGATATAAACTTCCAGGCAGCTTCTTAAAGCTATTTGTGGTGAAGATGATAACTATTGGTCGTGGTTACCTGTTCATGAAAAACAGCCCGGGGTAATAAAAATGAGGCTTCCTGTTTGAAATACGGTTGATTATTACTATCTTACTATTGCTCTTTCAATCTTCCCGCTAAATCTTCCGGAGTGGAAAAATATAGAACATTGATCATTGCGCTGGCTGCCATAGCGGTGGCCGTTGTTGTGTACCTGATCGTATCGAAGGTGGCTGCACCGGATGCTCCCGATGAGCAGGAGGAAGTTTCCTGCAGCAACAGAACCGTATTCCGCTACAAATATCCCAGCAAAGCATATCCTGTTTTCGCGAATGATTATAACGCGGAAGTAAAGCTGACCTCCGATGTCCTAAGCAGGATAGCCGATTCCCTCGGTAACCTGGACCTGGGGGTCAATGTAAAAAACCAGGTAGTGGAATTGCAGGAAAAGCTGAATCAGGACAATATCACATTTTCGACGGGACTCCGGAATTATTTTTTCTCGGTCAATTCAGACCCCTGCAATGATACGCTGCGGATGCGATATGTAGCTTTTGTGGAGGAAATGAGCCGGCGGATGGTGGAGCTGCGCACCGTAACAGCAGCCGTGACCACGGTTCCTGAACAGGTAGCGGATACGGAACCGGCTGCTCCCGCCGATACTACAGCAAAATTACCCAAATACCAGCTGAAAAAGGATACAGCCGCACTGACAGCTTCACTCCGGAAGCTGGACAATGTTTTTGAAAAGAACAAGCGGATCAACAACACGATCGTTAACCTTCGTACAGTGCAGCCCGCACAGTAAACTGATTTCCCAGACGAGTCTCCCGGAGGGGATTCGTCGTCTCGATGAACGCCGAGTCCACAGCCAGACCCAGGGGCTGTAGAGAGGTATCCGCCCCGGGTCAACACAATTTTCTACTCCATCACAATCCTGGCTGTGAGACATCGGCTGGGAAGTTGTGTGATTTCACAGACGAGTCTCCCGGAGGGGACTCGTCGTCACCGGTGACGGCACTTCATTTTCCGAAAAAGCCGTATATTTAGCTATGCCTGTAAAACGAAAAATCACCAACCCCGATGGAATATATTTTATCACCTTCACCTGCTGCCAATGGTTCCATCTCATAGAAATTACTAACGGCTACAACCTCATCTACAATTGGTTTGATCATCTCAAAGGCAAAGGGCATTATATTGTTGGTTATGTTACTATGCCCAATCATGTTCATTCTATTATTGCTTTCCGCAATACCGGTAAAAGCATCAACACTATTGTAGGTAACGGTAAACGTTTTATTGCCTATGAGATAGTAAAACGCCTGGAACATCAGGGTGAAATAGGAATACTTGAACAGTTACAGAAGGCAGTACGAGCAAAAGACAAAGAACGAAATAAATTGCATGAGATCTGGGAAGACTCGTTTGACTGGAAGGAGTGTATCAGCCTGTCGTTTATACAACAGAAGTTGGATTATATACATGATAATCCATGTAAGGGCAAATGGCAGCTCGCCCCTGATCCTGTTTCTTATCCGCACAGTTCAGCCGGATATTATGCCATAGGTAAGCAAGGCCTATACGAAGTATTCAATTATACCCTCCTGGCGGATATTGATTTGACGCTTCCTGCTTCTTCATGACTTCCCAGACGAATCTCCCGCAGGGGACTCGTCGTCTTTCCTATGCATAACGCCGAGTCCACAGCCAGAGCTAGGGACTGTAGAGAGGTATCCGCCCGGGGTCAACACAATTTTCTACTCCATCACAATCCTGACTGTGAGACATCGGCTGGGAACTTCCACGGAGGGGACTCGGCGTCTTTCCATGCCCACGGTTTGAAACAAAAAAGCTGTCAAACAAATGACAGCTTCAAAATGCCGGAGATCAGAACTGGCTCTCGAAATAGGTGCCGGCAGCATTCTTGTGCAAATGGCCGGGAAATCGAGGCTCATGGCCATTTCTGCCTGCCAGGGCTGGCCCAATGGGTACTGGTTCACCCGGAGGACCGGGAACGCCGGGAACACCCGGAAGACCGGGTACGCCGGGATTGCCCGGTGTACCAACAGGCCCGGTAGGATCTTCTTTTTGACAGAAAGTAAACATCAGGGACGACACTGTAGCAAAAAATAAAATTGACTTTTTCATACTGTTATTTTTTATTGGTAATAAATATCTACAGTATCGGTCGCAGGGTTTTGAAGGATGGAAACAAAACCGCTCAGTTTTTTATTTTAATTTCTCAGCAGATATCTCCCGGAGGCTGGTGCTTTGCAGAAGCCGGAACCTAAGAAGTACAGGTGTGCAAGTTTTCACTTACTACTTACCACTGTCCACTTAATACTTGTATCCTGCGTCCTGCAACTTGCAACCTTGTTACCCCCGGCAACTATATAACGACTTATTCCATAGCTGGTCCGTTGACGGATGCAGGGAAACGCCGCCCTGAATACGGGGAAAAAGCGGTTTTTTTCCGGTGGAAACCCCGTTGTAAGCGGAAGTGGCAGAGGATAATTTAGCATCAGCGATCGGCAGTTAGAAAGACCGGGGTATTGTAGGAGAAAACAGCAGTCGTTCGTCTATTTAAAATGTCATTCGTCGATCAGTAATGACGCATACTACCATTTGGCGTTAGTTTCAGATACCGGGATAATACCTCATGAAAATACACGGGTAAATATTTTGTACACGCAATCTATTCATATGTTTAAAAATGATCCCATCCATTGCGTAAAAAGATTTCCTGTCAGAAAAACCGGTAAAAAAAGCAGGTATGCCGGCTGGCTATCTGCAGGCTGCCTGGGGATGTTGCTGGCCATAAGCATACATCTCCGGGCCAAGCCTTTTCCGGATAGAACGTGGAAGAGCCGGTTTTCTGTCTCCGGGATGGAAGACAGTTATATTAAAGGAACGTATGACCGGGTACATTTTCATTTTACAGAAGGGGTGCTACCGGGTGACGGACAGCCGTCCTCAGGGCTGGAAACACTGCAGTGCGAACTCAGGAAGACCGGTCAGCAGCTTATTTCCTATACAGAAACCGATACTGTTTTACACGCATTGCTGGTGGGAGGAGCGCAGGTCCGGCATATCAGCATTCATGCCGACGATTACCGGGACAGCATTCGCATTTTTAAGCAGTTGTGCTCGGATAAAGAGGCATTGAACAGGGACTACAAAAGATTTTGCCGGCTTTCCTATTATCTCTACCGTTTACTTTTTGAGCCGCTGCAGGCGGCACCCGGTCGTATTGTTATTGCCGGTGGCGAAAATATGGTGCCCTTCGATGCTTTGATGACAGATGAATCCGGAACGGACTATTTGTTATACCATTTTGCTATTTCGTATACGGATTCCGTAACTGCGTATCTTCAAAGCCTGGACCGGTCGGTACAATACCAGCCTTCTTTCCTGGGGTTGGCCCCCGAAGCATATGCGGCCCCTCAAAACCAGCTTACTCTTCATGGCGCTGCGCGATCCCTTCGAAAAATAGCGCGCTGTTTAGGGGACGATCATTTGTATTACAATAAACGAGCCGCTACGGGTGCTTTTCCGGAAGCTGCACAAAAAAGCAGTATGCTGCATGTGTACACCCATACGGGACAGGAGCGCAATCAACCTGTTCTATACTTATACGACCGGTCTTTATGCGGGGACGAGCTGGTAAAACGGGAGAAGGCCTGGGAGCTTGTATTCCTGGCAGGCTGCGAAACCGGGGGGTATAGAAGGGATAACCTGAAAAGCAGATTTCTCAATACCGGTGCTGCCAGTGTTATTTCCACCGCGTGGCAGGCGGAGACGGTTCCGGTCTATGCCATCAGCGAGGTTTTTTACGAATTGATCAGCATGGGGATGCCCAAAGACCTGGCATTGCAGGAAGCAAGGATCAGGTTTCTGCGCTCAGCGCCCAGGCGTTACCTGTTGCCCTATTATTGGGCAGGTATCGTGCTGACGGGAGACAGCAGACCGCTGTTTGAGAAGGAATCACCGGTACCGGGTTTCTATTTTGCTGCGGTAAGCAACTTTCTCTTTTTTGGTCTGTCGCTTACAAAAGATCGGAGACGTTCAGATAATACATCGATGTAACCGTTGTTACTATTGGGGATAACAAAGCCGGAATGCAGGTTCCGCAGCTTCCATTAAAACCATCGGCCGGTAATCGGGAACCGGTCAGCATATCTTCTTCCCGTCCCGGTAAATAATGCGTTTCCGGGGGTAACGATCATAACCCGGAAAGGATATATTGAATAGCAGGCAAACAGCCTGTCAAATATCTTTTATGCAAACCGAATACTATTCCCTGCCGCTCTCACTGGATATGATCATGAAGAGGCAGGAGCATCCGAAAGTGACGCTCCTGCAGTCTGTCATGCAACATCTGCACCTTCTGCTGACAACGGCTTTCGGGGAATTCTCCGGGGATGAGTCGTTTGGCTGCGGTATCTGGGATCACGACTTTGACATCATCACAAGTTCTCATAAGCTGAAAGAGATCATCCGGCAGTCGCTGCTGAAAGCCATCCGGGAGAAAGAAAAAAGACTGGTGAACGTCAGGGTGGAGCTGGCGATCGTGCAGGAGGAACTTCCGGAACCCGCGGGGGGTGTGCAGGTCAAAAAGAAAATAAATATTGGCATCACCGGCGTATTGCACATGACCAATGAACGGTTGTTGTTCCGGGATAGCTTTTATGTCGGGCCCTTATCATACTATTAAACACATTACCGAACGATGCAGGAATCAAGGGAACATATCAAAACGCGGATGCTGAAAAATGCGGCAAGGACATGGGGTTATACCGAGACCGAACCCGAAAGCAGCTTCGATCCGCTGGTATCCATGCTGCTGACAGCCTGTTCGATAGAAGTGGAGAAAATATCCGGGGAGATCCAGTCCTCACGGGCACGGGTGCTGGAAAGACTGGTGCAATTATTGTCCCCGGATGCCTTTACGGCCGCGGTACCTGCTCATGCTGTCGCAACAGCTACCCCCCTGGAAACGACTTTCTGTCTTACCGATAACGAACAATTCTATATTAATAAAAAATTCCCTGCCCAGTCGGGGCAGGGAGAGCCGGTAGCGCGGGATATATTCTTTTCCCCTTCCGGATCATTCCGGCTCAACCGCGCTGCCATCCGGTTCATGGCTACAGGCGATACCTTATACAGGGTGCATGAAAGTATTACCAAAGAGCCGGTAGCACAGGCGGCATACGGGAGGTCATTACCACAAAACAGCCTGTGGCTGGCGATTGATCAGCCTGAAGTAAGCCTGAAAAATACACAGTTCTATTTCTACCTGAAAAGTGAAACCTATAAGGAGCTGTTTTATCATCAGTTGCCCAAGGCTACCTGGTATCGCAACGAACATGCCATGCGACATACCCCAGGTATGATGTTCGACACAGGGGGTGATAAAAGCCTGGATGAATTGCTGATCCGTAATGAAAGCATTACCGGCAGGATAAAAAAACAGGTGAATGCTTTATACGCACCCGGTTTCGTGACATTGCTGGATGAAAAAGACCTGGCAGTAGGAGAGGATACCGGGTTATTATGGTCTGCCATCAATGAAGTATTTACCGGTGATTCTGTACAGGCCCTGCTCCGGATGGAGCCCTTGCGCTGGATCTGCATCGATTTTCCCCAGACGGTTCCTTCGGATGTGTTGCAGGATGTTGTTTGCGTTATGAACAGCTTCCCGGTCATTAACAGGCGTATACACACGATCACTCATCGCCTGCAGGACATTATCAATATTATCCCGCTCTATACTGCGGAAACATTTGCAGACCTGGAAGAAGTTACCAACGAAGAAGGCAGCCTGCTGAATACCCGGCAGACAACGGAGACTGGTGCTGAAAACACTACCATTTTATTGCGTCAGGGTGGAGTAGGTCGCTTTGATGAAAGGGACGCTGCATCGGTTGTAAACCATGTAGTGCAATTGTTGCAGGACGAAACGGTGGCTTTCTCTGCGTTGGGCAGTGATTTTATGAACCAGGAAATGAAGCAGGTGCAGCAAACGATCAACAAGCTGGAGCAGCGCCTGGTATCGGGACAGCAGGTGAAGGAGCAGGTGCCCTACCTGATGGTGAGGAATAATGGTAAAACACCCTGGCAGAATATTTTTCTGAAATACTGGAGCACCTGTGGTGCCGATGCCAATCATATAAGATCCGGCAGCAGGCTGAAACAATACAAGGGAGCATACGTGCAGCATCACCAGGCGGTACTCGTAACCACTACGCAGGGTGGCAGGAACAAGATGGGGGCAACGGAAAGCATCGACGCCTATAAGAGTGCCTTGTTATCCAGGGACCGGATCATTACAACAGAGGATATAAAGGCTTTTTGTAAATACCAGTTAGGGAAGCGTGTGAATGATATCATCGTCAGGAAAGGAGTAATGATACACCCGGATCAGCAGGCGGGATACATGAAGACCGTGGATGTAGTGCTACAGATAGACCGGAAAGAGTTTGAGCTGATGAAAGAAAACGGGGAAATAAGCTTCTGGAAGGAAAATCTTACCATAATGCTAAAGGAAAAGTCGGTAACATTATTGCCTTACCGGGTTTTTATAGAAGAGTCGGTTTAAAAAATCGTGATCATGCAAACATACCAGATCCTCGAAAATGCGCAGCAGGAAATAACGCAGATGGCTTTTGATATAAAAGCAGAGCCTGTGCTATTGCAGGTGATGCAGAAAGGTGTACGCCCGGAGGATCTTATGATCAGCAACAGCCGCTTTTTCCGCAGAGGCTATAGTCGGGATGTGGTGGAAACTGTCATACGGGATGACAGCAGGGGCGAGGTGCTGGAACTGATCCTCTCCCGGGCCGGTTTGCCGGATCATTTGCCGGAAGGGCTTTTTTTTCAGCAAAGCCGTGGGAACAGGCGACTCATCACCGTTGCCGACATGACTTCAGATCACAGGGAAAATAAAAAGAAGGAAGAGGAGATACGTCGTTTTTTTCAGCCGGTTGAATTTGACCTGTTCTTACAACGGCTGAAGCTGGAAGAAGAGGAATGTTCGTTGCTGGAAAGCATGCAAACCGGTATGCTGGCAACCTATTTCAACAATTTCTGGCATTTTCCGGATGAGATTCCGCGGCGCTTTAAGGCATCTTTCATGTTACTGCTGCCCTATGCATCCAGGATTGCCGGCGACAGGCTGCTTACTGCCCAAAGCCTGCAGTTTTTGTTACGGGAAGAAGTAAGTATCTGCCAGGCGCTGACCGGTATGCAGGAATGTGCAGATGGTCAGCCGGCACTGGGAGATGGCAGGCTGGGGATGGATATGGTGTGTGGCGCCTCTTTTTGGGAAGGGGATATTTCGTGGGAAATGGTGACCGGCCCGTTGCTGTATTCCACGGTAGCCGATTACCTGCCCGGGGGCGACCGGTTTGAATTGCTGGCGCTGTTCAAGGATTTTTTTATACCGGCCGGTGTCGAGCTGGTGTCAACAATACGACCACCGGCTGAAAACATGCACATGAAGCTCGAAACAGGTAGGGAGCCTGTGCTGGGCTATTCCAGCATGATCTGAATTACGAAGAAGATGATGAACTGATCATTGTAAATACCAGAAACTTCCGATATGGACAAGATAATATCTGATGAAATAACAAAATACCTCCTGGTGCTGGGCGGTGGCGCGGTGGCATTGTACGTGGTCTTTTCCAAAATGATCACAAAAGTGAAAGGCGCTTTTAAGCCGTTCCGGAAGCAAACCGTATTTTACCTGCTGTCTACACTTATCATATTTTCATTAACGGCGCTGGCTGCCTACCCGGACTTTTTCAGGTCGGCGTTCAATAATTTTCTTTTTTTCCAGGTATTCTTTCTGTTGATGGGCAGTGCACATGTGTACTATATGCAACATTATATTAAGTGGTCCAATATGGACAAAACCTTTGTGCCGGAACTGCTTTTCACCGCCCTGGTTTGTGTAGTGGGCTGCATAGGCTTTCTGCTCGTGTATCGCCTGGTGAATAATAAGGGAATGGAATATTATATGCTTGCCGGCAGCCTGTTTTTCATCATCCCGTTTTTTTTCTACAATACGTTTATCAAAGCCATATCCGTACCACCAAAAATTGTCAAAGAATGGTTCTATCCCGTACAGGAAGAGCCGGGCGATCCGGATGAAGCCAAGCTGAAAAACCTGCTGGTGATCAGCTTTGAATTCAGGAAAAAGATCCACGATGTCACCGTCACTAATTTCCGGTCGAAGGCGCCTGCGGATATGAATTTCGGAGAGCTGTTCTATTACTTCATTAATGATTACAACGAAAGGCATCCTGATAGCAAAGTGGAGTTTGTGAATAGGGAAGGGGAACCCAACGGATGGATATTTTTTAAAAAGCCACGCTGGTACACACTGCTGACGAACTATATCGATGCTGATAAAACCATATTCAATAACCGCATCAGGGAAAACGACGTGATCGTCTGTACGCGATCCCTGATATAAAAACTGCCGGTATGACGGAAGATCATTATTTACCAGTCAACTGGATAGATGGAATGAAGATCAATAAGTCTCATTTCATTGCCCAGGATAATGCAACTGTTTACAGGCAGGCGCAGCATACCAGTTGCCTGATGGACCCTTTACACTATGGCATTTTACCGCCGGTAGGGGGCAGGTACAATGGCGTGAAGCTCTTTATATCCACCGATAACCAAAAGCGGATACAGGTCCGTATCCAGCAATGCCGGGCTATCACCGCAGGCGGCTACTATATCGAATTTGATGAAGATACCGCACTGCATGGCGGTAACCTGTTGGCTCCGGTAGTGAGCGAGCCGGTCACCCTGCGCGACCTCAGAAGTAAATCAACGGCGTTCTATATTGTGCTTACCATCGATCCTTATAAGCGCATACCTTATGGTGCTGCCGATCCCGGAGAAACACCACCCCGCATACCCTATACCGTGCCTGCCCTGCACCTGGACATTATCCCCGTAGATGATGTGACAAAAAATGTGCTGGGCCCCACTCAGTTGCCAGTAGGAAAAATGACGGTAGATGTGCAGCGCGTAATGGTGGAAGAGAATTATATACCGCCCTGTACTGCAGTGAGCAGCCATCCCGAGCTGCTGGAAATACATGCCGGGCTGGAGCAGTTCTATAGCAAGATGGAAACATATGCCCTGCAGATCATCCAGAAAATATTTCAGAAAAAGCAATCCAACGACCTGTCGGTGGTGGTGCAAAAGATCTGTGATCATATAATGATATTCACTGCTTCCCAACTGGCCGAACTGAAATCGGTGGGCGTGCTGCAACGGCCTGTGTACACGGTTGCCAGGGCATCCGCTTTTGCGAGGCTCATCAAAAATACGATTGACTGCTACCTGGGAACCACCAAAGAAGAATTGTATAATTATTTTACCGAATGGTGCTCGGTCAGCCAGGGACAGTTGGAAGAGACCATCGCGGACCTTTCTACCCTTCAGTACGACCACCTGGATATCAACGACGCGATCGAAAAAGTATCGGTTTTCACCAAAACCATTTCGAGACTGTTTTACGAATTGTCCAAACTGGAGTATATAGGGAAAAAGAAAGAGGCCGGTCTTTTTGTAAAAGAGACCAGGCTGAACAGCGAGCCGGAAATACCGCAGCGAAGGCGCAGCTTCCTGGCAGACTGATCATATTATTATTTAAAAAGCTTAAATCACACAACATGGGCATGCAACAGGTATTGAACAGTAAAGAAAGGAGTCAGGCCTTTTTTCGCTTCCTGGCATTCTTCATCATCACTACCGTATTGATCGTGACAGCCGTATATTTTAACTTCAGGATACCGTTCAGCGAAAACCGGAAGCTGCAGGAAAGCCTGGCACTCCAGAATGAAATGGAGATGAAGCAGCAGGTGTTTGTGAATAACCTGCGGGAAACGCTGGTGTATATTGATTCGCTGGATAAAAATCCGGCTGTGAAAGATAACCTGGATATCCTGATCAAGGGTAAAATAACGACACTCTCCAAATTGCAGACCAGGGATAACAGTCAGTATGCCGCTATGAATGATGTATTGATCCAGCGTTTACTGGAGCTGAAGGATAAAAAGCTCCAGGTGATCAACCTCACTGATAAAGCCGGCGAGTTAGTGAGCATGCGTGAAAAGCTGCAATTCTGTAACGACGAACTGGACAGGAAGAACAGGGAATTGGATGCCTATTTGCGTTAATTTAAAAGCGATGTTTATGACACGTGCAGAAGTACTGGAATTCCTGGAACTGCCGGCGGAAAATGTGACCGATCTCCAGGTAAGACAACGGTTACAGGAAAAAGCCGGCTATCACGAAGATCTCAGTAAAAATGCGAACAGTGATTTTTTGCGGTTGGTGCATTCCCGTTATTGGATGAAAGTGCAGGAAATCAGAAAGGAGTTCCCGGAGTGGGATGCATCACATGCGTCCAAAGCGATCGAATTC
Organism: Chitinophagaceae bacterium; assembly: GCA_037190885.1. GTDB lineage: Bacteria > Bacteroidota > Bacteroidia > Chitinophagales > Chitinophagaceae > Agriterribacter. Next base: position 573,763 of record JBBCJQ010000003.1, read on the forward strand.
CCTATGGATGAAGCTGCCCGCGAGATCATGGAGCTGGAGGAGGATGCCTCCGGTCTTACCATGCCTTTGATCGTATCATCAGACAAAACCAAATTAGCTGGTCCCTCTATGCCTGATCCCCCGGGCTGGCTGATACGGCATACCGAAGGACTACCCGGTAAAACATTTATACTGTCGGTAGGCGCCAATTATATAGGACGCAAGGCCGACCCGGTACTGAATCCCTTTATCGTGATAGAAAACGACTCTTTTATCAGCAAGGTGCAGGCGGTGGTTACGATAGAAGCTCCCGAAGGAACCCCCAGCTTTTATATCAACGATTCTACGGAATCCAATGGCGGAAAAGCCAGCAGTAACGGCACTTATGTCAATGGAGACCGGCATCGGATCACTCATAAAACACCGCTGCAGGATGGCGATACCATCCAGGTGGGCAGCACCAAGCTGGTGCTGCGTGTCAACAGCAAACCCGTACAGGAAGTGGAAAGGGAAGTGAAGCGGAGTAAGTTTGTGGATACGATCGTATTAAGATGAGGGGAGGAGAATGTGGAAATATGAAAATGTAGAATGCGGAAATGAGGGAGCGCTTTCTACAATGTATGCTTTCGTCACAGCAGCGTCCCTGTAAGCTTTGCTTAACCTGTTATTTTATCCAAGGGAGACCTTGCCGGGAAGTATGTTTCTGTTAAACGAAGAACACACAGGATACAACATTTGAGCACAGGCTTTTATCAATATGCATTCTTTTCTCCTTTTACAATATTCAGTGCCGTCATAAAAACGATGCGCATATCCAGCAGCAGGCTCCAGTTTTCCAGGTACCAGATATCATACTTTACCCGGTTGGACATATCTTCCGTAGTTTTTGTCTCTCCACGGTAGCCATTCACCTGCGCCCAGCCTGTAATGCCGGGCTTAACAAAGTGGCGAATCATGAACTGGTTGATCAGTCTTGAATAATCGCGTGTATGCTTAAGCATGTGCGGGCGGGGTCCCACCACGCTCATATTACCTTTCAGAACGTTGAAAAACTGAGGCAATTCGTCTATGCTGGTCTTACGCATAAAAGCACCCAGGCGGGTAATACGGCTGTCGTTTTTGGTTGCCTGCTTCAGGTGTGAGTCCTTGTTTACTGTCATACTCCTGAACTTCAGGCAACGGAAGGGTTTTCCATCCTTTCCATTGCGTTTTTGTATAAAAAATACTGGCCCGCGCGACCCAAGCCTGATCAGTATCGCCAGTACCGGCACCAGCCACGACAATAGCAGAACGATCACCAGGCTGCTTACCAAAATATCAAACACCCGTTTTTTGATCCTGTTGCCAATATCCTCAAGCGGCTCGTTTCTTAACGACAGCACGGGCATATTTTCTATATAATCTACCCGTACCGGCCGCCTGATGAACTGATCGAGGTTGGGGATGATCCGGAAACGGATGCAGGCCTGGTCGGCTTCGTTTATGAGTTTATAAATGGAATGATCTTCCTCCGGTGTGACGGTTGAATATATTTCGGTAACCTGTTCCTGTACCGATACCTGGATGATATTGTTCCTGCTGGTAAACACAGGGTAGGGGGTAAGCTCCCGCATATTTTTTTCCTCTTCATAAAAGCCTATGATGTGGGTGTTAACCGGTTGCTGCTCCAGGTACGACATAAGCTTTTTCGACCTTTGATTGTAGCCGATAATAAGCACCTTGCGCGTTATATAAGGCTTGTTGCGGTAATAGTGATACAGGAACAGGTGAAAAAACCTGTTTAGCAGCAATCCCAGTCCGAAGCAGGCTACCATGCAGACAAAGAACAAACGAGAGATACTGGTTTCCTGCTGCAGGAAAAGATAAAACGCTGCCAGTCCGCAAAAAAAGAGATAGGCTTTTAGCGTACAGCGGGTAAACAGCTCAAATGAAAATATATAAGCGCTGCGGTAAGTATTGTTGAGCCAGCTCAACAGCAACCATACAGTATTACAGTACACCCACAGGTAAGTATAGGCGAGCAGCCTGCCATCCGGGTCTGCTGCCAGCAGGTATTCGCAACAGAGATACACTGCGTTGAGCACCAGCAGGTCGAGAAACAAAAAACAAAGTTGTACTAAATTGGCCAGATGCCGGTTCATAACAAAAAAGAGAGGTTAGGTTCTGGATAAAAAGCTCACCGCGCCTGTGTACCGGCTTTTTATTTTAGATGCACCGGTGAAAAAAAATAATTATAATTCGTGTAATGCTAAACGGTAGTATATAGAATATTAATGAGCCTGGGTTTCATTGCTTTTAGTTGTCTCCTGCGTCTGTTTCGTATGTATCCTGATATGTCCGGATGAGGGGGGAGGGGTGAGCTCAATAACTTTCCGTGGCAAAAAAAGTTGCCTTCCCCATTGTTTCAGCAAAAGAAAAATGAAAATGCTGTTTGTAACCGCATATCTTTTAAACAGGCGCCGGGGCTCCTGCACCAGGCGATATAACCATTCAAGGCTGCTTTTCTGCATCCATTTCGGGGCTCTTTTCTGTGCGCCTATCATAACAGGCAAAGCACCTCCTATGCCTATCATACAGGCATTTATCCTGTTTTTCATCGATGCCATCCATTTTTCCTGTTTCGGACAGCCCAAAGCCACAAATACCATTTTGGCGCCGCTGGTATTGATGTTGTTTATTATCATTTCCTCCTCCGCTTCAGTCAGTTGCCGGAAAGGAGGGCTGTAGGCGCCGGCCAGCACCAGTCCCGGGAATGTTTCTTTTACAAACCTTACGGTATTTTCAATGGTGGCGGGGGCGCCTCCGCAAAAATAAACAGGTATACCAGCTTCGCCGGCTTTTTGCAACAGGTCCGGCAACAGGTCCATACCGGCCACTCTGTCCTGCCTTTTCGCATACAACAGGCGGATGCCCCAGGCAAGTGGTTTTCCATCGGGAGTAACCAGGTCGGCCCCGTTTACCACCCGGGCAAACGATTTGTCGTAATGGGCTTCCACCAGCATGTGTACATTAGCCACACACACATAAGAAGAAGCTTTGTATTGAGCGAGACTGCAGATATTCTCTACAAAGCTGCTGTATCGTCCGGTATTGATCTCAAGACCTAATAATGACAGTCGCATGATGTTGTATTTAAAATATCGGTATCACATTAAAAGAAGGAGGATTACGGATGTCTTAATCTTATTAATAACCCCGGACACATTTTGAAACTGCTCCTTTATTTTTGATAAGGCAGTTCGTTGTCTGATCTCTTCCGGAGAAATTACCCGCCTGATCCTCTCCCAATATGCACCGAGTGAAGTTTTGGTTTTTAGTATATACAACGGCAGCCCATCCGGTATGCCCAGGCGGGGAATACGCGTTTGCTTATGAAAGTCAGACAGGTTGCCTCCCATGGTAGTAACAGCCAGGTCAATGCCGTTCTTTAATAAGATATCTTCTTCCCTTTCGGTGAAGTCCATTTTATACCGGCCGTTGGGATAGGCAAAATACCTGACCTTTTTATTTAGAATACCTGATAGCATTGTAATGGACCCACCTATTTCATATTCACAACTGGCATGATCTTCATTATGAAGGATAGGATGATTCATGGTATGTGCTCCGAGAGTAACGAGCCCGGACCTGTCTATTTCCATAAGCTGTTCCGGTGTGATATTCATAGAAGGCCTGGGCGGTGTTCCGGTAATATTTTGATACTCTTTGATGACGGCCAATATAGTATTTACAGGCAGTGTCTTAAGGATCCATACCGGGTGAAACATCTTTATTTTATTAAGTGGATAGACAGAAAGCCCCGAAATACATCTCTGTAGTACAGCTTTATCGTAACCTGCTATTTCCTGGAACCAGTAATTGGTCCGCTCGGTGATGATTTTGGGTGACACATATAAGGTAGCCGGAACACCATATTTTTTTAAAACCGGAAAGATAGTATGGTAAAAAGAACTATCGCCATCATCAACCGTAATGTGACAGGTGTTGGTAAGTTGTCTTACCCCACTAAAATATTCCCTGATGTTATCCATAGAGGTCATCTCATAGCGGGATGTTAAATAACGGATCAGCTTGTCGAACCAACCGGCATTGTGTACTTCATGCAAGCTATATACTCTATTCATAGCTATAAATATTGTTTAGGGCAGTAACATATTCTGCAGGGTTAAAATTTTCGAAAATATATTTTTGTGCATTTTCTCCGAGCGTATGCATATATTTTTTATCCGCATCCATTCCTTTTATTGAAGTAACAATTTCCTCTGCAGCGCCTTTATTGATAAGCACACCGTTTTTTCCGTTTTCCACAACATATTTTATTGACCCTACATCCGTTACAACCGGAACCAGGCTGAAGGACATAGCTTCCAGCAAAGCCATAGGTAATCCCTCGAAGAAGGAAGGAAGCAGAAAAACCGTGGATTCCTTTAATAATTTTGTTTTTTCATTGCCGGAAACAACGCCCCTGAATTCAAAACTGTTTCCTAACAGCTTTTGAAATTTTGGTACATAATAAGCTTCATCCTCTCCCTTTCCTGCCAGGATAAATGTAAACCTAGTTCCATCCACTGTGAGCTTTTGAAATGCCTGATAGATCAATTCAATACCTTTTGAAACCGAAATGCGGCCCATGAACAGAATTTTTATTTCCTGCAACTCATCCGCTTTTCTTTTAAACAGAAGGGCATCGTCCAGATCCACACAATTGGGCAGCACAAAAAGATTGTCCAGTTTTACTTTATGCTTCAGTTCATCCACCTCTATCGGACTTAATAATACTTTGGGATATTTACCTGTAAAACAAAACCGCAGGCAGCGTTTCACCCACCCCGGCGTGGGTTTATATGCCAGGTATTCCCCTCCATGTATGTGAATGATCATGCGTTTTCCCAAAAGTCTTGCGAAGGAAATAAGGGGAGTATCCCGTAAAATGGAACGTCTTTCCAGGGCAATATTGAAATGGACCAGCGCCTTTTTGTTCTTTAGCAGGCACACAACCCATTTACCGTACGTTCCCAGTATCCTGAGTATCCAAAGCAGGTTTCTTTTTTCATCATCCCTCTTACCGAGTTCAAAATGAATATAATCATGACCGGCATTGTGCCTGATGATGAATTTGGTTACCGAAGAAATACCCCCGACATTTTTTCTTACATCCAGAGAAGGAGAAGTAATAATAATTTTCACGTATTAAAATCGCTTATTGAAACCGGAAATCATTCATATTATGCCTAATCGGATCCACGGGTCAGCATATTCCTTCTTATTGCAGGGCATATGCATTTAACAATAACATCCCGTTTTTATGATCCACTTCATCAACAGATACCTGTTGTAATTGTTTTTCCATTTCTATAAAGTGGTTATTATGCAGGGATTTACTTATTGCATCCGAGACAGACTCCGGATCCGGTCTTTCGGCCAAATACCCGTTGATGCCGGGTTGAATAAACTCGCGGAAAGAACCCACATCTGTTGCAACAACGGGCTTTCTCAGTCCGAAAGCCGTCATCATTACGCCGCTTTGGGAAGCATCGGTATAGGGACATACCACAATGATCGCATTCCTGATCAATGTTACCAACTCGTCATTTTGGATGTGCCGGTTGATAAAATCAATTTTATCCCTGTTGTTCTTTAATACCGGGTGATCCGACACTTCCGGTAGGGAACCGCTTCCCGCAATAACCAGCTTAATATTACCAAACCTGTTCCATATACCCGGCATTGCGTCCAGTAAGATCGGAATTCCCTTGTATTTTGAAACCCTCCCAAAAAACAGGATATGCTTATGCCCGGGCTCCGACTTAACCAGCTTCGGGTAAAAGGTATAAACTGGCATCCCTATTTTTTTACATTTGTCGGGATGTATGCCGTTGTGGCTTAAAAATTCTTCCCGTGTAAAAGATGAATAAAAAAGATAGGTCTTCCGAACAGGCAGATTTTTGAACAGGAAATTGGATAACCGGTCCTTCCAATGGTTTTCACCGGAATGCGGTACGGCGTCGTGAATGGAGAATACGATATGCTTTTTACCCACAAGCCGGGGTATCAGCCCCAGTGTTCGCAGAGAAAAGATCTCAAAATGAATGATCGATGGCTTAAGCTCCCGGATTTTTTTATTTACAGACAAGCATGCTTTTACGGTCTGCCACGAAATTCCTGATGGATGAAGATGAACCACAAAATGTACCGATGCGCAACCGGAGAAATATTCCGAAAAGATTTTATAGCTCTCTTCTGTGAGTGTTTCTTCGGGAGACAGGAGGTATTTTCCCCCGGGCAGCTCTTTTGTTTCAATAATATTGAAATTTTTTGAATGTGCGGTCACTTCAATAAAAACATGAAGGTTCGCTTTGTTTTTAATAGAATTGATGACCTCAAGAGAAATGTCAAATACGTACACTGACGTATAGTAGAAAACGTTTTCCAAAATCGTATTTTATTTTAAAAGTTATTTTAGCTGAAGAGGTGTGGTTTGAATGTGTACCGTTTTGTTTCCTTGTTATATTTCACCAGGTTACCAACGACCAGCAATCCGATGAATGACCAGAACATACAAAAGAGAAAAACCGGCTGGAGGTACTTTGAAAGGATCACATAGCTTCCTACGACGGCACCCATCAAAGCATACATTTTAATCACTTTTGCGGTCGTTGTTATTTTATTCCTGACCAGGTAAACATCCTGGCAAATGTGAAATACCAGGAAAGAGGTAAAAATCGCAAGGTTGACGACAGTGAGCGATTTGTAAAAATACAACCCGCCGATACATATCAGCACGTTAAGAACAAGGCTTATTGCATTCAGCCACATATCAACTTTCTCTTTGTGAATAGCTATCAAAACATTTGCCTGCAAAAGCACGGTAGGAAAAACAAGTATTGCGAGGAACATTTGCTTTGTGTATATTACATTACCTGCAAATTTTTCACCGAAAGTATAGGGAATGATCACATCTGAAAAGCTAAAGAAAAACGTGTAAACCAATACGCTATACCCGAGATAGATCAGGAATACCCTATGAAAATATTTCATCAGCCTTTCCATATTACCGGCTTTTCGCATCTCAACCAGCGAAGGAAAGACCGTAGAAGACACTATAATGGGCAGCACCAGTGCCAGGGAGAGTATTTTATAGGCGATTTCATAGTTGGCTACGTCCATGAGCGGAAGCGTTTTAGAGACAATAAGGTTGCCGATCCGCCAGTAAATTATTGATATGCTGCCGATAATCACAAATGTCCAGTTTGCAACGACTATACTTTTTATTTCCTTCCATGAAATTTTATAAGCGATCAGTTTCCTGAATGAGGGTACGTCCGACGATCCGATCTTCAGGAATATATTAACCGTAGTTAACCGTATGCAGATCAAAATAATAGCAAACGCTATTATCGGAAGCGGATATATAAACAAAATGCAGGATGCCAGAAATTTTAATATGGAGTCTATAAACAGGATAGTGAAATTTTTCTTCTGCTTGAATTCTGCTACATTGAGCGCCTGCAACCCGTAAATGATATTGTCAAAAATGATATTCACGCCCAGTATCACCGCAAGATGACGGATCAGTGTATCCTGGTACATGCTATAGGCTACCGCTATATTAACAACATAAAATATAATACCTGATATAAGCTGAACCTTTAAGAAGGTATTGATGATATCGGCCCTGTTTTCCGTACCTACCAATGTTCTGGTAAACCACTGGCTGAGACCCAAAGTAGAGAAGGCGGAAAATAACTGGTAAATGGTAGTGGCTATTAAAAATAATGCAAAAGTGGAAGGCTCATACCGCCGTGCCAGAATAACAAAAAACAAACTTAAAAGCAGGGTTTGGCCTCCGCTGGCAGCAATTCCCCAGAAGCTGTTTTTTGCCAGCCTGGATTTATTTACAAGCATTAACGGGGCAACCAACTGCTTAAACTTCATTGCCATTAATTTGTTTTGTATTTAAAACCGACAACATGACAAGGGATATACATAATAAAAGCGCAATTCTTCTGTCGCTTAACGTATATAATGAAATAAAGGAGATGAACCAACAGATCACCGGCGCTGCCATCAGCGGGGCTGTTTTTACATCATATCCTTTCATAAACCGGAAGATCATATGGAGCAAAGGCGCTATGATCATGAACATTAAGATCGAAAATGATATAACGCCCCATTCGGTCATTAGCTTGAGATAACCGCTTTCAGGCTGATCGAGGTACAGGGTTTCATTATTGAAATACGTTATCATCTCTTCCTGTGCATTCTTTTCTACGTAATCCTGGTAATTATTTGTGCCGATGCCCAGGTAAGGATATTCCTTAAAGATGTCAAAAGCGCCTTTCCATATATTTGATCTGAATGAATAGGCGTCATCCAGCTCGTTAAACCTTTTGAGCATATTTGTGCCAACTGCCAAAGAGAATAATACGATGGTCCCCAGCGCCGAAAGGGTAAGCAATCGGGAACGAAGTTCCCCGCGCAGGACAATCATCAGGAATATAACGGACAACCCCAACCCCAGCATGGGAGACCGGCTGCCTGAAAGCAACGCCCCTCCGTTCACCAGGGCGAATAAGAAGAGCTGGTTGAAGGTAAGCTTATTGAAATGCCTGAAATTCAGAAGCCAGAAGAATGAAAGCATTATAAGAAATATTCCATTCAATTGCGCGTCCATAAAAAAACCGGGATAACGTATGGACCCCTCACCCGTTACATTCTGGTTAAGGATATCGTAAAAAGAAAATTGCGGACCCGCTATTACCTGTATGACAATGAACGTCAATGCAACATACCCGGAACATTTGAGCCCCCGGAACAGGGATTTTGAGAACCCGGCATTGAAAGCGATCTCATGCATCAGGAAACCTGCGTATATAAAAGGAGACAAAATACTGAACAGGCTTAACAGCGATCTCATAGTATGATCGGAAGCTATACTACCCAGTAGTAATGTGACGGTAAACACAACAACCAGGCCGATATAATAATTTGAGATCTTCTGAGCTTTAAAGAACAGGGACGGCAGCATAATAAGCGCCATTATCGATATAATATCAAACACTTTCAGTGCACCGTAATCGAAAGGTGTCAGCTTCAGGTCCATTAAAGGAAGTACATACACGCTATACAGCAGGTAAAACCCTGAAGGCCTGCCTCTGGTATAGAAAAACCCAATGAGAAAACCTGCTAATGCTAATAACGCGAAAAAAAACTCAATGTTCATTTCGAAATGTCACTATGCGGATACTGAAGATTTCGGGGGATGTCGGGATTCGTTCCTTCAGGATTGCACAACTTGTTTGTTCCGGGCTTTGTTTTTGTCATACTTATAATTGTGCCCGTATCCATATCCGTATCCGTAATTTGAAGCAGCAAACCCTCTCTGTTTTACTCCATTGAATATAATGGCAGGGTTATGAACGGTATGAACGGCGTTATTCTCGTCAAGCCGCTTCACTAATATTTGGGGGGTATGCTGGTGCCTTACCACGTACAAAGTAGCATCACATAACGAGGTCAGGATGTAACCGTCGGTTACGGGGGTAAGGGGCGAAGTATCAACGATCACAACATCAAAATTGTTACTCAAGTGATCCATCAATTCCCTTACTTTTCCACTCATCAAAAGATCAGACGGGCTTTCAGGTAAGTTCCCTGGTGAAACCAGGTATAAACCGGGATAGTTCTGCACCTCTCTCACCCTGAGTGCATCGTCCTGTTCCTGCAAAAACTCCGTTACACCACCTGATTTGCCGATATCAAAGATCTGCTCCTGGGACGGCTGATTCAGATCCATATCCACCAGCACTACTTTTTTACCAACGAGGGTAAGGCTGACAGCAAGATTCGACGCTACAAAACTTTTGCCATCTCCGGGAATAAGCGAGGTTACCAGAATTTTATTATGGCTTTCATCAATTCCTAAAAAAGAAAGGGATAGCCTGATTTTCCTGAATTCTTCGGCCATAATACTTCTGCTGCCCCGGCCTGCAACAATAGCACTTTTTGTTTTACCGTTACTGATCTCTCCAATAACGGGTACCTGTGTCCGCAGTTCAATTTCCTTGCGGTACATGATCTTTCCTGTAAATAACTCTCTCAATGTTAAAAATCCCGTGATCATCAGCATCAGTCCGGCTATGCCAGCGCCATATACAAGCAGCTTGTTGGGAGCAACAGGCTTATCTCCGGCTTTGCCGAAGTCAACTATTTTGCTGTTCACTACCGTGGAAGCATAGGCTATTTCGCTTTCTTCCTTTTTCTGAAGGAGAAATTCATAAGTGTTCCGCTTATTTTGCATTTCGCGGGTAATATCAATAAGCTGCCTTTCTTTTTGAGGCACTTCTTTCAGCATTGAATTATAGACATTATTTGTAGCGCTGATATTATTTTTCATAGCCTGCAGGCTCTTCTGCTGGCTGCTGATGTTCTGTAAAATATTCGGCTTTAGCCGGTCTATCTGGTCTTTGATCTCCAGAAGGCGGGGGTGATTTTCGCCAATTGTGGCTTTTCCTTTTTCGTATTCCAGCTCCAGCGAACTGAGGGTTGTAAGCAATTGTGTCAGCACCGGGTCTCCGGTTCCTAACGTTGAAGGAATGACTGTTTCACTGTTGTTCCCGTTTTTCACAAAATTTTCTGCCTGGCTCAAAACGGATATTTGGGCATTCACATCGCTCAGCTTCTGATCGTTTATACTTACATTCTGCAGAAAAAGCTGCCCCTGGGTGCTGATATCCACTGCATTGCTGCCGGACCTGAACAATTCTGCCTGCTGTTGGATGCTGTCCAGGTCTTTTGCCACCAGTTGAAGCCTTTCATTGACAAACGCCAGCGTATTTTTTGCCAGTATATTTTTTTCCTCCGTTTCAGACCGGCGATAGGCATGAATAAGCCCGTTGAGTATATCTTCCGCCCTCTCAGGGATCTCATCACGATAGCTTAGATTAACAATAGAAGATAGCTTTCCTGCCGGCAGGGCCTTTAATTGCTTTTGCAATGCCGGTATCAGGTATTGCGGACGGTAAACGGATAAATAAAACGCCCCGTTTCCGCTATCCGGCTTGTAATGTATGTTCGGCACAAATTCAAATTTTCCGAAAGGGGTGTTCACTTCCCTGTTCAAAGGATACCGGTACTTTTTATCCAGCACTACCTCGTTTTTATGTATGTCAAATTCAATTGGGATCTTCAAATGCGTTTCCAGCGCTTCGGGTTGAAGCGCCCTAACAGTAACCGGGGAAGAGAACCAGGCGGAATGATATTTCATGGGCAGCTTCTTTTGAAAGATCATCGAGAACAGGTTCAGACTGTCTGCCACTTCATGCATCAGCTTCCGGGATTGGATCACCTCAATTTCATTTTCAACGATTTTCTTGGATAATACCTGGCTGAACGATTCCACCAACCTGGATTCTTCATTACCTTTTTTTTCATCCTTAATAATTAAGGTGGCAGTGGCTTCATACGTGGGGGTAGTAAATTGCAGGTATGACCACGCTGCGAGCACGCCCAGCAAAACGGCTCCCGCCAACACCGGCCAGTACGGCAAATATTTCGACAATACCTGTTGCAGGAGATTGTCTCCTTCTGCGATTTGTTTTCTGTCTTGTTCCATCATCGGTATCAAAAGCTTTAAAAAGGGATTCTCTTACGTTATCGTAATACTCTGTCCAATACAATTACTGCTACGGAAAGGGCCGTGAGCAATACAGGCGCTAACTGCGGCCACAGGGTAGATTGTGCTCCCCTGGCTTTGTTGGGCTGAACATATACTACATCATTGGGCTGCAAATAATAAAAGGGAGAGCTTAAAAAATCGGGAGAAGTCAGGTCTACATGATGGGTGACCCTGCTGCCGCTGTCTTCCCTGATAAGCAATACATTATTTCTTTTGCCATGAATGGTGAGGTCGCCTGCAAGGCCAATTGCTTTCAGCATTGATATTTTTTCGTTGGGAACCGTAATTACGGTGGGGTTACCCACCTCTCCCAAAACGGTTACTTCGTAATTCAAAAACCTGATCTCAACGAGCGGGTCTTTTAAAAGCTTTTGCGCCAGAATAGGTTGCAGGATCATATCCTTTAGCTGTTCTTTGGTAAGACCGGCCGCTTTTATCTGTCCCAAAACCGGAAATTGAATGAAGCCATCGGCATTCACGAGGTAACCGCCCCGCTCCGAATACGCACCTGTAATGGTTGTACTCCTGGTAAGGGATTGCGCATCCGGGTTAAAAATGGCAGAGGCCTCCGTGTTCAGGCTGCTGACGTTGATGCTCAAAATATCGTTGGGTGCAATAATTACTTCGCTGGTTTTGTTGACACTATGAAAGACAGAATCCTGTACACCATTGAAATAAACCAGCTTCCGGGTACTGGTACATGAATAGCATAGCACGGCCGCTATGGCAAATATGATAGCCTGCTTCGGGAACATACTTTTCTGAGTTTATATTTATCTAAGGATTTCAAAAACGGGGATTGCTTTTCCTCTTACCATGCCAGGTGCTCCCACTGGGTTTTGTTTTCGTGGCGGAAGGCCGCGATATCGCTGGCCACCATCTCTTTGGCCAGGGTTTCAAGGTCGTATGCAGGCGCCCAGCCCAGTTTTGTCCTGGCTTTGGTGGGATCGCCAATCAGCAGGTCTACTTCTGTTGGCCGGAAATAAGCCGGATCTACCGCCAGCACTTCTTTACCGGTTTCCAGTTGAAAATCTGGATGACTGCAACCGGCTACATATGCTTTTTCGTCCACGCCTGTACCTCTAAATTCAAGCGATACACCTACTTCGGCAAAAGCCATTTTTACAAAATCACGTACGGAGGTGGTAACACCTGTTGCAATTACATAATCTTCCGCCGTATCCTGCTGCAACATCAGCCACATGGCCTTTACGTAATCTTTCGCATGCCCCCAGTCGCGCCGGGCATCCAGGTTACCCAAATGCAGCTTATCCTGCAACCCCATGGCTATAGCCGCTACTGCCCGGGTAATTTTGCGGGTTACAAAGGTTTCGCCTCTTAAAGGGCTTTCATGGTTAAACAATATGCCGTTGCATGCATACATGTTGTACGCCTCACGGTAGTTAACGATGATCCAGTATCCATACAATTTAGCAACGGCATAGGGACTGCGGGGGTAAAACGGTGTGGTTTCCTTTTGCGGAACTTCCTGCACCAGTCCGTATAATTCTGAAGTAGAAGCCTGGTAAATGCGCGTTTTATTCTCGAGTCCCAAAATACGAACGGCTTCCAGTATACGAAGCGTGCCGATGGCATCGGCATTGGCAGTGTATTCCGGTGTGTCAAAGCTTACCTTCACATGACTCATTGCTGCCAGGTTGTATATTTCGTCAGGCTGTGTTTCCTGCACGATACGGATCAGGTTGGTGCTGTCTGTCATGTCACCGTAATGCAACCGGAAACGCACATTCTCGCTATGCGGATCCTGGTACAGGTGATCAATGCGATCGGTGTTAATGAGCGATGAGCGGCGTTTGATGCCGTGTACCATATAGCCCTTTTCGAGCAATAATTCAGACAGGTAGGCGCCGTCTTGTCCGTTGACGCCTGTAATGAGCGCTGTTTTCAATATAATAGAGTTTGGTATCCGCGGTGGCGGACAGGTGTAAAATTTGAGATTTGAGGTGTTAGATTAAGGGCTTTACCCGCAGCTTCTCAGGCAGTTTCTCCTTTCGTTTTTTTAATAAAATCAGCGTAGGCCAATGCAATACCTTCTTTTAGCTCCACGGTATGCCGCCAGCCCAGGTTATGGATCTTTGTTACGTCCATCAATTTACGGGGTGTTCCGTCCGACTGGGTGGTATCGTATACGATCTCACCTTTAAATCCTGTCACATCCCTGACCATATCCGCCAGTTCCGCGATGCTGATATCCAGCCCGGTACCCACATTCACCAATGCTTTATCATTGTAGTGTTGCATTAAAAATACACAGGCATTACCAAGATCCGAGGAAAACAAAAACTCCCTTTTCGGCATTCCGCTACCCCACACCACTACTTCTCCTGCTCCCCGTTCTCCGGCTTCGTGAAACCTGCGTATGAGCCCGGGCAGCACGTGTGAATGCTGCGGATGATAGTTATCGTTGATGCCATACAGGTTGGTAGGCATTGCGCTGATAAAGTTGCAGTCATGCTGATCGCGGTACGCCTCGCATAATTTGATGCCCGCGATCTTGGCAATGGCATAAGGCTCATTGGTCGGCTCCAGTTCTCCGGTCAGCAGGTATTCCTCTTTTAAAGGCTGAGGGGCCAGCCTGGGATAGATACAGGAGCTACCCAGGAACAATAACTTTTTGACCCCGCTTATTGTCGCAGAATGAATGATATTAAGCTCTATTGCGAGATTATCGTATATAAAATCAGCACGGTAGGTGTTGTTTGCTGCTATGCCGCCTACTTTAGCGGCCGCGAGGAAAACATATTCCGGTCTTTCCTGCTCAAAAAACGCCTCTACGTCTGACTGCCGGCGCAGATCCAGGTCTGCAGCATTGCGGGTAACCAGGTTCCCGTATCCCTGTTTGGTCAACTCAGCCACAATGGCGCTGCCCACCATGCCTCTGTGTCCTGCTATATATATCCTGCTGTTTTTTTCCATACCTTATTGAAGATAACGGTTTTGGGTTTGGCGGATCTCAATATACATCTTCCATGTCTTCGCCGACATTAATTCGCACGTATCCGCTTATCTGTTTCCGAAAAGGAAAGCATCGAGGTGCGGGAGGCTTTTTCGCTTATTTTTATATACGTCTTGTGTACTTTTGCTACCAGCGCATAGCCCATGGAAGGTAATTCTACTTTAACGCTGCTATTGCTGATCTGAACAACTTTTCCTTCCTGGTGCACCAGTGGCCCACGGATAATCTTTACGGTATCATGCAGGTTCACATCTATTTTATGAAGCTCCACCTCACCGTTTTCAGCTAAAAAATCTTTGATCGCCTGAATATCTTCAGCCGGTACGGTGGCAGGTTTACCGAGCCAGTGAATAAAACTTACAATACCGGGAATAGCCTTTATATAGGTATGTTGCTGTGGAGTAGCTCTTACAAAAACATAGGAAGCAAAAAGTGGTTCCATCACAATTTTGGTACGGTCATGCCACTGTTTTTTTACTTTGTTCAGGGGACAGTAGTGCTCAAAATTCTTCTTTTCCAACAACTCGGCTACCTTTTTTTCCCACCGGGGTTTGGTATATACTACATACCACTCAGGCTGAGTCAAATTGTTCATATTTTTAAGTGTTTGTTAGGTAATGCAACATCGTTTTCGACCAGGCAAAGCTTCGCTGTTCCCGGTAACATTTTCAGGTTTGAATTAAAAAAATTATCGATCCACTGCCCTTCTTTTACTCCGTACTCTGCAAAAATGAAGAGTGGCCACAACTCGGGTTATTGATCCTGCGTTTGAGCAGAAAATAACCTTTACTCAGGTCAGGGAATATTATTTTTGGGAATTTAAAAACCCTTATACATAAAACAACCGGTAATAACGGTATTGTTTATGATTCAGGATAAAGCAAAGAGTATATTTAACAGGATTGGAGTAGATTTCCTAAATACAGCGCAAATATAAGTTTATATTTCGAATAGGATCAATCACTTAGTAAAAAAATATTCATTTTTTCCGGCACATCGATTCAAAAGCAGCACATCATTATTAGTTATTAAGAATATTGAGATGATTTTAATTTATATTACTCAACAAAATTGAAGTTGTAATATTAATTATCCGTTGCGAAGAATAATTATACACATTGATGTGTATAAAACGGTAAAGACAATTTGCCGGATTGCTGATAATGATGCATCCTTTGCTCCGGAATTAAGTTTGCTTATTTGCAGCAAATGATGGTATGAACATATACATAGAGCAGGTAGTTGAATATGCTTCTATCTGCAACCGGTACGAAAACTGCAGATGGCAGCGGTCGCCTTTGAGAAGCCTTTACCATGCAGGGCACAGTAAGTTACTTTCAGGAGGCGGAATGATTTTAACACGGCACTAAAAATATCATTAAAAAACAGTACAAATCTGTATATTGCAGTTGCGCTCCGAATAACACTTTCGTTCTTTAGCCATTCTCTTTCCTTTTTTAATCCATTTTTGCTATTGAAGCCTCCCGGTTTCCCATTGCTCATCATTTAAAATTTTACTAAAGGATGAAAACTCGATTATTATTATTGCCGGTCCTATGCCTGTGCATGTATGTTGCCTGTATAAAAAAGCCCAGGCCCGATCGGGACAAAACAAAAGCACCCCCTCATAAAGAAGGTCAGTTGATCATATGGGGCGGAGATGCTGAGCTGAGACAATCCCTGAGGGACTCTATTCTATTGGTGACCGGTAATACGGATCCGATAGATGTAGAGCTGTGCTTGAGTTGCGACGGGCAATTGGAGCTGTGGTCGGGGGAGGCCATTCGCCTGTTTGGCAGCGAAACTGTAAGAGGCGGTACAAAGTCGAAGCTGACGGCATCCGGTACGGAAACGGTATATTATTCCCTTAATTTCGATCTCAATTTTCCGTTCAACAAAGAGTTTTTAGGCCAATGGCAGTTTAGGGTGCCTCCCCTGGTGTTGCAGGGCACCGGCGAAAAAAGCATTACCGTAGCGGTTTTCGACAGTGGCCTGGATCCGGAGATCACCGTAAGCCGCGATGCGGCTACCTGTATAGAAGACGGCAAGAATGGCTGGAATGTAATGGCAGGCAATGCCGACATAAAGGATGATTTTCCTTCGCGCCATGGAACGGTGGTAACCGGCTATATCTATGAGCCGGGCGTGAAGGAGCTGGATATTCTGCCGGTAAAAGTGCTGGACAGCAATGGCGCTTCCAGCCTGTTTAAGCTGCTGTGCGGTATGGCATTTGCAGCCAACTCAGGCGCCGACATCATCAACACAAGCCTCGGCTTTTATTACTACGAAGCACAGGCGCCTTACCTGCTGGTAGATTATATTGAACAAATGCTCACTAAAAAGGGTATACTGCTGGTAACGGCGGCCGGCAACATGGACCCGGATGCCGATAATAGGGCGATGTCTGTTTTTGGACTGTCCGGAAGCGACTTACGGAATATAGATAAACACTATTTCCTGCCGGGTAGCCTGTCTGAGCAATTGGAAAATATTATTTGTGTCACTACCGTAAATCAACCGGGTCCGCTGGCAATCAACAGCACACAGAACTACTCTAAAAATAAAGTGAGTATCGGGGTCATGGCGGATAGTACGATCCCCGGCGCCGGTTACGGCGTATTTAAGCATCCGTTTGAAGACCGCTACATTGACGGGTCATCTTTTGCAACGCCGAAGATGACAAATGCCGTTGCGCTGTGGTTAATAAAGAACGGATATTTTGATGCACCGTTTTACAGGGACGATATCCTGAACAGTATGAGAAACGAAGGGTTTATTGACGCCAGCGGAGACCTGGTGGACTATATTAAAAATGGTTACCTGCTGGATCACGTAAATCATTAAATCGATACGTTTTGTGTAAGCTGATCCTCAGATTATTTCCGGTATTGCTGGCGCTGCAGTTATATGGGCAGGAGGATCATACCGGGAATTTGGTGAAATCCCTGCTGTATATTGAAAATGAAGTAGAAGGATTCCAGGCAAAGTTAAAAAGGGCCGAACCCCTGCTTGAAGAAGCGGAGAAGCGATCGTTGCCCCGCGACTCTGTATTGGCAAGACTGCTCCACAGGTTGGCTGTATGGCGGTATTATGGAAATAATGATTTTCAATCTGCCGTACAGTTAACCCGTGAATCCATTCGCATCAACCAGGATACAGCCGGCACACCTGCTTTTACGGTCAATAGTTATAACAACCTGGGTATCTTCTTCTCTGATCATCATTTTAATGCTGAAGCGCTGCAGGCATTTGATACGGTACTGGTACTGTCAAAGCAATATACCGGCTATGCTTATTTTGGTCTGATGGCCAGGTTGGCCCGTGCCCAGGTATATTCCAGGTTGGCCGATTACCAGCAAAGTATTGATGAAGCCACTGCCGGCATCCGGGAAGTGGGAACCACGGACGACTGGCTGCTGATGAAGCTATATATGGAAAGAGCCGTGGCTGCAGCTAAATTCAACCGGTTAAAGGATGCGCAGACGGATATAACGGAGGCAGATGCGCTTCGTTCATATGTGATGCCGGAAGACAGCGAACTGGCCGATTTCTTTAATATCAGGGCGTTGATCTTTGAAGAAGAAAACCAAACCGACAGCGCCGGGCACTATTACGAAAAAGCATTGCAAAGCCGTATACGATCGGGTGACGCAGCTTCTATCGCCGAAGAATATTCTGATGTGGGCATATTTTACGGAAAGAAGCTGGGAGAATACGGGAAAGCACTCGGTTACTTCAATAAAGCGCTGTCTATTGCAAGGGTAAACAAGCTGGATATCATACTGGCTACCATTTACGTAAACCAGGCAGATGCGCTGA
Source organism: Chitinophagaceae bacterium (assembly GCA_037190885.1). Classification (GTDB taxonomy): domain Bacteria; phylum Bacteroidota; class Bacteroidia; order Chitinophagales; family Chitinophagaceae; genus Agriterribacter. The sequence goes on from JBBCJQ010000003.1 coordinate 592,215, forward strand.
ACAGGCTGGGAAGGTATACCCGGGCACTGGAGGCGTGCAAAAACGGAATGACTGTTTTAGCAACAGATGTGTCCACCAGTCATTCCCGCGACCTGATAAAAAACAGCCGGAATACCTACCTGCATTTTGTTTTGTTGCATAACGAGGCAGAGGGGCGTTTGTTGCTATCCGGCGAACGGAAGGATACGGCAGGCTTACGACAGGCGCTCGAAACCTTTTACCTGGCCGATTTTGCGATAGACCAGGTACGGCGCCGGCAGCCGGCGGTAAGTTCCAAATTATTCTGGAGCCATAAAACGAGGAATTTCTATCGCCTCGCCATAGAAGCAGCCTTCCTGGTGAATGATACGGAAGCGATCCTTTACTTTATGGAAAAAAGCCGGGCAGTGCTATTGAATGACAAGCTGGATGAGCTGGGATCATTGGCTTACCTGCCGCAAAAAGAGGCTGCGCAGGAACAACTGCTCCGGTTCACGATCGCTACGCTGGAAAAGCAACGTTCCGGCTTATCTCCTAAAGACACTGCCTACCTCCGGCTATCTGGCGAACTCGCCATCGCCCGGCAACAGCAGGATGCCTTTACCAGGCAGTTGGAAAAAAACTTTCCTGTATATTTTCAATATCGTTACAATGCAACGGTACCTGCGGTAACCGATATCCGGAGCAGGCTGATACAGCCGGGGCAGAGTTTTCTTTCATTTTTTGAAACGGATACACTGGTGTATTCACTGCTGATCACCCATGAATCCATACGGATCAACCGGGTGGTTTTCCCGGGCTATACAGACTCGCTGGAAGTGTTCAGCTTACTTACCGGTAATCGTCAACAGTTAAACAGTAATTATGAAAGATATGCTGCGCTTGCCCATCTTTTTTACAAAAAGCTGATAGCACCGCTGCAGATACCCGGTGGCCGGGTGATCGTATCGCCTGACCGTACCATTATACCACTGGATGCCTTAACCCGGGATCAGGAGGGGCTGAATTACTTATTGTTTGACTATCTGTTCAGCTACACTTACTCTGCCGGCTACCTGATGCGGCTGCAGCAATACAGTTCCGGAGCCGACAAGGGTTTTCTGGGGCTTGCGCCGGAATACTTTTCTTCGGAAAGCTCCCTTACAACCCTCACCGGTTCGGTGCAATCGCTGGAAAACATTGCGAACCGCTTTTCGGATACCCGGTTGGCAAAGCACAGGGAAGCCAACCGCAGCTTTTTTTTACAGCATGGCGGAGACTTCGGGCTGCTGCACATTTACGCCCACGCGCAGGCAGGCGTGGAGGGAGAGCCGAGATTGTTTCTCAGTGATTCTGCTATTGCCGTGTCGGAATTGCAGCGCTGGCAGCAGCCCCGGGTAGGACTGGCCTTCCTGGCTGCCTGCGAAACCGGCGCCGGACAACTGTCGCCGGGAGAGGGCATCAACAGCATTGCCCGGAGCTTCGCGGCAGTGGGTGTGCCCGCCACCATTGCCACGCTGTGGACAGCAGACAATAAAGTAATGTACGCGCTGAGCGAAAAATTTTATGAATACCTCGGACAGGGACTTACCAAAGACAAAGCGCTTCAACTGGCCAAGATCGCACTGCTCAAAGAAGGCCCCGCTGCACAGCGTCTGCCATACTATTGGGCTTCGGTTATACTTTCCGGTAATACAGACCCACTGGCGTTAAAAATGCAGGCTCCGGGGGTACACAGGTACTGGCTGCAGCTGCTGGTGTTGGCAGGAGTGGTAGTAGCCTGGACTTTTGCAAGAAGGAGAAAGAATGTATAGAAGTATATTCAGAGCAATGTCTACGGAATGGACGTTATGTAGTATATTTCTTTTAAATAACTTTTAAATCTGCTTATACACTTCGTTACTTATCTAGGGGAGGAGTTGTCGGGTAGTGGGGCTTTATTTACTCTTCATTCATTATTCATATCCTTTATTTCGTCCTCTATAGAATCTATATTGTCCGAAATAGCAGTCACATTCAGTGCCAACTTCATTGGTGTCTCCTCGTAAGCTAATAAAGTGATGATAGCTGCATGCAACCACTTAATTCGCACAAAAGTGAATAAAAAGAGAATGAGAAATAGTTTTCCTAAAAAACAAATAAAGAAAACCGCTCCTTTTACATATTCATAGTATAGGTTTCCTTGTGATACCAGTTGATCAAATACACCAAAGAATATTTGAAAACAAGCATATAGTGGAAATAGAATAGTGGCAATAAAAAAATAAAATTTGTCTAATAATTTTTTTCTTAGAAAAGGTTGAAAAAAATATAGCATTTGAACAAGTCTGTTGAAAAAAAGTATCATCGCCACACAATTGAATACACTGCAAAACATGTCTAACGTCAATATCGTTTGTTTTATAGTCAATAATTCTATACCTGTTCCCAATAATACAATATAGGATAAGATGTAAAATGTAAGAAGAAAATAATAAACGCCGAGATGCAAGGTGCTTTTGTTATCAGCATCAACAGTTTTTTGATATAGAATACTAAAACAAACCCAAAGACCTATTGCCGAAATAAAATTGAAAATGTTAGCTAGTCCACTTAATATTAAATACCATAGAGCTTTTGAACTTTCAATATTGAGGTTTTTAGCTACAAATTCTGAGTATGAATATGTGTTTTCAAAGCCGCTTAGTAAATTGAGATTAAGATAATCTTTCAAAATATTAAGACTGTAAAAAATAATCAAAGGCCAAAGGAACAAAGAGAAATTTCTAATAAGTTGTCCTACAACTGCACTTGTCCTTTCTACAAAGTATTTGGTCTTGTCGATTGATATATTCAAAATTTTGCTAATTGAGTTTAAGTCATCTAATCCAGAATTTGCATTATCATATTCCCCATGTTTTCTCTTTATTAAATAATAATCATCAATTAATGTGGAGAAAACGATAATTCCAAGTACTAGAATTACAATATTTAGGATCGCAGGATAAATTAGTAAGTCATCTCCATCAAGTTTTTGCAGCTTAAACTTTTCTGCATTGAAGAAATATACTGAAGATGCAACTGTTATAATTATTGCAATTAATTCCTTGAATTTGAATAGTTTTCTCATGACTTATACAGATTAGCATGATTGTTAGGTAATTAAGTTATGTTGCTACGAATCATCGTTTGTTGGCCTAAATCGATCATTTCGCATTACTCAATCTTCATGATTGATTACAGTAATCCAATCTTTATATCCATGTATAAATATTTTTATTCGTTCCTACTTGGACTAGGATAATCCGAGCAATCCTTCGCCCTCACATCAAACAAGATCAGCGTTGAAATGTACAAGTTGCTTTCTCAAAAGCATATTTATTTTACGAGAATAAAACTAATCTAGGGGGCTAAAGGAAACCACGGGATTTTCACCATTTTTTGCCGGTTTTTTTCCTGTATATCCTGAGCAGCTATCATTCTGAGGATTCGCGAAGGCTATGTTGGTTTAGCGTTTGTTTTATATGTTACACCCTCTTATCGAAAAAAGATGGTAACATGAAACGCATCCCCTGCTCCCAAATCACCAAACTTTGCTTTATTTGCAGCAAATGCTGATATGAACGCTCCCTTATTTTATACGGATACTGCAGGTGTAACGGGTTTGCAGACACTGGACGAGGCTACCGCCCGGCATATCAACCAGGTGCTGCGTTTGAAACCCGGTGAGAACATACTGTTGACGAATGGATTGGGCAAAAAAATGACCGCCGTTATACAGGAGCAGGGTAAAAGAACCTGCACGGTGTCTGTAACCGGTGTGGAAGATATAAAAAAGCAAACGCCTGATATTACCATTGCCATATCGCTGATAAAAAATACGGGGCGTTTTGAATGGTTCCTGGAAAAAGCCACGGAGATAGGGATCAATACCATTGTACCCCTTATGTGCGAAAGAACGGAGAAAAGCCATTTCCGGGCAGACCGGATGAAGAACATCCTGGTGAGCGCTATGCTGCAAAGCCGGCAATACTGGTTACCGGTGTTGCATGAGCCGGTATTATTTAAGGACTGGGTTACACAGGCTGATGCCGGTAATAAATGGATCGCACATTGTATGGATGGCGCTAAGAAAAACCTGCAGATCTCTCCGGACAGCAGCGTTATCTGTATCGGACCGGAGGGCGATTTTACACCGGCAGAAATAGGTATGGCGTTAAGCAGCGGTTTTGAACCGGTAACGCTGGGTAGCAACCGGCTGCGCACGGAAACCGCCGGTATGGTAGCCGCAGCTCTCTTAAGAGGACGCTAGCGAAGTGCTGTTATTCGTATGGCTGTCGGAAGAATTTTGATGGACGATGACGGGTTTGAGTCCGGACATTCGGGGGCTGATTCCTGCTTTTCAAATATTAGATGCTACGGTAAACCCAATCATACAATCATAGATCAGCAATCATACATTTCCACATTTTCTTCTCATTTTCATCCCGAAGTTTCGGGAACCCCATTTTCAAATTAGATCATGGTTCTCCGGAAAGCCGGTCAATACATGCACCCCTGTACCATCTCTTTCGAAAGCAAAGCAAAAGGAGCCGTTGGTAACTACCAGGTAACGGACAGGTATCGACATATTATAGCGGAGCACCTGGTTGAGCACTTTCTCGTCGAGATCGGTACCCATTTCTTTACATTCTGCGATCAGGTAGGGAAGACCATCCCTGTTATAAATGACAATATCGCATCGTTTGTTAAGCTCTCCCAGTTGGATCTGCTTTTCCACGGCGATCAGGGAAGGCGGGAACTGCCTGGTCTGCACGAGATATTGCAGGAAGTTTTGTCTGACCCATTCCTCCGGTGTGAGCACTACCCAGATTCTCCGGACAGGATCGAAAATAAAATCTTTACCGGCTTCGTTTTTGATCTTAAACGGGTATGGTGGGTATTCTATTTTGATCATATGTGGGTGGCCTTCAGAAAAGATTTGCTAAATTAGTTAAATAAAGCGTCATGAATACAAAGGAAAAGATAGTAGCGAACTGGCTTCCCCGTTATACCGGAGAAAAGCTCAAGAATTTTGGTAAGTATATCCTGCTGACCAATTTTGGGAACTATGTGGAGCTGTTTGCCGAATGGCACGACGTGGAAGTGGTGGGACGGGAAAAACCGATGCCCTGTGCTACCGCAAATGGTATCACCATCATCAACTTCGGGATGGGAAGTCCCGGTGCGGCTACCATTATGGATTTGCTGACTGCTATTGAGCCGAAGGCAGTGCTCTTCCTGGGGAAATGCGGCGGACTGAAAAAGCGGAATAAGATCGGCGACCTGATACTACCCATTGCTGCCATCCGGGGAGAAGGTACGTCCAATGATTATTTCCCTCCCGAGGTGCCGGCGCTGCCTGCTTTTGCCCTGCAAAAAGCTACTTCCACCACCATACGCGACTATAAGGTTGATTACTGGACCGGAACGGTATATACCACCAACCGAAGGGTGTGGGAGCATGATGAGGCGTTCAAAACTTACCTGCAGGAGATCAGGTCCTATGCAATTGACATGGAAACCGCTACCATATTTTCAGTGGGATTCTATAACAAAATACCCACCGGAGCCCTGCTGCTGGTAAGTGACCAGCCCATGATACCCGAAGGAGTGAAAACCTCTGCCAGCGACAAAAAAGTAACCGCGAAGTATGTGCAAAATCACCTGAAAATAGGCATAGACTCGCTGAAGCAGTTGATCAATGACGGACTGACCGTAAGACATTTGCGGTTTTAAGAAGCGCGAAAACAGCTTCTCAAAATATATATTCCTATTTGTAACGCTTTTATCGTACCTTTGCACGCTGTAAAAATATAGTTAATATTTACATGAACCCTGGTACCGTAAGATCAGGTTTAAGATTTCCCGAAATCTCCCCTCAGACTTACTTCTGGCAAGTTTCATGTGGCTATCATAGAAAATTAATAATTCACAAATGAAACTATCACAATTCCGTTTCGACTTACCGCTTAATCTTATTGCCCAACATCCCGCCAAGAAAAGAGAAGACTCCCGTATGATGGTAGTGCACAGGGATACAGGCAATATTGAGAACAAACATTTCAGGGATATACTGGACTACTTCGACGACAAGGACGTATTTGTGGTAAACAATACCAAAGTGTTCCCGGCACGCATGTATGGTCGTAAAGAAAAAACAGGCGCGAAGATCGAAGTGTTCCTGCTCCGCGAGCTGAACGCCCAGAACAAGCTGTGGGATGTGATCGTGGATCCGGCCCGTAAAATACGGGTTGGTAACAAGCTTTACTTCGGCGATGCCGAAGACCTGGTGGCAGAAGTGATAGACAACACCACTTCCCGCGGAAGGACCATCCGCTTTTTGTTTGACGGTACCGATACGGAGTTTAAGCAGGTTTTGAACAGCCTGGGAGAAACACCGCTACCTAAATATATCAAACGCAAACCCGACGAAGAGGACAGGGAACGTTACCAGACCGTATATGCCAAGCACGAAGGAGCAGTGGCAGCGCCCACCGCGGGACTCCACTTCAGCATCGAGCTGATCAAAAGGCTTGAAATAAAGGGTATCCGTTTTGCGGAAGTGACATTACATACGGGGCTGGGTACTTTCCGCCCCATAGAGGTGGAAGACCTGAGCAAGCATAAAATGGATGCGGAATACTATCGGATTGAAGAGAAAGCATGTGCTATTGTAAATAAAGCAAGACAGGACAACAGGAGGATCTGTTCGGTAGGAACCACCACCATGCGTGCACTGGAATCTTCCTTTACTGCTGAAAAGATGTTGAAGCCTGCTGAAGGGTGGACCAATATCTTTATTCATCCGCCTTATAATTTTTCGATCGCCGATTCGCTGATCACTAATTTTCATCTGCCTAAAACCAGCCTGCTGATCATGACCTGCGCTTTTGCCGGTTATGACCTGGCCATGGAAGCGTATAAAAAAGCGATCAAGGATAAATACCGTTTCTTTAGCTACGGGGATGCTTTGCTGGTGATCTAGCACAGTTTGTTTGGGATATCTGTTTATCCGGAGCACAAGCGAGACGCCTGGTATAGAGACGCCCCTTTAGGGGATGGGAGGTGCTGTCCGAAGTCTTCAGACTTCGTGACTAATATGTTCTTCAAAGTTTTTAAACTTTGCTATCTGAGACCCGATTGTATCTGCTATGTTCTTCGGACTAAGTCCGGACGGAGATTTTTACGGCACGCTGCAAGGTCTCAGAGACTTTGGATCTTTTCAATAAGTGAGGTGGTGGAATAACCTTTCACAAAAGGTATGATCACTACCTCGCCACCGGTTTTTATAACGTCTTCCGCACCTACGATCTGTTCAATGGTATAGTCGCCGCCCTTTACCAGCACATCGGGCTCTATTTCACGGATCAGGCGCAAGGGGGTTTCTTCTTCGAAAATAGTAACACCATCTACAATGAGGAGTGAAGCCAGCATAGACGCCCGGAACGACTCATCGTTTACGGGACGTGTATCCCCTTTCAGTTTCTTCACCGAGCTGTCGGCGTTAACGCCTACCACCAGTATATCACCCAACGATGCCGCTTTGGAGAGTATTTCCAGGTGTCCTTTGTGCAGTATATCAAAGCAACCGTTGGTAAATACGATTTTTTTTTGAAGCAGCTTCCAGCGCCTGACCTGCCGGTACAGGTCAGCAGATGATAAGATCTTTTGTGCAACAGCAGAACTGTGTTTCATGCTTTTGGTTTTAGAAATGATTGCCAGGTATTACCGTTCAGAGCCTGTTGCCTTCCCTGGGAAATATAATGGAAGGCTTGAAGCTTTTGGCTTCCTCAAAATCCATAGATGCATAGGAGATAACGATAACCGTGTCGCCTACAGCACCTTTCCTGGCGGCGGGACCGTTCAGGCAACATACCCCCGATCCGGGTTTTCCCTTTATCAGGTAGGTTTCGATCCGGGCGCCGTTGTTTACGTTTACGATCTGCACTTTTTCGTTCTCTATCAAATTAGCTGCCTCCATCAATTGGGCGTCAAGGGTAAGACTGCCTATATAGTTGAGGTTGGCTTCCGTAATGGTGGCCCTGTGTATCTTCGATTTCAGTACTTCAATTTGCATCATGCAAAATTACGGGGTATGACCAAATTATCAATCAACCGCACCTTTCCCATAAAAGCGGCGGCCAGCGCCACTATTTCAGTTTTACCGTCCCAGGTCTCTGTTTCCTCCAGGGTTCCGGCATCTGCAATGGTAATATAATCGGGTTTCAGTTGATGGTCTGCCAGCACCTGCTTTGCCTCGTCCAACAGGGGCAGCAGCGATCCGGGGCGGATCTGTCTGCGGATCAGGGTCAGCGCCCGGTAAATGCCGGTTGCCAGTTTTCGTTCCTCCCCGTTCAGCCGCATATTACGGCTGCTCATAGCCAAACCATCCGGTTCCCTTACCGTTTCGGCTACGATCAGCCGGGCAGGGCTGTTGATCAGGGATAATAGCCGTTTGATCACCATGCATTGCTGGTAATCTTTTTGTCCCATAAAAAGCCGGTCCGGCTGTACGATGTCAAGCAGCCTGTGCACCGCCTGGCAAACGCCCTGGAAATGCCCCGGTCGGTAGGCGCCTTCCAGTATGGTCTCCAGGTAGCCTATGTCGTAGTGGATATTTGGTACTCCTCCGGGGTATATTTCATCGGCGGAAGGAAGGAACAAGACGTCGCATCCCGACTTTTCAAGCTGGTAAATATCCTGTTCCACTGTAACCGGGTACTGTTTATAATCCCCGGGATCATTGAACTGTGTGGGGTTTACGAAAATACTGCAAACAGTAAGGTCAGATTCGCTTTTAGCCTTTTTCACCAGGGATACATGTCCCTGGTGAAGAGCGCCCATGGTGGGCACAAACCCTGATACAACCTGCCGTTGCTTTTGGTTTTGAAGGAATGGTGCAATGTCTGAGATCCGCTTGAAAATAAGCATAATAGGGTTAAAAGTAGTAAATCCGGTCTATAGCTGGGTAAGGTTAGGCAAAAAAATCTTACCTTTGCACCCTTTCTGCTATTTTACCATTATTATTTAACAAAAAACGGAAAATGTCTACAAAAAAACGAATTCTATTTATTGCCAATGAAATGTCCCCTTATCTGGAACTTACCGAGTTTTCTGAGGTGGTGAACAGGTTGGCAATAAAGTCAAATGAAAGTGGATATGAGGTTCGTTGTATTATGCCCCGTTTTGGAGTTATCAATGAAAGAAGACACCGGTTACATGAAGTAGTAAGATTATCAGGTATTAATGTTTCTGTTGACAATGAAGATTTTCCCCTGCAGATAAAAGTAGCTTCCCTCCCCAACGCCAGGTTGCAGATATATTTCCTGGACAACGAAGACCTGTTCAAGCGTAAGTTTGTATTTACGGATGATGATGAAACGTGGTTTGATGATAACTGGCTGCGGACCATATTTTATTGTAAGGGAGCCCTGGAAACAGTGAAAAAGTTTGGCTGGCCTCCTGATATCATTCATTGCAGCGGCTGGATGACGGGGTTGATACCGTTATATATTAAGACCGCCTATAAGAAGGACCCCGTTTTCGGTAACAGCAAGATCATCTTTACGATCGGACAGAACACCTTTAAGGAAAAAATAGGGGCTGACTTTGTTAAAAAAGCAGTCATCCATTCTTCCATAAAGGAAAAGGATATGGAACCTTTTAAGGACAATAATAATACAGCTATGTTCAAAGGCGGCGCTACTTATGCAGACGCTATCGCGTTTGGTGCTCCCAAAGTGGATAAAAAGCTTTCCGATGAGTTTGCCAAGGTAAAAGGGAAGAAAGTATTGCCCTTTAATGCAGAGTCAGATTTAACAGACTATTTGCAATTGTATGACGACCTTGCGCAGAGGTAGTCTGTAATAATTGTGTACCTTATTATAACCCTCTATTAAAAACAACAACAGGTGAAGTTGAAGTCGTTACTGCTGGCAGCAGTCGTATTGTTTGTAATTAACATACAGTTTGTAAGATGCACAAAATTAGACCCAACAGATATCGGCACTGACCTTCTACCACCTATTGACAATATTACTACATTCGATACCACGCTGAGGGTATATGCAGATAATTACCTGTTTGATGACTCAACAAGTGTGGGTCTCTGGGAAACACACACGCTTGGATTGATAGAAGACGATCCGGTATTCGGGAAAACCGACGCCCGGATATATTTTTCATTGGTACCCAGCTCCACCAACCGTAATCCGTTCTATTCGCTGGACAGCATTGTTGCGATAGACTCGGCGGTATTAAGCCTGGCTTACGCAGGCGCAGTTTTCGGCGACAGCACCTCCAACCAAAAGATCAGTGTGTTTGAGATCAGCGATGTGAGCTTTAAAGATTCCGTGGGGTATCCTGTAAACCATCCGCACTTTAGTACGGTTGGGCCGGATCTGGCCGGTACGCTCGTGAATTTCTCACACTTTGACGATGAAAAGCTGGTAGTGGTGAAAAGCGACACCCAAAGGGTCAGCAATGTATTACGCCTGCCGATAGATCCGTCAATAGGTTTGCGGTTTGCGGCATATGACACCAGTACGGTATACCTGTCATCCGGCAGGGATTCAGCATTTCAGAAAGTATTCAACGGGCTGGCCATCCAGGTGGATGGAAGCGGTTCGCCCACAAATAATGCGCTGGCCTTCTTCAACCCGGGCAGCCAGAATTCCAAGCTGACATTTTACTTCCGCGTGATCAGGAACGGGGTAGAAGATACGGTGACCACCGACCTGGTACCCTACTATACTTCGGCCACAACCGGTGCGGGCTACGGGGCTAATCTGGTTCAACGTACGCCGGCGCATGAATATGCCAGCCTGAGTACCACCACTCCGATAGAAAATCCCGAAAAGCTGCTGATCCAGTCGGCTCCGGGTTCATACGCAATAATAAGGGTACCGGGTTTAAGCGATATTCCCAACAGCATTGTGCACCGGGCAGAGCTTTCCTTTGCACCGGCTCCTTCTCCGGGAAGCGAAATATATACCGGGCCGGATCTTTTCTTCCTGGATGTCATTGACAGCACCAATAACAGGTTTGTAACAGTGCGGGAAGACTTTTACTTTACCAATTTACAAACCCTGCAATACGATATCAGAAACTTTGGCGGCTTCCTCAGCAACAATAAATACGGCTTTAACCTTACGCGTTATGTACAGGGGATGATCACAAGAGGAACGGAAAACTATGCGCTCAGGCTGTACGCACCGCAGCATACCCCCGTATTTTATGCTACGCCGGGTACCCAGACGGTAGGCGGAAAATACCTCATTCCCGTTAACAGCCAGGTTTCCAAGGGGCGCGCAGTCATCTACGGTGGCGGAGAACTGCCGGAATCTATGGTAGTACGCATAATTTATTCCAAAATTTAAACGGCTGGTTTATATTTGTCCACTTAATTACCAAAATAGTACTTACTGATGCCTTATTTATTTACTTCTGAAAGCGTTTCTGAGGGGCACCCGGACAAGGTTGCCGACCAGATATCAGATGCGCTCATCGATAACTTTTTAGCTTTTGACCCTAATAGCAAAGTAGCTTGTGAAACCCTCGTTACCACCGGGCAGGTAGTATTGGCCGGAGAGGTAAAATCAAAAGCCTACCTGGACGTACAGGAAATAGCCCGCGGCGTTATCCGCAGGATCGGGTATACCAAAAGCGAATATATGTTTGAAGCCAGCTCCTGCGGCGTATTATCGGCTATACATGAGCAATCGGCTGATATCAACCAGGGAGTGGATAAAAAGAAAAAGGAAGAACAGGGGGCGGGTGACCAGGGAATGATGTTTGGATACGCCACCAACGAAACGGCAGACTACATGCCGCTGGCCCTGGACCTGGCGCATAAGATTCTCATTGAATTGTCTGCGCTGAGAAAAGAGAACAAGCAGATCCGGTATTTACGTCCCGACGCAAAAAGCCAGGTAACACTTGAATATGATGACAACAATAATCCCGTAAGAATTGATGCGATCGTAATATCTACCCAGCACGACGATTTTGATACAGAGGTCAGGATGCTGGAAAAGATCAAAAAAGACATGATCAATATTTTAATTCCGCGGGTAAAAGCGAAGTATAAAAAATATGCGAAGCTTTTCAATGATAAGATCAAGTATCATATTAACCCGACCGGCAAATTTGTGATCGGCGGGCCACATGGTGATACCGGGCTGACCGGCAGGAAGATCATCGTGGACACCTATGGCGGAAAAGGCGCACACGGTGGCGGTGCGTTCAGCGGCAAGGATCCTTCCAAAGTAGACAGGTCGGCAGCCTATGCCACCCGTCATATTGCCAAGAACCTGGTGGCTGCCGGTGTGGCCAAAGAAGCATTGGTGCAGGTTTCTTATGCGATAGGAGTAGCCAAACCTACCAGCATCAACGTAAACACCTTCGGCACTGCCAATGTAGACCTGACGGACGGTGAGATCAGTAAGATAGTGGAGGGCATTTTTGATATGCGTCCTTATTTTATTGAAAAGCGCCTGAAACTGCGGAACCCGATCTACAGTGAAACCGCTGCCTACGGTCATATGGGCCGTAAGCCGGAAGTGGTGAACAAAACCTTCATTTCCCCGGATGGCAAAGTGAAGAAGGTAAAGGTAGAGCTGTTTACCTGGGAGAAGCTGGATAAGGTGAAAGAGATAAAAAAAGCATTTGGTCTGAAATAGACCAGGAGCGATCCATACAGAAACCCGCGGTTATCACTGCGGGTTTTATATTTGTATCCTTAAGACAGCAATATGGATGAACAGACAAACCCCTGGCGGGTACTGGCGGAAAAACAGGTGTACGATAATCCCTGGATCAAAGTGACAGAATATGATGTGATCAACCCTTCCGGCGGAAAAGGCATTTATGGGAAAGTGGGCTTCAAAAACCTGGCGATAGGCATACTGCCACTGGATGAAGATCTGCATACCTGGCTGGTAGGACAATATCGTTTTACTATTGACGCGTATAGCTGGGAAATACCCGAGGGTGGGGGAGATATGGAGATAAGTCCTTTAGATTCCGCAAAAAGAGAGCTGCTGGAGGAAACCGGGCTAAAAGCGCAGCACTGGCGGAAGCTGCTGGATATACACCTGTCTAACTCCGTAAGTGACGAAACAGGGGTGAGCTACCTGGCCACCGGCTTATCATACCACGAGGCGCAGCCGGAAGAAACCGAAAAGCTGGTTGTCAAAAAGCTGCCGTTCCGGGAAGCCTTTGAAATGGTCATGGACGGGCGGATAACCGATTCGTTGTCTATGGTAACAATATTAAAAGTGCAGTACCTGCTGCAAAACGGACTGGTGTTACGTTAGCGTATTGTAGTTTTACAATAGGGGCTGACCAAAAAGCTCGTGGAATGTCTTTGCGAGGGAGGAACCCCGCATGTGGCGGGAAAGCAATCTCTTTGAGTGATAAAGGTTTAAATATTTGAGATTGCTTCACTTCGTTGCCAATGACGACCTTTTTGATCAGCTCCATATTATACGATATTTTGAATTTAACATAGCACTGGTATAAATCATAAGCTATTGAAAAAGTCAGCACTCATTATCGGGCGGCAACCATTGATAGAAGCCATTGAATCCGGACGGGCCATTGACAGGATATTTATGTACAAAAATATCAATGGCGACAACGTACAACGCATCCGGGCGCTCTCCAGGCAGCATAATATACCCGTACAGATGGTACCTGTGGAAAAGCTGAACGGGTTAACCCGGCACAATCACCAGGGGGTGGTAGCTGTTGCCGCGCTGGTGCAGTATACCGACCTGCAGCAAATCATCGATCATGTGACAGGAGAGGGAGGAACCCCGCTCTTTGTGATGCTGGACGGCGTTACCGATGTCCGTAATATCGGCGCCATAGCCCGCACAGCGGTGTGCTGCGGAGCACAGGCCATGATCATCCCTGACAAAGGGGTGGGGGCGTTGAACGAGGAAGCATTAAAGTCTTCGGCCGGCGCATTGGAAAAGATACATATAGCACGGGTCGGCAGCCTGGCGCATGCAGTTGATACGCTTCATTTAAACGGCATCCGGGTAGCCTGTTCGGAAATGAAAGCGGAGAAAAAAGTGTATGAAGCCGACCTCACCCTGCCATCCTGCATCATCATGGGAAACGAGGAAAAAGGAGTGCAGGCCTTTTTGCGTAAAGCTGCCGATCAGCACTTCAGCATTCCTATCGCCGGGAACTTCGATTCTTTCAATGTGTCCGTTGCTGCGGGCATTATTTTGTATGAGGCAATGAAACAAAGGGGAATTTGAGAATTTGAAAATGTGCCTCACCCCCGTCCCCTCTCCCCGCGGGGGAGAGGGGACGGGGGTGAGGCCGTTGATAAAATGCTGTCTGGGAGTAGAGGTTTTTAAGTGTGAAAATATCTTGTCCGGCTTTATTCTATAGATGATGTGGTAGATATGAAGTTTAGAATAGTCTGCAGCACCGTCCCTCTCCTATGGGAGAGGGAACGAGGTGAGGCTAGTTCATCATCTCATCCCCGCCGCTCTCGTTCATGCGGGTATTTTTGCGTTTGAACAATGAGGCATCCAGCTTTCCGAAACGGTAAGAAAGATTCAGGCGAAATACCTGCCAGTCCCTTCTGCGCCACATATCCTGCACAAAGAATGCATTCTCGGAATGGGCGCTGTAAATACGGGTCCTGAATATATCGTTTACAGCCAGGGTAGCTGCCAGTCTTTTGTCTTTAAAAAATTCTTTCCTGATGGCTATATCCACGCCATAGTTGGGGTTGATATAACCCTGTGCAGCTCCGCTGGCACCGCCCATAAATCCGCCACCACCGGGACCGCGCCCGCCACCGCCACCCTGCGGCACAAGGGTGCGGGATTGATAGTCTCCCGACAATTGTATCGAAAAGTTGGAGGGCAACCGGAAGTTAAAGATGGTCTTTCCAAAGAAAGCCCAGCGGTCGTTAACACCCAGGGTAGCGTCCAGCCCGCTATTGTCGATCCTGGCGTTATAAAGGTTCATGTTAGTGGTCACCTCCACCCATTTTGCCAGGGGGTTCCTGGAGGTAAACTCCAGTCCGTAAGACTGGCTGGAGTTGGCATTGATAAACGAGATCACCATAGCGGAGTCCAGAACGCCGGTGGGAAGCGGTACATCTTCCTTCAGGCTTTGGTAGCGCGTGATCAGGTTATTGGTATGCTTATAAAATAAGGACGTCAGAAGAGAATGCCCTCCACCCAGCGGAATGCTGTAGTTCAGCTCGAATGAATTGGTAAACTCCGGTCGTAAAGCCGGGTTGCCCACGCTGATGTTCAACACATCCGAAACATCGTAGAACGGGATCAACTGGAAAAAATTGGGACGGTTGATACGGCGGGAATAGTTGAACTGAAGATCGTTGCCCGGACTGAATGATTTGGTGACAAACACACTGGGAAAGAATTCGGCCGGGAATGTGTTGGCGAATTTTTCACCGGTGGTCAGGAGGGTACCCCTGTACCGGGAACTTTCGAAACGCAACCCCGCCTGATAGGAAAAACTCTCCCCGATCTTATTGGAATAGGTGGTATAAGCCGCGTGTACCTGGTCGTTAAATCTGTAATTAGCGCTTACGGAAGGCAGCATAATATATTCCCCCGTTGCATAGTCAAAAAATGAATTTTCTGTAGTGTTCTCATTATCCCTGATGGCAGATCGCAGCCCAGCTTCCAGTTTTCCGGATTTCAACGGATGAACATAGTCGGTCTGAACCGTCCAGAAAGTGCTGCTTCCCGAACCATCCATCTGCTGCAACCCCGGGTTCTCCTTTGCGGAGCCATCTTCGTTGTAATAGGTGGTCGTGTACAGTCCGCCGCCGTTATTGGCGCTCCTGTTATAATTGATATCCGCCGTAAATTCACGTCCAGACTGGGGAAACAGGTATTTATACCCGATCGCCGGGCCAAAGTTCCTGAACCTTCGCTTACTATCCGTGATGCGTTCTGCGAGCTGCGTGCGAATGACAGCGGACTGGGTATCTACACGGATGTCATCTGTCTGGTAACTGTTAAACTGTCCGTTTGGCATAGCCATGGAAACGGTAAGGGTGTTGCGGTTATCGATCAGGTAATCAAAACCGATCCTGCCAAACAGGAAGTAACCATCGTTGGTGGAATTACTGTGCTGGTTGAGAATTGTATTCTGTGATTTGTCTGTAAACAGGTTTTCGCGATAGGTATGTCCCGTGCTGATGCTCCTGCGCTGGTTATAGTTCAGGGCGGCGAAAAAGTTCACTTTTCCCTGTTTGATATTTATATCACCGCCGCCATTCACCCTGCCCCGGGAATCGACTCCGGCCCTGATATTGCCATTGTACCCGGCTCTTTTGTTCTTTTTCAGGATAATATTCAGGATACCCGCCATACCGCCGGAAGCATCAAATTTTGCTGAAGGATTGGTTATGATCTCTACACTTTCAATGGTTTCTGCCGGTATCTGGTCCAGGGTGAAGGTGGTAGGTCTCCCGTCCACGAAAATGGTAGGCGAAGAATTACGCAGGCTTACGTTACCATCTATATCCACACTGATGCCCGGCACATTCCGCATGATCTCCGTAGCAGTTTGCCCTGTTGTGGTAATATTCCTGTCCACATTGAAAATCCTCCTGTCAACTCCCATTTGCATGATGGGCCTGCTGGCTGTTATCGTCACTTCACCCAATTGCTGGATATCCTGCTTCAGCTTGATATTACCCAGGTCTTTGTCAAAATTGGGTTGGCCACCCCGCGTTGTAAAGGACACTTCCATTTCCACTGATTCGTACCCGATAGCTGTTACTTCCAGACGGAACGGCCCCCTTACCGGCAGGTTTTCCAGTTCAAAGCTTCCTCTTGTTGTGGTCAACTGTCCGCCAACCAGAACGGGAACCTGTTTATTTTGAGCGGAATCGAACCGCAGCTGGAACAATTGAACAGAAGCGGCTTCCATTCCCTTATTATTGGATGCATCCAGTATACGGCCGTAAAAGCGGCCGTTGGTGGCTTGTCCCATACCGGGGGCTCTCATTCCGCCAGGCCGTTGGGCATAGGTGCTCAGGGAAACCAATACCAAAAAAAGAAGTGGAAATAACCGCATAAAGATTGTTTTATTCACGTACCCCGGAGAGCAGTGCCCGGCGTGTTTGAACCGGGGTGCAAGCTACTGTGCTTTGTGTTAATCAATGTTAAGTAATCGGGGTTTCAGCATAACGAACGTTATAAACTTTAATTTTTTTGAAAGGATTTATTTTTCATCTATTTTTGCATCCCGACAAACTAAAAATGGTGGCTGTAGCTCAGTTGGTTAGAGCATCAGATTGTGGTTCTGAGGGTCGCCGGTTCGAGCCCGGTTAGCCACCCAGGCCGGAAATCGCAGTAAGGCTTACCGCGTTTCCGGCTTTTACTTTTCACCGGTTATATAACAAAAATTATTATCCCCTTTGTCATTACAGGTTACCGGCCATGGATATTTTGCAAATCATTAGCTAAATCATTGCAGATTTAGCAACAATTCCTCTGATATTTCCGTTATTTTTGAACATGCAAAAAGTGTTTCAGCTTATGTTCAATAAAAAAACTTTACCTTTTGTAATTGCGATCATCGTAACAGGCGTTTTTATTACCTTTCAAACCATAGGACTTGATAACCCGCCTTCGAAATATGAAAGAATTCTGCGCCAGGTAGGAACAATGCTGGAACAGGGGCACTATCAACCCAAAAAGATAGACGATGCCTTTTCAAAGGATGTGTTCAAAAAATATATTGAGATGCTGGATCCCGAAAAGCAGTTTTTCCTCCAGTCAGACATCGATGTGCTGAAATTGTATGAAACCAGTATCGATGATGAAATAAAGGGAGCCCCTTTTGAATCCTTTCCGGCTATTAATAAAGTGTATCAAAAAAGGACCGAAGAATATTTTGATACCTATAAGAATATTTTATCCAAACCGTTCGACTTCACTACTAATGAAACACTGATCGACGACAAGGATAAGCTGAAGTTTCCTGTCAGTGAGCAGGAGCGGGAAGAGCTGTGGAGAAAAAGATTCAAATACCAGGCATTGGTCCGTTATGCAGACCTGATAAATACCAATGAAAAAGCAAAGGAAAACAAGGAGAAGGACAAGATAAAAACAGAAGCATCCCTGGAAAATGAAGCCAGGGAGAAAGTGCTGCAGTTTGCCAACCGCCTGACAGATCGTTTGAAGCACAAGTTTAATGAGGAAGAAAAGTTCAACGTGTTTGTAAATGCCATCACGTCTTCCATGGATCCGCATACTACCTTTTTTCCACCCCTGGAAAAGAGATCCTTTGATGAAAACATGAGCGGGCGTTTTTTTGGAATAGGCGCTTCCCTGGGCCGTGAAGACGGCAATATCAAGATCGTTTCCCTGGTGACAGGAAGCCCGGCCTGGAAGTCAGGCGAACTGCAGATTGGCGACGTGATCACCAAAGTAGGGCAGGGAGCCGAAGAACCCCAGGATATGGCCGGCTTTGATACCGAAGATGCCGTAAAACTCATCAGGGGTAAAAAAGGGACCGAAGTAAAGCTTACCGTAAGAAAAACTGACGGTACCACTAAAGTCGTGTCGCTGATAAGGGATGAAATAGTAATAGAAGAAACTTTTGCCCGGAGCGCTATCATCAACGAAGGAAGCCGGAAGATCGGCTACCTGTTTTTGCCGGAGTTTTATGCAGACTGGGAAAGACCCAATGGCGCCAAATCCGGTGAAGACGTGGCGAAGGAAGTGGCGAAGCTGAAGGCTGAAAATGTGGACGGCATTATCATTGATCTTCGCAACAACGGCGGCGGATCCCTGTATGATGTGATCCAGATGGCCGGATTGTTCATAGATGAAGGTCCCATTGTGCAGGTAAAGGACAGGCAGGGTAATCCAACCGTGCTTAAGGACAAAGTAAAAGGGGTATTATACGACGGGCCGCTTGCGGTGATGGTGAATGAATTCAGCGCTTCCGCATCGGAAATTTTTGCGGCTGCCATGCAGGATTATAACCGGGCCATTGTAGTGGGCAGCACCTCTACTTACGGAAAAGGCACTGTACAAAGAAATATCGGGCTGGAAGCCGGCAGGGGATTGCTTTCAAAATCTGAAGATGAGCTGGGTTTCCTGAAGCTCACACTGCAAAAGTTCTATCGCGTCAATGGCGGATCAACACAGTTGAAAGGAGTGACTCCCGACATCGTGATACCTGATCAACTGGAGCACTTTAAGTTTCGCGAAAAGGATAATCCCGACGCGCTGAAATGGGATGAAATTGCAAAAGCAAAATACACGCCGTGGACAAGCGGCAGCGAGCTGAATGCGCTGAAACAGGCGGAGAACAAAAGGGTGCAGACAAGTCCTACATTTGAAAAGATAAAGGCAAATGCCTCTTTGTTGGCCAAGCTGAATGATAAAGAGCTTACGCTGAACCTGAAAAAATACCAGGAAGAGCAAAAGCAGATCAAGGCCCTGTCGCAGGAGATGCAGGAACTGCTGAAGGCGCAAACGGAAAACCCGGTAGAGCTTCTTGCAGGCGACAAGACGAAATATGTAGATGATGAGGCCAGGCGCGAACGCCAGTCCGCATGGCTGAAGACCCTTAAAACAGATATTTACCTGAACGAAACCGTAACGATCATGAACAACCTCATCAGCCAGGAAGCGATCGTAAAGTCTAAGTAACCGTTCAAAAAAATAATACCTTTTCAGTATACCTGTCAAAAATTTTTGACAGGTATTTTTGTTTTATAGATATGTAAAGGCATTTAACTAAATTTTCAACCTATTTGTCCTATATTACTATCAGATACTAACCCGGAATGGAAAAGCTGGAAGACATATATCACTTCATATTTTCTGAATGGTATTGGTCATTTTTATTTTTTTTCCTGTTTTTTTCCGTTCTCTATTTTGGCGGTACGCTCATTGCCTCCACCATATTGAAAGGGCTGAAGCGCAGCGGTAAGGTGTATCCCATTCATACTAACATCCAGAAGGGACAGGTCAGACGCGAGATCAGCCGTTCCCTGGTATCCATCCTTGTATTCAGTATCCAGGCTATCATCTTTCCCTGGCTTATCCGTAACGGGTATGTTCACATACGCTTTGATAATCCACTGGCATGCCTTTGGGAGATACCGGTCATGTTTTTCTGGAACGAGATCCATTTTTATGCCGTTCACTGGCTGCTGCACCGGAAATGGCTCATGAAAAACATCCACTATATCCATCATCAGTCGAAGGAAGCCACTGTGTATTCGGTTTTCAGCTTTCACTGGGTGGAAGCCTTCCTGCTCGGGACTGTTGTTTTCTTTCCGTTGGCCGTTCATTCATTTAATGTTTTTTCAGTACTCAGCTTACCTGTAATGAGCATAATTTTGAACCTGGTAGGTCATTGCAATCACGAAGCGGAGGTAAAGCCGGGAGAGGAAGACCATCTTCGTGTGGCATTCCGGCATGCCATGCATCATAAATGGAGCCAGGGGAATTTCGGTTTTATGCTGCCCTGGCTGGATAAACTATTTAACACCTCTTTACCTGAACATAAAAACTGATAAATGAAACGCTCATGTAAATACAATACACAAGAGTAAGTATATTAAAGTGCAGTAAAAATCAAAAGAATTAAAGACATACAAATGAAATCACCGGTTTATATCAATGCCATTGGCAAATACCTGCCCGGCAGCCCCATTTCCAACGAAGAGATAGAAGAATATCTTGGTTTGATCAACAACCAACCTTCCCGCAGCAAGACCAGGATGCTGAAGCAAAACGGTATCCATACCCGTTATTATGCGCTCGATAAAGAGCAGCGTACTACGGAATCTGTGAGCGGTATGACCGCTAAAGCAATAGACGACTGCCTGCAGAAAGCCAGGCTGCAAAAGGAGGATATCGGCCTGCTGTCTGCCGCTACCACCCAGAGTGACCTGCCGGTGCCGGGTTTTGCCAGTATGGTGCAGGCGGAAGCATCCCTGCCCGTATGCGCTATTTCCAGCCACCAGAGTGTATGTGCTTCGGGGGTGATGGCAATCAAAAATGCCTTTCTGCATATTCAAAATGGAGAGATCAAAAATGCGATCGCCTGTGCCGGGGAATTGCCCAGCAGGATGTTTACAGCCAAACGGTTTGCTGCGCAAAAAGCCACTTCGGAAAATGGCGGTATTCCCCTGGAAACAGACTTTTTGCGGTGGATGTTGTCGGACGGCGCCGGGGCCTTCCTGATGCAGAACGAACCGGGTAAGGCCCCCGGTTTCAGGATAGAATGGATCGATATCCGTTCCTATGCCCACCTGTTTGAGCCCTGTATGTATGCCGGTATGAATAAAAATGAGAACGGAACACAGGGAAAAAGCTGGATGGACTATGATAACTTTTCAACCGCAGACGTCGCCGGAGCCATCAACCTGAAGCAGGATCTGCGCCTGGTGAATAATGTCGTCAGCCTGGGCGTGCAGCACTTCTTCAACCTGGTAGACGAAAACAAAATAGATCCGAAGGGTATGGATTGGCTGGTCTGTCATTATTCTTCTGAGTACTTTAAGCAACCTATAACGGATCTGCTTAGAAAAGGAGGACTGGAGATACCGGAGGAAAAATGGTTTACCAATCTCCATTCCAAGGGCAATACCGGGGCGGCTTCAGTTTTCATCATGCTGGAGGAACTACTGTATAGCGGACAACTGAAAAACGGCCAGAAAATACTGTGTATGGTACCCGAGAGCGGGCGTTTTATTACCACTTTTATGATGCTCACGGTAACGGACCCTGCGGCGCCGGCAAAGAAGCCGCTGATAAGCCGGGAAGACGAAATATTACCGCCCCGGATCGCCACGGAAGGAAAACCCGTCCAGGAATGGCTGGTAAGAGGCCTTGCATCCGTGTGGGTTGACTTTGAAACCAGGCTCAGGCAAACGCCTGTCATCCAGAAGATATACGACGGTACTATAACCCTGGAAGATTATAAGCTGCTGCTGCTTAACTTACGGCAACAGGTGATCGACGGGTCGCAATGGATAGCCCGTGCCGCATCCAATGTCACGATGGAATACTTTGACGTTCGTTCTTCTTTTATCAGTCATTCAAGGGATGAGCACCGCGACTACCAGATACTGGAGAAAAATTATATCAGTTGCGGTGGCAAAAGGGAAGACTTATACAACGGCGAAAAAAATGTAGGTAGTGAAGCCCTGAGCGCCTTCATGTTTCACAGGGCCAGCCAGCCGAATCCATTCGATCTGCTGGGCGGCATGTTCATCATCGAGGGACTGGGTAACCGTATAGCCGGCAACTGGGGAAGGGCTATACAGGACCTGCTGGATCTCCGGGACGACCAGGTTTCGTTTTTTACCTACCACGAGACCAGCGACAGCAATGAAAATCATTTTGAAAGATTTGAAAATGCGGTAAATTCAGCGTTGCTTACAGAAGATATGGCAAAAAAAGTGCTGAAAACGGCAAAAGTGGTGGCAAAGCTCTACCAGATGCAACTGGCGGAAATCGGTAATTATTAAATTGTAGCTATGTTACATACCAGCGAGTATTTTGAAAACCTGAAAAACGATCCCCGCGACCCAAGTCACTGGCACGCGCTATACCTCGATAAGAGTATTCCCTTCAGCCCCGATGCCAAAGCGGCCTTCTTATATGATTCCAGCAGGAAGACAAGGCAGTTTTTCCTGCCCTTTGTCCGTGTGCTCGCCCGGGTATTTATCATACTGATACAAATTATCAAAGCGCTTGTTCCCAACCTGATCAATATGCCGAAAACCCTGCACCGCTGCTTATACGTCGGAATGAAATACTTCATTACCCCGGAAGCCAATTTTTTGATCCTGCGACATTTCTACCTCGGGTCAGAAGTGCTTCGTTTTATAAAAGACAACGTGAAAGGAGCGGAAGATATCCCGATGAATCCGCTGAAACCGTTGTCGGTGAACGATGTGAAGAATAACCTGTTCCTCGAGCATGATCTGAACCTGTATAATTTTATCATCAATATCAACAACGCCATTCGCGAAAAGCAACTGAAAATTGAACATATACCCCATCCGGATTTCAATGCCATTTCTACCGGTCCCATTCCTTTTGAGGCGTTCAGGGACAAATGGACCAATTTCCTGGACCTCTCCAGTGCCATTGAAATATTTACACCGGTGTACCAGTTTTTCCTCACTGATCACGATTTCTGGCGGGCATCCAATTCATTGCAACTGGATGAGGTGATCGGCATTTATGCGGCTACCATTATGAATTGCCCGGAAAAGCTGGTGGCGTTGAACAACAAGCACCCGATGATACCTTTGCCTACATTAGGAGCGGCATTCCGGCTTACCCTGCACGGCTTATCCACTGAAGTGCTTCACGCGTTGCTGGTAGAAAATAAAAAAGCGGCGTAAGTAACCGGTGTTGTTTATTTGATATACCGGAGATAAAACTCGCCTTCGGTGATCACTTTTTTTGTAGTGAAATCGTCTGCGTACAGGGAGCCATAAAAGCTGCCCCTGACATAGGTATCTGCCACCTCGGTAAAAGTAATTTTGTTATCGGTATTGATGGTAATGCCTGATTGCTGGAAAACAAGATCTTCCGCATCCTCTCCGAAGCTCACGTAAGTCTTTCCGTCTTCGTCTGTATATCCCAGGGCAAAGGCTATGCTTTGCAGGTAGTTTTCACTGGTGGCGGAATTGCTCGAAAAGCTGATGCCGCTGTTGATGTCTTTGGAAGTGAGCAGGCTCAGCGAAAGGAAGTTTTTCTGCGAGATCAACGATTGCTTATCTATCGACCCGGTAATCACATGCATATAGTTGCCATTGGAAAAAACAGTGTTTGCCAGGGTTGTATAATCCGTGTTCCTGCTCTGATCCTTCTCGCTGTAGGTAACGGAGTTGCCGTCCACCTTAAACCGTAAATAATATTTATTTTCCTCTCCGGCGTCATCACTCTTTTTACTGCATGCGGCCAGTAAAATCATCGCTGTCATCAAAAACGGGTATATCCTTCTCATAATTGTAGTATACATGTGAAATGAAGGCACTAATTTAAATATTTAATTTGACAGGCAGGAAGAAAAATTCAGGTAAGCAAAAGAGGGTGGATTGCTGATTTTAGATTAGCAGCGTGCGGGTTCGGAACCATTATTGTCCGGGGAAAATCTGTGTGATCATAACATAATGCCTGCCGGAGCCGACGTGGTTATTTGAAGATACCGAATGTAAAACCAATATAGGTAGCAGAAAGTAAGCAACATTATTGACAATAACATACCTATGCAGTAAGCTCACCTTATTACCTTATGAACGGTACCAATGGATCATCCCGACCGTTCCGCCTGGATTTTGGAGATCAGCTTATCTGTATATGTTGCAAATATCACGGATGTAAGAAAAGGCAAATGATTAATATAGTAATAAGGTGGAACAAGACGGTCCTGGTGGCCGGTTACTAATGTAATAAGGTTCGGAACCCCGACTCAACGATAAACCAAATCATATATCTCAAATCAGAAATCATATATCAGCAATCAGACCTATACCTCAGGGCCTGCCGCCACCGCCCGGGCCGGTGGAGCCTCCGATTTGCGTTACCATGCCGGAGGTGGTAAAGCTGGCGCCCGGCGTACCGCCCGACCAGGTACCGCTGGTATATAGCCCATAGAAATCCGTTCCACTGGTTACTGATCCGCCGGTATATACCGTATAAGTTGTATTGAGCTTCATCCCGGAACCCGCAAATAACATCGTGCTGTAAGAAACCGGCGCCATAAAAGTAAGTACTTCGTTGCCGTCAGCATCTTCTATGTGAATGATCTGGTTCGCTTCTCCACTGCCCATAATGACGCCCGGTACGGTGGAAACAGATGCTGTCGGTGAAGTAGTGGTGCCACCAATACCCACCACAATGCCTCCCGTAATTTTGAAGGTATTGTTATCTGCATCGATCCCTCCTTCGGGTTGGCGACTGCCAATAGCCACCACTTTTCCCCCGGTAATGGTAAATGTTCCGTTGGAATCCATGGCATCATTTCCCATACTCTTTGAGTAGATATCTCCACCGTTAATGTAAATGGCAGTTCCTGCATTCAATCCGTCATCCAGGGTATTCGTCACTATTTTTCCGTTATTGATGGTCAGCACACTCTTGCTTTCTATTCCTTCTCCTTCTGCAGAGTTCACGGTTATATCACCATTATTAATGGTGACATAAGGCGTAATGGCCGCATCCCCGTCTTCATAGGATGCCGCAATGCCATCATCCCCTGTATTGAGCACAAATACCCCATCATTGATAACAATATATCCTTTCTCACACTCTATGCCATCGCTTCCTGCAGTAATAGTAAAGCTGCCGCCATCTGCTATAAACGCATCATTGGTATGAATACCATCTGTAACCGCCGAAGGGATGGTGATATTTGTATTGATAACACGAACGTAGTCATCGCTGGCAATGGCATGTTTGTATTTGCCTGTTACACTGAGCTGCCCGCTGCCTGTGAATATCAGTTGCCCTTCACTGAACAAAGTGGCTTTCATGTCCTCTCCCGGAACTTCCGTATAAACAGCCGCATCGGTAAGACTGCTGCTTGTATTTTCCGGCACACTCAAAAAAACACGTTTGGACGACTGGATATTAATAGCAGGCCCGTCACCGCTGGTTATGGAAACATTATCCAGTGTAAGCTTGAATTTATTGGAGCTGTATATTTTAAATGAACCATTTGTAGTGGTACCGGTCAAAACATACTCCACTTCTTTTACAGTAGATTCAACCGTTACATATCCACCGTTCACCGTTACTGAGACGCCATTATTTTCCAGCGGGTTGCTAACAGCTACTTCGCTACCGTATTGAACATGGACGATCGATGAGAATGTTGAGTTTTCGATCAGATCATCTTCATTATAGGCGGTTTCTGTTCCCCCTTCGGGTGTTCCGGAAGTATAAACACTGTTGATGGTGGAGTTGTTTGTGGTGGTGCCGGTGATATCATCTGTTTTTTTACAGGCATAGTGAAACAATACAAAGGTCAACACGAGGGTAAGACATAAAGACCGATTGGATAATTGCATAACTAACAATTTGTTAAGAAAATTAAAACTTCGTTTGACGCCCGACCGTTTCCGTGTGGGCAAAACGAAATTAATCCCGGTCCTGTCTAAGGAAAAAATAAAAGAGGTGAACAGGCAAAATGTATCGGTCTATCCCTTTTTTAGGACTACGAACCGGCGGCTGGAACATAAGAGTGACATGGATCCGGCTGCTGAAGGAGTATACACAAATGGTCTGAAAATTGATCAAAAGCATATATTCCCGTATCAGTGTATTAGTTTTCAGTTCAGGCGCTTCATTATTATTTTATACATCATTACAACCTATACCTCACCACAAGATCTAAATTGTTGTCTGATACTAATGATGATCTGTCGTAAGCCATGCCGATACTCCAGCCTTTATATACATTGGCATCAAGTACAATGACGCTCTTTAACTCGTTTACACGCAGGGCGTAGGAAGCGTTTATCCGGTTGAACACGGTAAAACACAACCCCGCATCTATCAATGTGCTGCGTTCATTAGCCAATAGCAAAAAAGGAGTAATAGCAAACTGCCTGCCTATATTTTGCCGGTAGCTGAGGTTTATATTGATTTCCCGGTGATTCCTGAGCAAAGTAGCCCCTGCTTCTTTTGCGCCTGTGCTGATAAGGTTTTTCAAACCTGCTCCTATACTGAACCTCTTATATTGATAAGCTGCTCCCAGATCCAGATCAGGATTGAAATAACCTGTTTTACCGGTGTTATTATGTGGTAACTCAAACCTGCTCCACTTGACAGCGTCTATATTGGCCACTATGCGCCCACCGTAGCTAAAGACAGATGCGCCTTTTTTTATTTGCCGCACATATCCCAGGTAGAGTGCATTCCGGTTAAAAAAAGAATACCTGTCATTAACATAAGAAACAGTGTAAAAAGAATTGCTCTGCCCGATCCTGCCGGCGTGACTCACCCAGATATTCATTGGTTTTTTCCAGATATCGTCTTCATTGTCTACCCATTTATGCTTGCCATACACGGCTGTCTGCAAACGGTGATTGCTGTCTATTGCTACTATCGCAGGATTATAGTACTGCATATCCTGCAGGTAAATATTGGGACGGATAGAGTTTTGCGCATTTGAGGCCTGCGAGAGCACAATTACGGCTATGGTCACACAAACCTTTTTCATTATCTCAGCAGATTAAACTCGGTTAATGTATTGGAAATAAAATTTCCCAGCTCATTGATATGCGTTCCCCCGGGGTAAATGTATTTTTTGATGTCACCGCCTGCCGCTGTTAAGCCATTGTAGGCATCTTCCGTGTTGTACTCCGGTACCAGGCTGTCTGCATCGCCATGGTGCAGGAACACTTTGCCCAGCGGTTTCCAGCCCTGGTGAAAGCTGTTGGCGGCCAATGCCTGCTTCAATGCCAGGTCCGAGCCGTCGGCCCAACGTTTCAGGAAATAATCACTGAACACTTCCGCAGGTTTTTTGGAAGGCACCAGGATGGACGAAAACTGGTCGTAAACAGGATAGCTATATAGCTGGTCTGTCGGCCGCCGGAGCGCAGAAAACTTATTCAATGAATATAATCCCCATGAAAAAATGGGTAATGCGTTAATGTTCTCATTTTTTCTTTCTAAAAAACTTTCGGCAAACCGCTCGAAATTATAAGGACCGGCCAGCCCCGAACTGGCAACCATGGTAAACTCATCCGCGTAGTTTTCCTGGATATATTTATGTGCGGACACTGCCGCCGCCGCCCCTTGCGACCATCCGGTAAGGAATAGCCGGTTATCATAATCCAGCCCTTTTTGCTGCAACACTTTTTTTACTGCCAGCAAGCCGTCTATATTCGACAGGAACATTTCGGGGAAATACAGATAAGGGTGATCCCTGCCCAAGGTATGACCGAAACCAATGTAATCCGGTATGAATATGACATATCCCGCTGCAGCCCAACTCAACCCCATATTGCGCACATCGTTGAAGCCAGATACACCTCCATCGTACAGGGAAGGGGTTATTTTCTCCACATTCAACCAGACGGAAGGCAACTCTGTACCATGACAGTACATCAGCAGGTGTACTTTTGGGGCTCCTTTGGGTAATATCAGCAACCCGCGGCTATCTATGGGTTTCCCCATATACAGGGTGCGGTAGGTTATCGTTTCATAAGTAACATCATATTGGGCAAATCCCCTGGCGTCCAGTTCTGTTACCCGCTCAATAATTTCGGCTTTGCTCAGGCTGCCTTTCTCCAGGGCTTCAATAAGATCGCCGCGGCTGTGGTTGCCGGGTGCTATATCCTCATCCTTGCTACAGGATATGGCTGCCAGTGAGATGATCGCAGCAAGCAATGATTTAATGAGGTCCGTCATAGATCTGTTCTTGTATTTCGTATACCTTTTTCGTAGGGCTGATGTTCACAAGACCGGTTTTGCCCGTGTTTCATCCCAACGGTTGCTGTCTTTAAAGCAAAGATAAAGAAGAGAACAGGTATTTTTGACCTGGCGTATTTGCCTGCGGTAAGAAAAGTTACCTTCAGTGAGAACTATTCTCATTGCGGCAAAATCAGGGATAAACAAATGCCGCAATAAAAGGTCAAATTGCCGCGCAATGCAAATTATCCGATAAGAGAACCACTGATCGGTAAGAGAAGCTACAGGCGGGTGTCGTCATCCGCCTGCGAAAAATCAACAATCATATATCCAAAAGTCCTATTTTTATCCAGCAACTGCCGGGCCTATAGGATACCCCCGCTCACTTCTTTTATATAACCCCTTGCTATTTTTGCATATTCCAGCGGGTTCGCTTTTGCAGGATCCTGCTCGGCTTCTACCACCAGCCAGCCGGTATAATCCGATTTCCTGATAATATCAAACAATGCCGGAAAATCAATACATCCTTCCTTATCCCCGGGTACAGTAAAGACGCCATCCCGTACCGCATCCAGAAAGCTCATCCGGTTATCCTTTACTTTTTGCAGCATATGCGGACGGATGTCCTTGAGGTGAATATGCGCTGTTCTGCTGATGAATTGTTCCAGACAGGCTACCGGGTCTTCGCCGGCAAAATAAAAATGTCCGCAGTCGTAGTTGAGCCATACATTCTCCGGATCCGTTTCGTTTAGTATTCTTTCGGTTTCTGCCCTGGTCTGGATGCAGGTACCCATATGATGATGGAATGCCAGCTTCATACCCCGGTCGCGGGCTATTTTTCCCAGCTCATTCAACCCGTATGTAAACTTTTTCCAGTCGTCTTCCGTGTCCAGCATGCCTTTTCCTTCCAGCACCGGCACCTCTTTTTTTCCCTGGCAACTGTTGCCGGTCTCTCCACCACCGATCACTTTGGCGTCCATTGCCTCCAGGAAATCGAGCAGGGCGGTAAAGTTTTTGATATTCTCCTCCAGGGACCTGGTGGTAAGCTCATAACTGTTCCATTGGTTGCAGATCTGCAGGCCGCGTAGCGCCAGCGCTTTTTTCAGCACTGCCGTATTGCGGGGGAACTTATTCCCTACTTCACAACCGCTAAACCCTGCCAGCGCCATTTCGCTGATGCATTGCTCAAATGTGTTTTCTGCGCCGAGTTCGGGCATATCATCGTTCGTCCAGTTAATGGGCGCTATGCCGAGTTGAATGTTTTGAAAGTTCATATCAGGTTTTATTGTTTTTGGCCGGGACTTAGTCCCGGGAGAACATAAGAGAGTCCGCCTTTGCTCTGCGAGCTACGGCGGACAAAGTCGGAGACTTCGTATAGTGTGCTTCGTTGAATGTTTTAAAAGTTCATAGCAGGTTTTGTTGTTTTTAGCCGGGACTAAGTCCCGGTAGAACATAGGAGATACGAAGTCGGAGACTTTGTATAGCATAGCTACAAAAACACCCTTTGTTGTTTTTTGTTTTCCTTATAGGTTTCAAATGCCTTTTGTACCGGGGCGGAGCTGGATACTTCCGCTACCGGTACTTCCCACCAGGCATGGTATCCTTTTACCGTACGATGCAGGTGAGTTTCTATGTAAACGACAGTAATCCGGTCCTGCTTTTTGGCCTCAGCCAGTGCATTTCGCAACGAATCCGCATCCGTTGCTTTGATCACCACCGCGCCCAGGCTTTCGGCATTTTTTGCCAGGTCAACCGGCAATATATCCCCACTCAGTTGTCCGGTTGCCTCATCCCGGTAGCGGTATTTTGTACCGAATCGTTCGCTGCCGATGCTTTCACTCAAACCGCCGATGCTGGCGAAACCGTTGTTGTTGATCAATACGATCGTAAACCGTACGCCTTCCTGTAGGGCCGTAATGATCTCATTATTGTTCATCAGGTAACCGCCGTCACCGCAGATCACGTATATTTCCCTTTCAGGTGCGGCCATTTTAGCGCCTAATCCTGCAGCTATCTCGTAACCCATGGTAGAATAGCCGTATTCCAGGTGGAAATTTTTTGGGTTGGTTGCCCGCCACAATTTATGCAGGTCGCCGGGCGCACTGCCTGAGGCATTGATCATGATATCTTCGGGGTTCATAAAACTGTTGAGCGTACCTATTACCACCGCCTGGTCAATAGGGGGTGTACTGCCGTTGCCGGTTGCATAAATTTCTGTTACTTCCTCATCCCATGCCTTATTGATATCTATGATCTTTTTACGATAAGCCGCATCCACTTCATATGCCCCCACCAATGTTTGCAACTCTTCCAGGGTCACTTTTGCATCGCCGGTCAATGGCAGCGCATTGTGCTTATGCGAATCAAATTCATTCACGTTGATATTAATGAACCGTACCCCGGGATTTTTGAATATGGACTTGGAGGCAGTGGTAAAATCACTGTAACGAGTGCCGATACCAATCACCAGGTCTGCTTCATTGGCAATATCGATCGCATATTTGGTACCGGTAGCGCCGAGTCCGCCGATGTTATACGGTGCATTATACATCGTAGCGCCCTTGCCGGCAAAAGTTTCCCCCACCGGTATGCCGGTTTTTGTAGCGAAGGCATCCAGTACTTCGGAAGCGGCGCTATAGATGGCGCCGCCACCGGCAACGATTACAGGCTTCTTTGCAGTACTAATCCATTCAGCGGCTTTCTCCAGTGCCTTGCGATCGGGTCTTGTCCTCGGCACACGCCATACTCTTTTTTCAAACAACGCCACAGGAAAATCATAAGCATGGGTCTGGACATCCTGGGGCATAGACAACGTAACCGTACCTGTTTCAGCGGGTGATGTCAGTACCCGCATTACTTCGGGCAAGGCGAAAATAAGCTGCTCCGGGCGATTGATACGATCCCAGTATTTGGATACCGGCTTAAAGCAGTCGTTCACCGAAATATCCTGTGTCTGGGCGCTTTCCAGTTGCTGTAATACCGGCGCCGGTTCGCGGGTAGCGAAAATATCGCCGGGCAGCAGCAGCACCGGTAAGCGATTGATGGTTGCCAGCGCGGCACCCGTAAGCATATTGGTGGCACCCGGTCCTATGGAAGTGGTACACACAAAAGCGCCCAGCCTGTTTTTTACTTTCGCATAGGCAACGGCGGTATGCACCATGCTCTGCTCATTGCGGCACTGGTAATACCGGAAGTCCGGGTATTCCTGCAATGCCTGCCCGAGCCCCGCCACATTACCATGCCCGAAAATGCCGAAGCACCCGGCAAAAAAAGGCTGTTCCATGCCATCTCTTTCCACGTACTGGTTTTTCAGAAATTCGATGGTTGCCTGAGCAACCGTTAATCTCTTTTTCATATGCTTGTATTTTTATTATTGTTATTCGTCAGATGCCCTCACCCTCTTATCCCTCTCCACAAGTGTAGAGGGACGGTGCTGTAGAATAAATCCAGTCTCTGGCTCTAACACATTGGCTATAGAATAAAGCCGGACAAGATATTTTCACATTAAAAAATCTCTTCCCATAGGCTGCTTTTTATCAACGATCTCTGCGTTTGGGCACCCCTCGCCCCCTGGGGAGAGGGGACGGGGTGAGGCTAATTTCCACATTTCCCACATTTTCACATTTTCAAATTTCCACATTTTCAAATTCCACATTCTTCCCCTCCGTTCCCATCAACTCAAATTTCTTCAACATAAACGCCTTATAGGTTTCCATAAAGATCTTTCCGGGTGTGGTAGGTGCAAATTCCTCCGGCCGGTCCCGGAAAAACTCCCGGTTTACCATGGTCCACAGCAACCGGGTATCGGTAGCGATGTTGATCTTGCAGATGCCTAACGGTATTGCTTTCTTTATTTCTTCTTCCTGCACACCTTTGGCATCCACCTTCAGCTTTCCACCCGCCGCGTTTATGCGTTGCACCACTTCCGGACTCACGTTCGAACCTCCGTGCAGCACCAGCGGAAACCCGGGCAGCTTTTGTTGGATTTCTTCGAGTATACCGAACTGTAAACCCTGTCCCCCGGAAAACTTGTAAGCGCCATGACTGGTGCCCACGGCAATAGCCAGGCTGTCGCAGCCGGTTGCCTTTACAAAGGTTTCCACATCATCCGGGTTGGTATAAAAAGAATGTTTCTCGTCCACGGATAAGTTATCTTCCACGCCGGCCAATACACCCAGTTCAGCTTCCACGGATATCCCTTTTTCATGCGCTTTTTCCACCACTGCCTTTGTGCGCCGTACATTGGCATCAAAATCATCATGCGATGCATCGATCATCACGGAAGTATATCCTCCGCCTGCGATGGCATCCCAAATATGTTCCTCGTATCCGTGATCCAGGTGCACCGCATATACCGTGTCCGGGTAAATATCTGCTGCAGCCTGTATCATAGCCAGCAGCATTTTTGCCTGTGCATAGTCCCGCGCAAAAGGCGTTGTCTGCACGATGAACGGCGCTTTTGCTTGCTGCGCTGCCACAAACAATCCATGTATTTCTTCCATGAAGAAAACATTGACTGCCGGTATCGCATACCTGCCATAACATTTGGAGAAAAGCTGTTTTGTTGTCAACACCATGTTACCTGAATTAACTGCTACCAAAATGCCGCATACAGCGCGCCCAGTATACCACAAATGATCAGCGCCAGCAGCATAAAGCCGCGCGATACGCTAAAGGAGGGCATTGCCAGCGGTTCCGCCTGTTTAGACTTCCTGTCAACAAGGCTCAGCACTACCATTATGACAGATAATATGATAAAGGCAATTCCCATCCGGTTCAGGAAAGGTACTTCCGGTATCCAGAACTTGAATAATACGGACAACGGGATCGTGATGATCGCCGTTATCAAAGCGGCGTTACCGGTAGCTTTTTTCCAGAACAACCCGAACACGAATATTACCAGTACGCCGGGTGATACAAAGCTGGAGTATTCCTGTATGAACTGGTATGCCTGGCTCAAGACCCTCAGTTGCGGTGCGATCAGGGCAGCTATCAGCATGGATATCCATACTGCCCACCTGCCGATGCGTATCAGGTGCTTTTCCGAAGCGTTCTTGTTAATATACAGCTTGTAAATATCCAAGGTAAAGATGGTGGATATGCTGTTGGCTTTGCCAGCCAACGATGCAACGATCGCAGCCGTTAAGGCCGCGAAAGCAACGCCTTTTAAACCAATGGGCAACAGGTTCAGCAGAACCGGGTATGCTTTATCCGGTTTTACAATTCCTGCTGCATCCACCATTTCCGTCTGGAACATCCCATTCTGATGCAATACATATGCTGCAATGCCCGGTACTACTACTATCAGCGGTACCAGTAATTTTAAAAACGCGGCAAACAGTATCCCTTTCCGGGCGGTATTAAGATCTGCCCCCAGGGTACGCTGTATAATATACTGGTTACATCCCCAGTACGCCAGGTTGTTGATCCACATGGCGCCTATGATCACACTCAGTCCCGGCAGATCCTTATAATGCGGGCTATCCTCTTTGATCACCATATGAAAATGTGAATCGGCCTGTTCTTTCAATGTCACAAAAGCACCGAGTATACCTGTATTGCCGAATTTTTCCGATACCATATCCAGGGCCAGGTAGGTTGTGATCAAACCACCTACTACCAGCACTATCACCTGTATCACATCCGTATAACCTATCACTTTCATACCACCCACGGTGATCAGTATGGCAAAAAGGGAAAGGGCAATTACGGCAGCCGTAAAATTCACGCCGGCTGTTACTTCGAGGGCCAATGCACCGAGGTAAATGATAGAGGTAAGGTTGACAAAGATGTACAACAGCAGCCAAAAGACCGCCATGGTGGTTGCCACCAGGGGGTTATAACGTCGCCGCAGGAACTGCGGCATAGTATAAATATTGTTTTTGAGATAAACCGGGAGGAAGAATACCGCCACGACGATCAGGGCCGCCGCCGCCATCCACTCGTATGATGATATGGCCAGTCCTATTTCAAAACCGGAGCCAGACATACCGATAAAATGTTCGGCAGAAATATTGGAGGCGATCAGCGAAGCACCGATGGCCCAGAAAGTAAGCGATCCTTCCGCAAGGAAAAATCCGGAAGCTGTATCGGATTTGATCGTCTTTTTCCGGTATATCCAATACCCATAGGCAGCTATGATCACAAGGTAGAGGGCGAATACGATATAGTCAAGCGTGTGCAGTTTGTTATCCATCGTTGGTATTTGTTGATTGGGTGTTCAGGGTTACAGGTTTTATCTTTGTGCTGCTGCCTGCAGACGGTAACCCACATCCGGTTTTCCCGTTATTTCCTCCAATCTCACCGGTCGTCCTTCTTTCAGCGAAATACCTGCCGCAATACCGATGGCGGTGGCCATCAGTCCGTCATGCGCATCCACCGGCGACGGCGTGTCGTTCAACACACAATCCACAAAAGCCTGTATACAGGAGCGGTAGGCTTTTTCATACCGTTCCAGGAAAAAATGTAAAGGCAAGGCGCTGTGTCCCCCTTTCCCATCAAAATACACGGTGTTGTCCGGCGTATTGTTCTCTGCTTTTGCCACACCACCCGAGCCAAATACCTCCACCCGCTGGTCGTAGCCATATACAGCCTTCCGGCTGTTGTCTATCACACCGATCGCACCATTGGCAAATGTCAGCACGATCACAGCCGTATCTATATCGTCATACTGCCGGATCCGTTCGTCTATCAAAGCATCTCCTTTTACATATACCTCCGTTACTTCACTGCCGGTGAGATAACGGGCCATATCAAAGTCGTGGATGGACATGTCCAGGAAAAGCCCGCCTGATACCTTTACGTATTCCAATGGCGGTGGCGCCGGGTCGCGGCTGGTGACACGCACAATATGCGGCTCGCCGACTGTCCCGTTTTGCACCAGCGTTCTTACCCTTGAGAAGTTGCTGTCAAAACGCCGGTTGAAGCCCAGCATCAATTTGATATTGTTTTTTTCGACCGCTTCCCTGGCCGTTTCAATTGCTTCCAGGGTCACATCCAGGGGTTTCTCGCAGAACACATGCTTCCCCGCATTGGCAGCCTGCACGGTATAGGGTACGTGCTGGGGGGTAGGCGCACAGATGATAACCGCTTCTACTTCGGGGTGATGAATGACTTCCTCAGCCAGGGTGGTCACCTGCACGCCGGCATCAGCGGCAAAAGTCCGGGCCGCTTCCGATACATCGGAAGCTATGATCACCTCCGCACCGGGGGTGTGGTACAGGAGATTGGATAAATGGATCTGTCCTATCCGGCCAAGACCGATGATACCTGTTTTTAGTTTGCGGGACATATGTTGTAGTAGTTTTTGAATTTGCCTGTTAAAATTTCCGGGTCCATTCTTTCAACCACCTTTCTATTACCACTTTGGTTTGTGTAAAGAACTCAACGGCGTGTTTTCCCTGCCCGTGCAGGTCACCGAAAAAGCTGTCTTTCCATCCGCTGAACGGGAACTGCGCCACCGGGGCCGCTACACCGATATTGATACCGATATTACCCGCTTCCGCTTCGCTCCTGAACCTGCGGGCATGTAAGCCGCTGCTGGTAAAAATGCAGGCCATGTTCCCGTATTTATTATTGTTCACCACTGCAATGGCTTCTTCGATCGTATTGATATGCGTCAGGCTCATTACCGGTCCGAATATTTCTGTAGCCGCCAGCTCACCATTGAGCGGGATGTTTTCAATGATCGTGGGGGCAATGAAATTACCTCTTTCATAACCACTGACAACCGCATCTCTTCCATCTACGAGTAAGCGTCCTCCTTCCCCGATCCCTTTTTCGATCAGTGAATAAATGCGAAGCTTGCTTTCGGGTGTGATCACGGGTCCCATCTGTACATCCGTATCCAATCCGAATCCGGTCACCCGCTTACGGCTGGCTTCCACAAGGCTCTCCGTGATGGCTGCATGCTCGCCGATCGTAATGATATTGGATGCCGCCAGGCAGCGCTGTCCGGCACACCCGTATACGCTGTCCACAATGATCTGTGTGGTCATGTCGATATCGGCATCCGGCAGAATGAATACCGGGTTTTTGGCGCCGCCCTGCGCCTGCACTCTTTTTCCGTTGGCTGCCCCTTTTGCATATACGTAACGGGCAATATTAGACGAACCTACGAAGCTGATGGCCCTGATAACCGGGTGCTCCAGCAAAGCATCCACCACTTCTTTTCCGCCGTGTACCATGCTGATCACGCCCTTCGGCAGATCCAGCCTGTGAATCAGCTCCACTACTTTCATCATGGTCAGCGGCACTTTTTCAGAGGGCTTAATGATAAAGCTGTTGCCGCAGGCGATGGCATACGGCAGGAACCAGAAAGGTATCATACCCGGGAAATTGAACGGTGCGATACAGGCACATACTCCCAGGGGCTGCCGGATCATATATTCATCTATGCCCGGCGCAATGTCCTCGGAAAACTCTCCCTGCATCAGGGTGGGTATACCGCAGGCATTTTCCACATTTTCTATCGCCCTTACCCATTCTGCTTTGGCTTCGGCATATGTTTTTCCCGATTCCAGCGTAATGGTCTTCGACAGATCATCGAGGTTCTCTTCCAGCAAGGTTTTCAGCTTAAACAGGTACTGGATCCTTTTTCCCGCAGGAACGCGCCGCCATTCCGAAAAAGCGGTAGCCGCGGTAAGGGCAGCCGCATCCACATCGGCGGCAGTGCCCGCCGGTACCTGTGCCAACACCGCCTGGCTGGCAGGGTTGATCACATCCTGGTAACTGCTGCTTTTACTGCTCACCCATTCTCCGTTGATATAGTTCTGAAGTTTTTCCATATTATAATATTCTACTGTTGAAAATTGTTATTGCCTGGTTCTGTTGTACATTTATAACCCGCCTCTTTCCTCCACGAAAGCGTTTACTTCCTCCAGCGTAGGCATAAAGTTAGCGCAGCCTTCACGGGTAACGATGATCGCTCCGCAGGCATTGGCCATCCTTACGCTTTTATACAGGTCCCAGCCCTGCAGGTAGCCATAGCAAAGTCCTCCACAGAAAGCATCGCCGGCGCCCAATACATTCACCACTTCCACCGGGAACCCGGGTACCAGCACTTCCGCTTTTTGTTGCTGAAATATGGAAGCGCCTTCTTTTCCTCTTTTGACGATCAGTGTTTCAACGCCTGCTGCCATAATGCTATGGATGGCATTGTCTATGTTTCCTTTGATCTCCGGGGCGGATATCTGCTGGTGCTTTATGGATACCTGGCTGATATCGGTCAGGTAGGTAGCCAGTATCTCTTCTTCCGTGCCCACCACTATATTGAACTGCGGTAATACATTGCGGATGACAACCCCGAAGCTGCGGGGATCGTTCCACTGGTCGGCCCTGAAATCGAGATCCAGCATTTTCACCACACCATGCTTCCCGGCCCGTTCCAGGGCATACAGCATGGCGGTGCGGCTGGGATCCTTACTGAAAGCCGTACCCGAAAATACCGCCGCCCTGAAATCCTCAAAAGGTACCGCCTGGATATGATCGATATCCAGTTGTATATCGGCGCAATTGTCCCGGTAATATACCAGGGGAAACCGGTCCGGCGGCTCAATGCCCAGTATGACGGCAGAGCTGCGGCTACCCGGAATCGTGGGTATAAAAGCTGTTTCTACCTTTTCGTTTATTAGAAAATTATTGATAAAAGCCCCCACCTGGTCATTGCCCAGTCCTGTCAGCAGGGCTACCTTCAACCCGAGCCGGGTAGCACCCACTGAAATATTCAGAGGGCAGCCGCCAACAAATGCATTGAAAGATTGTATATCTACAAAGGGACTGCCCACATTGGCAGAATAGAGATCAATGGAAGACCTTCCGAGTGTAAGCAAATCGTACTTCCGGTTCGTATTCATGTTAAGCTTTATTGTTCATATCGGCAGTTACCATCGGCAGCCGGGGATCCTGTCCTTTCCAGGTACCGAATATCCATTCCTGTTGCGGGTCGGGGGTATTGGCCAGCGACTGATCGCTTCCGGCGAGAAAATTCAGGTAATATACGTTGTAACCGTGCCCGGCTACTACCGGGTGATATCCTTCGGGTACCAATACCGCCTCGTTGTTGTGCACTTTTATTACCTCATCCAGGCTCCGGTCGTCATTATACACCTGCTGAATGGCAAATCCATGCGGCTTGTCTACCTTGTAAAAATAGATCTCTTCCAGGTCGGCTTCCAGCAAAGTACCGTCTGCGGCTACTTTGCGCGCATCGTGCTTATGGGCAGGGTAGGAGCTCCAGTTGCCTGCCGGCGTATATACTTCCACACAAACAATTTTATGACAGTCAAACCCGGGTTGTATCAGGCTGTTGATCTGCCGGTTGGCATTGTCGCCTCCCCTGAATTCGATATCCGCCTCTTCAGGCTGCTTCAGGTAAGGCGGATGATCTTCATCCGTGGCCACCCAGCAGATGGCGATATCCGTATTGTCTTCCTTCGCAGTAAAGCTGAATTGCGTATGCCTGGGCAGGTACAGGGTATGGGCGATGCCGCTGAAGACGTTTTTCCTGCCGTTAAAGGTTTCCCAGGTTCCTTTGTCGGATGTTACTGTAAAATTGCCGCTTAACAGCACAATGCAATACTCGTTGTCACCGGTGGATTCGCTGAATGATTCGTTTTTTTGAAGCAAACGGGTTTTGAAGTTCAGGTAAGTCCATCCCGCCTGTTCTGCGGTGAGATGGTGGTAATATTCTCCCTTTCCGGGCCTGACCAACAAAGATTGTCGTGGCATAGCAATTGTGTATTAGGCAGTAAACTTACCAATATATTTATTATGCAGACCTGCAAACGTTTGAAATTTTTCAGGACAGGGCATTCCCTCATTTTTACGTAACTTAAAGTATGAAAACATTTACGCTTAACGACGGGCACACCATACCTGCCTTAGGCTTCGGTACCTATAAGGCTACCGAAGCGGAAGGCATTGCCGCCATCCGGTTCGCAGCGGAAAAGGGTTACCGCCTGTTTGACACGGCTGCCAAATACGGAAATGAGGAAGTGGTAGGCGCAGGCTTACGGAAGAGCGGCATACCCAGAAAGGAGCTGTATATTACCACCAAGGTATGGCGGGAAGAGCTGGGTTATGCGGAAACAAAGCAGGCGCTCGACAAGTCGCTGATGCGGCTGCAACTGGATTATGTTGACCTGTACCTGATACACTGGCCTGCGAACGAACGAAACTATACCAACTGGCAAAAGACCAATGCCGAAACCTGGAAAGCCATGGAAGAGCTGCAGCGGGAGGGTAAGATCCGGTCGATAGGGGTAAGCAATTTCTTCCAGGCGCACCTGGATGCCCTGCTGGAAACAGCAACAGTAAAGCCAGCAGTTAACCAGATCGAGTTTCATCCCGGGTACCGGCAACCGGAGCTGACGGCTTATTGTAAAGAACAGGATATCCTGGTGGAAGCCTGGTCGCCCCTGGCAAGAGGACGGGTGTTCAACAATGTATACCTGCAGCAACTGGCGGCAAAATACAACAAGTCCGTTTCCCAGGTATGCCTGCGCTGGGTATTGCAGCATCACGTTGTTCCCATCCCCAAGTCTAATACCGAAGAACGCATTACGGAGAATATGGACATATTTGATTTTTCGCTTACCGATGAAGAAGTAACGGAGATCAACTGGTTGCCGCAGATGGGCTTCAGCGGCGAGTTGCCAGATATATGGCCGGAGCGGTTGCCGGCGGATTGAGAGGTAGGGGACCCCAAGCGGAACGCTCCTGTTATATAAGATGCCGGTACCTTCCGCTGTTCGAAGTCTTCAGACTTCGTAACCAATATGTTCTTTGCCGTCTCCGACGGTAGCTGACAGATATCCTTCCCGCATCTATCCTCCGGTATGCTCCGGGGTCGGCTATGCCAGACCCCGGAGCGACGCATAAGATCGAAGTTCTGTGATGAATTTACATTTATGTATTGCTTGTCCATTTATCATAATCTGTCAATTGGCTTTTGAATATATAAAATTCGTGTTCACCGGTTTCAGCTTCAATAAAAATTGGTCTGCTCGTATCAATTTTCACTATATCAATATTTTTTTCGTCCAGAATGACACAACTAATAATTCCATTTTGAGGATAGTCTGATTTTTTATCTAAATATTTGTCTGTAAGAATTGGTACTTTCTCGATAACCGACCATTCAACTCCATAAGCATCTGTAAAAGTACAACGCACCCAGCCCGGTTGAGAATCATCAACATATTCGATTATTTTTACTTTTAGCCCTAACTTTAATATTTCGCCAACCATTTAAAAAAGCTCTTTGGGGTTTTGATTTTAGATTGAATTTTATTCCTTCAACATAATTAATTGGGAGGGTAGGGCTTTTTATCCCAAAAGGACCTGTTCCATCTTTTAAATAATAAAATTCGTTTTCATCCGCAGAATATCTGCCTGCACATAGAAGTTGAAGAACTGTAAAATTTTTATGTATACACTCAACTGAAATGTCAATCCAAACAGGGACCTTCCCATTGCGATTAAGCAAACTTATTACTTTGTCTACTGTAATAAAATGAATGATTTTATCGTTGTCACTTGGATAGATGTCGAATTGTTTTAAATTTATATCATCCGTAGAAACATTCAAACGTACCGAATATCTAAAATCATTAGGCATGTTGTCCGTCACATAAGTTCTTGCAAAATCTAATGCTATGTCAGACGAGTGAGATAATAAAA
This sequence comes from Chitinophagaceae bacterium, assembly GCA_037190885.1. GTDB lineage: Bacteria > Bacteroidota > Bacteroidia > Chitinophagales > Chitinophagaceae > Agriterribacter. The sequence goes on from JBBCJQ010000003.1 coordinate 633,290, forward strand.
TTTGAAATTCAGATTTTGTCATGGTGCTGAGTTTATTACTGACAACTCTTAAATCTACATTATTAACAGCAATTAAGCAATTATTCAAAATCAACTACCTGGCGTCATTGATTGGTAGACGCATACAACAAAAGCCCGTATTTTTTCAACCGGGCTAAATACTCCCGGACCCTGTTTGCCAGAAAATTATTTCGTACCTTTATAACTCCCGCCCACTCCCTGAGACAACCGTACCGTCTGTCAATATTTAATATGAAAAAGAACCTTTTTATACTTTGTTTACTGACTGTTGCCGCCGCCCTGATGGCCTGGGTAGCTGTGGAAACCCGTCGTGAAAGCGCACGGTCTGTACCTTTGGATATTGTAAGTTGCGCACCCGGCATAAGCGGAAGCCTTACACCCAATGAAGCAGGTAAATATGTGGCCGTTCTGCCCGGCAGCGGCCATCACCGGTACCAGGTGAGCACCACCAGCGATAGCGCCCGGTTGTATTTCAACCAGGGACTCACTATGTATTACAGCTATCATATGAAGGAAGCCCTGGCTTCTTTTATGGAAGCTGCCCGCTTCGACAGTACCTGTGCTATGCTGTACTGGGGCCAGGCCCTGGCATTGGGACCCAGCTATAATGGCGGTTACAATTACAAAATGAGCAACCAGATCCCGGCCATATTACGGCAGATAGAGCAATGCAAAGGAACGGCAACCGCTAAGGAACAGGAACTGATAAAAGCCATGACACGGCGATACGACGCGGCAGATGCATCGGATACCAGGCGGAAGCAATTGAACGCGGAGTATGCCGCCGCTATGCAGGTGCTGGCCCATCGTTACCCGGATGACCCGGACATACTGTCTCTGTACATAGATGCGATGATGCTGGTGCATCCCTGGGATTTCTGGAACAATGACGGAACCCCCAAATTCTGGACACCGGAGCTGGTGCAGCTTTGCGAGTCGGTATTGAAGCAGGATCCCCGGCATCCGGCCGGACTCCATTACTATATTCACCTGACAGAAGCGTCCCGTCAGCCGGAAACGGCATTGCCTTATGCCGATTCCCTGCTGACGCTGTATCCCGGCATTGCCCATATGGTGCATATGTCCAGTCACCAGTACGAACGCATCGGTCATTTTGAAAAAGGCGTGGACGTAAATACAACCGCCAACAATAACCTGGCGCATTATGCCGCTCTTGAGAAAGGGCTCAACCTGATGACCAGCAGCAGCCACTATTATGCGGTGGGTGCATATTGTGCGCTCAGCGGGGCCATGCAAAAAGAAACGGAAGAAAAATTGGCTTCACTGATCAGCAATGCCTTCCCTTCTTACGAAAACACCTATGACCAGTACCTGCGCATGTTCCCCTCCCTGGCAAAACTGAGGCTGGGCAAATGGCAGGCGATACTGGAGGATAAAGAGACGGTTTCGCCGGAATGGACTTATGCAGGTATACTCAACGATTTTGCAAAGGGGATGGCCTATACAAAAACAGGGCAGATATCCCCGGCGGAAAAAAGCCTGGAGCAACTGCGGCAAAAGCAAAAAGACGACATCTTACAAAAGCGGTTTAGACCGTATATGAGCAGTCCTCATGAATGTTCAGTTATTGCAGAGCATATCCTGCTTGGTCATATCCTTTTTAACCAGGGAAAACAGGAGGAAGCGATCAAAGCCATTGAGTCGGCCATTGCGGTCGAAGACGGGCTGATCTACACTGAGCCCAAGTTGTGGATGTTGCCTGCCCGGCAATACCTGGGCGCCTTCCTGCTGCAGTTGGATCGTCCGGCAGAGGCGGAAAAGATCTACCGCGAAGACCTCGTATGGAATCCCGGTAACGGATGGTCGCTTTTGGGACTTTATCAATCATTGGAGGAGCAGCAAAAAACAGCGGAGCTTTCAGCGATCAAAGAACAATACCTGCATTCGTTCTCCGGGGCAGAATCCTTACCGCCGGCTTCTGTGTATTAGCAGGGTGATAGGGCGATGCTACGGACCTTTTCAATAAGTTATCCTGCAAAGGTGCTGTGTTGAAAGATGTAACCGTTGATGGTTTTGAAAACTGAACAGTGGTTGCACAGGAGTGATATAATATCACTAACTACCCGTTAAAAACCTTACCTCGCTTTTATAAAGCTCTTTAATTTTCTGGTTCCTTCAGCACCGGTAATATGGAGGTAATATACTCCCTCACTTACATCATGTAAGGAAATGATGGCAGCAGTCGAATTGTTTTTGAACGATTTTACTTTTCTGCCGGTCAGGTCATACATTTCGATTATTTCATTTTTTTCGAGTCCCGTGATGTTGATATGGGTCTTAGCCGGATTAGGGTATACCTGGATATTGTTATTACCGCCAGATATTACCCAGCGCACATCACTATACTCATACCTGCCGTCAAAATCTACCTGCTTCAACCGGTAGAATACCTTTCCGCTCAATGGCGCATCATCTGTAAAACTGTAATCTGTTTTCACATTGCTGCTACTGTGTTGTGCCCTGCTGTGTACAAAACTGATCTTCTTCCAGGTGCTACAGTCTATGCTTCTTTCAATTTCAAAGCCCTTGTTATTGTGTTCGGCTGAGGCGGTCCATTCCAGTTTTACCATATTGCCACTGCCAGATACAGTAAAGCTGAGCAGATCAACCGGCAGCAAAATCATACAGGAGGCAGCTATCACATTTTCGTTGTATGCGGTACCGGCACTTTGCCCACCCGCACCTGCGATCAGAGTAACTCCATTAACATCTACACAGGAATTATCGGCACAGAAATTCAGGTCGGGCGCCGTTGACCCGGGGCCTGACGAAACTGTTCCTGCGGCACTTGTCACATGAGAATAATCATATGTACCGGAGCCCTCAAGCGCATCAGGACAGCCATCATTATCGGAATCAAGGTCTAACCGGTTGGGAATGCCATCTCTATCATAGTCGCATTCCGGGAATATTCTAACGAAAAAAGTACTGTATTCAGTTGCTTCTGTATTATTGGTGGAAAACTCAATATGTTTAGGGTTGATCTGGCTATTGATACTGGCATATACAAGCATGGCATTTTCATGGGAAGAAACAGTGTGGCGTACATAATAGTATTGATCAATATTACCACCCTGCCAGTTACCCCCGGTTGTTTGTGTACCCAGGTCAAACAGTCCTGTGGCAGGGGTAGTGCCATCCAGAAAACTAATGCCACGTTCTACCTGGCCAAGATATTCCTGTCCGTGCTCCAGTACCATATACACACCTGTTGTCCCGCTCATTTTTATCCTTGTTTTTGCAGAAGTGCCCGGCACGTCGGCAACAAAGAATTCATCGGCTGAAGGATGAACATTTACATTTTCCACAGTAGCAATCACTGACCCTGCCGGCAGTCCAAAAAAAGAACTGAAATCGTGTGTGCCGTTCAGGTTTGTTGCTCCCGGGGTGGTAAATCCAAAATCGGATGGACGAATACGCAGGAATTTCGTATTGTCTGTGAAGTTATTGGGTTCATAAATGGCAAACAAATCAGTATTACATTCATTGGCATCCAGTATTCCGTCATTGTCGTCATCTCCATCTGCAAGGTCCGTAATACCATCGCTGTCAGAATCGTTGTCTACATATACCGTGGCATAAGCTGCACTGCATAGCGTGGTATTGATTGTGCCACAGATCTGGTAGCTGATAAGATAATTATCCGGAGCAGTTCCAGGCGCCACAGTAATCGTTCCATTGCTATTGAACGTTAAGCCCGGTGGTTCCGGAGATAACCAGGTAAGGTTTACATTGGATACGTTTGCTGAATTGGGTATGCCGTTGATCGTGTCGTTTGCTAAAACAGAGGCGGTTGTTCCCCCGGTAACGGAATTGATGGGTGTAGTGCTGAAAAAGTCGTTTTTTGCGCCGAGACTTGTTTGTGAAAATCCAAGGTTGATATTGATAGCCAGCGATATAAGGATCAAAAATAGATTTTTGGTCATGAAACTATTTTAGAGATTCAAAGCAACATCGTTGCGTAGAATGTGTTTTCCGGGGTTTTAAACGGAAAACCGCTGAAAAATGATATATATCAATTCGGTTATAATATGATTTTTAATTTAATTGACAAATGTTAACAGGTCGCTTTTGGGACTTTATCAATCACTGGAGACGCAGAAAAAAACAAAGCTTTGCGCAATCAAAGAACAATATCTGCATTCGTTCCGCGGCTGAATCATTGCCGCCGGGTTTTGTGTATTAGTTCGTGTACGGGTAGCAGCAACAATACTGCGCGGCAAATCTGTTGTTGGTGATGCTATGCTATACTATACACAGGCAACTGCACGAACACCAACAACGATACAGTAAAATCCTTCCAAGTCCCTATTTTTGCTGGCATAACCCACCGATATGATGAAACAAATTTGTACGTTGATAGCCGCTTCTTTTTCGCTGTTCACTATGGCGCAGGAGACCCCGTCCTGGCTGCGGTACCCCGCTATTTCGCCTGATGGCAATACCATAGCCTTTACTTATATGGGCGATATTTATACGGTGCCGGTCGGTGGCGGCACAGCGACCCCTCTTACATCCCACCCGGCGCACGATTATATGCCGGTGTGGAGCAATGACGGGCAGCACATCGCTTTTGCCAGCGACCGGTACGGCAACTTTGATATATATCTGATAGCGGCAAGGGGTGGCGCTCCGAAACGGCTGACCTTTCATTCCACCCACGAATATCCCTATAGCTTTACCAGGGATGACAAAAGCATCGTGTTTGGGGCCACGCGAATGGATCATGTTGCCAGCCGGAATTATCCGGCCGGTTCACAGCCCGAGCTGTATAGCGTGCCCGTTGCCGGCGGGCGGGTAACACAAATACTTTCATCGCCTGCAGAAGATATCGCATTTAACAAATCCGGTGACGCTTTTCTGTATCATGATAAAAAGGGAGGAGAGAACGCGTGGCGCAAGCACCAGACATCTTCCATTGCCCGGGATATCTGGTTGTATAGTACTAAAACAAAATCACATCAGCAGCTTACCAGCTTTGCCGGGGAAGACCGCAGCCCGGTATTTACCGATAACGACCAGGCTTTTTATTACCTGAGCGAGGAAAGCGGCACTTTTAATATTCATAAAAGATCGGTTGCCGGCAATGAAAGGTCGCAGCAGCTCACACAGTTTACAAAACATCCTGTCCGCTTTTTGTCAGCTGCGCAAAACGGTACCCTGGCATTCAGCTGGAACGGGGATTTATATACCTGGCAAAACGGGAGCAGCAGGAAGGTACCCGTAACCGTGATCTCCGACAACCGGAACAACCAGGAGGAAATTGTAAAAGTGACCAGCGGAAGCGGGTTCAACGTATCACCCAATAATAAGGAAGCAGTGTTTATGTACCGGGGGGATATTTTTGTGAACAGCATTGAAAACGGTATTACAAAACAGATCACCTCTACGCCGGGCCAGGAAACAGCAGCCAGCTTTTCTCCCGATGGCAGTACTATCGTCTACAGCGCCGAAAGAAACGGTAAATGGAGCATTTTTCAAAGCACCCGCGTGCGGAAAGAAGAACCGTATTTTTATGCTGCCACACTTATAGAGGAAAAGCCGCTTATTGATAACAAGAATGACAATACACAGCCGCAGTTTTCGCCTGACGGGAAAGAAATAGCTTTTATCGAAAATAAAAACAACCTGAAAGTCTACACCCTGGCAACAAAGCAAACCCGGAACATCCTGGTCAATGACGAGCTGTTTGCCTGGGGTGAGAACGCAAAATATTTCCAGTGGAGCCCCGATGGAAAATGGTTCTTATTCAACTATGATATGCCCGGCAGCGCGGCAGGGGAAGTGGGTATCGTACCGGCAGATGGAAAGGGAAAAGCATTCAACCTTACCAAAAGCGGCTTTGAAGATACCCGTGGAAAATGGGTGCTCGACGGTAAAGCCATGATATGGTTCAGCAACCGGGACGGGCTGCGGGGCGCCGCTATGGCCGGCGGGCAGCAGGCAGATGTGTACGCTATGTTTTTTGCAAAAAAGGCCTGGGATAAATTCAATTTGAATAAAGCGGATGCGGCATTGCTGAAAGATATGGAAGAAGCAAAAGCAAAGGCCGATACCACCAAAAAGAAGGACGAGAAAAGAGATACCACCGTTGTGATAGACTGGGATGACATCGAATTGCGGAAGACAAGATTAACCATCCACTCTTCCTCTTTGGGAGATGCCTTGCTGAGCAAAGACGGGGAAACCTTATACTACCTGGCCCGTTTTGAAAAAGGTTACAACCTCTGGAGCACCAATCTCAAGACCAAAGAAACGAAAATGCTGATCGCGCTGGATGCTACTACTGCTTCCATGTCCTGGGATAAGGATCAGAAAAACATTTATCTTACCAGTTCGGGAGGACTTACCAAAATAGATCCGGCTATCAACAAGCAGGAAAAAGTGACGATCAATGGGGAAATGCGGGTAAACAGGCTGGCGGAACGGCGGTTCCAGTTTGAGCATGTATGGCGTAAAACCAATAATACTTTTTATACAGCTTCCATGCACGGGGTTGACTGGAACAGCTATAAACAGGATTATGAAAAATACCTGCCCTTCATCGGCAATCATTACGAATTTGCCGAGCTGATCAGTGAACTGCTGGGTGAGCTGAATGTTTCACACAGCGGTGCTGCCTACAGTAAAAATGATCCCGACGGAGATGCTACGGCGGCGTTGGGCATTTACTATGATGATAGCTATACCGGGGAAGGCGTTAAGATACTGGAGGTCGTGAAAGGCGGACCGTTGGATAAAAGTGATATTTCGCTTAGTCCGGGCGCTATACTGAAAGCTGTCGATGGCATTGTTATCAAACCGGATAATGACCTGAGCGAGCTGCTGAACCGGAAGGCTGGGAAAAATACGCTGCTCAGCTTTGTTGAAAAAGGAAAGGAGGTTGCCTACGTAGTGAAACCCGTCTCTATAGGGGAGGAGAATACCCTGCTCTACCGGCGCTGGATAAAACGTAACCAGGAGGAAGTAGAAAAGCTGAGCAACGGGCAACTGGGGTATGTGCATATTCCGGGTATGAATGACGGCGCCTACCGGAATGTATATGAAGAGGTGATGGGCAGGTATTTTGATAAAAAAGCATTGGTGGTTGACACCCGTTTCAACGGTGGCGGCGACCTGGTAGGCGACCTCGATATGTTTTTAAGCGGTAAAAAATTCGTGGATTACGGAACGGACAAAGGCAACACCGGTTTTGAGCCTAATTTCCGGTGGACCAAGCCCAGCATTTCGCTGGTGAATGAGGCCAACTACAGCGATGGTCACTGTTATGCCTACATGATACAGGCACAAAAGATCAATAAGCTGGTGGGTATGCCGGTACCGGGTACCTGCACTTTCGCAGGATGGGCTACACTGATGGATACCGGTATCCGCTGGGGTGTGCCACCGGTAGGTGTAAAAGCAATGAATGGCAAATACCTGGAGAACTGGCAAACCGAACCGGATATAAAGGTGGCCAACGATGCGCAAAAGATCGTTACCGGCGCCGATCAGCAACTGGAAGCTGCCGTGAAGGAACTGCTGAAAGAGGCCAAGTAGCCATTTCACCGAAGATAATCTTCGGGAAGGTTACGTGTTATACGCAACCGGGCGCGTTCTGTATTTGTCACGCCTCAGTGATCAAGAGCTCTAATCAAGGATTCGAGATGATGTTGGAAGAGTAGAAAAAAAGCCGGAAATGAAATATCACTCCCGGCTTTCCTTTTATATAGTACAATTACCGCTGCTGGTGCTGTTTTTCGTTGTCTGCCTGAGCCGGTATGCTACCTTCATTTCTGAAAACTACCGTATTGTCAAATACGTCTACCAGCACCGGCTTCGTCTTATCGATATCGCCCGCCAGTATTTTTTTACTCAACTGGTTTACGATCTCTTTCTGGATCAACCGCTTCAGCGGCCTTGCACCAAACTGGGGATCGTAACCATTCTCTACCAGGAAGTCGATGGCATAGTTGGTGAACTCCAGCTCTATCCCGTTCACTGCCACCAGGTCTTTCAACTGGTTCAACTGTATGTTGATGATGCCTTTGATCTGGCTCTTTAGCAGGGGCTGGAACATAATGATGTCGTCTACACGGTTCAAAAACTCAGGACGAATGATTTGCTTCAGGAGGTTCATAACCTCCAATTTGGTTTTCGCCACCACTTCGTCCATGTTCTGTTCGTTTACGGTCTCAAAATTCTCCTGTATCACCTGGCTGCCCATATTACTGGTCATGATGATGATGGTGTTTTTAAAGTTTACCACCCGCCCCTTGTTATCGGTCAGGCGGCCGTCATCCAGTACCTGCAGCAGGATGTTAAATACATCCGGATGCGCTTTCTCTATTTCATCCAGCAGCACCACGCTATACGGCTTACGGCGTACGGCTTCGGTCAACTGCCCGCCTTCATCGTATCCCACATAGCCGGGAGGCGCTCCCACCAGCCTGCTTACGGAATGTTTCTCCTGGTATTCGCTCATATCGATCCGCGTCATCATATTTTCATCGTCAAACAGGTATTCGGCCAGTGCTTTGGCGAGCTCTGTTTTACCCACACCCGTTGTACCCAGGAAGATAAAAGAACCGATGGGCTTTTTCGGATCGTGCAATCCCGCACGGCTACGGCGTATGGCATCGGAAACCGCTGTTATGGCTTCATGCTGGCCTACCACCCGCTTGTGCAATTCATCTTCCAGGTTCAGTAATTTCTCTCTTTCGCTTTGCAGCATTTTGCTCACCGGTATACCGGTTGATTTGGCAATGGCTTCCGCAATATCTTCCGCATCTACTTCTTCCTTCAGCAATCTTTTTTCCGGGGCCACTTCATCCAGCTCTTTCGTAAGCGTTGCAATTTTTTCTTCTTCCTCTTTTACTTTTCCATAGCGGATCTCCGCCACTTTTCCATAGTCGCCGTTGCGTTCCGCTTTCTCCGCTTCCAGCTTCAGCGCTTCTATATTGGCTTTGCCGGCCTGTATCTGCTCTACGAGCTCTTTTTCCTGCTGCCATTTGGCTTTCAGGGTATCCCTTTCCACGCTCAGCAGCGAGATATCTTTCGCCAGCTCTTTCAGCTTGGCATCATCGTTCTCTCTTTTAATGGCTTCGCGCTCAATTTCTAACTGTCGGATCTGTCTTTCCAGTTGATCCAGTTCCTCTGGCATAGAGTTCATTTCCAGGCGGAGACGTGCAGCGCTTTCATCGATCAGGTCGATGGCCTTATCCGGCAAAAACCGGTCGGCTATATACCGGTGCGAAAGCTCTACTGCGGCAATGATCGCTTCATCTTTGATGCGTACATGGTGATGCGTTTCATAACGGTCTTTGATACCCCGTAAAATTGATACCGCATCCTCTACGCTGGGCTCATCGATCAGCACCCGCTGGAATCTTCTTTCCAGCGCCTTGTCTTTCTCAAAATATTTCTGGTATTCGTTCAGGGTAGTAGCACCGATCGCTCTCAGCTCACCCCTGGCCAGGGCAGGCTTTAAAATGTTAGCTGCATCCATAGCGCCTTCACCGCCGCCGGCGCCTACCAATGTATGGATCTCGTCTATGAACAATATGATCTCTCCGTCGCTTTTGGCCACTTCATTTACCACGCCTTTCAGACGTTCTTCAAATTCTCCTTTATATTTGGCGCCGGCTATCAATTGCCCCATATCCAGGGCATAGATGATCTTTGATTTCAGGTTTTCCGGTACATCGCCATTTACGATGCGCATGGCCAGTCCTTCAGCAATAGCGGTTTTACCAACACCCGGTTCACCCACCAGCATGGGGTTGTTCTTATTTCTGCGCGAAAGGATGTGCAGGGTTCTCCTGATCTCCTCATCCCGTCCGATCACCGGATCCAACTTACCCTGCTTTGCCAGCTCATTCAGGTTTTTGGCATATTTATTCAGGGTGTTGAACTGTGTTTCATGTGTCTGGGAAGATACGGTGGAGCCTTTTCTCAGGTCTTTGATAGCCGCTACCAGTCCTTTCTCGGTGAGGCCGGCATCTTTCAGTATCTTGGATGTATTGTCGTTTCCCTGCAAAAGGGCCAACAATAAGTGTTCAACACTTACAAATTCATCACCGAAATTCTTCAGCAAAGAACCTGCTTTCAACACCACATTGTTGGCATCGCGGCTGATGGATTGCGCCGGTTCACCACTCTGTACTTTCGGTAGCTTGCTGATGCTTTCGTCCAGCTTGGATTCTACAAATTTTATGTTGACATTGTTTTTTTTCAGTAGAAACTCAATGGGAGAATCATCTTCACTCAGTAAGGATTTTAGTATATGCTCGGTCTCGATATTGGCATTTCCATTATTGAAAGCCACCTGCTGCGCCCGGGCAATGGCTTCCTGGGCTTTTATGGTAAAATTATTGAGGTTCATTCTATTGTATTTTTAAGTTTTCCTTTGTTTTGTTTAAAATAACTTTAGCACGTAGAGCAAAACACACTCCAAATCCCCAAAGCAGAAAATATGTCATATAAAACCGGTGTAACCTGCCTGAATTTCAGTCTTTTATCGTTTTTCCTGTTAATCCTGCAGCCTGCCGGGGCCCAGTACAATTTTGCCCCGATTGATGAATTGTTGCAGAAAAACCAAAAAGTGCTGGGTAAGCAGGTGATCGCCCTGGTATGGAAGGATGACAAGATAATTTACCGGAAAGAAACCAGCCAGGATTTTAACAGTCGTGCGCAGGCGCCAGTGGGAGCCAGTGGACAGTGGCTGACAGCTGCGGTGGCCATGGCACTGGTGGACGACAAAAAAATAGGATTGGAAGATAAGACCTCGCAACATATTCCCATTCTTGCCAAATACATGAAGGGCTATATTACTCTCCGGAACGGACTGACCCATACTACCGGCATTGAAGGAGAAAAAACAGGGATCGGTAAGCTGACACCCCGTTTAAAATTTGAAACACTGGATGAACAGATGGGTTATTTTGCCAGCAAACGGGAGATCGTTACCAATCCCCAGACGGAGTTCTTTTACAGCCATGTGGGAATGAATATCGCAGCGCGGATGATGGAAGTGGTTACCAAAAGAACATTCGATCGTGTAGCGCAGGAAAAAATAATACGTCCCCTGAAAATGCGGGCTACTTCCTTTTACGATAACAATATGTCGGTAGATCCTTCTACCGGTGCGCAAACTACCGCCAACGACTATATGAACTTCCTGGTGATGTTGCTGAATGACGGCCAGTTTGAAGGCAGGCAGGTATTGAGCAGGGAGGCGGTAGATGAAATGCTGAAGGCCCAGTTTACAGAACTGCCGGTAAAGTTTACCCCTGCCGGAACCGAAGGCTGGAAATACGGACTGGGCGCCTGGCTGGTGGAAGATGAGGGCGGACGGGGCACGGTGGTTACCAGTCCATCTTTAACCGGCACCTGGCCCTATATCGATAAAAAGAATAAATACGCCGCCCTGTTGCTGGTAAAATCGCCTTCCGGCGAAAACGGGAGCGAGATGTTCGCCCAGTTCAGAACCGCAGTGGATACCGCTTTGGGAGTGAACTGATGGTGAAGCAGAGCCTTAAAACAGCTTTTCCGGCATTGGCTTTTCCAACAGGTATTGATAATAAAAACGGGCTCTTTCCTGCCGGTCATAAGCTGTTTTCTCTCTACTCCAGCCGTGCCGGCTGCCCGGGTAGATCATCAATTCAAATGGCACGCTGCGGGAGGTGAGCTTATCTGCCAGTTGAATGGTATGCTGCATATGCACATTGTCGTCCATATCCCCGTGCATCACCCGCAATACACCTTTATAGTTGTCTGTGTATGTTAAAACAGAACCGTTTTTATATCCCTCCGGGTTATCCTGCGGCCGGTCCATAAACCTTTCTGTATAATGCGTATCATATAGCTCCCAACTGGTAACAGGTGCGCCGGCAATACCGAAATCAAAATATTCCGGTGCTTTGGTAAGGGCCAGGCAGGTAATATAGCCGCCGTAGCTGTGCCCGGTGATGAGCAGCTTGTTTTTGGCTACCCAGGGCTTTTCTTTCAGCCATCTCGCAGCGGTGCTGTAATCTATGATCTCCCAGTGACCCAGCTGCCGGTGCATGAGTGCAACACCCGCTTTCCCGAAATGCCCCGAAGCCCTGTGATCCACACTGATCTGGATGATATCCTCATTAGCCCAATGCTGGTTGATCACGCCCTTCCAGGTGTTGCGTACGTTACCGGCATTGGGACCGCCGTATATGCTCATGATAACGGGATATTGTTTGCTTTCATCAAAATCTGTCGGCCAGGTAATGGTAGCCGGTAGTTGGTATCCATCGGGTGTGGGTATGGTGATCATTGTTGTTTTGCCATACACATAGCTGTCAAAATCATCTGATCTGCTGTCTGCTATCTGCCGGATGATCTTCCCGGAATTGTTTACAAGCGCCGTTTGTGGCGGTGTGGATACATTGGAATAGGTAGTGATGAAATGCCTTCCGTCCGGGGATACGTGTACCTGGTGGGTATAGTCGCCAAAGCTCAGCCGGCGCATATTTTTACCGGAAAATTGTATGCTGTAGAGATCAAGCGTTGCGCTGTTTTCTTTGCGTGCCGTAAAATAAAGTACCTTGTTTTTTTCATCTATCCTTTCAATCCCGGATACCTGCCAGTTGCCTTCTGTTATAGCATTTACCAGTTGACCATTTAAAGTGTACAGGTAATAATGTGCCCAGCCGGTTTTATCACTTTTCAGTATATAATGTTTGTTATCTGACAGGTAGGTGATCCTTTCCGCATGATCCAGGTCTATCCATTCTTTTTGCTTTTCATCATAGAGCTCTGATTTGCCGCCGGTAACCGGATTAACCATGTAGAACTTCAGATTATCCTGGTCGCGGTTCATCCATTGCACCATCAGTTGCTTACTATCGTGGCTCCAGTAAGGTTGTCCGAAATACTGGTCGTGTTTTTCGTTAAACTCAGCCCAGGTCACGCGACTGCTTTCCACCGGTACAAATCCTATTTTTACTTCCGGGTTGGCATCACCGGCTTTGGGGTATCGCGTATTTTCCCGGTAACCATGCTGTCCGGTAGCGCCATAGATAGAAAACAGGGGCACGTTATTGTCGTCGAACCGCATAAAGGCGATGGTCTTGCTGTCCGGCGCCCACCAGAAAGCCTTATACCTGCTTGATCGCCCCAATATTTCTTCGTAGTATACCCATGATGCCCATCCGTTATAGATAAGGTCGGTTCCGTCGGTGGTATGACGAAATTCCCTGCCGTCTGATACCCGTATGGAGTACAGGTCGTTGGCGCGGGTGAATGCCACATATTGATTGTCCGGTGACAGTACCGGGTTCTTTTCCTCTGCTGCTGTTTTTGTCAGTTGCCTGGAGCTGTCAGACTCATCCACGATAAAGATGTCGCCCTCCTGTACGGATACACGGATCTTTTTTTCCGGCGGTGCTGTGTAGGGCGTTCTTTTGCCGGTCCGCACATGCACGGCGTACTCTTTTTTGTCCATTACATCCCATTCAATATAATGATCGGCATCTGCCCAGCCACGTACTATATTGGTAGCCTTAGTGAGTGATGGCGCCATACCCCATGCCTGTTGCGCATTTAATCTTTTAGTTTGTGTATAGCCATTACACAGGAAAAGTAAGCCTGTCAGCAGAAGAACGGTATATTTCATATCACCTGTTTTTTGTAGATCTCGGAAAGATACTAAAATAGTAAAGAAAGAGATGATAGCCGGGCAGCGAATGGCAGGCTATAAATGACAGAAAGATGAATTGGCATGGTTTTGTTACTTACAGGAGCGTTGGTGTCCGGGATCAACAGACAGGTTTAACATTTATTAAACTAAAAAATGATGTTATGGAAAGTTGGAAATTAAATCTCAAAGGCACATGGAATGAAGTGAAAGGAAAGATCAAACAAAAGTACGCCGATCTGACGGATGACGATCTGTTGTATGAAGAAGGAAAGGAGGATGAATTGCTGGGTCGCATTCAAAAGAAAGTAGGAAAAACCAAAGAGGAAGTAAAGGATTGGATCGAAAGTCTGTAAGGATAATGATGGTTATCTATCCGCAAAAGCATACACCGTCTCAGGAATAAGAGTAGTGTATGCTTTTGTTTTTTGAAAGAATGGCTTGTGGCTGGCGACACTATTTTTTACCGGAACGAACAACAGCTAAACAAACTGCTGCCACGCATAATGCCAGCGCCAGCAGGTAATACAGTCCCGGCATGATATCCGTGTAACCGCCTCCCATGCTTTGCCCGATGCCCACATAAACGGGAATGATCCAGGGGGCGGCATAAGCCTGCCATAAAGTGATCAGGCAGACCACCGCCAGTATTATAAAGCTGTGCTTTACGGTAAAGCGGAACAGGTCCGATTCCTTTCCGGCCAGTCCTACAGCCGCCGCCGCAACAGCGATAGACTGCGGCGAGATCATTTTACCCACCACACCACCGGAGCAGTTGGCCGATACCGTTACTACGGGATCTACCCCGATGGAGCCGGCGGTAGCATGCTGCAATCTTCCGAACAGGGCGTTAGAGGAAGTGTCGGAGCCTGTGATGAATACACCCAGCCAGCCGAGAATTGGGGAGAAAAAGGGGAATAATATGCCCGTTTTGGCCAGGGTTTGGGCAATCGTCAGCGACATACCGGAATTATTGACGATATAGGCAAATCCCAATACGGACGCGATGGTCAGGATAGGCAGCCTGAGCTGCTTCAGCGTAGCGCCGAATATTGTAACTCCGTCTTTAAATGTGAGTCCTGCCAGCGGAAGCGATACAAAGGCGCCGATCAGCATACCTGTGCCGGAGGCAGACAGGTAGTTGAACTTAAAAGTTTGCGGCAGCAGGTCGCCGGTGTCGTGGTACCGGATGGTATTATGCAGCCACGGTATATCAAATTTCAGCATACCGATGCTGTCCAGGGTTGTTTTAACCGGCTGCAGCCCCCAGGTGAGAATGAACAGGGTCATAATGATAAAGGGCGACCATGCCCGCACGATCTGTCCACGTGTATAGGATCTTTTTTCTGTATCCTTTTCCGGAGGCTCGTTAGCGAACCGCCATGTTGTTTTGGGTTTCCAGAAGCGAAGCAGGATCATCAGGCTGATCATGGAAAAAATACCGGCAAAAATATCCGGTAATGCGGGTCCCAGGAAATTGGAGGTAAACCATTGAAAAAAAGAAAATGACAGCCCGGTAACCGCTATAGCCGGCATTACTTCCAGGGATCTTTTGAAGCCGCAGATCAGTACCACCAGGTAGAAGGGCAGCAGCAGGGACAGCAAAGGGAGGGTTCTGCCCACCATCTGCGAAATGGCCATCTCAGGAATATCAGATACCTGTGAGGCGACGGTAATAGGAATACCTACACTACCGAAAGCCACCGGCACGGTATTGGCCACCAGGCAAATGCCTGCGGCATATAACGGATTGAAGCCAAGCCCGATAAGGATGGCGGCGGTAATAGCCACCGGCGCACCGAATCCCGCTGTTCCTTCGAGGAACGAGCCAAAGCAAAAAGCGATCAGTAAGGCCTGTATCCTCCTGTCGGAGGATACGGACGCCATAAAATGTTTGATCACTTCAAACTGGCCGCTCTTAACCGAGATATTAAAAACGAAAATAGCGCCGATGATGATCCATGTAATGGGAAACAGTCCATACAGCGCCCCGTGCGCTGTGGATAGCAATGCCAGGCTTACCGGCATCTTGTAGAAAACAACCGCGATCAGCAGGGCAATGGCGGTGGCAGAGAGCGTAGCCCGGTATCCTTTCATTTTCCTGATGATCAGCGCCCAGAAAATAAACAGGATGGGAACGGCAGCCAGTATGGCAGACAACGCAATGTTATGTAATGGATCAATTACCTGGGTCCATTTCATTCGGACGATTTTTTGTTTTCAGACAGATTGATGATTAAAGATACTACTAATGGTTATTATATTATATGCGGCATACTGAAATGGGTGTATTTACCTTCGGTGAGATAGTTCAAATTTTCGCAATAATGACTATACAAGAATTCCGATCCTGTTTCTTTTTAAAATGCGATCGGCAGCAATACTGATGATTACGGTCTTTGCGTTTATTTACTCAAGAACCCCGGGATTCGAATATAAGCTGGTTGATCATGTTCACTTCGTCCCGGTTGATGGTATGCCCCATATGGCTGTATACTTTTTCTGTTACATCCGCATTCATATCTTTCAGGATATTGGCAGAGGCATATACACGTTCCACCGGAACATGAAGATCGGGGTCGCTGGTGCCGATGAAAACAGGCGTTTGTGCAAAATCGCCTTTGTAATTTTCCCGGTTTATTTTCTGTCCTATCACCCCGCCGATCACGGCCGCTATTCCGCCGAATTTTTGCGCATGACGGGCGGTATATTCCAGCGTCAGGCAGGCACCCTGTGAAAAACCGAAGAAATAGATATTTTCCGGTGTGATGCCGGCGGCCACCGCTTTTTTAAAAGCAGCGTCTACGGTTTCGATTGCTGAAGATAACCAGGGTTCATTTTCAGCAACCGGCGCCATAAAGGAAAGCGGGTACCAGGTGTTGTTAGTAGCCTGGGGCGCCAGCAGGACATAATCCGCTACCTGAAAGTGTTGCGCCAGGCTAAGGATATCTTCACTGCTGCCGCCACGCCCATGTATCATAATGAGCGCTTTATCAGCTTTGTCTAAAGCTACACCGGCTGTTTTTATATCGAGTGTATGTTTCATTATTTAAAATTTTCCGGTTGATAACGGAAGGCGGGCAGGGTTTTCAGTAAACCTTTTCTCCTGTCTTCAAATTGCTGCGGCAGCATCAGCGACTCCCCAAGTGCTTCAGGTGCCTCATCAGTTGCAAAACCCGGTCCGGAAGTGGCTATTTCAAAGATCACCCCGCCGGGTTCCCTGAAATAAACAGAGGTGAAATATTTCCGGTCTTTGACTTCCGTGTGCCCCAGTCCCAACGCATCCAGCCTTTCCATTATTTCCAGTTGGGTATTCCTGTCGGGGGTTTCAAAGGCCACATGATGCACGGTACCCCTGCCGGGCAATCCTTTCAACTGGTCGGGTACAGACAGAAGATCAATATACCCGCCGGGTATATCTTCCACGGCATACCGGAAACGGCCACCGCCTTCCCGGATCAGCCGGTGATCCATTTTGGATGTAAGCAAAGCCGCAGTACGTTCCGGGGAATCAAGCCACAGCTCTACATGGTGAATACCTTTGATGGCGTATGCAGGTGGAACAATACCATTCGTGTGTCCTTCCCGGTTATCATTTTCCGTAAACACCAGTTCAATGCCGACTCCATCATAATCTTCCAGGTAAATGAATGGCTCATCGCCCAATCGTTCCTGCGGTGTTTTATAAGGGATGTCAAAACGATCCAGACGTTGCAGCCAGAAGTCCATGGCACCTATATCAACAGAAAAAGCGGTGGTATTCAGCATCCCCTTTCCATGTCTTCCTTCCGCCAGGCCCTTTCCATAGGGGAAGGTTGTCATGATCGTGCCGGGTGTACCATTCTCATCTCCGAAATAAAAATGATACACTTCCGGGTTGTCAAAATTCACGGTTTGCTTTACCAGGCGCATGCCGAGTATTCCCGTATAAAAATCCACATTTTTCTGTGCATCGCCTGTTACAGCCGTAACATGGTGAATGCCTTTTATTAAAGTACGCATCGCTTTTGGTTTAGTGGCTTGCCCAAACATCTTTATACTCTTCCGGCCGTTTTCTGAACTGCAGGTGTACATAGGGGCACAGCGGAACGATTTTCAGTTGATTTTCACGCGCATACGAAACCAACTGGTTCAGTAGAAGCCTGGCGAAACCCTTTCCTTCGTAAGCCGGGTCTACCTCTGTATGGTACACTGTCAATGTTTCGTTTTTAATGTCTATTTCCATAAATCCTGCTTTGTTGTCATCAGAGAATAGTTCCACTGCTCCCTGGTTGGCATCATTCAGTGTTACTTTTGTTGTTTCCATACTATATGTTTTAGAGTGGGGGTAATACTTTTTCAATTTTCTGACGGGCACCTTCATATTGTTTGGGCAGTTTGAGGTTTGTTCCCAATTCTGCCAGGGATTCATCCCTTGTAAAGCCCGGGTTATCTGTAGCCAGTTCAAATAATATACCACCCGGCTCCCGGAAATACAGTGAAAAAAAGTAATCCCTGTCAATTTTAGGTGTAATGTTCAGCCCGGCAGACAAAACTTTTTCCTGGAATTCCATCAGGATATTATCATTTTTTACCCTGAAGGCAATGTGATGGTTGGTGCCTGCGGCATTTCTACCGGCATGTTTTTTTTCATCCTCAATGATGTCCACAATATTAGCTGTGTCAATGGCATCCGTAGTCAGGCGGTACCTGTTGCCTTCCTGTTTTTCGATACCATATCCCAAAATATCCGTCAGTACTTTAATCGTTTCCTCTGCTTTTCGCAAGCTGAGGGTCACGTTGTGAAAGCCTTTTAAAGCGACGGTCTCCTTTACTTCACTGGTTACCCAACCCTGCCTGTTGTCAGTTCCGGCAGGTTCTGTGAACTGCAATTGCAGCCCGTCCGGATCCCTGAATGAGATCAGCTTTTCTCCGAATACTTCTTCTTCGGTAAAACCGATATTGTATTGTGCAAGCCTGTTTTTCCAGAATTCCATAGCGCCGTCCGGCAAAGCATAGGCTATATGGGTAGCCATACCGGCACCATGGCTGCCTCTGCCGATTCCCTCCCACGGGAAGAATGTAAGGATAGTGCCGGGTGTGCCTTTTTCATCTCCGAAATAGAAATGATAGGTACCGGGGTCGTCAAAGTTGACGGTTTTTTTTACCATGCGAAGTCCCAGGATATGGGTATAAAAGTTATGGTTTATTTTCGCATTGCCGGCTATGGCAGTTATATGATGCAAGCCCAGTATTCTGTTCTCCATGATCCTATAATTTACGGCAAATTTACCACTTGCACATGGCATGTATCTTGAACTATGTTAAGAAATAACCCGCAAATGGTCATATAAAAAATAATAGTTCATATGCGTCATAGCGCCTGTTTCGGTTCAAATATGTTATTTTAGCTATTGCATTGCCGGCAATGCAGATAACGAATTATCACAGCTAAAAACACCGGGATGAAAAATCTGCTTTTACTGATCATTGGCATTGGTTGTACGCTATGGGTGCAGGCCCAGCAAAAGACCTATTGCAACCCTGTTAATATAGACTACGGGTACACGCCCATCCCTAACTTCAGCGAATGGGGGCGTCACCGGGCCACTGCAGACCCGGTGATCGTCAATTACAAAGGAGATTATTATCTCTTCAGCACCAACCAGTGGGGTTATTGGTGGAGTAGCGATATGCTTAACTGGAACTTTATTTCCAGGAAGTTTCTCCGTCCCTGGAACGGAGATGTATATGATGAGCTATGCGCTCCGGCGGTGGGCATCATAGGTGATACGATGATCGTGATGGGCTCTACCTATACCAGTACGTTTACCATCTGGATGAGCACCAATCCTAAAGCGGATGAATGGACGCCGCTGGTGGATTCCTTTGCGTTGGGAGGATGGGATCCTTCCTTTTTTACAGACGATGACGGTAAGCTGTATATGTATAACGGCAGTAGCAATAAATTCCCTATGTATGGCATAGAGCTGAACCGGAAAACGCTGGATCCTGTCGGTTACCGGAAAGAAATGTACCTGCTGGAATCCTGGCGGTATGGCTGGCAACGATTCGGAGAGTATATGGATGATACGTTCCTGGATCCTTTTATTGAAGGTTCGCATATGACAAAGCATAACGGTAAATATTACCTGCAATACGGCGCTCCCGGCACCGAGTTCAGCGGATATGCCGATGGCGTTATCGTGGGAGACCATCCGCTAGGGCCTTTTACGCCGCAGTCCGATCCTTTGAGCTTTAAATTGGGAGGCTTTGTACGCGGGGCAGGCCATGGCGCTACTTTCGACGACAACTACGGCAATTTCTGGCATGTGAGTACCGTGGTGCTGTCTGTTAAAAATAATTTTGAACGCAGGCTCGGCATCTGGCCGACAGGATTCGATAAAGATGGGGTCATGTGGTGCAACACTGCTTTTGGCGACTACCCGCACCGGTTACCTTCTCCGGATCTGACAATATCTTCCTACGCCAATACCGGGTTTACCGGGTGGATGCTGCTGAATTATAAAACACCCGTACAGGTATCTTCCACGCTGGGAGGCTTTCATGCCAATAATGCGGTGGATGAGAATATGAAAACATACTGGAGTGCCGCTACCGGCAACAAAGGCGAGTGGATCCGGACTGACCTGGGAAAGCTTTCTACCGTACAGGCCATACAGGTAAATTACGCCGACCAGGATGTGGATGATGGTCGTTTGGGAAAGAGGACAGACCAGTATCACCGGTATAAGCTGCTATATTCCGCCGATGGCAAAAAATGGAGAACCCTTGTGGACAAAAGCGATAACACAACAGATGTGCCGCATGACTATGTGGAGCCGGAAACACCCGTACAGGCGAGATTCATCCGGCTGGAAAACATACATATGCCTACCGGGAAGTTTGCGATCAGCGGGTTAAGGGTATTCGGGAACGGGGGAGGAGAGAAGCCTGATAACGTAAAGCAGTTTATGGTTTTGCGAACCGAGAAGGATAAAAGAAGCGCCTATCTTAAATGGAGCCCGGTCAGCAATGCCTACGCTTACAATATTTACTATGGTACTGCCCCGGATAAGTTGTACAATTGCATAATGGTCCATGACTTTAATGAATACTGGTTCAAGGGTATGGACAGTAAAAAAACATATTACTATACGATAGAAGCCATCAACGAAAACGGGGTATCCGAAAAATATCCTGTTTTGAAAGTAGAGTAGTATGGAGAGAGCTGGTTATTAACAATAAACCATTAAGTTAGGGAACATGAAGTTTTTTATCTAAGCTTTCTTAATACCGCCCGGATGATGTACAATGTATTCCTTCGTGATACTTTGAGCCCTGGTGTCTTAGTGGTTTAAATGGAGGAACCACAAGGGCACGATGACACGAAGGGGCACAATGTTTTCCTTTGGAAAGGCTATTAAAAGAATAAATAGAATTACAATAAATAAAGAAGATCATGCACAAACTTTTCCAGTCGTTCGGTAAGATAGTTGCAATCCTTGCTTTGGTAGCATGTTGCCAGGCGGTGCAGGCGCAGGAACCGCCTTTTTACAAGGATATCCAGGCTTTTAAAAAGCAGGATAGCCTCAACGTCCCGCCCAAAGATGCGATCCTTTTCATAGGAAGCTCTTCATTTACGATGTGGAAAGACGTACGGGATTATTTTCCCGGCTATAGCATTATCAACCGGGGATTTGGCGGGTCTTCGCTCCATCACCTGAGTTACTATATTAAGGATATTGTTTACGCATATAACCCCAAACAGGTAGTTGTTTATTGCGGTGAGAACGACCTGGCTGCATCGGCGATTGTGTCCGCTCAAACTGTTATACACCGCTTTATCACGTTGTTTTATGAAATAAGGGACCGGTATCCCGGTATACCTATTGCTTTTGTTGCCATGAAGCCCAGTCCCAGCCGGGAGAAGCTGATACCGAAAATGCAGGAGGCCAACCAGGCGATTGAGGCTTTTCTGAAAACACAGCCGGAAGCAGCGTATATAGACGTTTACACGCCTATGCTGAATGAGACCGGAAAGCCACGTGCGGAACTATTTTTGCAGGATATGCTCCATATGAATAAACAAGGGTACGATATCTGGCAGAAAGCTTTTTTGCCCTACCTGAAGAAATAGGCGCAAGCTGGTCTGTAAAACATAGTGAAGGCTAAAATATTTCCCCAGTGGAAGAGTCCATCTCCAAAAACCAGCCATGGAAGCAGGTATGAGCAGCGTTATTTAAATGAAGTTCTTCTATCTTCATTCTTTCGAAGATTTATGGAGATGTGACATGGCACCTTATGAAGGAAACAATCAGATTGCTGCTTATGCGGATGCGTAATGGATCTCCGCAGGTGATAAGAGAGAATCTTCCGTCCTTCCCCTTTCAGAGTTAATGAAGGTGCGGCATGGTACCCCCTCAGGACGGGGACAATTAGCTCGCTGACGATGCTGTGGGGGTGGGCTACTTCACAAACTCCACCGCCGGATCGCTGTAGGGCTGCATGCTGAACCGGTCGATGCTGCCTTTGGGATTGGTGAGGAACTGCAGCCGGAACTCCGGTCGGCCGCTCCCGGCTTCATCCGTAACAAAATAATCGTAGTGGTAATGACGGAGCGGGGAACCCTGGTTGCCCCGGAATGAAAACAACAACTGCCCGTTGCCGTCCAACTCAATTGTCACCTCGCCATACACGGCATTGGTGTACTTACCGGCATAATCGCTCAAAGCGTGCGAAGGCCGGGTGTCCGGCACCTGTGCCGCAGCGATGGAATCCTTTCTTTTGGCGGCAGCAGTTTTGCTGTCCAGGTAGTCTTTCCGGTAGCGCTCACTCCAGGGCGTGGATGCAAGGCCCAGCAAACGGTCGATCACCGGGAAGGCCATCACCGGGCGGATGTTGCCGGCAGGAACACTGTTGTGCACCATAAACACCGCGAGGTGTTCGGAAGGTATAAATGTAAGATTGGAATAATACCCGTCGATGGAACCGGTATGCCCCGCGATCTTATATCCCTTATAGGTTTGTACCGTACGTCCCAGTCCATACAGTGAGTGGGAAAGCTCCTCCCATTTGCCTTCTTTATCGGCAATATTGGCCGGTACCAGCGTTTCCCGGATGGCAGCCGCGGGTATCACCTGTGTGTTCCGGTATCTGCCATCGTTGAGCAGGGCGATCATCCAGTGGCTCATATCCTCTATATTCGATTTGATGGTGCCGGCAGGGCCCAGGCCTTCGCTTTGCGCCACATGCGTTACCTTCCGTAAGCTGCGGGTGCTGTCGGGCTCAAAATAGGAAAAAGCGAAATTGCCCGTTTTTATCATGTCTTCGTTGGAGAAGCAGGTGGTCGTCATATGCAGGGGTGCAAAGATCTTTTCGCGGGTAAGTTCCTCCCAGCGCATACCCGTCACCGTTTCCAACACGGCGCCGGCGGCGGCAAACATCATATTGTTGTAGATATACCCTTCGCGGAAACCGAGCTGCGGAAGCATGCGCATTGTTTTTTCCACTGTTTCCTTGCGCGTAAGTGAAGAAGCGATCCAGATGCCGTCGTAGCGGGGCAGTCCGGTACGGTGCGACAGCATATCCCGGAGCGTCACCCGGGCGTTCAGTTCCTCGTTGGCGAACCGCAGGGCGGGCATATAGTGCCGCGCCGGCTGATCCAGCGAGAGCAGCTTTTCCTCCGCCAGCATACAGGCCGCGGTGGCAGTGAACAGCTTGGTGTTGGAAGCAATAGGGAACAGGGTGTGGTCATCCACCAGCAGCTTGTTATCTATATCGCGATAGCCATAGCCTTTGGCATATACCACCTGGTCTTTGTACACAATGCACAGCGCCAGTCCCGGTATATTCCATTCCTTCATCAGGCTGTCTATATAGCGGTCAATAACAGGAAACTTTTTCTGGAACGGATTAGATTGACTATAGCCGGTTGTCGCAACGAACAGGCATACGATGAGTAACAGCTTTTTCATGCAGTATGGGAGTTTTTGGTTTGCGTGTTGCTCAAAACTACGGGAAAACGAATTGAAAATGCAGCCTCACCCCAGCCCTCTCCGAAGGAGAGGGGGGAGCAGTCTTTCAGAAACCGGGAGACTTTATCAAAGGGCGCGACTGGCGCAGGTTTTGTAGCAGAGCTGTGCGGGTGGCCAGACCTGTGCCTTCCTGTCACTTTTTTTACAACTACAGTACGTAGCCTTTTATCATATTTTCTTCTGTCCACCCGGGGTCTGGCGTAGCCGACCCCGGGGATTGCTACCACCTGTAGCCCCTACACTGGCGAGTCTTCCGCCTGTGCTCCCCTTTAGGGGATGGGGGCTGCCTTTTAATGCTGCCGGACTGCGTCCGGGTTGGGCATACTTGTGCCTGATACAATCAGGGTGAATTAAAAAGGCACAAGTGATCGGCAAGCCGAACACTCTTGCGCCAGGAAAACCTTGTGCCTTCTTGCCCTGGTGGTGCATTGGTTTATAAACGATCTACCTGTAATCTGCATTAACCCTTAACCATCGATCATTAACCATTATTCACCGGTTATATAACCTAAAAACCGGTTTTCCCATTCTTCCCGGAAAACAGATAAAATTGCCTATCCTTGCACCGGATCTAAAACATCAGCCTATGCAACCGGTTCTTTCCCTTTCCGGCATTACAAAATTCTACGGGCCCGTGCGGGCGCTCAGGGACGTTTCCTTCGAAGTGCCCGAAGGCAGCGTTTTCGGCGTGCTCGGCCCCAACGGCAGCGGCAAAACGACCCTGCTGAGCATTATCCTGGATGTGCTGAAAGCCAATAACGGTCAATTCCTTTGGTTCGGACAACCCGGCTCACCGGCACAACGCAAGAAGATCGGCTCTTTGCTGGAAACGCCTAACTTTTATCACTACCTGTCCGGCATAGACAACCTGAAAGTGACCCAAAGCATCAGCGGAAGGGGCAACGGACAGGATATCGAAAACGTATTGCAGAAAGTAAAGCTGCATGAACGCAGAAAAAGCCGCTTCAAAACCTACAGCCTGGGCATGAAGCAGCGCCTGGCCATCGCCGCCGCCCTGCTGGGTGACCCTAAAGTGCTGGTGCTGGATGAACCGACCAACGGGCTCGATCCCGTGGGCATTGCCGAAATAAGGGAACTGATCACGGAACTGCGGCATTCGGGGCATACCATCATCATCGCCAGTCACCTGCTGGATGAAGTGGAAAAGGTATGCACCCATGTGGCGATCCTGAAAACGGGTGAGCTGCTCACCACCGGGGAAGTAAACGACATACTGCAGGACGAAGACGTGGTGGAACTAAGCGCCGCCGACCCGGAGACGCTTGCCAGGCTGCTCACGCCGTTAGGAAAGCTGGAGCTTAACCGCGAAACGAATATCCTCTCCCTGTCCGTTCCCAAAGGCTCCGCCCGGCTGGAGGAGCTCAATCGCCTTTGCTTCAGCAACGACATCACATTAAACCACCTGCTGCTGAAGAAAAAGCGCCTGGAAACCCGCTTTTTTGAATTGACCAACTAAACCTACCCCCAACCGTTATGCTGCACCTGCTAAAAACAGAATGGCTCAAAATAAAAAAATACCCCGCTTTCTGGTGGATGCTCATCATCGTGGCGCTGTCTTACCCCGGTATGAACTATGCCATTTACGCCAACGGCTACCGCGACCAGTTGAACGACAAGAATATGGGGATGCTCCTGCGGCTGCTGCCCAACCCCTTCCAGTTCCCCGACGTATGGCAAACCGTAGCCTTTGTGTCTTCCCTGTTCGTATTCCTGCCCGCCATCGTGGTCATCATGTTCATCACCAACGAATACAGCTATAAAACCCATCGCCAGAATATCATCGACGGCTGGAGCCGGAAAGACTTTATGCTGGGCAAGCTGCTGAACGTGGCGATCATCACCGCGGTGATCACCGCCCTGTATGCCCTCACCGCTTTCATGATCGGTGTGCTTAATGCCGGTTTTGCCAATGCATTCAGCTTTGCGGGCACTAAATATATCGGGTTGTTTTTCCTGCAGCAGTTCTCGCAGTTGTCCATTGCCTTCCTCATTGCGTTGCTGGTGCGCAAGGCCTTCATAGCGCTGGGCATCTTCCTGTTCTACTATTTTCCCCTGGAACCCTTACTGGTGCAGCTCGCCAAAAAGTACGCCTTCGGTATCGGCACCTATTTCCCGCTGGAAGTATCCGACCGCCTGATCCCTTACCTGCGATGGTTTATACGCGACGAGGCGGAATGGAATGCCCTGCTGCAGCAAAGCAATATGCACGTGATATACACCATTATACTGGTGGGGGCGACGTGGGGAGTGTGTTTTTACATCAACAAGAAACGAGACCTGTGATGGTTGCAGATTGCAGGTGGAATAGTGCTTCTTAAGCGGCCGGTTCCCTGCAAAGCAGCATCTTAGTACCCCTTCGATTGTCATTTCGAGTCCACCTTCTTTTTGATTGTAATTAGTACCCGGCCACTGGTGGGGAGAAATCTGTGGGTCGCAGGTCTCGGATTGCAGGACACAGGTGGTATAGTGCTTCTTAGGTAGGGGAGGGCGTGCCCCCGCCATTCAATATATTTCCTTCAGTTAGGACTTTTGTCACTGGGGGGCGGGCAACGGCGAAGCCCTCATGAGCACCATTAAAAGAAAATAAAAGAGATTGCGAATAATTGGCTATATCTTTTGTTTAGGAAATAACTTTCAAAATAAAAAAAGGAGTCCTTTTCATTAACCTATTTTCTTATTAATATTGTAGAAACTTAACATATAATTTTGTCTATTATGACATTATCTGAATATCAACAGGAAGCAACTAAAACATTGCAATCCTACAGCTCAAAAGATCAAGAAAACTTTTTTCTGGGTTATTTAGGATTAGCCGGAGAAGCAGGCTCGGTACTAACTCTTCTAAAAAAACAAATTCGCGATGGAAATGGATTTGGAAGTTTCCAAATACGCTTGGAAGAAGAACTTGGTGATGTGTTGTGGTACATTGCTTCAATTGCATCACACTACAAACTGAATTTAGAAGATATCGCGAAAAAGAATTTGTCAAAAACCCAAGATAGATTTGAAGTTAAAGATCTACATAAAATTGTAAGATTTGATGAACATTATCTTGAACAGTTCCCTGAGACTTTTATTGTGAATTTTATTGAAGAAAGTGGAGCAAATGATTTTCTAGAAGTAAAAATGATATGGGAAAAAGAAAATGGAGAAAAGATAGAGCTCGGTGATCCGCTTACAGATAATTCTCGAACGCCGAACGATTACAGATATCACGATGTGTTTCATCTCGGACACATAGCGTTTTTAGGCTGGTCGCCGGTTATCAGACACCTTATGAAATTAAAACGTAAGAGTGATCCACTCACACTCGATTCCGAGGATCGTGGAAGACCACAGGTTGCAGAAGAAGCTATAACTTTAATTATCTATAACTACGCCAAGGCAAATGGAATGCTTAAGGAAAGCGAGAGGATTGATACCGAAGTACTCAACATGATTAAACAGCTTGTTGTAGATTTAGAAGTAGCTAACGTAAGCTCTTTTCAATGGGAAAAGACAATTCTTGAGTCTTATAGAGTATTTCATAAAGTTGTACAAAATAAAGGAGGTAAAGTTTTAGTGTCGCCGAAAGATAGAAAACTGGAATACTTAGAAAAAGTATAAATTAGGAGAATAACCTTTAAAAATGGTTTCCACACATCATATAAAATTATCTAAACCTAAGCGTTCCAGCGTTTATGATAGCTATTGGCTGTTTGCAACAAAACGTTTTGAAGTATTTATCAGGCGTATTACGAACCCGTATGGGCCTTGGACAGATGACCCAGTAATAGCAAACAATAGGTTTACTAATGTATTTCGTGCCTCTGACAGAGTAAGCCAATATCTAATTAATCTTCAATATGAGAGCGAATTGTCAAATTCTAAAGAAATATTTTTTCGAACAATCCTCTTTAAGTTGTTCAATAAAATTGAAACATATGAATGCTTACTAAAGAAGCTTGGACGAATTTCTTACGACAATTTTTTCTTCGATGAATATGATAAAATATTAACCCACGAACTATCCCAGAACAATACTATTTATTCAGCAGCTTATATAATGCCTTCGGCAGGAAACACATTTGGATATAAATTTAAGCACAGCAATCATTTAGCCTTGATATCCAAGATGATGAAAGACAAACTATATCACAAAATTGAAGAGAGCAATAGCCTTGAAGATATATATCAATTGTTACTCAGTTATCCATCTTTAGGTAATTTTTTAGCTTTTCAATATACAATTGATTTGAATTATAGTGCTTTCGTCAATTTTTCCGAAATGGATTTTGTTGTTGCGGGCCCCGGGGCAAAAAACGGTATTACAAAATGTTTTCAATCGCTAGGGGACTATTCATTTGAAGACATAATCAGAATGATGACAGACGATCAAGAAAAAGAATGTGACAGATTAGGCATTAAGCCGCCAAAACTCTGGGGCAGATCTCTGCAGCTAATCGATTGTCAAAATTTATTTTGCGAAGTTGATAAATATTTAAGAGTCACTAATCCGGAAGTTGGTGCCAACACTGGCCGCAAACGGATAAAGCAAAAGTTTACCACAAGTAAAGGACCAATATCCTTTTTTTTTCCACCTAAGTGGGGGATTAACCCAAAAATAAACACTCATGTCAACAGATAACAAAAGAAGGCATCTCTTTATAAGCCATCACCATCAGGACGATGCTGAAGTCACAAATTTGACTAATCTACTTGCTTCAAAAGGCTACGATATTAGAAATAGTTCTGTTCGAATGAAACCAGAAAATCAACGACGGGTGGAAGAAAAGAGAGTCAGCGAAAATGTTATTGAGCGTATTTTACGCATGAAGATTTCCTGGGCGACTACTGTTGTCGTACTTATAGGAAAAGACACCCATACACGACCGTGGGTAAATTGGGAAATCGACAGAGCAAATGAGCAGGGAAAACGTATAGTTGGAGTATATGTTAGGGGAGGTACTGAGGCAGATGCGCCTTCCAGTTTGGAGAAGTATGCGTCTGCCATTGTTGGCTGGAATACTGACAAGATTATGAGTGCGATCGATGGTGAGAACGACTTTCAGAACCCTGATGGAACAACTCGCCTTCCACCAAATTCACAAACTTCAGTTAATTGCTAACTATGCCAAATGTGTATATATATGTAGTAGATCGTGACTTTGGGTTTGCGCCGAATCCTTTTCATGGTGTTTGTAGCCTAGCTACGTGTAAGCCACAAATAAGAAATACAGCACAAGTTGACGATTGGGTATTTGGCGTAGGAGGTAGTAGGCTAAAGTCTACAGGAAAATGTATTTTTGCTATGCGGGTTACCCAAAAAATAACCTATAATGAATATTGGGAAAATCCGGAATTTAAAGACAAAAAGCCAGTGAGAAATGGCAGCAAAAAAATGTTACTTGGAGACAATATCTATCATTGCAGTAAGGAAACGGGGTTGTGGAGTCAAGCCCATTCACATCATAGCTTGGCAGACGGCAGTATGAACGAGTATAATAAAAACAGAGATACTAAGTCAAGAAACGTATTGCTGTCCAAACACTTTTACTATTTTGGTAGTGCAGCGCCTATAATACCAAAGAACATTCTCAACCGGCTCTGTTATAAAAACGGAGTGGGGCATCGTAAATATAGCTATGATCAGGCAAAACACCTAGTTGTTTGGCTGGAAGAGAAATATAGAGATCGACTCAATCTTGTTGTTGCAGACCCTTTCAATTTTGATCATAGCGATGCACATTATTCAGTTCACACTAATAAGGTTACTTCAATATCTAAGTAAAGTTTTTTAATGACTACGAAAAACCTTTCAAAAAATATCTTTGTGTAGTTCACGAGAAGGCCCAAAATCGATTAAAAAGCTTGATAACCCATTAGCACAAATTTTATACTTCCCTATTATCTACTTGAAATTGCATCTTCAATCCAATGTTCTAAACTATTAGCAATATCTTTATATGCATGGTTTGGGCTTGGATTGTAGGTCTTAACTAAGCTGGATATTTTAGTCCCGTATTTTGAATACGTATACTCAAATGGATTTGCTCCTTGCAAACAAGTTCCATTCTTCATGCAATTTATATTGTGAATAAAAACACCTAATACACCCTTTCCATCATCCCAGGATTTTTCAATTTCATACCTTACCCATTTTCTGTTTGCGGTTTCTGATCCAATCAGGACTACTAAGCAACTTTTATATCGTAGATTGTCATCTATCCAACGTTTAATTGATACATCCCCATCTTTTTTCACTTGCTCCCATTCATTAGGGGATATCGGTTTATTGTCCTCCAGCGATCCAATATTTCTAATTTGCTGAACTCTAAATACATCGTTATCATAATGAAAACTGTAAAAAATTTGTCGCTTCACCTTTTTTATATTTTATCTATTAATAATTCTTGAAATAAGCTCATGTAACCGTAATCTTTGAGCAACCTTTCATTTTTGAATTTTTCAGGTAGAAGACTATCATACACAATCTTTGTTGCGGCACCTGTACTGGCAATTGGTAAAAGAAGAGCATGAGGGTGCATTTCTTTAAACATGTTGAACTCCTCTTTTATTCCTTTCATTCCACCTATAAATATTCCTGCTTCGAATCTATGATCAGTGAGCATCTTTACCCGCATTATCTGTATGCTGGATTTTTCATCACCTGTGTCTTCAGTAAAATCAATGTCCTTGAATTGTTTGTTGTCTATTGGAAGTTCTTTTTCAAAATATAGTGATTGGTACAATTTAACATGTTCTTGTATATTCAATTTTAATTTCTGCATTACATAGTAAATTAATGGAGTTATAGACGGGTGTCCACCCCAAATAATTCTATGTTTAGGTAATACAACGGTAGTTAATGCAATAACTGCATCGCGAATAGCAATAATATCTGCAGTTTCAACAAATTCTTGATCTTTCTCCGGAAGTGGAATACTTGCAGACAAGAAGATGTTCTTTAATTCTGGCTTAGCCATAATTCAAATTCTTGTTTTTTTAATGTTTTGATGTCTTTTTTAAAATTGTCGTTTAACCATTCCAAGTGTTTGAGCCACTTATCTCTAATCCTTAAATCATCATAAATTAGGCGAATTGAAACGTCATGGTATCCTAATAGCTCTTTTTTTATCTCGGCCGATTGACAGCTTGTCGATTGTGGTATGCCAATAGTAGGTATATAAATTCGCCTTTTACCGTCTGCCATATCTTCGGTAAGAAATCTTTCGGGTTGGACTACAATATTTTTTCCAACCTTTTCTGCAATATTTCGAAAATCGGTTATTAGGTTATCCTGTCGTGCTGCCAAATTTCTAGCCCTAACTGACTCTACTTTTTTAATTATGTATTCAACGAAATCATCTTTTAATTTTGATTTGTCTCTATCAGTATAAATCCTGTCTACAAAATTATCCTCTTTCAATTGTTCAGGATAGCTTATATGAGATGTGGAATCCATCTCTATATTGTGACATGGCCAAACTAATTGAACTATTCCAATCTGTTTAGCCCCCGCTTCGGCAAACTCCTCCTTACACCAATGACTTTCCAAAAAGCCTTTAGTATTCAAAAGTATAATTACATCGCAATCTGTCATTCTGTGCCATAGCTCATCCTGAAATGGCTCTGCCTTTCTAAGCGAATGAGTATCTAAAAAAACATCAAAGTTATGCCGTTCCAATGCTTCATACAGTTGTATAGCAATAGATGTGGATTCGCTCCTTTTATAGCTAATAAAAACTTTTCGAGTAAGTCGTAACAACTCAAAAGCCTCAAGTGTGATGTTAGTAATTCTTTCTTTTTCAGTATCCTTATAAAGAATTCCATTCTGGTTTTCTAATACTTTGGGTATCTCTTTTGAAAAAGAGTTTTCGGTAAAAAAAATAGGTAAAATCATAGTACCATCTTTTAGCAACTCCTCGGTGATATCAACATGTTTAAACTCCCCATCAGTATCACCAAAATAATAGACAAATGCTGGTTCATTGCCTTTATATTCTGTCGTAAAATTTTTATCGTCAATGACTTTAATTATATCGTAAGGTAAACCTAAGTCATCTAATTTTCTATTTAACAAGTCTAATAACTCTTTGGCTATTGGTGTTGAGCTACCCAGAATAATCAATTGGTATCTATATTTCATATTTCTATTTTGTTATAACCAATACACTCATTTCACTTATTATTTTCGAATTTGACATAAAAACCCCGATCGGTGTAGTATATGCCGATGTTATGACTGGATATTTTTTGAGGAAACATTCTGACTAATTTGTCAAAATTTTCCATTTGAATCTTTAACATGAAAATAAAAACAGCCGTGAATAAAAGAGGCAACTCCTTTTTTAATTAACTCCCCTCAATCAACCGTTCCAACCTCCCCATCATCTCATCCTTCTCCTTCAGCATCCTTTCATACAAAGCAATCTTTTCTTCATGAAGCTGAACTAATTTATCAATAGGGTGGAAGGTGGGGTTTTCATTTTTCTGATATCCTATGCTATTGTCGCCGAACGTATTCGCAATCACATTCACCGCCTGTTCCTCATCAAAATTCTGGAAAGCCTCTACCGGTATTTTGAGGGCGCCGGAGATCTGCTGCAGGAGGGACGGCTCAATGGTTTCTTTTTGTTCCAGCAGGGAGATCTTTTTCTGGTTCCAGTCATCACCCAGCTCCAGGGCGAGGCCTTCCTGCTTGATGCCCAGCATTTCGCGGAAGCGTTTTACATTACGGCCTTCGTGTATTTTTTGTGTCATAAGGATCAGTGTTTTATGGTGTAAAGATAGGTTTTTGAGCGTTAACGAAACAGGCTTTCAATTTACGAAATTGAGGACAAATAATACCGCGAAGTGGAATAAATTATCCACAGCCGGGGAGTATATGCTCCACTATTTCCCTTTTTGAGTGATGCTCAACGTTTGCCTTCAGGAACACCAGCAACGGCCAGAAAAACTACAGTAAAATCTCGTTTCTATGCCGCTCGAGATAGTTATGGTTTTCTTGTGATAGGTTTTTGATTAATTCCTTCCCATCTACTCCTAATTTATGATAGTTGCTTGCTTTAAGCGTATTTGATAGAATAATTTTGCCGTTGTTTTCGAAACTGATGAGGTGTTGATCAAACAATGCATCATAGGTGGGTGAAAGTAATATGCCATTATGTACATCTAGTCTTTCGTCATCGTTAGCATGCTTCCATGGTACGATATGCGAAGCAATTAGAATCTCATTCTTTTCATACCCAGTTACTGCACAGGCAAAGTTCCATCTGTGTAATACGCTTTTTCGGTAGGCGCCTTGCCCAATTCGAGATGTAACCAGTCCTTTTCTCTCGGTTGCATTTGGCGTTTGCGTATGATACTCAGCAGGAGGGTCTTCCAATATCAATTCCCGAAAATCCTCTCGATAGCTAAGGGTTATTCCCTTTTTCTTAAAAAAGAATTTAATAGCCGTTCTTTCCTCTCCATTACTGTCTGGCCCTGTGAAAAAATCGTAGTCAATCAACTCTAATTCTCCTTTATATTGCACTAATCCTTTTGCAATAGATTCAAATAGAAAAACGCTTCTGTTATTTTTCTTATGTTCAAGCAAAGCTAAGTTACCCCTTACAAAATCCATATCTCCCTTTTGACCTTCTCCCGTATAGGAGAATACATTCTCATTTTCCCAACGATCCTTGTAGCCGTGTTTGTGGCCGGTAGTACTTGAAAAAATGAAAATGAATGGATGTTTTGCAGAAACGGAAATGCCAGATTGGGGATTTCCTCCATATGCTTTATGGATAGTTACTCTTTGAACAATCGTATTTATTTTAAAGTCTGGTTTCAATGTGGGTTTCGGGTTGCCTCTGCTAAAATTACAATATTTGTTCGAAACTAAAGGAAAGAGCTTTTATTAGGAAAGTATCTTCTTGTTGTTGGTGATGCCGGGCACAATACCTGCCCGCAAACACCAACAACAGCTACGAAAAGCCTCCTCCCTTAATGTAGATGTTGAGCTGTGGCTTCCGCTATAGGGCTTTCAGGCATTGAGAATAGAGTAGTCTGCAAACTTGTCAACGCTGATGATAAGCGAACTGCAGCAGCGTTCACAGTAGCAATGCAGCCTAATCGAAGCGCCGGCAAATGGCCGTACATCATTTGCCGCGTGCTTTTGGCTTCGTTTTGCACGAGCAAAAGGAAGAAAAAATGGCAGCGAGGTTTTATATACCACCAGTATAAGCACTGTAAGCCATCTTACACCTGGGAGTCGGGTGTAGGTGAGGCTAAATTATCCCCGCAAAGTGGATATATTATACCCATGCCGACTGGTATATCCCCAGCTGTTGGTCTTGCTTTGTACCCATAAAACAACGCCTATGTCATTACCCATTCAACAACCGGCACATACCCGTAAAATGCGCATCTACAAACACTATTTTCCCCGTGCCTGGAGCAACTATGTCGTTTTCCCGGAGATACGGCTTGCCGGTCGCTGGCTGATGGAAAGCGGCTTTGTACCCGGGCAGCGCATACGCGTTACCTGCGAATACGAGAGAATAGTCATAACACCGGATGAGAACGAAACCGTGGAATTGAAGGGACGGCCCGTTCCGGAAAGATCCTGCCGGCAAGCTGCCACCTTTTTAGCAGGATACCCCCAGCTTTCATCGGTATTACCATTGATGAAAGTGTAGCAAAGCGATCTATCGGCGAATAATACGCCTGCTGCCTTCGCTAACGCACAATACCGGCATAAATACGAAATATTTTCGGGCTACCTGATATATATAATTCGAGCTTCCGGTTTAGCCCCTGTTCAACTAATTTAAATAACGTAGAAAGCTGGATATCGGCATGTCCGTTTTCTATCCTCGAAATATAACTTTTCCTGGTACCTGTTTTTCCGCCAGTGCTTCCTGCGTCAAATTGGCCTTGCTGCGTTCTTCTTTCAGCAGCTCACCAATTACAAACGCCTGGGCTTTGGCTTCAAACTCCGTTTTTTTGCTGAATTAGTGAACATTTTCAAAAGCTATTTTCAGAAGATTTGGGATGCCTGATTAGGGTTATTGTTTAAATATATATACGCAATTGTAAGTTGCCTGGGTTCACGTTGGTTTGGACATCTGCAGGAGACGCGGCTGCGAAGTAGAGTACTGCCCTCGTTCTCCATGGATCGGCAGTAAAAGAAGCAAACAGGGCTGACCTTTTGGCCAGCCCTGGAAATATGCTTTGTTATTAATCCTACTGTTTTATGAACTGCACAACCTTTGCCTTATTGCCGATCACCAATTGGATAGCATAAGACCCGGGCGGGAGGCCGCTTACACTGATAATCCTTGTAACGGTATGCGCTGAGGGCTTTACAAATTCCAGTTGTCTTACCCTTTGCCCCTGGAGGTTGTACAGGGTTAAGCTGGCTTTACCGGAAATACTGCCTGTTACGGATACGGCAAGATCTGTATTGACAGGGTTGGGCTTCAGCTTCACATCCAGTATTTCGGGTGCTATTGCTGCAGCAGTTGGTAAAACCATGACTGTTTCAGCAGCCCTGCGTCTCGGTGAGCTTCCGTACAGGGTGGTATCCCCCTGCTTTAATGCCCATTGATATACGTTTTGCCTGGTGGCAATCGTCATTGCGAACGAAGTGAAGCAATCTCAAATGTTTAAATCTTTATCATCCAATGAGATTGCTTCGGTCGTTCCTCCTTCGCAAAGACGTTTAACGACCTTTTTGGTCAGCCCCATGTACTCCGGATAAAATAAAACCATTACCACAAGCGAAGTCTGTATTTGTATTCCCGGATTGATACCCGGTATTTATATTCCTAATCATTCAAGGCATCTACAATAGGATCAGAAGTATAACACCTGCCCGAAATATTCCTTCTTTTTTCTTACATTGCTCCTATGGCATACCCGGTAATGAATGTAAAAAGGGTAGGAGAGAACACCCGCCTGGTAAAGTATTGCATGGCAGCGCTGCTGCTGGTGCTGTGTATGGTAACGGTGCAGGATCTTTTGCACAGCCGGCGCCACCGGTACGCTTTTTACCTGTCGGAGTCCCTGTTGTTCAACACCTATTGGTTATGGTTTGTTCCGGTCATGATTTTGTTTCGCAGGTATATCGACAGCAAACAGTTCCTGCGCGGGCGTCATGTGTATATCACAGCCCTGCTGTTTGTGACAGCGGCTTCGGTATTGCATGCCTGGGCACATGCGGTAACGGTATACGGCATCTCTTTTTTCTTTTACGAAGCCACGTATGATATGTCCAAGATGCTGGGGTACACCCTCGCCAATGATTTTTATAAATACATTTTTGTATATGCCGCTGCCGGGATATGGCTGGTGCGTAAAGGCATCGTCCATAAAAAGGAAGATCCGCCCTCGGAAGATGAGCAGAAAAGCTATCCCGGTGCTATCGTAGCGGGAACCGGCAGGAACAATATCCTGGTGCCGGTGCAGGATATTTTGTTCATTACATCGGAAAGTCCCTATATAGCGCTGCACACGCGTGACAGAAAATACCTGCGGCTGCAAACCCTGAAGTCGGTGCTGCAGCAACTGCCGTCCGGTCAGTTTATACAGGTGCATAAGTTGGCCGTGGTGAACCTGGAAAAAGTGGTTTCCTATAGGTCGCGCCTGAACGGCGACTATGATATCCGGCTTCAGGACAGGCAGGAAGTACGGCTGAGCCGCAACTATGCCCCGGCATTCAAAAAGCGTTTCACCTCCGCTTAGCCTGGTTTCTCATCAGGACAGTGCATTTTAATTGGAGCGCTGCGTGCATATGCTGAGTTTTATGAAAAAAAATCATGCGTAAGATTATCTCTATGGCAGTACTGCCGGCATTTTTTGTGATGGCTTCCGCCTGCAACGGGCAAACCCGTGACTCACAACAAACTACCCGGACAGTAGGGGGCGGCTGTGAGGGCTGCGAAGGACTTTTTGAATACGGCGATAAAGAGCTGCGGGCGACAGATACCCTGCCGCTTTTTGCAGAAAGCGAGCCGAAGCTGAAGGTGACCGGAACGGTTTTTAAAAAGGACGGTACAACACCGGCGCCGGATGTCATCCTGTATATTTACCATACCAGCCGGCGGGGCATTTATGAAACCAAAGGCAATGAAACCGGTTGGGCAAAACGGCACGGGTTTATCCGGGGTTGGGTAAAGACGGGCACCGACGGAAGCTATGCCTTTTATACTTTCCGCCCGGGTGCATATCCGGATGGCAGCGAACCCGAACACATCCACCTGACGGTGAAGGAGCCCGGCACCAACGCGTATTACCTGGACGATTATGTGTTTGATGACGATCCCTTGCTGACAGCCGCAGAAAGAAAGAGACGGCCAAACAGGGGCGGTTCGGGCATCATGACACCCGCTGTGGAAAACGGGCTGCTGACGGTGAAGCGTGATATTGTGCTGGGGCTGCATATTCCCGGCTATGAATAAGGTTCTTGAAAGGAAAAGCAGGGTTCCGAACCTTGTGCATCTTTAAAAATCTAATTACTCTCAAATATCTGGAATTTTGCTATCCGTTTTGTCAGCTGAACTCATAAGTTGCAAAAAGGTGCAGCGTACCGCGAGATTTGTAGTCCGATAAAATTTGTATTGTCGAGCCGCAGCGCGGCGAAATATTAATTTGTTGCTGTAAACGCGATCTTCCTTTTAACTCCAGACTCCCTGCTTTTTTTCTGCTACTTTTTTGCGGAAAAAAGTAGCGCAAAAAGCCGCCCGAAATCGATTACACCCCGATTTCGGGTTGGTTCCCTGATTAAGCTTTAGTGCTACTGTAAACTCAGCTATAGAACCCTGGTACATTATACAGAATAAAACGATCAGCCAACTTATTATCGTTGACGATAAGGGAACAATAACTGATTCCACAGGAATACCGTTGATCGAAGCTCCCGAACGTTCAGGACGATAAACCTCCGTACATCGTTTATCGGCGTCCTTTTGCACGAGCAAAAGAAAGAAAAAATGAGTAATAAGCATTAAAATACAACCTGTCATTGTCTTATGATTGAGGTCTGCTCTAATTTAAAACTTTCAATGGAATATTGCCTATGTGGGAAGCTGGGTCAATAAAACACTGGTGGATAAATACGTTGAACTGACAGCAAGGATTGTAGCCGGGTAAAGGGTAAACGAAAAGGTTTTCCACAAATGCAAAGCCTCTGTCCGGGCAAACCACCGGCTTTTGACTAAATTTGATCAAAAGCCTGCGTGTATGTTCTATATAGCCGACCTGCATCTGCATTCGCATTACTCCCGTGCCACCAGCAGGGACCTGAACCTGGAAACCCTTTACCAGTGGGCACGCATCAAAGGTATTAACGTGGTGGGTACAGGTGATTTCACACATCCGCTCTGGTTCAAAGAGCTGAAAGAAAAGCTGGAGCCGGACGGAACGGGCCTGTTCCGGCTGAAGAACCCGCCGAAGGAAGACGTTTCCGGCTTCAGATGCGCGGATATTGATGTGCGGTTCTGCCTGACTTCCGAGATCAGCTCTATCTATAAGCACGGTGATAAAGTACGCAAAAACCACAATTGTGTATATGCACCGGACTTTGAGACCGTTGCCCGCCTCAATGCAAAGCTGGGGCAGATCGGCAACCTGGAAGCGGACGGGCGACCGATACTGGGCCTGCCTTCCCGTGATTTGCTGGAGATCGTGCTGGAAACTTCCGGTGATGCTCATTTGATCCCTGCCCATATCTGGACGCCCTGGTTCTCCATGTTCGGCTCCAAATCCGGGTATGACAGCGTGCAGGAATGTTTTCGTGATTTGTCCGGTCACATTTTTGCGCTGGAGACGGGCTTGTCGTCCGATCCTGAAATGAACTGGCGGCTGAGCATGCTGGATAAATATACTTTGGTGTCCAATTCCGATGCACACTCACCACAGAAGCTGGGAAGAGAAGCGAATTTATTTGATACCGAACGCAGCTATTACGCCCTGTTTGACGCATTGAAAACCAGGCAGGGGTTTTTAGGCACCTATGAGTTTTTCCCCGAGGAAGGTAAGTATCATATGGACGGTCACCGCAAATGTGATGTTTGTTTTGAGCCGGAAGAAAGCATCAAACACAAAAACCTTTGTCCGAAATGCGGACAGCCCCTTACGATAGGGGTGCTGCACCGCGTTACCGAACTGTCGGACAGGAAGCAATCGCAACGCCCGGAAGGGGCACCG
Source organism: Chitinophagaceae bacterium (assembly GCA_037190885.1). GTDB lineage: Bacteria > Bacteroidota > Bacteroidia > Chitinophagales > Chitinophagaceae > Agriterribacter. The sequence goes on from JBBCJQ010000003.1 coordinate 672,188, forward strand.
GATTTTCATTATATCATTCCGCTACCGGAAATCCTTTCGGAGATCAAAAATGTTTCTCCGTCGAGCAAGGCGGTCAACCAGGCATTCCGGCAGGTGATATCTTCCTTTGGTAATGAATTCACTTTGCTGAAGCAGGTGCCGGTAGAAGATATCAGGCAAAAAGCGGGAACGGTGGTGGCGGAAGCCATCAAACGGATGCGGGAACAGGAAGTGAACCCGCAGGGTGGCTACGATGGAGAATACGGCGTAATTAAAATTTTTAAGGAGGGAGAACTGGCGAAACTGACAGGACAGATGTTTTTCTTCGGCATGGATGTGGCAGATAAAACCACCAAACGAAAAAGCAAGGACAGGGAAATTGAAAAAGCAATCGCTCCCGGTGACCACTCAATAAAAAATGACGCAGCCGTATTGAACGAAGAACAGCAGGCAGCCTGTGAGGCGGAAGGCGCCGTACTGGTTACGGCAGGTCCGGGAACGGGGAAGACCAAAACGCTGATCAGTTGGATAGCGCATTGCATCCGGCAAAGGAATGCTCAACCGCAGCAAGTACTGGCAGTGACGTTTACCAACAAGGCGGCTGACGAAATGAAAGAGCGCCTTGCCGCCGTGCTGGAAGACCAGTCAATCCGCCTTCCGGACGGGCAGGGTGGCATTGCATTGGGCACCTTCCACTCGATCTGCTTTACGCTGTTGCAGGAGCGTTATGAACATTTGAACAAGGTGTATGATGCCAAAAGCCGGGAAGTGATCCTCGGCATGCTGTTCCCGGATAAGGAAGAAAAGGAAATAAAAAAATTGTCTGCCGGACTGGAGCGTTATTTTGAAAACAATGAAACGGAAAGTGAAGCACTGTTAGCCCGTATTGCCGCCACCTATCGTGATTTTACCTTACAGCATGGTGGTATTGACCTGGCGGATATCATAGGGGCAGTTGTCAGATTATGGAATGTCGAACCGGAATGGCTGGAGGTAACCCGTGCCCGTTATCATTACATCGCCGTGGATGAACTGCAGGACATCAATCCCCTGCAATACGAATTTTTAAAGCTGCTGGCAAAAGATAAGCATGTATTTGCCATTGGCGATCCTGACCAGAGCATTTACGGGTTCCGTGGCTCGGATGTAGGGTTATTTTTCCGTTTCAGCGAAGATTTCGGGGCAAAGGAAATTACGCTGCAGAAGAATTACCGTTCTGCCCGCTTTATCGTGGAGGCGGCATCGGCTGTGATCGGTCATAATACACAGCGCAGGCCGGTAAAGCTGGTAGCGGTAAGGGGGTGAGAAAATTTAAACCATTAAGGGATGAAGAGGCATTAAGAAAAAGCCTTAATGAATCTTAACTTCTTACTGGTTCAAGTCCTTTAATAATTTAAAACTAACCTACTATGACAAAGAAAGACATCACGCAGCTCTCTTATGAAATAACAGGATATGCCATTAAAGTACACAGGGCGCTTGGCCCCGGTTTACTGGAAAGTGTTTATGAAAAATGCCTGAAATATGAGCTGATCAAAAACGGTTATATGGTAGGGCAGCAGGTGATGGTACCTGTAGTCTATGAAGACATTATCATGGACACCGAGCTGCGGTTGGATTTACTGGTAAACGACTGTATTGTTGTAGAGCTGAAAGCCATTGAAAATGTTTTACCGGTACACGAAGCAAAACTGTTAACCTATATGAAGCTGCTGCAAAAGCCGCAGGGTTTACTAATCAATTTTTTTACTGACAATATCACTAAATCTATGAAGCCATTTGTGAATGAATACTTCAGGATGTTACCGGATGAATAGTTAAACCATTAAGGCATTAAGGAACATTAAGAAAAAGCCTTAGCGAACCTTAACTTCTTAATGGTTTTAAAACCTTAATGGTTCAAAAACAAAACGAAATGAGCAACAAAATAAAATTGTTTGCCGCAGATGATGAGCATAAGGAAGCAGACTTTATCATCTGCGAAGTGGAAAAGCTGGTAGGCGGGTTCCACAACCTGACGGGTGACAATACACACGCTGACAGCCACTATGGCTTTTCCGATATTGCCGTGCTGTTCCGTACCCGTGCGGTGGGAAGGGTATTGCTTGCTGCCTTTAAAAAGTCAGGCATACCGGTACGGTTTGGGGATGCTTCCTCTTTTCTTGCCGAATATCCTTTTCATCTTGTTACGGATACCATCAAGCTCCATCTCGATGCTAAAGATATGATCGCGCTGGACAGTGTGCTGACCCACGGACTGAATATGGATAAAAAGCAAAAGCAGTCGTTTCTTGCGTCAACCCCTGAAGAAAAACGGCTGGAAGCGGTCTTCGGTGAACAGGATCTTGCAAAGCCGGGGGCGGAAAGTGCCGTACAGCTTGTCTTCGAAAAATTCATTCCCCATGAAACACTGGACGATACAGGCTTGTTCCGTAAAGAGACGCTGTTGAATATGGCTAAGGAACACGGTGCAGACCTGGAGCAGTTCCTGCATCAACTGCTGCTGGATACTTATACCGATGTGGCCCGTCTGAAATCCGATGCCGTGCACCTGCTCACTTTTCATGCTTCCAAAGGACTGGAGTTTCCCGCGGTATTCATTGCCGGCGCCGAAGAAGGTATTACTCCTGTACAGCGAAAAGACACCGATATAGAAGAAGAAAGGCGCCTGTTCTACGTCGCCCTTACCCGTGCCCGGGATATCCTGTTCATTACCCATGCCGCAGAACGAAAAGGTTTCAGGGAAACAGAAAAAAAAGAGCTGTCAGGGTTCGTAGAGGAAATGCCTGCTACACTCATGGAAAAAGCAGTGATAAAAAAGAGACCGCCTAAACCGGAACAAATGCGGTTGTTTTAAGGGGGCAGGCAGATCATTTATATATGGGCAGATCTTCAGCGTAAACGACCTTTTTCTTGTTCTTTAGCTCTTCCTTCTTCGGCTCTTTAAAAGTCAGTTCTTTTATCTGACAGGGTGGGTATACTATGCATTCATAGCCGTGTCGGTCGTTGTATTCCACAAAACATACCCAGGCTTCGGGTTTCTGTAATATGGGATCGGTCCTGGTAGCTGAACACTGGAATGTCCAGGATAAGCCATATACCGAAGCGGCTGATCTTGGTTTTGTTGTACTGGTTGTTATCGGAATAATCAGTTGTTGCAGCTACCCGGTCAGCAAAACTTTTTGCCTTTTTGACTACGTCTGCAGGAACTTTCACTGTCTGTAGCTGTGTAAACAGTTTCATTTTTAAGCAAATTACACCCGCAGCGAGCCGCGGAATCCCCGGGCGCCGTAGTAAGATTCTGCGCCGTTGTGATAGATGAATACACGCCCGTAGCGCCAGTCGCCGAAGATGGCGCCGCCGAGCTTTCTTAGCGGCTCCGGTGTTTTCACCCAACTGGAGGTTTTGGTATCGAAGGTGCCCAACTGTTGCAGTGCATGGTATTCTTCTTCCGTGAGCATTTCAATACCAATCTCTTCGGCCATCTCCATGGCGCTGGTTTTCGGCTTATGTTCTTTTCTTGATAACCAGGCCGCATGATCATAACAGGTGCTCCTGCGGCCTTTGGGACTTTCCGCCGCGCAATCATAGAAAATATATTCGTTCGTCTTTTTATCGTATCCCACCACATCCGGCTCACCGCCGGTTTCTTCCATTTCGTTAAGCGACCATAGCTTGCCGGGATTCTCTTCCAGTTTTGCTTCTACTTTTTCCCAGGTAATGCCCTTATGCCGCCCCATGTTTTTTTCAAAACGGGTTTTTAATATATTGATCAACGCTGCAGATTGTGCTGCCGGCAGCTTGTTTTTGCCGGAATTCGTTTTACTCATCGCTTTCTGTTTTATTGTCTGAATTTATTTCAAATTATCCATTTCGCTGACTTTCTCGTAATCCCCCTTCAGGGGATAGGGGTCAGGGGATGGGGGCAGGCCTGAAATACCAGGATACCATCGTGAGAACGATCAGTAGCACCGGCCCGAAAAATTCCGCGGCGCCATCTCCTTTAGCCAAGTGAGAAAATACGGCGCCGGACATGGCAAAGAAAAAACCGGCATAAGCCCATTCCTTTATTATGGGAAATTTAGGCAGCAGCACTGCGATCACGCCCAGTATTTTCCAGACACCCAGCATGGTCAAAAGATAGGCCGGATAGCCCAAATGTATCATACTTGCTGTTTCTTCTTCCATCCGGATCAACTGTACGATCCCCGTGGACAGCATGCCCAGTGCCAGCCAGATGGTGGCCACCCAATAGATGATCTTATTTACTTTAATGGAACCTGCCGTTCCGTTCTTCTTTTTCATCCTGAATTTATTTCAAATTATTCATTTCGCTGACTTACTTTTTATCCCCCTTCAAAGCACTCCCCTTCAGGGGACGGGGGAGGGGGCAGGGGGCGCATAATTTCCTGCAGCCGGTCGTGTGCCATATTGATGCCATAGGCAAACGGAAGCTTCAACTGCTTGTCCCGGAGCGCCGCGGAACGGAATATCATCTGGATGGTCAATTTGCTGGTATCATCCGTAAGGGATTCGAACTCAAGGAACTCAAGCTGCACATCAAAAGCGCTGTCTTCCATTTCAAATGTCCGGACGATCTTCCGGTCGGGAATACATTCGTGGATGGCGCCGTTCATCTGTACCATCACGTTTCCCTGCGGATCGGAGGTTTCGAACCGGTATCCGCCATGCCGTTTGTTTTCCAGTTTCAGCACTTTTGTGCCCATCCATTGGGCTACGATGTCGGGTTCCACGTATGCCCGGAACAATAGTTCTACCGGCAGCTCAAATTCCCTGGTGATCGTCAGTTCCTGTTTACCGTCTTCTGCATGCACCTTTGTTTTTCTTTCCATATGGTACTGTTTTTTATACTTTTTCCTCCGCTCCTGGTGAAACCTCGCCGGTAATCATTTCCTTTTGCGGGAGAGGTCTTTCATGCTTTGTTTCATTACCGCTTCCAGCTTATTGAAACGGTCGTCCCACATGTTGCGGAAAGGTTCAATAAAATCTGCAATGGCTTTCATCTTCCCCGGGTTCAGGTGGTAATACATTTCCCGGCCGTTCTGCTCCTGCTTCAATAATTCACATTCAGTGAGTATCTGCAGGTGCTTTGAAACGGTGGGTCTTGCCGTATCGAAGTTAGCCGCGATGGCGCCTGCCGTCATGGATTGCGAAGCCACCAGCAGCAGTATCGCCCTTCGCGTAGGATCCGCGATCGCCTGGAATACATCCCGTCGTAAGTTCATTGTGTAGCTATTTGACTACAAATATATGTGTAGTTATTTAGCTACGCAAATTTTTTCTGTGGATGTGTTTGGAAAAGGGTATGTCATCTCCGCATTGATTGGGAACGCTAATTACCAGTCGGAATAACGCGTAGGGTGATGAGATTTTTCTTCAACACTCCCGTGAAAGCCGGGGCCCGGTAAAGAGAATGAAATTTCAGGAAATTCCTCTTTAAACATGGATAGAAAATATTTATATTTGAATATATAAATACATTCCATGAAAAAGAGCAGCATCCTGAAATGCATTGCAGTATTTTTTGCAATGTTTTTTGCCACACTATTTCCTGAGGCTTATACCTGTACCAGGGTTGTGTATAAAGGTCCCGATAATACCGTAATTACAGCCCGCTCCATGGACTGGAAAGACGAGATTGATGCCAATATCTGGATTTTTCCCAGGGGGCTGGAAAGAGATGGAAACGTAGGCAAAAACTCCATTAAATGGGTTTCTAAATATGGGAGTGTGATCGCCAGCGCCTGGGATATTGCCACTACGGATGGTATGAATGAGAAGGGATTGGTTGCGAATGTTCTCTGGCTGGTGGAAAGTGAATATCCCAAATTTGACCCGCAAGGCACCGAAAAAGGTATTGCTATTTCTGCCTGGGCGCAATATGTGCTGGATAATTTTGCTACCGTCAAAGAGGCCGTAGATGCATTAAAGAAAGAAGACTTTGTTATCGTTTCCGATTATATACCCGGCACAACAAAGCTTACGACCTTACACCTCTCGGTTTCCGATGCCTCCGGCGATAATGCTATTTTTGAATACATTAACGGAAAATTAGCCATTCATCATGACCCTTCCTATACCGTAATGACCAATTCTCCGGTATTTGAAGAGCAGTTGGCCATTAATAAATACTGGCAAAGCATTCCGGGTACCGTTATGCTGCCGGGCACCAACAGGGCTGCCGACAGGTATGTAAGAGCGTCCTATTATATCAATGCCATCCCGCAAACTGCTGATGTGCAAACATCCTTAGCCAGTGTATTCAGTGTGATCAGGAACTGCTCTGTTCCTTTCGGGATCTCCTCTGAGGCAGAACCTAATATTTCCTCTACAAGGTGGAGATCGGTGTCTGATCAAAAAAACCTGGTGTATTACTTTGAGACGGTCAAAACACCCAATACTTTCTGGGTTGATCTGAAAAAAGTAAATTTCAGTAAAAATGCACCGGTAAAAAGATTGAGCGCAAGCAAAAACGAAATATATTCGGGAGAAGCTTCCCAAAGCTTTGTACCTGCAAAACCTTTTCCGTTTATGGGAATATAACTCCCCTTTAGGGGATGGGGCTTTAGCTTTTCTTCCAATACCTGCCGGCAAAGTGAGCCACAGGCAGTCCTATTGCAAGGATCAGTATCAGCATACCTTTCAGCGCCGCGCTCCATTGAAAACCGGAAGCCGGCACCCTGCTGGCAGGCAGCATAACCAGGTTCATGATCACCCATACCACTATGCCATACAATACCGCCTGCACTATTTTATGACGAATGATACCTGATATTTTCGGGTATAACAGGAAGAAAACTGCCGTCCAGCAAAAAGCGATCACAAAATGAAGTACCAGTCCGAGCAGCATTATAGATGGCGGGCCGCTGAATGCTTTTGTGCCGATAAGTCCGCTGGCTACAAACCGCAGTACCCTGCCCGGTGAAACACCGGCGCTCCACCATGCATTGGCGAACGCGAGTAGTATGTCAAGAGTGCCCGCGAGTAACCCGGCTGTAATGATCCCCGTGATCAGGTTTTTCTTCATACAATACTTTTTAGTGTATGCTCAATTATTTCTTACCGAGCTGAAGGGTAGTGTTTTCCATTATGTCAATCGCTTTTGAATAGGAAAGGTACATCGAATAGCTGTTTCGTGGATCGTACTGTCGCTTTTGCCCCGGTAATTGTCGCATATGCACCGCAAGCGTCATGGTATGGCTGACGAAATTTGTAGGGTAATAAAACGATCCTATATGAATAAGCATACAATAACAGTTCTCTTCACTGCCATGGTTGTGATAATAGCATCCTGCCGGCAGGGGCAAAATGTTGCTGCTCCGGCAGAGGATACAACTGCTACCCGGTTGATACAGCCGGCCGACAGCGGCTACGCAGATGTAAACGGACTACACATGTATTATGAGGTATACGGAGAGGGTAAACCCGTGGTGCTGATACATGGCTCTTATATGAATATACCCCTGAACTGGGGACATATCATACCCCTGCTGGCAAAGGACAGGAAGGTGATCGTGGCTGAAATGCAGGGGCATGGCCGTACACGGGATATAGCCCGGGAATTCAGCTACGAAGCGATGGCAGACGATGTATCCGGTCTGCTCGGGCACCTCAGCATAGACAGCGCGGATATACTGGGATACAGCATGGGTGGTGGCGTGGCCTTCCAGGTAGCGGTGCGCCATCCCGGGCAGGTGCGCAGACTGGTGGTGCTGTCGGGTACTTATAAGCACGATGGGTGGTGGCCCGATGTTGAAGCCAGCTTTGCCACGTTCACCCCGGATATGTTTGAGGGTACGCCCATACAAAAGCAATACGACAGTCTCGGCAATGATCCGGCGCATTTCCCGGCGTTTGTGAAAAAGGTCATCAGTATAGACCTGAAGCCTTATGATTGGTCGAAGGATGTAAAAAATATCCAGGCGCCGGTGTTCATGGCCATCGGCGATGCCGACGGTGTGCGATATGAACATGCCCTGGAACTGTTCAGGGCTAAAGGCGGCGGAAAAATGGGCGATATATACGGACTACCGAAATCCCGCCTGGCTATTATACCCGGCACAACCCATATCGGTATGATACAGCGGACGGACTGGCTGATACCTATGATCACGGATTTCCTGGATGCTGACCTGGATGCACCGCCACCTGCATTTGGAGGATAAGGAGACGAACGCGTTGGGGTAATTTTGTCGCGTAAGTTCCGGTAGAGGCGGTTTGCTTATTTAGTACCTTTGAACACATATTACCCGTAAATGAATCTTTCCGGCAAAAATACCATCTATACTGTCGGGCACTCTACCAACAGTCTCGCGGTATTTATAGAAATGCTGCAATCCTTCGGTATCAAAGCCCTGGCAGATATCCGCCGCTTCCCGGGCTCAAAAAAGTATCCGCAGTTCAATAAAGAAAACCTGGACATGGCACTCAAACAGCAAGGCATCCATTATATGCACCTGGAGGACCTGGGCGGAAGAAGACAGGTACAGGCAGATTCAAAAAACAACCGCTGGCGCAATGTGTCTTTCCGGGGTTATGCAGATTACATGGAAACCGGTGATTTTAAAAAGGCTATAGCAAAGCTGGAAGACCTTGCTTTGCATCAGCCAACGGTATATATGTGTTCCGAAGCGGTGTGGTGGCGATGCCACCGGTCTATGGTATCGGACTACCTGAAAGCAAAGGGGTGGACGGTACTGCATATTATGGCAGTTGGCAAGGCAGAAGAGCATCCTTATACCTCGCCTGCACGGGTGGTGGGAGAACGTGTTCTTTATTCCGATGAAAACTTATTCGATCAATAAAAACGTTGGTTATGGCAACAAAATTCGCGATAGGCGACAGGGTTAGCTGGAACTCAGAAGCCGGGAGGGTTTCGGGTACCATCATCAGGATACACAAAAAAGATTTCGATTATAAAGGTTATACGCATCACGCTACGGAAACAGATCCGCAATATGAGATCAAAAGCAGTAAAACGGATCATATTGCAGTGCATAAAGGGCCGGCGTTGACCAAACTTGGCCAAAAATAAAAGCAACCGCGAGGCCTGCCACATAATAATAGAATATTATCCCCGGGGTTACCGGGTAAATGCAGTTTTTCTGCGGATCATCAAAATGTGCATAACTATGTGCTTAACCGGTGCATATCCGGAGCGATAAATATTTGGAAATAGTATGTAGCAGGTAGTATCTTTATATAACAAATGTCGCCAGGCTCTCCGGCAACGGAAATTGGCGACACGAGAAACGGAAATCTGTAAAAAGACGGAAATTTCTCACGAAAGCATCGGGTTACGTAAAGTAGAAGGCGAAAGCCGGAAACATTATTAAACTTGATGCTTTTCTTTTTTTGTGCATAGACCTGTGAGGTTTTCGATATACTTTCCCATCAGGAAGCAAGGACGCATAAACCTCACAGGTCTTTAGGGCCTAATATAATTCTGCTTACTTTTGATGCCGACAAATCGAATATCTTCCATTATCATCATGAGCTACTGCAGTTATATAGAAACCATGTCGGGCGACAAAAAGGCTTTGCACAAAAACTACCACGACAATCATTACGGCTTTCCCATTCACGACGACAATGAACTGTTCGGCCGGTTGATCATGGAAATCAACCAGGCAGGACTGAGCTGGGAAACGATCCTGAAAAAAGAAGCATCTTTCAGGAAAGCATACAGCCGCTTCAATATCAAAAAAGTGGCGGCATATACCGAGGCAGACCGGGAAAGATTGCTGGCAGATGCGGGTATTATCCGGAATCGCCTGAAGATCAATGCGGCGATCGAAAATGCCAAAGCTATTCTTGCATTACAAAAGGAATACGGCTCTTTTGAAAAATGGCTGGAGCACCACCATCCGAAAACAAAAGACGAATGGGTGAAGCTGTTCAAAAAAACATTCCGCTTTACAGGCGGCGAGATCGTAAACGAATTTTTAATGAGCACCGGTTACCTGCCCGGGGCACATGCAGATAATTGTCCCATACAAAAAAAGATACTGAAGCAGAAACCCATGTGGAAAAAGAAGCAATAGCGCTGACATTCTTTTCCTTTATTTTCATAAAGCTTTGTGCCGTTGTTGGTGTTGAGCATGGGATATGTGTGCTAGCACCACCAACTACAATTCTACACAAATGTCGGTGGGGGTGCTAAACCCGCATGGCCTACTCACAAACACCAACAACGGCATCAACAAATCAATATTTCGCCGCGCTGCGGCTCAGCACACTAACTATCCCATATTACTACAAATATTTACGGTGCGCTGCACCTTTTTCTTTATTTTTCACGAAGCTCATTCACCCGTTTTCCCTCGTAATTGGAGAACCGGCGGTGCTTGGGTTCACCCACCATTTGCTTGCCGTAAATACTGTTATGTCCTGACAGTAGGTAGGCAACCACACAGGCAATGGAGACATATACCCCACATTCAACACCAAACAGCTCTATAGCCATTATACTGCAGGCAACAGGCGTATTGGTGGCCCCGGCAAAAACCGCCACAAACCCCATGCCTGCCAGGAGTCCCACGGGCAGGGGAATGAAATACCCAAGGGCGTTACCCAGGGTAGCCCCTATAAAGAACAACGGAGTCACTTCTCCACCCTTAAAGCCTGCAGCCAGGGTAACGATGGTAAAGATCATTTTTAACGCAAAATCGTAGGCCGGCAAGGGCTGGTCGAAAGCGCTGACGATGGTGGGAATACCCAGCCCTATATATTTTGTGGTGCCTATGGCCCATACTGCCAGCGCCACGATCACGCCGCCCACGAAGGGGCGTAACGGCGGGTAAGCAATGGTTGACCTGAAAACTGCGCCCATCCTGTGCATGACCTTGCTGAAGGCGGCAGCGCAGAGCCCGAAAAGTGCCCCGGCAATGATCGCATAGAGGATATGCAGGAGCGAAATATCCGGGATGAGATCAATATGATAATGCGTATGCGCTGCCTGCCAGCGTTTGGTTATCAGGTCGGCTACAATGGCCGTGATAAAAGCCGGGAAAATGGCGTTATAACGGATACGCCCGGTCATAAAGAACTCCAGCCCGAAAACGGCGCCCGCTATCGGTGTGCCGAATACCGAACCGAATCCCCCGGCAATGGCGGATATCAACAATATGCTTCTGTCCGGTGCCGCCAGCCTGAATGGTTTTGAGAACCGGTCGGCAATAGCCCCCGCCATTTGTAGGGCAGTGCCTTCCCGCCCGGCGGAACCACCGAAAAAATGCGTGACGATGGTGCCGATATATATCAACGGCGCCATCCGGAAGGGGACAGGGGGCTTCTTCGGCGCGTGAATGGCATCGATCAACAGATTGTTCCCCGCTTCCGCCTCCCTGCCGAAGTAATGATACAGCAGCCCTACCAGGAAGCCGCCGGCGGGCAATAAAGCGATCAGCCATACATGACTCTCCCGGAAGTCGGTGGCCCAGTCCAGCGATATTAAAAAGCCGGCAGATGCGCTGCCGATACAGGCCCCGATAAACAGACTGATGAAAGTCCATTTAAGGATATACGGAACAGCAGGATATTTACGAAAGAATAGCTTTACGGAGAGAACCGTCTTTTTGCTGAATGGCTTTTGTTGTTTTACCGGCATATATTACCTGATTAAATGTGAAACACTTAATTTAACCAGGCGCCATCAGTCCCCCATCAAGTTGATGGGGACGGTTAATGAGGAAGACACCATTTCCTTTTCAGGAGCGAATATACAGTTTTTGGTTGTTTTGTGAAAAGGTTGTTTTTGGGGAGTTGTGCGTAGGGTAGGGGGTCCGGTTTCGTGGGACTATGGGGACTTGCGGGACATTGGGAGTCTACCAAGGTCACCCGGGTCTCCTAAGTCCCCTGGTGAAAGCGGGCTACCCTTAATTTATTTTCTTTTAATAATATGATCACCCAACAGATCCAATACGGATCTTCTATAGGTAGCACCTATCGGCAACTGCTCATTCCCGACCTTCAGCCGGTTCCCTTCCAGGGCCGCTATCCTGTTCACTGCCACCAGGTAGGAGTTATGTATACGCACAAACAGGTTCCGGGGGAGTTCGTTTTCCAGTTCTTTCAGGGTAAGCAGTGTCATTAGCTTTCCGGCGTCTGTAACAAATTCCAGGTAATTTCCCTTGCTTTCTATGTAGTAAATATCATTGATCAGCACCTTCACCATTTTGTTCCTGACACCGGTTTTTATAAAAAGGAATTCCTTTGGTGGCGGAATACCGGCGGAAAGGCTTTCATTTTCGGGTAGGCCGATGATCCTTTTTACCGCTTTCAGAAACCGGTTAAAAAGAACCGGCTTTAACAGGTAGTCTGTCACATTGTGTTCAAATCCTTCCAGGGCATGTTCGCTATAGGCTGTGGTAAGTATGACTTTTGACTTTTCATTCAGCAATTTTAGAAACTGCAGGCCATCCAGTTCCGGCATCTGGATATCCAGGAAGATGAGATCGACATGATGTTGCTGTACAAATTGAAATGCTTCAACGGGGTTGGTGCCGGCGTATAACAATTCAAGCGCAGGCACCTTAGCGATATGCGACTGCAGCACATCTATGGCGTGCTGCTCATCATCTATAATAACACATTTTATCACTACCTGGTTTTTATGGTTAAGTCCACCGCATACGATTGCGCCTCATCTTTTATTTCGAGCGAATGGCATTGCGGGTATTGCAGATCCAGCCTGCTCCTGACATTCGCCAGGCCTATTCCGCTCGATCTTTCTTTTGACCCGGTTGCTTTGGTGTTTTTCAGCGAAAAGCTGATCTCATCATTCATTACAGTCAGCCGGATGGTCACCGGGTTGCTTGGATCGTTGAGCCTGCCATGCTTACAGGCATTCTCCACAAATGTGATCAGCAGCATGGGTAGTATCCGGCAGTTGGCGGTATCGCCCGTCACCTCAAATACAATATTGAGTGTATTATTGAAGCGGAGCTGCTGTATATCCAGGTAATTGCGGATATGGGTTATTTCCTTATCCAGCGGTACCAATCCGTTATCAGCCGGTTCTTCCAGCGAATAACGCAATATATCGGAAATTTTGCCCACCAGGTCTGATACTTCCGCAGACAAAGGAAGTGTTTTTGCATATAAAAGACTTAAAGCGTTGTACAAAAAATGCGGGTTCACCTGGTTTTTCAGGTACCTGAGCCGGGCATCGGCCATTTCTTTTTCCAGTTGCGCCCACCGCTTCTCGTCCCGGTAATTTTTAAGCGCAAACCAATAGGCAAAGCTTATACAGGCAAATAAAATATTGAACCTGAATTGTACCCAGAACATGATCCTGCCAAAGGGTGGCAATTCATGGGGGAAAACTGCAGAAAATGCGGCTCTCAAACCCGTTGTCAACACACAGGCCAGCAATGTAAGGAATATTACTGCAAAATAGTTCGGTTTCGGCTCCAGGAAACGCGGAAAAACCCATCCTATATTGAAGTAAAAAACGACCATCCCGGGCGCCGTAGACGACAGGTTTTTAAAAATAAAATCCCTGTCTACTTCATCGGCGCTCAATGCAATAATAAGCAGGTAAACCGTCCAGCCCAGGATATGATATAAGATGTGTTTACCGTTTTTCATCCCGGCAAAGGTAAATAAGCCCGGGTGGTTTATACACTTTATACATGGATGGGTTGTATGGCAGGGCAAACCGGTTACGGGGATTGATAAACGAACGTCGCCCCGTTGCGTGTTCCCACGCAACGTTTTGCAACCTGAATATTCGATAACAATCCGCTTCTTTTACAGATCGTTGACTTCCTGTGATTTACTAAATACGTCATTGGTATGAAAATGTGACGAATAGTGCTAAAAGGACTATCTATCCATCCTCAACGGCTATCCGTCAAATCTGTTTTTTATATACAGATCATTGAAGCATTTTTGATCTTCAAAATTGCGCTGTATGATAACATTCCTATCGTATTCCCGGCACATGGTCATTTCAATGTGCTTGCTTTTGACCGGTTCCTGTTCCCAGGCCTATACCGACACGGAGATCAATCTGGCAGGCGCCACACCGGCTGACGGACTTATCAGGACTATGCTTACCATACCCGCAGAATCCGAGGTCGATTTTATACAATGGGATCTGAAATTGTATGACAACCATTCGTTTGCCCTGAATATTGTCTTTGGCGCATCGCAACCGAATACCCTGGGCTTTAAAAGCAATGCGGAAAAACGCGCGTTCAGCGGAACATTCACCGTTTCTGAAAGCAGTAACTTTAAAACAGTATATCATTTACAAAGCAGCAGTCTGCCAGCCGGAATTTCTTTGGCAAAGCTGAGTGAAAACCTTTTTCATCTGCTGACGCCGCAGCAGCAACTGATCCCCGGGAACGGCGGCTGGAGCTATTCATTGAACCGGAAAAATATTGTCAGCAGCAATGAAATTTTAATAAGCTCCGCGGTTTCCGATGCCAGGCCTTTGCAGCTTGTTTTTGACGGAAGAACGCCCTGCCAGGAAATCGCTGCCGAGCACACCGGGATGAACGCAAGTCCGGCCTGTTTTAAGCTAAAATGGCGACTGATCCTTAACCGGGACTCCACCACCTTTCTTCCGACGACCTATATCATCCGTAAGGTAGTAGACAATGTGGTTCGTGACAGCATTCCGGGTACATGGACGATCATTAAAGGAACTGCCGGTAACCCTGCTGCCGTTATTTACCAACTCGACCCGGACAAGCCGGAGGAATCTATCTCATTTCTGGCAGGCGATGACAATGTACTCTTCTTCCTGAACAAAAAGAATGAACCTTACATAGGTAACGAGCATCACAGCTATACCATGAACCGGAGAATCCAGCGATAATTTTACCTGCCGGAATATCCATGAATACCGGGGTCTGTATTCTTGAGAATGTGGAAGGGTAGGGGCGTCGGGTTTCGCGGGACTGTGGGGACTTGCGGGACATTGGTGAACCTGTCCGGGCAGGAGCTACCCTTAGCTACATTCTTGCATCCACCGCATATCTGTTATAAGGCAGAAACAAAAAAGCCCGTGAAACAACCGGGAGGGAAGCGCACTCCGGTTCTGCTGCATGGAAGAACCGATGAGTAAGGCCATGTATCGGTATCTTTTAAATTATCTACACAAAAATGAACATATGATATGATATAATTTATAAATACATAAGATAGCCAATGACTTTTTTGTTATCTTTACTGTTATCATTACTTATGAAGTCTTCGGATATAAATATAAACCTGGTTGAAGCTTATATAGGGTTGCTGAAAAACCTGAATGCTGATAGTAAGCTGGAGTTTATATCAAGACTGTCAAAGTCTATGAAAACGCAAAAGCCAACAAAAACAGATTCCCTTCATTCACTATACGGAGCCTTTCGCTCCGACCGGACAGCCGATGAACTTGCAGCCGATATTAAAAAAGGAAGAACATTCAACAGGAAAAGAGCGGAGCTGTGAAGAAGTACCTGCTTGATACCAACATCTGCATCTATTTTCTGAAAGGACAAAAGGTAAGATGGTAGATGACTTTGACCTGCTCATTGGTTCAACAGTCATAGCAAACAACCTCAGCTTAGTCACAAAAAACATTGCTGATTTTGAAAGGCTGGAAGGAATCAGCATTGAATACTGGACTTCTATTTAAAAATGAGAGGCTCCGTCTGCTGCTACAGCCTCGCATCCACCGAATACTTATTATAGGGCAAAAACAGCAAAACCCCCAGCAAGAAAAGCCCGTGAAACAATTGGGAAGGAAGCGCACCCCAGTTTTGCTGCATGGATGAACCGAAAACCAAAGCCACCATAATGACCAGTCCCGCTATCGCGGCCAGTCTAGTTTTTGCACCGATCAGCAAAAATACGCCCACCACCAGTTCCAAAACGGGCAGGGCATACATGAAAGGGCGCACCAGTGCCAACGGCAACAGGGTGCCTTCAAATTCTTTGGTCGTTTTTTCCACAAAACCGGTAAGATCAAAAAGTCTTACAAAGCCGTGCCCGAACATGCTCATCCCAATGAGCAGTCGGGCGAATAAATATGTCAGGTGCTGGTTTGCCATAGCGTTTTTTGTAAAGGTAATGAGAGTTGGAGGAGGGAGAAGTTTAGATAGTGCTAAAACATTGTTGGGAGCTAATCTGTTCCGGGGTAAACAGACTACCCGGAAATGATGCTTTTGGGTAGCGCGATATCGGAAAATTTAAAGAGGATCGTCCGGTTTCAGTTGAATAAAAAGCGGTGGGAGTGAAGGTTCGCGGCAAGTTATTTACAGTTTCTTTTTAATTGTTTTTATTGGAATTTGTGAGACTTTGCAGTTGTTCCACTCACCGCAGCTAAAATCATTTTATAAAATAGGTCAAAGGAAAATACAAATTCTTATCCAATATGTTTTAATCTCTTATTCTTAATAATTTGTTGTTTTTTTGTATTTAAATAAAATATGTATGATAATTCTGTCAACTGTATGAAGTAGAGTAATTTATGTGAATAATCTACACAATAGTAGTATAGTTGCCTTACACATTTTTATTATTTGAGTTAGAAGTATTTTATATGACAGAATATGATTTTTTAGTATTATCTGCGCACGAGTTTGAAAATATTTCAAGAGATTTATTACAAAAGAAGCTTTCAGTTTTCATTGAAAGCTTTACAACAGGGAGGGATGGCGGTATTGATTTAAGATATGCCAAAGAAAAGAATGGAAACACAATAATTCAGGCTAAGAGATACAAAGATTATAATTCACTCTTTAATCATTTGAAGGGTGAATTATATAAAGTGAAGAAACTTGCCCCTGACAGTTATATAATAACAACAAGTGTAGGTCTTACTCCTGCCAACAAGAATGCAATAAAAGATTTATTTCATCCTTTTATCCACGATACTTCAGACATATTGGGGAAGAATGATTTGAACAATCTTTTGTCAATACATGACGATATAGAGTTAAAATACTATAAACTTTGGTTATCCAGTATCAATATTTTGGAGAAGGTTCTGCACAGTAAAATCTACAACCAATCGGCATTTGAACTTGAAGAAATAAGAGAACAGGTGAAGCTTTATGTGCAAAACGAAAGCTTTAATAAAGCACTGGATATTCTAAAAAACAACAGATACCTGATTATTTCAGGTATCCCAGGAATCGGAAAAACAACACTGTCAAGGATTCTAATCCTGTATTTGTTGTCTAACGGTTTTGATGAGTTTGTATATCTTAATCAGTCTATTGATGATGGATATGAATTTTTCGCTGACGGTAAAAAGCAAGTTTTCTTTTTCGATGATTTTTTAGGCAAAAACTTCTTTGAAAAAAAACATAGCCCCAATGAGGATAACAAGATTGTAAAGTTTATTGAAAAAATAAAAAGGTCGCCAGATAAAGTATTGATTTTAGCGACAAGGGAGTATATACTGAACCAGGCGAAGAATACATTTGAAGCTTTTAGGATTAATAATATTGAAATGGCGAAATGTGTTCTTGATTTGTCTTCTTATACCAACCTTATCAAAGCACAGATAATCTATAACCATTTGTATTTTGCAAATGTTCCTATCGGGCATTTAGAAGATTTGGTAGCTGAAATACAAGGTGATTGGTTAAAGAGAAAAAAGTATTCACAATTAATTAGCCATCCAAATTATAATCCGAGAATAATAGAAACTATTGTTCAGGGAAAAATATGGGAACATTGTCAGGCTAACCAATTTGCTACTGTATTCGAATCCTTTCTTGACAATCCTGAAAGTGTCTGGCTGTATGCCTTTGAAAACTCATTAGATAAATTTTCTCAATATGCACTAATTGTATTGCTTAGCATGGGAACACCTGTTACAATAGAAGATTGGGAAAAGGCATTAAGAGAGTTTTTGGTAGTAAATGCCTACAAGTTTCAGATTAATTACGATTCTATAATATTTGAGAGAGCATTAAGAGAATTAGAAAATACATTTATTAAAACACAGAAGGATTCTTATAGCACAATAGTTGTTGAGTATCAGAACCCATCTATTCAGGACTTCTTAGTTAATTATTTGAAAGGCAAGAATGATTTAATCAGGAGTGTTTTAGATGCTGCGATTTTCACTAACCAGTTTTTTACAATTTTTACTACTATTGCTACTGATGATACCAAACACAATAGGAAAATTCTTTTAGATAAAGATACTGTTGAAAATGCAGCAGTTCGTTTAATCAAAGTCTATTCAGAATTAAGAAGCTGCCAGGCAACAAAACACGTATATGGAAAAAATGCTGCAACCTATTTTTGGAGTGCAACCGGCAACTACAAATATGAGTTTTTAAATGAGGTTTACGCAGAAATTGGAGTCCATAGCATGCAAATATTGGATTTAGTCCATAGTCAATTTCAGAAACACATTTATATTGACAATTTTTCCTACTCTGAACACCGATCATATTTTGACCTACTCCAGGATTTAGATAGAAGCAAGCTTTTCTTTGAGGAAGAAAAACTTTTGGAGCTCCAATTAGAAAATATAAGCTGGCTTGATAATTTGGAATTATTCTCCAGATTCAAAGAAATATTCCCTACTACTTATGAGAAAGTTACAACAGAACAGGCATTTGTAGATAAAGTTAGCGAAATAGTAGCAGAAGAAATGTCGGCTGTTGATGATTCAGACTTAGAGTCACTTAAAAGCCAGCTAGAAGATATTAGTTCTTTATACGACTTATCATTAGCCGAAGAACTGGAAGAGTTGGAAACACGTTGGAAAGATTATGCCGCCCGTCTTGATTACGAAGATGAAAGTTCTATTGAAGATAGAACTCGAGATGCAGATCGGCCTAAGGAAATGAGTGAAAATAGAATCATCGAGGAGATATTTAATAGCCTTATTGATAATAGGTAATTTGTATTAAACATCATCATCAATGTATAAATTTAGTTTATCCATTTCAGGGTAAATAGAATTTGTCAGTGCCTCTATTTTTTCTAAAAATTTCAAATAATTGGTTTCCTGAATAAGTTCATTAGGAAGAAAATTACCCGTCAACTTCCAATCCTCTCTAATTTCTGGGTTCATTTTTTCGATTAAAGGTAATTTTTTGTCTATATCTGTAAAGAAATTAGAAAAATCTCTGAATAAAGTATGTGGAAAATGATCTGCAATTTCAATCAAGTGATAATAAGTACCAATTAGATAGGAAAATTTGTCACGGCTTATTAACTCGTAATCGTTAAAAAACTGAATTGCCTCTGAGTCGTATTTTGAAGTAATAATACTGTGCAAACGTGGTGAGAAGTAATTAATATACCAACTTTTAAAAAATTTCTCTTGAAAGTCTTCCCATGTCAGTAACTCTATATTAGTTAATTCGGCAGAATTAAGTGATCCTTTTTGAAAATTACTTGTTGAAATAATATAAGCTGTATTTGCACCAATATCATTTACAACCGTTCTCAAAGCATGAACATGTAATTGAGGAATATTGGCATTCCAATATTTACATTCGCAAATTATTTTGTATTTTCTATTGTCAACTATTTCTTCAGCAAAAACATCAATTTCAATATCACTTCTTACACTCTCGAATGTTTTCTCAATTTCTACATTGAAACCACATTGCTCTAAAATTTGAGCAACGAATTCTTGTAATTGTTTCCATGAATTGGGATTATCTAAAATCGACATGCAGCTTTGGCATTAAATACAAAATAGCCTTTTTGATAGGAGATTGAAATTACCTCTTCTCAATCAACTTCTCCAACCTCGCTATCATTTCATCCTTCTCCTTCAACATCCGTTCATACAAGGCTATCTTTTCTTCATTTAACTTTTTGATCTCTTCTAACGCCTCCATCCATTTTTCGGTAGTATTAATTGTAGGATTGATTTGAAATAATTGCCCCGTGGCATTATCATTAACAGTGTTCACTGTATTCGCAATAATATTCACCGCCTGTTCCTCATCAAAATTCTGGATCGCCTCCACCGGTATTTCCAGTGCGGCGGAGATCTGTTGCAGCAGGGGAAGGTCAATGGTTTCCTTTTGTTCCAGCAGGGAGATCTTTTGCTGGTTCCAGTCGTTGCCCAGTTCGGCGGCCAGGGCATCCTGCTTAATACCCATGATTTCGCGGAAGCGTTTTACGTTGCGGCCCTGGTGTACGGTGCGGTTGGGTGTTGTAGTGTGCGTCATAGGACAAATATAGTTTTTTCTGATACGGTAAGTTACACAATTATCCGGTAAAATACCGGTAACGGGTGCATTACCTTCGGAGAAAAAATATCTCTGAGGATATCCACCCCCTCAGGTGTAGCTTTGCTTTAGTTCTGTGCTTCAACCCCCGCCAGTCCGAAGGACTCCGGACTCCTTTCGGAGCGGGGGATATGCCAGTTGCTGCCCGGTTCCAGCCCGCTGTTTCCTTGTTGCGAATGTCTGACGTTTTATTATAGAAACTAAACTATTATCGTCAGCCGGCTACATGTCCCCCTTGGGAGGGGGCTGCAACCTGCATCATCAGTAATTTATCACGGGGGAGGATTCCGGAAGATCTCCGCGGCCGGTTGTATCCTTACTGCGAAAATTTAAAATGCACCCCGTAATTCACATGTATTACACATTAAAATACAAACATACCGCGTAGGTTACGGGTTATACGCGTGGGTACTTTGCCTGTACAAAAGAATCAATCTATGGAAGCACAAAAAACCTCCCTGAAGCTAAGAAAGCTGACCGTATGCAACAAGGGTTTTGCCCGGGAATCCGGCCCATATGTATTTTTTCCCGTTATCGTCCTAACCGGTAAATGGCTGGCGGAAACCGGTTTCCGTGCCGGGCATGTGGTAGATATCACCTGCGAAGACAGCCGCCTGACCATTACCCTTGCCCGGGAACAAAGGTTTGAGGGGGTGTGAATGAATTGTACCGGGGTCTCGCACGGCGAAGACCCCGGCACGACACAAACTGCGACGCCCATTTGAGTAGTTCAAAGTTTCGTAAACTCTACCCGCTGGTTATTGGCCCTGCCCTCCGGCGTTGCATTATCTGCGATGGGTTGGGTTTCCCCATAACCTTTCGTTGTTAAACGGTCTGCATCAATACCCATGCTGATAAGCTGCGTGCGCACAGCCTCCGCTCTTTGTTCGCTCAATTTCTGGTTGACGGCTACAGCGTTTGCACCTGTGCCTGTTTTGCTGGCATGGCCGCCTATTTCAAATTGCAGTTCGGGGTTATCGTTCAATATTTTTACAATCATGTTAAGTGTACCCATGCTTTCGGGCTTAATAACGGCTTTCCCAAAATCAAAGCTGATGCCGTGTGTTACTATTTTGGAATCAGTAAATTTTTTGCCTATTGTTTTTGCCTTCGAGCCTTTGGCGGCACGAACATTGGAAAAAATAATAAGTGCATCCTTCAGGTTTGTCTGCCCGGTATAGGCTCTTCCGCCGATGCCAAACTCCAGCGGCTCGATGCCCAGATCGGGAATGGTTAAAACACGGTACTGGTCTATATAACATTTTAACTGCCCGTTTTTGTAGCTCAATGCGGCGTGGTGCCATTTACCGGGAAAACTTTCTTTGGTATCTGCCGGGTGTTTGGCGCTAAATTTTTTACTCTGGGGAAGGTTACCTGCTTCTATACCGCCATCATGGCGAAAATGGATATAGGCATCCATCTTCCGGCCATCCTCTCTTGCATATTTAAAAATAACAATAAGAGTATTGCTGATATAGCCCGTATTAAGAGGATGATAATCAAATTCAATGGTAAATTCTTTTTCCAGGTAATCCGCTGTTTTTATTCTCGGATACACTTCTGCATAGTTTCCTTCGGTGAGTGAAAAGGCCGGCAGTCCATCTACAGTATTTAAAACGCCCTGCCCCTGCCCCAATTTCCAGTGCGAAGGAAATTCGCCGTCTTCATCATCTAAAAAATTGTCTTCAAACAAAATGGTATCTCCGGCTATGAAGTCATAATTCTGATAGGCTTTATACGTTGGTTTGGCCTGCGGCGTTGGGGAGGCTTCTTCACCTGCATCATTTGTATCCGTTTTTTTAGCTGTCTTTGTTTCTTCTTTTGCGGCGTCTTCTATCTTGTCTAATTCCTTATCAATGGCTTCATCTGTTTTTCTGTCAATACGTTGGTTTACTTTGTTCTGCACCTTGTTTTTGACTTTGTTGAGAATTTGTGCATCTGCTACGGCACATGTAAGAGTAAGAATTACCAGGGTGATTATTTTTTTCATGATGATTTCCTTTTATGCTTTATTAAACAATCTTCTTTTTAAAAACCGGGCGCAAACGATATGGAGCTGTCATGGAATGTTGTCGAGGATTCCACCGAATAGGCGCCGACACCGGCAGATACGTTTCCTTCCACTTTTACACCTACTTTTTCTATGGTGCCGCCCTGTATTTTTCCTGAAATATAACCGCCTGCTTTTACCTCTGCTCCTGCGCCTCCTGCTTTTACACCGGCCTTGGGCCCGCCAAATATGGTATAGCCGCCTTTTTTGTCAAGCCCCAGTTCCAGGGACATTTTCCCCACCGTCCCTTCAAACGTAACGCCCTCACAATCCAGTCCTATGCTGGCGCCGAAACTTTTATCGGGGGTTTCGATACCAACCTTTTGCTTCATGCCACCGTCATAGCATTCCTCCGGTTTGGCAGGATCTAGTGTTTCACTGACATCTTCATATCCTTCTTCTTCTATCCAGCCGATCCCGCATTGACTGACAGCCCGCAATACCAGTTGATGATACTGCGCCCATTGCTGCAGTTGAATAACAAGCTCAAACTCCCGGTACCAGGACTCGTCCACTGTGGCGGCAAGCATCGTCACCACATAGCTCCATTCTTCATAATAGTCCCGGATGGCTTTGTCCACGGCTTCGATATCGGACTTGCCCATGCCCATTAAGCGCATCTTCAGGGCTTTTATGGCCTTTCGCTTTTCGCTTTCGGGGGTTATCAGGGCAATAGGAGGCCATGCTTTGTTGAGCGTTTCCTGCACCCTTTCACCGGTTTCCTTCTCTGCCCGCTCTGCCTCCCGTATTTTATCCTTTAGCTCACGCAATTTGGCATCACGCCAGTCAATGCCTGCAATAAATTCGCTGACACTATACCCCCAGCTATCCTGCAGGGTGTTATCGCCTTCCCAGTGTTTCAGATGCTTATGGTTTTCTGTACGCATGGCGTCCAACGCCTGTATCTCCGCCATAATTCTTACCGATTCCTCATTCATAAAGCTTTCCAGCCGTGCAGTGGCTTCTTCAGGATTTTGCGGATATTTTATGGCAGGCAGCTTGCCCCGTATGCCTTTGGAAGGGTCAAGGATGCTGCGCGGGTCTATGTTGTAGGTCTGTTCGCCGGGTTCGGGTACTTCGCCGGGGTACATGACACAATATTTGGCTTGCGGGGAGCGGGATTGAGCCATCATAAAACGGGGCTTGCCGTCTTTGCCTTCTTTTTCGTCTAACAGGGACAGCAGCATTTTGGCTTCGGCCAGCAGTGGCTGTCGCCCGGCGATGCTTTCCAGCCTGGCGCGTACATTCCCGGTATTGCCGGTGAGCAGTTGGCTGTAGCAGCGTGTGTAATCCAGCATGTCTT
Organism: Chitinophagaceae bacterium; assembly: GCA_037190885.1. Classification (GTDB taxonomy): domain Bacteria; phylum Bacteroidota; class Bacteroidia; order Chitinophagales; family Chitinophagaceae; genus Agriterribacter. The sequence continues at coordinate 695,748 of JBBCJQ010000003.1, forward strand.
CGGCGCTGATGCCCATCGGTGGCGAGGGCTTCCCGTTGCGCTTCGCTATTTCGTCCAGTACCGCCAGCGATTCATTGGCCAATCCCCATGTAGCCATAGCGCCGGCCAGATTGCTGAGCACATCAGGATTGTTGAGGTCTGCTTCGTAAGCCGTTACCAACAAACAAAATGCAGCTTCGGGGCTTCCGGCCATGCCCTGCATAGCGGCCAAACCCTGCCAGAAATCGGCAGCCCTGGCTCCCTGTGGGGCTTTGGCTTTTAGTTTGCCGAATTCAGCAGCAGGAATTTTTCCGCTGCACAGTGTCTTTGCTTTGGAAATGGCTTGTGCAAAACTAACAGGCTTAGGCGCCACCCTGCCGATGAAACCTGCATTTTCGGTCAGAAAGGATGCGTACTCGTTAACAGCGTCAATGACGCGAAGGTCATTACTACTGCGTATACGAAAAGAAACGTCCTGCCCGGGATTGATAAGGCTGTCGGGCAATGGCGAAGCGGATATTTTGGAATATATGTTGTCTTTTTCCGCTTCGCTGACCGTATTTTCTCCTTTTGCTCCTTTTTTATCACCGGATGTGCCGGAGAGGAGTTGTTGTTCCATGAATTTGATCATGGCGGGCAGCCCCATTGCCTCTAATTCTTTCCGTTCGTCGGGGTCTGCGTTTTTCAGTTGTTCCTTTAGGTCTTTCAGTTCTGCTTCCAGCTCTTTGCGTTCGTCAGCGGTGAGGATCTGTGCGGAAGCGGCTATACTACCGAACAGCAGCAGGAATATAAGGGCTATTGTTTTCATACTTTTCTAATTAACGCTACGAGGGTATTTTATCAATTCACCATATCTACAAATTTGTCAATATTCTCTTCTATTACTTGTTTCATAGCCCGGATGGAATGGTTTTCATCATCGCTTACCCTTAACCATATACTCATAAACTGAGGCCCCGATTTGGGCAGCTTCCTGTTATAATAAGCCGGGTTGGGTTTTACCGGCACAATAAAATCCTCACTGTCATTTAACTGTGTAAAAACATACCGTGAAAGCCCGTCTTTATAATAGCTTTTTATAACACTCGATTCATTCAGCCAGTCTTCATCCTTATCTAAATCTTTTTGGTAAGCTGCTATTGTTTTTTGAAACCCTTCAATTAGCTTGTTATTCTGATTTATAAAATCTTCCAGCCTGCCAGATTGTTTATAAACATTTTGTGTTTCCTTATTGTCTCTTAGCTTTATCATAGTAGTTATTTGGGTTTTTTGTATAACTATTTGTTTCAACAAAAATTCTTTTCTGGTTACATATTGAAAAGGGAGTTCGTTTCCTTTTCTTGTAATCCACCAATAATAATCTTTCGGAAATCTTGTATCCGGGCCTCCATAGGCATACCATCCGTCTGTTACATCGGGTAGTTGCCCGTTTTTGAAAACGCCGTATTCCAATATTTTATAGCCAATATGTGCATTGCTATTTAAATTCCCGTCTCTATCATAGAGGCCAATGGTGTCATAAAAATGGCCAATAGTGGGGCCATGGTTAATGCCTATTACCAGGGTAGCATTGGAATGGTCGTTTTTCACAACCTTGCCACCCTTGCAGTAGTTGGGAAAATTCATCAGCAGGTAATTATAGGGATGACCGTAGCGGTTCGCGTGCCGGGTATCTACTTCAGAAGAATTCATATCATAATTGGCGCCATGACTGGCGGTTACGCCAACAGGCTTATAATTGTCCCGGAAAACCTGGTGAATAGAGGCGATCAGTTTTCTTTCGGCAGCGAGCTCTGCTGCGCTGAGTCCACCCGTATTTACATCGGCCCTTGTTATCCATGTTCCGGGGGTGGTCTTAATTTTTTCGGGGTCGCAACCTGCCTGACCGGCAGGCAGGCCCTGAGCGGAAACGATGCTGCTGCCAAATACAAGCAGGAACAGGAGGAATGATATTTTCATGTATTATTTGTTTACCAAAATGCTTTTAAAATATTCAATATTATCATCCACCACTTTGCGTATATTCTCTCCGATAAAGAAATCGGTTCTGCCTACATTAATTATCATAAACTGCGGCGCCCATTTGGGCAGGTTGCGGTTGTAATAACCGGGGTTGGGCATAATAGGCACAGCCGACATGTAGGGGTCGTTCACCGTAGTAAATACATAGCGGTACACACCCGATACGCTTTCCCGTTTTACCACCGCCATTTCATTGAGCCATACCGAATCTTTTTTTAAATCCTGCCGGTAGGCCTCCAATGGCTTTTCAAACATTGCTAAATGATTTTTCTTATCCGCCAGCATTTTTTCTTTGTATTGCGGAAACATCTCTAAGTTTTCTTTCCAGTTTTTGGAAGAATAATGTTTGTTTAGATCTTTCAGGTTTGCTTCGGCGATAACAACTTGTTTTTCCAAAAATTCCTTACGACTCACATACCGAAAGGGCATTTTACCATCGTAGGTAACCCATACATGATAATCGTATCCGCTCTCGAAGCTGTGGTATCCGTTTGAAAAGTCGGGCAGTTTTCCGCCCTTGCACTGCTTCATAGAAAGCGAATAAAAACCTCCTGTGCCGTCAGTTTCCGTGTTTAGTTTGCCGGATTCATCGTAAACCTTCATCTCAAGGAATTGAATATTTCCCGATGTGCGAACAGGGTTTATAGTTACAGACGAACTTACCCCTTCGTCATTCTTCGTTCTTTTGCCATTGATGCACAGAAACCTGAAATTGATTATGGTGTAAATGTAAGAGTTGCTATAAGGTTTGGTATAGTAAATGCTGTGGGTAAGGTAGTTATATACATCCACACCCACGGGTTTATATTCCTGCTGAAATATTTTTGCTATTTTGTTGAATACACTCTTAGCGCCGGCAGCATCTGCTGCTGATGGCCTGGGAGAATTTACGTCTACCTCATCGCCGGGCTGGGGCAGCCATTTGCCCGGCAGGGTTTTCAATTGTTCGTGGCTGTTGCACTCTTGGGCAGAAGCAGCAGCGCCATACAGGCATAAAAGGAAAATGAATATATTTTTCATCGTAAAATATTTTTTAGCTACCAGGACATTTAACTATTTACCACCCAAAAAGCTGCTTATTGGCGAATTAACCGATGGGCCGGCCGAATTGAAACCACCACTCATACTCACTTCTACGCTTCCTAATCCCACACCTGTGCTACCTATGGGGCCACTGATACCGGCGCCTGCCGAACCCCTGGCAGTTATATCGCTTATGTTGCCTGTACGGTCTATGGTGATAGATCCTCCTGCAGATGCGCCTGCATTGCCTTTAATTACCGTCTTTCCTACATCAAATGATTTACCTACACCTACATCAACCGATATGGTGTGGCTGGAAATTTCGCCGGTAGCAGGATTCTGGGCAGCACCGTATCCTGCGCTTAAGGCAGCAAAATTTAACTCCATCTTCATGCCCTTGCAATCAAATTTTCCTTTAAAAACCTTTACATCCATGCCCCAACTTATATTGCAATGGTCGGCTTCCCATTGCTGTATCTCCCCGTTAATGAGAGAAAACTGGCCCGGATTCTCCTTGCAGGGCTGGCGCAGCTCATACACGTTGGGGTACACTTTTTTTAAACTGTTAATACCTGCTAAATAGGAGGAATATGCCCGATAGACCGATGCGGTCGGGTCGGCAGGGTAGCCCTCTATCAGGCGCCAGAAAATTTCTTCCTGCAATTCCTGGTTCAACAGGTCTTCCATATTTTGTATATACAGATTACCAATGGCGGCCCTGCCGGCGAGCAGTTGCTCCTGGTAGTTCCATTCCAGTACACAAGCCTTATCAAGCAATTCTGTTCTCTTCAATTCTTCCTCGCCGTTTTCACCGCCTTCCAGCTTGTTTGCCTCCTTGTGCAGCGCATTTATTTGCTTTTGTATTCCCGCAAGCGATTCCCGAAGTTGTTTGTCGCTTTCCACCCGTTTTTCGTCTTCCCGGCGCAGCCGGGCTTCAAAAGAAGTGCTATAATCTGATCCGCTTCTAAAAGCAATAGCCTGAAGCCTTAGAGGGTGGTTGTATTTGATGTAATGCCTGAGTAAAGCGCCCTGGTCCCCGGGGTTTTGCATCATGCTGGCGAGGTCCCGGTTCTGTTCCTGAAGAATTTTATTCTTTTGCTGCTCGAGTTTTTCACTCATTTCGGCGGCTATTTTACCGGCTTCGCCCGCCGTATAATGCATGTCCATGAAAAACCCTTCCACCTTATCGTAAGAGGCTATTACCTGTTCATAAGTTTCGGGTATGGCAGGCGCCCGGAAACGTTTGGTGATGGCATGGTCTTTTTTATAGTATTGCTTATACTTATTCCTGATTATTTCTCCCATATCCTTTCCGGAATACTCATTGGGGAGTATGCTGAGAGCATCTCCTGTGGTTCCCCCGTTTTCGATGGTTTGTTTGATGTAGTCGATGCACCTGGCTGTATTGCCCTGGTGTTTGGCTACTACTGCAAGCGAATAAGATGCCTGAACTTGGGTAGAGTCGTTTTTGAGTGCATCTTTCAAGAACTTGTCGGCCTTATCTAAATGGCCTAAGCTAAGCCATGCCTGCCCAATATTGTTGAGCAGCGTAGGCGGGGTTTTGGGAAATTGTTTTTGCACATACTGCAATATCGGTAATGACTTGTGGGCATAGCCGCTCATAGTCATAAATGCCCCGAGATTGTTAAGCGAAGCATAATCCTCCGTGTCTGTGAGACAGGCGTTGAGCAGCAGGTACAGGGCTTTGTCCATTTCCCGGTTGATCAGGTACGCCATGGCAATTTCGCCGGTTTCTTTTCCTTTGTTGAGGTGTTTCGTTATTTCGGCTTTGTGGTCGGGTTTAATAGCGGCATTGGTACTTTGCATCAGCGGTTGCAGGTAGGCTTTGAGCTGCTCTTTGCTTACCGGTACGGATGGAATGGGCAGGCCGGAGGGTTTAGCAGGGATCTTTTGGATATCTGCTGCAGCCACAGCTTGTATATCAACACCCATTTTTTCTGCTTCCCGGGTTGTTTTTTCAACCTGTTTCAGTAGGTCAAACATCCCTGCTTCCTCCATTATTTTCCTGTCTTCGGGGCTCATGGCTTCCATTTCCTTTTGGAGTTTTTTCATCATTTCTTCCATGGACTCTTCCTTTTTGGGGGGCTGTTTTTTGGCAGGAGATTTTTGTGCCTGTGCAAAAGCGGCAAATGCCAGGAAGCATACAAGCAGGATTGCCGTTAATTGTCTTTTCATCCGTATAAAATTTGATTATTTTCGATAAACAAATTTTAAGCATCTGACACAGTTTTCCTATCCTGAAAAAAGAGGATTTTTTCAGGATAAAAAATCATTAAAAAAGGGGAGGGCAGGGTAGAAGGATTAGTTGTTCTTTTGTATCATTTAAATGAAATAACCCCGGTGGTATGAAAAAATGGTTCCTGGTATTGTTGCTGTGTGCCTGTTATGGAATAGCCGCAGCACAAACTCCTATGAACAGGGACAGCCTGTTGCGCCTGTTGCCTGCCGCAAAAGAAGATACGTCCAAAGTGCGGCTGCTGATCGATATTGGCAATCAATACGAATGGGACGACCCCGAAACCGCCGCTAAATACTACTTGGAAGTAAGAGGTTTAAGCGAAAAGCTGGGATACAAAGAGGGAATCATAAAATTCATCGCCAATTATTCCTATCTGCTTAATCTCAAAGGGCTATACGACAGTTCGATGCTGCTGAACAGGCAGTCGGTTACACTGGCTGCGGAACTGGGCGATAAATTCCAGATAGGGCGATCCAATGCCAATCTGGGCAATGTTTTCCTCAACCTCAGTCAGTACGACAGCGCAGTGTACTATTACCAGGTAGCCCTGAAAAATTTTGAAGCCGCAGGCGATGAAGTTTTGATAGCCCGGCTGGCCGATTTGCTCCAGGTGACCTATATGGAACTGCGCCAGCACGATAAAGCATTGGTTTATGGTGAACAGGCCATAGCGGTGCTGCGCAATGCCAACGACCCAGCGAGTTTGAGCGCCGCTCTCTCAAACGCGGCAAACGTGTATGAACGACTGAATCAGCATGATACCGCCCTGGCTTATTTAAAGGAAGCATTGGAACTGGCCCGGGGGATCAACTATAAGGAACACGAAAAGACCATATTGCTGAACATAAGCAATATTTATCAGAATATGCTTCAGGTAGACAGTATAAAGCCTTATTCAGAGAAAGTTGCAGCACTTAGCCGTGAATTGGATACTCCGGAAAGTGAAGCCATCGCTTACCGGGGACTGGCGAATTACTATGTATTCAAGAACGATCTGGATGCCGCCCATAAATATATCTCCCGAGCATTGGATATTACCGGAAAAGGCGGCTTTAGGAAGGAGCATGCCTCTGGTTTGAAAACCCTGGGGGCTGTTTTACTGGCCATGCACCGGTATGAGGAGTCCTACCGGATGGATTCGGAGGCAGAGGTGTTAGCGGACAGTCTCATGGGAGAAGAAATCCAAAACAAAATCTTGCTTTTAGAAAAACAGTTTGAAACAGAAAAAAAGGAAGCACAGATAGCATTGCAACAGGCACAGCTCCAACAAAAAAATATCCTCAATTATTTTCTTATTGGAGGAACTGCGGCATTGGCGCTGATCTTATTGCTTGGCTACCGCAACTACAAACACCGCCAGCGATTGCAACAGGCAAAAATAGATGAATTAGAAACCGAAAAACAACTAGCCGCTACCGAAGCCATCCTGAAAGGGGAGGAGCAGGAGCGTACCCGGCTGGCCAAAGACCTGCACGACGGGCTCGGTGGTATGCTAAGCGGCATTAAATACTCATTTCAGCATATGAAAGACAATCTCATTCTTACGCCTGAAAATGCACAGGCTTTTGAGCGCAGCCTCGATATGCTCGACAGCTCTATCAGGGAAATGCGCCGTGTAGCACACAACATGATGCCTGAAATACTGGTACGGTATGGGCTGGATGCGGCCTTAAAGGAATTTTGCAGCGAGGTTAACAGCAGCGGCGCTATCCGCACCAGCTATCAATCGATTGGTATGGAGAATGCCGGCATAGAACAGACCACTGCTGTGACGGTGTACCGCATTGTACAGGAACTGGTGAACAATGCCATCAAACATGCTGCAGCCACACATGTGCTGGTGCAGGTACATGCAGCGCAACAGGAAAACCTGCTTGTTGTTACGGTAGAAGACGACGGAAAAGGATTTGACACCGCATTGCTGAAACAACAGGGTGGCATAGGGTGGAGCAATATTCAAAACCGGGTTGACTTCCTGCAGGGGAAACTGGATCTTCAGTCTGAACCCGGCAAAGGTACTTCGGTTTTGATCGAGATCGGGTTATGATCTGTAAAGGCGCTGAGAGGATCGGGCCACGAAGCAAACGCTGTGCCCCGTGGCTGAACATAGAAAAATGACAACAAAGCTTTTCATAGTTGACGACCATTACATGGTAATAGAAGGTATCCGTTCGCTGCTGCAGGACGAAAGGGGTATAGAGTGGATGGGACATGCCATGAATGCTGCATCCTGTCTTGCTTTCCTGAAACGCCAGGAGCCCGATGTCATCCTGATGGACATCAACCTTCCTGACAAGACCGGCATCGACCTCTGTAAAGAAGTGAAGGCATTGTATCCTGCTGTTGCCATACTGGGTCTCAGTACATTCAACCAGCGGCCTGTTATCCGCAATATGATGGACAACGGCGCTTCGGGCTATGTGCTGAAAAACGCCACGAAGGAAGAGCTTCTTACAGCCATTACCACCGTAAGAATGGGCAAAACGTTTCTGAGTTTTGAAGCAGCACAATCACTCCGGGAAACAGGCAGCGACGCGCCTGTCATCACCCGGCGGGAGAAAGAAGTGCTGCAGCTTATTGCGGAAGGACTTACCAATGCCGAGATAGCAGCGCAACTTTTTATCAGCGTGCCCACCGTAAATACCCACCGCAAAAGCCTGATCGAAAAATTTAAGGCAACCAATACAGCTATGCTGATAGCGATGGCAATAAAAAGGGGGATCTTATAGCCGCACCCGCTTTATTCGTGCACCGGCTCCGGCAAATCAAAAAACGCCCCCTGTGTTCTATCCAGGGAGTGAGTGATCATCCTGAAATTTTCTGCTGTGGGTTGCAGGTCAATGTATTTATCTACAATGCGCCTGTGCCGGTAAATGATAAAAGTGTTTTCCGCATCCGGGTTTATTTTGTTTAAATGAGCCTCTGTTGTTTTGTCGGAGAAGGAAGGCACAAAGGTCAATGCTGTATTTTTTAGTTTGAGCTCGGTTCCCAGATTTTCCAATTGCGCCCGCCGTTCCTTCCCCTGATAATTTTCGTCGTTGCCATATACAAAGTACACTTTCAGGTATTTCCTTCGCTTTTCGCTTTCCTGTTCCAGGAACTGCAGCCAGCTTTTTATACCTGCCCAGTCCTGATTATTTCCCACAAAATAAATGATACCGTGGTAACGGCCGTATTTGCACACGGGACAGGTTTGCGTGCCTTTATCCGGACCGAATGCATGAAAGGGCATAAAGGAGGGCTGGTCTTCGCCGATAAACAAACCGGATTGTTTTGTTGCTTCTACTTTTTTGGGATAGTTGGGAATGTTCAGTCCCAGGATAATATCGTGTTCGGCTATCTGCAGGCTGTCTTTGAGCAATACCCTTACCACGCCGCTTCCGCCCCGGTTTTCCTGCGGGTATTTTTTGAAATGGGGGATCAGCAGCTTGTCATCGTCAAAATTGATCTCATCGGTATAATATTCATTCGCTACATCCGGCTCTTTAACGGACAAATGAATATGCGCCGGCAACACATCATCCGGGTAGGGGGCAGGCCGGATGGTTTTGATCGTGTATTGCCCGCTTGCGTCCGTTTTCACCCACCCGCGGATATGCCCGTGGCGCTTTGCCCGTTCGTCCATTTCCGGTTTGGGTGAGTAATAGCCATTATTATCGGTTTGCCAATAATAAATAATGACATCTGTCGCCGGCGTTTTCCCATCCGGGTGAAAAACGGTTCCGGTAACCACCAGCTTTTGCCCTTTTTCGTTCCAGCCCGGACTTGTATCCTCGGAGGGGATATTTTCCGGCATACCGATATACATCAGTTCGCAGCCATCGCAACCACCGCCCACCAATGGCGTATTGCTACCGGGGGTAGTGTTTTGGTTTTGTCCGTGGCAACTCATCCACAACAGGCACGGGAAAATAAGTTTGCAGGCCACCAGATTTTTCATCGTTCCGGGTTTTACGGCAAAGTTGCGCGTGAATATGGCTGATTTTCAAATGGAATGTAGTAAGGCGAGTTTATTCTGCACCAGGCTGAGTATACTGTTCCAGCTTAGACTTGAAATCTTTGGCGTAGTTGCGGCTTACCCTTACAACAGCGCCATCGAAAAGGGTGATATCGTAATCCCCGTTTTGACGGGATTGATAAGAAATGATCTTTTGCAGGTTGACGATATGGGATCTGTGAATGCGTACAAACTGTCTTTCGTCCAACCGGTCTGCCAGCGATCGTAAAGTTTCGTTGTGCAGGTATTTTTTTGAAAGATGATGGATGCTGACATAGGGCGGGTTGGCGGAAATATAAGAGATATCATTTACAGCCAGTACCGATCTTATATTGTTGTGGTCTGTAACCACAATGGAATGAAGAATGCTTTTCGGTGGGGTTTTTTCTTTGCTTTCGCTGATGACCGGTGAGGGATTATCCCTTTTATTCAGGAAGTTGAAAGCCAGCAAAGAAAATCCGTAAATGAGCACTGATTTTATGCAATAAGCCGACAGCCCGAAATGGAAGGTCTGCCGGTAAGAAAAAGTATGGTCATAGAACATGGCCGATAACAAGCCGACCAATGCCGGATACATAAGCAGGTGCACGGCGACTGCGGCACCGGCGAGCGCTAATTTCAGCCCGGGCTTTTCCATTCTTTGTGTGCACTGTAAAAGCAAGGGCAACAGGGGAAGGTATATTACCCAGTATGAACTGAACAGCAGGGATTCGGACAAATAAAAAGCGCTGCCCCGGAATACCGTAAACAAATAGTCCAGGGTTATGTTCGCTACCACCAGCAGCGCCAGGCAGGAGCCCAATAAGTATTTCAGCTTCTGTTTGTCGCGGAGAATGGAATATGTTGTGTGAATTGTCAAATGCGGATTTTTATGACTTCAAAGTAGTGCTATACCTTTTTAACGCTTAATTTTCGTTCCCGCGGGACTTTCTCAATTGCTTGCTCTAATAGGTCAAGACGAAGCTCATATTCAAATTGGTTACGTTTTTTTGTGCCTTTTTTGCCGATATATTTATCGGTTAACTCTTCTAAACTGTATGTTTTCATTACTGTTTGTCATTTTCAGTAAGGTAACAAAACTTCCTGATAGGAAAACATTTTGTTATCCGATCAGCAGGTTAACCTTTTTTCCAAGACCGAATTCAAAGATCCTGTAAAGCGTGGAAAGCTGGATATCGCATTTTCCATTCTCCAGCCGAGAAATATAGCTCTTCCTGGTTCCAACTTTTTCAGCCAATTGTTCCTGTGTCATATTTGCTTCTTTCCGGGCTTCTTTGAGCATTTCACTGATTACATAATACTGTGCTTTTTCCTCAAATTCATCACGTTTGTCTGTGCCGATCTTCCCATACTTGATGTCTAATAGCTCGTCAAAGTCCCTGGTATTTCCGGCTTTGTTCTTATTCATGGATTTTTCAATTTTCTGATTAGCCCGATCAATCAGCTTATTTTAAAGTTAATTCAAAAGTCATCCATGTGCAAGCTTCATTCCCTTCACGGTTGATCTATTTTGTCCTATAATTTATATTATGTTAAATAATAAAACGCAGAACAAGAGGTGTCAGCCGGAGCATTGAACATTCATAGAAAAGTACAAGGACAGCTCACTTATTTTTTTTATTTCTTGCTTACTCCCCACCCCGTTCAAATTGGAAGCTGAAACCCAATGCTTTCAAGAAAATCACCGATGTATCGATTGTCTTCCCTTGTAGAGATGTCAATATCGTATTCATCATTCAGCTCGTCATATTCGACCCCGAAACCCGGCAGCGGTCAGCTGGTTGATCAATTGTGTTTCCATAATTTTAGTCCAGGTGTGACGCTCCTGGAAGCTTTACTTTTTACGCGGATTCTCATTTATGGAAAGATGGTACCAGGCAATTGCTGATCCCGAGGTTTTTCTTACAAATAGGTGAAAAACGGCGTTATTAAACTAAGTTCTTCGTTAGTTTTGGATAGTTGACAGATATTTAACGCTCCATAGCAGCTAAATCCAATCTGTCTCTACCAAAGTAAATATTTCGTCGACCGTTGTCTGGAACACGAAGGCAATTTTTAAAGCGAGTAGTGTTGATGGGACAAACTTTCCAATCTCGATAGAGTTGATGGTTTGCCTTGAAACACCTACTTTATCCGCCAATTCGGCTTGTGTTATATTTTTTTTTGCGCGTTCGACTTTGAGGGAATTTTTCATTTCCAAGTGGTTATTTCCAAGAAAGGTATAATCGTAAATAGTAAATACAGATGGCCAAAGCAAATACTAGTATAAGGAAGTGATTGATATCGATCAGCTGGAACGAAAGTGCCTGATGTTCATAAAGATTCGTACTAATCAGTTTGAATCCGTACCCGGCAATTAGTGCAATATATGCAGATGAAGATTTTAAAAGTTTTACACGTTCATCTTCGATTTTTTCTTTACTTACAAATATCATAACCAGCCCTACCAACAAAGGTATCTCAGAGCCTTTGGACTCGTCAATAAAAAATATAACAATACCGGCGAGTGCAAATAATACACCCAGAGACTTAAACATCTTACGCATATCATAGTAAGTTTAGTTGTCCAAATGTAAATTTAGTTTATCTAAAAGACAAATATACTTTACTTTTTTTGATATCACCCTTTTTGTTGTCTAATTCTCTACAACTCTGTTTTTAATTATGTTAAATAATAAATCCCGCAACCCGTTCACCCTCAGTCGTATCCTTTATTCCCCAAACCGACGGCTTTCCATACCACCCTGGTGATAAAGCTTCCGGAAAACCGGCTGGCAAGAAAATGACGCCGTCCTTCAGCTAAAAAACCTACCTTAGAACACAAAACGTAAACTATGCTAGACAGTCTTTTGAACCTTGTAAAGGAACAAGCCGGGGACGCCATCCTGAAAAACAGCGCTATCCCTGACAACCGGAAGGATGAAGTGGTTAACGAAGCTGCCAACTCCATCCAGGGCGGATTTGAAAACCTGCTTTCGCAGGGCAACATCAATGATGTGCTGAAACTATTCTCCGGCCAGGGAACTGCACAAAACAATCTTTCGCAACAATTCTCGGGTAACCTGGTGCAGAGCCTGATGGGTAAATTCGGGCTGGACAACAATGCTGCCAACGGCGTTGCCGGCAGCCTGATCCCCGCGGTCCTGGGCAGCCTGGTAAAGAGAACCAACGACCCCAATGACAGCGCTTTCAATATACAGGATCTCTTTAATAATTTTTCCGGCGGCAAAACTTCCGGGTTCAATATACAAAGTCTGCTGAGCAAGGTGCAGAACGGCGCCCTTGACCTGGATGGTGACGGCGATACCGACCTGCAGGATATTATGCTGCTCCTGTCGGGCGGAAAAGGTGGCGGTGGCGGATTGATGGATACCATCAAAGGAATATTCAATAAATAACGGTTTTCCCGCAGACTTGTCCGCCGAAGGAGGATAAGCGCAGATCTATTAAGTTAGTGCTGCAAAGATCCGCAAGATCTGCGGGAAATTTTTTTGTCACCGGCTAACAGTCCTTCTTACAGTCTTGCCATCTTACGGTCTTACCATTTTACGGTCTTACAGTTAGGAAACCAATTGCTTTTTCAGCAATTGCCCTATCTTATTATGCAGCGCCACACTGACAGGCGTTACCGGAAGTCTTAATACATTTTGGATAAGCCCCATATGGCTGAGGAATGACTTTACACCTGCCGGGTTATTTTCAACGAACAGTAATTCATATACTTCCAGCAGGCTGTTGTTTATTTCCCTGGCTTCGGGAAACCTGTTCTCCAGCGATAACCGCACCAGGTTGGAGAATGAAGCCGGCATACAGTTGGCGATCACGCTGATAACGCCGTCGCCGCCACAGGCGATCAGCGGCAGACCCAGCAGGTCGTCCCCGCTTGTAAATAAAAAATCTGCCGGGCGGTGCTTCAGGACTTCCATGGCCTGCGCCATGTCGCCGGCGGCTTCTTTTATACCTGCAATGTTTTCGTGCTCAGACAAACGCAGGGTGGTTTCAGCCGTCAGGTTGCGGCCTGTTCTGGACGGTACATTATACAGCAATACCGGCCTGGGAGATGCATCCGCCAGCGCCCGGTAGTGTTCATATAAGCCCTCCTGCGACGGCTTACTGTAATAAGGACTGACGCTCAATACCGCTACGGCCGGGTTGAGCGGAAAACGCTGAAGCTCTTTTACGATCTCGGCCGTGTTATTGCCACCGATACCCACCACAACGGGTACCCTGCCGTTCACTTTTTCGTAGGTAAATTCAGCTACCTGCTTTTTTTCTTCCTTACTTAATGCCGGTGTTTCCCCGGTGGTACCGAGGGTAACAATAAATTCCACACCATTTTCTATAATATGGTTGATCATTTTTTCCAGCGCTGTATAATCTATACTGAAGTCAGGCTGAAAAGGAGTAACAATGGCGACACCTGTTCCGCTTAGCTGAGGTCGTAGTGACATTATTCTACATTGAAATTAGAGAGTAAAGGTAAACTATTGTATCGGTAAAACATTATTCTGACCAGAAGCCCATCCTGCTGTATTTTTCGATGCGCTGCTGTATCCGCACATCCGGGTCGATCGGCTTGAGTTCCTTAAGCAACCGGACGATATGTTCTTTGAGATAGGCAGATGCTTCCTCGTAATTCCAGTGCGCACCACCGCGGGGCTCCGGCACAATTTCATCCACCAGTCCAAAAGACTTCATGTCTTTAGAAGTCAGCTTCAGTTGTTCAGCCGCCACTTCTTTCTTTTCCCAGCTACGCCACAGTATGGAGCTGCAATTCTCCGGCGAGATCACCGTATACCAGGTATTCTCCAGCATCAGCACCCTGTCGCCGACACCTATACCCAGGGCGCCGCCGCTGGCTCCCTCTCCTATGATGATACATATAACGGGCACGCGCAGGCGCATCATTTCAAATATATTCCGGGCAATGGCTTCTCCCTGGCCGCGCTCTTCCGCTTCGGCTCCCGGGAAAGCGCCGGGTGTATCGATGAGGGTGATAATAGGCTTGTTGAATTTTTCGGCCAGGCGCATCAACCGCAGCGCTTTGCGATATCCCTCGGGGTTGGCCATCCCGAAGTTCCTCAACTGGCGCATTTTGGTATTGATACCTTTCTGGTGCCCGATAACCATTACGGTTTCTCCATCCAGTAGTCCAAACCCGCCTACGATCGCCTTATCATCTTTCACATTCCTGTCGCCGAACAACTCTATATAGTCGGTCAGTATCCGCTTTATGTATGCATTCGTATAGGGCCGGTCAGGGTGACGGCTGAGCTGTACCTGTTGCCAGGGCGTAAGATTTTGCGTGATCTCTTTTCTCTTTTCTACAATGGCATCTTCTATTTGCCTGATAGCATCTGTATAGTCGAGCTTCGGATTTTTTTCAGCCAGCTCCTTCAATTGGGCTGCCTGGTCAAAAAGCTCCTTGATCGGTTTTTCAAATTCTATGAACTGTCTTTGTTTAAATTGGGGCATATGCTACGTTTAGGCAGACGGCAAAATTAACGCTTAAATTGTTAAATGCGGCCGTCAAAATTATCATACATCAACCGATGTAAAAAACGATACAACCATATGGTAGTCAATAAATTGAGTGAGTTATCGTTTCCGGGATGCAAACATATGACGGGTACCGGGTATATCTTATGGATTAAAAGTTATATCGTTACGAAATATCTATTTTGATGTTTTTCTCACTACGGGATAATCCAGCACAATATTACAAAAAGCCTTTACACCTGCATCCAGCATACTGTCATCTATAAAAAAATCCGGTGTATGGTGCGGAGCTGCTTTTTTAGGATCACCCTCTTTGGGCATACCGCCCAGAAAGAAAAAGAAAGCCGGCGCCTTATCACCAAAAAAAGAAAAATCTTCAGCGCCTGTTGTCCACTCCGTTTCGTGCACGTTTTCCTTACCTACTGCCTTTTCCAGCGAAGACAGACTCAGCTTTACCAGTTCCGGGTCGTTATAGGTAACTTTGGTTTTGGTATCTATCACTACTTCTGCGGTGGCGCCGCTGGCAGCTACAATATTGTCTACGGTTGTATGAATACGGGCATGCACATCTTTTTGCATATCACTGTCCAGGGTCCGGATGGTTCCCTCCATGATCAGCTCTTCCGGTATGATATTGCTGCGTACGCCTGAGTTGATCTTACCTACCGAGATCACTACAGGGGCCTTGGTAAGATTTTGCTGTCGGCTGACAATGGTTTGCAACCCCTGTATTACCTGTGCAGCTACTACAATGGGGTCTATACCACCCCAGGGCTGTGAGCCATGCGACTGCTTACCTTTTACCCTGATGGTAAACCAGTCGCTCGCCGCCATCTCTGCCCCGGATTTGTATTTGATGGTACCGATGGGTGTTTGTGAGTTGATGTGCAGTCCGAAAATGGCATCCACCTTTGGGTTATCCATTACCCCTTCTTTGATCATCAGGGGCGCTCCGCCTTCTTCATCGCCGGGAGGACCTTCTTCCGCCGGTTGAAAAATGAACTTCACAGTACCGCTGATATCTTTTTTCATACTACTCAGCACGGAGGCGGTGCCCATCAGGATAGCCACATGCGTATCGTGTCCGCAGGCATGCATCACCGGTACCTCATTGCCCAGGTACTCGGACACTTCTTTGGAAGCAAAAGGGATGTCTACCCGCTCTTTTACCGGCAGTCCGTCCATATCTGCCCTGAGGGCAATGACCGGTCCCGGCTTCCCTCCTTTCAGAATGCCGACCACACCGGTCTTGGCAACACCGGTGGTTACTTTCAGTCCCAGGCTGCGCAGGTGCGCCGCCACGTATTCTGCTGTTTTGAATTCCCGGTTCGAGAGTTCCGGGTACTGATGCAGGTGCCTGCGCCACTTAATGAGGTCGGGCAGCAGGGCCGTTGCCTGTTTGGCGGCCTGCTCATGCAGCTTTTGCGCAGTTGTTTCCTGTACGAATACTCCCGAAAGAACAAATAGTAGTAAATACTTCTTCATATGCTGTTTTGATAGGCGGAAATTACGAAAAGAATTGATTGTGCACGCTTATTGACGGATATCTTAGCCTTTAAGTATTTTCTTCAGGTCTGCCGGTGAATAATTCACGGATTTTAATGTCTTATTATCTTCCTTACGGAAAACCAGGTACAGGTCCCCTTCCCTCTCATAATAACAGGGTTGGTTAAGCGCTGTATAGTGTGCCACGGTTTGCTCCGCTTCCTCTACTGTTTTACAGGCCTTGCTCATATTGCTCCGCTGCACCTCGTCAAACAATGCTTTGAATTTATCCGCCAGTCCGAATTCCAGGATAGCGCCGGCCAATACATATTGAATATCGCATAGCGCGTCTGCCACTTCCACTATATCCCGGTTGTCGATCGCTTCCTGCAGCTCTTTCAGCTCTTCGGCGATCAGCGACACCCGCAAGGCGCTTCTTTTTGGAGAAGGTATGGCAGGTTCCTTTACGATGGGGTGTTTAAATGTGGTATGAAATGCAGATACGGCTGTCAGGGGTTTTGCTTCTTCCATGCTGGTAAAATTTGAGCCGTAAATATAAAGCCAAATCAGGAATGTGATATATTTGGTCTTTCCGGACAGAAATGAAATACTGTATATATCTTTTATTCGTCGTGCTGTGTTGTCAAAGCCTGCGCTCTTTTGCCCAGCAAAAAAACGGCATACAGCCCCCTCCCCTCGTACAAACCCTGATGAAGCAGCCGGATGCAGGCAAATGGCTGCCGAAAGATACCGTACTGCTCCGGTTTGACACCCATCATACCCAGGGCTTACTGAAGATCGGCGATTACTTTTATCTCAGCTCGGTGGAAGTACGCACCTGGCCACGCGCCTATGGACAACTGATCAACGGGTATGACCGCGATACCGGCGACGGCACGGGACACCTGTTTAAATTTGACAGTGCCGGCCAACTGGTAGCACAGCTACAATTGGGGGAAGCTGATATGTATCACCCCGGTGGTATTGATTTTGACGGAAAGGATATCTGGGTACCGGTTTGTGAATACCGTCCATACGGCCGTTCCGTGCTGTACAGGGTGGATCCGGAAAAAATGACCGCGGTAAAGGCAGCAGATTGTAATGATGCCATCGGCGCTGTAGCCTTCAACAGGCAAACAAAGGAATTGATCGGTATGAACTGGGATGCGGAACATTATTACCGATGGAAATGGCTGGAAAAGCGCCAGTCGTTACAGCTTATAGACAAGCAAAAGAACCCGCATCATTTTATCCGCTACCAGGATTGCCAGTATATAGGTGATGACATCATGTTGTGCTCGGGATTACGTGGCTACACCTCTGGTGGTACCCGGTTTAAATTGGGTGGCTTGCAGGCCATCCGGCTGTCGGACTACAGTTCCCTGTGGGAAACCCCGGTGCCTGTATGGGTGGGTAACCATACCCCGCTGAACAACAACCCGTTTTTTGCCGAAACCACCCAACACGGCGCGCTTTTGTATTTTATCCCGGAGGATAACCGATCCCATATGTATATCTATGAAGTAAGGTGACTCCGTCATTGCGAACCCGCCCTCATGCGAACCTGAACTAAAAGACTGCGGCGGCGGGTGAAGCAATCCCTATGGATGCTCACTAGCACAGAATTGCTGCGGGGGTGTTACAAGGCGTGGTCACTCTCAGGGACTGCTTTGCCGCAAGGGTTATCCGTCACCAACGGATGATCATCGCGGCGCGCAGTGACGGAACTGAAGACCGGTGAAGCAATCCCTACGTATGCCCACCTCGTGCAGAATTGCCGGGGTGGTAATTACGAAGCATGGTCACTCTCTGGGACTGCTTTGCCGCAAGGGTTATCCATCGCCAATGGATGATTCGCGCGGCGCGCAGTGACGGAACTGAGGACGGGTGAAGCAATCCCTATGGATGCGCACTGGCACAGAATTGCTACGGGGGTGTTACAAGGTGTGGTCACTCTCTGGGACTGCTTTGCCGCAAGGGTCATCCGTCATCAGGTGATCACTGCCGCGGCGCGCAGTGACGGCGACGGGTGGGGACTGCTTTGCCGCAAGGGTTATCCGTCGCCAAGGATGATTCGCGCGGCGCGCAATGACGGGGGCTCATAACTTTCTATTCATTCAGGATCGTATAACGGCGGGATCGCAGTAAATTCGGGTTTTAATACACACTTATGCATAAGAAATTCATCCCGCTATTGGTTTTCCTGGTTGCAGGACTCTCATTACATGCAGCCATCACCGACACCGTTCAAACCTACAGCGCCTCTATGAAAAAGAATATTAAAGCCGTTGTCATCCGCCCGGATAATTATGCACAGGCAAAAGAGCTGCCGGTCGTATACCTGTTGCATGGGTATAGCGGTAACTATGCAGACTGGATAACAAAAGCACCGGAAATCGCCAAAGCCGCCGACCGCTATCAGATCATGATCGTATGTCCTGATGGCGGCTTCAGCAGTTGGTACTGGGACAGCCCTGAAGACCCATCGTTTCAATACGAAACCTATGTTGCCAAAGAGCTGGTGCAATGGGTAGACCAGCAATACAAGACCATCCGATCGAATAAAGGCAGGGCCATAACCGGACTGAGTATGGGTGGTCATGGTGCGCTCTACCTGGCTATCCGCCACCAGGATGTATTCGGCGCTGCCGGAAGCATGAGCGGCGGCGTGGATATCCGGCCCTTTCCAAATAACTGGGATATGGCCAAAAGACTGGGCGCCTATGACGCTGCACCGGATCGCTGGGAGAAAAACACAGTGATCAATATGCTGCACCTGCTGGGAACCAATCGCCCGGCGCTTATCATAGACTGCGGTACCGGCGATTTTTTCTATGCGGTCAACGAAAAGCTGCACGAAGAACTGGTGTACCGCAACATCCCGCATGATTATATCACCCGGCCCGGTGTACATAACTGGGAATACTGGCAAAACGCTGTGGAATACCAGTTGCTGTTCATGCACCGGTTCTTTGAAAGGAGTGCAAACAAAAAATAAGGGGTATGCTGACCGGAAATGCCTGCTCGAAACCCCGCCTGAACGATGTTCAGTCGGGCGCGGCATTAAGAAGTTAAGGTACATTAAGGCTTTTGCTTAATTTTCTCAACTCTTAATGCCCACCTGAACGACATAGTCGGGCAGGGTTACTATAAAAACTAATTGTTTCAGGTATTAAGTATGCCGACGCCTTCTACATCCGCTCGGGCACGTCTATGCCCGTTAGCTTCATTCCCGATGCGATCACACCGGAAGTCATCCGGCACAAACGCAGCCGCAACTGCTTTTTGTCTTCCGATTCCGCTTTCAGCACCCGGTGCTCCGTTACAAAGGAGTTGAAGGTACGGGCCAGCTCATAACAGTAATTGATAACTGCAGAAGGGTTATATTCCGCAGCAGCCTGTTCAATGATGGATGGGTACTGTTCCAATAGTATCAGCAGCTCTTTTTCCAACGGCAGCAGGCTGAACGGCCCGCTAAAAGCATAGCTGTCATTTACGCCTTCATTTCGCAATATCGCTTTGGCCCGCGCATGAGAGAACTGCACAAAAGATGCGGTGAAGCCGTGAAAGTCGATGCTTTCTTCGGGGTTGAATATCATCCGTTTTTTGGGATCTACCCGTAGTATGAAAAATTTCAGAGCGCCGAGTCCTATAGTATTGTAAAGTGTCAGCAGTTCTTCCCCGGTAAAACCGGTCACTTTTCCCAGCTCTTCTGTTTTTTGCCTGGCGACGTTGATCATCTCATCCATGATATCATCGGCATCCACCACGGTACCTTCCCGGGTTTTCATACGGCCGGTCGGCAGCTCCACCATGCCATAGCTCAGGTGGTATATACCTTCCGATGAGGGAAGCCCAAGCTTTTCACAGATCAGCTTCAATACCTTGAAATGATAGTTCTGCTCATCCCCTACCACGTATATGCTGCTATCGTATTTGTATTCATCATATTTCTGTATCGCCAGGCCGATATCCTGCGTGATATACACCGCCGTTCCGTCTTTACGCTGTACGATCTTTTCATCCAGTCCGTCGGCGGTAAGGTCTACCCAAACGCTGTTGTCGTCTTTTTTATAAAAAACCCCTTTCTCCAACCCTTCGGCTACCAGCTTTTTTCCCAGCAGGTAAGTATCGCTTTCATAATACATTTTATCAAACGAAACCCCTACCCTTTTATATGTCACGTCAAATCCGGCATATACCCAACTGTTCATCTCCTTCCACAGCTCTATTACATCCGGCTTGCCGGCTTCCCAGTCTACCAGCATCTGCTGGGCTTCCTTCATAATAGGGGCATTTTTCTCCGCGTCGTCTTTACTCATTCCACCTGCCACCAGCTCTGCTACCTGCTTCTTTAATTCATTGCCAAACATCACGTAGTAATCACCTACCAGGTGGTCACCCTTGGTGCCCGTACTCTGCGGTGTAGCGCCATTAGCAAAATGTTTCCAGGCTACCATGCTCTTGCAGATATGGATGCCCCTGTCGTTGGCGATACAGGTTTTATGGATGGTATACCCTGCGGCTTCCAGTATTTCGGAGATGCTCCAACCCAGGAATATATTCCGGAGATGTCCAAGGTGCAACGGCTTATTGGTATTGGGAGAAGCATATTCAACAACAACAGACTTCCCGTTCTTTTCCCGTTTACCGAAATCCGGGTTATTATAGTTATCCGTCAGCACATCCATCCAATAGCTATCCGAAACTGTGAGGTTCAGGAACCCTTTGATGATGTTATATGCCGTAAAAACATGGCCGTGCTGCTGCAGCAGGTGATCGCCCAGCAGCTTACCCAACCCGTCCGGTGACTGTTTAAGGGGCTTCAGCAACCCGAACATCACCACCGTATAATCACCTTCAAATTCCGGCTTGGTCTTATTGATCTGGAATTCTTTCCCGGAAAAAGACTGTTGGAACAGCTCATTCAACGCCTGCACAACATGACCCTGGATAACAGCAGCTATAGACATATTTTTTCTTTATGGGCTGCAAAAATAAGGCAGGGCGGTGTAAGAACAGGGCGTATTTCAGATTTTCGCAAATAAAGCCCTGGGATTGACAATGGGTAAATACGGTAATGATGATATATTTGTCACTCCAACAACGATACATTATGAAGAAAACTGCCCGATTGCTCGTACTCGCCCTGCTGCTGCTCCTGCAGACGGCTTCTTTTGGTCAGCAGGCTGCTTATACGCCTCCTGCCCTGTCGGATAAGCAGTCCTGGAGCATGATCATGCTGCCGGATCCGCAAACCTACCAGAAATTCGGGCGCAACCAGCCGATATTCGACCTGATGACAGCCTGGATCGAAGAAAACATCCCTGCCTTGAATATCAAGCTGGTCATCTGCACCGGCGACCTGGTAGAACAAAATGAAATGATCAACCCGAACGGTATCAACGGCGACCAGCCCAGTAAAAGGCAATGGGAATCCGTTTCCCGTTCTTTCAACAAGCTGGATAGCAAGGTACCCTACCTGCTGGCGGCAGGCAACCACGACTACGGTTACTCGAATATCAGTGTCCGGCGCTCAAACTACAACCAGTATTTCCCGGTGGACAAAAATCCACTCACGCAGAAGATGGTGCGCGAAGTGACGCTGAATGCAGAAGGCATCCCCACGCTGGAAAATGCCAGCTACGAGTTTGTATCACCTACCGGGCGGCAGTTCCTGTTCTTTACGCTGGAGTTTGCCCCGCGTGATACGGTGTTGGCCTGGGCGAAAAAAGTAAGCAGCGATGAGAAATACAAAAACCATACACTGGTGGTGCTTACGCATTCTTACCTCAATTCAAAAAACGAACGGATCGTCAAAGAAAATTACCCCGTGGAAGATGGTAATTACGGCGAAGCCATCTGGCAAAAGCTGGTGCAGCCTTCTTCCAATTTCCAACTGGTACTTTCCGGGCACATAGGTGTTCCTGATGATGCCCGTGGACATGTAGGTTTCAGAGCAGACAAAAATACTGCCGGGAAAAAAGTAAGTCAAATGGTATTCAATGCACAGGCCATGGGTGGCGGATGGCATGGCAACGGAGGAGACGGCTGGTTGCGCATACTGGAATTTTTACCGGATGGACGCACCGTGAAAGTGAAGACCTTTTCCCCGTTTTTTGCGATATCGCCCTCCACACAACACCTGGCATGGAGAACCGAATCGTACGACCAGTTTGATTTCAGCCTGGATTAAACCTATAAGGTAGGCTGTTCAAAAGAGCATAATAAAATCCCCCCAGAAATTTGTTGAAGGAAAAACAACCTAGAGCCCCCGTTACTACTGAAAAAAGAAGATATTTTTTCGACAAAAAGTGTAACGAAGAAATCCCCT